>NZ_JACESP010000019.1 GCF_013911755.1 Sphingosinicella sp.
GCCCTGTGGGCCGCACGGAAGCCGTCGCGCTGGATCTGGGCGATCTCGCGGTCTTTCCGCAGATTGTCCTCCAGCACACCGTTCTTGCGGCCCTCAGCCTGCGTGTACTCCGTATTATAGATGTCCATCGCCAGCGCCGTCCCGCGCTCCTTCGCGAGGCGGATGCCCTCGGCATCGATCAGGCTCGCATGTTCGATCGTGTCGATGCCGGCGCGAATCGCCGCCTTGATGCCGGACGTGCCGTGCGCGTGCGCGGCGACCTTCACGCCCCACATGTGCGCCTCGTCGGCGATGGCGCGAAGCTCGGCCTCCGAAAGCTGCTGCTGGCCGGGTTCGGTATTGCGCGAGAAGACGCCGCCCGTGGCGCACACCTTGATGACCTCTGCGCCATACTTCCGCTGCTCGCGCACGCGCAGGCGTAGTTCGTCGGGCGAATCGCCCACGGCCTCGCCCTTGCGGCCGAAGGACGGCGGATAGAAGGTCTCGTCGCAGTGGCCGCCGGTCGCGCCGAGCGCGTGTGCGGCCGGGACGATGCGCGGCCCGATGGCGAAGCCTTCCTCGATCGCCTGCTTGATCCCGACGTCCGAATAGCCCGCCGAGCCGACGTTGCGCACGGTCGTGAAGCCTGCCTCCAGCATGTCCCGCGCGTTCGCAGCGCCCACCACCGTCCAGAAGCTGTCGGTGAAGACGAGGCTGTTGTAGCCGCCGTAGACGGGCGAGCTATCGAGATGGACGTGCATGTCGATGAGCCCGGGCAGGATCGTCATGCCGGGCAGGTCGATGCGCTTCGCGTCCGCCGGGATGCTCGCACCGCCGGAAACCGAGACGATACGCCCGTCGGTGATGACGACCACCGGATTCGCGAGCGTCTTGCCCCCGACGACATCGACCATGCGGTCCGCCGTCACCACAACGGTTTCCGCCTGCGCCGCGCCCGAAAGCAGCGCGGCGGCAAGTGCCAGTTTCAGCATTTCACCCCCCCTTTGGATGCGAAGGCTCAGTCCTTCGCGCCGTGGCAGTGCTTATACTTCTTGCCGGAGCCACAGGGACAGGGCTGATTGCGGCCGACCGCAGCGCTCTCCGCCATCAGGGCGGGATCGGCGGCGAGCGAATCGTTTTCGCCCGTGAACGGGTCGATGTGCGTCGTCAGAAACTCGGGCGGCGTGCGCGGCAGCGGCGGGGGCGCCATTTCGAACTGCGCGTGGGAGAGCATCCGCGTCACCTCCTCGCGGATGTTGACGAGCATCCGCTCAAAGAGCGCGAAGGCTTCCTGCTTGTATTCGTTGATCGGCTGCTTCTGCGCATAGGCGCGCAGGTGGATGACGGCGCGGAGCGCATCGAGCGTCGCGAGATGCTCCTTCCAGTGATGGTCGATCGCCTGCAGGAGGAAGCTCTTCTCGATCTGCGTCCACGTTTCGGCCGGGATGTTCGCGGTTTTCGCTTCAAGCGCGTCCTTCGCGGCCTGCTCGATGCGCTCGATGAAGATCTCCTGATCGACGGCCTGCTCCCCGATCCAGTTCTCGACGGGCAGGTCGAGCGCGAACAGGCGCCCAAGATCGGCCTTCAGCCCTTCGACATTCCACTGTTCGGGGTAGGTTCCGGCCGGGCAGTGCAGCGAGACGAGATCGTTCGCGGTTTCGGTGCGCATATCGGCGACGACGTCGCCGAGCGTTTCCGAATCCATCACGTCTGCGCGCTGCTCGTAAACGACCTTGCGCTGGTCGTTCATCACGTCGTCGTACTGCAGAAGCTGCTTGCGGACATCGTAGTTCCGCGCCTCGACCTTCTTCTGCGCGGTCTCGATCGCCTTCGAGATCCACGGGTGGACGATCGCCTCGCCCTCCTCCAGCCCCGACTGCATCATGCGATTCAGCATCGACTGCTGCCCGAAGATACGCAGCAGATCGTCATCAAGGCTGAGATAAAAGCGCGAGAAACCCGGATCGCCCTGCCGGCCCGAGCGGCCGCGCAGCTGATTGTCGATGCGCCGGCTCTCGTGACGCTCGGTGCCGAGCACGAACAGTCCGCCGGCCTGTTTCACGGCCTCGCGTTCGGCGGCGATCTCCTCGCGGATGCGCTCGATCTCGCGCTCCTTCTCGGGGCCCTCCGGCATGGAGGAAAGCTCGTCCTCGACCCGGAACTCGACATTACCGCCGAGCTGGATATCGGTGCCGCGGCCCGCCATGTTGGTGGCGATGGTGACGGCGCCGAGACGGCCCGCCTGCGCGACGATGCGGGCTTCCTGCTCGTGGAAGCGCGCGTTCAGCACGCTGTGCTCGACGCCCTCCTTCGTGAGATACTCGGAGAGCATTTCCGACTTTTCGATGGAGACGGTGCCGACGAGCACGGGCTGGCCCTTCATGCTCGCCTCGCGGATCGCCTTGACGATCGCGCCGTACTTGTCCTGCGCGTTCTTGTAGAACTCGTCGTCGACGTCGATGCGCTTCACGGGCACGTTCGTCGGGATCTCGACCGTGTTCAGCTTGTAGATGTCGTAGAATTCGGCGGCTTCGGTCGCCGCCGTACCGGTCATGCCGCCGAGCTTGGGGTACATGCGGAAATAGTTCTGGAAGGTGATCGAGGCGAGCGTCTGGTTCTCCGGCTGGATCTCGACGCCTTCCTTGGCCTCGACCGCCTGATGCAGACCGTCCGACCAGCGGCGGCCGTCCATCATGCGCCCCGTGAACTCGTCGATGATGACGACCTTGCCGCCCTTCACGATATAATCGGTGTCGCGGCGGAAGATGATGTTGGCCTTGAGCGCCTGATTGAGGTGGTGGACGACCTGCGTGTTCTCGAAATCGTAGAGATTCTCCCCGACGAGCAGCCCCGCAGCCTCGAGCGCGCGCTCGGCGGCCTCGGTGCCGTCTTCGGTGAGCGTGATCGACTTCTGCTTCTCGTCAACCTCGTAGGCGTCCTTCGGCAGCACCTTCACCACGGCGTCGACCGCGACATAAAGGTCGGTCTTGTCCTCGGTGGGGCCGGAGATGATGAGCGGCGTGCGCG
Organism: Sphingosinicella sp.; assembly: GCF_013911755.1. Classification (GTDB taxonomy): domain Bacteria; phylum Pseudomonadota; class Alphaproteobacteria; order Sphingomonadales; family Sphingomonadaceae; genus Sphingosinicella. Next base: position 3,007 of record NZ_JACESP010000019.1, read on the forward strand.
CCTCGTCCACGAGGATCGAGTCGACCTCGTCGACGATCGCGAAGTTGAAAGGCCGCTGCACCATCGACTCGCGCGAATATTTCATGTTGTCGCGTAGGTAATCGAAGCCGAATTCGTTGTTGGTGCCGTAGGTGATGTCGGCAGCGTAGGCGGCACGGCGGGTCGCCTCGTCGAGGTTCGGGACGATGACGCCCACGGAAAGCCCCAGGAAATTGTGGATCTTGCCCATCCAGCCGGAGTCGCGGCGGGCGAGATAGTCGTTCACCGTGACGACATGGACGCCCTTGCCTTCGATGGCGTTGAGGTACGTGGCGAGCGTCGCCACCAGCGTCTTGCCCTCGCCGGTGCGCATCTCGGCGATCTCGCCCCGATGCAGCACGATGCCGCCGATGAGCTGCACATCGAAATGCCGCATCCCGAGCACGCGCTTGGAGGCCTCGCGCACGGTGGCGAAGGCTTCGGGGAGCAGCGCGTCCAGCGCCTCGCCCGCGGCAATGCGCTGACGGAACTCATCCGTCTTCGCCTTGAGCTGGTCGTCGGAGAGCGCCTCGAACGTGGCCTCAAGATCGTTGATCTTGCGGACGATGGGAGAGAGCGACCGAACGTAGCGATCGTTAGAAGAGCCGAAGATACGCTTCGCGAGCGCGTTAAAACCCAGCATGAAGGACCTTGTGCGCAAAGGGCGGGGCCGCACAGACCGGCCCCAACATCGCCGCCGACATAGGAACGGCGCGCTTTATAGTCAATGAATGCGGGTTTCGGGAATCTGTGGCTCGACCGGTTTCGGTGCGCGCGGCACCTGCCAGCGGTATGTCTCCACCCGTTCGTAGGCGACACCCCTGCCGCCATAGCGTTTGGCTTCGAAGCGCTTCGTGCGGCGCAGTATCGCACATGTCCTGGCATCCAGTTTCGCGTAGCCACTGGACCGAAGCACCCGGCATTCTGCCACCCGCCCATCGGTATCAATCTTCAGGCTGACGTCCACGACACCATCTGCTGCTGCCGTCGCCTCCTGAGGCAGCAGGATGATACCGAGAAAGATCAGGCAAAGGCGCATCAAGGGCCGCTCTATTCCGAGCGCCAAAGATAAGCCGCCGATCATCGCCGTTTAATTAACCCGCGCCGCCAACGCGTCGATGATCGGGCATTCGGGGCGGGAATCGCCGTGGCAGCCCTTTGCAAGATGGATGAGCGTGCGGCGCATCGCCTCGATCGCCTTCATCTTCTCGGCGAGCGCCTCGGCCTGCTGGAGCGCGAGGCGTTTCACGTCGGCGCTGCTGCGCTCCCGGTCTGACCAGAGGGCCAGAAGCGTGCGGATTTCCTCGATGCCGAAGCCGAGGTCGCGCGCGTTGGCGATGAAGCGCAGGCGGTGGACATCGTCCTCGCCATAGTCCCGGTAGCCCGAGTCCCGGCGCGGTGGCAGCGGGATGAGGCCGATACCTTCATAGTGGCGGATCATGCGCTGGCTGACGCCGCTTTTCTTCGATGCCGCACCGATGTTCACAGTCTCACCCCTCTCAACCTGAGCGCATTGCCGATTACCGTGACCGAGCTCAGCGACATGGCCGCCCCGGCGATCATCGGGCTCAGCAGCAGCCCGAACACCGGATAAAGCACGCCCGCCGCGATCGGAACGCTCGCCGCGTTGAACACGAACGAGAAGAACAGGTTCTGCCGGATGTTGCGCATCACCGCGCGGCTGAGCCGCCGGGCGCGGACGATGCCGCGAAGATCGCCCTTCACGAGCGTCACGCTGGCGCTTTCCATCGCGACGTCGGTACCCGTGCCCATCGCGATGCCGACGTTCGCAGCGGCAAGCGCGGGGGCGTCGTTGATGCCGTCCCCAGCCATGGCCACGATGCGCCCCTCGGCGCGCAGGCGCTCGACGGCTTTCTGCTTGTCGGCGGGCAACACCTCGGCGATCACTTCGTCGATACCGCCGATCCGCTTCGCCACGGCTTCGGCGGTTTTCCGGTTGTCGCCGGTGAGCATGACGATGTGCAATCCTTCACGCTTGAGCGCGGCAATCGCCTCCGCCGCGCTGTCCTTCACTGGATCGGCGACGGCGAGAAAGCCTGCGAAGACGCCATCGACCGCGAGGTACATCACGCCCTCGCCCGCCGCGCGCCGGGCATCGGCCTTCGCGTCGAGCGCGGACGTATCGAGGCCCCCCATCATCGCGCGGTTGCCGAGCATCACGCGGCGGCCATCCACCATCCCCGAGACGCCCCTGCCCGTTTCGGACGCGAAATCCGAAACATCGCCGAGGGCAATGCCGCGCTCTTCCGCGGCATCGACGATGGCGGCGGCAAGCGGATGTTCGCTGCCGCGTTCGACCGAGGCGGCGAGACGCAGCATCGTGTCCGGGTCAGCGCCTTCGATGCCGACGAGGCGCGGCTTGCCCAGCGTCAGCGTGCCGGTCTTGTCGACGACGAGCGTGTCGACCCTTTCCATGCGCTCCAGCGCTTCGGCGTTGCGGACAAGCACGCCCGCCGCCGCGCCGCGCCCGGTGCCGACCATGATCGACATCGGCGTCGCGAGCCCGAGCGCGCAGGGGCAGGCGATGATGAGCACCGAAACGCCCGCGACGAGCGCGTGGGCGAGGCGCGGCTCCGGCCCCACGAACAGCCACACGGCGAAGGCAAGGATGGCGACCAGCACGACGGCGGGCACGAACCAGCCCGAAACCGTGTCGGCGAGGCTCTGGATCGGTGCGCGCGAGCGCTGCGCTTCCGCCACCATGCGGACGATCTGCGCAAGCATCGTGTCGCTGCCCACGCGCGCCGCGCGGACGACGAGCATCCCGGTGCCGTTCACTGTCGCGCCCGTCACCGCGTCGCCGGGCGCCTTTTCGGCGGGCAGCGACTCGCCCGTCAGCATCGATTCGTCGACCGACGAGCGCCCCTCTTCGACGATGCCGTCCACGGGTATCTTCTCGCCGGGGCGCACGCGCAAGAGGTCCCCGACGGCGATGTGACCGATGTCCACATCCGCCTCGCCCCCGTCCGGTGCTATCCGGCGCGCGTGCTTCGGCGCGAGGCCGAGCAGCGCCTTGATCGCTTTGCCGGTCGCGGCGCGGGCACGCAGCTCGAGCACCTGCCCGAGCAGCACGAGCGCAACGATCACCGCTGCCGCCTCGAAATACACGGGCACCTGCCCATGCACCATCAGGCTTTCGGGGAACAGGCCGGGCGCGAGCGTCGCGACGACGCTGTAGGCATAAGCCACCCCGACGCCGAGGCCGATGAGCGTGAACATGTTGAGATTGCGCGTGCGGAGCGACTGGAGCGCGCGCTCGAAGAACGGCAACCCCGCCCACAGCACGACCGGCGTCGCGAGCGCGAGCTGGACGAAGCTCATCGTGCGCATCGGCAGCAGGTGCCAGCCGAGCATATCCGTGCCCATCGCCAGCACGAACAGCGGCAGCGCGAGCGCGGCGGCGACCCACAGGCGCCGCGTGAAATCGATCAGCTCAGGGTTTGGCGCGTCGTCCAGTGACGGCGACTCGGGCTCCAGCGCCATGCCGCAGATCGGGCACGTACCCGGCCCGTCCTGCCGAATCTGCGCGTGCATCGGGCAGATCCACATGGCGCCGGGCGCCACGGTTGCGGGGTCGACCGGCATACTCTGTTGATGATCGTGGTGTTTGCAGCAATCGGACACTGAAAATCTCCTCTTGCCGGCACATTGAACCTTTACACGATGTGAGGGTCAAGAGCCCCTTGACCTTATCACGGTGTCAAGGTGCAAACCTGCCTCCATGAACGGACTCTCCCTTTCCCGGCGCGCGCTGATCGGCGGTATCGGCGCGACGGCTCTCTTCCCTGCTTGGGCACGCAGCGGCACGCCCGGGCTGGCATCAATGCTTTCCAGCCCCGAGATTCGGCTGAACGTCGGCCACACGCCCTTCACCGTCGGCGGCCGCACCGGCCACGCGGTGACCGTGAACGGCACGCTGCCCGCGCCGCTCATCCGTTTGAAAGAAGGCCAGACCGCGCGGCTGATCGTCGCCAACCATCTCGATGAAGACACCTCGATCCACTGGCACGGCCTGCTGCTGCCCTTCCAGATGGATGGCGTACCGGGCATCAGCTTCCCCGGCATCGCGCCGCATTCGAGCTTCACCTACGAATTTCCGGTGATCCAGTCGGGCACCTATTGGTACCACAGCCATTCGAACCTGCAGGAGGCGATGGGCCACTACGGCCCCATCGTCATCGACCCGGCGGACGCCGATCCGGTCGCCTACGACCGCGAGCACGTGATCGTGCTTTCGGACTGGAGCTTCATGCATCCGCACGCGATCATGAAAAAGCTGAAGCAGGACGCGGAGTTCTTCCGACGCGACAACCCCAACTTCGCCGAGCTTGCGGCAGGCAGGGGCCAGAGCCTGAAAGAGCGGCTGGAATGGGGCGCGATGCGCATGAGCCCCGCCGACATTTCGGACGTGACGGGCGCCACTTACACCTATCTCGTGAACGGCCACGGTCCTGCGGAGAACTGGACCGGGCTCTTCACGCCCGGTGAGCGCGTAAGGCTGCGCATCATCAACGCGTCGGCGATGACCATCTTCAACGTCCGCATCCCCGGCCTGCCCATGACCGTGGTGAACGCGGACGGCGAGAACGTGCGGCCGGTGGAGACCGACGAACTGCAGATCAGCGTCGCCGAGACCTACGACGTGATCGTGACGCCGGGGGACGCCGCCTACACGCTCGCCGCCGAGAGCGTGGACCGCTCCGGCATGGCGCGTGCGACGCTCGCGCCCCGTATGGGCATGAGCGCGCCGGTGCCGAAGCTGCGCGAACGCCCGACGCTTTCGATGAAGGACATGGGTCACGGCAGCGGCGGCGACCACGCCGCAATGGGGCATTCCATGAAGATGCGCGACCCGGAGAATGCGGCGCGCGCGGGCGTGAAGCTCAGCCCCGGCGTCGATATGATCGCGCCGATGCCCGTGGACCGCGTCGGCGATCGCGGCCTTGGCCTGGAGGACGAGACGCACCGCGTGCTCGTCTATACCGATCTTGTCGCGCTGGCGCCGAACCCGGACACGCGGCCGCCTTCGCGCAGCCTCGAAATCCACCTGACGAGCAACATGGAACGCTACATGTGGTCGTTCAACGGCGAGCAGTTCAGCCCGGTGACCGAGCCGTTCCGCTTCGAACGCAACGAGCGCGTGCGCGTGACGCTGGTGAACGACACGATGATGGCGCACCCCATCCACCTGCACGGCCATTTCTTCGAAGTCGTGAACGGCCACGAGGGCCACCACCCGAGGAAGCACACGGTGAACGTGCTGCCCGGCGGCAAGGTCTCCTTCGACCTCACCGCCGACGCGCCCGGCGACTGGGCCTTCCACTGCCACCTGCTGATGCACATGCACCTCGGCATGTTCAACGTGGTGACGGTGCGGCCCATGGATGGTGCGGGAGACGCGGCATGAAGCGGCTGATCGCTCTCCTCCTGATCGGCACCGCTGGCCCGGCTTTCGCGCAGGACCATTCGCAGCATCAGATGCCCGCCGACGATCCGCACGCGGGCCATGTCATGCCGCAGGCAGATGACCCTCATGCCGGCCATGCGATGCCGCAAGCCCAGGATCCCCATGCCGGGCACGTCATGCCGCAGCCGGCAGCGGACCCGCACGCGGGGCACGGCGCCGCCCCTTCCGGCCCCGCCATCCCGAAAGGCCCGCCGCCCGCCGCAGCGACCTCCGGCGCGGCCCATGCCGCCGACGCCGTGTTCGGCGCCGACACGATGGCCGCCGCGCGCGCCGCACTCTACAAGGAAACGGGCGGCATGACGGTGGCGAAGACCATCGTCGATCGGCTTGAAGCCGGGTTCGGGAAAGGCCACGAGACTTATTTGTGGGACGTGCAGGGCTGGATCGGCCGCGACATCGACAAGTTCTGGTGGAAGACCGAAGGTGAAGGCGCCTTCGGCGGCGCGATCGAATCCGCCGAGGTGCAGGCACTGTGGAGCCACGCGGTCGGCCCGTTCTTCGATCTGCAGGCGGGCGTGCGCTACGACATCCGCCCGGAGCCGGACCGCGCGCACGCGGTGATCGGCATCCAGGGCCTCGCGCCCTACAAGTTCGAGGTGGACGCCGCCGTCTTCCTCTCCACGAAGGGCGACGTCACCGCGCGCATCGAAGCCGAATACGACCAGCGGCTGACGCAGAAATTGACCCTGCAGCCGCGCATCGAGGTGGAGCTTTCGGCGCAGGACATCCCCGAATACGGGATCGGCGCGGGCCTCTCCGCGATCGAGGCAGGCGCTCGGCTCGGCTATGAATTCGTGCCGCAGTTCCGGCCCTATGTGGGCGCCGAATGGCACCGGAAGATTGACGACACGGCGGATTTTGCGCGCGCGGCGGGCGAAGACGTGGACGCCGTGCGCTGGCTCGTCGGCGTGCGCACCTGGTTCTGAGCGCGAGAGCGTCGGAATTTTTAACAGTTCTTACGGAGTCGTAACAAAGCCTGACTCCGTATCGCGCAGAACGCCGCAAATTTTTCCCGCATGGCATGTGCATTGCATGGTTAACTTTATCAAATTGTTGCTTTGCTTGGAGAAAAAATATGAACATTTTGAAAGTCGCCACGGCGACCGCCCTGCTGGGCATCACCGCTTTCGCCGCCCCCGCCAACGCCGGCCTCGTTTTCGACGTCGATCAGGGCGGCTCCAGCCTCACCGTGGACACGAGCAGCTGCCTCGGCTGGTGTGGCGTTTCCAGCGGCCTCTCGTTCGGGAGCGACTTCTCGTTCTCACTTGAGGAAGGCGAAGGCTACACGTTCAACTTCGGCCAGATCACGCCGAGCGGCTTCGGCGCGGGTCACGCCACCTTCACCGCGACGCTTGCGTTCTTCGAGCCGATCGCCGGTTCGGCCTCTTCGGGCGGTGAAGCCTACTACATCACTGCTGGCGGCATCATCACCGGCGGCTCGCTGGTTTGGGACGACATTTCCACGATCGTCACTGCAGACGGTTCCGAATTCACCGTGGACTTCCACGACCTCGCCGGCATCGATTTCTTTGCGCCAATCGGCGTGAAGGCAACGGTGAAGGCCGTGAAGGTCGTCGCGCCCGTCGAGGTACCGGAGCCGGCCGCGCTTGCGCTCTTCGGTCTCGGCCTCGTCGGCCTTGGCGCCGCGCGCCGCCGCAAGGCCGCGTAAGCGACAGCTTCGTCACGCAAAGGCGCCGCCGGAGACTTCTCCGGCGGCGCCTTTCGTTTGGGCCTGCGGCATACTGTCCAAAATCACGGCCCGCTCGTAAATTCGCGGCGCACCTACTATATTCCATGCATGTCCGGACCCGCCCCCTTCAGCTACGCGATCGAAATCAGCCCCGCCGATATTGACTTCATGGGGCACGTGAACAACGCGAGCTACCTGAAATGGGTGCAGGACGCCGTGCTAAGCCACTGGCAGCGCTTCGCGCCCGCCGAGGCGGTCGCCGCGCACCTCTGGGTCGCGCTGAAGCACGAGATCACTTATCGGCGCCCCACCTTCCTCGACGACGAGGTGATCGCCACGGTGCTCCTTGAAAAGGTGCATGGCGCGCGAGCGTTCTATGAAACGATCATCAAGCGCGGCGAGGAGGTGCTCGCCGAGGTGAAATCGAGCTGGTGCTGTGTGGACGCGGAAACACTGCGCCCGGCACGGCTCGCCGAAAACGTCATCGAGCGTTTTTTCGGCAAACCCTGACCGATCAGATCTCTATCCGCGAGAACCCCTCGCGGAGCGTGCGGCTCCACGCTTCAGACATGGCGGAGAAACCCGGGTCGCCCGGCTCGAAACGATGAGCTTCCGAGACCTTGAACTCGTCCTTGCGCAGCACGGTGAGATCGAGCGGCATCCCGACGGACAGGTTCGAACGCAGCGTCGAATCCATCGACAGCAACAGCGCCTTGCGCGCGTCGTCGATCGGCATGTCCTTCCTGACCACGCGGTCGAGGATGGGCTTGCCGTACTTGTGCTCGCCGATCTGCAGGAAGGGCGTGTCTTCCGTCGCCTCGATGAAATTGCCTTCCGGGTAGATCAGGAACATGCGCGGGCCGCCGCCCTTGCGCTGCCCGGCGAGGATCATCGAGGCGCTCGCCCCCTGCTTCATGCGTTCAAGCTTTTCGGAAACCTCGGACGTGACCTGCGAAAGCGTGTCGCCAACGATGTGCGCCACCTCCAGCATCGTTGAGGCCTTCATGATCGAAGGCGTTTCGGTCTGATCGGGATCGTCGATCGCGTCGCGCAGACGCGCGATCACCGTCTGGGTCACCGAAAGGCTGCCTGCGGTCGTCAGCGCAATCACGCGCTCGCCCGGCTCCTCGAACACGAACATCTTCTTGTAGCTGGCGATGTTGTCGAAACCGGCATTGGTGCGCGTGTCCGAGAGGAGCACGATGCCATCGTTGAGAAGGACGCCGACGCAGTATGTCATGGTGCTGCAACCTTTATTGCTGCACCGCGGTAACCGCAACGGTCACGTCGAGATCTTCGTTCGCGGTACCGAACGAGACGCCCCGGATCGGCGCTGCAGACACCGAATCGGTGCCCGAGCCGAGGCGGATATAGCGTTCGTCGGGGCAGCAGCGGTTGGCCGCGTCAAACCCCACCCAGCCCAGCCCCTCGATATGAAGCTCCGCCCAAGCGTGGCTCGCCTCGTGTGCAACGCCGTCAGCATTGGCGAAAAGGTAGCCCGACACATAGCGCGCGGGAATGCCGACCGACACCGCACAGGCAATGAGCGCGTGCGTGTGATCCTGGCAGACGCCCAGCGCAAGCGCGAGCGCTTCGGCCGCCGTCGTGTGCGCGTGTGTTTCGCCCGGCGCATACACGATGCCGTCGGCGACGGCGGCGGAGAGGGCGTGCGCGCGGTCGAGACGGGCGGGTTCGGGAATACCCGAGACAGCCTTTGCCGCAAGTTTCCTGAGCGCGGCATCCGGCCGCGTTGCGCGCGTCGTGCGAAGGTAGACGCGCGGCGAGATGCGTTCGGCGTGGTTTTTGAGGACGCCTGCGAGATCGACGGTTTCGACCGTACCCGTCACATGAATATCGACCGCCTCGACCGCGCCGTGGATCGACATGGTCCGGATCGTATCCCCCGCCCCATCCGTGAAGGGCTGCGAGAAGCGGCCTCCCTCCACCTCTACCTTCCAGTCGAGCGTGCGTTGACCGGCAAAGCGCGAAGGCGTGAGGCGATGGCTTTGCACAACCTGACGGATCGGCGCGGCGTAGCGGTAGCGCGTGACGTGCGAGACGGAGAGACGCATCACCGCCCTCCGAACAGGTATGTGTCCGCGATCTCGCTGCCAAGCGCGGCAGTGCGGCGGATGTGGCTGGTGAGGAATTCGTGGAGACCTGAAAGGACGATGTCGTCGATATCGGCGTCGGCAAGTTCGGCGAGGATCGTGCGCGCGGTCTGGTGCGGCGTCGTGCGCTGGCCGTAGGCGCGGGAGAGGCGCGCGAGGTGGTAGTTCACCTGCTCCGCGCAGTGGATGAGCGAACGTGGGCAGGATTTGTTGAGAAGGAGGAAGTGCGCGATCTTCCCCGGCGTGTAATCCCCGCCGTAAGCCCAGTGGAAGGCGCGGAACACCGACATGGCGCGCAAGAGCGTCGTCCACTGGTAATTATCGATGCCGCCGCCGACACGGTCCGTCACCGGCAGCAGCACATAGTATTTCACATCAAGCATCCGCGCCGTGTTGTCGGCACGCTCGATGTAATAGCCGAGGTTCATGAAGTCGTAGCCGTCCTGCTGCAGCTGCGTGTTCTCGATGGCGCCGCGCAGCAGCGCCGTCTGCCGCTTCGTCCAGTCGCAGAGCGTCATCAGGTCGGCCCGGCCCGGCCCGCGCCGTTCGAAGGCCTTCATATCCTGGAAGGCGCCGTTCAGCGCATCCCACACTTCGCTGGTAACGGCGGTGCGCACGACGCGCGCATTGTCGCGCGCGCGGGCGATGCAGTTTGCGACCGAGGAGGTGTTCTCGCGATCGAAAAACAGAAACGCTTCCACAGTGGCGGGCGTAGTCTCCCCGTAACGTGAGGCAAACGCGGCCGCGCCGCCTGCGGCAGCCAGGATCGACGCCCAGTCATTCTGGTGCCCGGCGCCCGCGGAAGGCATCAGCGCGATGCGGTAGCCGACCTCCAGAAGCCGCGCCATCGTCTCGGCCCGCTCCATGTAGCGGGTCATCCAGAACAGGTTCTCGGCAGTGCGGCTCAGCATGGTCATTCAGTCCGCCAGCACCCACGTGTCTTTCACGCCGCCGCCCTGCGAGGAGTTGACCACGAGGGACCCTTCGCGAAGCGCGACGCGCGTCAGCCCGCCCGCGCAAAGATGGATGCGTTCGCCGACAAGGCAGTAGGGTCGGAGGTCGACATGACGCGGCGCGAGGCCGGACTCGACATAGGTTGGCGTCGTCGACAGCGACAGCGTCGGCTGCGCAATGAATTCCGATGGGTTGGCCTTGATGCGCCGCGCATAGGCCTCGACCTCGGCACGCGTCGCAGCGGGCCCGACCAGCATTCCATATCCGCCCGAGCCGTGGACTTCCTTGACGACGAGATCGGAAAGATTCCCGAGCACGTAGGCGAGATCGTCGGGATTGCCGCACTGCCACGTCGGCACGTTCGCCAGCACCGGCTCCTCGCCGAGGTAGAAGCGGATCATCTCCGGCACGTATGTGTAGATCGCTTTGTCGTCCGCCACGCCCGCGCCCGGCGCCGAAGCGATCGCGACATTGCCTGAGCGGTAAACGTTCATCAGCCCCGGCACGCCCAGCATCGAATCGGGGCGGAAGCACAGAGGATCGAGGAAGTCGTCGTCGATGCGGCGGTAGATCACGTCGACGCGCTTCGGCCCCATCGTCGTGCGCATGTAGACATGGTCGCCGTCGACGAAGAGATCCTGCCCCTCGACGAGTTCGACGCCCATCTGATCGGCAAGAAACGAATGTTCGTAATAGGCGCTGTTGAGCGAGCCCGGGGTGAGCAGCACGACGGTCGGCTCGCCTTTGCAGCTTCCGGGCGCAACGCTCATCAAGGTGCGGCGCAGCTGGTTCGGATAGTCGTCGACGGGCTCGACACGGTTCCGCTGAAAGAGATCCGGGAACATGCGCATCATGATCTCGCGGTTCTCCAGCATGTAGGAGACGCCCGACGGCGTGCGGCAATTGTCCTCAAGCACGAAGAAATCGGTGGGGCCTGTTCGCACGATGTCGACGCCGACGATGTGGCTGTAGATGCCGCGCGGCGGCTGGATGCCCACGACCGCAGGCTCGTAAGCGGCATTCTGGAAGATGCGTTCCGCCGGGATGCGTCCGGCGCGGACGATCTCGGCGCGGTCGTAGACGTCGCGAAGGAAGGCGTTCAGCGCCTGCGCGCGCTGCTTCACGCCGCGCTCCAGCCGCCGCCATTCGTGCGCGGTGAACACGCGCGGAAAAATGTCGAAAGGAATGAGCCGTTCAGGATCGCCGCCTTCGCCATACACCGCGAAGGTGATGCCGATGCGGCGGAACAGGGCGTCAGCCTCGGCGCGCTTCAGATCGAGGAGTTCCGGCGGCATGTCCGACACCCAACCGGATAGGTCGAGATAGGGCGCGCGAACCGTTTCTCCATCGTACATTTCGTTGAACGTCGAAATGTGTTTCCCCTTTGAACCTGCGCTCCTTCGTCTCTGCTCGCCGCTTGGTCGTTATCGTTGGACCGGAGCCTAACGTGGTGGAATCCGGTTGGCGAGTCCCCTCTTGCGGCTCGACCAAAACGCCGCAGTGGCCTAAACCGGCAGCAGTTCCATTCACGAGGACAATGATGCACGACCGTTCGCCGCTGGCCCCCGAAAAATTCCCGAAATTGCCCGACATCGAAGGCGTGCGCCTCGCGACCGCCCGCGCGGGATACAAGAGCTGGGACCGGGCCGACATGCTGCTCGGCGAGTTCGCGGAGGGCACCGTTGTTGCCGGGCTGACGACGACATCGAAGTGCCCCTCGCCGGAGGTCGAATGGTGCCGAAGCGCGCTTCCCCAGGGCAAGGCGCGCGCACTCGTCGTGAACGCGGGCAACTCGAACGCCTTCACCGGCCGCCGCGGCAAGGCCGCGTGCGACATGATCCTCGAAACGGTCGCTGGCGAACTCGGTGTGGCGCAAGACGAAATCTTCCTCGCCTCGACCGGCGTGATCGGCGTGCCCCTTCCCGAGGACAAGGCAAAGGACGGCCTCCGGCAGGCGTTCAGCAAGCTCTCGGTGGGCTCCGACGCCAGCTGGCTGCACGCCGCCTCGACGATCATGACGACCGATACGTTTGCGAAGGGCGCCGGCGCCACCGCCATCATCGGCGACCGCACCGTCGCGGTCGTCGGCATCGCCAAGGGCTCGGGCATGATCGCGCCCGACATGGCGACGATGCTCGCCTTCGTCTTCACCGACGCTGCGGTCTCCCCCGCGTACCTGAAGACGATGCTGGCAGCGGCGACCGACCTCAGCTTCCACGCGATCACCGTGGACAGCGATACCTCAACGAGCGACACGCTCCTCGCCTTCGCGACCGGCGCCGCGAAGAACGCCGAGATCACCGGACCCGACTCGCCGGGCGCCGCCGCGTTCCAGGCCGCGCTCACGCAGGTCTGCCGCGACCTCGCGCAGCAGGTGGTGCGCGACGGCGAAGGCGCGCAGAAGCTGATCGCCGTGAACGTGGAAGGCGCAACAGACGACGCCTCGGCAAAGCGCATCGCGCTCTCGATCGCGAACTCGCCGCTCGTGAAGACGGCAGTGGCGGGCGAGGACGCCAACTGGGGCCGCGTGGTGATGGCGGTCGGTAAGGCCGGCGAACCCGCCGACCGCGACAAGCTCTCGGTGCGCTTCGGCAATACAGTGGTCGCAAAGGACGGGATGGTCGTCGACGGCTACGACGAGGCGCCGGTCGCCGCGCATCTGAAAGGTCAGGAGATCGAGATCGGTGTAAACATCGGCCTTGGGCAGGGCCGCGCCACGGTCTGGACCTGCGACCTGACGCACGGCTACATCTCGATCAACGCCGACTATCGGAGCTGACATCTTCGCTGCGTGACGGCGCGCCCGCGCGCGGCTATGAGCGCCGGGCCATGTCGTCTGCGTCCTCCCGTCCTGCGATCGCATTCATTCTCGCCGTCGCCGTTCTCGACGTGATGGCGATGGGGCTTGTGATCCCCGTGCTCCCCGCCCTCATTGAGGGTTTCGCGGGGTCCGAGGCGGCGGCCGGGTACTGGAACGGCATCATGGTCGCGATCTGGGCAGGGATGCAGTTTCTCTGCTCGCCGATCATCGGATCGATCTCCGACCGCTACGGGCGCCGGCCGACGATCCTGATTTCGACCGCCGGCCTGACGCTCGACTGGATTCTGATGGCACTGGCACCAGACCTCTGGTGGCTCGCCGTCGGCCGCATGATCGGCGGCATAACCTCTTCAAGCTTCACCGCCGTATTCGCCTACATGGCCGACATCACCGCGCCCGAAGAGCGCGCGCGGGGCTACGGCCTTGTCGGCGCGGCGTTCAGCGCGGGGTTCATCGCCGGACCGCTGATCGGCGGCGTGCTCGGCGAGATCAGCCCCCGCGCGCCCTTCTGGGCGGCGGCGGCGCTCTCTGGCATCACCTTCCTCTACGGCCTGTTCATCCTGCCCGAATCGTTGCCGCGCGAGCGGCGCATGGCGTTTTCATGGACGCGCGCGAACCCGTTCGGCGCGCTGAAGCTGCTGCGCTCGCATCCGGAGCTGTCCGGCCTCGCGGTTGTGAACTTCCTCCTCTATTTCGCGCACCACGTCTTCTCCGTGGTGTTCGTGCTCTATGCCGCGCACACGCACGGCTGGACGCCGATGTACCTCGGTTTCGCGCTGGCGCTTGCGGGCATTCTGGAAATGATCGTGCAAGCGATGCTGGTAGGACCCGCGGTAAAGCGCTGGGGCGACCGGCGCACGATGGTGGCGGGGCTGGTGATGGGGAGCCTCGGCCTTGCAGGCATGGGCCTTGCGCCCACCGGCTTGCTGTTCACGCTCGCGCTATTCCCGAACGCGCTCTGGGCGCTCGCGATGCCGACGCTGCAATCGCTGATGACGCGCCGCGTTTCGGAAAGCGAGCAGGGCCAGCTGCAGGGCGCGAACATGAGCGTCGGCAGCATCGCTGGCATCGCCTCGCCGCTGTTCTTCGGCTGGATGTATGAAATGACCGTGGGTGATGCGCCAGGCGTCAGCTTCCTGATCGCGGCGGGCATTCTGGCGACCGGTGCGCTGCTGGCGGCATTCGTCAGCCGCCGCGCGGCGTTGGCGGAGGCTGCTTAGCCTCCGCCCTCAACCGTTCAGGCGAGCTCGCCGACGAGCCAGTCCTTGATCATCGATTTCGGCTGCGCACCCACCTTGGTGGCGGCGGGCTTGCCATCCTTGAACAGGATCATCGTCGGGATGCCGCGAATGCCGAACTGCGAGGCAAGCTCGGGATGATCGTCGGTGTTGAGCTTGGCGATCGTCACCTGGTCGCCGAGTTCCTCCGAAAGCTCCTCGAGCGCCGGCGCGATCTGCCGGCACGGGCCGCACCACGGCGCCCAGAAATCAACGAGAACCGGCTTTCCGGCGTTTGCGACCTCGGCCTCGAAATTTTCCGGGGTGATGGCGGTGGAACCCATGACAAGTCTCCGAACAACAATGCGTAGCGCGCAATCTGGTGCGTAGCCGCGCACGCTTCAAGCTGAAATCTGTCAAGCCTTTCTCCCGCGTCTGAAAGCCGCGCTTTCAGATCAATCGACGCGGATCATGCGCAGCGCCGCCGTGTAGAACAGCGCGGTTTCGATGCGGCGCCCGGGGAAGATGCGGGCAAGCGCATCGCGATAGGCGCGCATCTGGCGCAGGTGCGGGGCCGGCACACCCGCAAGATCGGAAGGCGGATTGCGTCCGGTCTTGAAATCGAGTGCGCGCACGACATCTTCGCCCACGATCAGCCGGTCGATCGTGCCGGTGATGACAACATCCTCGACGACTGCCGAAAGCGGCGCCTCGGCATAGGCACCCTCCACAAACCACGGCGCCAGCGCGGGATCGGCAAGCGCACCTGCGATTTCGCGCGTGATCGCGTCCGCATCGAGATCGGGCGCATTGCGCTGGAGCCACGCGCGCATCGCCGCATCGCGGTTCGCGGGCGAAACACCGCCGATCCGCTCGAACAGCTGGTGCAGCACCTGCCCGCGCCGCGCGGCGGCGCGCAGTGCCGGGCCGGGCGGCGGTTCGACGGGATCGTCGTCCTGCGGCGCGGAAGGCGCGAGCGGGCGCGGCGGGCGTTCTTCCTCGGGCGGCTGCGTGAGCGCCCATGCGGGAATGGCAGGCGCGACAGGCTGAGCGGGTTTCACGGGTGCAGCGGCGGCCGCGGGCGTGCCGCTCGCATGGCGCAGCACCTTGCCCCAGACGGGATCATCGCGAGTCTCTGCGTCCAATGCCGCGAGCGCATCGGCAACATGGCCGTGCCAGCTCTTCGCCTTCGAGGGCCGCTTGCCGAGCGCGCCGCCGACATAAAGCCGGTCTTCCGCGCGCGTGAGCGCGACGTAGAGCAGGCGCATGTGCTCTTCGCCCTCGGCGCGGGTCGCTGCCTCGTGCGCGGCGCGCGCGGGTCCGACGAGCGCCTTCGCCGAACCGAAGAACAGCGGCGCGGGACCGAGGCCGGGGAGATCGAGCGAGAGCGGCGGCTTCGCGCCTTTGGGCACGGCGGAGGCCGCATCGGCGAGGATGACGATGGGCGCCTGCAACCCCTTCGAGCCGTGCACGGTCATGATGCGCACGGCATCGTGCGCGGCCTCCGCGTCGCGCTTCACCTCCACGTCGTCCGCCTCGATCCAGGATAGGAACCCCTGCAGCGAGGGCGTGTTCGCACCCTCGTAAGCGAGCGCTTGGTTGAGCAGCTCCTCGATCGGATCGCGCGCTTCCTCACCGAGCCGCGCGATAAGGCGCAGGCGGCCCTGGGGTTCGCCGGAAAGTACGTATTCTAGAAACTCGTAGGGCGCCATGTAGTCGGCGCGGGCGAGGACCTTGCCGAGCCAGTCTTCTGCTGCGCGGGCCTTGTCGTCGGTGCGATCGCGCAGCGTGCGCCAGAGCGTGCCGCGGCGTTTGAAGGCAAGGGCGTAGAGATCGTCCTGCGTCCAGCCGAGGAAGGGCGAGACGAGCAACGCGGCAAGCGACAAGTCGTCGCCCGGCTGCAGCGCGAAGCGGACGAGCGCGAGCAGATCCTGCACGGCGAGCGGCTGTGTGAGACGCAGCCGGTCTGCACCCGCAACGGGCACACGCGCCGTCATCAGCGCCGAGACGAGCGCGGGCACAAGGCTGCCGCGCGAACGCACGAGCAGCATGATGTCGCCCGCCGCGATCGGGCGCCCCTTCGAGGCCAGAAGCTCGCCACGCTCCAGCCAGCCGGAAACGTGCCGCGCGATGTTTGCCGCGAGCGTGCGCTCCGCATCTTCGGGAACGCTGTCCTCCGCGTCGTCTTCCTCTTCGAGCGCACCCGTCACCGGCGTCCACAGCACCACCTCCCCGGCCGCGCCCGCACGGTGCGCGGCGTGGCGCGGGATTTCCCCTTCGATCCCGAACGCGGCGGGGCCGACCGTCTCCACCACCGTGTCGACGACATCGAGCACGGCGGGCGCGGAGCGAAAGCTGAGCGCGAGGTCGATCGTCTCGAACGGCTTGTCCGCGCTCCGGGCACGGCGCTGTGCCGACGCGCGCGCCGTTTCGAACGCGCGGGGGTCGGTGCCCTGAAAACCGAAGATCGCCTGCTTGTAGTCGCCGACCGCGAACTGCGTGCGCGCGCCCGTCTCCGCCTCGTCGCGCGTGCCGTGCCCTGCGAAGAACTCGTCGGCGATCGCCTCGACGATCGCCCACTGCGCGGCGTTCGTATCCTGCCCCTCGTCCACGAGGATGTGATCTATGCGCTGGTCGAGCTTGTAGAGCACGAAGGGCGCGGCGAGCGTGGAGAGCAGCCGCGCAGCCTTGACGATGAGATCGGCGTAATCGAGCGCGCCCGCGGCCTCCTTGCGCGTCTCGTAAGCTGCGGCGAGCGCATGGCCGACGCGCAGGTGCAGCGCGGCCGTTTCGGCGAGGTCGAGCCCGGCGGCGAGATCGCGAACGACACCGACGACGATGCAGAAACGCTCATGGAGCTCGCCAAAACCCTTGGGCGATGCCCGGCGCTCGCCGTCCTTTCGAAAGCCGGCGCCGACAAGTGCATCAAGGAAATCGTGCCGTAGCTCAGGCGCCGCACCGAGTACGCGCGCCAGCGCATCGGCGGCGTCGAGGCCGGTCTTCGTACCCCATGCCGCCATCGCCGCCGCATATTCGCGCACGGTTTCCCAATCGAACGCATCGTCGGCAAGCGCGGCAGCGAGCACCTCGTCGCGGCTGCCGCTACCGGGAAGGCCAAGCCCGCGGCGAACAAGACCGCGCCAGTCGACGGCCTTGTTGTAGACGTCCTCGAACACGCCGCGTTCAGCGAGCAGCTTCGCGATCACCTCCTGCACGCGCGCCTCGCCGCCCTGCACGGACAGGATTGCGAGGTCGGCGAGCAGCGCAGCGTCGCCGCTGCCGATCCGCTGTGCGAGCGTTTCGGAATGGATGCGAAGCGCGCTCCGGTCGTCGAGCGTTTCGTAGCCGGGGGCGATCCCCGCCTCGAGCGGGAACGCCGCGAGCAGCGCGCTCGCGAAGCTGTGCAGCGTCTGCACCTTCAGGCCGCCGCGCGTCTCCAAGGCTTCCGCAAAGAGCGCACGGGCGCGGCGGCAGGTGCCTTCGTCGGTTGGGGCGCCGATCGCGGCGAGTTCGGCGACGAGTGTTTCATCGTCCGCGCGCACCCAGCGCGACAGGGTTTCAAAGATGCGCGTCTGCATCTCCGCCGCCGCCGCCTTCGTGAAGGTGAGCGCGAGCAGCCCGTCCGGCCGCGCACCCGCAAGCAGCAGCCGCAGCACGCGCGCGGTCAGCACCTGCGTCTTCCCCGTCCCCGCCGAGGCGGAAACCCACGCGCTGAGGTCTGGGTCGGCAGCGCGTTTCTGTTCGGGAAGGAGCGGCCGGATGCTCATTTGCGCCCCCACCATTCGGCGAGCCGCGCGAGGTGATCGTAATCCTGCAAGTGAACAGCGTATTCCGGCTTCACCTTCGCCTCGAACGGGCGGCTACCCGCGAGATATTCGCTGACGGCCTCGCGGAACGCGGCGCGGCAGGTTTCGATGAAGGCGGGAAGATCCGCCCAGGCGTCCTTGTAGTGGCGCGCGCTCGTTGTCTCCTTGCCCGCCTCCTTGCCGCCCGAGAGCTTCCAGTAGGCGACCTCGACGACGCCCGACGCCGGACCATCCAGCGCACCCTCTTCGGCGAGCCATGCAAGCAGGCCGAGTTGCGAGGCAAGGCCATCCGAAAGGCGCGCCTGCCTTGGAACGGCCCCGGTCTTGAAGTCCGCAATCAGCAGGCCGCCAGGCCCGGCCTGCACGATATCCGCCTTGCCCTTCAGCGTGACGCCGGAGATGTCGAGGCAGCCCTCTACCTCCGAGCGGACTGTGCCCCAGCCTGCTGACGCGCGCGCCGCCATCAGCTCCGCCACCCAATCGAGCATCCGCACGATACGGGGTCGCCAGAGCGCGGCGACGAGCGGTTGATCGGCGTGCGCCGCGATGGCCTTGTCGATCGCGGCTTCGCGTGCGGCGGGATCGTGGAGCGTGCCCGCTTCGACCAGCGTTTCGATGACGGCGTGGACAATGGTGCCGCGCTCTGCCGCCGAGAGATCAGCATCGAGCGGATCGAGCGGACGCAGGCGGAGCATCTTGTCGGCGTAGAAGCTGTAGGGGTCGATCAGCAGACGATCGACCTGCGTGACGCTGATCTGTTTGGGGCGGTCGGCAGCGGGCGGCGCGGGGCGCGGGCGCTCGGCAGGCGGCACACTCTCGCGTGCATCGAGCGCGGCGGCGAGCACGGGGAGTTCGGTTTCCTTCTGAGCATGCTCCCCCGCGAAGGCGAGCAGCCGCAGCCAAAAGCGCGAGGCGACCGTGGGCGCGGAGGCATCGCGGCGCGCGCGCGTGAGCAGCACGTTCGGCGCCGCTGCCGCGAGCACGAAATCATGCGCGGCAAGGCCGATCGCGCGCTCGGTTTCGGGAAGGCCGAGGCGGCGGCGAATCGCCGGCGGAATCCAGGGGTCGAACGGATCGCCGCCCGGCCAGACACCTTCATTGAGCCCGCCGAGAATCATCAGGTCGGCGCGCTGCAATCGCGCTTCGAGAAGGCCGTAGATGGTAAGGCGCGGATGCTTGCCGAAGGCGGGGCGCACGGCGACGTCGCCGAGCATCGCACCGAACAGCGCAGGAAGGTCGGCGGGCGGAATCAGCAGGCCTATATCACCGTGCTGCACCATCTCTGTGATCGTCTCGGCCGCAGCGCGTCCGGCAGCCCCTTCCCAGACGCGGCCTTCGGAGACGTCTTCCGCAAACGCACGCAGGCCGTCCGCCAGTTCGCCGAGCGCGCGCGGCTTTGCCATCAACGCTTCGAACGCATCGAGGCGCGGGCGGAGTGCCTTCCACCACGCGGCGAGCTGCGCACGTTCGCTATCGGAGAGCGCGCCCTGGGGCGGAGCCTTGAGGCGCGCGGCAACGCCCTTGAGACCCGCGGCCGGGCGCACGCCGCGAAGGCCGAGATCGAGACGGCGCACCTCATCTAGCCAGTTGAGGCGCGCCCTGCCCTCGCCCGGCCCCGCCAGCGGGTGCTTGAGCAGCGCGAGCAATGCACCCGGTGCGAACCGCTGCGCGCCCGCCTCAAGTGCGGCGAGCAGCAGCGTCCCCGCAGGCGCGCGGGCGAGCGGCGTGCCAGCCGAATCGTCGACCTCGATTTCCCAGCGCCGAAGCTGCGCGGCGACGCGGCGGGCAAGGCCGCGATCGGGGGTGACAAGCGCGGCCGTGGCCCCCGGCGTATCGAGCTGGCGCCGCATCGCGAGCGCAACCACGCCCGCCTCCTCGGCCGGGTTCGCCGCCTCTACGAAGCGGAGGCCGGGGAGCGGACCCGCAGGCGGCCAGTGTGCGGTACTGCCCGCGAGCGACAGCGCCGCGGCGATCGCCTCGGCGCGCGCTTCGGGGCCGTCGAGCGCGCTCGCTCCCTCCCACACGCCGACCTCTTCGCGCGCGACGCCCATCCGGTCGAGAAGGTGCCACAGGCCGCACTGCGGATGTGCGGGGAAGCCACTGATTTGGTCCCAGTCGGCAGTGTGAAGGTCGAGGCCCGGCAGAACCACCGCACCGCGCGGCAGGCCTGCGACCACCGCGAGCACCTCCGCCACCGCGGGGTCCGCGCTCGCCATGCCCGCCGCCACGATGGGCCGCGCGGGCGGCACCTTGCGCCAACGGCGGGCGATGGCGGCAAGCAACAGCTGGCGCCGCGCGACGCGGTCCATGAGCCCGCGCGCCGCAAGCTGTGGCGGCCATGCGTTCACCACCACCTCGACGAACTTCAGCGTCACCTCCCAGTGCGCGCCAAGCTCCGCCATCGTCTCATGGAGCCGCGCGGGGTCGATGCCTTCGAGCTGAAGCTGGTCGAGCGTGCGCGAGAGCGCGTCGGCAAGGCGCAGTGTTTCGACACTGCTCCGCGCGCGGCCGCTCAGCTGCTGCCAGCGGTGGACGAGCGGCATCAGCAGCATCCGGCGTTCAAACGCCGCGATCGCGGGCTGCACCTCGGCCTCCAGTGCCATCGCCTCGTCGAAAAGCCCGAGTGCCTCGTTCTCGCCGACATCACCGATCGGCAGCATCCGGGGCAGCAGCAGCGCACCGCCCGAGGCGCGCACGAACGCCTCCGTCACCGCGCGCACGGCACGGCGATTGGGGAGGAGGAGGAGCGCGCGGGGAAGATCGTCCTTGCCGATGCGGCCGAGCATCCCTGCCGCAAGCGCGTCGGCGAAGGCGCGGTGCGCCGGGATCGTGAAGACGGCTTTCCGCTCAGCCATTGCCGAGCAGCGCCTCCGTCTCCTTCACCGCGCCCGGCGTGCCGACATGGAACCACTGGCCGGTGTGCGCGATGCCGTAGAGACGACCGCTTTCGATCAGCCGGTCGTAGATGAGATTGATCGAGAAGGCGCCTTCCGGCACGTCGTCGAACAGCGACGCCTTCAGCAACTGCACGCCGGAAAACACGAACGGCGCCACGCGCGCGCCGCGCCTGCGCGCGAGCAGGCCTTCGCCCGTCATGTGGAAATCGCCCCGCCCTTCATAGCCGTGCGCGCGGGCAAGCGGCACGACGAGCAGCAGCGCATCCATGATGTCGGGATCCCAGCGCCGCGCCATCTGCCGCAGCGTATCGATCGGCCCGTCCACCCACATGTTGTCGCTGTTCACGACGAAGAACGGATCGGCACCGATCAGCGGCAGCGCCTTCGCGACACCGCCGCCGGTTTCGAGCAGCGCGTCGCGCTCGTCGGAAACCGCGATGTCGAGATCGGCGGCATTGCGCGCAAGGTGCGCCTCCACCTGCCCGGCGAGATAGTGAACATTGACGACGACGCGGCGTACGTCCGAGGCGCGCAGGTTATCGAGTGCGTGATCGAGCAGCGTCTTGCCGTGCACACGCACGAGCGGCTTCGGGCGCGTCGCGGTGAGCGGACGCATCCGTTTGCCGAGCCCGGCGGCGAGCACCATCGCGGCGGGTGGCAGTGGGCCTTCGGGATTGGGACGGAGCGCCATCGGCGCGCGGTGCGTCTTCATGCGTCACCCATGAAGTCGCGGCGCATGGAGGCGGGAAGGTTCGCATCGAACCAGCACGCGACGGGCGCGAGCGCGGGATGCGCGAGATTCCGGTCGAGCAGCGACCAGACGCGCGGGATGTGCTTCAGATAGCCGGGTTTGCCGTCGCGCCGCCACAGCCGCACGAACACACCGAGGATGCGCGCTGCGCGCTGCGCACCGAGCACCGCGTAGCTCGCCGCGAAAGCGTCGCGATCGAATTCCGGCCGCACGGCGAGATAGCGCGCGATGAGTTCCGGCTCCAGTGCGGGCGGAACGTCGCGGCGCGGGTCCTGGATCAGCGACACCAGATCGTAGGCTGCGGGGCCGCGCATCGCGTCCTGAAAATCGAGCACGCCGACACGGGCAAGGCCGTCGCGCTCCGGCAGCCACATCAGGTTCGGGGAATGGTAATCGAGCTGCACGAGCCGGTCATCGTGCGCGCGGGCGAGCGGCCATACCTCGGCCCACGCTGCGGCATAGGCAACGCGCAAGCCATCATCCGCCGCGCCGCCCTTCAGACCCGGCCAATGCCAGTCGAGCACCAGCGCGACCTCACGCGCCATGCGTTCCTCGGCATAGGGGCCGACCAGATGCTCCCCCACACGCTCCGCCATAGGCTCGGCATGGAGATGCGCGAGCACGTCCGTCGCCGCGCGGTAAAGCGCCGCCTCGTCGGCGCCGGCTTCGATGGCGCGCACGAACATCGAATCGCCAAGGTCTTCGAGAAGCGCGAGGCCCTGCGCGGGCGCCGAAGCGAACACCTGCGGCACGCTGATACCCCGCGCCGCGAGGTACGTGTCGATCGCAACAAACGCCGCGCAGTTCTCGTTGGGCGGCGGCGCATCCATCAGCACGGCACGGCGGTCGCCATCGCGCACGCGGAAATAGCGGCGAAACGACGCGTCCCCGGCGAGCGGCGCAATCTCGGCGCCACCCCATCCGTTCGCGTTCAGGAAAGCGCGTGCCCCTTCGGGCATGTTCAGGTCGGCCATCGCGCTTCCCAAGCGGGCGGCACGCGCGCTGTCAAGCGGCGGCTGCCTTCACCGCTATCGGTGAGCGTCAGGTGCAGCGCTTCCGGCCAGCGTGCGCCCGCGCGCTCGGGCCATTCAATGACCAGCGCGCCGTCCGCCAGAATTTCGTCGAGGCCGAGTTCTTCCACCTCGTCCGGGTCTTCGAGCCGGTAGAGATCGACGTGCCACACGGGGAGGCGTACCCCCGGCACTTCATAGCTCTGCACCAGCGTGAAGGTCGGGCTCGGCACTTCGCCGACATGGCCGAGGCCGGCAAGAATCCCGCGTGCGAGCGCCGTTTTCCCCGCGCCGAGATCGCCCGACAGCAGCACGACGTCGCCGGGCACGAGCCGCGCGGCAAGGCGGCGTCCGAACCTGTCCGTCGCTGCTTCGTCCGCAAGCGCGATCACGCACGGTCCCCATGACGGCGCGGAATGTGGAGGCTGACCGTCGTGCCCTCGCCGAGGTGCGAATCGAGAATGACCCGGCCGCCGTGCAGATCGATCACATCGCGCACCAGTGACAGGCCGAGACCGACGCCCTGGCTCGCCGTGGCGTTCGAGCCCTTGCGGAAGCGATCGAACACCAGCTCCTGCTCGTCGTCCGGGATGCCGATGCCATTGTCACTGACACGGATCACGATGCTGTCCGGCAGGCTTTCGACATAGATGGCGGCGCGCCCGCCGGAGGGCGTGAAGCGGATCGCGTTGTTTACGAGATTGAACAACGCCTGCTTCAGGCGCACCGGATCGCCGTCAATGACGCCGACGTCCGCCGGAACGTTCGTCTCGAACGCAAGGCCGCGATCCTCGGCGAAACTGCGCGTCATGGTCGCCACGCTTTCGACAAGCTCGCCGACCGCGACCGCGCGAATGTCGAGCGCGAGCGCGCCCGCTTCGGTGACGGCAAGGTCGAGAATGTCGTTGATAAGAAGCTGCAGCCGGTCCGACGAGATCAGGATCGAGCGGATATAGTCTTCCTGCTTCGGGGTCAGGTCGCCGACATAACCTTGCGCGAGCATTTCGGCGAAGCCGCTGATCGCGGTGAGCGGCGTGCGCAGCTCGTAGGACATGTTCTCGACGAACGCCGATTTCTGCCGGTCCGCTGCCTCCAGCGCCTCGTTCCGTTCACGCAGCGCGTTCTCGATGCGCGTCGAATCGGTGATGTCGAGGAAAGTGATGAGCGCGTTGCCGTCCGGCAGCGGCACCGCCGCGTATTGGAGAACGCGCGCGGCGGTGAAATCGACACGCCCGGACTTGGCCTGACGGCCCACCGTGGACGCCTGGATGAGATCGCGCAGCAGCCCAAGATAGGCATGCTCCTCGCGCGGCAGCGCGGTGGGATCGGCAAGCTCGTCGACATGCGGCTTCGTGGCGAGGTGCGCTTCGTCGATGTTCCAGAGATCAGCGAACACGCTGTTGTAGAGCTGCACGCGGCCGTCGGCTGCGAACACGGCAACGGCCTCGTGCAGGTTGTTGAGCGTCGCTTCCTGCACGCGCAGCAGCGTATCGCGCGAACTGGCGAGCCGAAGCTGTTCGGAGCGGTCCTCGAAGATCAAGAGGAGTCCGCCGTCGGGGCTCGGCTGCGCGATAACGCGGAGCACGGTCGTGTCGGGGAGAACCCACGTCTCCTCGGCATTGTCCATCTGACTGGTGAACCACGCGCGGCGCGCGCGGCGCCAGCTCGGGAAATCGCGCTGCTCGGGCAGGCGATGCTGTTCCTGCATCCGCTCGAACAGCCGGTCGAACTCGGGGCCTTCGTCGAGGAACGCAGCATCGAGGCGGAAGAGCGCCGCGAACGCGGTGTTCCAGAACACGAGCGCCCGGTCCGCGCCGAAGCGGGCGACGCCGGCAGAGAGGCGATCGAAGGTCGCCGTCTGCGCGGCAACGAAGCGTTCGAGTTCGCCGACCGCCTCGTCGCGTTCGCTGATGTCGATGGCGTAGCCCGCGACCTCACCGTTTTCGAGCGGCTTGTCGATGATCCGCATCATGCGGCGCTCGCCGCCGATGATCGCCGGTTCCTCGCGCACCTGCGGCATGCCGGTCGCAAGCGCCATGCGCGCCGCCGATTGCGGCGTCGCCGAGAGCGGATTGGAGACAAGCTCGATGCCGAGACGCACGGCGGCGGCGGGGCTTTCAGCCTCCACCGCGTCGGCATAGGCGCGGTTCACCTGAACGAGGCGCTGATCGGCACCGCGCCGCCAGATCGGAATCGGCGCCGCGTCGATGACCGCCGTTGAAGCGCCGAGCGTGGCGCGCAGCCCGTCGCGGTCCGCCTCCAACGCCTCCGTCCTGCGATACACGCCGCTCGAATCCGAAAACCACACGACCGTCCCACGATCGCCTGCGAGTTGCGGTGGGGCGGTCTTACCCTCCGCAGTCAGCACCCGGTCGCCGGCACCGGACACGGAAATGCGGAACGGCGCGCCGGAAATGGCGAGCGCCTGGATTGCAGCACCCAGCGCCGCATAATCATCCGCGGAAAGGCCGCTTTCGCCGCTGCCGAGCAAATCGTCGAACCGCGCCACCTTGCGATCGAGACCCAGCCACGAGCGGAGCGTGTCCGAACATGATGCCGCGCCGTCTTCGCCGACGACGAGATAGGCGCCGGGCGTGGTGGTGAGCAGGCCGCGTAACCGCAGGCCCCATTCCTTCGCCGTTTCCGCCTGCACACGCGCACGCGCCGAGCGGATCACCGCCCATACGGCGAACGCCAGCCACGCCGCGCCGATAATCGCGGTCGCCGTCACCGGCCAGCCGCGCTGCATCAGCGACACAGCAGCCGATGCCGGTGCCGCAAGCAGCATCAGAAGCGCAGCAAGAGAAGTGAGACGAAGGATCACGGCGGCGACCTTAGACGCAGTCGCCGCCGGTTTGAATCCCTGTTGAACGCGTCAGTAGCGGTATTGGTCGGTCTTGAAGGGGCCGGCGGCATCGATGCCGAGATAAGAGGCCTGTTCGCCCGAGAGCGTGGTCAGCTCGACACCGAGCTTTTCGAGGTGCAGCGCCGCCACCTTCTCGTCGAGATGCTTCGGCAGAACGTAGACGTCGTTCTTGTATTCACCGCCGCGCGTGAACAGCTCGATCTGCGCGAGCACCTGGTTCGAAAAGCTCGCCGACATCACGAAGCTCGGGTGGCCGGTGGCGTTGCCGAGGTTTAGCAGGCGCCCCTGCGAAAGCAGCAGGATACGCTTGCCGTCGGGGAATTCGATCATGTCGACCTGCGGCTTCACCTCGGTCCATTTGAGGTTCTTGAGCGCGCCGACCTGAATCTCGTTGTCGAAGTGGCCGATGTTGCCGACGATCGCCATATCCTTCATCGCGCGCATGTGATCGAGCGTGATGACATCCTTGTTGCCGGTCGCGGTGACGAAGATGTCGGCGATCGGCGCCGCCGTTTCCATGGTGACGACCTGAAACCCATCCATCGCCGCCTGCAGTGCGCAGATCGGGTCGATCTCCGTGATCATGACGCGCGCGCCCGCGCCGCGCAGCGAGGCGGCCGAGCCCTTGCCGACATCGCCGTAACCGGCAACGACCGCAACCTTGCCCGCCATCATCACGTCGGTACCGCGGCGGATGCCGTCGACGAGGCTTTCCTTGCAGCCGTACTTGTTGTCGAACTTCGACTTGGTGACGCTGTCGTTCACGTTGATCGCCGGGAACGGCAGCTTGCCCGCCTTCGCCAGCTCGTAAAGGCGATGGACGCCCGTGGTCGTTTCTTCCGAAACCCCGCGAATGCTCTTCAAAGTCTTCGTGAAGAAGCCCGGCGAGGCGGCGGCTCGCGCCTTCACGACGCGCTGAAATTCCTCTTCCTCCTCGTTGGTGGGCGCGGGCAGGTTCTCGCCCACCTCAAGCCGCGCACCCCAGAGGATGAACATTGTGGCGTCGCCGCCGTCGTCGAGGATCATGTTGGCGGGCTCGCCCGGCCACTGGAAGGTGAGGTCGATATAGTCCCAGTATTCGGCGAGCGTCTCGCCCTTCACCGCGAACACGGGGATGCCCTGCGCGGCGATGGCGGCGGCGGCGTGGTCCTGCGTCGAATAGATGTTGCACGAGGCCCAGCGCACCTCGGCGCCGAGCGCGGTCAGCGTCTCGATCAGCGCCGCGGTCTGGATCGTCATGTGCAGCGAGCCGGTGATGCGCGCGCCTTTCAGGGGCTTCGCGGCGCCATATTCGGCGCGCAGCGACATCAGGCCCGGCATTTCGGTTTCCGCGATGGCAAGTTCCTTGCGGCCCCAATCGGCGAGCGTGATGTCCCGGACGATATAATCCTGCGCCATGATCTTTATTCCTGTCTCTGTGCGCGCGGGCGGCCGCGCGGATATCAGAGGGGGGATTACGAGAGGGCTCGTCTCAAGGCAAGAGTGAATATAAAGAACTCTTTATGTCCACAAAGAAAGGCGGCCGCGCAAGCATGAGCCTGCGCAGCCGCGAGAAACCGCCCGCCGCCGCCGCAAAAGGGGAGGAAAACAGCGGCGACGGGCCGGAGGGACTGGGAAAACGATAAGCGACGCGACGAAACTGAAACGCGATCAGGAGCAGGTGCGACCGACGCCCTTTGGCGAAACGAACATCCGGTCTGCGATCGCCTCGACCTCGGCGCGGCCGAGACTCGCGACCTGCTCGGCGAGCGCGGCGGTTTCCTTGCAGAATTCCGGATTGGCGGCGCCGGCCGAATGGCCATTCGCCATCGCGGTGGTAAAGCGGTCGTAGTCGCGCGCCTTGCCGGCGCGGACGAAGTGCGTTTTCAGCACGTCATTGTGCGCAGAAATCGTGGTGCGGTGCGTCCTCACGAAGCGGTTGTAGTGACCGAGCACATCGTACTGGGTGGAGCGGCATTGAAGCGCCCCGACCATCAGCAGTGTCTGCAGGTCGCGCACCTTGGCAGCCTTCACCGCTGCGCCGTTCCAGCAGTTCTGCGCGGCCGCCGGCGTGGCAAGCGACAGGGACAGCAGCGCGGCGGCGCTGCTGATGAGCATTTTCGAGACTTTCCTCATGATATGACCCCCAGCTGACGCGCCGGGAGGGACCCTCGTCTCCCGGCGGCAGACGGAAGAGTGCGACTCGCGCGTAAATCAGGGCTTAAACGGAACGGTTGCCTAACAATTAAGCGCGAATGCTATGCGTGCCCCGCACTGGCGCTGAGCAAACCGACATCGATGCCGGCGCCCGCGAAAGCGGAGGTCCAGCGGCTGTCGATCGGAGCGTCGAACAGAAGTTCGCTGTTCCCCGGCACGGAAAACCAGCCGTGACGTGTCATCTCCTCGTCGAGTTGGCCCGGCCCCCAGCCCGCGTAGCCAAGCGCGATCAGCCAGCGCTTCGGCCCCTTGCCGGCAGCGATGTCGCGCAGAATGTCGAGCGTTGCGGTGAGCGCCCAGCGGCCGCCCACCGAGAGCGTCGACTGGCCTTCGTATTCGGGACTGTGCAGCACGAAGCCCCGGCCCGGCTCCACCGGGCCGCCCGCGAACACCGGCACGGCGGGCGCGATGCCCGGATCGACATCGAGCTGTTCAAGCAGGCTGCGCACATCGATGTCGTCGCGGACTTTGTTGATGATGAGCCCGAGCGCCGATTCGGCATCATGAACGCACATGGCGATCGCCACGCGCTCGAATCGCGGATCGGCCATGCCGGGCATCGACAGCAGCAGCTGTCCCGAAAGATAGGGCGCGACGTCCATGGCGGAACTATAGGCAATCCTGCAGCCTTATGCCAACGGACGCTTGGCGATCAGCGGGGGACCGGTTACCAAGCGCGTCCAGATTCCCCGTCCAAGGAGCACGACCCATGACGATTTCGGTAGGCGACAAGATCCCGAGCGCAACGCTAATGACGATGACGGAAAGCGGCCCCGCGCCCGTCCACACCGACGAGTTCTTCTCGGGGCGCACCGTCGCTCTCTTCTCGGTTCCCGGCGCGTTCACGCCGACCTGCTCGGCCAAGCACCTCCCCGGCTTCATCGATCATGCCGACGAACTGAAGGCGAAGGGCGTCGACGAGATCGCCTGCCTGGCCGTGAACGACGCGTTCGTGATGGGCGCATGGGGCAAGGGCGCTGGCGCCGACGGCAAGGTGACGATGCTCGCCGACGGCAACGGCAGCTTTTCAGAAGCGCTCGGCCTCACCATGGACGCCTCCAAGTTCGGCATGGGCAAGCGCGGTCAGCGCTTCTCCGTGCTCGTGAAGGACGGCGTCGTCAGCGAACTCAACATCGAGGAGCCGGGCGCCTTCCGTGTGTCGAGCGCCGAGCACCTGCTGAGCCAGCTCGCCTAAACCGACATGCAGGACGCCGCAGCCGTCGTCGCGGAACTCGATCGCCTCTATGAGGCGTCCCGCGAACGGCTGCGGACGGCCCTGCAAGCCTATATCGCGGACGGCACGCGCCCCGACGCGGCGGCGCGCAAGGCCGGCGCCTTCGCCTACCCCGAACTTCGGCTGCGCTACAGCGGCGAACGCGCCGCGCGGCCCGCCTCCCACGCGTGGGGACGGCTCACCGCGCCGGGCACATACGCCACCAGCATCACGCGCCCAGCACTGTTCCGCGACTATCTTGCCGAGCAGATCAACCTGCTCACGCGTGATTACGGCGTGACGTTCGAGGCCGCGCCGGGCCAACAGGAAATTCCCTTCCCCTACGTGCTCGACACGGGCGGGCTCGACCTCGGCGAGGTGCGCGCAGAGGAACTCGCGCGCTGGTTCCCGGCAACCGAGCTTGCCCATATCGGCGACGAAGTGGCGGACGGCCTGTGGAACCCCGCGCTCAGCCCGGCGCGGCCGCTCGCGCTGTTCGATGCGCTGCGCACCGATTTCAGCCTCGCACGGCTTCGCCACTACACGGGGACGCCGCCCGAGCACGTGCAGCGCTATGTGCTGTTCACCAACTACCACCGCTACGTCGACGAGTTCGTGCGCTGGGCGTGCGAGCAGCTGACGCTCGGCGGCCGCTACATGGCGCTTTCGGGCGCAGGCGGCGTGGTGATGACCGCGGGCGACGCCGACCCGGAGCGCATGGCGTCGGACGCAGCATGGCGCCGCCACCAAATGCCCGCCTGGCACCTGATGAGCGAGGACGGCACCGGCATCAGCCTCGTCAACATCGGCGTCGGCCCCTCGAACGCCAAGACGATTACCGACCATCTCGCCGTGCTGCGCCCCGAGGCGTGGCTGATGATCGGCCACTGCGGCGGGCTTCGCCCCACCCAGACGATCGGCGACTACGTGCTCGCACACGCCTATCTGCGCGACGACCACGTGCTCGACGACGTGCTGCCGCCCGAAATCCCCATCCCCGCCATCGCTGAAGTGCAGCAGGCGCTCCAGCAGGCCGCGCTCGATGTGACCGGCGAGAGCGCCGATGCGCTGAAACGGCGCCTGCGCACCGGCACCGTCGTCACCACCGACGACCGCAACTGGGAGCTGCGCTACTCGCTCTCGGCGCTACGCTTCTCGCAGTCGCGCGCCGTCGCGATCGACATGGAATCGGCGACGATCGCGGCGCAAGGCTACCGCTTCCGTGTCCCCTATGGCACGCTGCTCTGCGTTTCGGACAAGCCGCTGCACGGCGAGCTCAAGCTGCCGGGCCAGGCGAACCGCTTCTACGAGCGCGCCATCCGCGAACACATCCGTATCGGCATCGCCACCTGCGACCTGCTCCGGACCGCCGGCTCACGCCTCCACAGCCGCAAGCTCCGCGCCTTCGACGAACCGGCGTTCAGGTAATTACCACCCGCAGGTCTTGCCCTTGTTCTGCTTTTCAAGCCACGTCATCAGCGGCTGGAAATAGGCGATCATCGCCTTGCCATCCATCTGCCGCGAGCCCGTGAACGCCTGCAGCGCATCCGGCCACGGCTTCGAGGCGCCCATCTCCAGCATCGCGTTCAGTTTCTCACCGACCTTCTTGTCGCCGTAGATCGAGCAGCGGTGCAGCGGCCCCTTCCAGCCTGCCTCCCTGCACGCCGCCTGATGGAACTGGAACTGCAGCAGCCGCGCGAGGAAATAGCGCGTGTAGGGCGTGTTGCCGGGGATGTGGTATTTCGCACCCGGATCGAAATCAGCCTCGCTGCGCGGCACCGGCGGCACGATGCCCTGATACTGGAGGCGAAGGTCGTTCCACGCCGTGTTGTAGGTATTGGGCGTGATCTTCCCGGAGAACACGCCCCAGCGCCACTTGTCGATAAGAAGCCCGAAGGGCAGGAACGCCACCTTGTCCATCGCCTGCTTCAAAAGCAGCCCGATGTCCTTGTCCGCGCTCGGCACTGCCTTCGGATCAAGCAGCCCGATTTTGACGAGATAGTCAGGCGTCACCGACAGCGCGATGAAATCGCCGACGGCTTCGTGGAAGCCGTCGTTGGCGCTGTTCATGTAGAGGTATGGCTGCTGGTTGTAGGCGCGCTGGTAGTAGTTGTGCCCAAGCTCGTGATGGACGGTGACGAAATCGTCGCCGTTTACTTTGGTGCACATCTTGATGCGAATGTCGTCCTTGTTGTCGATGTCCCACGCGCTTGCATGGCACACGACTTCGCGGTCGCGGGGCGCTGTGATCATCGAGCGCTGCCAGAAGGTCTGGGGCAGCGGCGCGAAGCCGAGCGACGAGAAGAATCCCTCCCCGGTCTTCACGATCGTCTCGGGCGTGTAGTCTTTCGAAACGAGTAGCTCGGTGAGATCGTAGCCGACATCGCCCGCGCCTTTCGGTGCGACGACATCGTAGATGTTGCCCCACTCCTGCGCCCACATGTTGCCGAGAAGGTCGGCGCGGATCGGACCGGTCTTCGGCTGCACGGCATCGCCGTATTTCTCATTGAGCTTGGAACGCGTGTAGCAGTGGAGCTGGTCGTAGAGCGGTTTCACCTGCTTCCACGTGTCGTCGGTGAGCTTCGCGAACGCGTCCGGGTCCATGTCGTAGCCCGCTCGCCACTGCGCCCCGGTGTCGGCGTAGCCGAGTTCCTTCGAACCCGCGTTCGAGATACTGACGAACTGCGTGTAGTCGCTGCGCATCGCCGCGCCGACCTTGTGCCACGAGACCCACATCTCCTTCAGCAATTCCGGATCGCGCTCGGTGCCCATGAGCGCTTCGAGATCGTTGCCGCTCTTCACCTCGCCCTTGTACGTGCCCTTGCCCTTCCCGTAGGTCGATTGCAGCCCGGTGAGCAGCGTGGAGAGCTTGTCCGCCGCGCCCGGTGTGTTCGGCGCCGGGGCGACGAGGCCCTGCCGCAGCATATCGAGCTTGCGCTTCGTGTCGTAAGAGAGCCCCAGCAGCGACGCATATTTCGCCGCTTCGGAGGCATAGCGCACGCCGGCCTCGGTGAAGGCCGCACCGGTGCGCGCGGCAAGGATGTCGGTATCGTCCGTAATATAGGTCGCGTTGACCCATGCGGCGCGCGCGGCGAAGATGCCGAGCTCTTCCAGATCCTTCTCCGCCTTTGCCACGAACGCATCGGCATCGGCAGACGTGGGCGCTGGTGCCGCGCCGGTCGCGAGCAGCATCGCGGCGAGCGCGAGCGCGGAAGTCAGGCTTTTCATGGTCGGATATCTCCCCTGAACCGTTATGGCTTCAGGGTAGAACCGCGCGGCAGAGCGTCAAGCTGCGAAGAAGTCCGCCAGCGACGAACCGAGTTCCGGGCGCGTGACGCTCGACATGTGCGTGCCGGGAATTTCACGCCACGTCGCATTCGGTAGCGCTTCAGACAGCGCGTGCGCCTCGGCATTGTAGTGATCCTCCGCGCCGCAAAGAACGAGCGCGGGCAGCGTGATCGCCTTCACGTCGGCAAGCGCCGAGTCGACCTGCGCATTCAGCAGATGGATCGCGGCCTCCGGGTCCACCTTGTTGGTCCGCATGAACTGGACCGCGAAATAGGCCTCGCTGCCGCGCGCATGGTCATCGGCATTCCGGATCGTGTCGATGAACCAGTTGGTGCTGGGCGCGACGTTCACGACCGCGCCGAGCCCCATGCCCACCACCGCGATGCGGCGGGGCGTCGCCCCGCGGACCACCGCGCGCAGCGTCTGCCGGCCGCCGAGCGAATAGCCGCCGAGGTCATAGTCGGTGAGGCCGAGGTGATCGATGAGCGCGAGCACGTCGTCAGCCAGCACATCGGCTGGATAAGCGGCGGCATCGGTCGGGGCGGCGCTTTTCCCATGGCCACGGAAATCCGGCATGATGACGCGCAGCCCCGCGTCGGCGATGCGGGCCGCCGTGCCGAACTTCAGCCAGTTGACGTTGGCGTTCGAAAACAGGCCGTGGAGCAGAACGAGCGGGCGCCCGTCTTCGGAGCCTGCCTCCGTCCACGCCATGCGCACGCCATCGAACGATTCGAAATCTCTATCCCGCGTCTGGAGAGACACCCGCTTCCTTCCACCGTCTGTTCAGCGCCTCGTACTCATCGCAGCGCTGGCCGGGAAGAGCGGACGTGTCACTCCATGCATCGTGGCGGCTCTCGATGCCGAAATTGGAAGTGGGGAAAAACGGCGCGGGGTCGTCGAACGTGCCGACGGTGAGGTCCATGTGGTCGCTGTCGGGGAACGCGAAGCCGAGCGGCGTGCCGCAGGCCGAGCAGAACGGCCGCTTCGCGATCGGCGAGGAGGCGTACCAGTCCGGCTCCCGATTCCAGCGCACGCCCGCCTTGGGAAGGTTCTTGAACGCGATCGAGACGCCGCCCGTCGCGCGCTGGCAATAGCGGCAATGGCAGAGATAGGCTTCGTAGTTTTCGATCTCCGCTTCGTAGCGGATACGGCCGCACCGGCAGCCGCCCGTCGCCTTCGTCATCGCGCCTCCAGTCCCGCCTGCTTCATGCGCCAGACGGCAATGTCGATACGATCCTGACCGAAGAACGGTTCCCCGTCGAACACCAGCGTCGGCACGCCCCAGTGCCCGGCCTTTTCGAGGGCCTGCTGGTTCGCGGCGATCTCGGCGTCGAGCGTTCCGGCATCGGCCGCAGCCTCGGCCTCGATCTCGTCAAAATCGAGGCCTGCGCGCGCTGCTGCCCCCGCGAGATGATCGCCTTCGTGCCAGTTTTCCGTACCGCCCCAGATGAGTCGAGACGCTTCGTCCGCGAATGCGAGCCCGGCCCCGCGCCGCGCCGCAGCCTGGCCGAGTCGCGTCAGGCGGAAGATGTAGGGCTGATCGGCGGCGATCTCGCGCGTGAACATGTTCTGGACGATCGGGTCCGGCCGCGGCGGCGCCACCGGAATCCCCAGATACTGCGCCACGCGCACGAAATCGCGCATCGTGTAACCGAGCCAGTTGGGGTGGTTCGTCTCGAAGAAATCCGGCTGACGGATCGCGAGCGGATAAACCGGGCGCAGCGTGATGCTGAGGTCGTATTCCTGCGTCAGCGCGCGGTAACGGCGGGCCGCGAGGTACGAATAGGGCGAGCGGAACGACCAGAAGACGTCGGCGGAAAGTGTCGGCATGTGCGACAAATTACACCACACTTCGCCGTGCGCCATCCTGTCATTGCACATAGTAAGCATGGTTATTATATCCACGCTTATGAGCGAATCACTCGGCTTTCTTCTCGCGGATAGCGCACGCCTGCTACGGCGCGAATTCGATGCGCGGGCGCGCGCCATCGGCGTCACCCGTCCGCAATGGCGCGTCCTCATCGTGCTCAAGCGCGGCGAGGGCATCAATCAGGGCGAACTCGCGGACAGGCTGGAGGTCGAAGCGATCACCGTCGGGCGCATGGTCGATCGTCTCCAGGAGGCAGGCCTCGTCGAGCGGCAGGCCGATCCCGCCGACCGACGCGCCTGGCGCCTTTTCCTGACTCCGCGTTCGCGCGCGCTGATGGAAGAACTGGGGCCGGTCTCCGACCGCATGATCGCAGACATGCTGGAAGGCTTTACCCCAATCGAACGCGAGGCTTTCGCGAACTATCTCGAACGTGTGCGCGCCAACCTGCTGCGCCAGACAGAGCAGGACGTCGTCAATGGCTGACCTTGGATTTGAAGTGAACGACGATACGGCAATGTCGCGCCGTCGTTTCCCAACGTGGCTGCGCCCGCTGCTGATGCTTTCCGTACCGCTGCTGCTGATCGCGGGCGGCGCGTGGCTCTACATTGCCGGGCAGGCGCATGAATCGACCGACAACGCCTATGTGCAGCAGGACAAGGTTTCAATCGCGCCGGAGGTCAGCGGCCGCGTCGTCGAGGTGGCGGTGCGCGAGAACATGCGCGTGCAGGAAGGCCAGCTGCTGTTCCGCATTGATCCCGAGCCCTATCGCATCGCATTGAGGCAGGCCGAAGCCGCCCTCGCCAAGGCGCGCGTCGAGGTCGACGAACTCGGCGCCGAGGTGACGGTCGCGGACGTCGATATCGCGGCCGCGCGCGACGAGATCGCGTTCGCCAAGGCCGAGTTCGACAGGCAGGCCGAACTGCTGGACCGCGGCTTCACCACCCGCGCGCGCTATCAGGCAGCGCAACTCGCGCTCGCCAAGGCACGCGAGCAGATGAACACGGCGACATCTGAAGCGCGCAAGGCCCGCGTCGCGCTCGGCAGCGGCGCTGCGGCCTCCAGCCGCCCCGCCGCGGTCGAAGCCGCGCTCGCCGCACGCGAGGAGGCGATGCTCAACCTCTCGCGCACGGAAATCCGCGCACCCGCAAGCGGCATCATCAGCCAGACCGAGCGGTTGCAGGTCGGCGCGATGCTTCCGGCCGGGCTTCCGACGCTCAGCCTCGTTGCCGACGGCCATTCCTGGATCGAAGCAAACTTCAAGGAAACCCAGCTCCGCAAGATGCGCCCCGGCCAGAAGGCCACAGTCAAGATCGACGCCTATGGCGAAGATCTCTCCGGGCACATCGAAAGCATCGGCGCGGGTACGGGCAGCGAATTCGCGCTGCTTCCGGCGCAGAACGCCAACGGCAACTGGGTGAAGGTGACGCAGCGCGTGCCGGTGCGCATCGCGATCGATTCGAAAAGCGACCGCCCGCTGATTGCCGGCCTCAGCGCCGAAGCCAGCGTCGATGTCCGCTAGCGCCGCAGGCGCGCACGGCCAGCCGGTCGTCGAGGTCAGCAACAGACCGCTGCTCATCGTCGGCATCATGATGGCGATGGTCATGCAGGTGCTCGATTCGACGATCGCCAACGTCGCGCTCCCGCACATGCAAGCCTCGCTCGGCGCCACCTTCGACAGCGTGTCGTGGGTGCTGACGAGCTACATTCTCGCCACCGCCATCGCGATGCCGCTCACCGGCTGGCTCTCCGACCGATTCGGATCACGCAGGCTTTTCATCGTCTCGGTTGCAGGATTCATCATCACCTCGATGCTCTGCGGCATCGCCGTCAATCTTCCCGAGATGGTGCTGTTCCGCGTGTTGCAGGGCGCATCCGCGGCGTTCGTCGGACCGCTGTCTCAGACCGTGATGCTCGACATCACGCCGCGCGAACAGCACGCCAAGGCGATGGCATTATGGGGCATGGGCATCATGGTCGGCCCTATCATGGGGCCGATCCTCGGAGGCTGGCTCACCGACAACTACAACTGGCGCTGGATCTTCTACATCAACGTGCCGATCGGCATCGCGACACTCGCGATCCTGATCGCGCTGCTGCCCTCGCGCCCGGTGCGGCGGCGCGCGTTCGATCTGTTCGGCTTCTCGATGCTGGCGATCGGCCTCGCCGCCCTGCAATTGATGCTCGACCGCGGACAGCAGGAGGACTGGCTGCAATCCTGGGAAATCCGCACCACGCTCGGCGTTGCGATCGTCGGCATCTGGCTGTTCCTCGTCCACATGGCAACCGGACGGCGGCCGATGTTCGAGCGCGAGATGCTGACCAACCGGAATTTCCTCATCGGCCTCGTCTTCATGATCAATATCGGCGTCATCTTGATGGCGACGATGGCGCTGCTGCCGCCGATGCTGCAGGCGATCTACGGCTACCCGGTGTTCGATACCGGACTCATGCTGGCCCCGCGCGGGATCGGCGTCCTCATCAGCATGGCGATCGCCGGCCAGCTCGCGGGGCGGGTCGATGCGCGTGTGATGATCGGCGGCGGTATGGCCCTCGCCGCCGCCTCGCTCTGGTGGATGACGCACTGGTCGCTCGACATGGGCTGGCATCCCGTGGTCTGGAGCGGCGTGCTGCAAGGCCTCGGCCTCGGCTTCATCTTTTCCTCGATAAACCTCGCCGCATTCGCGACGCTGCCGCCGCGCTATCGCACCGACGCGGCAAGCCTGCTCTACCTGATGCGCAACCTCGGCTCCTCCGTCGGCATCTCGATCGTCACGGCGCAGCTCGCGCGCTCCGTGCAGACGAGCCACGAGCTTCTGGTCGGCAACATCACCGAGACGTCGCTTGCCCCGCTCAACCCGCACCTTGTGGAGGGTGCCGGGGGCGTTGGATCGAGCGTGTTCTCGATGATCGATGCGGAGATCACCCGGCAGGCGACGATGATCGGTTACATCAACGATTTCTATCTGCTGATGATCGTAACGATCCTGTCGATCCCGCTTGTGCTGTTGCTGAAGCAGCCAGCCCCCATAACGGGCACGGGTCGCTAATTCCTCACGCCTTCCTGAGGTGCCGGCGGCCGAGCAGCTCCGCGATCTGCACGGCATTCAGCGCCGCGCCCTTGCGGAGGTTGTCGCTGACGCACCAGAGGCTGAGGCCGTGGGCGACGGTCGAGTCCTTGCGGACGCGGCTCACAAAGGTCGCGTATTCTCCGACGCATTCGATCGGCGTGATGTAGCCGCCGTCCTCGCGCTTATCGATGAGCATGATGCCCGGCGCAGCGCGCAGAATCTCATGCGCTTCAGCCACCGAAATCGGATTCTCGAACTCGATGTTGATGGCTTCCGAATGGCCGACGAACACCGGCACGCGCACGCACGTCGCCGTCACGCCGATATCGGGATCGAGGATCTTGTGCGTCTCGGCGACCATCTTCCACTCTTCCTTCGTGGAACCATCCTCAAGGAAGACGTCGATGTGCGGGATGACGTTGAAGGCGATCTGCTTGGTGAACTTCCGCGTTTCCTTGGGATCGCCCACGAAGATGGCGCGCGTCTGCTCGAAAAGCTCATCCATGCCTTCCTTGCCCGCGCCCGACACCGACTGATAGGTCGAGACGACAACGCGCTTGATCGTCGCAGCGTCATGCAGCGGCTTCAGCGCGACGACCATCTGCGCGGTCGAGCAGTTCGGGTTCGCGATGATGTTGCGCTTCGTATAGCCGTCGATCGCGTCCGGGTTCACCTCCGGCACGATCAGCGGCACGTCCGGCTCCATGCGGTAGAGCGAGCTGTTGTCGATGACGACGCAGCCGGCGGCGGCGGCCTTCGGCGCATAAATCTTCGTGGGCCCCGAACCGGCGGCGAAGAGCGCGATGTCCCAGCCTGCAAAGTCGAAATGCTCGACGTTGCGGACCTTGAGCTCCCGGCCATCCTCCCCGAAGGGGATCATGTCGCCCGTGGAGCGCGAACTGGCGAGCGCGGCGATCTCGTCGATCGGAAACTCGCGCTCAGCGAGAATGTTCAGCATCTCGCGGCCGACGTTTCCGGTCGCGCCCACAACGGCAACCTTGTAGCCCATCATGCGTATCCTGCTTGAAAATGAAGCGGCCTTCTGCGCCCCTGCGCCAGGCCTTGCAAGACGTTTGCTATTTTCCGGGCAACAACGCGGACTTCTCGCGCAGCGCCTCGGGGGCGAGCATCCCGAGCGAAATATAGCATTTCAGCAGTTCATCGACAGTCACGCCGGTCACCTCGACCAGCGAGGTCGGGGGCACAAGCACCAGTCCGCCAGTCATCGGCAGCGGCGCCGAGGGCAAATAGACAAGCATGCGCTCTTCACCGCCCACGATCATCACATCGGGCGAGGCCAGCAGCGCCAGTACGTCCGCGCCGCGTTCCCCGAATCGGCAGGCCACGACGCGCATGGCGGCAAGATCGTTCTCGTTCTTGGTGCCGAGCATGCGGACGAGTTTCGAGACAGGGCGATAGACGTCGCGCAGTACGGGAATCCGGCCGATGATCGCATCGAGGCGGCGCTCGATGCTGCGCCGCGCGCGGTCCTGAAATGCGAAACCGACGGCCCAGATGCCGACCACGACAAAGATCAGCAGAAGCCAGAAGCCCACGGCGCCGTCACCGAAGATGAACGCACCGCCGCTGGTGAGCGCCGAGCCGAGCAACGTGTCCGCGCCGAACAACCCCGCCACCTGCCGCACCAGCCAGTCGAGGATCATCAGCGTCAGGATGAAGGGCAACAGGAACAGAAGGCCGGTGAGAAACTGCGCGAGAACCCTGTCGAACGCCGCGCGCCAGGTCGGAAGCGGCGGTTCGGGGGGCGGTTCGGCGGGTATCATGTCCTCCTTATAGCGCCGCGATGATCGCCGCGCCCATCCCCTGCGTCGAGAGCGTGCCGCCAATGTCGCGCGTGCGCGCGCCGCCGGTCAGCGCCGCGTCCACCGCCGCCTCGACCCGGTCCGCCGCAGCGCTATCGCCGAGGCTGAAGCGCAGCGCCATCGCGAAGCTGAGGATCGCGGCGCAGGGGTTCGCAAGGCCCTGCCCCGCGATGTCGGGCGCGGAGCCGTGGATCGGTTCGTAAAGGCCGGGCTTTCCCGCTTCGCCGATCGCCGCCGAGGGGAGCATACCGAGCGAACCGGTGAGCATCGCCGCCTCATCGGAGAGAATGTCGCCGAACAGATTGTCGGTGACAATCACGTCGAACTGCTTGGGATTCTTCACGAGCTGCATCGCCATGTTGTCGGCAAGCATGTGGCTGAGTTCCACATCAGCGTATTCCGCCTTGTGCAGCGCGATCACCTCCTCCTTCCAGAGCAGGCCCGATTCCATCACGTTCGACTTTTCCGCCGAGCAGACGCGGTTGGAGCGGCCGCGCGCAAGTTCGAATGCGGTCCGCGCCACGCGGCGGATCTCGGACGAGGTATAGACCTGCGTGTTGACGCCGCGCCGTTCGCCGCCGCCGATGTCCTCGATGCCGCGCGGCGTGCCGAAATACACGCCGCCGACGAGTTCGCGCACGAACAGGATATCGAGCCCCTCGACGAACTCGCGCTTCAGGCTGGACGAGTCGGCGAGCGCCGCGAAGCAGCGCGCCGGGCGGAGATTGGCGAAAACGCCCATTTGGGAGCGGAGGCGGAGAAGCCCCGCTTCGGGCCGCTTGTCAAAGCTCTGCCCCGCCCACTTCGGCCCACCGACCGCGCCCATCAGCACCGCATCGGAACCGAGCGCACGCGCCACCGTCTCGTCGGTGATCGGAACGCCAGTGGCGTCGATGGCCGCACCGCCGAACAGCGCCTCCTCCGTCGCAATGTCGAGCGCAAGCGCCGCGATCAGCCGCTTCACCTCCCCGATCACCTCCGGGCCGATACCGTCGCCGGGAAGCAGGAGCAGTGATTTCGTCATGGCGAAGCCTTTCGGATACGAAGCTGTGTTGGAAGAGAAACGAGCGTCAGGCAGCCTTCGCGGCGCCTGCGATCCACGGCTGATCGGCGGCGATCTTCGCCTCGAACGCGGCGATGTCCTTGTCCATCGCCTGCGTCAGGCCGATCTCGTCGAGGCCGTTCAGCAGGCAGTGCTTGCGGAACGGGTCGATTTCGAAGGCGAAGCGGTCCTGATAAGGGGTCGTCACGACCTGGTTTTCGAGGTCGACCGTGATCTCGTCGGTCTCGGCGATCTCCATCAGACGGTCGATCTGCTCCTGCGGCAGCGCCACAAGCAGCATCCCGTTCTTGAACGCGTTGCCCGAGAAGATGTCCGCGAACGACGGTGCGATCACGACGCGGAAGCCCATGTCGGTGAGCGCCCAGGGCGCGTGCTCGCGGCTGGAACCGCAGCCGAAATTGTCGCCCGCGATGAGCACGGGCGCGCCCTTGTGGCGCGGCTGATCGAAGATGTTGTCCGGGTTCTCGCGGATCGTCGCGAAGGCGCCCTTGCCGAGGCCCGCGCGCTGGATGGTCTTCAGGAAGCGCGCCGGAATGATGACGTCGGTGTCGACGTTCTTGGCGCCGAACGGCACGGCGATGCCGGTCAGGGTCTTGAAGGCATCCATCAGGCGGCTCCCATCAGCTGGCGCACATCGGTGAGGCGGCCGGTGACGGCGGCGGCAGCCGCCATCGCGGGCGACATCAGGTGCGTGCGCGCGCCCGGCCCCTGCCGACCGACGAAGTTGCGGTTGGAGGTCGATGCGCAGCGCTCGCCCGCGGGCACCTTGTCTGGGTTCATGCCGAGGCACATGGAGCAGCCCGGCTCGCGCCAGTCGAAGCCCGCCTCAATGAAGATGCGATCGAGCCCCTCGGCCTCCGCCTGCCGCTTGACGAGGCCCGAGCCCGGCACGACCAGCGCCTGCTTGATATGGCCCGCGACGTGGCGCCCCTTCGCCACGGCAGCGGCGGCGCGCAGGTCTTCGATGCGGCTGTTGGTGCAGCTGCCGATAAAAATGTTCTGCACCTCTACGTCCTCAAGGCGCGTACCCGGTACGAGGCCCATGTAGTCGAGGCTCTTCCGTGCGGCGTCCTGCTTGGTGGGATCGGCGAAGCTCGCGGGCTCCGGCACAATGCCGGTGATCGGCACGACATCCTCCGGGCTCGTTCCCCACGTCACCAGCGGCGCGATCTTCGTGCCGTCGATGACGACGCTCTTGTCGAAGCGCGCGCCGGGATCGGAGACGAGCGTACGCCAGTAGGCAACCGCCTTCTCCCAGTCCGCGCCCTTCGGGCTCCTCGGCCGGTCCTGGAAATAGGCGAAGGTCTTCTCGTCGGGCGCGATGAGGCCAGCGCGGGCGCCGCCCTCGATCGCCATGTTGCACACGGTCATGCGCCCTTCGACCGACATCGCCTCGATCACGGGTCCGCGATATTCGATGACGTGGCCGGTGCCGCCGCCCGTGCCGGTCTCGCCGATCACCGCCAGCGTCACGTCCTTGGGCGTCACGCCGTGGCCGAGGCTGCCGTCGACGCGGACCTCCATGGTCTTCGCGCGGCGCAGCAGAAGCGTCTGCGTTGCGAACACATGCTCGATTTCCGACGTGCCAATGCCAAAGGCGAGCGCACCGAACGCGCCGTGCGTCGCCGTGTGGCTGTCGCCGCAGACGACGGTTGTGCCCGGCAGCGTGAAGCCCTGTTCCGGCCCGATCACGTGCACGATGCCCTGCCGCGCGTCGTTCATCTCGATCAGCTCGACGCCGAAGTCTGCACAGTTCCGCGTAAGCGCGGCAAGCTGCGCGACGCTCTCGGGATCGGTGATCGGCTCGAAGCGATGGTTCGTCGGCACGTTGTGATCCGGCACCGCGAGCGTCAGGTCCGGGCGACGCAGACGGCGGCCCGCCGTACGCAGCCCTTCGAAGGCCTGCGGCGTCGTCACTTCGTGGATGAGGTGCCGGTCGATGAAGATGAGCGCGGTGCCGTCGTCGCGCTCGGCAACAACGTGAGCGTCCCAGATCTTCTCGTAAAGCGTGCGCGGAGTCTGTGTCATGCGCGCGGAATTAGGCGATGATGCGCGGGAGCGCAACGGGCGGCGCCTCACATTCTTAGAATGCTATGCATAGCGGAAACGGAAAGGGCCGCGCCGGTCGCCCGGCACGGCCCTTTCGAACGGCTGGGAACGCTTTACTGGGCGCTCTCGCGCGTGTCGCGGCGCTCGGCGATACGCGCCGATTTGCCGCTGCGGCCACGCAGGTAATAGAGCTTCGCGCGGCGGACGGCACCGCGGCGCACGACCTCGATCGAATCGACGTTCGGCGAATAGAGCGGGAAGACGCGCTCGACGCCCTCGCCGAAGCTCACCTTGCGAACGGTGAAATTGGAGCTGACGCCCTTGTTCGAGCGCGCAATGCACACGCCCTCGAAGTTCTGGATGCGGGTACGCTCGCCTTCGACGACGCGCACGCCGATGCGGAGCGTGTCACCAGGGCGGAATTCCGGAATGGTCTTGCCGGCGGCAAGCTTTTCAATCTGCTCGGCTTCGAGCTGCTGGATGAGGTTCATCTCATTCGTCCTTCTCACGCCGCGCGCCAGAGGGCTCGCCGACCCGAACGCCACCATGGCGCTCCCATAGGTCCGGCCGCCTTAGCCGTGTATCGGTCTCTGCCCGGCTTTGACGCCA
Source organism: Sphingosinicella sp. (assembly GCF_013911755.1). Classification (GTDB taxonomy): domain Bacteria; phylum Pseudomonadota; class Alphaproteobacteria; order Sphingomonadales; family Sphingomonadaceae; genus Sphingosinicella. The sequence goes on from NZ_JACESP010000019.1 coordinate 45,815, forward strand.
GGCCCCGATCCGCGCATGATCCCCCGATCGCAGCACTTCGGGGATCGTGCGCCCTTCCCAATCATTGGGTCGGGTATATTGCGGATATTCGAGGAGGCCGCTTTCGAAGCTTTCCTCGGTTCCGCTCGAAGCGGCGCCCATTACGCCGGGAACGAGCCGAATGCAAGCGTCAAGCAGCGTCAAAGCCGCCATTTCTCCGCCGGAGAGCACATAGTCGCCGATCGAGACCTGTTCGATGGGCCGCGCCTCGAACAGCCGCTCGTCGATGCCCTCGAAGCGGCCGCAAAGAATGGAAACGCCCGGCCCCGCCGCCAGCGACCGCACGCGTGCCTGGGTGAGCGGCGTACCGCGCGGCGTCATCGCGAGGAGGGGAACATCCGGGTGGCGTGCCAGAACGTCATCCACTGCACGCGCCAGCACGTCCGCGCGCATCACCATGCCGGCGCCGCCGCCCGCGGGCGTATCATCGACAGACCGGTGCTTATCCGTCGCGAAGTCCCGGATCTGCACCGTTTCCAGCGACCACAGCCCCTCGCCGAGTGCACGGCCCGCAAGGCTGTGCCCGAGCGGCCCGGGAAACATCTCCGGGTAGAGCGTGAGAACGGTGGCGGCGAAGGTCACGGCTGCGGCGAATCGAAACGCAGCGCCTGCAGCGTCGGCGGCAACGTCGGCGCGAGCAAGAGCTGCCCGCCGAGCGCGCCCTTCTCGCACGTCCAGCGGAAGCTCGCCGAAAGCGCCCCAGTGGCGCGCAGCGATTCGACAGCGGTGCACGCGCCTGTCCGCGCCTTCAGCCGCGCGAACTCGCGTGCCCAGTTTTCGGCGGACCGATCGAGCGGGAAATTCATGGCAAGCCGCCCATCGAGCGGGGCGAGTGAGCCGGCGGCATAGGCAGCGCGCGCCGCCTCGTGCATCGCGGCCACCGCGTCGCTCACCGGCGTTTCCGCCGGGCGGATGGCGCCCGCCCGCGCCATGGCCCAAAGCGACTGCCAGACGGGAACCGCAGGCGCCTGATACGTGCGGCTCGCAAAGCCGAACGCCGCCGTGCCCGTCTCCGGCGCGAGCACGACAAAACTGCCGTAGCCCGGATAGCCCCCGCCATGCGCGAGGGTGAGACCGAGATCGCAGTCCGGCGAGGCGCGCAGGCCCATGCCGTAGGCGACCGCGTGCACGCATTTGTCGTCCGCGGGGGCGCCGGGGCGCGGCATGATTCGGACGAAATTGAGGCCCTGCGCCATCTCGCGTACCGTGGCGCGGCGCACTGGCCCCGTCTCCGCCCCGCTACGCGGCGGCCACGCCGAAAGCAGGAACGACACCCACTTCGCATAGTCGTTCACGGTGGTGTGAAGGCCGCCCATGGCGCCGAACGTGCCGTCGCGCATCGACGGTTCCTCAACCCACTGATCGTTTTCCCAGCGGTAGCCGACGGCGAGCCGGTCCTTGGGCACATCGGCGATCTCGTAGCCGGTGTTCATCATGCCGAGCGGGGTGAGGATCATCTGCCGGATATAGGCCTGATAGGACATCCCGGAGACGTTCTTGATGATGCGCCCAAGGAGGGCGTAGCCGAAGTTCGAATATTCGTGCTGCATCTGCCCGGTGCGGCTCCACGGCACGCCCGCCGCGATCATGCGCGTGAACTCCGCTTCGCTCAGCACCTGCTGGCGGTCGCCCCACGGATCGTCGGTGACGAACCCGGCAACGTGCTGGAGGAGGTCGCGCACCCGGATGCGCGGCGCATCCGTGGTCGGGTAGGTCCAGCCCTTCATCTCGGGCACGTGCGTTTCAGCAAGATCATCGAGCGAAAGCTTGCCCGCATCGCGCAGCGACAGGATCGCAAGCGCCGTGAATGCCTTGCTCATCGAGGCGATGCGGAAGCGCGTATCCGCCGTTACCGGCCGCTTGCCGCCGATTGTCTGCACGCCCCACGTGCCCTGGTGCACGATCCTGCCGTCCTTCACGACGGCATAAGCGAGCCCCGGCACCGGCGTGCGCTCGCGGTAGGCCGCGAAGGCCGCATCGATCTCGGCCGTGACGCTTGCAGGCAAGGTCCCCTGCTGCACGACCGGCTCATGCACCTGCGCGATCACGGGCGGCGCTGCGACAAACATGAGGACGGCGGCAGCGATGGCGTGACGGTGCATGAACTTTCCCCCTCGACCGAACGCCGACAGGACTAATCGACGAAGACTGCGCTGACCACCATTCGCTGATCGTCCCAGTGCGGAACCGCTTCGGGGCGCAGCGGCACCATGAAGCGCTTGCCGTCCGGGCGTTCGATTTCGATCACGTCGCCCGCGCCGAAATTTTCCACCGCCGCAACCTTGCCGAGCGGCTTGCCCGCATCGGATTCGACGGCGAGGCCGATCAGATCGAAATGATAATATTCGCCTTCACCAAGCGGCGGCAGGGTATCCCGGCCCACAGTAAGCTGCGTGCCGCGCAGCGCCTCTGCGGCGTTGCGGTCGGGCACTTCGGCGAAGCGGGCGATGACGCCTTTCGGCGTGGCCTTCGCCGCCTTCAGGGTCAGCGTGCGGCCGTTCGCCTCGAAGCTCTTGAAGGCGCGGAAGCTCTCGAAACTCTCCGAAAAGAGCTTGAGCCGCACCTCGCCGGTCACGCCATGCGCACCGGTGACGGCGGCAAGCGTGACGCGGCGTTCGGACATGTCTTACGCAGCCGTCTCGTCGGCAGCCGGAGCCTCTTCGGCAGCGGCTTCGGGAGCGGCTTCAGCAGCAGCTTCCTCGGCCGGAGCCTCGGCAGCCACTTCAGCGGGTGCTTCTTCCTCGGCCGGCGCGTTGGCGGCGGCTTCGGCTTCGGCAGCCTTCGCGGCGCGCTCCTCGGCGCGTTCCTTGGCCTTCTCGCCCGGCTCGGCCTTCTTCGGGTTGTTCTTCGCGGTGCGCTTCATGAGGCCGGCGGCATCGAGGAAGCGGGCAACACGGTCAGACGGCTGCGCGCCGACCTTCAGCCAATGCGCGGTACGCTCGGCATCGAGCTTCACGCGCTCGCCCGAATCCTTCGGCAGCAGGGGGTTGTAGGTGCCGAGGCGCTCCAGATACTTGCCGTCGCGCGGATTGCGCGAATCGGCGACGACGATGCGGTAGACGGGGCGCTTCTTGGCGCCGCCGCGGGCGAGACGGATGGAAATAGCCATTTTCTTCGTTTCCTTGCTTGAACTGAATTCTAACGCTTGAACTTGTCGAAGCCGGGCGGAAGCTGCGGCATGCCGCCTCCCCCCAATCCTCCGAGACCACCAAGGTCGGGGAGACCCCCGCCCATTTTCCCCATGAGACCGGCGAGCCCCTTCATGCCGCCCATCTTCCGGATCTTCTTCATCGCCGTGGACATTTCCTGGTGCATCTTCAGGAGCTTGTTCACCTCCTGCACCGTCGTCCCCGCGCCGTTCGCGATGCGAATCTTGCGCTTCGCGTTCAATAGTTCGGGCTTGCCGCGCTCCTTCGGCGTCATGGAGAGGATCACCGCCTCCATGCGGCCGAGCAGCTTGTCGTCGGCGCCCGCCTTCTCGGCCTGCGCGGCGAGCTTGCCCATGCCGGGAAGCATCCCGATCAGACCCGCCATGCCGCCCATCTTCTTCATCTGCTGAAGCTGCGAGCGCAGGTCGTTCATGTCGAACTGACCCTTGGCGAGCTTCGCCGCCATGCGCTCGGCGTCTTCCTGCTCGATCGTCGCCGCCGCCTTCTCGACGAGGCTGACGACGTCGCCCATGCCGAGGATGCGGCCGGCAACGCGCTGCGGATCGAACGCATCGAGCGCATCGAGCTTTTCGCCGACGCCGACGAACTTGATCGGCTTGCCGGTGACATGCCGCATCGAAAGCGCCGCACCGCCGCGCGCATCGCCGTCCATACGGGTAAGCACGACGCCGGTGAGATCGACCTGCTTCGAGAAGTTCTCGGCGACGTTCACCGCGTCCTGACCCGTCAGCGCATCGACGACGAGCAGGATTTCCTGCGGCACCGCCACGGCGGCAACGCTCTGCATCTCGGCCATCAGTGCAGCATCGACGTGAAGGCGCCCCGCCGTGTCGAGCATCAGCACGTCGAAGCCCTGCAGCTTCGCAGCCTGCATGGCGCGGCGGGCGATATCGACCGGCTGCTGCCCGGCGATGACCGGCAGCGTCGCGACCTCGGTCTGCTCGCCAAGCACGCGGAGCTGCTCCTGCGCAGCCGGACGGTTGACGTCGAGCGAGGCCATCAGGACCTTCTTGCGGTCCCTTTCCTTCAGGCGCTTCGCGATCTTCGCGGTCGTCGTCGTCTTGCCCGAGCCCTGGAGGCCGACCATCATCACGACAGCGGGCGGCGTGACATCGAGCTCAAGCCCTTCGGCATCGCCGCCGAGCATGGCAGCAAGCTCGTCGTGGACGATCTTGACGACCTGCTGGCCGGGCGTGACCGAGCGCGTGACTTCAGCGCCGACGGCGCGCTCGGTCACCTTGTCGATGAAGCTCTTGGCGACGGGCAGCGCGACATCGGCCTCCAGAAGCGCGACGCGGACCTCGCGCATCGCTGCGCGCACGTCCGCCTCGGTCAGCGCACCGCGACCGCGAAGACGATCGAAGACACCGCCAAGACGCTCTGAAAGGCTTTCGAACATCCAACTTCCCTATGCCGGACACCCCAACGCAAAACGCGCCGGCGGGCGAACCTTCGCTGACCGGCGTGCATCCGTGGACGCGTCTCGTACTCGCGCTTTTCAAGAAAAAGCGGGGTTTCCCTAGGCGCGGGATGTCCTGATGTCAATGCCCGGACGTGTGTTGCTTAGCCGCAACACGTGCCGGACCATCCGCCCGACGTGTGCAACCCGAAGTCGTGCCCAGGGGTTTATGCCACTGTCGCGGCACAGGCTTAGGGGCACTTTGGTCCAGCGGCGCGTGTTCAAGCCCGGCGTGCGGCCCCACCGCACGTCCCAAGCGTAAGAGGTATTTCCATGAAACTCACCCTGATCGCGGCGCTTTGCGCCGCCACCCTTCCGTTCGCCGCTGCCAATGCGCAGGAAGCGCCGGACGGCAGCCGTGCGTTCGGCATCGAGCCCTATGTGGGTATCGGCGGCGGTTGGCACGATTTCGACACCGGCAACAAAGGCCTGCTGCAGACGCAGGGCAGCGCCAAGGGCGCGCTGGTGACCGGCTTCGCGGGCGTCAACGTGCCGCTCGGCATGTTTGTCGTCGGCGCGGAAGGCAATGTCGCCAAGGGCTTCAGCGACATCGACTGGGAATACGGTGTTACCGGACACCTCGGCCTTCGCATCGGCGAAAGCGGTATGATCTTCGGCCGCGCCGGTTATCAGTGGGTCAACACCGAGATCGGCGATGATCGCAACGAGCTTTACGGCTTCGGTATCGAGGTCGGCCCGAAGGAGATTGGGCTCGGCGGCATCACTGGCGAAAGCGGCGTGCGTCTACGCCTTGCTGTCGATACGTTCGACGTGTTCCAGAGCATCCGCCCGACCGCGGCAGTCGTGTTCCACTTCTAGTGAGCGTAACGGCGCCGTGGACGCCTTCGGGCGTTTACGGCGCCGACCGGCAGGGCTGGATATCGATCGGGCGCGGGCGTGGTTTGGTCGCCGCGTAAATCGCGAGATACGACTTGCCGTCCAGCTCGTGTAGCGCCTGCCGTTCGAAGCCGATCGCCAGCACCTCGCAGTCGAGCAGCCAGGGCGGCGTTCCGTGGCTGCGCGTCGGCCGGTCTGCATCGACGATGCCGACGAGGGCGCCCGGCTTCAGGCTGGTGCGCAGGTTCCAGAGCAGCTCGTAGGGATTCTCGATCTCGTGGTACATGTGCACGAGAAGCGCGCGATCCAGGCTTTGCGGCGGCAGTTTCGGGTCGCCCGGCGTGCCGAGCACCACCGATACGTTGCTGAACCCCTCGGCGTGCACGCGGCCGCGCAGATCGTTCACGGTGTTACTGAAAATATCCTCGGCATAGACGCGGCCGGCATTACCCACGCGGCGCGAGAGGTTCACCGTATAGTAGCCGCGCCCCGCGCCGATATCGGCAACGACCAAGCCGGGCGCGATGCCCATCAGGTCCATCACACGGCGTGCCTCACCCGCCTGCTCGCGGCTTTCCTCATCGGAAAACTGGGCGCTGACGATCTCGGCGACCGGCCGCTCGACGGACGGAAAGCTGTGCTCGCCGGGCGGCGGCGGTGGCGCGGGCGGGGCCTTGCAGGCCGCAAGCACGACGAGGCAAGACAGCAGGAGGACGCGGCGATTCATTCTGCTCTGTCTACCGCGAACGGCGCCGCGCAGGCAATCCGAGGGGTGCGCGCATGGACTTGGGGCCCGCGAATCCCTAAATGCGGCGCCATGACTCGCCCGTTTCTCAAGATGCACGGCCTCGGCAACGACTTCGTCGTATTCGATGCGCGCCGCGATCCGCTGTCGCTGACGGTAGCGCAGGTGCGCGCCATCGCGGACCGCCATACCGGCGTCGGCTGCGATCAGCTGATCGTGATCGAGCGATCCGACCGCGCCGATGCGCGTATGCGGATCTGGAACGCTGACGGCGGCGAGGTGGAGGCATGCGGCAACGCATCCCGCTGCGTCGCGCAGGTGATCGGGGCCAATGCCGTGATCGAGACCGCGGGCGGACAGATCGAGGGCACGGCGACGTCGGACGGCGCCAGCATCGACATGGGCGCCCCGCGCTTCGGATGGGACGAGATCCCGCTCGCCTACGCGATGGACACGCTGCACATGCCGGTCGGCTGGGAAACGCTGGAGAACCCGGTCGCGGTCAACGTCGGCAATCCGCATGTCGTGTTCTTCGTGCCGGACGCGGACGCGGTTGACCTGGAGCGACTGGGGCCGATCATCGAGCATGACCCGCTGTTTCCCGCGCGCATCAATGTGAACGTCGCAAGCATCGTTTCGCGCGAACACATCCGCCTGCGCGTGTGGGAGCGCGGCGTCGGCCTGACACGCGCCTGCGGCACCGGGGCCTGCGCCACCGCGATCGCGGCGATGCGGCGCGGACTCGTGGGCCGCGACGTGACGGTGACGCTACCCGGCGGCGACCTTTCGATCGCGTGGCGGGATGATAACCACATCGTCATGACCGGCCCGGCGACCACCGCCTTCACGGGCGAGATCGACCTTGAGGCCTACGCTTGAGCGACCATCAGGTCATCAATCTCGGTTGCCGCCTCAACATTTATGAAGGCGAGATCATCCGGCAGCATCTCGCCGCCGCCGGGGATGCGGATACCGTCGTCATCAACAGCTGCGCCGTCACCGGCGAGGCGGTGCGGCAGGCACGGCAGGCGATCCGGCGGCTGAAGCGCGAGCGCCCGGAGGCGCGCGTTATCGTGACGGGCTGCGCGGCGCAGGTGGAAGCGGCGGCCTTCGCGGCAATGCCCGAGGTTTCCCGCGTCGTCGGCAATGCCGAGAAGCTGGACGCGGCTGCGCTGCTCGGCGGCGAGCGTGTCCGCGTCGGCGACATCATGGCGGTGCGCGAAACGGCACCGCACCTGCTGGACGGCTTTGCCGCAAACACACGGGCCTTCGTGGAGGTGCAGAACGGCTGCGACCACCGCTGCACATTCTGCATCATCCCCCACGCACGCGGCAATTCGCGCAGCGTCCCCGCCGGCCTCGTTGTCGATCGTATCCGGCGGCTGGTGGACGGCGGCGCGCAGGAGGTGGTGCTGACCGGCGTGGACCTCACCTCCTACGGCCCGGACCTGCCCGGGAGTCCGACGCTCGGCAGCCTCGTGCAGCGTATCCTCACCCACGTGCCCGCGCTCGCACGCCTGCGCCTGTCCTCGATCGATTCGATCGAAGCCGACCCGGCGCTCGTCGAGGCGATCACCGGCGAGGCGCGCGTGATGCCGCACCTGCACCTGTCGCTGCAATCGGGCGACGACATGATCCTGAAGCGCATGAAGCGCCGACACAGCCGTGCCGACGCCGTGCGCTTCGTGGAAACCGTGAAAGCGAAGCGCCCCGAAATCGCCATCGGCGCCGACATCATCGCCGGTTTCCCGACCGAGACCGACGACATGTTCGAAAACTCGCTGCGCCTGATCGAAGACTGCGACATCGTGTTCGGCCACATCTTCCCCTACTCCGCGCGCACCGGCACACCCGCCGCGCGGATGCCGCAAGTTCCCGTACCCGTCCGCAAGGCACGCGCCGCACAGCTGCGCGAGGCCGCCGCGCGAAGGCTCGCCGCCCACCTCGCAGCGCAACAGGGCCGCGCCATCGACATGCTCGTGGAGAAGGACGGGCACACCGGCCACGCCGCCGATTTCACGCCCGCCGTGCTCGACCTGCCCGCGCTGCCGGGTAGCATCGTGCGCGCACGCGTCACTGGCGCGGAGGCCGCGAGGCTGCTAGCGACCCCGGCGTGAACGAAGAACAGGCAGAACAGGCAGAGCCCAAGGGCTGGCTCGCGCGGCTCCGCGCCGGGCTGCAGCGTACATCCGGGAAGCTCGGCGAGAATCTCGCGGGGCTCGTTTCGAAGCGCCCGCTCGACGACGCGATGCTCGAGGAGATCGAGGAGGCGCTGATCGCGTCTGACCTCGGCCCCGCCACCGCCGCGCGCATCACCGCCAAGCTCGCCGCCGACAAGTTCGACCGGCAAGTGACCGACGACGAAGTGAAAACGGTCGTCGCCGCCGAAGTGGCAGCCGTGCTCGCGAAGGTGGCGCACCCCATCGAAGTGACGGCCTTCCCGCGCCCGCACGTGATCCTCGTCGTCGGCGTCAACGGATCGGGCAAGACCACGACCATCGCCAAGCTCGCGCATCTGTTTCAGGAGCAGGACTATTCGGTGATGCTGGCGGCGGGCGACACGTTCCGCGCCGCCGCGATCGAGCAGCTCTCGATCTGGGGCGGGCGGCTGGGTATCCCGGTGGTTTCCGGCAAGGTCGGCGGCGACGCCGCTGCACTCTCGTTCGAGGCGCTGACGAAGGCGCGCGCGGCTGGCGCGGACGTGCTCATCATCGACACCGCCGGGCGCCTGCAGAACAAGGCGGGGCTGATGGACGAGCTCGCCAAGATCAAGCGCGTGCTGAAGCGCCAGATGGAATCCGCGCCGCACGACGTCGTGCTCGTGCTTGACGCGACCACGGGGCAGAACGCGCTCAGCCAGATCGACGTGTTCAAGGAAGTCGCGGGCGTCACCGGACTCGTGATGACGAAACTCGATGGCACCGCGCGGGGCGGCGTGCTCGTCGCGGCGGCGGACCGGGCGAAACTCCCTGTTCATGCGATCGGCGTAGGAGAGCGCATCGACGATCTCCGTCCGTTCGATCCGCACGCCTTCGCGCGCGCGCTGGCGGGGATCGATCAGGGGGAAGGACGGTAATGGCTGACGAAAAGGAAAAGGCTTCATCGCTGCGGGTGGCGCTCGATTTCGGGCCGCTGCTCGTGTTCTTCGCGGTGAACAGCCTTGCCCCTGGCGACGACGTCAATCAGGCGGTGTGGGCGACAAGCGCGTTCATGATCGCGACCGCCATCGCCATGATCGTTTCCAAGATGAAGACGGGTCGCATCAGCCCGATGCAATGGTTCACCGGCATAATTGTGGCGGTGTTCGGCGGCATGACGATCTATCTGCGCGACCAAAGCTTCTTCCAGATCAAGACGACGATCATCTACGCGATGTTCGCCGCGATCCTCTTCTTCGGCCTGCTGACAGGGCGCCCCCTCCTCAAGCTCGTGATGGAGAGCGGCTTTCCGGCAATGGACGACCACGGCTGGAAGAAGCTGACACGCAACTGGGCGCTCTTCTTCCTCGCGATGGCGATCCTCAATGAAGGCCTGCGCGCCTACCTCACCTTCGACCAGTGGGTCGCCTTCAAGGTGTGGGGCGTGCTCGTGATCTCGATGATTTTCGCAGCGTCACAGGCACCGATCCTGATGAAGCATGGCAAGGACGAGGGACGGGAGTAGATCAGTCGGCGAACGGGATTCCGGCATGTTTCATCGAAACGATGCCCGCATATTTCCATTTCGCCGTCCGATCCCGGGCCTGTTCGGCACGTTTTATCGCAGCATCCAACCCGCGCAACGGAGGCATCCAGCCACGGCGCACCGCATTTTCACCAAGCCGCAGCGCCCAGTATCCGCGCAACACATAATGCGCGGGCGCGCCGTCAAAACTGTCTGCCGGATGGGAACTGGTGGTTGCCACCCATCGCACAAAACCCGCGCGATCCCGATAAGGCATTGTACCCTTTACGAGCAAAGGGAAGCCTGAGCCGGTTCCGGCTCCGTAAAAGCCCTGGGCGCCGCCGATCTCACCGAACCGCAGCACGAAGTTTTCAGCGATGCGTTTCATGAGCTCGGATTCGCCCGCTGACGCCCAGAGGTAGGCGGCCTCAGGTCCGTAAGCCTGGATCATGAAATTCGAGTAGGCATTGTCCTGATCCAGATCGATTCCACGAAAGATCGAGGATGACTTTGCGTTCGGATTGCGCCCAGCATCCATACTTGCGAGCTGCGATTTCCAACCCGCCCACATCTCCGCGCTCATTTTTTGCGCCCGCGACTTTGGCCAGAAGATGTTGCCCCGCTCCGAGGACAGGTTCGCCGCGATGTCCCGCAATTTCCACATTGCCGAAAACTGGTTGAGCGTCGTACGCTGATACCCGAAACGCGGCAGATATTTTCCGGGCGTGCGCCTATAGTTACTGGCCAGAGCATACGCCATGATCGCCTGCTGCAAGAGCGCCGCGCGCGGATCGCCCGTGGCAAGCCAGTAAGCGTATCCATGATTGAACAGGTGCGCTTCATCGCGACCGTGCGTGTAGCCTTTGCCAGCTTCGGCCTTGATCTCGGCAAGATAAGGATAGTCTGCCGGCGCGATCCATTTACCCTCATCTCCATAAGTATCGGCGCCTTTGGCGGTGCCTTCGTTCGTATACGGGCGATCCCCGGGAAAGGGCAGCTGCGGGTCGCGCATCTGATGACCACGATCTGACCAGATCACGAGGTTCGGTAAAGACAGTCCGTACAGGGTCTCGACGCGCGCCCGTTGCGCGGCACTGCTAAACGCGCCGCCATCACGATCAAGCGCAGCAGCAATCATCCGCGCATCTGTTTCAGAGAGAAAACCCCGCGAGGATGCGGCCTCGCCGCCCTGCCCCGAAACGATACCGATCGCATTGACCGAGGACGAACGTCCGTAGATGCGATCAGGACGATAGAGATCGGTCTTGCCATTCCCCCGCCATCTGGGCTCACGAACAAATCCTTCAAACGCGCGCGCGCCGTAAGGCAGAACGCGTCGAGTAGACACGCCATTACGTAGCCGTTCCATCGACGGCGTTACGGGTTCGCCTGTGTCAGCGCATTTCATGGAACCGGGCAGCGCGGAGATGGCAATGGTTTCGCCGTCCACCGTGAACGCATGACGGCTTTCGTCAATCGTGGCTTCGCGCGGCGCCCGGACAATGCATAGTGAATACCAGTCGGGCTTCTGTCGATAGGTGAAAAGATAAATACGCAGATCGGCAACGCGGCCGAGATCAGCCACCGGCCACTCGCCAGTCGGCGTGCGGATCACATCGAGGGGCTTCACGGCCAGGCGTTTGCCGTCGATCGCGACCGACACGGGGAAGGCGAACGCCACGCCGGGAATCAATGCGCCGGCGACAGCAGGCAGCAGAAGTCGTTTGAGAACCGTAGCAAGACCGCGGAAAAACGTCATCGGAAACGTGTGGCATCTTGCCCGGTATCGGGCAAGATGCCGTGTCCTGCGGTCTAGAAATTGACCGCTGCGTGCTTCCACCCGACAACGCCCGTATCTTTGGTAGGCGCAGCCTTCGATCGCGCTGCCTCCATCTTCAGGATGGCGTCGTCCAGACCGGGAACAGCGCTCATCCAGCCACGGCTTACGGCATCCTTCGCAAGCTTCAACGACCAGTACGCACGCTGCACCGTATGTTGCGCCGCACCCTCGAAACTGTCGGCAGGTAGCACATTGCCGTCGTTCGTCCAGGCGACGAAGCTGTCGACATCGGTATAGGGCATTACTGTACCCTCCAGAATCTTGAAGCCCGAGCCAGAGCCTTTGCCATATACGCCGCGGGTTCCGCCGATCCGGCCAAAGCGGACGACCATGTTCTCCGCAATGCGCTTCAACATCGCAGGCTCGCCTCTCGATGCCCACAGATAGGCGGCTTCGGGGCCATAACCCTGGATCATGAAGTTCGAGTACGCAGAGTCCGTATTAATATCCACACCCCGGAAGATCGAGGACGATCGCTGATAGACGCTTGTACCGGTATCCATCGCTGCGAGCTGCGTCTTCCAATCCGCAAGGACGTCGTCCACCATTTTTTGGGCGCGGGCCTTGGGCCAGATCATGCTGCCGTTGGAACTGCTCGCGTTCTCGGCCACATCCTGCAGTTTCCACGCGGCGGTCCACACGTTCATCGTGTTTCTCTGATAGCCGAACCGCGTGCGGTAGCGGCCGTCGCTATAAGCGCCTTGATAAACGCTCGCGAGCGCATAGGCGGCAATCGCCTGTTGCAGGATCGCCGCGCGCGGATCGCCCGTGGCCAACCAGTACGCATAGCCGTGGTTGAACAGGTGCGCCTCGTCCCGCGCGTGGGAATAACACGTGCCCGCGGTCGCAGAAATTTGGCTCAGCCAGCTATAAGCGGCGGGCGCGCACCATTCGCCTTCGTTACCGAAGTTGTCGAACTTCGTGCTGGTGCCCTCATTGACGTAAGCCTTGTCACCGCTGAACGGAATCTGCGGATCACGCAGCAGATTATGGTTTTCGGACCAGATCGCGAGGTTCGGCAGACTGAGGCCGTAAAGCGTCTGAACACGGTTCTGCTCGGCCGCATCATTGAACACGGCGCTGTTGCCTGCGAGCGCCGCGGCGATCATCACGGCGTCGTCGCCGGAAATGAACCCGCGCGACGATCCGTATTCGCCACCCGCGCCGGTGACGGCGTAGGCGATGGCATTGTTCATGCCGGATTTTCCGTAAATGCGCCCCGGAACATAGCCGATCTCGTTCTCGGCGGTGCGCTCCGTCGCCAGCGCGGGCGATTTCGCCCAGCCCGCGAAGGCCGCGCTCGAATACGGTAGCACGCGCTTCGCGGTGACCGCGGCGCGGAGGCGGTCCATCGAGGGTGCGATCGGCTCGCCGTTGTCGATGCACTTCATGCTGCCGTTCAGCACGGAGAGCGACGTTTCGACACCGCTGACGGACAGCGCATAGCTGCGCTCGCCGACTGAGGTGTCGCCCGGCACCGCATAGCGGACGATGCAGACGCTCCACCACGTCGGGCGACTTGCAAGACCGAACAGATAGGCGCGGCCGCCGCTGACGGGACCCAGATCGCTGACGGGCCAAGTGCCGGTGGGCGTAGTGATCGTGTCGATCGAAGTCGCGGACAGCCGCGTGCCTGACAAGGACACGGTGACTGGACCCGAGGGCATCGCCGGATCAGCCGGGGGAGGCGTTGGCGTCGGCGTCGGCGTCGGTGTTGGCGTCGGCGTCGGTGTTGGCGTCGGCGTCGGTGTGGGCGTCGGCGTCGGCGTTGGCGTCGGTGTTGGCGTGGGCGTCGGTGTTGGCGTTGGCGTCGGTGTTGGCGTCGGAGACGGGTCCGACGGCGTCACCGATGCCGGGGGCGTCGGGCTCCCGGTATCGGTTTGCGTGCCACCGGAGCTGCCGCCGCCGCAGGCTGACAGAAGAATGAGCGCGGAAATGAAAGCCACAGGCTGGCCTCGGCCGCGCAGACGCCCAGCAAAATAAGTGTTCATTGACCCCAACGACCCCTCGTTGTGACCGCAAAATCGCGGATTTGAGGGAATTCTTGGGGGTCAACTCTAAACAAATGCCTAATACATCAAGAGCCGTGCGACACTTTGATGGTTAAGAAAGGCGAAGTGATTGTAATTACGGAGTCGGAATATTGGTTAGCCTTTTGTTTACTTTTGGGCTTAACATTTCATCAACGAAGATTTGTCGCAGCAAAAGACCAGTTTATCGTGTTGGTCAAGAAAACGTCTACAAAGTCTGGGCGGGCGTTCTGGAAATCCAGATAATAGGCATGTTCCCAAACATCGAGCGTGATGAGCGGGTTAAGCCCATCGTGGACGAGCGCCGAATCGGCGTCGTGTGTTGAAATGATCCTGAGCCCGTCTCCGTCCTGACACAGCCAGGCCCATCCGCTCCCGAAATGCCCAGTCGCTTCAGCCTTGAACGCCTCGTTGAACTTGGAGAGGCCGCCGAACGCCGAGTCGACAAGATCTTTCAGCTTGCCCTCTGGCCCGGCGGGCTTCGGCGACAACGAGTTCCAGAAGAACGTGTGGTTCCAGGCCTGCGCCGCGTTGTTGAAGAGCGACTGATCGCCCTTTGCCTTCGCAGCGCGGACAATTTCCTCCACCGGCTTGCCGTCGAGGGGCGTACCGGCGATCGCCGCATTGGCCTTGTCGACGTAAGCCTTGTGATGCTTGCCGTGATGAAAATCCAGGGTTCTGGCGGACATGTGCGGCTCAAGCGCATCGCGGGCGAACGGCAGGGGCGGAAATTCGATGGCCATCTTCACTCCTCGTGATGTGGGATGTTTTAGGAACAACGCGGGGCGACGCCCGATGGTTTCGCCGAAATCCCGTCGCAGCGTGAGTCAGGATGTCGCAGCCCGGAGCAGGCCGTGACGGCGCAGGCAGTGCCTGAGCTGATCGTAAGTGACCGCGAGCGCCTCGGCAGCGGCGCGCTGGTTAAAGCGGCAGGTTTCGAGCGTGCGGACAAGAATGTCCCGCTCATATTCCGCCATCGCAGCGCGCAGATCGCTAACCGCGGCGCGCTGTTCGGCGGCGGCGACCGCCGGTTCCGCCACCGGCACCTTCGCCGCCTCCCCGCCCGCCATCACGATCGATCGCTTCGGCCGCCACGGGGAGTCGAACGGATCGAACTGGAGCGCGCCGATGGGCGTCGCCGGATCGCCCCAGCGGTAGAGCGCGCGTTCCACGACGTTCTTCAGCTCACGAACGTTGCCGGGCCATTCGTAGGCGCGCAGCTGCTGGCGCACCTCGCGGCTGAAGCCCGGAAAGTCCGGCCAGCCGAGCTCGACGGACATACGGCGCGCGAAATGATTCGCCAGCTCCATGATGTCGTCGGAACGTGCGCGCAGCGGCGGCAGTGTAATCACCTCGAACGACAGCCGGTCGAGAAGGTCGGCGCGGAACCGCCCTTTTTCGACGAGCGCGGGCAGATCCTCGTTGGTGGCGCCGACGATGCGCACGTCGACGGTGAGCGGCCGATTCGCGCCGAGCCGCGTCAGTTCGCCGTATTCGACGACGCGCAGCAGGCGCTCCTGCGCGGCGGAGGACAAAGTACCGACCTCGTCGAGGAACAATGTGCCGCCGTCCGCCTCCTCGAACCGTCCGCGCCTGGCCGAGGTGGCACCGGTAAAGGCGCCGGCCTCGTAGCCGAAGAGTTCGGCATCGATCAGGTTTTCGGACATCGCCGCGCAGTTCATCGGGATGAACGGCTCGTCCCATCGCTGACTGAGGCGGTGCAAGCGCTCCGCGACCATCTCCTTACCCGTTCCGCGCTCGCCGATGACGAGCACGGGGCGGTTGAGCGCGGCGGCAAGGCTCGCCCGCTCGATCGCATCGAGCAATTCGGTCGATTGGCCAACGAGAGTCGCCGAGTCCTTCATTGCCAATATTTAGCAAAATTTCCCAATTTTTTGCAATATGCACATAGGAAGCTTTCGCGATTTCCAGGCTCGAATTCCCATAAGTTGCTGAAAACAAACGATCCATATCATGCCAGAAAAATTGGCACGGCCCTTGCTGAACATCGGGCAACGGATTTGAAAGCAACAGTTCAACACAGGAGGCATCAATGCTTACGCAGGCCAACAGCAACGTTTTCCGGACCCTCTTCTGCACCGTCGGTGCCGTCGCGGTCAGCTCGGTCTTCCTCTTCGCCGCAGCGGGCCCCGCTCGCGCCGAAGCCCCGGCCAAGCTCGCCCAGGTCCAGATCGTTTCGGTTTCGACGAGCGCACCGATCGTTTACTGATCGGACCGCAGCGTCCAGCGGCCGGAGCGGATCCCCCCAGTCCCCTCCCGCTCCGGCCGCCACCTTCAACTTCAGGAGTTCCGACCAGATGGGCATTTTCTCGAGGACGCGCGACATCATCGCCGCAAACGTCACCGACCTTCTCGACCGCGCCGAAGACCCGGCGAAGATGATCCGCATGATCATCATGGAGATGGAAGAGACGCTCGTGGAAGTCCGCGCATCCGCAGCCCGCACCATCGCCGACCAGAAGGAAATGCGCCGCACGATCATGAAACTGGATCAGGCGCAGGCGACGTGGGCCGAAAAGGCTGAACTGGCGCTGTCCAAGGGCCGCGAGGATCTCGCGAAGGCGGCGCTGCTGGAAAAGCAGAAGATGAGCGGCAGCGGCGCCCAGCTGCAGGCCGAGGTCGATCTGCTCGACGAACAGCTCTCCCACTACGAAGGCGACATCCAGAAGTTGGAAAGCAAGCTTCGCGAGGCACGCACACGCCAATCGGCGCTGCTGTCGCGGCTTGAGACGGCGAACAACCGGGTGCGGATGCGCAGCCTGCTGCGCGGCCCGAAGGTAGACGAGGCCTTCTCACGCTTCGAGGTGCTGGAACGCCGCGTCGACTACGCCGAAGGCCAGGTGGACGCGCTCGCACTCGGCGAGACGCGCACTCTGGAGATGCAGATCGCCGATCTGCGCACCGACGACGCCGTCGAGGCCGAGCTCGCCGCGCTGAAGAGCAGAATGGCACAGAAGCAGGAGGGTTGATCCATGGCCGAAGCTATCGTCCCGCTTATCGCGATCCTCGCCATCTTCATCGGTATGCCTTGGCTGTTCCTGCACTACCGGATGAAATCCAAGCAGAACCGCAGCCTGTCGATCGAGGACGAGCGGATGCTCGACGACCTTCACCAGGCGGCCCTCCGCCTTGAAGACCGGCTACAGACGATCGAGCGCATTATGTCGGTCGACAACCCCAACTGGCGCCACATCGCCGCGGGAAGCCCGGTCGGCGAGCGCCTTGAAGACACACGCACTGCTGACATCAGGAGGCTGAAATGAGCTTCGCACTCGACAAGAAAAACGCCATCTTCCTCGGCGTCTGCGCCGGCTTTGCAAAAATGACCAGGACCGATGTGCTTTGGTGGCGGCTTGGCGCCGTCTTCGGCACCATCGTCGGGTTCGGCATACTGCCGATCATCTACCTGCTCATTGCCTGGCTCGCCCAGCCGCGCACCCACGACGCCTGATACGATCCGAACACGGGAGGCACCGATGTCCAGCCGCACCAAATTCTACCTCAACAAGCGCGAAAAGAAGTGGCTGGGCGTCTGCGCCGGACTTGCGGATTTCACCGGCGTCGACGTGCTCTGGTGGCGCGTGGGTGCGGTGCTGATGACGATGTTCGCGGCCGGTCCGCTCATCCCCATCGCCTATCTCGTCATAGGCTGGATGGCGGAGGACAAGCCCTCCGAATTCTATGGCGAAAGCGTGGCCGACCAGAAGTTCTGGCAGAAGGTGCGCATCGCGCCGAGCCGCTCGATCCGCGACGTTCACGCCAGCTTCCGCGACATCGACCGCCGCCTCGCGCATGTCGAGCGGCACTATACGTCGCAGAACACCCGGCTTGCCGACGAGATCGACAGCCTGCGCTAGGCTGCAGCGAAGGGACACATCGCCATGGATTGGGGTTCACCGGTTTTCGTACTCGCCATCATCGCCATCAGCACGGGCGGCTGGCTGATCAGCACATGGATCCGCGCACGTCATGGCTATCCGGTCGAGAACGAATTGTGGGGCACCACTCACAAGAACGGCGGACCGGGTGACAGCCTTGCGGTGACCCGTAAGACCGAACTGCTGGCGAACGAGAATGCGGAGATGAAGGGGCAGATCGCCCGGCTCGAAGAGCGCATCGGGGTTCTGGAGCGCATCGCGACAGACAAGTCGCGCAGGCTCTCTGACGAGATCGAGAACCTTCGCTAGCGCGAGGCAAGACAGGGGGAACGTGAACCATGCCTGCCGAAGTCGGATTTCTGATCGGTCTCCTCGCCGGAGCCGCCGGCATGTGGCTGGTGCAGGTGTGCAGCCGCCGCGGTGCGGCAGGCGAGCCTGCCGAAGCGCCCGCCGAGACACCGGTGTTCAGCTTCGAACGCGAACTGGAAACGCGCCGACTCGCTGCCGAGAACGCCGCCCTCATCACCCAGATGGAGGACGTGCGCGAACGGCTGGCAACGCTGGAACGCCTGGCGATCGACCGCTCCACGCGGCTCGCCGACGAAATTGAGGCCCTGAGGGCCTGAGCAAAAAAGGGACAGGATCATGGACATCTTCATCTACCCCTATCTCCCCTGGATCGTCGGCGGCGGCCTTGCGCTCGGCGCGCTCGGCATCGCCGGGTGGGTGTTCACGACCTGGATGCGCATCAAGCACGGCTACCCGCTGGAGAACGCGTGGGGCATGGCCGTGCACCCCAAGGTTTCGACCGAGGCGCAGGAACGGATCACTCTGCTGACCAACGAAAACGTCCAGCTCCGCGCCGAACTCGGCAGCGTCAAGGACCGGCTCGCCACGGTCGAACGCATCGTCACCGATGGTTCGTTCAGGCTGGAAAACGAGATCGAGCAGCTTCGCGGCACGAAGAACTGAGCCCGCACCAAGCCATTAGGGAAAGACCAAGCGATGCACGTGTTCGAAATGGTGGTTCTGGTCGTTGCCATCTCCGTGTTCGGCAAGATCATCCTTCAGTACATGAAGCAGAAGGGCCGCGAACGGCCCGATGCCGAACTCGAAAACGACCGCCTGCGCGGCGAGATCGGCAACCTGAAGGACCGCATCGCAACGCTGGAACGGCTGGCAACGGACAGGAGCCGGCTGCTGGCTGACGAAATCGACGCGCTCGGGCGCGATCGGTAAGAAGGGAGTGACGGACATGCCCGGATTTGAAAGTCTGATCGTCATCACCGCCGGGGCCATATTGGGGCTCGGCATGATTGCCGGCATCGCCGCGTGGTGCTGGAAGGGCTGGCTTGAACTGAAGCGCGCCGAACTCGGAATCGGCCCCGTCGCTGCAGGTCCGCCCGTGTCCGGCCGGATCGATGTCGCCGACCTCAAGGAACGTGTGCGCAAACTCGAAGCGATCGCCGCCGGCGTCGACTACTGACGCCGGCGCCTGTCGCCGAGCCTCAGTCGAACAGTTCTTCGAGGAACGATTTCCGCTTTTTCCCATAGCCGTAGCCGTAGGGCTTGTGCTCACGCGCATAGCGATCATCACCCTGCGGGGGCATGGCAACGCGCGGCGCCTCGGACGGCGCGGCATCCCGGGTGCTTCTTTCGAGAATCTTGTCCAGCTCGCCGCGGTCGAGCCAGACGCCCCGGCACTGCGGGCAATAATCGATCTCCACGCCCTGACGCTCACTCATCACGAGCGGCACCTTGCACACGGGGCACGGCATTCCGGCGGCGGGATTGGTCATCTTCGGTCTCTCCTCCTGTACGAATGCCAATCACAAGCGACCGGCATCGAGATGGCTCGATGCGGTCCGACATCGCAGGTCGCCAGAGATGACGACCGCCAGAGGGGCCCGGCCCGCGCGCTTCACATGAGCGCACTCCGCCGCGCTTTCAAGACCCGCCTGCCCCTTCAGCTTGACGCGGCGGGCCGCCTCGCCCAAGTCTCGGCACAATGACGCTACCCGACTTCGACACCATCCGCGACGATTTCGAAATCCTCGACGAGCCCGACGAGCGCTACCGGCTGCTCATTGACCTCGGCAAGGCGCTGGAGCCGATGCCAGACGCGCTGAAGACCGACGCCACCAAGGTGCGCGGCTGCTCGGCGAGCGTCTGGGTGTATCCGACCACGGCCGAGAAGGGCCGCCTGCACTTCCTCGCCGACAGCGACGCCGCGATCACCAAGGGCATCGTCGCGCTGATCCTGACGCTGGTGCAGGACCGCACCGCTGAAGAGGTGCTGGCGATGGACATCGCGGACCGCCTCGCCCCGTTCGCGCTGTCGAAGCACCTGTCGTCGAACCGCACGCAGGGCATTCCCAACATGATCGCGCTCATTCGCGAAACCGCCGCGCGGCTTGCAGCATGAACATCCTCCTGAAACCCATCGTTGACGGTTTTCTCAATTTCGTGCCGCACGTGAAGGCGCTCGGCCTCGGCTTTCGCGCCATCGGCGACAATTGGGCGGAACTCACCCTGCCCTACGCCGAACATCTCGTCGCCTATCCGGGCGACGATGGCGCACCCGGCATCATTGCCTCCGGCGCGATCTTCTCGCTGATGGATTCGGTGGGCGGCATGGCGGTGGTCGCGAAATCGAAGCGCATGGTGCGGCAGGCGACGCTCGACCTGCGGATCGACTACCTGCGCCCGGCGGAACCCGGCAAGACCGTGATCGGACGCGCCGAAGTGACGAAGCTGACCCGCGCGGTCGCATTCGTGAAGGGCATCGCGCACGACGGCGACCCGGACGACCCCGTAGCACTGATGACGGCGAGCTACATGTTCACCGCGGGCGCGAAGTCATGAACTTCGACACGCTGGTCCGCGAGCTTCTGGGCGCCCCCGACGAAGGCCCGCTGTCCTCGCTGCCCTACGCCCGCACACTCGGCCTCAGCTACCGGCGCGATGCGGACGGCATCGTCATCATCATGCCCTTCTCCAAAGACCTGATCGGCGCGCCGAACCGGCTGCACGGCGGCACCGTCGCCGGGCTGCTCGAAATCGCCTCGATCGCGCAGCTCGTCCATGTGCTCGGCCGCGAGGAGACCGCACCGGGCGTCAAACCCATCAACGTCACCGTCGATTATCTCCGCGCCGCCGCCTGCGAGACCACATACGCCGCCGCGATCGTCACGCGCATGGGCCGCCGCATCGCCAACGTGCGGGCCGAGGCATGGCAGGGAGATCGGAGCGCGCCCGTCGCCTCCGCGCACATGAACGTGATGCTGGTCCGAGAATAGCGGGTCTTAGACTGCCACTTCGTAGGCGGCGTAGCCTTCGCGCACCTTGTCCCCATCGAACCGAAGCGTCTCGGTCACGCGAAGTCCAGCCTGGTTACGATAGAGGATCGTCACCGTATCAACGCCGCCAAAGACGCCTTCGATCGTGAAGTGCAGATCGGGCACGGCACGCACGCCCCCGGTCCAATAGGCACGAAGTGCGGCTTTGCCGCGCACCGTGCCGCCCGACTCCGGAACCCGCTGGGCGGCGAGCGGCGACGTGAACACGGCATCATCGTGGAAATGCGCGAGCACGCGCTCGACATCGCGCGCGTTCCAGTCCGCACACCACTTCGCCGCAAAATCCGTCCAGCCCGGTCCGCCCATGCGCTCAGTCGCCGCCTTTCCAGCTCTTGCCCTCTTCGGCGCGGCGCAGCACTTCGTAGGCGGCCTGCACGGCGTGGAATTGTCGCGCCGCCGCCTTGTCGTCCTGGTTGCGATCCGGGTGATACTGCTTGGCGAGCCGGCGGTAAGCGCGCTTCACCGCCTCGAAATCGGCATCGTCCTCCAGCTCGAGCGCGCGGAGCGCATCAAGTTCGCCGCGTGTGCGGCTGCCGTCGCCGGGTCCGGTCCATTGCCAGTGGCGCGCCTGTTCGAACGCGGTGTCGCCGCGCTCCGCCTGTTCGCGCGCGGCCGCTTCCTCTTTGGTTAGCCCCTCGAAGTAGTTCCAGTTCTTGTTGTATTCCGCGGCGTGGACCTCGCAGAAGAACCAGCGTTCGGGGCTGTTGGGGGATTTGGGCGCGGGCCGATCGCCGGGGGCCGTGCAGCCATGCCGATCGCACAGACGCACGTTCACCGCCTCGCGCGCGCCGCCGTAGCTGCGCCAGCGGGGGAAACCCCAATCGTCTTTGCGAGTCTGTCTGGCCATGATGTCCTAGTTAAGCGAGCGTCGGCAGCGGCGCCAGATCGGGCGCGACGAAATTCCGCCGCGCCTCCACAGAAAACAGCCGATCCCGGCTGTAGAAGCCAAGCGGCCAGTCGCGGCGCCCTTCCGGTGCGGCGAGCAGTGCATTCACCGCTTCGGCGAGGCCCAGCACGGCGTGCCGGGCCGCGAAGGCGCGCACGCCCGCAATATAGAGCTGCGTAAGCGTCTCGTGATAGCCCTGCGTATCGTCGTTCACGCCGCCGACTGATACGTTGTAGCGCGCGATGATGCCGGGCAGTTCGCGCGGCAGGTCGATGTCCGGCCGCTCACGGACCAGCCACAGGCAGGCCGCGAGGTGCGCCTCGTGCGTCCAGTCGGCACGGGGCAGCGTGCGCGCGAGCAAGCCTTCGCCGATACGGCGCACAGCGGCAGCGTCAGCGAAGGGCCTCGGCTCATGGGCATCCATTTGTCATCTCCACAAAAAAAGAAGCGCGCCGGCCACGGGGACCGACGCGCTTTTGAGCTTGTCCTGGGTTCGGTGTCAGGCCGCCTTGGGGGCCGCCTGCCGAACGCCTTCGTCCACGTGATCCGAGAATTGGGCGAAATTGTCGATGAACAGCCCGACCAGCTTGCGGGCTTGCGCATCGTACGCGGCCTTGTCCGCCCATGTTTCGCGTGGGTTCAGGATGGCGCTGTCGACGCCCGGCACTTCGGTCGGCACCTGGAAGCCGAAGAACGGGTCGGTGACGAAGTTCGCGCCCTTGAGGCTGCCATCGAGCGCGGCGTTCAGAAGCGCGCGCGTCGCCTTGATGGGCATACGGTGGCCGGTGCCGTAGGCGCCGCCCGTCCAGCCGGTGTTGACCAGCCAGCAATCGACCCCGCCCTTGGCGATGCGTTCCTTGAGGAGGTTGCCGTAGACGCTCGGGTGGCGCGGCATGAACGGCGCGCCGAAGCAGGTGGAGAAGGTCGCGCTCGGCTCGGTGACGCCGATCTCGGTGCCCGCGACGCGCGCCGTGTAGCCCGACAGGAAGTGGTACATCGCCTGCTCGGGCGTCAGCTTCGCGATCGGCGGCAGCACGCCGTAGGCGTCGGCGGTGAGGAAGATGATGTTCTTCGGCACGGGGCCGAGGTTCTTCTCAGACGCGTTCGGGATGAAGTCGATCGGGTAGGAGCCCCGGCTGTTCTCGGCGAGGCTGTTGTCGTGAAGGTCGATCACGCGGGTGACCGGATCGATCACGACGTTTTCAAGCACCGTGCCGAAACGGCGCGTCGTCGCGAAGATCTCGGGCTCGGCTTCAGCCGAGAGGTTGATGACCTTGGCGTAGCAGCCGCCTTCGAAGTTGAAGACCGCCGTGTCCGACCAGCCGTGCTCGTCGTCGCCGATGAGCGTGCGCGAGGCGTCGGCGGAGAGCGTCGTCTTGCCCGTGCCCGAAAGCCCGAAGAACACCGCGCTCGTCCCGTCGCTGCCGATGTTGGCGCTGCAGTGCATGGGCATCACGCCCTGCTCGGGAAGCATATAGTTGAGGAGACCGAACACCGACTTCTTCATCTCCCCGGCATAAGCGGTGCCGCCGATGAGGATGAGCTTTTCGGTGAAGTTGACCGCAATCACCGTTTCGGTGCGGCAGCCGTGGCGCGCCGGATCGGCGCGGAAGCTCGGCAGGTCGATGATCGTGAACTCGGGCACGAAGCCGGGGAGCTCATCGACGCCCGGACGGACGAGCAGCGTGCGGATGAAGAGATTGTGCCACGCAAGCTCGTTGATGACGCGCACGCGCACGCGGTATTCCGGCTGCGAACCGCCGTAGAGGTCCTGCACGAACAGCGTTTTCTTTTCACCGAGCGCGGCCAGAAAATCGGCCTTGAGCGCGGCGAAGTGCTCGGGGCTCATCTTCTGGTTGCCGCCGTTGAACCAGATCGTGTCCTGCGTCTTCGCGTCCTCGACCGTGAACTTGTCCTTCGCGGAACGGCCCGTGTGCTTGCCGGTCTTCACGACGAACGCGCCGTGCTGGGAAAGGAGGCCTTCCTCGCGCGCCACGGCCTTTTCGATGAGCGGGGCGGTGCCCAGGTTCCAGTGAAGCTCCGCCCCGGTGGTAATGCCCTGTTTATCAAGGGTGAAGGCGGGAATCGGGGACGCGGTCATGTTCACTCCTCAAGGATTCGGGCGGGCTCTTTTGCGGGAGCCCCTACACGATTCGCGCGCGATACGTCAAAAAATGCAAAGTTGGCGTTAAGTGCGATCCGATTTGCGCCGTGATTCCCGTTCGTTTAGGTGATCATTCCATGTCATCCGCGCCCGCAACGATCGCCCTTGTCGACGACGACCGCAACATCCTGACCTCGGTCTCGATCGCGTTGCAGTCCGAAGGGTACACCGTCCGCGTCTATTCCGACGGGGCGAGCGCGCTGAAGGCACTGACCGACAATCCGCCCGACCTTGCCGTGCTCGACATCAAGATGCCGCGCATGGACGGCATGGAGCTGCTGCTGAAGCTGCGCGAGAAATCGAACCTGCCGGTGATCTTCCTCACCTCCAAGGACACCGAGATCGACGAGGCGCTCGGCCTTGCGATGGGCGCCGACGACTATATCGGCAAGCCTTTCAGCCAGCGGCTGCTGATCGAGCGTATCCGCGCCGTACTGCGACGCGCGCAGAACCGCGCCCAGCCCGCGGGCGAAAACGCCGAGGAGGAGGAAGCCCGCACGCTGACGCGCGGCCGGCTCTCGATGGATACCGGCCGCCATCGCGTGATGTGGGACGGCAAGGAGGTGCAGCTCACCGTCACCGAGTTCCTGATCCTCGAAACGCTCGCCATGCGCCCCGGCTTCGTGAAGTCGCGCGATCAGCTGATGGATGCCGCCTATCAGGACGACGTCTACGTCGACGACCGCACCATCGACAGCCATATCAAACGGCTGAGAAAGAAATTCCGCGCGGTCGATTCGACGTTCGAGGCGATCGAGACCCTGTATGGCGTCGGCTACCGCTTTGACGAGGAATAGCGAAGGCACGCGCGACGACACCCAGCTCCGGTGGTCGCGCGGCTGGTCGCTGACGGCGCGGATTCTCGCCGTCAACATGTTCGCAGTGCTGATGCTCGCTGGCGGCATCATCTACCTCGACAGCTTCCGCGAACGCATGCTCGAACGCCGCGCCGAAGAGGCCGGCATCGCGGCGAATCTGATGGCCGCCGCGATTTCCGAGCGGATGCTGCAGGCGCCGGACCGACTCGCACCGATGCTGGAGCGCTTCGGGAAGATCACCGGCGCGCGCCTGCGCATCTACGACGCCGAAGGCGCGCGCGCGCTCGATAGCTGGGCGCTCACGGGACCCACGTTCACGCTTCGCGATCCCAATGCGGAGCCGCTGCGCAAGGACATCGCTCGCTTCCTCGACCGCATCATCGAAGGCGCGGTCGGCGCACGGCAGTTCGAGACCTTCGCCGAGCCCGCCCCGGACGCACGCCGGGCGTGGCCGGAAGCGGAAACGGCGCTGGGCCGCAACGCGGTCGCGACAACGATCCGCTTCGCCCCGGACCGCACGATCATCATCACCGCCGCCGCGCCGCTCGGCGACGGCAGCGTTCTGCACATGACGACCGATGCCCGCGACGTGACGCGCGGGGTGCGCGACGAGCGGCTGACATTGTTCGTGATCTTCCTCGGCGTGCTGCTGCTCTCGCTGCTGCTGTCGAGCTTCCTTGCGCGCACGATCGTGCGGCCGCTGCGCCGTCTCGCGATCGCCGCTCAGCGCGTGCGGCTGGGCCGCGCGCGTGAGGTGACGATCCCGCGCTTCCAGAAGCGCCGTGACGAGATCGGCGCACTTTCCCGCACGCTTTCGGACATGACCGCCGCGCTCCGCGCCCGCATCGACGCGACGGAGGCCTTCGCCGCCGATGTCGCGCACGAGATCAAGAACCCGCTCGCTTCGCTGCGCTCCGCCGTGGATGCGATGGGGAACGTGAAGGACCCGGAGCTTTCCGCCCGCCTGCTCACCGTCGTGCGCGACGACGTGCAGCGCATCGATCGGCTGATTTCCGACATCTCCGACGCTTCGCGCCTTGATGCGGAACTCAGCCGCGTGCGCTTCGAGCGGATTGACCTCGGCGTCATGCTCGCGACCTTGATGAGCATCTACGAGACGCAGCCGGCCACCGCGGGCGTGACGCTGGCGTTCGCCCGCCCGCAGTTCGGATCGGCGGTGGTGAACGGCGACGGCAGCCGCCTCGCGCAGGTCGCCCGCAACCTCATCGACAACGCGATAAGCTTCTCGCCTTCGGGCGGCCTCGTGCAGGTGACGGTGGCGCGCGTCGGAGAGCGCGTGCTGATGCGCGTCGACGATGATGGCCCCGGCCTGCCCGCCGAAGGCACCAACCGCATCTTCGAGCGCTTCTATTCGGAGCGGCCGGAGGGCGAGGCGTTCGGCAAGCACTCCGGCCTCGGGCTCGCCATCGCCAAGGCCATCGTCGAGGCGCACGACGGCACCATCGCCGCCGAAAACCGCATCGAGCGCGGCGAGGTGAAGGGCGCGCGGTTCACAGTCAGCTTGCCCGCCACGCAATGACACGCATTCACGCCACCGCTGTTTCCATCGGCGGCAAGGCGGTGCTGCTAACCGGTGCATCCGGAGCGGGGAAATCCGATCTCGCGCTGCGGCTGATCGACCGGGGCGCCGTGCTCGTCGCGGACGATCAGGTCGAACTTACCGTGCGGGACGCGTGCCTGCTTGCTTCGCCGCCCATCACGATCGCGGGGCGAATCGAGGTGCGCGGCGTCGGCATCGTGACGATGCCCTTCGCAGAAAACATGCCCGTCGCACTCATCATCGACCTCGATTCGGCGCCCGAACGGCTGCCGGAAGCGCGGCTGCGCGTGCTCTGCGGCGTCACCGTGCCGCTCGCCGCACTCGATCCGCGCGAAATCAGCGCACCCCTCAAGGTCGAACTGCTCTTGAGCGGCTGTCCAACACCACTAGATTAGGGGGCACGATGGCCAATGCCGAACCCGACGTTCCCCACGCGCCTTTGCTGCTCGTTACGGGCATGTCCGGTGCTGGGCGCTCGACGGCGCTGAAAGCGCTTGAGGACAACGGCTTCGAGGTCGTCGACAACCTGCCGCTTTCGCTACTGAAGCGCCTGCTCGCGGTTCACGACAAGGCGGTGACGGGCAGTGATTCGGACCGGCCGCTCGCGGTGGGCATCGACGCGCGCACGCACGCGTTCGATGCCGAATCGGTCGTTTCGCACATCAAGTCGATGCGCGAACACGGCATCGATGCGCGCGTGCTGTTCGTCGATTGCGCGGGCGGTGAGCTCGTACGCCGCTTTTCCGAAACGCGCCGCCGGCATCCGCTGGCGCTCGACCGCCCGGCGGCGGACGGCATCGCGCGCGAACGCGAGGTGATGGCGCCGCTCCGGCGCTGGGCCGACATCGTCATCGACACCACCGACTTCAGCGTCCACGACCTCCGGCGCACGATTCGCGAGAAATTCGCCCGGCACCTGCGGGGCGAGCTGACGCTGACCGTGATGTCATTCGGATTCGCGCGCGGCCTGCCGCGCGACGCCGACATGGTGTTCGACATGCGATTCCTCGCCAACCCGCACTGGCAGCCGCACCTGCGGCCGCTGACGGGAAAGGACGGGGCCGTGGGGCACTACGTCGCTGCCGATCCAGCCTATACTGATGCTTTTGAACGGATTTCCGGCCTCGTACTGTCGCTGATCCCCAGCTACCGGCGCGAGGGCAAGGCGTATCTTACCATCGCCATCGGATGCACCGGCGGCCGCCACCGCTCGGTTTTTGTTGCCGAACGCCTTGCCGAAGCGATAAGGGCCGCCGGCTATACGTTGAACATCGTGCACCGCGACATGAGCGGGCACAGCGAGGGCGTGGAGGCCGAAGGCTTCGCGCTTTCGGATCATGGAGAGAGACTGCCCGCATGATCGGTATTGTGCTGGTGACGCACGGGCGGCTTGCGGCTGAATTCGTCGCGGCCATGGAGCACGTGGTCGGCCCCCAGAAGAATGTCGCGTCGATCTGTATCGACGCCGATGACGATATGGAGGTGCGCCGCGCCGACATCGCGGGTGCGGTGAAGGCGGTGGACGCCGGGCGCGGCGTGGTTATCCTCACCGACATGTTCGGTGGGACGCCGTCCAACCTCGCGATCTCGCTGCTTTCGGGCGGCCATGTGGAGGTGATCGCCGGGGTCAACCTGCCCATGCTGATCCGTCTCGCCAGCGTGCGCGGCGAAATGAAGCTCGCCGATGCAGTGGCGGCGGCGCAGGAAGCAGGACGCAAATACATCTCCGTTGCATCGAAGATTCTGGGAGAGGTCGCCTGAGCGACGACACCGACGGCGTTCCGGTCGGCGACGAGGTCGCCGTCCGCCAGCGCGTGCTCATCCGCAACAAGCGCGGGCTCCATGCGCGTGCCAGCGCCAAGTTCGTGACGCTGACCTCGGAGTTCGCCGCCGCCGTCACGGTGGAGAAGGATGGCCAGCGCGTCACCGGCACGTCGATCATGGGTCTGATGATGCTGGCCGCGAGCCCCGGCGACGAAATCGAGATCATCGCGAGCGGACCCGACGCAGACGCTGCGCTCGCCGCGTTGGTAAAGCTCGTCGAGGACCGCTTCGGCGAGGAATAATGCCCCGTCGCATCACCAGCTTTTCCAACGAGACGATCAAACGCATCCGGTCGCTCGAACAGAAGAAATACCGCCGCGCGGAAGGCCGCTTCATGGCGGAAGGGATGCGCATCGTCGCGGAAGCGGCGGAGGCGGGGTACATCGCCGAAACGCTCGTTTTCGCCGAGGACCTGGCGGAGCACGCGCTGCTCCGGCGGCTCATCGCACAGTGCGAGGCGGCGGGCGGCGAGGCGATCGAGGTGCCGCGCGAGATCCTTCACAAGATCACCGGCAAGGACAATCCCCAGGCGCTCGTCGGCGTGTTCCCGATCCCGGAAGCCCGGCTGGAAGACCTCGACCGGAACGCCGCCGACCTCTGGACCGTGTGCCAGTCGCTGAAGGACCCGGGCAACCTCGGCACGATCCTGCGCACGAACGATGCCGTCGGCGCGGGCGGACTGATCCTGCTCGACCAGAGCTGCGACCCATGGTCGGTCGAGGCCGTACGCGCATCAATGGGGGCGCTGTTCACGCAGCCGATCGTGCAGACGACCGGCACGGCCTTCTTCGAATGGCTGCGCGCCGGGCCGGGCATGCTTGTCGGCACCAGCCTGCGCACCACGCACGACTATCAGGACGTGCGCTACGAGGCGCCGACCTTCATCCTGATGGGCAACGAACAGCACGGCCTGCCGGAGGACTACGAAGCCGCCTGCGACGTGCTGGTAAAGATCCCGATGCGCGGCAAGGCCGATTCGCTGAACGTCGCGGTCAGCTGCGCTGTGATGCTCTACGAGGTGCTGAACCAGCGGCGGCGGTAGCTACTCGGCGGCTTCCGCAGGCGGCATCAGCTTCGTGAGCGCGCGCGGCGTGGCCTCGATGACCGGCAAGCGCTCGATCTCCTTCTTCGGCGGTTCGATCGACAGGTCGCGGAAGCGCTGCGCCGAGGTCAGCACCTGGCTTTCGAGGCTGCCGACGAAGGCGTTGTAGGCGCTCGTCGCGGTTTCGAGATTCTTGCCAAGCCGGCCAACATGACCGCCCATCGTTGCGAGACGCTCGTAAAGCTCCTTGCCGAGCGCGGCGATGTCGCGCGCCTGCTCCTCGATCTTTTCCTGCCGCCACACCATCGCCACGGTCCGCGCGATGGCGATGAGGTTGGTGGGTGAAGCCAGCAAAATCTTCTGGGCGAAGGCCGCCTCGAACAGATCGTGGTCGGCCTCCAGCGCGGCGGCGAGGAAATTCTCGCCGGGGATGAACATGATGACGAAGTCCGGCGTCGATTCGAACTGTCCCCAGTACGCCTTGCGCGACAGCGCCCCGACATGGCCACGAATCGTGGCGGCATGGATCTTCAGATGCCGCGTCCGTTCGCCCTCGTCCGCCGAATCGACCGCGTCCTGATAGGCGACGAGCGAACACTTCGCGTCGATGACCAGCGACTTGCCGCCCGGAAGCTTAATGACCGCGTCGGGCCGCAGGCGACCGTCTACCGTATCGACCGATACCTCCTCGGCGAAATCGACCTGTGACGACAGACCCGCCATTTCGAGGACGCGGCGCAGCTGGTGCTCGCCCCAGCGGCCGCGCGCCTTGGGCGCATTGCGGAGCGCGTGGACGAGGCGCGCAGCCTCGCCGGAAACCTTTTCCTGCCCCTCGCGCATCAGGCCGATCTGTTCCCGCAGCCCCTCGTAGGCGCCGTGCCGCGCCGCCTCGATCTCCTTGAGACTGGTCTCGTAGCGGGTGAGGGTTTCCTTCACCGGCTGCAGAAGCTCGGTGAGCGCCACCCGGTTCTTCTCCAGCCCGTCGCTCGCTGCTTCGCGGTGGCGCTTGAGCGTTTCCTC
>NZ_JACESP010000002.1 GCF_013911755.1 Sphingosinicella sp.
TGGCTGATTTGAAGCTGCCAAGGCTGCCCGATCGGACGCCGGCTAAGATCACGATCAACGTCATGCCGGATCTCATCGAAGCGCTGAACGACTACGCCGAGGCCTATGAGGCGGCCTACGGCCGACGCGAGTCCGTACCGGACCTCATTCCATTCATGCTTAGCGGCTTCCTGGCGAGCGACCGCTCGTTCAGCCGGGCACGTAAGAAATAGTCCGATGTCGGCCCGGCAGCCTGCAACGAATGGCGACGACGCGCCCCCGATTGGGCCGATAAGCGTTCGCATTCCCGACGCAGTACGGATGACGGGGCTCAGCAAATCCAAGATCTACCAGCTCATCGCTTCCGGCGACATCGAGGCAGCCAAGGTCGGCCGTGCAACCGTGGTGTTTGTCGATAGTCTGCGGTCCTTTCTGCGATCACACTGTAAACAGCCGCGTTCTCGGGCGTAGCAGGGATCGCGCATGTCGGCCTGTCGATATTTCGGCACGGCCTGTCGCGAAGGGGTAAAATTGGGGGTGGATTGAGCGGAATTATCGGCACGACGATCAAGAACGTTGTTATAAATCAGTATCTTATGTTTTTCGTGTGAATCCCTCCTCCGCTACCACCACAAAATCTAGTGTCGGCCTCTGATGGTGCCGGTTCGCGGCTGGCGGGGGCGATGAGCGCGGCGTTCGAGCGGCGCGTTGGTGATCTTGCGTGATTCGTCCAGCTGCCCCGCATTTTTCGCGCGGCTGTTTCTTGCCGACAGAGCGTTTTCGGTAGACCAGGATTCGCTCCAACGATCCCCTACTGTGGTTCCGGCATCAGTTCGCGGTCCTTCTCGCCGCGTCCGTCGAGCAATTTCGAACCGGTGATCTTGCCCGATGCGTCGAGAGTCAGCTTCACCGTGTTCATCGTGCGGTTCTGCCAGTGCCAGCCGTGGATGCCCGCGAAAGGAGCCACGTATCGCCCGCTCTGGCGGTCAGCCTTGTCGACGGCATAGCTTTCGGTCAGCGCCTCGCCGCCAGCGAAGGGGTGGGCATGCATGTCGAAGTTAAGCGGCCCGTCGGCGCGCCACGCGAACGTGATGGGCGCATCCTTGTCGAGCACGTACTTCAGCTCGATTTCCTGGTACGGGTGCAACTCGAACGTCCAGTGGTCGGTCTTGCCGGGCTCGGCCTCTGGCGGGGTGGCCGTGGGCGTAAAGGCGCCCTTGCGGTTGCGCCCGCGCTCGAGGAATTCGCCGGCCTGAGGATTGGCCATTTCGGACAGGCCGCTGGTTTCGCCAAAACCGGTTGGGTCGATGCCGGTTTCTGCCGGAAGCACGAAGAAGATGCCAATGGCGCCCAGGACCACGACGGCGGCTGTGGCGGCCAGAACGGTCTTGCGGCGGCTGGCTGAGGGGTTGGTTTGTTCGTCCGTCATGTTGCGAGGTATCCCAGTGTCTGATCGATCATGATTGCGGTGCCGCATCCCATCAGGATCCAGTTTGTCACCACCGCGGTTCGGGGAAAGTGCGGGCTCGTGCGCCAGATGTTGAGTAGGCTGATGACGAGGAACAGGACGATGATCTGTCCCAGTTCGACGCCGACGTTGAAGCTGACGAGATTGCCGATCAGCCCATCGGGCGCGATCGACAAGCTCAACAGTTTCGTCGCCAGGCCCAGGCCGTGGCAAAGCCCGAAGATGAGAACCGCCACCCGCGTGTCGATCGACAGCCCCATCCGGCGCAGAAACCCGAGATTCTCCGCGCCCTTGTAGACAATCGACAGGCCGATGATGGCGTCGACCACGTAACTGCTCGCACCGGTCTTGAATAGCACACCCAGCATCAAGGTGAGCGAGTGACCGATCGTGAACATCGACACGTAAAGCACGACATCCCGCATACGGTACAGGAACATGACCACACCCAAAAGGAACAGGATGTGGTCGTAACCCGTGACCATATGCTTGGCGCCGAGGTACATGAACGGCAGGATTGCCAGCCCATGGGTCGCCTCCACGAACGCACGGTCGCTTCTGGCAACATCATGTGCGAATGCGAAATCCGGCCAGACCAGCCCGGCCAGCGCCACCACGATCAATGCGAGGCGGATCGGCGACGTCACTGGGCGGGCGCGTCTTCGGCCGGGCCCGTGGGCGCCAGGCTGATCGGCCCGGGCATGTAGACTTCGTGGCAGGCGCTGCAGACGTTATAGAGCGTGCCGCCCACTTCGAGAACCTGGTCTGGATCCTTCGATTTGGCCGCCAGTTCAGCCTGTCCGGCAACATCGACCAGCCCTTGCGCGAAGTCCAGCCAATCCGAACCGCGGTTGGCCGCGTATTCCGGCCGCTTCAGGTCTTCGCCCAATTGCTTCAACTGCGCTGCGCCCTGCACGACCGCAGCCCATTCCGCTTCGTTCTGGGGGACGACTTCCCCAGTGCCGTTTTCGTCGCTGACGAACTGGACCGCGTTCCAGTAGGTTTGCGACGCGGGCTGGACCTTTTGGGCCATCATGGCCTTGACGTCCGCCGATTGTACGGGCGCTTCCTTCTGCCCGCAGCCCGCAAGGGCCAGAAGCAAGGCGCTGCCAAAAATCAAACGGTGTCGCATCTGCTGTCCTTTTCGAAATGCCCGACCGCTTAGTTCCGACCGGGTTGAATCCTTCTGTCAGTCCCGCAACCGAA
Organism: Sphingosinicella sp.; assembly: GCF_013911755.1. GTDB lineage: Bacteria > Pseudomonadota > Alphaproteobacteria > Sphingomonadales > Sphingomonadaceae > Sphingosinicella. Next base: position 2,654 of record NZ_JACESP010000002.1, read on the forward strand.
CGGGAACATGGTTGCGGTAACGGACAGGTTGCAGCGAGGTTACACCGCGCAACACAGGTGATTTCACCCTGAAGTCGTGGGCGATCGCGTCTCTGATACGGTCGCCTCGCAGTCAGGTGCGCAGGCCGCGCCGATCAGCTGGGGTCGAGCGCCGCGACGGCTTCCATCTCGACGAAATATTCGGGCGCCGCCAGCTTTGGGACCGGGATCATCGTCGCGGCAGGCTTGATGTCGCCGAAGACCTCTTCACGAATGGCCCGCATCTGGGCCGGCGCGATCGGCGTCACCAGGTAAGTGGTCAGCTTGACGATATTGGCTGGCGAAGCGCCATTGGCGGCAAGAGTATTGGCGATGTTGGTGAGGACAACCTTGTACTGCTCTTCGACCGTGGGCGGGACAACCCCATCGGGCGTCTCGCCGACCTGGCCCGAGGTAAAGAGCAGGCGCGCCTGCGCCGAGACGATTGCAGCGTGCGAATAGGCTCCGTAGGGCGGAATCACGGTATCCGGGCTATTGAACTCGACGAGATCGGTCATGTCGTCTCCGCAAGATGTTCGGGGAAAGGATTGTTTACAAGTTTAGCGTAACAATCGGACGTATATTACGATCATAGTATCGATATTGCAACAATCGAACTTGACCCCTATACGGTGCCGGTCCCGGGCTCAGGAGGAGAGATGATGAGGCCCTCCCATTACGACATCCTGTTCGAGCCTGTGCGGATCGGACCGGTGACGGCAAAGAACCGCTTCTACCAGGTGCCGCATTGCAACGGCATGGGCCATCGTGCGCCATCGGGCATGGCGGGTATGCGTCGTATGAAGGCGGAAGGCGGCTGGGCGGTCGTTTGCACGGAAGTATGCGAAATCCATCCTTCGGCCGATGTGTCGCCTCACTCCGAAGCCCGGCTGTGGGACGACGCCGATATTCCCGCCTTGGCCCGCGCTGCCGATGGCATCCACCAGTACGGCGCTCTGGCGGGAGTTGAACTCGGCCACCACGGTTTTCGTGCGCAGAACCGCACGACGAGGGAGATCCCAATGGGGCCGTCTTCGCACGCCGTCGTCTCCTACGATCCCGTGCAATCGCGGATGATGGACAAGGACGATATCCGCAACCTGCTGCGCTGGCAGAAGTCGGCCGCCCTTCGCGCCAAGCGCGCCGGTTTCGACCTGATCTACGTCTATGCCGCCCATGGCCTGACCACTGCGATGCAGTTCCTCTCGCGGCGCTATAACCAGCGCGGCGACGAATACGGCGGCTCGCTGGAAAATCGCGTCCGGCTGCTGCGCCAGATGATCGAGGTCACCAAGGACGCCGTCGGCGATACCTGTGCCGTGCCGGTGCGCATTTGCGTCGACGAACTGCTCGGCCCGGGCGGACTGTGCTGCGACGGCGAGGGGCGCGAGGTGATCGAGATGCTCGCCGATCTGCCCGACCTCTGGGACCTTACCGTCGGCGACTACAGCAACGACGCGCGCCCCTCCCGCTTTGGCCAGGAAGGTGCGCACGAACAATATGTCGCTTTCGTCAAGCAGGTGACGGGCAGGCCGGTGGTCGGCAACGGGCGCTTTACGTCGCCAGACACCATGCTGTCGCAGGTTCGCCGCGGCGTGCTCGACTTCATCGGTGCTGCACGCCCATCGATCGCCGATCCCTTCCTGCCCCGCAAGATCGAAGAAGGCCGGATGGGCGATATTCGCGAGTGCATCGGGTGCAACATCTGCGTCGCGGCAGACAATACCTACACGCCGATACGCTGTACCCAGAACCCGACGATGGGCGAGGAGTGGCGGCGCGGCTGGCATCCCGAACAGATTCCCGCGGCGGAGAGTGAGGATCAGGTGCTGGTGGTCGGCGCGGGTCCGGCCGGGCTGGAATGCGCCGTCGCCCTTGGCAAGCGCGGCTATGACGTGATGTTGGCCGAAGCGTCCGAGGAGCTGGGCGGCCGCGCCGCTCGCGAGCCTCGTCTTCCCGGCCTCGCCATGTGGGGTCGCGTGCGCGAATATCGTGTGGAGCAGCTGCACCAGTTGCCGAACGTGCAGGTCTACCTGGCGAGCGAACTGACGGCCCAGGATATCCTCGATACCGGCGCGAACCGCATCGTGTTCGCCACCGGATCGCATTGGCGCCGCGATGGCGTGGGCCGGTATCACCGCACGCCCATCACCAATCTCGACCAGTCCGGCGTCCTCACCCCGGACGATGTCATGGACGGGAAGGACGTCTCAGGACCGGTGATCGTCTTCGATGACGATCACTACTACATGGGCGGGGTGATCGCGGAAAAGCTGCGCTCGCAAGGTCTCGACGTCACGCTCGTCACACCGGCGCCGCTGGTGTCTGCCTGGTCCGTGAACACGTTGGAGCAGCCCAAGATCCAGCGCCAGCTGCTCGATCTGGGCGTGCGGGTGTGCGCCAATGAGGCGCTTATTGCCTTCGAGAACGGAACGGCGACGCTGGAATGCGTCTTTACCGGCAAGGCCCGGACCGAGGTGGCGCAGTCCGTTGTCATGGTGACGGCGCGCCGGCAGAACGACGCCGTCTATGAGGAACTGCTGGCACGGTCCGGGGAGTGGCCGGAAGCAGGCATCACGACGGTCGAGCGTATCGGTGACGTTCTTGCGCCCGGCACGATTGCCGCAGCGGTTTTCGGCGGGCACCGTTATGCGCGCGAGCTCGATAGTCAGCCCTGGGGCGACGAGGTGCCCTTTCTTCGCGAAAATGCCCAATTGGGCCCCTGGTCGTGATCGGCTGGGTCCTGACCCGGGGGGCGATGGGAACATGAGGCAAATCCATTCTGCGGCAAAATATCCAAAGCCGGAATTGCGCGGTCGATGCTGTTGACGCACTCTGGCCTGGAACAGCCGGGCCGGGGGCGGGGCAGCGGGCGTCCTTCGGCGGGCGTAGGCCGTGTGCGCGATATGTCGTGGAGGGGTGGGCGCTGAGATGGTAACGGGCGAGGGGAAAGGCACGCAAGATTCCGACTCTTTGCAAGGCGCGTCCGCTGCCGATGGGGCGCACGACGCTGGGGCCGTGATTGCTATGGAAGCGTCCCGCTTCCGCGCGTCCTTGCTGGAAAGCAGCCGCTCGTCGACCCTGGTCAACCTGTTCGACTATCTTGTCGAGCGGGCCAATGACGAACGCGCCCCCAAGGAAATCGAGATCGCCATCGAGGTTTTCGGCAAAAGCGGGAACTTCGACACGTCGCAGGACTCTATGGTCCGTAGCCATATCCATCGACTGCGTCAAAGGCTCGACAGGTTCAATGCGGGGAAGACTGGTCCTCGGCTGATCATACCCAAGGGCGAGTACCGTCTGGTCCGGACGGAAGGACCGGACGATGACGTGGCGGAAGCGGTGCAGGCGGCGAAGTCCATTTGGGAGCGCCTGCGAGCGAGAGGGGCGATCGCCATCCTTGTCGGCGGCAATGCCGTCCTGTGGTCGCTCGCGTTTCTGTTCGCGAACTATTGGCCCATGCCGACGCCTCTTGCCCAGACAGAACTTTGGCGACCGATCATGGCCAATGGACGAACGCCCGTGATCGCGGTGGGCGACTTTTACATGATCGCCGAAAGTGGCGACGACGGGCGGATGGAACGTGTTGCCCTCAACTCGAGGATCCAGTCGGAAGCCGAGCTTTCCAATTACCTGATGTCGAACCCCCAGCAACGGGGCAAGATGCACGCCCGCGACATTTATCGAGTGCCGGGCAGTGTGGCGCGAGCCGCTATGGCCGTTCTCAATCAGGTGTCAGCCATGCACCGCGGCTCGGGCAAGGTGGAAATCACCCCGGTCTCGCGCATTTCCCAGGAGCGGATAGATTCCAGCAACTTCCTGTATATCCAGTATTTTGCGCAGCTGGCTATGCTGCGTTCTCCCATCCTTCACCTATCGGGATTTGCGCCGGGCGACGAATTCGAGGAGATCGTGGACGTTGCATCGGGCAAGGTATACCGGGTCCGCCATTCCACAGCGGTGGGCAACCCGGACCAGGGCAGCGATGCGACCACAAAGTCCGATGGTGTCGACTACGGCTATCTCGCCAGTTTTCCCGGAGCATCCGGCAGCCGCAATCTGCTCATCTCCGGAGCCGGCGACGCCGGCCTGACCCAGATAATCAAGATCGTCGGCGACAAGCGGCAACTCGATACTCTTGCCGAGCGGATCGGTGGAGAGGAGGCGTTTGAGGCGCTTTACGAGGTCCGGACGATGGGCGGGCTCGTCTTCGAGACGAAGCTGCTGATCGCGCGACCATTAAAGACTGATGCGGCCCAAGCCGGGGGGCGCGAGATTCGTTAACGAGGGGCGGGGCTCCAGTTCAGCGGCTTGGTCTGATCCCACACCCCTTTCATATCGATCGGGTGGGCAACCAACAACGAACTCTGGTAGTTTTCCGAAAACATCGTGCGTACTTGATAGAGTGCTTCGAAGGAATCGAAGGCGCCCTGAATGCGGCGGCCGAGCTGCTGCAGCCGCTTGGGATCCATGGCAAGGTTCACCATCTGCCTTACGCCTGCGTCGCTGGTTCCCGAAATGACCAGGATCCGCTTTCCCGAAGGGCCCGGAAAGCTGGCGATATAACCGTAATCGTGGCGAGGGATGATCTGGTCCGCCAGGACATAGGGGCTCCCCGACAGGAAATGCCGTCCCGTCTTCTTGTCGACGAGTTCGTAGCACGTGTCTGCACAGCGAAATCGCGACACTTCGAACAATGGGGCGCCAATCAAGGGGCTCAAGGCATCGAGGGTACCGACATAAATGATGTTGGATGACTTCATCATCGCCGCGTCGAGTTCCGACGACGTTGCCGGACTGGGTCGGAATTTTCCGATCACCGGCCAGAGGTTGCCGACCGATTCCAGAATGTCGACACTGACCGTGCTCGCATCGTCATCCATCATGGCGACGGGGCGGGGATCACCATCCATGATATAGTAGCTGGATGAAGGATCCTTTGAAACACGATCATAAAATTGACCCAGATCGGCGATGGACAAATCCTGTGTCGGCTCGTCCACGCCGGTATCGAGGCTTTTGCTCAGATACATGAAGTAATCGCCAGCAACGATCTTCGTGCCTTTGTCGTCGAAGCCTCGCCACAGGGTCGAGCCGAGCGCATTGTCCCCAAGGCCAATCTCATCCCTGAAATAGAGGCAGGCCAGCGCGACGTTCGCCAGGAGAAGCGCCGTCGCCAAGATCCATACGGATGACTTGCGGCGTTCCCTCGGACGCGGCTCCGAGGGCGCAGTTCTCTCGTGCCCGTCGCGTTCGCCCGGCAGCTCGAGCAGCAGGCCGTATTCGCCGCGCGGGATGACGATCCGGGGACCGGTTCTGTCGGCATAGTAGAGCTCGAGCTTCCTGCGCAGGCGGTGAATGCCCACTCGAACGCGCGACCCTTGTGCGTTCGCCGGTTCAGCGCTGCTCTGGAAGACTTCCTCGGCAACCTCTATTTCCTTGGGGCGACGGCCTTCCAGGGATTGCTGCAGCAGGAAATCGAACAGTCGAAGCAGAGTGTCGGATTGATTGGACTTGATGAAGTCGCGCACCGCGCGCCCTTCCTCGGCCAGGGCACGGGCATCATCAGCAGGGGCGATCAAGCGGTTCATGCGCTATGCGAGCACCCAGCTAGAAACGAATATCGACAGTTGCGCCCCCGTGGACCTTTGTCGCGGTCAGCCATGGATTTGGTCATGCCCCCAAAGCACCATTTCTAGCGACAACCGCATAGGGTCACAAGGAGCGGCCCGAGCCCCGTCATCCAGGGCGGTCACTCCACGTCCAATTCGATCAACTGTGCATTGAAGCCATAGCCCGGCATGAATGAGTGCATCGTCCTGTTCGCCTCCAAGGCGGATTCGCGAGCATTGTCGGGCGGGGGGCTGTCCGTCTCTTCTTCCTCCCCAGGCTCGTCCATCGCCTGGGCGATGTTCCGGATGCCCTTCAGGTCGGTCCACACCAACCAAAAGCGCTTCCCATCGGCCGAGATCCATTTGGGCGCGATCTGCGGGGAATAGGCGCGCGCCTCGGGATCGCCGCCTGGCATCCATGCCATGTCCTCGTGGACCTGGCGCCAAGGCCCCCAAGGCGTGTGCGAAATCCAGAAGCCGAGATAGCTCTGCTTGCCGAATTCCGTACCATCCTCGGCGCGGCCGTTGCCGGATGCCACCATCATGTAGACGCCAAGCGCCGCGTTGAAGACGACGCTTGGCAACCAGGTCTCGACCACGAGATCGCCCGGAAACAGGTTCGTCGAATTGACCCATCCAGTGGGGAAGACATGGACGGGATGGCGGTCGGCAAGGGCTGTGCTCCACCTTGGCTGCCCGTCCGCATCGAAACCGGCGAAAAAGGAATAGGCGCGCCGGTCGAGCATCTTTTCGATCCTGACACGGAAGAGCATGAGCTGGTTCATCTGCCCGTCGACATTACCGTTCGGGCCGTAGACGTATATATAGCCGTCCGCGTTGTCTCGGTAGTCCTGGCCCATCTGCAGGATCGTCAGCAGCGACAGGCATCCTTCGGGTTCGTTGAAGAAAACAAGCTTGTCCTTCGCCTGTTCTGTCCAGCTTTCGTAGCGGACCGGCGAGCTGCCATCCTGGTTTCGCCAGGTTGAGCCTCCATCGTCGGAATAGATCAGCTTTGCCGTCGTCCAATGGCGCGGCCTATCCTGGGCTTGGTCCAGCGCGGAGAGGAACTGATAGATCCGGCCCCGCACGGCCAGCAGGCCGTGCCCGTGGTAGTGCGGTGCGTCAGCCGGCTCCTGCGATTCATCGACTGCGGGATAATTCTCCACCAGACGCGCTTTGGCCCGTCGCGGATCGCTGCCCGCGATCGACCATAGCGACCGTTTGAAGAACCGATCGGGCGGATCCGCCCAGCCTGCCCCGTCGTTGACGACGACCAGTTGTCGGTCGGCGGCGGTCCACGTCATCTTGTAACCGTCACCGATCGTGGGCAAGCGCACGATGGTGTCGTCGCGGCGTCGCAAGGACCGGACGGAAGCCATCCCGACCGTTCGTGAAATGGCGGCTCTGGCTGGCTGGCTCAAGGCCGCAAGCAGGCCGAACGCGATCGACTGCAGTATGTCCCGTCGCTGTGACATGCGGCTGGCTCCCTATGGAGAGTGGTGCGGTCGGCAGAATTGCACGGCGCAAATTGTGTCCGCATCCGACGGGCGGAAAGATCGACATGCACACCGGACATCGTCGGCCGCTGACGGCTCTTTGCCCGGGCGGAGAGCGGTGGCCATGCCGCCGCAGCGGGCGGCTAGAGATACTTTGCCTGTCTATCCCTTCCATGGCGGCGAAAGAGAAGCCGGAAAGCGGTGTTGAAACCGTTTGCCTTATGTGCGTAACCCGCAAAAATCGGCCAGACCTCGCCCCAATGCCGGAATTCCGCGAAAAACGAGGTCCACGGATCGAATGAGGGGGTCTGCGGACACATGCCGCTCACGCCAAGCTGCCGCGCGTTACCTTTGCAGGGCGACGGTTTCGCGACTGCTCAATACATGACGTCGCTGTCCCGACCGCTCATCTTCAAGCAACAGGCGGGGATCCGGAAGCCCGACAGGTCGACAAGTCGGTGTCGGCGGTGAGCGCGCCGCGCTGCCCGATCGTCGCAGACGACAACTGGATGGAGATGGAAATGAAGTTTGTCAGCAAGGGTGCGGTGATACTTTCGCTGGGACTGGCCGCAAGCGCTGCACCCGCCATCGCGCATCACTCCTTCGCGATGTTCGATCAGGACAAGGTGGTCAGCCTCAAGGGGGTCAAGGTCGTCCAGTTCAAGTGGGGCAATCCCCACGTCTTCGTCGTCGTGGAGAGCGAAAATATCCGCTACGCGCTGGAATGTGCCAGCCCATCGGCGATGAACTCGATCGGGTGGAAGCACAACACCCTGAAGGCTGGCGACACGATCGATGTCACGATGTTCCCCTTGCGCAGCGGCAAGCCCGGCGGCGCGCTCAAGGCTGCCACGCTCCCCAACGGCAAGGTGCTGGGAGAGGCTTGAGGCCTGCACTCTGAACAGCAGGTGCCGTGAATTGAGGGGAAGGTTATGAAATACAAAATACCCAGGGTGATTGCGGTCGTGGTCGCTGCCGCACTGACGTGGTCAGCCGGTCCTGCCTTGGCGGCAAAGCCCGCCGCTGGGGGCACGAAAGCCAGCGCTGACAAGCCGGTACCGGCCGCGGCCACCAAGGGAGCTCGCGACCTCACTGGCGTGTGGCAGCGATACCCGCTTCCCTGGCCCACCTATCTGGCCGACTTCGACGATGTGCCGCCGCCGGATCAGGGGCCCGATCTGGAAGAGCCCTACGCGACGCAATGGCGGGAACAAACCTTGAAGCGGCGTCGCGCGTTCGCCAGCGGCAAGCCGCTGCTTGACTCCAGCACATTGTGCCGCCCCGAAGGCATGCCGACAGTGATGCAGGCGATCTACCCGATCCAGATCCTCCAGACTCCCGGCCAGATCACGGTGCTGGCCGAACTCTTCATGCAGACTCGCCGCATCTACATGGATGCGCCGATGCCTCCGCTGGACGACATCGCGCCCAGCTACTACGGATTTTCATCGGGCCATTGGGACGGCGACACACTGGTGGTAAAAACGCAGGGGATCAAGACGGATGTCCAGTTCTTCGAGATTCCCCACAGCGAAGCGATGACCATCACCGAGCGCTATCGGCTGGCCGAGAACGGCAGGCTCTACCTGGATATTTCAATTGAGGATCCGGGTTACCTCAGGACCCCTTACGAATTCCGGTGGGTCTACGAACGGGCCGCTCCTGACTACCGTGTGCCCGAGTATGTGTGCGACAATATGCACGACGTGGTGAACGCTGACGGTACTGTCGACCTGATGACCGATGTTGACGAAAAACCGGGAAAATAGTCTGACCAGAGTGGTGTGAAACGTTCGCGCACAGTTCACGCGCAGTTACACACGTTTACTAGTTGTAACGATTAGCGCCAAAAATCATTCACTGTTTCTCAAAAGCGTCCTGTCGCTCGCATCGCCTGGGAGGGTGTGCAAGCGGGGCGCTTTTCGGGATGCCGGAAAGCGCGTTCGTCAAGCGACTTCAGGCATGGGGAGTGAGCTGAGGGCAGGGCCACCCGTCTCACTGGAACGAGCAGTGAAAACGATAAGTGAAAAGGGTGGGAAATATGACATCGGATGACATGAACCGTTCGGCGCGGCGGCACGGTGCCGGGAAATGGAGCACGCCGGTCTGGCGCGCGGGCCTCCTCTGTGGAGCGGCGCTCCTGTGCCCGGCTGTTGCGTGGGCACAGGACGAACAGTCCGCCAGTCAGGGTGCGGCCGTCGTGGATGATTCCGACGCCATCCTTGTGACCGCGCGACGAAAGGCTGAAGCGCTCACCGAAGTTCCGGCGGCTATCACGAGCATTTCATCGGATTTCCTGGAAAAGCAGAACGTCACCAACTTTGTCGACTTTGCGACCAAGGTGCCGAACCTGTCGTTCCAGTATGGCCAGGGTGGCTCGTTCCTTTGGAGCGGCGACCGCGAAACGACAATACGCGGCGTCGTGGGTGTTGGAACGACGGCCTTCTATATCGACGACACACCGGTACCGTCCTCGGTCAGCCCCCAGGTTCTGAACCTCGAACGGATCGAAGTCCTGAAGGGGCCGCAAGGTACCCTCTACGGGGCCAGTTCGATGGGCGGCAATGTTCGCTATATCACCCGGAAACCGTCGCTCGACGAAAATGAAGGCACCTTGAGCCTGCAGGCCGGGCACACGAAGGACGGCGGGTTCGATCACGACGTCAACGTCCAGAACAATTTCGTACTGGTGCCCGATAAGTTGGCCCTGAACGTCGCGCTGGGATACTTGCAGGACTCCGGCTTCATCAAGCGCCGGTTCCGCGACGGTGCCGGCGAATGGGTGACGAAGGACGGCGAAGGGCGCCACCGCAGCCTGACGGGTTCGGTCGGTATGCGGGCGCAGTTGACGGACAGTCTGGAAGCAAATCTGAGCTTCCTGGGTCAAAGCACCCGTCTTCGCGGATTCCCCGGCGCCTATCTGCCGCTGCCCGGCTATAAACCGCTGAGCTATACCCTCGATCACGACGTGGACGTTCAGGAATATTCGAAGGACCGGTGGGGCCTTGGCGCTTTCGTGTTGCGCTATGACGGGGATGGTTTCGAAGCCGTTTCCTCGACCAGCTATTTCAAGCGCAAGATCGAGCAGCTCGACGACAACACCGAAGGCACGAACTACTTTTTCCAGAGCGGGTTCGGTATCGATTTCACAGGCGTGCCCTTTTACGTGATCATCAATTCACGTGAAAAGGCGCTGACCCACGAGACACGCGTCTCGTTCGATCAGGGGACGCTCCTTCCCGGACTTTCCGGCATCGTCGGGGTGTTTCACAAGACGACCAAGAATAAGAACTACAATCCCGGGGTCGTCGTCCCCGAACTGGGCGAGGCGGGCCTCTTGCCGTCGTATCTTGCCGACGTCCTGACCAGGGAAAGGGAGAAAAACACCGCCCTGTTCGGCGAACTCTATTACGAACCGGTCTCCCAACTGACCTTCACGTTGGGGCTGCGACAGTACTGGATCGATCAGCATCAGGACCCCAGCGTCGATACCGGTGCGCTGTTCGGGCCCGACCCGTTCTATAACGCCGCGAAGGACAACAAGGAATCCGGTTTGGTGCCAAAGGCGGTCGTGTCCTATGAGATTGGCGATCGGGGCAACATCTATGCTTCGGCGTCGAAGGGCTTCCGTCTGGGCGGCAGCAATTCAAGACTGCCCTCGTTCTGCGGCAGCGACCTTGAAGACCTGGGGCTCACGCTCGACGGTGCGGGGCGATACAAGTCGGACACGCTGTGGAGCTACGAAGTCGGGGCCAAGAGCCGGATCGCCGAGGGACGCATGAACATCTCGGCGGCCGCGTTCCGCATGGACTGGTCGGACATCCAGCAGGTCGGCACCCTGCCGACTTGCGGGCTGACGTTCTTGACCAACGCCGGCAAGGCCCGCATCAAGGGCGGCGAGTTTGAAATCAGCGGTCGTCCAATGGATGACGTCCCACTGACGGTAAGCCTGGGCATCGGGTATCTCGATGCCACGCTGCTCGATCCCGGGTTCCTGCCGCAACCCGCCAACAGCCGCCTGGGCTTGGTCCCGAAGTGGACCGGCAGCATTTCGGGCTATTACGAAACCCCGATCGCCGCCAATGCCGACTTGTTCATTGCGGCGGACTACAGCTACACCAGCTCGACAAAAGTGCCGTCCGTGGCCGACGGCACGGCGGTTTTCTTCACCCGCCAGCCGATCAATCTCGTCAACGGCAACGTCGGCGTGAAGTTCGGCCGGTCGCAGGTGATGATCTTCGCCAAGAACCTGTTCGACAAGCGCCTGACTTATGGCGATCAGCCGATGTCGGGGTTCGAGCGCCGCGAACTGCGCGAGGACGGCAGCTATGAACGCTTGCTGCGTGGTGTCGTGAGCCGTCCGCGGCAGATCGGCGTGCAATACCAGCTTGATTTCTGACCATTCGGCGTTGCCTTCGACGAGGCTGTCGGAGGCAACGCCTCTCCTGAAACGATAGGGTTACGCGTCCGTGCGGGTCGGCCCTGCGCCACTCGAGAATTGCGGAGCGATAGCCGTAAAGCGATTCCACCCGCGCGCTACCAACCACCCCACGGGTACACTGAGGCGTCTCCGCCTTGCGTCGTCATGTCGAAGATGGCAGTTTGAGAAAAATCTGTCCTGAAGAGAAAATCGATGACGCTCGGATCGAAGATGTGGTTGTGGGTTCGCCGGATCGCCATCGGGTTTCTCGCGCTCCTTCTTCTCCTTGTGCTCGTGGGGGCCGTTTACGAATTTTTCGCGCGGCGCGGCTCGGCTTCGCAATATCCCGCGCCGGGCGTGCTGGTCGACATCGGCGGGCGCAGCATCCATCTGGATTGCCGGGGCGAGGGAGCGCCGACCGTAGTGCTCGAATCCGGGCTCGACATGAACGGCTCGCTCGCTTGGCACAAGGTACACGATACGCTGGCGAAAACCACGCGCACGTGCGCCTATGATCGCGCCGGGATCATGTGGAGCGACCCCTCGCCGGACGTGCGCGACGGCGATCATGTCGCGCGTGATCTTCATGCGGCGCTGACCGCCGCGGGCATCGACGGGCCGCTCGTTCTGGTCGGCCATTCGCTCGGCGGCCCCTACATCATGAACTACACGCGGCAGTTTGGCGCATCGGTCCACGGGCTCGTGTTCGTCGACGCATCGCACCCCGACCAGCTCGAAACACTGGCGAAGCCCGGCGAGAAAAAACTGAAAGTGGAGCTGCCGCTTGCCGTGGAGGTGATGAGTACGCTCGGCTGGACAGGATTGCCGCGCGCGCTTTCCGGCGTGTTGTCCCCGGACGAGGACAGCCCGATCGCGCCCCTGCGCGAGGCGTATACGCCGAGAAGCCTCCCCGCCATGCTCGACGAACTCGAATCGCTGGAAACGACACTTGATCAGGGCGGCGCTCTCAGAACCCTCGGCGATCGGCCGATCGTGGTCCTTACCGGTTCGAAACCCTATTCGAAGAAAATTCTGGCGGCGCAGGAAATGACTGAGGCCGAAGGCCGCGTTCAAATGACGAAATGGCTCGATCTGCACCGCGATAAGGCGCGCTGGTCGACGCGGTCGACGCACGAAATCCTCCCCGACGCAGGCCACTATGTTCAGCTCGATCGCCCCGATGCAGTGATCAAGGCGGTGACCGCTGTGGTCGATCAGGTCCGCAGCAACCCCGGGGAATAGCATCTCGCGCCGAGGTTGCTGGTCCTTCCCGGCGCGATCCTATTTGGCGAGCCAGTTTGTAATGGCGTCAAACAGCGCCTGCCGCGCCTCCGGGCGGGTTAGCGTGTGATCAGCGTTTTCGAGCCATAGCGGACGAACATGCGCGCCGAGCGCGGGAAGCAGCGCCGCGAAAGCCTCTGCGGTTGCGTCGCCGCGGGAGAGCGGGATGAGGACGGGGCCCGGAAACGCATTGATCGCCGCGACGAGGCGCGCGGAGAGGGCGCTTTCCGCCACAGCACCTTTGCTGAACAGGGTTTTCAGCGCACCCTTTACATCGATCCTGCCGGCGAGGATACGCAGCCAGTTGCGTGGATTGAGAAGGCGTTTCAGCGTGCGGTCGCGCTGCGCGGCAGCCGGCATTTCGGCGACGTCGCTGTCGAAGCTCCACGGATTGAGCAGAACGAGCCGCTGAATGCCGCTTGCCGCACCGAACAGAGCGAGCGCCGCCGCGCCGTCGCAAAGCCCGATGCCGACGATGTCCGTGCCGCCTTCATGGCGAAGTGCCGAGGCGGCGGCGGCGATGTCGTCCGCGCTGCCGAGAAAGCCTGTGTCCTCGCCCTCGCTGTCTCCGACGCCGCGTCGGTCGAAGCGCAGCGCGGCGATGCCCTGAGCGCCGAGCGTCTCGGCAAGCGCTGTGAACAGCCGATGCGGCCCGGCCCGGGTCTGCACGCCGCCCGAGACGATGAGCGCGGCGCGTGGCGCTTCGCCGGGGTGCAGCGTGGCGGCGAGAAGGGTTTCCCCGCAAGGGATGGCGAGCGGGCGGATCATTGCATCCACGCGGCAATATCTTCGGCGAGCGCGGCGGCGAACGCCGGGGCGGGGGCGGGTTCGGCCTGCCGCCACACGGGTGGGCCTTCCACTGCGGACACGCGCAGCGGCACGGCAGCTTCCGGGAGCGTCAGGGCGCCGAGGTCAACGGCAGTTCCGGGCGTGACGTCGTAGCCCGTGAGCGCCACCGTTTCGCCGCGGGCGAAGCGGGCTTCGTAGACCGACGGCGAGACACGCGTCCCATCGCGCTCCTGATCCGCGATCGCCTGCGCGCGCATCATTTCGCGCAGGAGACTTGCGCCGGAGGAGGCGGGAGAGATGCGGTAAAGGCCTTCACTCCCGGAACCGTCCGTGAGCAGCGCGCCGCCGCGCACGGCGAGCACGCGAAGCGGGCGCCCCGCCAGCGTTTCGATCAGATGTGCCGTCGCATCCCGCCACGCAGCGACATCAGGCAAGCCTGAAGCATCCCCGGTACCGGGAAGATCGGCAAGGGCGCTGCCGACACCTTTCGCCGCGAGCGCGCGGCCGAGATCGGCCAGCAGCCGCCGCGCGCGGTTCATTTCCTCGAACAGCGGCGGCAGGACGAGCACGCACGGACCGGTTTCGGGGCCGCGCAGGATGGTCGGCAGGTCGTATGGCCCGGCGCTGAGCAGCGTGAACCGGAAGGGCTCCACCTAGGCGGCAGCCTTCCGCGCGATGAAGTCGACGAGATTGCCGAAGGTCGCAAACAGGTCCGCATCCACCTCGTCGTCGTCGATCACGATGCCGAAGCGGTCTTCCATCTCGGTGAGGAGACCCGCGACCGCCATAGAATCGATCTCGGGCAGGGCGCCGAACAGCGGCGAGGCCGCATCGAGCCCGGCAGCGGTGCCTTCGGGAACGCCCAGAACCTCGACGAGAATGCGCCGCATCTGATCGGCGCGGGAATCGGTGTCTGCGGTCATCTCCACCCTGTATGCACTGTCGTTGCCGCGGGCGGTATACTGGCGCCGTCTGCAGAGGTAAATGCAGGCGAGACGGCAAGGCGGACAGGGACAGGCAAAGGGGCGGATGTCGTTTCGTGAAACATGGCGAGCGCTGGGTACGACGACGACGCTGTCCTACGCGATCGGGCGCGTGGCGGCGCGGATTCCGGGGGTTTCCTGGCATCGCTACCGGCTGATCGCAGTGCCGCTTTCGGGTATGCCGAAAATGCCGCGCGGCCATGTCGTGCGCGAACTTTCAGCCGATGCGCTCAAGACTTTGGTCATCGATGCGCCCCTAGATGTGCAGCAGGATCGTTTCGCGCGCGGGCTCATCTGCCTCGGGGCGTTCGACGGCGAGGTGCTGGTCGGGGTCAACTGGCTGGCGCGGGGTCAATACGACGAAGACGAGGTGAATGTGCGGTTTCTGCTCCCCGATGACGCGGCCTGGGATACGGGGCTCTGGATACGCGAGGACCGGCGGCTCGGCCGCGCATTCGCGGCGCTGTGGGCGGGGACGGGCGCGTGGCTGGCGGCGCATGGCCTCGCGCGCTCGCTGAGCCGCATTGCCGACTACAACCTCGGCTCGCTGCGCCCGCATGAGCGCATGGGCGGCAGGACGCTCGGCCGCCTCGCGGCGGCGCGGCTCGGGGCTTGGCAGATCGCGGCGGGCGTGCGGCCCACGATCGTGCGCGTGGGCGCGGGGACGCCGGCTCTCTGCGATCTGAGGGGCTGCTGAACCATGCGGGTCGATGCGCTTCATCTTGGCCACGACGGCGCGCGCCCTGCGCTTGTCGAGGGTGCACACACCACGACCTACGCCGAACTCGAGGCGCTCGTCAGCCGGATGGCGAGCGGGCTTGCCGCAATCGGCGTGCGCCCGGGCGACCGGGTGGCGGTATGGCTCAGCAAGACCACAGGTAACATCGCCGCGCTGCTCGGCGCGATGCGCGCGGGCGCGATCGCGATTCCGGTCAATCCCGTGCTGAAGGCGCCGCAGGTCGAACACATCCTTACCGACAGCGGTGCGTCGGCGCTGCTGACCAACAATGCGCGTGCCGAAACACTGCGCAATACGCCGCGCACGTGCCGCGTGCTACGTGCGGAAAAGGACTGGGGGGCGCTGATGACGGGCGCGCCAGTGACTGTGGATCGCGCGCCGGACGATCTTGCCGCGATTCTCTACACGTCGGGCAGCACCGGGCGCCCCAAGGGCGTGATGCTCTCGCACGCGAATCTTGCGCTGGGTGCGGAGAGCGTTTCGGAATATCTCGACATCGGGCCGGAGGATCGCATCCTGTGCGTGCTGCCTCTCGCGTTCGACTACGGCCTCAACCAGGTGCTGACAGCGCTGAGGCAGGGCGGGGCGGCTATCCTGCTCGACTATCTGCTCCCCCGCGATGTCGTGAAGGCGGTCGTCCGCCACAAGGCGACGGGCCTTGCAGGTGTGCCGCCGCTGTGGATGCAGCTTGCCGAAGTGGACTGGCCCGCCGAGGCGCGCGGTCTGCGCTACATCACCAATTCCGGCGGGCGGATGCCTGCGGCCCTCACCAAACGGCTGCGCGAGTTGCTGCCGAACACGAAAATATACCTGATGTACGGCCTCACCGAGGCGTTCCGCTCGACGTACCTCGATCCGGCGCTCGTCGACACGCGCCCGGATTCGATCGGGCGGGCGATCCCGCGCGCGGAGCTTCACGTCCTGCGCGCCGATGGCACGCCTGCGATGGCCGGCGAGCCGGGCGAGCTTGTCCATGCCGGGCCCCTCGTCGCGAAGGGCTACTGGAACGATCCCGAGCGGACCGCGGTGCGCTTTCGTCCAGCGCCCGCGTTTTTCGCGCATTCGGGTATGGCCGTGTGGTCGGGTGACACGGTGATGCGAGACGACGAAGGCCTGCTCTATTTCGTCGGCCGCGACGACGAGATGATGAAGATTTCGGGCAACCGCGTGAGCCCCACCGAGGTTGAGGAGGCGATCTTTGCGACCGGTGCGGTGAGCGCGGTCGCGGTGTTCGGCGTGGCGGACGATCGGCTCGGGCAGGCGATCGTGGCCGTCGGTGTGCGGGCCGCCGGGCTCGGCGAGATGGAAGCGGAGGCGCTTGCGCGGCGGGAGCTTGCGGGGCTAGTGCCTGCCTACATGGTGCCGCGCCACTTCATCTGGGAGACCGAGCTGCCGCGCAATCCGAACGGCAAGATCGACCGTGCCGTGCTGCGCGCAAGGCACGTCCAGTGAGCCGCGATCACCGGATCCACCCGCTGTTCCGCGAGAAGGACGGCGAACTCGCGATCGCAGGCCGGACAGTGAGCGAGTGGGTTTCGGCCGCGGGCGGGCGCACGCCGCTGTTCGTTTACGACCGTGCGGTGATCGCCGCGAAAATCGCGGACCTGCGCGCCGCGCTGCCCGCAGAGGTTGGCATTCACTACGCGATGAAGGCGAATCCGATGCCCGCGCTCGTCGCGTGGATGGCGGGGCAGGTGGACGGGCTCGATGTCGCCTCGGCGGGCGAGCTGCGCGTCGCGCTCGCGGCAGGCGGCGAACCGGTGCACATCAGCTTCGCGGGACCGGGCAAGCGCGACTTCGAGCTTGAGCTGGCGGTCGGTGCGGGGGTGACGCTCAACATCGAATCCGCGCGGGAGTTCGCGCGCGCTGCTGCGATCGGTCAGCGGCTCGGAAAACAGGTGCGCGCCGCCGTGCGCGTCAATCCGCCGTTCGACCTCAAGGCCTCCGGGATGCGTATGGGCGGCGGGGCGAAGCCGTTTGGCGTCGATGCTGACAAGGTGCCGGCGCTGCTCGCCGAAATCGCGGCGGAAGGTGCGGATTTTTGTGGGTTTCACGTATTCGCCGGGTCGCAGAACCTCTCTGCGGAGGCGATCATCGACGCGCAGGGGAAGACGCTCGATCTGGTGGCCGACCTTGCGGAGCACGCGGCCGTGCCGCCGCCGCTCGTCAATCTCGGCGGCGGCTTCGGCCTGCCGTATTTTCCGGGCGATCAGCCGCTCGATCTCGCCGCCGTGGGGCGCGCGCTCGGCAATACGCTTGCGGCGCGCGATCCCATCCTGACGGAAACACGGTTCGTCGTGGAACTCGGGCGTTATCTGGTCGGCGAAAGTGGCGTCTATCTGACACGCGCCATCGACCGGAAGATGAGCCAGGACGAGGTCTTCATCATTACCGACGGCGGCCTGCACCATCAGCTGGCGGCCAGCGGCAACTTCGGAACGGTCATCCGGCGCAACTATCCCCTTGCAAACGCAAGCCGTTTCGGTGCGCCGGACGCCGAAAGCCTCAACGTTGTCGGGTGCCTCTGCACGCCGCTCGACAGACTCGGCGACAAGGTCATGCTTCCTGCCACCGAGGTTGGTGACGTCATTGCGGTTTTCATGGCAGGCGCCTATGGCCTTACCGCTAGCCCGACAGCCTTCCTGAGCCACGACCCTCCCGCCGAAATGCTTGCATAAATTGCAAAATTTGCTATTGGAAAGGCAGGGAAACGAACGATGCCGTAACCTTTAGGCGGTATCGGTTCAGGGGCGGAAAGGCGGCCAGCCGGCACGCATAGGGCGTGTCGGCCTGATTTTGTCTCCCGCGGACGCGGGGGCGTTTGAAGAGGGGACTCATCTCAGATGGCGAAATCTTTTAATGTGGTCGTTCCGGCCCTGGCGGTAGCCCTTGCGCTGTCCGCCTGCGCTTCGAACAGCGGGCTGCCGACCTTGCCGCCCGCGCAATTCCAGGCCTCCGAGGATGGCCCTGGCGCCGAGTACGTCGTCGGCCCGCTCGATTCCCTCAGCATCTTCGTGTGGCGTAACCCGGAGCTGTCGACATCGGTGACGGTGCGTCCTGACGGCCGCTTCACGACGCCGCTGATCGAGGACATGGTGGCGACGGGCAAGACGCCCTCGGCGCTCGCCCGCGAAGTCGAGCAGAAGCTCGCGACCTACATTCAGGAACCGATCGTTTCGGTGATCGTGAACAACTTCAACGGACCGCTTTCGCAGCAGGTCCGCGTCGTTGGCGAAGCGGCGCGCCCGCAGGCGATTCCGTTCCGTTCGAACATGACGCTGCTCGACGTGATGATCGCAGTCGGTGGTCTGACCGAATATGCCGCCGGCGACAGCGCACGCCTGATCCGCTACGACAAGGCGAGCAACACGCAGAAGGAATATGCGGTCAAGATCGAAAGCCTGCTGAAAGGCGGCAAGACGAACGCGAACATCGCCGTGCAGCCCGGTGACGTCATCATCATCCCGGAAAGCTTTTTCTAAGCTTTCCGGAATAGGTACGGAGATCGGCCCCAGGCCATTCATCCTTGTCAGGCAGGCGGTCCGCGAAAGCCATGAATTCGATCCAGGAAGAAGTGATGACGACCCTTTACGGGGTCTGGCGCAAACGCTGGTACGGGCTTGCGCTGATGTGGGCCGTTTGCCTCATCGGCTGGGTGTTCGTGGCGACGATTCCCAACACCTATGAATCGCAAGCGCGCGTTTATGTCGACTGGGCATCGCTGATCCCCGAAAAACTGGGCTATCAGGGGACCAACCTGCTTCGGCAAGTGGACGTGGTTCGGCGCACGCTGACGTCGCGCGTGAACATGGAGAAGGTCGTTCGCCGCACCGAACTCGATGTCGGTCTCGACAGCGATCAGGAGCTGGACGAGCTCATCACGCGGATGACGAACAACATCTCCGTGCAGAGCCAGCAGGCTGACCTGTTCACCATTGTCTACAAGTCGGATGACCCCTCGCGCAGCAACGCCCAGAACGCCAATCTCGCGCGGCGCGTCGTCGACAATCTCATCCAGATCTTCATGGAAGAGAATGTCGCGTCAGACCGTGACGACATCAACGAGGCGATCCGCTTCTTCGAGGATCAGCTCGCCGAGCGTGAGCGTCAGCTCGAGGAGGCGGAGCGTCGCAAGGCGGAGTTCGAGGAGAAATACCTCGGAATGCTCCCGGGCGAGGGGAACATCTCGACGCGCCTGGCGCAGTCGCGCAACAATCTGGACAATGTCGAGATCGAGCTTGCCCAGGCGCGGAACTCGCTTCAGGCCTTGCAGCGCCAGATCGGAGGCACGCCTTCAACGATCAATGCGCCGTCGTTCGTGATCGAAGGGGCCTCGATGGGCTCCAGCCCGACGCAGCAGCAGATCGCGGCGCTGGGTCGCAGCCTCAGCGACATGTATGCGCGCGGCTGGACCGATCAGCACCCTGACGTGATCGCCACGAAGGCGCAGGTCCGCCGTCTCGAACAGCAGGCTGCGCGCGAGGCGAAAGACCCTGCGCTCCGCCAGCAGGCGGCGCAGGCGAATCCGGTCTACGTCAACCTCAGAAGCATGGTTTTCGAACGCCAGTCCGCCGTTGCAGCGCTGGAAGCGCGGCGTGCGCAGCTGCAGAACGCGATCTCCCAGATGTCGTCACGGCAGGTCCAGCAGCCCGGCATCGTTGCCGAGCAGGCCAAGCTGAACCGTGATTACGAGGTGCTGCAATCGCAGTACAATCAGCTGCTCAAATCGCGCGAGGAAATCCGCCTTCGCAGCGACGTCGAGACCAAGACGCAGCAGGTGAAGTTCCGCGTCGTCGATCCGCCCTCGCAGCCGCGTGAGCCGATCGCGCCGAACCGTCCGCTCTACCTCAGCCTGGTGCTGCTGGTCGGTCTCGGTGCGGGCGCTGCGCTCTCGTTCCTGCTGAGCCAGCTGCACACGACCTACATCACGGCGGCACAGCTCGAAAAGCGCTTCGACTATCCGGTGCTGGGTTCGGTCACGGAGATCGTTTCGGACAACCAGCGCGCCCAGAACAGGGTGTGGCTGTGGGGGTTCGGCGTGCTCAGCCTTGGGCTCATCGTGATCTATCTTGCACTGCTGCTGTATGAACTCGTTTAACGCCCTGGCCCTGGCTGTGTGCGCGGAAGGTAATGACGATGAGTGAAGAGAAACCGTCCGGAACGCCGCGCGCCTCGCTGCTTGAGCGGGCCGCCGGACGGCTTGATCAGGGTGTGGCTGCGAAGCCCGCGACGCCGCGTTCCACAGTAACGCCGGCTGCGGCAGCGGCTCCTGCGCCGCGCGCGCCTGCACCGGCAGCGCCTGCGGCGGCGGCGATTGCCCCGCAGCCGCAATTCGCCACGCCGGAAACACCAGTGGTGCACCTGCCGGCGGACGACGGCAATCGCACCAGCCGCCGCGGCGTTATCGATCTCGCTGAACTCCGCGATCTTGGCTACGTGGTGCCTGACGCGCCCGCAACGGCCACCGCCGAAGAGTTCCGCATCGTGAAGCGGCAACTCCTCATCAACGCCATGGCACGCGGCGAGAACGCAATCCGCAACGGCAATCTCATCCTCGTGTGCTCGGCTCAGCCGAATGAAGGCAAGACGTTCTGCGCGACCAATCTTGCACTTTCGATCGCTTCGGAGCGGGATCTCACCGTTCTGCTCGTCGATGCCGACTTCGCAAAGCCCGAGATTCTCTCGACGCTCGGCCTTGAAGGCGGCAAAGGGCTCGTCGATGTGATCGCCGATCCGTCACTCGACCTCTCGGACTGCCTGATCCGCACCAACATCGAAAATCTCTCGGTACTGCCGGCCGGACGCCAGCATAACCTGACGACCGAGCTGCTCGCGTCTGAACGCATGGGCGACATGGTCGAGGAAATCGCCAAGCGCTACAGCGACCGCATCGTGATCTTCGATTCCCCGCCGGCGCTCGCGTCTTCCGCGGCTTCGGTGCTTGCCATGCACGTGGGTCAGGTGATGTTCGTGGTCGAAGCCGAAAACACGCGCGAGACCGAGCTTCGCGACGGTCTTTCGATGATGAATGGCTGTGAGCACGTTCAGATGCTTCTCAACAAGGTGCGCTATGCCGGTGTCGGCAGGCGCTTTGGCACCTATTACGGCTATGGAAGCTGATATGGGCACAACAATGAGCGGTGGGGGCCGGGAGGCAGGACGCTGCCGGACGCTGGCAGCGACAGGCGTGGTCGTATCCATGCTGACGGCGATGGTGCCGTCGTCCGCATACGCCGACGTTGAGGTCAATCCGTTCGTATCGCTCCGGCAGGTCCTGTCGGATGGCTCGGACCGCGATGCGCGGGGATGGCTGGAAGCCGGTGCGGGCTTTGCCGCTCTGCTCAATACCAACCGCGTCGATGGCAACATCAGTTATCGCTATACGCGGCGGTTCGAGGAATTCGGGAATATCAGCCAGAAAGATCGTCATAACGCGAACGCCAACGTGCGCGCGGAGCTGATTGACGATTTCCTTCTGCTCAACGCCGGAGGCACGGCGTCGCAATACGCGACCGACGTGCGCGGCTTCAACGCGATCAACCCCGACGACGAGAGCGGCAACCAGACGCAAATCTTCTCGGGCTATGTCGAGCCGAGCATTCAGCAGCGGATCGGCGACCTCGCAACGTTCCAGGGCCGCTATCGCCTGGGCGCCGTTTCCGCTGACTCGCCGCGCGAGGGGCTTAGCAACCCCGGCAGTATCGGCCTTGATCCCAGCGACGGTATCGGATCACGGCTGAGTGATTCCATTTCGCAAACAGCGAGCGTGACGCTTGCATCCACGCGCGCGACCAACACCATCAACTGGTCGCTGAATGCGCAGGGCACGCACGAGGACGTCGATCAGCTCAACCAGAAATACCGTGGCTACAGCGCGGGCGGCGAACTCAGTTTCCGCCTGTCTCGCAAGCTCGAGCTTATTGGCAGCGGTGGCTACGAAGATATTGAAAATACTCAGGACTCCATTCTTTTCGATGAAGAGACAGGGCTGCCCGTTCTTGATGAGGATGGGCAATTCCAGGTCGATCCGACGATGCCGCGCCGCTCAGCCTATGACTTCAGCGGCGCTTACTGGAATGCGGGGTTCCGCTACACGCCGTCTCGCCGGACGTCGTTCGAATTCCGGGCCGGTGAACGTTATGGCTCCGCAAACTTTTTCCTCGATTTCAATCACCGCTCGCGCGGGGGCTTGAACGTTCGCGCCAATTTCCAGCAGACGCTGAACAGCTTCAGTCGTCTGCTGACGCAGTCCTTCAACGGCATTCCGTATAATGTGGTGCGTGTGGGGGGGCTTGATCAGCTCGGCGTTCCGTTCTGCGTCATCGGTGTCGATCCGGATTCGGAGGATGGCGGCTGCCTCGGCGGCTTCACGCAGTCGCTGACCCCCGCGACCTTCAAATCGGATCGTGGGCTGCTCATGGTTTCTCGCAAGCTTGAGGCGCTGACCTGGTCGGCGACGGTCTACTACGACAAGCGGCGTTATGTGGATTCGCAGCAGTTGCAGGCGCCGACCGAGATGGAGCTTCCCACCGGTCTCTTCGGCAATGATGTGTCCTTCGGCACGCGCGGTCGTGTTGTGCTCCGTCTTGGCGAACTTCAATCCCTCGGCTTTGATGCACTGCTGGCTCGCAATAGCTATGCGCTCTCGGCCCAGCGCAAGGACACGCAGTTCACGCTCGGCACGCAGTATTCGCGCCGCCTGAGCAAGAATCTGCGGGGCAATGCCTCGCTTTACGGGACGCACCGCATCACGGAATCACGCCGGGATTCGTCAACCTTCACGGCATCCGTGGGCGTGAGATACAATTTCTGACGGCGGATTGACTGAAACGTCACGACTTCGAGTTAAGCTGAGGGGCGTTTTCGAGGAACACAGGCAAAAGCATGTACACCGAGTTCTATAATCTGAACGGACGCCCGTTCCAGTTGACGCCTGATCCGCGCTTCTACGTCGATACGCAGACGCACCGAAAGGCGATGGCCTACCTCACCTATGGCCTTGGCCAGGGCGAGGGCTTCATCATCATCACCGGCGATGTCGGCGCGGGCAAGACGACGCTTGTCGGCCGTCTGCTGCAGACCATCGACCGCTCGAAGCTGGTCGTCGCCAACATCGTCACTTCGCTCGTCGATGCCGACAACCTTTTGAAGATGATCGCGACGGGCCTTGGTATCAACGCCGAGAACCTTGATGTCGCAACGCTGCTCACGCGCATCGAGAATTTCCTGCGCGTGCAGCACCAGCAGGGCCGCCGCGTGCTGCTGATCGTCGACGAGGCGCAGAACCTGCCGATCGGCTCGCTCGAACAGTTGCGAATGCTCTCCAACTTCAGCGCGGGCGCGCAGCCGCTCAGCCAGACGATCCTGCTCGGGCAGCCGGAATTCCGCGAAAAACTCGCCAGTTCCTCCGAGCTTGAACAGCTTCGCCAACGTGTGATCGCCTCGCACCATCTGGAGCCGATGCGCCGCGACGAAATTCCGGCCTATGTCGAGAACCGGCTGGCGCTGTGCGGCTGGGCCGGGGATCCGGCCTTCACCGAGGATGCTTATGACGCGCTTTTCGACTATTCGGGCGGCGTCCCGCGCAAGCTGAACAATCTGTGCGCGCGCGTTCTGCTGTTCGGTGCGCTTGAAGAAAAGCACGAGATCGACGAATCGATCGTGCGCGAAGTGACCGACGACCTGCAGCGCGACAATGCACCCCGAGACCGCGAAAAGATCATCCAGCCGAACAGCGGTTCGCTCGCCGCCGTGCCTCCGGCGCAGCAAATGCAGCCCGTGGTCGCGATGGGTGGCGGCGCTGCCGGAGCGCTCGACGATCGTTTGCTCGCGCGTATTGATCGCCTTGAACATTATGCTTCAGAAAACGACCGTAATCTTCGGCAAGTGCTTCGGATTCTTTCCGATCTCGTCGAACAGAACGAGGTCGAGCGCGGCCCGTACGGCGTCAGCCGAAGCGCATGAGCTGCGCGGTGGCGAACCGCGGCGTCTGCAATGCGATGTCGGTCGACGTGGAAGAGCACTTTCAGGTCGGCGCGTTTGAAACGACCATCCGCCGCGAGGATTGGCCGCACTGGGATAGCCGCGTGGTCCGCAATACCGAACGCGCGCTCCAGCTCTTCGCCGACAAGGGTGTCTCGGCGACGTTCTTCACGCTCGGCTGGGTCGCGGAGCGTGAGCCGGCGCTGATGCGCCGTATCGTCGAGAACGGTCACGAGATCGCCAACCACGGCTACGCACACGACCGGGTGCACACATTCACGCCGGAGAGCTTCCGCGCCGACATCCGCAAGGCGCGCGCGCTGATCGAAGATGCCGCAGGTGCCGAGGTGAAGGGCTACCGCGCGCCGAGTTTCTCGATCGGCAGCGGCAACCGCTGGGCGCTCGAGGTGCTCGCCGAAGAGGGGTACGCGTACAGTTCTTCGGTCGCGCCGATCCGTCACGATCATTACGGCTGGCCGGAAGCGCCGCGCTTCCCGCACCGGCCGGTTGCGGGGTCCGACATGATCGAGGTGCCGGTGACGACGGTGGAATATGCTGGTCGCCGCATGGCGTGCGGAGGCGGCGGCTTTTTCCGTCTGCTGCCTTACGGTCTTTCCGAATGGGCGATCGACCGTGTGAACCGCGTCGAGGGCGAAGCCACGGTGTTCTACTTCCACCCGTGGGAGATCGACCCTGAGCAGCCCGTGGTGCCGGGCGCGCCGCTCAAATCGCGTATCCGCCATTATACCAACCTTGACGTGATGGAGGCCAAGCTCGCGCGCCTGCTGGACCGGTTCCGCTGGGACCGCATGGACCGCGTATTCCTCGGCCGCGAGACGCTGAAGGCGGCGGCATGAACGCGGAAAGCCCGATCGCGCCGACCGTGACGGAAATCGACCTCGACGATGCCGGGGCGGCCGAGGCGTTCGACGCCGCTGCTCTTAAGCATCCGGGCGCGACGCCGTTTCACCGCGCGGCATGGGGCAGGGCGATCCGCGACGCGCTTGGGCACACGCCGCACTACCTGATGGCCGGGGATGCGGTGCTGCCGCTGATCGCGCTCAAATCCGGTCTGTTCGGCTCCGCGCTGATCTCGAATGCCTTTGCCGTGCGGGGCGGGCCACTCGCGGGCGATCCGCGCGCGCTTGCGGCGCTCGACAAGGCGGCGTGGGCGATCGCCGAGGCTGCAGGCATCGGCGTGCTCGAATATCGCGGCACCGAGGCGCTGCATCCGGACTGGGCGGTGAAGACGGAGACCTACGCGAACTTCGCGCGTCCGCTCGAGGCCGACAGCGAGGCGAACCTGAAAGCGATCCCGAGGAAGCAGCGCGCCGAAGTGCGCCGCTCGCTGACGATGGACCTTAGTGTGCGCGTGGCGTCTGACGCCAAGGCGCTTAAGGACCATTTCGCCGTCTATTCGGAAAGCGTCCGCAACCTCGGCACGCCGGTGTTTCCGGCGCGGCTGTTTGCCGAGATTATCCGTCATTTCGGTGCGGATGCGGACATTCTTACCGTCTACCATCAGGATGAGCCTGTCGCTTCCGTGCTGTCGCTCTACGACGCGGAGACGGTCTATCCCTATTACGGCGGCGGGACGGCGGCGGCGCGAGCGCTGCGTGCCAACGATCACATGTACTGGATGCTGATGGAGCACGCCGTGGCGCGCGGACGGCGGGCATTCGATTTCGGGCGTTCGAAGTACGATACCGGTGCGTTCGCCTTCAAGAAGAACTGGGGCTTCGAGCCGCAACCGCTCGTCTACGAATACCGGCTGGCAGAAGGGCGCACGATGCCTGACGTCAATCCGAACAACCCCAAATACAAGCTGATGACCGAGGTGTGGAGCCGCCTGCCGCTGTGGCTTGCGAACCGGATGGGGCCGCTCGTCTCGCGGTCGCTGGGCTAGAGCGATGGGCGACCTTCTGTTCCTTGCACACCGCATTCCCTATCCGCCCGACAAGGGCGACAAGATCCGGTCGTGGAATATCCTGAAATACATCGCTGAGCGCGCGCCCGTGCATCTCGGGGCGTTCGTCGACGATCCCGAGGACATGAAGCACGCCGATTTCCTGGCGAGCGTCTGCAAGTCCGTGAAGCTGATCCCGCTGGACCCCAAGGACAGGCTGAAGCGCGCATGGGCGGGCTGGCGCAAGGGCGAGGCGCTCAGCATCGCGCTGTTCGACGACCGTGCCATGAAGCGCTGGGTGTGGGACCGCGTAAAGCAACACAACATCGACCGCATGTTCGTGTTTTCGAGCCAGATGGCCCCCTATGCGCTCGGGCATACGTCGCAGGGCCGCCGCACGGTGATGGACTTTGTCGATATCGATTCAGACAAGTTCGCGCAGTACGCGAAGGAGAGCCGTTGGCCGAAATCCTGGCTCTATGCGCGTGAGGCGAAGCTGCTGCAGGCATTCGAGAAGCAGGTGGCACGTCATGTCGACGTCAGCCTGTTCGTTTCGGAGGCTGAAACCGCGATGTTCAAGCGCATCGCCGGTTCCTACGCGCACACGGTCGACACGCTGCACAACGGCGTCGACCTTGCCTATTTCTCGCCCAATGCGGATTTCGCGCCGCTCGGCGAAGAGGCCGGGCCGAAACTCGTGTTCACGGGCGCGATGGATTACCGGCCTAATGTCGATGCCGTCTACTGGTTCGCCGACGTCATCCTGCCGCTTGTCCGCAAGCGTTATCCGCAAGCGCGGTTCTTCATCGTGGGCGGCAAGCCGATGTCTGAGGTGCAGGCGCTCGCCGGCCGCGAAGGCATTGTCGTGACCGGCCGCGTGCCCGATGTCCGGCCCTATGTCGCGGCCGCCGACGTGACGGTGGCGCCTGTCCGCATCGCGCGCGGCGTGCAAAACAAGGTGCTGGAAGCGATGGCGATGGCGCGGCCCGTGGTGGCCACCGAGGCGGCTTGGTCCGGCATCGATGCCGAGCCGGAACGCGATCTCCTCGTGCGCGACAACGCGGCAGCCTTCGCTGCTGGTGTTTGCGCCGTGCTGGACGACCCGGCGCTCGGCGCGCGCCTTGCCGAAAACGGACGGCGGCAAGTCGAAAGCCGCTACGCCTGGCCGGCGCAGCTCGGGAAGCTCGACGCGTGGCTCGGGCTCGGCGCGGCAGACTCGAAAGTGGAAGCGGCATGAACGATATGAGCGAGTTCGAAGCCCGGACGGGTGCGACCGGGAAGGGCTGGCGCCCGGCGATCATCGCGTGGGTGGCGGTAGCGGCGGCGATCCTGCTGCTGCTTCGCAACGATGTCGCGCACATCTTCGACCTCTGGTGGAACACCGATACGTTCGGGCACTGCCTGCTGATCCCGCCGATCCTTGGCTACCTGGTTTGGCAGCGTCGCTGCGAACTTTCCGCACTGACGCCGAAGCCCTGGTATCCGGCGGCGATCCTGATGGTGATCGGCGGCGCGGGCTGGCTGGTGGGCGAGGCGTCAGGCGTCGCTTTGCTGCGCCATATGGCGGTCGTCGGGCTGCTCATCGTCAGCGTTCCGCTCGTATTCGGGCTCACAGTGTCGCGCGGCCTTGCGTTCGTGCTGTTCTTCGCGTTGTTCATGATCCCGGCCGGCGAGCAGCTCGTGCCGATCCTGCAGACGGTCACGGCGGCGATCTGCATCAAGCTGCTCGAATGGTCGGGCATTCCCGCCTTCATCGACGGCGTGTTCATCGCCATCCCCAACGGCAATTTCGAGGTCGCTGAGGCATGCTCTGGCGTGCGCTTCCTGATCGCGATGATCGCATTCAGCGTGCTTGTCGCGAACCTCTGCTTCAAGAGCTGGACGCGGCGCATCCTGTTCGTTCTCTCGGCAATCGCGCTGTCGATCCTTGCGAACGGCATCCGCGCCTTCGGCACGATCTACATCTCGCACCTGACGACGCCGGGCTTCGCGGCGGGCGTCGATCATATCATCTACGGCTGGATATTTTTCGCGATCGTGATGTTCCTGCTGGTCGCTATCGGCTGGCGCTTCTTCGACCGCCCAGTTGACGATCCGGCGTTCGATCCGGCGCGGCTGCAGCCTGCGCCACCGGCACCGTCCGCGCCACGCGCGGCCGTTGTTGCGGCGGCGCTTGGCATTGCCGCGATGGCGGCGGGCCCCGTCTACGGCCTCGTCGTCGCGAACCGTGCACCTGATACCCAGACTGCCGCGGTCGTGCTTCCCGACGTGCCGGGCTGGCAGCGCATCGAAGGGCAGCCGGATTGGCAGCCGCATTACAAAGGCATTTCCGCCGAAGCCATCGCGCGCTACGTCGATGGGGAGGGCCAGCCGATCGACCTCTACATCGGCGTGTTCGACCGGCAGACCGAGGACGGCGAGCTCATCGGCTACAAGCAGGGCCTGCTTCCGCCCGAGACCGAATGGTCGTGGGCGCGCAATGAAAAGGGGCCGGCGAACGGCCGCGCGCAGCAGATCAAGAACGGCAGCACGGTGCGCGACAACTGGCAGTTCTTCCTTGTGAACGGCAAACTGACCGGAAGCGACTACGTGGCCAAGATCGAGGGGCTGAAGTCGCGGCTGCTCGGCGGTGAGACGATGGCGGGCACGCTCGTCATATCCGCCGATCGGCGTGACGAACTGGTGAGCGCCATGCCGGCGATCGAACGCTTTGCGGCGGCGCTCGGACCGGTCGATACCGCGATCGAGACCGCCACGGTGGAGCGCTAGGCCATGTGCGGCATCGCCGGATATTTCGATCAACGCGAGCATCGCACGATCCCGGAGCCGGTGCTGCGCGCCATGACCGATGTGATCGCGCACCGTGGTCCCGATGGCAGCGGCTTTTACCGCGCCCCGGGTGTGGGGCTCGGCCATCGGCGGCTCTCGATCATCGACATCGCGGGCGGCGTGCAGCCGATGCCGAGCGCGGACGGCAAGATCCAGATCACCTTCAACGGCGAAATCTATAATTTTCGCGAGGTGCGGAAGGAACTGCAGGCGCTCGGCCACACGTTCAGGCGCGACAGCGACACCGAGGTGATCATCGAGGCGTGGCGCGCATGGGGCGAGGCCTGCGTTGACAAGCTGCGCGGCATGTTCGTTTTCGCGATCTGGGACGAGACCGCACGTACGCTGTTCCTCGCGCGGGACCGGCTCGGCGTGAAGCCGCTCTATTATGCCGATCTCGGTGATGGACGGTTCATCTTCGGATCGGAGATGAAGGTGCTGCTGATGTGGCCGGGGCTGTCCCGCGCCATCGATCCGCGCGCGATCGAGGACTATTTCGCTTACGGCTACGTGCCAGACGACAAGTGCCTGCTCGGCGCGGTGAAGAAGCTTCCCGCCGGGCATACGCTGACGCTGCGCTGGGGCAACGCGGCGCCCGCACGCCCGCGCCGCTATTGGGACATTGCGTTCGACGGCCGCGTGAAGGGCTCGCCCGAGGCGCTGGCCGAGGAACTCACCGCGCGGATGCGCGAGGCGGTGGCGCTGCGGCTGGTCGCGGACGTGCCGGTGGGCGCGTTCCTTTCGGGCGGCGTCGATTCAAGCGCGGTCGTCGCGCTGATGGCGGGGCTGATCGATACGCCGGTCAACAGCTGCTCGATCGGCTTCGACGATCCGGCTTACGACGAGACAGGCCACGCCGAAGCGATTGCCAAGCGTTACGCGACGCACCACCGCGCGCGAACGGTCACGACTGACGATTACGGCCTCATCGACACGCTTGTGCGTGCCTTTGACGAGCCGTTTGCTGACGCCTCCGCGCTGCCGACCTACCGCGTCAGCGAACTCGCGCGCGAGACCGTGACGGTAGCGCTTTCAGGGGACGGCGCCGATGAGGCGATGGCGGGCTATCGCCGCTACCGGCTCTACATGAACGAGGAGCGGGTGCGCGGGGCGCTTTCGCCGGGGTTGCGCCAGACCGTCTTCGGGCGGCTCGGCCGGGCCTGGCCGAAGCTCGACTGGGCGCCGCGCGTGCTGCGCGCGAAATCGACATTCGAGGCCATCGCGATGGACAGCGCCGAGGCCTATTTCCACGCCGTGAGCGTGACGCCGGACCGCATGCGCTCCCGCCTGTTCTCGGATGCGCTGAAACGTGAGATCGGCGGCTACTGGGCAGGAACGCTCTACACGGACACGATGCGGAACGCGCCCGCCGACGACATGCTCGGCCGCGCGCAGTACGCCGACATGATGATCTGGCTGCCCGGCGATATTCTCACCAAGGTGGACCGCACCAGCATGGCCGTGAGCCTGGAGGCGCGTGAGCCGCTTCTCGACCACGAGCTCGTCGGCTGGATGGCCGGATTGCCGAGTGACTTCCGTCTGCACGGCGGAGAGGGCAAGTGGCTGCTGAAGAAGGCGATGGAGCCCTATCTGCCCAAGGACATCCTTTACCGGCGCAAGATGGGCTTTTCGGTGCCGATCGATCGCTGGTTCCGCGGCGCGCTCGCCGATCGTGTCGCCGCGCTCGCCAGCGGTTCCCATGTCGCCGGCAGCGGCTGGTTCGACATGAACTATTTTGCGGCCTGCGCCGCGGCACATCGCAGCGGCCGCGCGGATCACAGCCGGCTCTTGTGGCAGATGCTGATGCTGGAAGGTTCGCTTGCCGCGCTCACCGCCACGCCGGCGGCAGCGCTCGCAGCCTGATGGTTTACTGAGCCGGCGCTGCGGGTACGTCGGCCGAAGCTTCGACAGTCTCGGCTTCCGCAGGCTGTGTAGCCGCTTCCGGTGCCGTGCCGCTCTTCGCCGAAGCGACCGCGCTTGAATGCGCGCGCGCGATATCGGCGGCTGCATCGGTCTGGCGGACCTTCACGGTCTTCAGCATCGGGGCCGGGCGCGTCTGATCCCGCTCCGACATCAGAGGGGTCATCGTGCTGGCATAGATCGAGCTGTCACGCAGCGCGTGATAGGTGAGCAGAAGCCCGATTCCGGCAAAGAGAATGACTCCGGCGAGCCAGAGCAGAATCGTGTTACGCGCGGCTGTGTGCCGTTCCGTGCGGACGTGTGACGCCATTTTCAACCCTTCATCCGGCGGCTGCCATGGCTCCGTTTTCGAAGCTGCGACAGGCGCCACCGGTTTCTTTCCCTAAGACTTAGGACTTGAGAGTTTGTTACTCTTCAATTTCTGGCGGAACAAATGCATGGACTGTGCCAAAATGGGAAAAATGCGTATTTCAAGGGTGTTACGTCAGAGCTCGTGACAGAACCGGAATAAAGCGTGCGAAAACGTAAAGGATTTCGACACTTACCCGTAATGAGCGGCAGCGAAAAAAAGACCATCGGGTGGGGCGTTGAGCCCAAGCGCCGTGCGATCTGCCGCGTCGAGGGCATGGCGAAGATCGTCCGCGCTCCAGCTGCCGTCGCCGATCAGTTTCAGGCAGCCGACCATCGAGCGAACCTGATGATGGAGGAACGAGCGGGCGGCGGCGTGAATCGCAATTCGGTCGCCGCTTCGAACGACCTCAAGGCGATCGAGTGTCTTCACCGGGCTCGTGGACTGACAGTGCACTGAACGGAAGGTCGTGAAGTCGTGGCGCCCGACGAGGATTTGCGCGGCCTCATGCATCGCGTCTGCATCGAGCGGGCGCGCGACGTGCCACGCAAGGCCGGACTGCCACGTGAGCGGCGCGCGGCGGTTTATGATGTCGTAGCGGTAGCGGCGGCCCGTGCAGTCGAAACGGGCGTGGAAATCGGGCGCGGCGGGTTCGCAGGCTACGACCGCGACCGGGGCAGGGCGGAGGTGCGCGTTCAGCGCCTCCTGCAGCCGGAACGCGGCGAGTGGCTTGCCGATGTCGACATGCGCGACCTGGCCTTCGGCGTGGACGCCCGCGTCGGTGCGGCCGCAGCCGTAGACGATGGTTTCCGCCTGTGTCACGGCGAAGACCGCCTGCTCCAGCGTCTGCTGCACGCTGGGGCCATTGTCCTGACGCTGCCAGCCCACGAAGGGTCGGCCGTCGTATTCGATGGTCAGCTTGAAACGCTGCATCAGCCGAGCCGTGTGCCCGCCGGAACCGGGAATCCGCGCAGCACCTCGGCGACGTCCATCGCGCGCTTGCCGGGGCGCTGAACGAGCGTGGGGCGGATCGCGCCGGTGCCGCAGGCGATGGTGAGCTGGTCGTCGATGGTGACGCCGGGTTCGCCGCTGGCATCCGTCACATCGCAGGCGAGGATGCGCAGGCGTTCCTGCCCAAGCAGCGTGAAGGCGCCGGGGGCGGGGTTGAAGGCGCGGACGGCGCGTTCGACCTCGATGGCGCTCTGGGTGAAATCGAGCGCGGATTCGGCCTTGTCGACCTTGTGCGCGTAGGTGACGCCTTCGGCGGGCTGGGCCTTGGCAACCAGCGTATCGCGGGAGAGCGCTTCAACGATCAGCTTCGCGCCCATCGCGGCCAGTTCGTCGGTCAGCGCTCCGGCGGTCTTGGCGTCCACGGGCGTTTCTGCGGTGAGCAGCATCGGGCCGGTATCGAGGCCGCGTTCCATCTGCATGATGGTGACGCCCGTCACCGCATCCCCAGCAAGGATCGCGCGCTGGATCGGCGCGGCGCCGCGCCAGCGCGGAAGAAGCGACGCATGGATGTTGAGGCACCCACGACGCGGCGCATCCAGAATCGCTTGCGGCAGGATGAGCCCGTACGCCGCGACCACGGCAACATCCGCGCCGAGCGCCGCGAAGGCCTCCCGATCCGCCTCGTCCTTGAAGTTCACCGGAAAGCGCACGGGCAGCCCCAGCCGCTCCGCCGCCTGCTGCACCACCGACGCCTGCGGCTGCTTGCCGCGCTGCGCGGGGCGCGGCGGCTGCGTGTAGACGGCGGCGACATCGTGCCCCGCAGCAACAAGCGCCTCGAGCGCCGGCACCGCGAAGGCCGGGGTTCCCATGAAGACAATCCGCATCCCCGATCCGCTAGCCGCCGCGCGGGGCACTTGCAAGACGCCCGCGCACGCCGATAGATGGGCACCGTATGTCGTCCCCCGAAATCGACGCGCTCAGCCAAGCGCTCTCCCGGCTTCCCGGTCTCGGCCCCCGCTCGGCCCGCCGCGCGGTGCTGCACCTGCTGAAACGCCGCGAAATCGCGCTGAAACCGCTGATCGCGGCGCTGCAATCGGTGGAGGAAAACCTCGCCACCTGCGCCATCTGCGGCAATGTGGACACGGCGAACCCCTGCGGCGTTTGCACCGATCCGCGCCGCGACGCGAAGCTGCTGTGCGTGGTGGAGGAAGTGGCGGACCTGTGGGCGATGGACCGCGCGCGGCTGTTTCCGGGCCGCTTTCACGTACTCGGTGGGCGTCTCTCCGCGCTCGAAGGCGTCGGGCCGGGCGACCTCAGCATCGCGCCGCTGAT
Organism: Sphingosinicella sp.; assembly: GCF_013911755.1. Taxonomy (GTDB): domain Bacteria; phylum Pseudomonadota; class Alphaproteobacteria; order Sphingomonadales; family Sphingomonadaceae; genus Sphingosinicella. The sequence continues at coordinate 36,261 of NZ_JACESP010000002.1, forward strand.
GGCGCGCGTGAACGCGGGCGGCATCGAGGAGGTCGTGCTCGCGATGAACGCCACGATGGAAGGCGCGACGACGATGCACTACCTCGCCGAGCGGCTGGCGGACTGCGGCGTTTCGGTGACGCAGCTCGCGCACGGCGTGCCGGTGGGCGGGGAGCTGGACTATCTCGACGAAGGCACGATCGCGCAGGCGCTGCGCGCGCGGCGGCCGATCGGGTAGCGCACCCCGCGCCCGCGTGTGACACTCCGGCATCTTGACCCCGCGCACCCGCATACCTAGCTAGCATTCATGGCCATTCTACCCATTCTCGAGGCGCCGGACGCGCGGCTGCGGCAGATTTCCGAGCCCGTGGAGCGCGTGGACGACGACCTCCGCCGCCTGATGGACGACATGCTGGAGACGATGTACGAAGCGCCCGGCATCGGCCTTGCCGCCATTCAGGTGGGCGTGGCGAAGCGCGTGCTGGTGATCGACCTGCAGGAACCGGCCGAGGGCGCGGAAGACGTGCCGGCGAACCGCGTGAAAAAGCCGCTCTATTTCGTGAACCCGGAAATCACGTGGGAATCCGAGGAGCTGGCGACCTATAACGAGGGCTGCCTTTCGGTGCCCGAGCAATATGCGGACGTAGACCGCCCCGCGCGCATCCGCGCCACGTGGCTGGATTATGAAGGCAAGGCGCATGACGAAGAAATCGACGGCCTGCTCGCCACCTGCCTGCAGCACGAAATGGACCACCTCGAAGGCATCCTCTTCGTGGACCATCTTTCCAAGCTGAAGCGCGACATGCTCCTGAAAAAGCTTGCGAAGCTCCGCAAGGGTGCGAAGGCCGCCTGATGACCATTGAAACCGCTGAAGACGCAAACCGGAGCTTCCGGACCTTCCTGCCGCGCGCGCTCGCGGGCAAATGCCCGGCCTGTGGCGAGGCGAAACTGTTCCGCAGCTTCCTGAAACCCGTGGACGACTGCCCCAAATGCGGCGTGGCATGGCACCACCACCAGGCCGATGACTTCCCGCCTTACATCGTCATCCTCCTGCTCGGCCACATCCTCGTGCCGACGATGTACGAGGTGAACGCGGCGTTTGACGTGCCCTACGAATGGCAGATCCCGATCTGGATCACCCTCACCGCCGTGCTCGCGCTCGCGATGCTGCAACCCGTGAAGGGCGCGGTGATCGGGTATCAATGGGCCAAGCGGCTGCACGGGTTTGGGGATGAGGTGGCGGAGTAGAGGACGGCTGTCCCGTCAAAGCCTGAAACAACGTTTGCGATTTTCAGCTACGACGAGGAATGACGCTGTGCCATCACCAGACGACAATAGGGCAACGGGCTCCATAAAAGTGAAGCCGTAGCGACCGCGTGAAATCCTCGCTTTTAGGCAACTGTCCCCACTGGTGAGCCTTTTTGCGAAGGCCTGCGTCGTGGAGACGGAAATGTGAGCGCCGCGTTCCGTCGACAATCGGAGTTCCGGAAAGATACGGGACTCTCTGCGCCCCCCATACCCCGGCCGTGAGATGTTCTCGACAAAGTAAGTGGCCTGCTTCTCCGTGCGCCGGTTGTTGAGATCGTGCAGGTAGCCAAACTGGTGCGCCAGAAAGAGGCTGAAGCTGAAGACGATTATTGCCCAGACGAACGCCTGACGGCGCCGCGAACGAAGAAGAAACAGCGTGCTGAGCGCCGCAAACAGCGGAAACTTGAGCGTCGCGACCTTCATTGGCGGGGCAACGACCATAGGCGATCCTGAGACAACCCAAATCAGGCTGGAGGCGGCGAACATCAAACCGCTCGCCACAAGCACCAGCACGACTGGCCCGACAAAGCGTGATGGCAGGGCTGGCACCAATGCTGGTTTCGGCCTGTAATCAATGTCACCCGTCCAGCGGCGACTGTCGATCGGCCCAGGTCCTTTGCTCATTTCGCCAACATGGGCGCCGGACAATTAAGATGATGCTTAAAGTGGCTGAGCGCACGCCCCCGCACCCTCTCCAACTTCGCCTAGCCGGCTCGCCAGCAAGGCTTTGTATCCTCTCCCTTTAAGGGCGAGGAGATGGAGCTGGCGGGCGTCGGGTGGGCTTATTCCACCACCGGCAGTTCGATGCGGCTGGGGTACTGCGCTGACGTATAAATCCGCTGCGTGGCCTTTTTGTAGTCCTCAGGCTTCGCGAAGAAGATGTTGGGCACGTAAGTCTGCGGGTTGCGGTCGTAGAGGGGGAACCAGCTGGACTGGATCTGCACCATGATGCGGTGGCCCTTCAGGAACCTGTGGCTGACGTCCGGCAGCTTGATTTCGTAGGAGACGACCTTGTTCGCCGGGATTGCGCTCGGCTTCGTCGGGTCGTCGCGGTAGCGGCCGCGCAGGATGTCCATCGAGACGGCGAGTTCGTACCCGCCCATTTCCGGCGCGGGGGCGTATTCGGCCGGGTAGACGTCGATGAGCTTCACCACCCAGTCGCTGTCCGTGCCGCTCGTGGAGGCGAAGAATTTCGCGATCGGCTGGCCGGCGAGGCGCACGTCTTCGGTGAGCACCTCGCTGACGAAGGTGACAACGTCGGGCCGCGCCTCGGCGAAGCGCTGGTCGTCCACCAGCCAGCGGCCCCATGAGGTGTTGGGGTTGTACGTGGAGAGGATCGGCCGCTCGCGGTATGTCACCGGGCGCGCGGGATCTGAGACATATTCGGCGAAGGCGGCGCGCACGGTGGGCGCCTTCCAGCCGAGCGCGCCGTCTGCCTGCAAATAGATCGGCTTCGACTGCGACGGGCAGCCGCTCGCGCAGGACATCGGCCAGCGATCGTAGCGGTGCCAGACGTTGGCGCCGGTTTCGAACGCAGTGACGGGCGCGAGATCGGCCTTCGGCGCGTCGGACTTCAGGTGCGCGTCGAAGAAGGGGATCAGCACCTCGCTGCGGTACCAGGCCGAGGTGTTGCTGCCGAAATCGATGGCGCCGAGCTTCGTGCCGCTCGGCATGTTGCTCTGGCCGTGCTGCCACGGGCCGATGATCATGTAATTCCGGGCATTGCCCGCGTCCTTCGGCTCCATCGCCTTGTAGACGGCGGGGGCGCCGTAGATGTCTTCCTGATCCCACAGGCTGTGCACGTGGAGCGTGGGGACCTTGAGCGGTTCCTTGGCGAGGATCCTGTCGAGCGCCTGCCCCTGCCAGTAGGCGTCGTAGGCCGGGTGCGCGGCGACCTTCTTGAAGACGGGAAACTCCTCGATGCCGAGCTTTTTCGCCATGTCGCTCGCCGAACCCGCGCTCAGCCAGCTTTCATACGTGTCGTAGCGATCGAACTGGAGGCCGTACTTCGAGGACTTGTCGGCGGTCATCCGGTAGACCCAGTCGAGGAAGCTCTGGCGGTAGGCGCCGTTGTGGAACCAGTCGTCGCCGATCCAGCCGTCGACGAGCGGATTGATCGGAACCGCGGCTCCCAGCGCGGGGTGCGGGTTCACAAGGCTCATCAGCGTGGTGAAGCCGCCGTAGCTGACGCCGATCGTGCCGACCTTGCCGTTCGTCTCGGGCACGTTCTTCACCAGCCATTCGATGCTGTCCCAGGTGTCGGTCGAATGATCGGTGTCCGCGGGGTTGAGCGGGCCGACGAGCGGCCGGGCGACGACATAGTCGCCTTCGGAGCGATAACGCCCGCGCACGTCCTGCACCGCGATGATGTAGCCGGCGTCCGCAAGCTCCGCATAGGTGACGGGAAGCGCCAGCTTGTAGGTGTTGGAGGCAAGGCCGGTGATCGCGCGGTCCGCCGAATAAGGCGTGCGCGAGAAGATGATCGGAGCGTCCTTCGCGCCATTCGGGATAACGAGGTTCACGTGCAGCTTCACGCCATCGCGCATCGGGATCTGGACCTCGCGGATCGTGAAGTCCTTGTGGGCGTCCGACGGCTTGAAATCGGCGGGAATGTCACTCTTTGGCAGGGGCTCGGCGGCGGCGGACGGAAGCGCGGTGGCGGCGAGCGTGGTCGCGAGCAGGGCGGCAAGGCAGCGGCGTGCGAGCATGTGAATCCCCCTATGGTCTTGGCGCAACCATAAAGCCGATTCCTCATCGGGCAAGTTATTCTCTGTTTGGAAAATATGAGCCTGGGATTCAGGCGGTGAAGAGCGACACGATCTCCGCCGCAGCCGTTTCGGCGGTTTTCAGCGTGGCCGGGTCTTCGCCGGGGAAGGCCTTCGCACGCATCGCGGTGGCGGTGCCGCCGGGATTGTAGATGTGCGTCTTGATCCTGCTGATCGCGGCAACTTCGAGGCCGTAGGTTTGAACGAGGTTCGCAAGCGCGGCCTTGCTGGCGGCGTAGGCGCCCCAATAGGCGCGGGGCGTTGACGCAACGCCGGATGTCACCGCGACGACGTGGGCGTCCTTGCTGGCGCGGAGCAGGGGATCGAAGGCACGGATCAGGCGGTAGTTCGCCGTGACGTTCGTCTTGAACAGCTTCTCGAAGTCCTTCGGCTCCATATGGCTGACGGGCATGAGATCGCCGAGGATGGCCGCGTTCAGCACCAGCGCGTCGAGCCGCTGCCAGCGCCCGCCGACCGCCTGCGCGAGCCGATCGATCGCATCACCGTCGGTGATGTCGAAGGGCGCTATCGTGGCGGTGCCGCCCGCCTCGTGGATTGCGGTTTCGGTTGCTTCGAGCCCGCCTTCGGTGCGCGCTGTGAGGAGCACGTGATAGCCTGCGGCGGCAAGCGCCTTCGCCGTCGCCGCGCCGATGCCGCGGCTGGCGCCCGTGACGAGCGCGACGGGTTTTTCGATATCGGTCATGTCAGCCCGCGCGTTCCGTCAGCAGGGTGAGTTGGTCGTCGGCGCCCGACTCCTCATAGTCGGTGAGGCGCGTCGGGTACTCGCCGGTGAAGCACGCATCGCAATATTGCGGCGTCTCCTCGACGCGCATGTCCTCGCCGAGTGCGCGGTAAAGGCCGTCGATCGACAGGAACGCGAGACTGTCTACCTTGATGTAGTCGCGCATGCGCTGGACATCCATCTGCGCGGCGAGGAGCTTCGCGCGCTCGGGCGTATCGACGCCGTAGAAACAGCTGTGCCGCGTGGGCGGGGAGGCGACGCGCATGTGGACCTCCGCAGCGCCAGCCTCGCGCATCATCTGCACGATCTTCACCGAGGTAGTGCCACGCACGATCGAATCGTCGATGAGGACGACGCGCTTGCCCTGGATGACGGCGCGGTTGGCGTTGTGCTTCAGCTTGACGCCGAGGTTGCGGATGGCATCACCGGGCTGGATGAAGGTGCGGCCCACATAGTGCGAGCGGATGATGCCGAGTTCGAATGGGAGGCCCGATTGCTGCGCGTAGCCGATGGCGGCGGGGTTGCCGCTATCGGGCACCGGGATCACCACGTCGGCGTCGACCGGACTTTCGATCGCGAGCTGCGCGCCGATGTTTTTGCGGACCTGATAGACCGAGAGGCCATCAAGCAGCGAATCGGGGCGCGAGAAGTAGACGTGCTCGAAGATACAGGGGCGGGGGCGCATCGCCTGGAATGGGCGCAGCGAACGCAAGCCCTTGTCGTTGATGACCACCATCTCGCCGGGCTCGATCTGGCGGAGGTACGTCGCGCCGCAGACATCGAGCGCGACGGTTTCGGAGGCGAGGATATACGAATCCTCGCGGCGGCCGATCACGAGCGGGCGGATGCCGAGCGGATCGCGGCAGGCGATGAGGCCCTCGTCGGTCAACATCACGAGGCTGTAGGCGCCTTCCACCTGCTTCAGCGCGTCGATGACGCGGTCGAGCAGGGGCCGGTAGGTGGAGGTGGCGACGAGGTGGATGATGACCTCGGTGTCGCTCGTCGACTGGAAGATCGAGCCGCGGCGGTTGAGCTCGCGGCGGACGTGCGAGGCGTTCGAGATGTTGCCGTTGTGCGCGACCGCGAAGCCGCCAGTGGACAGTTCGGCGAACAGCGGCTGCACGTTCCTCAGCGCCGAGGCGCCGGTGGTTGAGTAGCGGACGTGGCCGATGGCGGCCTCCCCGGGCAGCTCGCGGATCACCTCGTCGCGGTCGAAGTTGCCCGCCACGTGGCCCATCGCGCGGTGGCTGTGGAAGGTTTTGCCGTCGTAGCTCGTGATACCGGCGGCCTCCTGGCCCCGGTGTTGGAGCGCATGGAGACCGAGCGCCGTGAGCGCGGCTGCGCCCTCGGCGCCCCAGACGCCGAAAACGCCGCATTCTTCCTTCAGCTTGTCGTCGTCGAAGGGGTGCGAAATCATGTCAAACATTTGGCGCTCCGTGGCGGGCGGGCGATTCGAGCGTCCATATAGGGTGCCTTGCCCGGTTTGTCGCGGGGTTGTCACATATGCATGGCTGCCATGTTGCCAGCGACATGGTCAGGCCGCGCGATCGAAGGCTCCGACAAGGTCGTACCCCGCGGGTTCCTGGAATAGACGCAGGCCGAATTCCGGCAGGATCGCGATCAGGTGATCGAAGATGTCGGACTGGATCGCCTCGTATTCCGTCCACGCGGTCGTGTTGGTGAAGCAGTAAAGTTCCAGCGGCAGTCCGGTCGGCGTTGGCGAAAGCTGGCGCACCATCGTGGTCTGCCCGGTTTCGATGCGCGGATGCGCGTGTAGATAGGCCTCTACATAGTTCCGGAACGTGCCGAGATTGGTAAGCCGCCGCGTGTTCACGGGCTCGGCGGCAACCCGCTTCCGGTTCCAGCGTCCGATTTCCTCCGTCTTTTCGGCAAGATAGGCGTCAATGAGCGCAAAACGCTTCAGGCGGCCGATCTGCTCTTCGTCCAGAAAACCCACGCTCGTTTGATCGATCAGCACGGCGCGCTTGATACGGCGCACGCCGGATTCGGACATGCCGCGCCAGTTCTTGAACGCATCCTTGATGAGGCGGCTGGTCGGGATGGTGGTGATGGTCTTGTCCCAATTGCGAACTTTTACGGTATGAAGCGCAATATCGATGACGTCGCCGTCCGCGTTCTGACCGGGCATCTCGATCCAGTCGCCGACGCGCAGCATGTCGTTCGAGGCGATCTGGATGGAGGCGACGAGCGAAAGGATCGTATCCTGAAACACCAGCATCAGCACCGCGGCGAGCGCGCCGAGGCCGGAGAGCAGAATGAGCGGTGACCGGTCCATCAGCGCCGACACGACGAGCACGGCTGCTGCGCAATAAATGAGAATCTTGCCCACCTGCACATAGCCCTTGATCGGGCGCTGGGCGGCATCCTCGCGGCGCTGGTAGACGTCATTCAGCAGCGTGAGCGCCGCGCTGATCGCCATCGCGATAGTGACGATCGAAAAGGCCACCGCGACATTGCGGACGATGGTGAGCGTGGTTTCCGAAAGGTGGGGGACGCCCGCAATGCCCATCTGCACGATGATCGACGGCACCAGGTAGGATAGTCGCCACGCGATGCGCGAAAGCGCCTGCTTCTCCTGCCCGAACCGGCTGAGCGCCAGTGCGCGACTGAGACCTTGAAGAACGATGACCTTGGAAAGCCAGTTGGCGGCTGCAGCGACGATGCCGAGAATGGCGAGCGCGGTGAGGGTCTGCAGCCAGGGCTGGTCGGTGAAAGCGAAGTCTAACCCGAAAATCATATCCTCCTGTCGGTTGAGCAGGCGTTATTTCATAGTGCGGCGGCTATGGCCACCCGCCGGGTCCCGCGCTAAGCGGAGCAGATGGACCTGAAATTCGACGATAAAGGGCTGGTAACGGCCATTGTGACCGACAGCACCACCGGCGAACTGCTGATGGTCGCGCACATGAACGCCGAAGCCTATGCGAAGACGCTGGAGACGCGCGAGGCGCACTTTTGGTCGCGCTCGCGGCAGGAACTCTGGCACAAGGGCGCGACGAGCGGGAACACGATGCGGGTCGTGGAGGTCCATGTCGATTGCGACAAGGATGCGGTCTGGCTGAAGGTGGAGCCCGCCGGACCTGCCTGCCACACCGGAGCACGGACCTGCTTCTTTACGCAGGTAGGTTGACGTTTACGTAAACGTCAACTAATCAGGCGCTCATGCCGCAGCGCCCGATGGAAGCCGTTCGCGAGGACGAAACCTTCACCATCACCGATCTCGCCGCCGAGTTCGGCGTGACGCCGCGCGCGATCCGCTTCTATGAGGGTGAGGGGCTGATCGAGCCTGCGCGGCAGGGGCAGAGCCGCGTCTATTCACGCGGCGACCGCGCCCGGCTGGCGTGGATCCTGCGCGGCAAGAACGTCGGCTTCAGCCTTGCCGAGATCAAGGAAATCCTCGACCTTTACCACGCGGGGGACGGGCGCGTCCGTCAGCGGGAGCGCACGCTGGAGCTTTGCCGCCGCCAGATCGGCGTTTTGACCAACCAGCGTAACGATATCGATGCTACGATCACCGAGCTTCAGGAGTTTGTAGCCGTTGTGGAGGGCCTGTTGCCCTCGAATGCCAAATCCGGGGAGTCCTGACATGCCCACCTACCGCGCGCCCGTTCGCGACACCAAATTCATCCTCGACGAGGTGATCGGCCTCGACCGCTATTCGAATCTGCCGACCTTTTCGGAAGCGACGCCCGACATGGTGGCCGCAATCCTTGAGGAAGGCGCAAAATTCGTGGAAGGCGCCGTGCAGCCGATCAACTTCTCGGGCGACCGTGAGGGGTGCAAGCGCCATGAGGACGGCTCGGTGACGACGCCGAAGGGCTACAAGGAAGCTTATCAGGCCTTCGTCGAGGGCGGCTGGGGCACGCTGCACATGAGCCCGGAGTTCGGGGGGCAGGGCCTGCCGTACACGATCAGCATGGCGTTCGAGGAGTATCTGAGCTCCGCCGGCATGGCGTTCGCGATGTACCCCGGTCTCACTGCCGGCGCGATCGCCTCCATCGAGGTGAAGGGTTCGGACGAACAGAAGCAGAAGTACCTGCCCAACATGGTTTCCGGCAAGTGGACCGGCACCATGAACCTGACCGAGCCGCACTGCGGCACCGACCTCGGTCTGATCCGGACCAAGGCGGTGGACGCAGGCGACGGCAGCTACAGGATCACCGGCACTAAGATCTTCATCTCGGCGGGCGAGCACGACCTTGCGGAGAACATCATCCACCTCGTGCTGGCGAAGCGCGAGGGTGCGCCCGACACCGTGAAGGGCATTTCGCTGTTCATCGTGCCGAAGTTTCTAGTGAACGACGACGGCAGCCTCGGCGCACGCAACGGCGTTTCCTGCGGCGCCATCGAGCATAAGATGGGCATTCACGGCAATGCGACCTGCGTGCTCAACTACGACGAGGCGACCGGCTATCTCGTCGGCGAGCCGGAGCGCGGGCTGGAAGCCATGTTCATCATGATGAACGTGGCGCGGCTCGGCGTCGGGCTGCAGGGGCTTTCGCAGGGCGAGGTCGCCTATCAGAACGCCGTCACCTACGCGCTGGAGCGGCGACAGGGGCGGGCGCTGACCGGCCCGGCCGAGCCCGGCGAGAAAGCCGATCCGATCATCGTTCACCCGGACGTGCGGCGTATGCTGATGGACGGCAAGGCGTTTACCGAGGGCGCCCGCGCGCTGCTGCTGTGGGGGGCGCTGCAGGTCGACCTTTCGAAAAAGGCGCAGACCGAGGAGGAACGCGCCAACGCCGACGAGCTGATCAGCCTGCTCACCCCCGTCATCAAGGGCTACACGACTGACAAGGGCTTCGAGACGGCGGTGAACGCGCAGCAGGTGTATGGGGGCCACGGCTATGTCGGCGAATGGGGCATGGAGCAGTTCGTCCGCGATGCGCGCATTGCCCAGATATATGAAGGCACCAACGGCGTTCAGGCGATGGACCTTGTGGGCCGCAAGCTCGGTCGCCACGGCGGCAAGGGGCTGATGCTGCTCGCTGCCGCGATCGGCGAGGAGGTTGCCGCCGCGAAGGCGGACGCCGCGCTGGCGCCAATGGCCGAAGCGTTGGAGAAGGCCGGGAACGAGCTGCAGACGGCGACGATGTGGCTGATGCAGAACGGCATGGCAGATCCCAACAATGCCGGTGCGGCTGCCGTGCCCTACATGCATCTGATGGGCGTCGTCGTGCTCGGCTGGATGTGGCTGAAGATGGCGCGCGCGGCGCAGGCGGCGCTGGCAGCGGGCGCGTCCGACTCCTCTTTCTACGAGGCTAAATTGACGACCGCCCGCTACTATAGTGCTCGCTACCTGCCGGATGCGGGCGCCCTGCGCCGCAAGCTGGAAACCGGCGCCGAGACACTCATGGCACTTCCGGCCGACGCATTCGCGCGCGCCTGACAGACAAAGGAGCAAACCCAATGGCCGAAGCCTATATCTACGATGCCGTCAGGACACCGCGCGGACGCGGCAAATCGAACGGCAGCCTGCACGAAATCACGCCGATCCAGCTTGCGACGCAGGTGTTGCAGGCCGTGCGCGACCGCAACCCCATCGACACCGCCGATGTCGACGACGTCGTGCTCGGCTGCGTCGCGCCGATCGGTGAGCAGGGATCGGACATCGCGCGCGTTGCCGTGCTGAACGCTGACTATGCGCAGACGACCGCAGGCGTGCAGATCAACCGCTTCTGCGCCTCCGGCCTTGAAGCGACGAACATGGCCGCCGCCAAGGTAATGGCGGGCGAGGCCGAGTTCGCGATCGGCGGCGGCGTCGAATCCATGTCCCGCATCCCGATGGGCGCCGACGGCGGCGCGTGGGCGATGGACCCTGCCGTGGCGCACAAACTTTACTTCGCGCCGCAGGGCATCGGCGCCGACCTCATCGCGACCAAATACGGCTTCTCGCGCGACGATGTGGACGCCTATGCGGTTGAGAGCCAGAAGCGCGCGAAACGCTCGTGGGACGAAGGCCGCTTTGCGCGTTCCATCGTGCCGGTGCGCGACGTGATCGGCGAGGTCGTTCTCGACCGCGACGAACATATGCGCCCCGAAGCCGACATGCAGTCGCTGGGCAGCCTGAAGGCCAGTTTCGCCGACATGGGCGAGACGATGCCGGGCTTCGATGCCATCGCGCTGATGAAGTACCCGGAGGTCGAGCGCATCAACCACGTGCACCACGCCGGCAACAGCTCCGGCATCGTTGACGGCGCCGCCGCGGTGCTCGTCGGCAGCAAGGCGATGGGCGAGAAGTACGGCCTCAAGCCACGTGCGCGCATCCGCGCCATGGGCTCGGTCGGCTCAGAGCCGACGATCATGCTCACCGGCCCCGAGTTCGTCGCGCGGAAGGTGCTGAAGCGCGCGGGCATGGACACCTCGGACATCGACCTTTTCGAGCTGAACGAGGCCTTTGCCAGCGTCGTGCTACGCTACATGCAGGCACTGAATATCCCGCATGACAAGATCAACGTGAACGGTGGCGCGATCGCGATGGGCCATCCGCTGGGCGCCACCGGCGCCATGATCCTCGGCACCGTGCTCGACGAGCTGGAACGCACGGGCAAGGGCACTGCTCTCATCAACCTGTGCGTCGGCGCGGGCATGGGCACCGGCACGATCATCGAGCGTATCTGAGCGAGCGGAGGGGACGAGAATGACCATGGAAACCATCAAGTACGACCTCGACGCCGACGGTGTCGCGCTGTTCACGATCGATGTGCCCGGCCAATCGATGAATGTCATCACCGCCGAGTTGACGCGCGACTTCGACACCATGATCGGGATGATCGAGAAGGACGAAGCCATCAAGGGCGCCGTCATCACCAGCGGCAAGCCGAGCGGCTTCATGGCTGGCGCCGACCTCAAGGGCATGGGCGGCGCGCTCTCCGGAGGTAGTGAAGGCGTCGGCGGCAAACCGAATATGGCGAAGCTGTTCGATGGCGTGTTCACGCTGAACCGCCTGTTCCGCCGTCTGGAAACGAGCGGCAAGCCCGTGGCGGCGGCGATCAACGGCATCGCGCTCGGGGGCGGTCTCGAGCTTTGCCTCGCCTGCCACTACCGCGTCGTTGCCGACAATCCGAAGCTGCAACTGGGTCTGCCCGAAGTGATGGTCGGCCTGTTCCCCGGCGCGGGCGGCACGCAGCGCCTGCCGCGCCTGATGGGGATTCAGGCGGCTTCGATGTATCTGCTTCAGGGCAAATCCATGTCGCCACAGGAAGCCCTCGGCTTCGGCGTCGCAAACGAGCTTGCCCCCGCCGACGAGGTTGTCGCTAAGGCCAAGGCCTGGGTGAAGGCGAACCCGACGAAGGGTGAGCAGCCGTGGGACCAGAAGGGCTTCAAGTTCCCCGGCGGCGTGGGCCAGTTCAACCCGGCCTTCATCCAGACGTTCGTGGGCGGGAACGCCATGGTGCTCAAGATGACCAACGGCAACATGAACGCGCCGCGCGCGATCATGTCGGCGGTCTATGAAGGATCGCAGGTGCCCATGGACCTCGCCATCCGCATCGAGAGCAAGTATTTCGCCAAGGTCGCCGCTGATCCGCAGGCGATGAACATGGTCCGCAGCCTGTTCGTCAACAAGCAGGCGGCCGAGAAAGGCGCGCGGCGTCCGAAAGGTGTCGCGAGGATGCCGACGAAGAAGCTCGGTATGCTCGGCGCAGGCATGATGGGGGCGGGCATCGCGCTTGTTTCAGCGCGCGCGGGCATTGAGGTCGTGCTGCTCGACCGCAGCATCGAAGCGGCGGAGAAGGGTAAAGCCTACACCGCGGACAAGCTGAAGCGGCTGCCGAAGGAGAAGCTGGACGAAATCCTTGCCCGCATCCTCCCGACGACCGACTTCGCGGACCTGAAGGGCTGCGACTTCATCATCGAGGCGGTGTTCGAGGATCGCGCCATCAAGGCGGAGACGACGCAGAAGACGGAAGCTGTCGTCGGTGCCGACACGATCTTCGGCTCCAACACCTCGACGCTGCCGATCACCAGCCTCGCCAAGGCGTGGACGCGACCTGAAAACTTCATCGGCGTACACTTCTTTTCGCCGGTTGAGAAAATGCCGCTCGTGGAGATCATCGTCGGCGAGAAGACCGGACCGGAAGCCATTGCAAAGGCGCTGGATTACGTCGCGCAGATCAAGAAGACGCCGATCGTCGTCAACGACAGCCGCGGCTTCTACACGTCGCGCTGCTTCGGAACGTACACGGCCGAAGGTTCGGTGATGGTCGGCGAGGGCGTGAACCCAGCGCTCGTCGAGAATATCGGCAAGCAGATGGGTATGCCGGTGGGGCCGCTCGCGGTGTTCGACGAGGTTTCGATCGAACTTGGCCATAAGGTCATGCTGCAGACGAAGAAAGACCTCGGCGATGCCTACAAGGGCACCGCGGCCGATGACGTCATCGAGAAGATGGTCGCGCTCGGCCGTCTCGGTCGCAAGGCGGGCAAGGGCTACTACGATTATCCCGAAGACGGCAAGAAGGTGCTGTGGGCTGACCTGGGCAAGACCTTCGGCCAGAAGGCTGGTGGCGAACAGCCTGCGCCGGAGGAGGTCAAAACCCGGCTCACCTACCGCCAGCTCGTGGAATGCGCACGCTGCTTCGCGGAAGGCGTGCTGGAGACGCCCGAGGACGGCGATCTTGGCGCGATCTTCGGCTGGGGCTTCATGCCGCATACCGGCGGACCGTTCAGCATGATGGATACGATCGGCCTCGACGAGGTTGTCCGCACGCTCGATCGCCTGACGCAGCAATACGGTGAACGCTTCGCGCCGCCGCAGCTGTTGCGCGACATGGCGGCGAAGGGTGAGACCTTCTACGGCAATGCGAAGCTGAAACAGGCGGCCTAAGCAACAGGCTTTCAGATTTGCGCGGGGCTGCCGGAAACGGCGGCCCCTTTTGCTTTGGAAAATATGTTCAGCGCTTCTTAAGTTTGAATCCGCATGTTTGACGTCAAAGGCGCTTAACGAGATTCGGAACGGCGCAGATTTGACTCAGGTCGTCGCACGTTTCGGCTCCGTTCGTTTAAAGGGCTTTTCAGAATGGCGCATTTGCCTCATTCTGGCACGGTAGTGGAGTTTGAGTAGCCTGCGCGGGGGCGCGGGCGGCGGGTGGGAGACTAGCGATCATGCGTCTGCATTTGATCGTCGCGTTCATTGTTTCCATTTTTGTGGGTGTGCCAATCGCGCCCCAGCCGGCCACAGCCGCCAGCCTTGTTTCCGTTTCCAAGTATGCAGCCATCCTTGTCGATGCGGACAGCGGCGAGGTGCTCTACGCGCGCAATCCCGATGAAGCCCGCCACCCCGCCTCGATCACCAAGGTGATGACGCTCTACCTGACGTTCGATGCGCTCGAGCGCAAAGAGCTGAAGATGAGCGACAAGGTCTATTTCTCGGCCAACGCCGCGGCGCAGCCGCCCTCCAAGCTTGGTGTGCCGCGTGGCGGATGGATTACCGTGGAACAGGCGGTTCGCGCGCTCACCACCAAGTCGGCAAACGACGTCGCGGTCGCGCTTGCCGAAAGGCTCGATGGCTCTGAGGTCATTTTCGCGCGCGCCATGACCGAGAAGGCGAAGGCGCTCGGCATGAACAGCAGTGCCTTCTTCAATGCTTCGGGCCTGCCGAACGCCGCGCACCACACGACTGCGCGCGACCTCGCCACGCTTTCGAAGGCGCTGATCCGCGATTTCCCGCAGTATTATCCGTATTTTTCGGAGCAGCAGTTCAACTTCCAGGGCACGGTGATGCCCAATCATAACAAGCTGCTCGGCAAGTTCGTCGGTCTCGACGGGATCAAGACCGGCTACACAAATGCCTCCGGCTTCACGCTTGCCGCGTCAGCGGTGCGCGATGGGCGCCGGCTGATCGCGGTCGTGCTCGGCGCGCCGACGTCGGCTGCGCGGAACAACAATATCGAAGCACTGCTCGCCTCCGGCTTCGACGTGCTGAAGAAACGGCGCCAGGGCGAGCACCTGACGGTCGCCATGTCGATGAACGAAGTACCGCAGATGCTGGACTTCCAGCAGGCGGTGACGGAGCAGGGTTCGTCCGACGACGTCAGCGTCTGGCGTAGCGCGATCCGCAGCGACCAGACGCCGACGCCGTCGGCGTCAGCTCACTCCGGCAAGAAGTCCGGCACCGACAAGTAGCGCTCGCCGGTGTCGTAGTTGAAGCCGAGCACGCGGTGCTTCGGATTCTTTTCGAGGTGCTGGCGGATCGCGGCGAGTGTCGCGCCCGATGAAATCCCAACAAGCGTTCCTTCCTCGCGCGCGGAGCGGCGGGCCATTTCCTTGGCGTCGTCCGGCGCGACCTGGATGATGCCGTCAAGCAGCGCCGTATCCATCACGCCTGGCACGAAGCCCGCGCCGATGCCCTGAATCGGGTGCGGACCCGGCTGGCCGCCCGAGAGTACGGGGGAGAGCGTCGGTTCCACGGCATAAACCTTGAGGCCGGGCATCTTCGGCTTCAGCACCTTGGCGCAGGCGGTGATGTGCCCGCCGGTGCCGACACCGGTGATGATCGCGTCGAGCCCGTCCGGGAAATCGGCGAGGATTTCCTGCGTCGTCGTCTTCACGTGCGCGGTGACGTTCGCGGGGTTTTCGAACTGCTGCGGCATCCATGCGTCGGGGGTCGAGCCGACGATTTCCACGGCGCGCTCGATGGCACCCTTCATGCCCTTCTCGCGCGGCGTCAGGTCGAAGGTCGCGCCGTAAGCGAGCATGAGGCGGCGACGTTCCAGCGACATCGATTCGGGCATCACCAGCACGAGGCGGTAGCCTTTGACGGCAGCGACCATCGCAAGGCCGATGCCCGTGTTGCCCGAGGTGGGCTCCACGATCGTGCCGCCGGGTTTGAGTGCGCCGGAAGCTTCAGCGTCCTCGATCATCGCGAGCGCGATGCGGTCCTTGATCGAGCCGCCCGGGTTGGACCGCTCCGACTTCACCCACACCGATGCGTCCGGTCCGAACAGGCGGTTCACCCGGATGTGCGGCGTGCCGCCGATCGTTTCCAGTATGCTTGCTGCCTTCATGTCGATCTCTCCTTGAGTGCGCCCGGAACATCAAAACTATCGGCTCGGCGAAGCTCTGGAAAGCGCCAAGCCCAGAGTGCGGTAACGACGATGGTGCCGATGCCCCCGATCACCACCGCCTCGACAGGGCCGAACCACGCGGCGGTGAGGCCGGATCGGGCCTCGCCCAGCTCATTCGACGCGGAGATGAACAGCATCGAGACCGACGACACCCGGCCGCGCATCGCGTCCGGCGTGTAGATCTGGATCAGCGAGGAGCGCACGTAGACGCTCACCATGTCCGCCGCGCCGAGCACGCCGAGGGCGCCGAGCGACAGCCAGAGGTCGCGCGACAGGCCGAAGACGACAATCGCGATGCCGAAGATGGCGACGCACACGAACATCTTGATGCCGACATGCCGCGCGAGCGGCCGCCGCGAGAGCCAGAGCGCCACAATGGCCGCGCCCACGGCAGGCGCGGCACGCAGGTGGCCGAGACCTTCGGGGCCGACGGCGAGAATGTCGCGCGCGTATACAGGCAGCAGCGCTGTGACGCCGCCGAGCAGCACGGCGAAGAGATCGAGCGAGATCGCGCCCAGCACCACCTTGTTGTCGCGCACGTAGCGAAGCCCGTTCATCACCGATTCGATCGGGCTCGCCGTGGCTTCGGCTGTCGGCAGCGGCACGCGCGAAATGAGGAACATGGCGATGAGGCTGATCGTCAGCATCGCCGCCGAGACGACGAGCGGCGCGGCAGGGTTCGCTGCATACAGATAGCCGCCCATCGCCGGACCGCCGATCGCGCCCACCTGCCAGCCGATCGAGTTCCACGCGATCGCGGTCGGCAGCATCCGCACCGGGACGAGGTTGGGCGCGAGCGCCGAAAGCGCCGGCGACGCGAACGCCCGCCCGACACCGAGCAATGCCGCCACGATGAAGAGCGCGGGAATCGTGATGTCGCCCGTGAGTTCCAGCGCGCCGAGGCCCGCCGCGCACAGCATTTCAAGTGCGAGCGCCCCGCGCACGATGTAGCGGCGGTCCACCCGGTCGGCGATGTAGCCGACGACGAGTGACAGCACGAACAGCGGCAGGAACTGAGCAAGGCCCACCATGCCGAGCAGGAATGCGGCCTCGCGCTCCGGCATCGTCTCGCGCGCGATGTCGTAGACCATCCAGCCGATCACAATGACGAGGATCATCTGCGACGTCGTCGAGGCGAGCTTGGTGATCCAGAAATAGCGATAATCGGGTATCGCGAAGACGGACGTTCTATCCTCGGCGTCGGCGGGGGTCATGGCGATGCGCTTAGACGGCTGCACGGCTTTGTGCAAAGCAGAGAAACTGCTGGAGCCACGGGAAAAACTTCATCCAGAGGTTAACCCGAAATTATCCATGAACCGGCGAAGGTGAGGCATGACAGAGCGCGGGCCCTCTCTTGCGGAAATCATCGTCGCGAAGCTGGCGGGTGCGTTTCACCCCCAGACGTCGCGCAGGGCATTGCCGCCCGTGCTCGTGCAGCCCGCTTTGCGCGCCATGCCTGCCGCCGCGCCCTGCGTTGCAGACGACAGGCTGATCGCGGCCTACCGCGACCTGCTGCGGATGCCCGTCTGAAGTGTCGATCGTGTGGCCGGCCCGGCCCAGCATCCGTTCCGCGCGAGCGGGCTTGACCGGAAGCGGCCTTGCGCGGATGACCACGACACGATGACGATGCGTACCGACTCCCGGTTTCCAGCCAGCAGCGAGGATCTTCCCGATCCGATCGAATGGCCGCGCCTGCCCGGTGCGCAGCGCCACATGGCCCTGGTGATAGCGGGCGCGGTGCTGCTCGGCCTCGTTTCCACCGTGCTCGTGGGATGGGCGATGGATTCGTGGGAAATCGCCTCTCTCTACGGTGCGATGATCCTTGCATCAGCGGTCGTCGCCTATTTCTCGGCGCTGGGCAGGGCGCGGCGGGGCGCGGGGGGCATCGACTGGACGATGATGCGCACCGCGCTCGATTCGCGCAGCGATGCGCTCGCCGTGACCGATGCGGAGGGCAAGCTCGTCTGCGCGAATGCCGCTTACGGCACACGCTGCGACGGTTATCCTTCGCCCTTCGACCTTGCGGGCGAGGACGAGGCGAGCCGCCGCCGCCTAACCAACATTGCCGAGCAGGCACGGCGCGACGGAAACGGCTTTGCCGAGATCGAACAGGCCGTCAGCGGTGCGCGTCGCAAACTGCGCGTGTCGGTGCGGCCCGCCGATACCGCGCGGAACTATCTCTTGTGGACGCTCAGGCGCGGCACTGCCGAGAAGGCAATGGACGACACGGTCGCGCTGCTCGAAGGTCCGGCGGGCATCTGGCTCGGCAGCGCCGGGCTAATGGTTGTTATGGCCGACCCCTCCGGCGAGATCATCGCGGCGAACGGCGCCTTCAAGAACGCCATCACCGGCACCGCAGGGCGCGTGCCGACCAACCTCGTCGATATTCTGGAGGCGGGGGAGGACGGCGCACGGCGCATGAAGACCGGCGGCGGCGCGAGCATTCCCGTGCGCCTCATCGAACTCCCGCTCGGCAACCAGAAAGAGGCGGGTACAAGCGCCTACGTGTTCCTGATCCTGCGCGAAGGCAGCGCGGCGGCGGAGGCCGTGACGCCTGTGCCAGACAGCCTGCCTGCGTTGCTTTCGGTGCTGCCCATCGGGCTCGCGCTCGCCGATCGCGACGGCCGCTTCACGTTCATGAACGAGAGTTTCGCCGCCATCGCGGGGGTCGAGGAGGGGAGCGAACTGCGCTACCCGAGCGATCTTGTCGTCGATGAGGACAAGACGATGGTGTCGGACGCGGTGCGCCGCGCGGCCGCCTCCATCGAGCGGGCGCGCGACCTGCGCGTCCGGCTGAAGCACAAGCCCGAGGAGCCTGTGGCGCTCACCGTGGGCAAGGCGCCGGGCGCGGGTGGCCCGGCCGTCGTCCTGTCGCTCAAGGACAATCAGGAACAGCTGAAACTCGAAAAACAGATCGCGCAAGCCACCAAGATGCAGGCCGTGGGCCAGCTCGCGGGCGGCGTCGCGCACGACTTCAACAACATCCTCACCGCCGTCATCGGCTACTGCGACCTGATGCTGCTCCGCCACACGCCGGGCGACAGCGATTTCGACGACATCAACCAGATCCGCCAGAACGCGAACCGCGCCGCGAACCTCGTGCGCCAGCTGCTCGCTTTCTCGCGCCAGCAGACGCTGCGCCCACAGCTCATCCACGTGTCGGACATCGTCGGTGAACTCAGCCATCTCCTGAAGCGCCTGCTCGGCGAGACGGTGACGCTGACCGTGAAGCACGGCCGCAGCCTCGCGCCGGTGCGCGCCGACCCCGGCCAGATGGAGCAGGTGATCGTCAACCTCGCCGTGAACGCGCGCGATGCGATGCCCGAAGGCGGCGAGCTCACGATCTCGACCTTCGCGGTTTCGGCGCGCGAGGCGAAGAAGCTCGACCGCGAGGGAATGCCTTCGGGGGAATATGTCGCGATCGCTGTGAAGGACACGGGCACCGGCATCTCGCCCGAGATTCTCGGCAAGATCTTCGAGCCATTCTTCACCACCAAGGAAGTCGGGCGCGGCACCGGCCTCGGCCTTTCCACGGTGTACGGCATCGTCAAGCAGTCGGGCGGCTACATCTTTGCAGACAGCGTCGTCGCCGGCGGCACCACGTTCACGATCTACCTGCCCGCGCAGGAAGCGCTGCCGGAGGCCGCGGCCGCCGCCGCGGGCGCGGACGGCGGCGATCCGTGGGGGCAGGGCAAGATCCTGCTCGTGGAGGACGAGGCGATGGTCCGCGCCGTCGCCGAGCGCGCGCTGACGCGCAAGGGCTACGAGGTGCTGACCGCCGGGCACGGCGAAGAGGCGCTGGAGATTCTGGAACGAATGCCCGAGGGGGTGGATCTGCTGATTTCCGACGTGGTGATGCCCACGATGGACGGGCCTACGCTTGTCCAGCACGCGCGAAAAACCTTCCCGGACCTCAAGATCATCTTCATGTCCGGCTACGCCGAGGAACAGCTGAGGAAGTCGATCGACGTCCCCGACGTGGCATTTCTCGCCAAGCCGTTCTCTGTGCAGGAACTTTCCGACAAGGTGCGGCACGAGATCGCCCGCGGCAAGGCGCGCACGAACCCTGAGACGGTCGCTGCCAAGTAAAGAACGAAAATAGAACAAAAGTGCTTGCGCGCTTGGAACAAAACACGTACACGATCCCTCATTGAAACGGCTTCGTCAGCCCACTAGGAGGGACCAGACAATGGCATCAGCGCTTCGGGTGGTGGAATCAGGCATGGACAAGCAAAAGGCTCTCGACGCGGCTCTGGCGCAGATCGACCGGGCATTCGGCAAGGGCTCGGCAATGAAACTCGGCCAGCGCGATGCCATGGAAATCGATTCCATCTCGACCGGTTCGCTCGGGCTCGATCTTGCGCTCGGTGTCGGGGGTTTTCCGCGCGGCCGCGTCATCGAGATCTACGGCCCGGAAAGCTCGGGCAAAACGACGCTGGCGCTTCATGCGATCGCCGAAGCGCAGAAGGGCGGCGGTACGGCGGCGTTCATCGACGCTGAACATGCCCTCGATCCCGTTTACGCCAAGAAGCTCGGTGTGGATATCGAGAACCTTATCGTCTCGCAGCCCGATACGGGTGAGCAGGCGCTGGAGATCACCGACACGCTGGTACGCTCGAACGCCATCGACATCCTCGTCGTCGACTCCGTTGCCGCTCTGGTGCCGCGGGCGGAAATCGAGGGCGAGATGGGCGACAGCCACGTCGGCCTTCAAGCGCGCCTGATGAGCCAGGCGCTCAGGAAACTCACGGGTTCGATCAGTCGTTCGCGCTGCATCGTCATCTTCATCAATCAGGTGCGCATGAAGATCGGCGTTATGTACGGCAACCCGGAGACGACGACGGGCGGTAACGCTCTCAAGTTCTACGCGAGCGTTCGTCTCGACATCCGCCGCACGGGACAGATCAAGGACCGCGACGAAATCGTCGGCAACGCGACGCGCGTGAAGGTGGTGAAGAACAAGGTGGCACCGCCGTTCAAGCAGGTCGAGTTCGACATCATGTACGGCGAAGGCGTCTCCAAGGTTGGCGAGATTCTCGACCTCGGCGTCAAGATCGGCCTCGTCGAGAAATCGGGTGCATGGTTCAGCCACGATTCGACGCGCATCGGTCAGGGGCGCGAGAACGCGAAGCAGTTCCTGCGCGACAATCCGGAGATGCGTGACAAGATCGAAAAGGCGATCCGCGCCAACGCCGCCGGCATTTCCGAGGCCCTTCTCACTGCGGGCCCGGACACCGACAGCGACGAATAGGCGGCCCTTCCCAGTGCCCCCGCCGAGGCCGCCTTTTCCGGGGCGGCCTCTTTCGTTTCCGGCAGGCAGGAAAAGGGACCGGAGCACGACATCTCATGCTCCGGCCAGGGACGATCCGACGGCCGGGGAGGGAGGGAGGCCGAAACGGACGAAACCGGGGGAGGGAAGCCACCGGTGTTTCATTCTTTATTGAGTTTAATTCGCAATATCAAATATTATCCTCGATCCTACACATCTTCATGCAGCCAGCGCCTGCTTAACGACCGCGTCCGCAAGCGTGCCGCTCAGTTCAGCGAGATGGTCGAACGTCGCCGTGAATGTCGCGAGCCCCTGACTCATCGCGCGGAGTTCCGCGCCGAAGCCGTGGAGTTCGGCTTCCGGCATCAAGGCTTCGATTACATCCCATCGCGACCAGCCCTCGCGCGGCGAAATGCCCAGCATTTGTCCGCGGTGGCTGGCGATGCTCGACGTGATGCGCGAGGTAGCGCTGCCCGGCGCCTCGATGGTCACGCGCGCCACGGGTTCGAGCAGGTGCGGCGTGCATGCGGCGAGTGCTTCGGTCATCGCGATGCGTCCGGCCGTGCGAAACGCCAGCTCCGAACTGTCGACCGTGTGGTAGGAGCCGTCGGTCAGCGTCACGGCAACGTCGACGACGGGAAAGCCGAGGGGACCCCGTTCCATCGCATCGCGGATTCCGGCCTCGACTGCGGGAATCCATTGCTTCGGGATCGCGCCGCCGGTGATGCGATCGTTGAACACGAAGCCTTCGCCGCGTCCGCGCGGGGCGACCTCGATCACCACGTCGCCGAACTGGCCGTGTCCGCCCGATTGCTTCTTGTGCCGCCCGCGCTGCGTCGCACCGCGCCGGATCGATTCGCGATAGGGAATACGCGGCGGCTGCGCATCGACGGCTACGGAGTAGCGCCGCTTGAGGCGCGCGAGCACCATGTTCAGATGCTCGTCGCTGAGCCCGCGCAGAAGCATTTCGTGCGTGGCCGCGTCCTGATCCCAGGCGAGCCCGACGTCTTCCTCGACGAGTTTGTGAAGCGCAGTGGAAAGTCGCACGTCGTCCTTCCGTTCGCGCGTCGTGATCGCCAGCGCATGGCCGGGTGCCGGGCGCGCGATCTGCGTGCGCCGCGCGCGGCATGCCGTAAAGACAATGTCACCCGCCGCGATCGTATCGACCTTCGTGATGGCCGCGATAGCGCCCGCCGGTACGCTTGCCGTTTTGCCGAGCTTGTCGCCGAGCACGTGGAACAGCCCGCCGGCCCGGACCGGATTGCCGGCCCCGTCGCGAAGTTCGGCACCTTCGGCAAGCCCGCCGAACGCGCGTGCATAGACGAGCCGCCCCGCAGCGTTGCCGTGCGCGACTTTGAAGGCAAAGGCGCCTTCGTCCGCACCCAGTCGCGCGGCAGCAGCGGCGGGCGAAGGCGTTTCATGGCGCAGCATCTTCAAAAGCCGCCGCACGCCATGATCGCCCAGCGCCGAGCCGAATAGCAGGGGCACAACAAGGTTCTCGCCCGTCTCGCGCGACAGGTCGCCGAACACCATCGCCGCATCGGGCATTTCGTCCATCAGCAGCTTTTCAAGAAGCGCATCGTCGTGGTCGGCAAGCTGTTCGAGCATGTGAAAGCGCTCAGCCGATTCACGTTCGGCTAGCGCGGACGGCATTTCGATGCGCTCCGATGCCTTGCCGGGCCGGTAGTGGAAAGCGCGTTCGAGCGCAAGATCGACGAAGCCGGTGATCGTCTCGCTCTCGCGTATGGGAATCTGCCGCGCAAGGATGGGCTTCGCGCTCATCGGCTGCAACGCTTCGAGGAGATCGCGGATGCGCCCGCGCGCGGACTCGATCTTGTTGACGAAAATCGCGTGCGGGAGCCCAAGCGTTTCAAGCTGGCGCAGGGCAGGCTCCACGAGCGCGGCGCGCGCAGGATCGGGGTCGATCACCACGATCGCAAGATCGGCGGCTGCCACGGCAAGCAGCGCATCGGGCGCGAAGCCGGGCGCGCCGGGGGCGTCAACGATCGCGAACGCATCGCCTAGGTAATCAAAGCGGGCGAGATTGACTTCGGTGGAGCCGCGCCGCCCGCGCGCTTCGGGCGACGCATCGCCGACGCTCGTTCCTGCCTCGACGCTGCCCTGCCGCGGGATCGCGCCTGCCGTGAACAACATCGCTTCTGCAAGGCTCGTCTTGCCCGCGCCCGCCGGGCCGACGAGCGCCACCACCCTGACAGGTTTGCCGGTCTCCTGTAACAAAGCCGCCATGTCACGATCTCCCCATACTGGATGATCGCCGCCCGGTTTCGACCTCGTGCATTGGGCCGGCACTCAAGGCGGCACAACAGGAGCAGGGTCTGCCTGTTGCGCCGCGAGCGCAAGGGGGAATGGTCGCGCATGCCTGTCATTCTGTCGCCTTGAGTAGCGCGCAGTCCTCGACTACATGCTCGCCATGACCTCCACGAACGACATACGCCGCTCATTTCTCGACTTTTTCGGGGACGAGGGGCACATGCGCGTGCCCTCCGCACCGCTGGTGCCGCAGAACGACCCGACGCTTATGTTCGTGAACGCGGGCATGGTGCCGTTCAAGAACGTGTTCACCGGCCTCGAGACACGTCCCTACAGCACGGCAGTTTCCAGCCAGAAATGCGTGCGCGCGGGCGGCAAGCACAACGATCTCGACAACGTCGGCTATACGGCGCGACACCATACGTTCTTCGAAATGCTGGGGAATTTCTCCTTCGGCGACTATTTCAAGGAACGTGCGATCAGCCTCGCCTGGAACCTCATCACGAAGGAGTGGGGCATTTCGCCCGACCGGCTGACGGCGACGGTCTACCATACCGATGACGATGCCTTCGCGCTGTGGAAGAAGATCGCGGGCCTGCCCGACAGCCGCATCATCCGTATCGCCACGAAGGACAATTTCTGGGCGATGGGCGACAACGGCCCGTGCGGACCGTGTTCGGAGATTTTTTTCGACCACGGCGACCACATTCCCGGCGGCCCTCCCGGTAGCCCGGACGAGGACGGCGACCGCTTTGTCGAGATCTGGAACCTCGTGTTCATGCAGTATGAGCAGGAAGCGGGCGAGATCGTACGCGATCTGCCGCGCCCGTCGATCGACACCGGCATGGGCCTGGAGCGCGTCGCCGCCGTGCTGCAGGGCACCCACGACAATTACGAAATCGATCTCTTTCAGGCGCTGATCGGTGAATCCGCCGAAATGACGAAGACCGATGCGAAAGGGCCGATGTCGGCCTCGCACCGCGTGATCGCCGACCATCTGCGCGCGAGCGGTTTTCTGGTGGCGGACGGTGTGCTGCCGTCGAACGAGGGCAGGGGCTATGTGCTCCGCCGCATCATGCGCCGCGCCATGCGCCACGCGCACCTGCTCGGCGCCAAGGATCCGTTGATGTACCGGCTGGTGCCGTCGCTGGTCAGCCAGATGGGCGGCGCGTTCCCGGAACTGACGCGCGCGCAGCCGCTGATCGAGGAAACGCTGAAGCTCGAGGAGACGCGCTTCCGGCAAACGCTGGAAACGGGACTCCGCCTTCTCGACGAAGCGACCGCGGGCATGGGAGAAGGAGCCGTGCTTCCCGGCGAGACGGCGTTCAAGCTTTACGATACCTACGGCTTCCCGCTCGATCTCACCGAGGATGCGCTGCGCCGTCAGGGCCTGTCGGTCGACAAGAGCGGTTTCGACACGGCGATGGCCGCGCAGAAGGCCGCCGCGCGCGCTGCCTGGGCGGGCTCCGGCGCGCAGGCGGACGAGGGCGTGTGGTTCGACATCGCCGAGGAGTTCGGCGCGACCGAATTCACGGGCTACACGTCCGACACCGCGCAGGGCGAGGTGATCGCCATCGTCAAGGACGGCGCCCGCGTGGAGAGTGCTGCCGCAGGCGACACTGTCGTCATCCTTACCAACCAGACGCCGTTCTACGGCGAATCCGGCGGCCAGACCGGCGACGCCGGAACGATCACGGGCGGCGGCCTCAAAGCCGTTGTTGAAACGACCTCGAAGCCGCTCGGCAAGCTGCATGCTCATCAGGCGCGCATTGCCGAGGGCAGCGTGCACGTCGGCGATGTCGTCCAGCTCGATGTCGATGCGGCGCGTCGGGATCGCATTCGCGCCAACCACTCGGCAACGCACCTCCTGCACGCCGCGCTCCGCAATCGGATCGGCGCACACGTCACGCAGAAGGGCTCGCTCGTCGCGGAAGATCGCTTCCGTTTCGATTTCAGCCACCCGAAGGCACTGAGCGCGGAGGAAATCGCGCTGGTCGAGGCCGACGTCAATGCGCAGGTGCGCGGCAACGCGGCGGTGAACACGCGCCTGATGAGCCACGCCGACGCGATCGAGGCCGGAGCGATGGCGCTGTTCGGCGAGAAGTACGGCGACGAAGTGCGCGTGCTTTCGATGGGCCGTGGCGCGGACGCGGACTATTCGGTGGAACTGTGCGGCGGCACGCACGTGCGTGCGCTCGGCGACATCGGCCTCGTCAAGATCATCAGCGAAAGCGCTGTGTCTTCCGGTGTGCGCCGGGTCGAGGCGTTGACCGGCGAGGCGGCGCGGCTTTACCTGCAAGGGCAGGAAGACCGGCTGCGCGAGGCCGCCGCGACGCTGAAAGTGGCGCCCGCCGAGCTCCCCGCGCGCGTGCAGGCGCTCGTCGATGAGCGCCGCCGCCTGGAGCGCGAGCTTGCCGATGCCAGGAAGGCGCTGGCGCTTGGCGGCGGGGGTACCGCCCCGGCGGCGGAAGCCGAGGAGGTCGCGGGCACGAAGTTCGTTGCGCGCGTCGCCGAAGGGCTCGATCCTAAGGATCTGCGCGGTGCGGTTGATGACGCGAAGAAGCAGGTCGGCTCGGGCGTTGCCGCGATCGTGGCAGTGAACGAGGGCCGCGCGAGCATCGCCGTCGGCGTCACCGATGACCTGATCCAACGCTTCAATGCGGTCTCGCTCGTGCAGGCGGGCGTTGCGGCGCTCGGCGGCAAGGGTGGAGGCGGACGCCCAGACATGGCGCAGGGCGGTGGTCCTGATGGCGACAAGGCGGCGGAGGCCATCGCGGCGGTGAAGGGCGTGCTCGCGACCTGAGGAGCCTACTCCGTCGTTTCCTCGTCGCTGCGACGCAGGCGTGACGCGGCTTTCAGCGGCTCGCGCGGTAGATCCGGGACCATGGCCTTGATCTTGTTGCGCTTGATCTCGCGCATCTCGTGAATCGATGCGATGACGAGGCCCATCGGCCGTCCGATGTCGACAAGCACGGCTTCGGCCAGCTGAAGCGAGGATTCCAGCGTTTCCGGCACGGCATCCGTGGCGCCCGCTCGGTAGAGCTGGGCGGCATGCTCTGCGTCCTTCGCGCGGGCGATAATGCAAAGGTTGGGGTAGGCTGCGCGCACGTCGCGCGTCGTCGCCACGAGCTGGACCGGATCGTCCATGGTCAGCACGATCGCGCGCGCGTTCGCGATGCCGAGATGCTCCAGCAGCCCCGAGCGGCCGACGTCGCCGAAAACGATTTCGTGCCCGCGCTTGCGGCCGAGTTCGACCATGTCGATGTCCGCATCGACGATCACGAAGGACTGTTCATGGCGCACCAGCATATCCGCCACCATCTGGCCCACCCGGCCATAGCCGGCGACGATCGTACATCCGCTGTTTTCGGAAGGTTCCCGGGCCGGTTCGCGCGCCGCCGGGTCTACGCGCCGCGCCGTGTCGCTGCCGATCCGTGCCAGCAGCGGCGTAGCGGTAAGGCCGACAGCGGTGACGATCTGCCAGAAAGCGGCGGTGTCGGTGTCGATCACGCGCGCCTGTACGGCCGCGGCGAGCACGATGAGCGTGGTTTCCGATGGTGACGCCATCAGCACGCCGACATTCGCGGCAACGCCCCGGGGAGCGCCCGAAAGGCGGAGGAGCCCGCTTGTTACGAATGCCTTCACGAGGATGATGCCGACGATCGCGAGCATCAGGAACGGCCACATCCGGGCGATGAGTTCAAAATCCAGGCTCATGCCCACCGTCATCAGGAAGACGCCGAGCGCCAGGTTCTTGAACGGCTCGACGGTGACTTCCACCTGCATCCGGTATTCCGTCTCGGCGATCACCAGACCGGCGACGAGCGCGCCGACGATGGGCGAAAGACCGACCGCGCTGGTCGCAAGGCTGGCGCCCATGACGACGACCATGGAGACGGCAAGAAAAAGCTCCGGGCTTTTGGTACGGGCCGCCTGCCGGAATAGGCGTGGCAGCAGCAGCTTTCCGAGCCCCAGGAGCGCGACCACCACCAACGCACCGAGCACCACCGTTCGGGTAAGGTCGCCTGCGTCATCGCTGCCCGGAAGCGGGCTGATGACGCCCATCACAAAAATGATGGGAACAATCGCCAGATCTTCGAACAACAGCATTGCGAAGGCAGGCTTGCCGATCGCGCTCTTGGTACCTGTCATCGGCAGCACGAGCGCGGTGGAGGACATCGCGAGCGCAATGCCGAGCATCAGCGAAACCACCGCCCCAAGATCGGTGAACTGATGGAGTAGGACGCCGATGAGGCCGCCCGATATGGCGAGTTCCGCCGGGCCGATGATGAACACCAGCCCGCGCAAATCCCAAAGGCGCCGGAACGAAAGCTCGAGGCCGATCGAAAACAGCAGCAGGATGATGCCGATCTCGGCAAAAGGATCGATGACCTCACGATCATCGATCGAAATATGCCGAACCCAGGGCAAAGCTTCACCCAGCCGCCCGAGCCCGGCGGGGCCTATAAGGAGCCCGACGAGGATAAACCCGATGACCGGGCTGATCCGAAGACGATGAAACGCGGGTATGACAAGGCCGGTCGCGCCCAGAATAACAAGCGCATCACGAAAACCGGGGGAAAAGAGCGGATCTGCGGCCACGACGGCATCCTAACGGGGAGGCCGCCGCGGCGTCAGCAGAAAAGCGCCTAAAGCGCTAGAATTCCTTGCTCATCGCGGTTTCGAGGTTCTCCACGATCTTCTCGAAGAACTGCTCGGTGGTCATCCACGCCTGATCCGGACCGATGAGGAGCGCGAGATCCTTCGTCATGTGACCCTCTTCGACCGTCTCGACGCAGACGCACTCGAGCAGCTCACCGAATTTGGTGACCTGCGGCGTGTTGTCGAGCTTGCCGCGGTGCTTGAGGCCGCCCGTCCACGCGAAGATCGAGGCGATCGGGTTCGTCGAGGTCGCCTTGCCCTGCTGGTGCATCCGGTAGTGGCGCGTCACGGTGCCGTGCGCCGCTTCGGCCTCCACGGTCTTGCCGTCGGGCGTCATCAGAACCGAGGTCATCAGACCAAGCGAACCAAAGCCTTGCGCGACGGTATCGGACTGAACGTCGCCGTCGTAGTTCTTGCAGGCCCAGACAAACTTGCCGCTCCACTTCAGCGCCGACGCCACCATGTCGTCGATCAGACGGTGTTCATAGACGATTCCAAGCTTGTCGAACTGTGCTTTGAATTCCTTGTCGAAAACCTCCTGGAACAGATCCTTGAAGCGGCCATCATAGGCCTTGAGGATGGTGTTCTTGGTGGAAAGATACACCGGCCACTGGCGCGCGAGGCCGTAGTTGAGCGAGGCGCGCGCGAAGTCGCGGATCGAATCGTCGAGATTGTACATGCCCATCGCGACGCCGGCGGTCGGGAATTCGAACACCTCGTGCTCGATTGTCTCACCGTTCTCACCGGTCCACTTCATCGTCAGCTTGCCGGCGCCCGGGATCAGGAAGTCGGTGGCCTTGTACTGGTCGCCGAACGCGTGGCGGCCGATGACGATGGGGTCGGTCCAGCCTGGCACGAGGCGCGGCACGGATTTGATGACGATCGGCTCGCGGAACACGACGCCGCCCAGGATGTTGCGGATCGTACCGTTCGGCGACTTCCACATTTTCTTGAGGTTGAACTCTTCGACGCGCGCTTCATCGGGTGTAATCGTCGCGCACTTTACGCCGACGCCGAACTCCTTGATGGCGTTCGCGGATTGCACGGTCACCTTGTCATCGGTGGCGTCGCGGTTCTCGATGCTGAGATCGTAATATTTGAGGTCGACGTCGAGGTACGGGAGGATCAGGCGCTCGCGAATCCACTGCCAGATTATCCGCGTCATCTCATCGCCGTCGATCTCGACGATGGGGTTCTCCACCTTGATCTTCGCCATCGATACCTCTTGGTCGTGTATGGATTTTTACTCGCGCACGCTCTTGGCGGAAACGAGGGCCAAGATCAACAGGCGGCGGGGTTGCGACAGGACGCTTTGCCAGCTTTCTCATAAGCTGCGCGTTGTCATCATACCTGCGCAGGGGCTAAAGATAGGCGCATGAACGACACAACACCCCCCGAGACGCCCGCAACGCCACCTGAAGCGACCACCGTTCCGACGCCGGCGCCGGCTGCGCCCGTGCCTGCCGAAGCCGCTGCGACCTACAAGTTTCCGCCTTCCATCCATCCGGACGGCAACAAGTTCGTGGTGCTTGCAGCGGTTCTAACCGGATTTTTCTGGTTCGTCGTCGATTGGGACATTCTCGGCTGGCTTTCGGCGGCTCTCACGTTCTGGACCTTCGCCTTCTTCCGCGACCCCCAGCGCGTTACGCCTGAAGGAGCGGGACTCGTCGTTTCGCCTGCCGATGGCCTGGTGTCGCAGATCATGGAGGTGCCGGCACCGCGCGAGATTTCCGGCAGCGAGCGCGGCATTGGCGAGGGAACCTTCACGCGCGTCTCGATTTTCATGAGTGTGTTTGATGTGCATGTGAACCGCTCCCCGATCGCGGGTACGCTACGCGATATCGTCTATGTCCCCGGCAAGTTCGTGAACGCCGAGCTCGACAAGGCGAGCGAGCACAATGAGCGGCAGTATTTCGTTGTTGAAAGCGCCGATGGGCGCCGCATCGGCTTCACGCAGATTGCCGGCCTCGTCGCGCGGCGGATTATCAAATTTGTGAATACAGGTGAAAGCGTGGGCGCGGGCCAACGTGTCGGCCTCATCCGCTTCGGCAGCCGCGTCGACGTGTACCTGCCCGCAGGCACAGTTCCCGCCGTGGCGGTCGGACAGCGTGCAGTCGCCGGCGAAACCGTGATCGGCCGTCCGGGCGGCCCCGGTGATCGGCTGCGCGGCGTCCGCCAGTGAAGGTCGACCACGAGCGTCCGCGCAGGCTGAAACGGGTCATCCCGATTCGGGTGCTGATCCCAAACGCGATCACCATCGCCGCGCTCTGCGCCGGGCTCACCTCCGTGCGCCTCGCCATCGCCGGGGATTTTGACCGGGCGATCCTTGCGATTGTCGTGGCGGGCGTGCTCGACGGTATCGACGGGCGCGTTGCACGTCTGCTGAAAGGCGCAAGCCGCTTCGGCGCCGAGCTTGATTCGCTGTCCGACGTCACGGCGTTCGGCGTCGCGCCCGCCCTCGTCATCTATTTGTGGACGCTGGAGCAGCTTCCGGGCGTGGGCTGGATCGTAGCGCTCGCCCATGTCGTCTGTTGCGCGCTGCGGCTCGCGCGTTTCAACGCTAGCCTCGACGTCACCGACCAGCCGCACAAGCAGCACGGTTTCCTCACGGGCATTCCCGCGCCTGTGGGGGCGGGGCTGACGCTGAGCCCGATGTTTCTTTATTACTGGCTGGAGCCGACCCGTTTCGCCCATTATTCGGAGGTCGGCACCGCTGCCACCGCCATCGTCGTCGGCACGGTCGCCTTCCTGATGGTCTCGAACCTGCCGACCTATTCGTGGAAATCGGTGCGCATCCGTCCCGAATACCGCATCATGACACTCGTCGGCGTAGCGTTGTTTGCAGGGGCGTTGCTTTCGGCGCCGTATATGACGCTATCGCTGATATCCGTGGTCTATGCGGCGACGATCCCGATGGCGATCCTGTCGTACCGCAAGGTCAGGCGGCAAGCGGTAGCGGCTGCCATTCCCGATACCGCGGAGCCGGGCACGGGCGCGGCATCGGCTCAACAGCCGTCACCAGACGCTCCGTAATCACGGCCTCGATTTCGCCGCGAAGCGCCCGCGCGATGGCCAGGCGCGCATCCGCGAACATGCGAGCAACCACGGCGAAGCTTACGAAAAGCAACAGACTTGAAAGCGTGGCAGAGAGCATGAAGGCCATGTTTGAACCCCTTTTGTTCTTCTCATGTTCGCTTGTTCCATATTTGTTCTCTCATTGTCAAGAGGTGGTGTTGTCGGCGCCGGATTGATTGGCGGCGGGGCTCCGGCTAGCCTCTGGCCGCTCTTTGGGAGGAGTCACCATGTTAGGCGGAATGCAGGACTGGCCTTTGCTGGTCTGGAAACTCATTGACCACGCAGCGCTCAATCACGGCACGCGGGAGATCGTTACGGCGCTCGTCGAGGGCGGCGAAGCCCGTTCGAATTGGCGCGAGGTGCGCGACCGTGCGCTCAAGGTTGCGCAGGCGTTGAGCCGTCTGGGCATCCGGCTTGGCGATCGCGTAGCGACGCTCGCGTGGAACACGCAGCGCCATGTAGAGTGCTGGTACGGCATTTCGGGCATGGGCGCGGTCGCGCACACTGTGAACCCGCGCCTGTTCGAGGAGCAGATCGTCTACATTATCAACCATGCGGCCGACCGCGTGCTGTTCTTCGATCTCACCTTCGTGCCGATCGTGGAACGGATCGCTCCGAAGCTGAACACAGTCGAACACTATGTGCTGATGACTGGGCGCGAGCACCTGCCCGAGACAAGTATTCCGAACCTTCTCGCCTATGAAGACCTGATCGCCGAGAGCGACGGCGATTTCGAATGGGCCAATATTGACGAGCAGACGCCCGCTGGGCTCTGCTACACCTCGGGGACGACGGGCAATCCCAAGGGCGTGCTCTACACGCACCGCTCGAACGTACTTCACACGCTCGGCGGGAACTCGGCCGATGCGCTCGGCCTCACATCTTCGACGTCGATCCTGCCGGTCGTGCCGATGTACCATGCGAACGCGTGGGGCGTGCCCTATGCCGCCGCTGCCGCGGGCGCGAAGCTGGTGATGGGCGGCGCGCATTTCGACGCGCCGACGCTGCACGGCCTCATCCTTCGCGAGAAGGTGACGCTCACCGCTGCCGTTCCCACCGTCTGGCTTTCGATGCTCCAGCACCTCGAAAAGACTGGCGAGGGGCTCGGTGAACTCAAACGCGTCGTCATCGGCGGCTCCGCCGTGCCGCGCTCGATGATCGTCGATTTCAAGCAGAAGTATGACGTCACGGTCTGCCACGCGTGGGGCATGACGGAGATGTCACCGCTCGGCACGCTCGGCTCGCTTTCCGCCGAGGCGCTCGAAAAGCCGCAGGAAGAGCAGTTCGATATCCAGACCAAGCAGGGCCGCTCGATCTTCGGTGTCGAGATGAAGATCGTGGACGACAACGGCGACGAAATGCCCCGCGACGGCAAGGCGTTCGGGCACCTGATGGTGCGCGGACCCTGGGTTGTGCGCGAATATTACGCAGGTGACGGCGGCCACGTACTCGATGCCGACGGCTGGTTCGACACGGGCGACGTCGCCACGATCGACGCTTCCGGCTACATGCAGATCACCGACCGCGCGAAGGACGTGATCAAGTCCGGCGGCGAGTGGATCAGCTCGATCGAGCTCGAAAACGAGGCTGTCGGCCATGCCGCTGTGGCCGAGGCGGCGGTGATCGGCCTGCCGCACCCGAAGTGGGACGAGCGGCCGCTTCTCATCATCGTGCTGAAGGCGGGCACAAACCCGAGCAAGCAGGAGCTTCTCGATCACCTCGAAGGCCGCGTCGCCAAGTGGTGGATGCCCAACGACGTCGTCTTCGTGGAGGAAATCCCCCACACGGCAACGGGCAAGATCCAGAAGCTGACGCTGCGCCAGCAGTTCAAGGACTACCGCTTCCCCGACGCCGCCTAAAACAGGGAAAACTGCCTGCCGCGCGGGCTGAACAGGTCCGTGCGCAGCGGGATGTCGCGGCGGGTGAGCCCGAAGCGGCGGCAGCCGGCCTGAAAACGTGCGCGGATCATTGCGGCGTAGGCGCCCTGCGGCTTGAAGCGCGCGTGGAAGCCGCCCTCGTTGTCCTTGCCGCCGCGCATTTCCCGTATGTGCGCCATCACCCGCGCGGCGCGGTCCGGCATGTTCGCGTCAAGCCACGCGCGAAAGATCGGCGAGACCTCGTGCGGCAGGCGGATGAGGATCATGGAGGCCATGCCCGCGCCTGCCTTTGCCGCCGCCTCCAGGATCGCCTCGATCTCGTGGTCGTTGATGGCCGGGATGAGTGGGGCGAGCGACACGGAAACGGGCACGTGGGCTTCGACGAGCGCCTTTACCGCCGCGATGCGCCGATGCGGAGCGGTAGCGCGGGGCTCCAGCGTCTTCGCGGTCTCGGGATCAAGCGTGGTAACGGACACCATCACCGCGGCAAGGCCGCGTTCCGCCATAGGGGCGAGGATATCGATATCGCGCATCACGCGTGCGGACTTGGTGGTGATCATCACGGGGTGATTGGTTTCCGACAAGATTTCGAGTATTTTCCGCGTAGTGCCGTACTTTCCTTCCACAGGCTGGTAAGGGTCGGTGTTGGTGCCGAGTGCCATCGGCCGGCATTCATAGCGCGGATTCTCCAGCTCCTTCCTGAGCAGTTCGGGAATGCTCTTCTTCACCGTCAGCCTGCGCTCGAAATCGAGCCCGGGCGAAAGGCCGAGGTAGGCATGGGTCGGCCGCGCGAAGCAATAGACGCAGCCGTGCTCGCAGCCGCGATAGGCATTGATCGAGCGGTCGAAGGAGAGGTCGGGCGAGGTGTTGCGCGTGATCGCGGTGCGCGGTGTTTCATAGCTGATCTCGGTGCGGAACGATGGCAGGTCGTCCTCGGCCACTGAGTCCAGCCAATCGCCGTCCGCCTCACGCGCCAGATCGTCGAAGCGGGTGCTGGTTGTGTTCAGGGTTGCGCCGCGCGCGGCGTTGACGCGTCTCGACATTGACAAATTATGCGCGCAGGTTAAGAACAAATCAAGAACAATGAGAGGAATGGAGATGGCGCGCTTCAACTACGTGGAACTGCCGACGCGCGATATCGCGAAGGCCAAACGCTTTTACGCGGGCGTGTTCGGATTCAAGATCAACGACTTCGGGCCGGATTATGCCGCGACGGTAACAGGCGACACGGACATCGGCTTCAACGGCACGGGCGAACACGTAACCGCGCATGTGCTGCCGGTGATAGAAGTCGACGACCTGGAAGCGGCACGGGAAGCCGTGATTGCAGCAGGCGGTATAATCAGCCTCGACATTTTCCCGTTCCCCGGCGGTCGCCGCTTCCACTTCGTCGATCTCGAAGGGCACGAGCTTGCTGCGGTGAAGAGCGACTAGCGCTCCCGCAGCCTCGGCATCAGTTCCACGAAGTTGCAGGGGCGGTGGCGGCTGTCGAGCTGCGCTGCAAGAATGCCGTCCCAGCCATCCTTCACTGCGCCGGTCGAGCCGGGCAGGGCGAAGATGTAGGTACCGCGTGCAACGCCTGCTGTGGCGCGCGACTGCACGGTGGACGTGCCGATCGACTGGAAGCTGAGCCAGCGGAACAGTTCGCCGAAGCCGGGGATGTCCTTCTCGCAGACCTCGGCAAGTGCTTCGGGCGTGACGTCGCGGCCAGTGACGCCGGTGCCGCCCGTGGTGATCACGCAGTCGATCTCGGGGTCATCGATCCATGCCGCGAGCTGTTCGACGATAGTCCCGACGTCATCCTTCACGATTTCGCGTGCCGCGAGCACGTGCCCGGCACCCTCCAGCCGCTCAACGAGCGTAGCCCCCGAACGATCGTCGGTGAGGCTGCGCGTGTCGGAGATGGTAAGCACGGCGATACGGACCGGAAGGAAGGGCAGGCTTTCGTCAATCGGCATCGAGCTTGGCTTTCACGGCGAGGAGATCGGCCCACGCCAGGCGCTTCGCTTCCGGCTGGCGCAGCAGGAATGCGGGGTGCAGCGTCGGCAGGATCGGAAAGTCCGTGCCTTCCACGGAAATCGTACGCCATTGGCCGCGCAGCCGCATGATCCCGGTGACGTCACCCGTCAGCGCGCGCGCCGCGCAGGCACCGAGCGCGACGATCACCTTCGGGCGCACGAGCGCGATGTGGCGGCGCACGAACGGCATCGTCGTCTCCACCTCCGCGGGGGTCGGCGTGCGATTGCCGGGCGGCCGCCAAAAGGTGACATTCGTGATGTAGGCGGTCGTGCGGTTGCGGCCGATCGCCGCGAGCATCCGGTCGAGAAGCTGGCCAGCAGGCCCCACGAAGGGCAAGCCCATGCGATCTTCCTGCGCGCCGGGCGCTTCACCGATTAGCATTAGGTCGGCCTCCGGATTGCCGTCCGCGAAGACCGTGCTGACGTTCCCGGTGCGCAGCGGGCAGCCTTCGAAGATTTCGACCGCGTGGCGCAGTTCGCCGATTGTCGTGGCCGTGACGGTCGCCGGCGGGCTTGCTGTGCCGGTACGTAGCACAAGCTCCGGCTCGGGTAAGGACGCGGGGATCTCGCGAATCGTGGCGCGCGGCGGCGGCGTGCGCCAGTCGCGCGGGGACGCGTCGACGAGCGTATCCACGCCCGCCTCGACCCACCAGCCGAGCGTGGCAAGCAGTTCGTCGCGCTCGCTCCCCTCCAACACTCGCATGTTCCTCAACTCTTCAATCCGCTCTGGCCAAGCTCGGCCTTGCGACCTATCAAACCCGCCAAAACCATTATTGTGTCGTATGCCATAAGGCGCACGGCTAGAGTTGCAAACGGGGGAAAGGGAAGGAAGCCATGAGCGAACGCGAATCGATGGCCTATGACGTCGTCATTGTCGGCGGCGGACCGGCGGGTCTCGCGTCGGCGATCCGGCTGAAGCAGCGCGCGCAGGCGGCAGGGCAGGAGATTTCGGTCTGCGTGCTCGAAAAGGGCTCGGAGATCGGCGCGCATATCCTTTCGGGCGCGGTGTTCGATCCGCGCGGCCTTGATGAGCTGCTGCCGGACTGGCGCGAGATGGACGGTCATCCGATGACGGTCGAGGTGTCGTCCAACCATCACTGGATCCTGACGAAGAACCGAAAGTTCGACTTCCCGCATATCCTGCTGCCGCCGTTCATGGACAATGACGGCTGCTATACTGGCAGTCTCGGCAACCTCTGCCGCTGGCTGGGGTCCCAAGCGGAAGCGCTCGGCGTTGAGATCTTCCCCGGCTTTCCGGCCTCGGAGGTTCTATTCGACGAGAATGGAGCTGTGCGCGGGGTGGCTACCGGCGATTTCGGCATCGCGCGCGACGGAAGCCACAAGCCGTCGTATCAGCCGGGCCTTGAACTTCATGCGAAGTATACGTTCTTTGCGGAGGGAGTACGCGGCCATCTGACCAAGCAGCTCAAGAAGCGCTTCGCGCTCGATGCGAGCAGTGAGCCGCAAGTCTATGGAATCGGTATAAAAGAGCTGTGGGATGTCGATCCCGATAACCACGATGAGGGCTGTGTCATCCATACGCAGGGCTGGCCGCTCGACGATGCCAACGGCGGCGGCTTCATCTATCATCAGGCGAACAACCAGATTGCGCTCGGCTTCGTGACGTGGCTCAATTACCGGAACCCGCATCTCTCGCCCTTCCATGAAATGCAGCGCTGGAAGACGCATCCTGCGATTGCGAAAATGCTCAAGGGCGCCCGCCGCGTATCTTACGGCGCGCGTGCGATTAACGATGGCGGCTACCAGGCTGTGCCGAAGCTGGTGTTCCCGGGCGGTGCGCTCGTCGGCTGCGCGGCGGGTTTCGTCAACGTGCCGCGCATCAAGGGCTCGCATACCGCGATCAAGACCGGGATCATGGCTGCGGACGCTGCATTCGATGCCGTCACCGCCGGACGCGCGCAGGATGAACTTTCCGCCTACACCGTCGCTTACGACGAAAGCTGGGTGAAGAAGGAACTCTACATCGTCCGCAACACGCTCCCCCTTGTTGAAAAATTCGGCAATTTCGTCGGTACGCTGCTTGCGGGCGCGAGCATGTGGCTCGAACAGTACGGCATCCATCTGCCGTTCACGATGAAGCACCACCCCGACAACGAGCAGCTCTGGCGCAAGGAGCACTGCAAGAAGCCGGATTACCCCAAGCCTGATGGCGTGCTGACCTTCGATCGTCTCTCCTCGGTGTTCCTGTCGAACACCAACCACGAGGAGGACCAGCCGGTCCACCTGCAGCTCAAAGACCCGTCGATCCCGATTTCGTACAACCTGCCGCTCTACGACGAGCCCGCGCAGCGTTACTGCCCGGCGGGCGTTTACGAGGTCGTGGGCGAGGAAGAGGGCAATCCGCGCTTCCAGATCAACGCGCAGAACTGCGTCCACTGCAAGACCTGCGACATCAAGGATCCGACGCAGAACATCAACTGGGTCACGCCCGAGGGCGGCGGCGGTCCCAATTATCCCAATATGTAGCGAGGTTTCCATGCGTGCAGCCGTAGCCTTCCTCCTCGCATCCGCGCTCGCGGCGCCCTCGGCGCAGGCGACTGTGATGCCCGCGCAGGAGGCGGACTACGGCAGCTACGTGCAGGGCCACCTCGCGCTCGCGAACGGTGAACTCGGGCGGGCAGCCGACTATTTCGCGGGCGCGCTCACCTATGCGCCCGACGATCCGCAACTGCTGCGGCAGACCTTCGATCTTGCCATCGCGGCGGGCGACGAGGCGCTTGCCATCGGCGTCGGCGAGCGGCTGGCGCGGCAGGACCGCTTCGACAGCGGCGTTACGCTGCTGCTCGTCGCGAACGCGATCAAAACGCGGAAGTGGAACGATGCCCGCGAGGCGACGGCGCGGCTCACCGATGCGGGGTTCGGCAGCTTCATCGTGCCGATCATCGATGCGTGGATCGACGAGGCGCGCGGCAAAACTGCAGAGGGCATCCGCAAGCTCGACACGGAAAAACTCGAGGGGTTCGCGCGCACCTATGTTCTCGAACACCGCGCACATCTGCTGTTCCGCGCGAAGCGCTACGCGGAAGCCGCTGAAATCTATGACCAACTGACCATGGATGACGGTGGCCGCAACATCCGGATGCGGATCGCCGCAGCGCGCGCGCTGCAGGCCGAAAAGCAGCCTGAGGAGGCACTGAAGCGGCTGACGGAGTCGGCCGGGCACACCGATGTCGAGACGGCGAAGGCCGCGCTTGCGGCAGGCACGCCGATCGTCGGCATTCCTGCAAACGCCAGCGAGGGCGTCGCGCTGCTCGCGCTGCGCATGGCGGCGGACCTTTCGCGCGAACGGCCGATTCCGGTCGCGCTCACGCTGGCGCGCATCGCCACGATGCTTGCCCCCGATCAGGCATCGGGCTGGCTGCTGACGACCGAACTTCTCGCTGCTTCAGAGCGTTATGAAGCGGCGCTCGATGCCGTTCGCAAGGTGCGCGGCAGCGACGACGAGAAAGCGATGGCGCTGGGGCAGGAGGCGGCGATCCTCGCGCGGCTCGACCGCGAGCCCGAAGCGATGCAGCTGCTGGAGACCGCCGCGAACGCACCGGGCGCCCGCGCCGAGGATCTCGCGCGCTATGGTGACGCGCTGCAATCGGCGAAGCGTTTCCTCGATGCGGCCGCGGCCTACGACAAGGCGCTCACGCTCGGCCCGGCGGACCCGGCAATCGTCTGGCGACTGCATTTCCTGAAGGGTTCGGCGCTCGAACAGGGCGGCAAGTGGCCCGAGGCGGAGGCGTCGCTGCGCGAGGCGATCCGGCTACAACCTGCGGATGCGACACTGCTGAACTATCTCGGCTACGCCCTCCTCGATCGCGGGCTTTCGAAGCCGGAAGCGCGCCTTCTCATCGAAAAGGCGCACAGCCTCGCGCCGGAAGACGGCTACATCACCGACTCGCTCGGCTGGGCGCAGTATCAGGCTGGCGAATATGCGGCTGCCGCCGCCACGCTGGAGCAGGCGGTCGCGGCGGTTGCCGACGATCCCGTCATCACCGAACATCTTGGCGATGCCTACTGGATGGTGGGCCGCCGTATCGAGGCGCGCCACCGCTGGAAGGCCGCGCTCGACGCCGATCCGACGCCGGAGCGCAAGGGAACGCTCGAGACCAAGTACGACTACGGCCTCGATCTCGCGCTGAGGGATACCGCGAAGAAGTGACCGGCGAAGCGGCCGCCGAGACCGGCTGGGCGAAGATCAACCTCGCGCTCCACGTGCGGCAGCGCCGCGCGGACGGCTATCACGACATCGAAGCCATCTTCGCATTCGCGGATTTCGGGGACATTCTCTCCGTGCGCGTGGCGGATGACGTCACGCTGGCCATTGGCGGCCCCTTCGGCGCGGGCCTGCCTGCGGACGAGAGCAACCTCGTGATGCGTGCAGCGCGCGCGCTTGCAAGCGCTTACGGGGTGAGGGCGGGCGCGGCGCTCACGCTCGACAAGCGGCTGCCGGTCGCCTCTGGTATCGGCGGGGGCTCGGCGGACGCAGCGGCGGCGCTGCGCCTTCTCAACCGTTTTTGGGGAATCGATGCCGACGCGGCGGCACTGTGCGCGATTGCTGCCTCACTGGGTGCAGACGTGCCCGCGTGCGTCGGCAGCCGCACACAGCGCGGCGCCGGAGTAGGGGAGCAGCTTTGCACGCTCGCCGACGCCGACCTGCGCGGCAAAGCCGTATTGCTCGTCAATCCTGGCGTACCGCTCGCGACCGGACCCGTGTTCGCGGCGTGGGACGGCATCGACCGGGGCGCGCTCGCAGACGGTCCGCCACTCGCTTCCGCGCTGGTGGGGCGCAATGATCTCGAAGCGCCCGCGGTTTCGCTGTGCCCGGTGATCGGCGCGGTTCTTGATGCGCTCGATCAGCGTGGTGCCGCGCTCGCGCGCATGTCAGGCTCTGGCGCGACCTGTTTCGCCCTGTTTGATGCCGCTGCGGACGCGGAAGCGGCCCGCGCTGCGATCGCGGCCGGGCATCCGGGCTGGTGGGCGGTGGCGGGACGACTGCGCTGACTGTCCCGAAATGGGGCTGACGGCACAGAATCATCAAAGTGACGTCATTCGCAAATCATTGATTTAAAACAATTGATGTTCTGGCACTGCCCTTGCTGAAGCAAGGCTGGCAGCGCGAGGATGTCTGTATGGACAGGCCCCGCAGCTTTCGGTCTGGGTCGATTGCCTGAGCTGACCCACACCGAGAAACTGACGGCGGAACGCATTGAGTTTGCGTCCGCCGTTTTTTTTTGTGCGCCAAGCGCCTATAGCAGCGTGCTGAAACAAGGGCGGAGCGACATCGACCTATGGCCTATCGTTTCGCGCCGGGCGACGCTGGCATCGAAGCCGCGCTGCGCCGGATCGCGGCCGAGCAGCTTGACGGCGCGCTTGCGGCGCTGGCGAGTGCGGACGCTGATCTTGAACGCAGCGTCCACGGCGTCCGCACGGCAACCAAGCGGATACGCGCGCTGCTGCGGCTGCTGCGCGCGGTCTTTCCCGGCTATTCCGAAGCCAACGCGGCGCTACGCACGCTCGCAGCAAGGCTTGCCGACGTGCGCGAGGCGCAGGTGCTGCTCGCGACGTTCGACAGCGTTGCGGGCGAAAGCGGCGGCAAGACGCTCGCCGCCTTTCGCACCTCGCTGGAGGCGGATGAGCAAACGGCGGCTCTGCGCGTGCGCGGCGCTGTGCTTGAGGATGCGCGCGCACGGCTCCTCGCGCTGCGGGCGGCGTCCGGTGACTGGCGGCTCGAACGCGACGGTTTCGGCGCGCTTCGCAAGGGTTTGCGGCGGACCTGCCGCAAGGCGACGGCACTGATGGCCGAGGCGGCGGGCGGCGATATCGAAGCCTTCCACGAGTGGCGCAAGCACATCAAGGACCACGGCTTTCAGGTGCGCCTGCTCCACGACATCGATTCAGGCCTCGCCGCGCGTGGCGAGATGCTGGGCCGGCTCGGCGATCTTCTTGGCGAACAGCACGATCTCTGCGCGCTCGAGGCGCGGCTCCACGACCGCAAGGAGAAGGCGCTCAGGCGTCTCGAAAAGGCGGCCATCGAACGACGGCAGTCGCTCGAAAAAGAGGCGCTGAAGCTCGGCGCCGTCCTGTTCGAAGAACCCTGCAAGGCCCGCCTCCGCCGCTGGGAGCGCGCGTGGGACGACTGGCGCGACGCCGGCTGATGGGGACGGAGATCGAACGCAAGTTCCTGGTGACGGGAGACGGCTGGCGCGCGAACGTCGTGCGCAGCCGGGCGATGGCGCAGGCCTATATCGCGCGCGGCGAGCACGCTTCAGTGCGCGTTCGGGTCATCGATGATGCGGGCGGCAGGCTCACCATCAAGGGCCGGGTCTCCGGCCTTTCGCGTGACGAGTTCGAATATGATGTGCCGCTCGAAGATGCGCGCGCGCTGATCGCGCTGCGCAGCGGGCGGCTGCTCGCCAAACGGCGATATGACGTCATCGAGGATGGGAGGCTGTGGGAAGTCGATGTTTTCGAAGGCGAGTTTTCAGGCCTCGTGATCGCGGAATGCGAACTGGAGAACGAGGATGAGGCCGTGATCCGCCCGGCGTGGCTGGGCCGCGAAGTGACCGCCGACCCGCGCTACTACAACGCGGCCCTCGCCGTGCATGGACCTCCGCCTCCGGGTCAGTAAATGGTGAACACCGGTTTGCTGCGGCGTGCGGACGATGCTTTCGGCGCTTCGAGGGGACAGGCGCGTGTTCCGGTGTTGATCTGAATCGTTGGTGCGCCGCCGCTGAACAGTACGAACACACTGTTTCGGTCGGCCCGCCCCGTCTCGGGAGCCGTCGACCCCGCCGCCGTGGCGGCCATGCCGAGAATGAACGCGGACTTGAGCATGTCGTCCTCCCAAGACGATCTTTGCGCCTGATACGCAATACGCCGCTTTCGTCCCCCGGACAATCCGGCGCCCCCTTGCATTTGCCGCCGCGCGGCGCTAAAGGCCGCCGCATTCCACAGATGCGGGAACATATCCGGTGGGCAGCCTGCTGCCTTCCTCCTGCATCGAGGTCAAACCGGAAGGAGAAACGATTATGGCGGCACCCGTCGTCACGATGGCGCAGCTTTTGGAAGCTGGCGCCCACTTTGGTCACCAGACGCACCGTTGGAACCCGAAGATGAAGCCTTACATCTTCGGTGACCGCAATGGCGTGCACATCATCGATCTGTCGCAGTCCGTCCCGCAGTTCGCGCGTGCGCTCGAATTCGTCCGCGCCACGGTTGCGGCCGGCGGCAAGGTACTGTTCGTCGGCACCAAGCGCCAGGCGCAGGAGCCGATCGCGGAGGCCGCGCGCCGTTCGCGTCAGCACTTCGTGAACCACCGCTGGCTGGGCGGTATGCTCACCAACTGGAAGACGATCTCGCAGTCGATCCGCAAGTTCAAGCAGCTCGAAGAGCAGCTTGCCGGCGACACGCACGGCCTCACCAAGAAGGAAGTGCTGAAGATGACGCGCGAGCGCGACAAGTTCGAAGCCTCGCTTGGCGGTATCCGCGACATGGGCGGCCTGCCCGACGTCATGTTCGTAATCGACACGAACAAGGAAGATCTCGCCGTGAAGGAAGCCAACGTGCTTGGCATCCCCGTGATCGCGATCCTCGACACGAACAGCGATCCGAGCGGAATCGCGTTCCCGATCCCGGGCAACGACGACGCCTCGCGCGCCATCCGCCTTTACTGCGACGCGATTGCGGATGCGGTTCTCGGCGGCAACCAGAACCGTCAGCGCGATCTGGGCGCGGACCTCGGCGCAGCGGCCGAGCCGCAGGCCGAAGTCGCCGCCTGACGCCCCACACGCCGCTTTTCGAGCGGTGTGTCACAAAACGGAAGGGGCGGCGCCGTAACGGGCAGCCGCCCCGCCTCATTCAAAGACAGAAGGGATTAAGCACATGGCCGAGATCACGGCACAGCTTGTGAAGGACCTGCGCGAGCGCACCGGCGCCGGCATGATGGACAGCAAGAAGGCGCTCACCGAAACCGGCGGCGACTTCGAAGCTGCGGTCGACTGGCTGCGCGCCAAGGGCCTCGCTACTGCCGCCAAGAAGGCCGGCCGCACGGCCGCCGAAGGCCTCGTCGGTGTCGCCACCAGCGGCACGAAGGGCACGGCGGTCGAGGTGAACTCGGAAACCGACTTCGTCGCGAAGAACGAGATTTTCCAGGGCTTCGTCCGCGAAGTGACCGACCTCGCGCTGGCCAGCGGCACGACGGACGTCGCCGCGCTCGGCGCGCAGACCACCGCCGCCGGCAAGCCGGTTTCGGAAGCGCTGACCGACAACATCGCGAAGATCGGCGAAAACCAGTCGCTGCGCCGCATTGCGCAGGTTTCGGTCTCGTCGGGCGTCGTGTCGTCTTACGTGCACAACGCCGCCGCGCCGGGTCTCGGCAAGATCGGCGTGCTCGTCGCGATCGAATCGACGGGCGATGCCGCCCAGCTCGAGGCGCTCGGTAAGCAGCTCGCCATGCACATCGCCGCCGCAAACCCGCTGGCGCTCGACGAGACGGGCGTTGACCCGGCGGTTGTCGATCGTGAGCGTTCGATCGCCCGCGAGAAGGCCGCGCAGTCGGGCAAGCCTGCCGACATCGTCGAGAAGATGGTGGAAGGCGGCGTCCGCAAGTTCCTCGGCGAATCGACGCTGCTCGGCCAGATCTTCGTGATCGATGGCAAGAGCAAGGTCTCGGACGTGGTCGCCAAGGCTGCGAAAGACCTCGGCACGCCGGTGAAGATCGCCGAGTTCGTGCGCTTCCAGCTCGGCGAGGGCATCGAGAAGGAAGAGACCGATTTCGCGGCGGAAGTCGCCGCCGCCGTCGGCCGTTAAAATTTCAGCCGGACGCGGGGTGGCGGCGCTTGTCCGCCCCCCGCCGGCCAACTAAGGTGCGCCCCGCGTATCGGGAGGCGCGACAAAACGTATGTCATCGAAGCCGTTCAAGCGCATTCTTCTGA
Organism: Sphingosinicella sp.; assembly: GCF_013911755.1. GTDB lineage: Bacteria > Pseudomonadota > Alphaproteobacteria > Sphingomonadales > Sphingomonadaceae > Sphingosinicella. Next base: position 80,253 of record NZ_JACESP010000002.1, read on the forward strand.
AACTGTCGGGCGAGGCGCTTATGGGCGACCAGACGTTCGGCATCGATACCGTCACCGTCAACCGCGTTGCCGATGAAGTCCGCATCGCCAAGGAAGCCGGATTCGAGCTTTGCCTCGTTGTTGGCGGCGGCAACATCTTCCGCGGCCTCGCGGCGGCCGAGCAGGGCTTCGACCGTGCGAGCGCCGACTACATGGGGATGCTCGCGACCGTGATGAACGCGCTCGCCGTGCAGAACAGCCTCGAACGCATGGGCGTCGATACGCGCGTCCAGTCCGCGATCCCGATGTCCAGCGTCTGCGAGCCCTACATCCGCCGCCGCGCCGTGCGGCACATGGAAAAGGGCCGGATCGTCATTTTCGCGGCGGGCACCGGCAATCCCTATTTCACCACCGATACCGCCGCTGCGCTGCGTGCGGCGGAAATGCAGTGCGACGCACTGTTCAAGGGCACCAGCGTCGACGGCGTCTACAACGCCGATCCGAAGAAGGACAAAAGCGCGACGCGCTATGAGTCGCTCAGCTACGACAAGGTGCTCGCCGACAATCTCAAGGTGATGGACGCGTCCGCCGTCGCGATCTGCCGTGAGAACGCCATTCCGATCGTCGTCTTCAATATCCGGGAACACGGCAACCTTGCGCGGGTTCTTGCGGGCGAAGGCGTCTCCACGATCGTGCGCAACCAATAGATCCGAAGGGACTGAGCATGAGCTATAACAAGGCTGATATCGAACGCCGCATGGCAGGCGCACTCGACGCGCTGAAGCACGATCTCGGCGGCCTGCGCACGGGCCGCGCCTCCACGTCGCTGCTCGACCCCGTGAACGTCGAGGTTTACGGCGCGCACATGCCGCTCAATCAGGTCGCGACGGTGACGGCGCCCGAGGCGCGAATGCTCGCCGTGCAGGTGTGGGACCGCAGCAACGTGCAGCCGGTCGAAAAGGCGATCCGCGCCGCCGGCCTCGGCCTCAACCCCATTGTCGACGGCCAGACGCTGCGCCTGCCGATCCCCGACCTCACCGAGGAACGCCGCAAAGAACTCGCCAAGCTCGCCTCCCAGTACGGCGAGAAGGCGAAGATCGCTGTCCGCAACGTCCGCCGCGACGGCATGGACGCGCTGAAGGCCTCTGAAAAGAAGGGCGAGATCGGCAAGGACGAGGAAAAGCGCCTCGAAACCGAAGTCCAGAAGCTGACCGACAAGGCGATCGCCGATGTGGACAGCATCTGCGCCGCCAAGGAAAAGGAAATCCTCGGCCAGTGACATCGCCCGCCGTTCCGCCAGCCGCGCTTGCGGGCAGTGGACAGGAGTCCGTGGGGCCGCGCCATGTCGGCATCATCATGGACGGCAACGGCCGCTGGGCAAAGGCGCGCCGCCTGCCGCGCATCGCCGGGCACAAGTCCGGCGTCGAAGCGGTGCGCAAGGTTGTCGAGGCGGCGCCCGATCTCGGCGTCGAGGTGCTTACGCTCTACGCCTTCTCCTCGGAAAACTGGAAGCGGCCGGAGGACGAGGTCGGCTATCTGATGGGTCTGCTCAAGCAGTATCTGCTGAGCGAGATCGCGGAGCTGGACCGGAACGGCGTGCGGCTCAGCTTCATCGGTGATTACAGCCGCCTGTCACCGGATATTCTTGCGCTGCTTGAAGGTGCGAAGACGCGAACAGCGGGCAATCGCAAGCTACGCCTCGTCATTGCGCTCAACTACGGTTCGCAGGATGAGATCACGCGCGCCGTGCGCAGCATCGCCCGCGACGTCGCCGCCGGACGCATGGCACCGGATGACGTGACGCCCGCGGACATCACGGCCCGGCTCGATACTGCCGAGCTCCCGCAGCTAGACCTCGTGATCCGCACCTCGGGCGAGCAGCGCCTCTCGAACTTCCTGATGTGGCAGGCGGCATACGCGGAACTGGTGTTCACCGAGCAATACTGGCCGGATTTCGACGGCGAGTCGCTGCGCCGCGCCGTCGAGGCGTTCGGTGCGCGCGAACGGCGCTATGGCGGGCTCTGAGCCTGCCGTGAAGCCGGGGTCGCGCTACGGCGATCTCTTGCCGCGCATCCTTGTCGGTATCGCACTCATCGCGCTTGCGCTCGGCGCCGTGTGGCTTGGCGGCGTCGCTTTCGCGCTGCTCGTCGCCGTCGTCGTGCTGCTCATCTACGGCGAATGGTGCGCGATGCACCGCGCCGGCCGCACAGTTCGGCTGGCCGGCATGTTCGCGCTTGCCGGGGCGGTGCTGTTCACGCACCTCGGCTACCTCGCTTATGCGCTGCTGCTCGTCGGCGTGACGGCGGCGAGCCTGTTCTTCCTTGCCCGCATTGCGGCATGGGGTGTGCTTTATGCGGCATTTCCGGGTATCGCGCTCGTCTGGCTGCGCGCGGAGCCGCTCGGCGCACAGCTTGTGATCTGGACGCTGGCGATCGTCTGGGCGACCGACATCGCCGCCTATTTTTCGGGCCGCACCATCGGTGGACCCAAGATCGCCCCGCGCATCAGTCCTTCGAAAACGTGGGCTGGGCTTGGCGGCGGCATGGTCGCCGCGGCGCTCACCGCGTGGCTGCTTTCCCGCCAGTTCGGCCTCGCGCTCGAACCCCTGTTCGCGGCAGCGCTCGGCGCGGTGCTTGCCGTCGCGGCGCAGGTCGGGGACTTTTTCGAAAGTCACCTGAAACGCCGCGCGGGCGTGAAGGATTCCGGCAGCATCCTCCCCGGGCACGGCGGCATGATGGACAGGCTGGACGGCGTCGTGCCGGTGAGCGTGCTCGTGGCCTTCGCCATTGGCCTCACGCGATGACGGCGCGCACGATCAGCATTTTCGGCGCCACCGGTTCGGTCGGCCGTTCGACGATCGACCTCGTGGCGCGGGAACCGGAGCGCTGGTCGGTCGACGTGCTCACCGCGAACCGCGATGTCCGTGGCCTTGCTGCCGAAGCGCGCCGCCTCGGCGCCCGCATGGCGGTCGTCGCAGACGACGATGCCTACGCCGACCTCAAGGATGCGCTCGCAGGCTCGGAGATCGAAGCGGCCGCAGGTGCGCGGGCGCTCAGCGATGCCGCCGACGTGCCCAGCGACATCGTCATGGCGGCGATTGTCGGCGCCGCGGGGCTCCCTCCGACGCTGCGTGCCGTCGAGCGGGGCGCGTGCGTGGCGTTCGCCAACAAGGAGACGCTCGTTTGTGCCGGCGAACTGGTGAATGCGCGCGCAAAGCTGAGCGGCGCGCGTCTGCTGCCCGTCGATTCCGAGCATAACGCCATCCACCAGGTCTTCGACTTCGAAAACCCTGAACGCGTCGCACGCATCATCCTTACGGCGAGCGGGGGACCGTTCCGTACGCGCAGCCTTTCCGAGATGGCCGCCATGACGCCGACGCAGGCCGTCGCGCATCCCGTGTGGTCGATGGGCGCCAAGATTTCGGTCGATTCCGCCACGCTGATGAACAAGGGATTGGAGCTCATCGAAGCGTATCACCTGTTCCCGGTGGAGGAGAGGCAGCTGGACGTCATCGTGCACCCACAGTCGGTGGTTCACAGCTTTGTCGAGTATGTCGATGGCTCGATGCTCGCGCAGCTCGGGTCGCCCGATATGCGGATTCCCATTGCCTATGCGCTCTCGTGGCCGGACCGGATGGCGACGCCGTGCGCACGGCTCGATCTCGCGCAGGTCGCGCGGCTCGATTTCGAGGCGCCTGATCCTGCCCGTTTCCCGGCGCTCCGCCTTGCGCGCGAGGCGCTTGTCAGCGGCGGTTCATGTCCCACAGTGTTAAACGCCGCCAATGAAGTGGCGGTCGCGGCATTTCTGGAGGGTCGAATCGGCTTCCTCGATATTGCCGCGATTGTGGAGCAAACGATGGAAGCTGTCGGCGGTCACGCCGTCGAATCGCTCGATGACGTGCTGGCCTGCGACAGCGAGGCGCGGCGTGTCGGCGAGACGCACATAAGAGGTCGCGCACACTGATGGAAATCCTGCCGTCCCCGGGGATCCTGTTCACGATCCTGATGTTCGTGGCGATGATCAGCCCGCTCGTGTTCATCCACGAGATGGGCCACTACCTCGCGGGGCGCATGTTCAACACGGCGGTGGACAGCTTCTCGATCGGCTTCGGCCGCGAGATCTTCGGCTGGACGAACCGGCGTGGAGAGCGCTGGAAGGTCGGCTGGCTGCCGCTCGGCGGCTATGTGAAGTTCACCGGCGACGCCAACGCCGCGAGTATGCCGCAGGAGGCGGCGCGCGTCGATCCGGCCGAAAAGCCGTTCCTGTTCGCCTTCAAGCCGCTCTGGCAGCGCGCGATCATCGTCTCGGCGGGGCCGTTCGTGAACTTCGCGGCGGCGATCCTGATCTTCGCGACCTTCATCGCCATCTACGGCCAGAGCTACACCTCGCCGGTGGTTTCGAACATCGTGACGGAATCTGCGGCGGACCGCGCGGGCCTTGCCCCCGGCGACCGCATCCTGAAGGTGGACGGCAAGGCGATCGAGCGTTTCGAGGACATCATCGGGGTGGTGATGATCAATCCCGGCACGCCCGTTTCGGTCGATTTTGAGCGCGCCGGCGCCGTGCGCAACATCGTGCTGACCCCCGACCTGATCGAAGAGAAGGACCGCTTCGGCAAGACCTTCAAGATCCCCCGCATCGGCCTCATCGGTCAGGAGCGCGGCGTTATCGAGCGCGGGCCGGTGGAAGCGCTCTGGTACGGCACCGAAGCCGTGTTCGACACCACAGGCATGATGGTGGAGGGCCTCGTCCAGATCATCACCGGTCGCCGCTCCATGAAGGAGCTTGGCGGGCCGCTCAAGATCGCCGAGGTTTCAGGGCAGGCGGGCACAATGGGCATCGAGGCCTTCGTGAACCTGATGGCCCTCGTCTCGATCAACCTCGGCTTCATCAACCTGCTTCCCATCCCGATGCTGGACGGGGGGCACCTTGCGATTTACGCGGCGGAGGCCGTGCGCCGGAAGCCGATTCCGCCGCAGGTGCAGGAGTGGGCATTCATGACCGGCTTTGCACTTCTTATCTCCTTCATGCTGATCGTGACCTGGAACGACCTTGCATCTTTTGGCGTGTTCAAGCATGTCGCCGGGCTAATCGGCTGAGATGCGGCCTAAAGATTTGAACGAGAGTGGGGAACCTGTGGGCCAACAGACGCTGATGCCGGCCGCCATGCATCGTAACTGGGTCTCCGCGCTGCTCCTCGGCAGTGCGCTCGGCCTCTCGCAGCCCGCGCTGGCGCAGGACGCGCAGCCTGCGGAAGCCGCGCCTTCGGCGCCTGCGGCTGTCGCCGAGCAGTCCGGCACGGTGCGTTCGATCACGATCCGCGGCGCGGAACGCCTGGAGCCGGAAACGGTGCGTTCGTACGTGGGTCTGTCGGCGGGCGACAGCTACGACCGCAACCGACTCGACCGCGCGCTGAAGGACCTCTACGCGACCGAGCTCTTCGCCGACGTGACGATCCGCGACCGGCAAGGCGAGCTGATCGTCGATGTGCGCGAGAACCCCGTCGTCAACCGCATCGTGCTTGAAGGCAACAAGCGCGTGAAGGACGAGAAGTTCAAGGACGAGATCAAGCTCGCGCCGCGCCAGATCTTCACGCGCTCCAAGGCGCGCGCGGACGTCGCCCGCATCCTTGAGCTCTACCGGCGCCAGGGCCGCTTCGCCGCCGCCGTCGAGCCGAAGATCGTCCAGCTCGACCAGAACCGCGTCGACGTGGTGTTCGAGATCGACGAGGGGCCGAAGTCCAAGGTTCGCCGCATCAACATCGTCGGCAACACCAAGTTCTCGGACGGCGACCTGCGCGGCGAAATGGCCACCAAGGAAGCCAAGTGGTACAAGTTCTTCACCTCGAACGACACGTACGACCCTGATCGTTCGGCCTATGACCAGCAGAAGCTGCGCCAATATTACCTGACGCAGGGCTATGCGGACTTCCGCGTGGTTTCGTCGGTCGCCGAGCTGACGCCGGACCGCAAGGACTTCATCATCACCTACGTGGTGGAGGAAGGCGAGCGCTACAAGTTCGGCGAGGTCGACCTTGAAAGCCAGATCCGCGACATCAAGGAAGAGAACTTCAAGCGCATGCTTCCGATGAAGCAGGGCGACTGGTACAACGCCAAGGAGATCGAGGACACGGTGACGAGCCTGTCGGAATCGGTCGGCCTCCTCGGCTACGCGTTTGCCGACATCAACCCCCGCTTCAACCGCGACAAGGAAAAGCGCGAGATGGGGGTGACGTTCGTCATCAACGAAACGCCGCGCGTCTATGTCGAGCGTGTCGAGATCAACGGCAACACGATCACCAAGGACCACGTGATCCGCCGCGAGTTCCGTCTTGCGGAAGGCGATGCCTTCAACAGCTTCCGCGTGAAGCGCTCGCGCGACCGCATCCAGAGCCTCGGCTATTTCCAGGAAAACCTGGAAATCCAGCAAAAGCAGGGCTCGGGGCCGGACAAGGTGATCCTCGAAGCCAACCTCGAGGAGCAGGCGACCGGCGAACTTCAGGTTTCGGCGGGCTATTCGAGCCTCGAGAACTTCCTCGTCAACCTGTCGATCCGGCAGCGCAACTTCCGCGGCATGGGCCAGGAGCTGCGCGCCTCGGTCAACTGGTCCAAATATTCGCAGTCGGCGGAAATCGGCTTCACCGAACCGTACCTGTTCGGTCGCAACCTCGCACTCGGCGGCGACATCTTCCGGCGCGATTACAACAGCTTCCGCTTCCTCGGAAACGGCGACCGCGACACCACCTACGAGCAGTCGACGACCGGCTTCCAGATCCGCACGGGCTTCCCGATCACCGAGTTCTGGTCGGCGTCGTTCCGCTACGGTCTGAGCTACGACGACGTGTCGCTCGATGAGAGAACATTCTATACGAACGGCGTCTGCGATCCCCTGCGCGCGGGTCGCTTCCTCTGCGATGCGGTCGGCAAGCGTACAACCTCGTCGCTCGGCTACTCGATCGCCTACGACACGCGCAACAATGCGATCCGGCCGAGCGCGGGCCACCGCTTCATGATCAGCCAGGACATCGCGGGCGTCGGCGGCAGCGTGCAATACGTGCGCTCGCGCCTCAACGCCGACAAATACTGGCGCCTGTTCGGCAGCGGTTTCATCCTGAACCTCGGGCTCGAAGCCGGCTACATATTCGGCTGGGGCGGCGACAACATCCGCCTCACGGACCGCTTCTTCCTGGGCGAACCGCGTATGCGCGGCTTCGACATCCGCGGCATCGGCCCGCGTGTGATCCGTCAAGCCTACACGAACCCCACGAACTCGAGCAATCCGCTGGATTATGTTCTCGGCGCTGAGAGTAACCAGAGGCAGGATGACTCGATCGGCGGTGAAACCTATTATCAGGTACGCGCCGAGGTCCAGATCCCGCTCAGCGCAGGGGCGGCGGAGATGGGCCTGCGTCCGTCGGTGTTTGTCGATGTCGGCGCGCTGTGGAACACGGATTTCAATCCGGCTACGGACCTGCAGGATATCCGGCAAATTCAGACCGGCGTCGATGCCAACGGTGATCCGACGTATCAACTCGGCTTCAAGGAATTCTACCTGGGCGACACTTGGAAGCCGCGTGTCGCTGTTGGCTTCGGCGTCAACTGGAACTCTCCATTCGGCCCGTTCCGTATTGACGTTGCCAAGGCACTCGTCAAACAGGATGGCGATGACACCAAATTGTTCCAATTCAACGTAGGGACCCAATTCTGATGAAAATGCTTACCCGCGCCCTTATCGCCGGCGCTCTCGCGTTCACGGCGCTTCCGACCGTTGCTCTGGCACAGGCCGCGCCGCCGATCGTCGTTGTCGACATGGGCCGCATCGCCGCTGAATCGGCCGCTTCGAAGAGCGCCGAACCGCAACTGAAGGCGAAGTTCGAAAGCGTCCAGGCGCGCGCCAAGACGCTCGGCGACCAGTTCCGCGGCGAGTACGAGAGCCTGCAGAAGGCGCAGCCGTCGATGGCGAAGGAAGCGTTCCAGGCGAAAGCCAAAGAGCTTCAGCAGCGCCAGGTGACCGCCGAGAACGAAGTGCGCGGAAAGGAGCAGGATTATGCCCGCTCCGTGCAGTACGTGCGCCAGCAGATCCTCGAAGCGGTGAACCCGATCATCACGGCCGTGATGCGCGAAAAGGGCGCCAGCCTTGCGCTCGACCGCGACGTGACGCTCGCTACGGCGCAGTCGCTCGATGTCACGAACGAGGTGATGACGCGCCTCAACGCCGCGCTGCCGCGCGTCAACGTGAACCCGCCGGCCGCTCCGGCCGCCGCGCCCAAGAAGTAAGCGGCGCGCATCTTGTCAGGGGGCGAAAGCTTCGACGCGATCGAGGTGGGAGCAGTGATGGCACTGCTCCCGCACCGCTATCCCATGCTGCTCGTCGACCGCGTGGTCGATTTCGTGCCGAACGAGCGCGCGCGGGGCATCAAGGCGGTCACGATCAACGAACCGTTCTTCCAGGGCCACTTCCCGCAGCGCCCGATCATGCCCGGCGTGCTGATCGTCGAGGCGCTCGCGCAGACCGCGGGCGTGCTGGCGATGAAGTCGCTCGGTGACGAGGCGCTCGGCAAGCTCGTCTATTTCATGGCAATCGAAAACGCCAAGTTCCGTCAGCCGGTCGAGCCGGGCTGCCTGCTGAACCTTGATGTCGAGTTTGTGCAGCGCCGTTCAAGGGTCTGCAAGTTCAACGGCGTCGCCAGCATCGTCGGCGGCAAGGTCGCGGCGGAATGCAGCTTCACCGCAATGATCGCGGACCCGCCCTCAGCGTAGATCATCTGGCCGATTGATGTTCCGGATCGGCTCCGGCCATTCCAGCATCCTAGCGCCCACGGTTTCGCACCAAGCCCACATGGCGCGCGGCGATCCGCTTTCGAGATAGTTTGCGAGCGGTTTGGCGAGTGCGCTCGGCCAGAACCCGACCACCGGTAGGTCAGCGACCACGGTGGGCTGCGCTTTGAGCAGCGTTTCGACCAGCGCTTCGGGCAGTTCCGGCACATCGCACGCCGTCGTCAGCACGGCATCGAAACTATGTTCGGCGCCATAAGCAAGCGCACCGCACAGCCCGCCGAGCGGCCCGAGGCCGGGGGCAGGGCGATCCGGCACGCCGCCCTCGCGCCCAACGATGACCACGGTTTCACAGAAAGGCGCGATGCTGGCGGTGGCATGGTCGATCAGGCGCTTGCCATCCAGCAGCGCCTCGGCCTTGTCGCTGCCGAAGCGGCGACTTTCACCGCCTGCGAGCACGGCGCCCAGAATGCGCATCAGCGCGCGATTTCGATGGTCGCCTCGATCTCGACCGCATAGCCCGCCGGGAGCGAGGCGACGCCGACGGCCGAGCGCGCGGCGAGCCCCGCGTCGCCGAACGCTGTCTTCATCAGCTCCGAAAAGCCGTTGATGACTTGCGGCTGCTGCGTGAAGTCGGGCGCGCTGTTGACCATGCCGAGGATGCGCACGAAGCGCTTCACGCGCGAAAGGTCGCCGCCGAGCGCGTCCTTGATCGTCGCGAGCATACAGAGGCCGACGCGCTGCGCCTCGGCCTTGCCTTCATCGAGCGTCACGTCTGCGCCCACCTTGCCGCGCTTGCCGCCACCGATGCAGTCGATATGGCCCGAGAGGAACAGCAGGTTCCCGGTCTCGACCGACGTGACATAGGTCGCCGCGGGTTTCGGCGCGGGCGGCAGGCTATGCCCCGCCGCCGCAAGCCGTCCTTCGGGCGTCTCGGCCAGCGCCGGTGCCGCGATCATCATCAGGAGAAACGGCAGCAGTCGGCGCATCGGCGGTCCTTTCAGGTCAGGCGGTTTCCTCGAACAGCTCGCGGCCGATGAGGTAACGGCGGATTTCGCTCGTGCCCGCGCCGATCTCATAGAGCTTGGCGTCGCGCAGCAGGCGTCCGGTCGGATATTCGTTGATGTAGCCGTTGCCGCCAAGCGCCTGAAGCGCTTCGAGCGCCATCCATGTCGCCTTCTCCGCGGAATAGAGGATGCAGCCCGCCGCGTCCTTGCGCGTCGTCTCGCCCCGGTCGCACGCCTGCGCGACCGCATAAACGTAGGACCGCGCCGTGGAGAACGTCACGTACATGTCGGCGATCTTGCCCTGCATCAGCTGGAAAGTGCCGATCGGCTGGCCGAACTGCTTGCGCTCGTGAACATAAGGCACGGTCACGTCCATGCACGCCGCCATGATGCCGAGCGGGCCGCCCGAGAGCACGACGCGTTCGTAATCGAGGCCGGACATGAGGACGTTCACGCCCTTGCCCTCCTGCCCAAGCACATTCTCGTAGGGCACTTCGCAGTCCTCGAACACCAGTTCGCACGTGTCCGAGCCGCGCATCCCGAGCTTGTCGAGCTTCTGCGCGGTCGAGAAGCCCTTGAAGCCCCGCTCGATGAGGAAGGCGGTGATGCCGCGCGGGCCTGCGTCCATGTCGGTCTTGGCGTAGACGATCAGCGTATCCGCCTCCGGTCCGTTGGTGATCCACATCTTATTGCCGTTCAGGACATAGCAGTCGTTCCTGCGCTCAGCCTTCAGGCGCATCGACACGACGTCGGAACCCGATCCCGGCTCGGACATGGCAAGGCTGCCGACATGTTCGCCCGAGATCAGCTTCGGCAGGTACTTCGCCTTCTGCTCAGCCGTGCCCCAGCGCTTCAGCTGGTTGATGCAGAGGTTGGAATGGGCGCCGTAGCTGAGACCCACGGAGGCCGACGCGCGGCTGATCTCTTCCATCGCCACCACGTGCGCGAGGTAGCCGAGCCCGGCGCCGCCGTCTTCTTCCGACACGGTGATGCCGTGGAGGCCGAGCGCGCCGAGTTCGGGCCACAGGTCGCGCGGGAACTTGTTCTCGGCGTCGATAGCAGCGGCGCGCGGTGCGATCTTGTCCTGCGCGAACGCACGTACGCTCTCGCGCAGCATGTCGATGGTTTCGCCGTGGGCGAAGTTCATAAGGGACAGGCTCATTGGTCCTCGCTTTCGATTTCAACCAGCAGCGTGCCTTCGGCGACCTGATCGCCCTCCGCCACGCCCACCTTCGCGACCGTGCCCGAAACCGGCGCGGTCATGCGGTTTTCCATTTTCATCGCTTCCAGCACGAGCAGGCGCGCGCCGGCCTCCACCTTGTCGCCGGGCTTCACGAACACGGCGAGCACTCGGCCCGGCATCGGCGCGGTGATGCGTCCGCTGCCGCCTTCGGCCGCTTCGGCATCCGGCGCCGAGGTTCCGATGACGAATACACGGCCGCCGATACGCAGTTCGAAGCTGCCGTCGCGCTCCACGATGGTGGCGCGCACCAGTTCGCCGCCGAGGTCGGCTTCCACGCTCTGCGGTCCTGTCCAGAACAGTGCGCCGGTGACGGGTTCATCGAGGCCGTCGATGCGGTACGCCGCGCCTTCGGGTGTCAGGCTCAGCGCGCGCTTCTCGCCGCCCTCGGGGAACAGGTCGACGTGGCGGCGGCTCGGCAGGTTCATGCGCCAGGCACCCGCGCGCTCGAACATCGTCTGCGCGCTTGGCGGGTTATAGCCGCCGACGCGCGTGAGCGCTGCGAGTGCGAGCACACGGTCCGGGATATCGGTGGGCGGTTTCAGGCTTTCAGCGTGGCGGGCGATGAAGCCCGTGTCCACGTCGCCGTCGCGGAACGCGGCGTGATCGACGAGCCGCGCGAGGAATGCGCGGTTCGTCCGCACGCCTTCCACGATCGTGGCGTCGAGCGCGCCCACCAGCCGGTCGATGGCGCTCTGCCGGTCGGCGCCGTGCGCGATCACCTTGGCGATCATCGGGTCGTAGTGGATGCTGATCTCGCCGCCCTCGACAACGCCGCTGTCGATGCGCACGCCGGGGCGGCCTTCGGGGAACACGAGCTGCCGCAGGCGTCCGGTGGATGGCAGGAATCCGCTCTCGGGATCTTCGGCATAGAGCCGTGCCTCGACCGCGTGGCCTTCGATGCGCAGCTGATCCTGCGTCATCGGCAGTTTCTCGCCGCGTGCGACGCGGATCTGCCACTCGACCAGATCGGTGCCGGTGATGAACTCGGTCACCGGGTGCTCGACCTGCAGCCGGGTATTCATCTCCATGAAGTAGAACTTCGGGTCGCCGGTGGTGTCGACATCGTCGCAGTCGAGAATGAACTCGATCGTGCCTGCGCCTTCGTAACCGATCGCCGTCGCCGCCTTCACGGCGGCGGCGCCGAGCGCCTTCCTGAGCGATGCCGACAGGCCGGGTGCGGGGGCTTCCTCGATCACCTTCTGGTGCCGCCGCTGCAGCGAACAGTCGCGCTCGAACAGGTGAACCGCGTTCCCGTGCCGGTCCGCGAACACCTGTACCTCGACATGGCGGGGACGCAGGATCAGCTTCTCGATCATAACGCCGTCGTTGCCGAACGACTTCTCGCCTTCGCGCTTTGCCGCAACGAGCGCGTCGGCGAATTCGGACGGATCATCGACCCGCCGCATCCCCTTGCCGCCGCCGCCTGCAACCGCCTTGATGAGGAGTGGATAGCCGACCGCCTTCGACGCCGCTTCGAGTCGTGCGAGGCTCTGGTCGTCGCCCTGATAGCCGGGGGTGACGGGCACGCCCGCGGTCTTCATCAGCTTCTTGGCGGTGTCTTTCAGGCCCATCGCATCGATGGCCTTCACCGGCGGGCCGACGAAGGTCAGCCCAGCATCGCGCACCGCGAGCGCGAACTTGGCGTTCTCCGATAGAAAGCCATAGCCCGGATGCACGGCATCTGCATTCGTGCGCGCGGCGGCATCGAGCAGCCGGTCGACGAGCAGGTACGATTCCGAAGCCGGTGCCGGGCCGATCAGCACGGCTTGCCCCGCCTCGTGCACGTGCGGCGCGTCCGCATCGGCTTCCGAATAGACGGCGACGGTTTCAATGCCCATCCGGTGCGCGGTGCGGATGATGCGGCGGGCGATTTCGCCCCGGTTGGCGATCAGCAGCTTACGCATCGGTCTTCATCCAATATGGCCGGCGTTTCTCAAGAAAGGCGGTGAGGCCCTCGGCGGCTTCCTCCGTCGCGCGCCGCGCCGCGATGCGGCGTGCACTGTCGGTGCGAAGCTCGGGCGTGATCTCGCGCCCCGCGAAATCGGTGACGAGCGCCTTGGCGTCGATCACCGCCCCCGGCGCAGCTTCAAGAATGGCATCCACCCAAGCGTCGACCTGCGCGTCGGCGGCGTGAAGATCCGCGACGCCGACATGCACCAGCCCCATCTCGCGCGCTTCGGGAAGGCCGAACAGTTCGGCGGTGGTGAACCAGCGCTTCGCCTGACGCGCCCCGATGGCGGCGATCACGAAGGGGGAAATCGTAGCGGGCGTGAGGCCGAGGCGCACTTCGGAAAGCCGGAACTTCACGCCGTCGATGCCGACAACCATGTCTGCGCAGGCAACGAGCCCGACGCCGCCGCCGAAAATATTGCCCTTGGCGATGGCGATCACCGGCACCGGGCAGGCGGCGATGCTGGCGAGCATGTCCGAAAGCCGCTGCCCGTCGGCGACGTTCTCAACCTCGCTCCACCCTCCAGCGGCGCGCATATATTCAAGGTCCGCGCCCGCCGAGAAGCTCTTGCCTTCGCCCGAAAGCACGACGGCACGCACGCCATCCATCTTGCCGATGGCATCGAACGTGTCCTTCAGCGCGCCGATCAACTCGGCGTTGAAGGCGTTGTGGCGCTCGGGGCGGTTGAGCGTGACGCGCGCGACGTTGTGCTCGTCGAGCGTGAAGTGGAGTGTGTCGGAGGCGGTGGTGTCGTTCATCGCCGCCTCACATCCGGAACGTGCCGAAGCGGGTCTCGGGCACCGGCGCGTTCAGCGATGCGGCGAGGCCGAGCGCCACCACCGTGCGCGTGTCCGCGGGATCGATGATGCCGTCGTCCCACAGGCGCGCGCTGGCGTAATAGGGATGACCCTGTTTCTCGTACTGGTCGCGGATCGGCGCCTTGAACGCCTCTTCCTCGGCCTTGGTCTTGAAGCCGCCGCGCTTCACGGTAGCGAGCACCGATGCCGCCTGCTCGCCGCCCATCACCGAGATGCGCGCGTTCGGCCACATCCACAGGAAGCGGGGCGAATAGGCGCGGCCGCACATGCCGTAGTTGCCCGCGCCGAAGCTGCCGCCGATCACCACGGTGAACTTCGGTACCGCGGCGCAGGCAACCGCCGTCACCATCTTGGCGCCGTGCCGCGCGATGCCTTCGTTCTCGTAGCGCCGGCCGACCATGAAGCCGGAGATGTTCTGCAGGAACAGCAGCGGCACCTTGCGCTGGCAGCATAGCTCGATGAAGTGCGCGCCCTTCTGCGCGCTTTCCGAAAACAGGATGCCGTTGTTGGCGACGATGCCGACGGGATAGCCTTCGATATGCGCGAAGCCGGTGACGAGTGTTTCGCCGTACAGGGCCTTGAACTCGTCGAGCGCGCTGTCGTCGACGACGCGCGCGATGATCTCGCGCACGTCCACCGGATGCCGCGTATCGGCGGGGACCAGGCCGTAGATCTGCGAAGGATCGTGGCGCGGCGGCTTTGGCGCCCGCACGGCGATTTCTGGCGCGCGCGGCGCGGGCAGGGTGGCGACGATGTTCCGCGCGATCGACAGCGCGTGCGCGTCGTCGTTGGCCAGATGGTCGACCACGCCGGAGATGCGCGCATGCACATCGCCGCCGCCAAGGTCCTCCGCCGTCACTTCCTCGCCGGTCGCGGCCTTCACCAGCGGCGGGCCGCCAAGGAAGATCGTGCCCTGATTGCGCACGATGATGCTCTCGTCGGACATGGCGGGCACATAGGCGCCGCCCGCCGTGCAGCTTCCCATCACCACCGCGATCTGCGCGATGCCTTCGGCGGACATCGTCGCCTGATTGAAAAAGATGCGCCCGAAGTGGTCGCGGTCGGGGAAAACCTCGTCCTGGTTGGGGAGGTTCGCGCCGCCGGAATCGACGAGGTACACGCAGGGCAGCCGGTTCTGCCGCGCGACTTCCTGCGCGCGCAGGTGCTTCTTCACGGTCAGCGGGTAATACGTGCCGCCCTTCACCGTGGCATCGTTGCACACGATCACGCAGGTGCGTCCCGCGATCTGGCCGACGCCTGCGATCACGCCCGCAGCGGGAATATCGTCCTCGTAGACATCATAGCCCGCAAACAGCGAGAGTTCGAGAAAGGCGGTGCCTGGGTCGAGCAGGCGCTCCACGCGCTCGCGGGGCAGCAGCTTGCCGCGCGCAGTGTGGCGCTCACGCGAGTCCGCATTCCCGCCGAGCGCGATCTGCGCCGAGCGCTCGCGCAGGTCCGCGACGAGCGCCTGCATCGCCTCTGCGTTGGCTTTGAATTCCGGGTCGATAGTATTCGCCTGCGTGCCGACTACGGCCATCGGTCGATCATCCCCTCAGCTTCGTTCAGGGTGGGAATAGCACGCGAGGAAGATTCGGTCTTAATTGAATGCGCTGTCGGTTTCGCATAGATAGCATCTATGATTGACGGCTATCTCCTGCGCTACTTCCTCGCGATCGTTGAAACGGGCAGTTTCACGGCGGCTGCGGCTCGCGTGAACGTCACGCAGCCGACGCTTTCCGCTGGCGTCGCCAAGCTGGAACGAGAGCTTGGTGTTTCGCTGTTCCTGCGCTCCGCCCGGCGCGTGGAACTGACCGAGGCGGGCGCCCGCTTTCTCCAGCGCGCGCGCAACATCATGCAGGAATACAACGCCGCGCTCGGCGAGATCGGCGAGCCAGCCCGCCGCCGCGCGCTGCGCCTCGGGCTGCTGCACACCGTTCCCGCCAGCATCGGCGAGCGGCTGGTGCGCGATTGGCAATCCATCGACGGCGCCAATGGCCTGGAGATCGTCGAGGGCAGCGATGCCGAACTCGTCACCCGCCTCGATCAGGGCCGCGTCGACATGGCGCTGACACTGATGCGCACGGGCACGGAGAAATATGCGCCGGTCGTGGTGGGGGAGGAGCCTTACCTGCTGATGATGCCCGAAGGCCATCCGCTTGCAGGACAGGATCCGGTGCCGTCTGACGCGCTGCACAGCACGCCGATGGTCGTCCGCCGCCGCTGCGAGGTGCTGAGCGAGGTCAGCCGGCATTTCACCGGCCACGGGGTCCGTCCGCCACTGGCCTACCGCACAGTGCAGGAGGAGCGGGCGCTCGCCATGGTCGCCGCCGGGCTCGGTGTTACCGTGATGCCGGCGTCCTATGTGGCGCCCGGCGTTGTCCAGCGGCGCCTGTCGGGCTTCGACCGCACGCGCACGCTCGCCGTGCTGCAAAGCCCTGTCGCGATGGCGCTGAGAAGCGATGTAGCGCGGATGACGTCACTCGTTCAGGAAGCGCTCCGCCGCCAGCCCGTGCCGTCGCGCGCGATCCCGTAAACCTCGGCAAGGTTCGCCTCGGCCAGCACCACGCCGGGTGGACCGTCCGCAACGATCCGCCCGCCCGCCATCAGCACGCAGCGGTCGCAGTGCGCCTGGGCGAGCGTCAGATTGTGGAACGATGCCAGCACGCCCGCACCCCACGCCGCCTCCGCACGCAGCAGCGCCAGCACGTCCAGTTCGTGCCCCGGATCGAGGTTCGCCGTAGGCTCGTCGAGCAACAGCCAGTCCGCCGCGCCAGCCAGCACGCGCGCCAGCAGCACGCGCGCGCGCTCACCAGTCGAAAGCGTATCGACGCGTCGCTCGGCGAACGCCGACATGCCGACCCGTGCCAGCGTTTCCGCCACGCGGTCCGCATCCACGCCCGAAAGCGCGACGATATCATCCGCGCGCATCGGCCAGTCCACGCGC
Organism: Sphingosinicella sp.; assembly: GCF_013911755.1. Classification (GTDB taxonomy): domain Bacteria; phylum Pseudomonadota; class Alphaproteobacteria; order Sphingomonadales; family Sphingomonadaceae; genus Sphingosinicella. Next base: position 96,969 of record NZ_JACESP010000002.1, read on the forward strand.
CGCCCGGCAGGCATGTAGGCGATCCGCCGTGCCCGTTCGGATGACGTCATGACGTCAAGCGCCGTCCCGCCCACGGTAATGCTACCGTCTCCGGCGGTCAGCCCCGCAAGCGCGCGCAGCAGCGTCGTCTTGCCCGACCCGTTCGGCCCGATCAGCCCGACGATCTCGCCGGGGGCCACGGCAATATTGATTGCGCCCGACAAAAACGGCCGCACGATCCCGCTGCCGACAAGCCCGCTCATGACGGCACCCCGCGCCGTGACAGGATCAGCCAAAGGAAGAACGGCGCCCCCAGCAACGCGGTGACGACCCCGATCGGCAGCGTTTTGCCGTTCAGCGGGAAGCGCGTGACGATGTCCGCTGCCACCAGCAGCGCCGCCCCTGCGATGGCGCTTGGCAACAGCGCGGGGCCGGGACGGTTCCGTACAAGCGGCCGCACCAGATGCGGAACGATCAGGCCGACAAAGCCGATGATCCCCGCCACCGCCACCGCCCCGCCCACCGCAATCGCGCTGCCGCCGACGATCCGCCAGTGCATCGCGCGCACGTCGTGGCCCAGCGTCGCCGCAACGTCCTCGCCGAGCGCTAACGCATCGAGCCCGCGCGCGGCGGAGAGCACGAGCAGGCTTCCGGCAAGCATGGCGGGAAGGCCGACGCTCAGGTGGCCGAGATTGCGGTCGGCGAACGAGCCGAGCAGCCAGAACATGATGTCGTAAAATGCGAAGGGCGAGGGCGCGAGCGCGAGCGCGAGGTTCATCATGGCCCCGCCGAGCGCGGAGATCGCAACGCCGGCAAGGATCAAGGTCGCCGACGAGGCGCCGCGCCCGGCCAGCGCCAGCAGCAGGACGAGCGCGATCAGCGCCCCCGCGATGCCGCCGCCGGCCATCGCGAGTGTGCCTGAAAGCCCAAGGAAATAAGCGGCCACCACCGCGCCGAGCGCCGCGCCCGCCGAGGTGCCGAGAATGTCCGGCGAGGCGAGGGGATTCCGCAGCAAGCCCTGAAGTGCCGCGCCGCAGAGCCCGAGCGCGCCGCCCGCCGCCGCTGCGAGCACCAGCCGCGGCAGGCGAAGCTCGAAGATCAGCATGTGTGCGAGCGCCGGATCGCGCTTGAAAAGATCAATGATCGGCACATCGCCCACCAGCAGCGATGCCGCCGTCACGACAGCCAGCACGCCGCCGAGGATCAGGCAAAGGCGCCGTACGCTCATGGCCGGGTCTCCTTGCGCAGGCGGGCGACGTCTGCCGCCGCGAGCGGCCCTGGGCAAGACCAGAGCCGTCCGTCGACATGCGCGGGCCTGCGCCCCGATAGCCGTGTCGCGGTTCCGAGCCAGTCCAGCGGCAGCGAGAATTGATCGGCGCGGTAGCGGCTGAGGATAAGGAGCGGGGGCGGCGCGGCCACCAGCCCCTCCAGCGTGACGCGGCTCGATGGCATCGCCATCTGCCGAATACCCGCATGGGCAAGCAGTTCGGCGGCAATCGAATGAACATCGGGCGTGAGGCCGCCCGCCACGATCATCAGCGCATCGCGCGCCTTGCCCGGAGCCGCGCCGAGTTTTGCGTCCATCCAGCCGATCAGCGCCGCGCCGCGCGCCGGTTGGCCGAGAGCGGCGGCGACCGTCCGGACATTGTTCCGAAGCTCGGCCAGCGTCAGCGGCGGCGGTACGTCGATCACGCGCGCCCCCGTCCGCTCGGCAAGCTCGCGGGCGAAGCGATTCACGGGGCCGCCCGTGATGACGAGGTCGGGCTTCAGATGCGCGACCGAGCTGAACCGTCCATCGTTGCTGTGCAGGCCATGCGCCTTGGGTGCGAGCGGTGTTTCGCGCGCATCATGTCCAAGGAAGGAAATCGAAACGAGCTGTCCAGGCTCGGCGAGGAGCAGAACCAGTTCATCCGTACAAAGCCCGAGCGAAGCCACGCGCGCGGGCCCTGCTGCCTCCGCCGCCGTGGCGACGAAGGCAAGCAGACCGAGAAGGGCGATCAGCCGCCCCATTTTACACGGATACCGCCGAATGCGGAGATGCCCTGCGTCCGGTATCCGAAGGCGTCTTCATAGGTGGCATCGAACAGGTTTTCGATGCGCCCCGTCAACTCGAAGTCACCCCCCAACTTCACACGGCCCGAGAGCGTGGCCAGCACATAGTCCTTCAAGGTCACCACACGCGCCGGAAAGCTGTCGAAATCCGTGTCCTTCCGGTTGCCCACATAGTTCGCCGCAAACGTCACGGAGGCTGCACCCAGATCAGCGGTCGCCAGCAAGCTGCCGCTGTGGCGCGGGCGGCGCGCTTCGCGAACACGCGCGGTCCCGGCGACCTGCGCTTCCTTCGTGTCCAGCCACGTATAGCTGGCGCCGAGCGTCAGCCAGTCGAGCGGTTTGGAGTCGAACGACGCTTCGATGCCCTTGCGCTTGCTCTTGCCAGTCGCGTTGGCGACGCTGGAGAGGAAGGTCGAGGAATCGTAGGTGCCGATGACCTCGTTCTCGAGATCGGCCTGGAACCACGTCACGTCCGCCGAAAAGGCGCCCGTGCGATAGCCGACCCCCGCGTCCCAGCCAATCGAGCGTTCCGGCGTCAGATCGGGGTTGCCGACGAAACTGCCTGGGAAGAAGCCGAACATTTCGGTGAAGGTCGGATCGGTCACGCCCTTGCCCGCGCTCGCGTGCACGGTGAAGCCGTTCTCCAGCGTATAGCGGCCGTTCGCGCGCCACGTCGTCGCGTCCTTGAACGCATCGTTCTCGTCGCGGCGGACGCTGGCGCCAAGCGTTAGGCCGCCGGCGCTCAGGCCATAATCGAGCACGAAGCTGGTCCGGTCACGCGAGACGCGCTGGTTGGTGCCGCCGAAATAGGCGGCATCATCGGCGACAAAACGCTGTGTGCGATATTCGATCGCGCCGGTCACCCGGTGCCGGACGGCTTCGCTGCCGAAGTCGATGCCGGTCTGGTAGCCGGTTTCGAACACCTCTGCGTCGGTGCGGTTCAGGAAGCTGTCGCCATTGCGGTTGATATTGTCCGTGGTCACGAAGTTGCCGAACAGTTCGTGCCGCCAGCGCCCGTCCAACGTCTCCACGCGCCCGAAGCCGCGCAGCGCGGTCGAGCGGATGCGCGTCGCATGGAGGGTGTCGTCGCGCACGAAAAAGGCGTTGTAGCCGTCGAACTCGCTCAGCGAATTGGTGTGGCGCACAACAAGCCCAAGCTCACCGTTCTCGGTCGGCCTTACCGAGGCTTTCGCGGAGAGCATCAGCGATTCATAGCCGTCGCGCTCCTTGATGCCGCCGCCGAAACTGTCGGTGCCCTTGGTGTCGTACCAGCTCGACTGCACGACAAGACCGCCGCGCTCGCTGCCGATGCCGGCGCCGCCCGCCGCGTGAAGCGTGCCGAACGAGCCATACTCTGCGCTGCCGAAGATGCGCGTACCGTCCGAAGGCTCCGCCGTGGTGACGGAAACGACACCGCCGATCGCTTCGGAGCCCCAAAGTGCCGATTGCGGCCCGCGCAGCACCTCGGCGCGTGTGATTCCGTCGGAGCCGAGCGTTTCCCAGCGGAACTCGCCGGAGGTCGCGGGGTCATTCATGGCGATGCCGTCGATGAAAACGAGCGTGTGGTTGGCTTCCGCGCCGCGAACACGCACCTGCGTTTGGGCGCCGGTCGGGCCGGAACGGGCGACGGAAACGCCGGGCGACAGGCGGAGAATATCGACCAGCTGCGGCACCGCCACAGCCTCGATCGTCGCGCCGTCAATCACGGTCAGCGCGCCGCCCGTGTCGCCATATGCAATGGGTTCGCGCGCGGCGGAAACGACCAGTGTGCCGTCATCGACAATGGCCGCGGCGGAAAGAAGAAATACAGCAATCATAATAACCTCCATGACTATGTTTACACATCGTCACAGCGGGCATGACTGCTCGCACGCGATCGGCTGGACCCGGCCGGGCGTGGACGACAGACATGGCAGGTTTCCTGACTCGCGGGTCATCGCCTTGCATGTCGCCTTCCCGGTCCCGCCCTTCGGCGCGTCCAGTGGCATTTCGACATGCAGGCTATCCGCCTACAGTTGCGGGCACAGCGCCGGTTTTTGACCGGCTTCCCTTTTATCCCCGTTGCCGGGGCACCACGTCACGAGGCGGCCATAAGCCCTTGTCGCATGGCTTGCAAGTCTGCGCGGCGTCGGCTATTGGCCCCGCTTTCCTGGCGGCTGGTCGGAAACCAGTCGCTGACGATGGAGCATAAGACGTGAAGCAGAACATCCACCCCGACTATCACGCCATCACGGTGCAGATGACCGACGGGACGACCTATCAGACGCGTTCGACGTGGGGTAAGGAGGGCGACACGCTCCTCCTCGAAATCGACCCGACGACGCACCCGGCATGGACCGGCGGCAACTCGAAGATGCTCGACACCGGCGGCCGCGTCGCGCGCTTCAACAAGCGCTTCGGCGGGCTCACGCTCGGCAAGAAGTAAGCCCGGTACGGCGGCGGCTCCTGCAGGGACGCGCCGCCGTGAACGGCCTCATTCATCACATCGACCTGAACGCGAGCGATCTCGCGGCCTCGAAGCGCGTCTATGGGCTGCTGCTCGGTGCGCTCGGCTACACGTGCGTGCGCGACGATGGGGAGTGCGAATGGGATATCCGCACGCCGCAGGGCTTCGCCTCGATCGGGCTGCGGCAGGCGCGGCTATTGGCACCCGCGCACGAACGCTATGCCCCCGGCATCCATCATCTTGCATGGTCGGTCGATAGCCGGGCAGAGGTGGACCGCATCCACGTCTTGCTCCGCGATGCGGGGACGCGCATTCTGGAGGCGCCCGCGCTCTATCCCGAATATTCGGCTGATTATTACGCGGTGTTCTTCGAAGACCCCGACGGTATCAAGCTCGAGGTGCTGAACGCGCCGAGCTTCTCACAACGCTGAAACCATTTCGAACTTCCCTCGCGCCGGCCTCCGGGGCAAGCCGTCAAAAGCCGAAGGGAGGGAGCGGGATGAAGGCGTGGGTCTGCCATCAACTGAGCAACGACCGTTCAGGTTTGCGGTTCGAAGTTGCGTGGCCTGACGCGCCGCCTCCCGCGCCGGGTGAGGTGCGCGTTGCGCTGTCCGCGGCGGCGCTCAATTTCCCCGATCTCCTGATGCTGGCCGGCGGATATCAGTTCAAACCGGCACTTCCGTTCGTCCCGGGCATCGAAGCTGTCGGCATCGTCACCGATACGGGCGCTGGCGTCGATAAAACGCGGGTGGGGCAACGTGTTGTCGTCGGGGCGCGTTCCGGGTGTCTTGCCGAAGCGATCACGCTCGGCGCGGAAAGCGTGCGTCTCGCGCCCAATGGATGCTCGGATGCGGAAGCGGCATCATACGCGGTCGGCGCGCTCACCGCATGGGTCGGACTCGTGGAGCGCGGACGGCTCGTCAGCGGCGAGACGCTGTTGGTGACAGGCGGGGGCGGCGGCATGGGGCTTGCGGCGATCACGATGGGGAGGGCGCTCGGCGCGCATGTGGTCGCCGCCGCGTCCGATGAACGGAAATGCGCAGCCGCTCGCGCTGCGGGCGCCGATGAAACTCTCGTGATTGACCGCGCCGCGCCCGACTTTTCGGCGCTGAAGGACCGCGTCGATGTCGTTTTCGATCCGGTCGGCGGCGTGTTGTTCGCGTCCGCGGTGCGGACGCTGCGCTGGAACGGGCGTTACCTGCTGATCGGCTTCGCGGGCGGTATCCCGCAGCCGTTCGCGCTCAATGCCGCGCTCATCAAGGGGATCGAGATCGTCGGCGTCCGCGCCGGTGAGTTCGGGCGCCGCGATCCGGCGGGCGGCGTGCGGGTCCGCGCGGAGATCGACGCCCTCGTCGCGTCGGGGGGCTACCGTCCATCCATCGGCATGGAGGTACCGCTTGAGCGCGCCGACGAAGCGTTCGCTGCGATGGCGACAGGAAAGCTGATCGGCAAGGCCGTGGTCAGGATCCGCTGAGCGTCGTTTCGACCGGTACGCCGTTCTTGATCGCGAGCGTCACCGGCGTGCGCTCGGCGATATCCGCGAGCCGCGCGCGCTGCTCTGCGGAAAGGTTGCCGGTCAGCGTCAGCACGCGCTCGATCCGCGCGGTATCGCCGTCCTTCAGGTGTCGCATCGCGACCTCGGCGCTTTCGAGCGGCCAGTCCTTGCGCTTCGCGTACATGCGGAGCGTGATCGCCGTGCACGACCCGAGCGCAGCGAGCAGAAGCTGGAACGGCGCCGGTCCCGCATCCTTGCCGCCCATCTTTTCGGGCTCGTCGGACACGAACGTATGATGCCCGGCACGCACATCGACCTTGTAGTCGTCCGTGCCGATGTCGGCGGTGACGCGCGCAATCATGATTTCGGCCATGTCGCCTCCTGAAGCGGGAAAAGGGAGGCAGACGGTGCGCGCCTGCCTCCCTTCCACTATGCCGCAGCCATCCGGCCGAAGCGACCGCTGTTGAAGTCGTCGATTGCGGTGCGGATCTCCGCCTCGCTGTTCATTACGAACGGGCCGTAGCCGACGATCGGCTCATCGATCGGTTCGCCGGTGAGCACGAGCAGCGTGGTTTCGGCCTCCGCCGTGAACCGCGCGGAGGTTCCCGTCCGGCTCAGCTCAAGCACCTCGGCGCTTGCCGCATCCTCGCCGTTCACGAGCACCCTGCCCGACAGCACGACGACGAGTGTCGTGTGGCCTTCGGGCAGGTCGAGCGTGACGTCGGCGCCATCATCCAGCCGCACGTCCCAGACGTTGACAGGGGTGAAGGTCCGCGCCGGGCCGGTCTTGCCGGCGAGCGTGCCTGCGATGATCCGCGCCTTGCCGCCGTCGAGGTCGACGACCGGAATGTCCGCGTCGACGATCGACTGGTAGCCGGGCGCCGCCATCTTGTCCTTTGCGGGGAGGTTGACCCACAGCTGGACCACACGGAACGGCCCGCCCGCGCGCGTGAAGCCCTTCGAGTGAAACTCCTCGTGGAGCACGCCGCCGGCCGCCGTCATCCACTGCACGTCGCCGGGACCGATGATGCCGCCGTTCCCGGCGGAATCTCTGTGCTCAACCTCGCCGTCGTAGACGATGGTGACCGTCTCGAAGCCGCGGTGCGGGTGCGTTCCCACGCCGCGCGGGCTTTCGGCAGGCTCGAACACATGTGGGCCGGCGTAATCGAGCAGCAGGAACGGGCTGATCGCGCTGCCCTGCGCGTGGTAGGAGATCAGCGAGCGCACCGGAAAGCCGTCGCCCACCCAGTGGCGCTGTTCGTTGGTGTGGCGCGTTGTGATCGTCTTCATGTCTCATGCTCCTGTGTGCGGAGAGGCAAACCTTCCGCCATCGCGTTCCCATGTAGGAACGCGGAAGCAGGCGGGGAGGGGCCGCGCTTGCAACCCTGGGTTTCCCGCAGCGGAACGGTCTTGGAGAATCGCCGCGTCCTTTGTAGGCCGCTTGCATGTCCGAACCCGAATCCGGCGCGTCGTCGCCTCTCCGCCCACTTCCGCTCCTCATCTTCAGCTCGCGCTGGCTGCAGCTCCCGCTCTACCTCGGCCTTATCGTCGCGCAGGGTGTTTATGTGTTCCTGTTCCTCAAGGAACTCCGGCACCTCGTTCTGCACAGTTGGGAATTCACCGAGCAGCAGATCATGCTCGTCGTGCTCGGCCTCATCGACGTGGTGATGATCTCGAACCTGCTCGTGATGGTCATTGTCGGCGGTTATGAGACGTTCGTGTCGCGTCTCGGCCTGAAGGGGCACCCGGATCAGCCGGAATGGCTGAGCCACGTGAACGCGGGGGTGCTCAAGGTGAAGCTGGCGATGGCGATCATCGGCATCTCGTCGATCCACCTGCTGCGCACCTTCATCGAGGCGAGCAACATTGGCATGCCGAACGCGCGCATCACCGAAGCCGGCGTGCTGTGGCAAACGATCATCCACACCGTTTTCATCATCTCGGCGATCGGCATCGCCTGGGTGGACCGGATGACACAGCAAAAGCACTGAGCTTCGCGCGAGATATTGGCGGACAGGGTGGGATTCGAACCCACGGTACGGTTGCCCGCACGGCGGTTTTCAAGACCGCTGCCTTAAACCACTCGGCCACCTGTCCGCTGCGGGCGTCTCATCGCCTATTGGGATTGTGGTTTCAAGCATGTAGGTTGGGCTGCCCGGCTGAAGGAGAGAAATCTTGATCCTGCGCTTTGCGGCAATTGCGCTGGCCCTGCTCGCCCCGGCGGCGTCATCGGCCCAGACGCCGGCGGATGCGGTGACCGCCGCGGAAGCGCCGCCCGAACCTTCCACGGAGATGCGTTTCCAGACGTGGTTGGCTGATTTTCGCGCCCGCGCGGCGGGGGAGGGGATCAGCGCCGGAACGCTTTCGAGCGCGCTCGATCGCCTCACCTACAGCCCGCGCGTCGTGGAACTGGACCGCGCGCAACCCGACGACAGCCGTCCGCAGAGCGTGCCACTATTCAGCGATTACCTCGCCGCGCGGCTCGTCCCGGCGCGCATCGACCCCGGCAAGCGCCTTGCCGCCGAGCTGGACCCCACGCTCCGCGCCGTCCAGGCCCGTTACGGCGTGCCGCCCGAAATCATGCTCGGCATCTGGGGCATGGAGACGAGCTACGGCGGCTACACAGGCAATTTCGATCTCGTCCGCTCGCTCGCCAGCCTCGCGTTCGATGGCCGCCGCGAAGCGCTCTTCACGCGCGAACTGATCGCTGCGCTGCGCATGATCGACAGCGGCGTGCCGCGCAGCCGCCTGGTCGGCTCGTGGGCGGGCGCCACCGGAAACCCCCAGTTCCTGCCGTCGTCGTACCTGACGCACGCCGTCGACTTTGACGGAGACGGCACTGCCGACATCTGGCAGAGCCGGGCCGACACGGCCGCTTCCATCGCCAATTATCTGAAGAACAACGGCTGGGTGACGGGCGGCGACTGGGCGATGCGCGTGTCCGTGCCCGCCGCGCTGGACCGGATGCGCGTCATCAACACGATCGAACCCAAAAGCTGCACGCGCGTGCTCGCGAAGCACAGCCGTTGGATCCCGGTGAAGGAATGGCGGGAACTCGGACTGCAGCCACAGGACGGCCGCACCTGGCCCGCCGACGATACGCTCGCGACGCTCGTCGAGCCCGACGGCCCCGGCAAGGGGGCATACCTCGCCTACGGCAACTTCCGCGCACTCCTCGCCTACAATTGCTCGAACTTCTATGCGCTCTCGGTGGGGCTGCTCGCGGACCAGCTGCGCAGCGGAGGCTGACGCTGCGACTTGACTAAGCCGCCGTTCGGTGATTCCAGTTCCTCTACCATATGTTCGGCGGGGAGGGGGCTTCATGGCCAGTGTTGTGCGGTTCCGGTCTGGCCTTGTACCGATCCTGCTGCTGCCGCTGCTCGCCGCGTGCGCCGGGAGCGTGCAGGCGCCCAGGAGCGCGGGCACCTACAAGGTTGGCAATCCTTATCAGATCGCAGGCAAGTGGTATTACCCATCCGACGATCCGCACTATCAGGAAACCGGCACCGCCTCGTGGTACGGCCCGACGTTCCACGGCAAGTCCACCGCGAACGGTGAGCGCTTCGACGAGAACGACGTCACCGCCGCGCATCGCACGCTGCCAATGCCGAGCTATGTGGAGGTCACGAACCTCGAAAACGGCCGCAAGCTCGTGGTGCGCGTCAACGACCGCGGGCCGTTCGCGAAGGACCGCATCATCGATCTGTCGCGCCGTTCCGCGCAGCTTCTCGGCGTCGAGCAGGCGGGCACGGCGCGCGTGCATGTGAAGCGCATCTATCCGAAGGGCCAACTGCCGGCGGTGGTCGCGGCCGCTCCACCGCCGCCGGTCACAATCGTGCCTGTCGGCGACATCTTCGTGCAGGTCGCCGCGCTTTCCGATCGCGGCCGTGCTTCTAGCCTTGCCGCGGAACTCAGCCGCTTCGGCGTCAGCAATATCAGCTCCACCGGCACGGGCTTCTACCGCGTCCGCGTCGGGCCCTTCGCTGACGAGACGAGCGCGGCAGCGGTGCTGGCGCAGCTTCAGGCGGCGGGCTATGCGGAAGCGCGCGTCGTCGGATCGAAGCCGACGGCCTGAGTTTCAAAGGAACGGACAACCCATGCGGCTCTTCATTTCCGCCGACATCGAAGGCGTGGCTGGAATCGTCTCGCGCGATCAGGCGGGGCCGGAAGGCTTCGAATATGCCGCCGCGCGGGAGTTGATGACGAACGAGGTGCTCGCCGTCGTGCGCGGCGCGCAGGCGGCGGGAGTCACCGAATGCGTCGTCTGCGATTCGCACGGCAACGGGCTTTCGATCCTTGCGGACCGGATGCCGCCGGGCACATGGCTCGTCCGCTCGTGGCCGCGCCCGCTCATGATGATGCAGGGGATCGAGGTTGGCGACTATATCGGCGCGATGCTCATCGGTTATCACGCCGGCGCGGCGGACAGTGCCGGCACAATGGCGCACACCATGTCGAGCCGCGGCATCCGCAGCGTGAAGCTGAATGGCCGCGAAGCTGACGAGGCCTTCATCAGTGCCGCGACCGCAGGCCAGTTCGGCGTCCCGCTGCTGATGATTTCGGGCGACGATGTGTTCGTCGAAAAGAACGGCCCCGCGCTCGGCCCTGTCGAGCAGGTTGTCACGAAGCGCTCCCTTGGGATGTTCTCGGGCATGTCGCCGTCTCCCGAAACGGTCTGCGCCGCGCTCGAAGCCGCCGCATCGCGCGCGGTCGCTGCGCGGCAGAAGGCGCCGCTCGTGAAGCAGGACGGTCCCATCGAGGTGGAACTGACACTGGTCGATCGGCTCGCCGTCGAGGTGCTCGACTTCCTGCCGATGTTCCGCCGCCTCGGCGCGAACACGATCGGCTTCCGCGCGGACGACATGGCGGCGCTGAGCCGGGCGTTCGCGTTCCTGCTGTTCTTCAAGTTGTCGTAGTCCGCCTGGCTCCGCGCTGGCGAAGCCCCCGGGCGCGGGCTATAGCTGCGTGAGACTCGTGCGGGTGTCCGATCCCGCCGAAGCCGAATCTAAAGGAGTGAATTCAAGCGATGCGTCTTGCCGCGCCGATCTCGGCCCTCATGCTGGCTTTCGCCGTCCCCGCCGCCGCCAACTACCAGAGCCTCGCGCCCTTCGCGTACCTGAAGGACATGAGCACCGGCGCCGTGCTCTTTGCGCAGGCCGCCGATCAGCAGATGCCGCCGGCTTCGATGGCGAAGATGATGACGACGCACGTCGCCTTCGACCTCGTGAAGCAGGGCAAGCTGAAGCTCGACCAGAAGTTCCGCGTGCGCGCGGAAACATGGGAAAAGTGGCACGGGCCGAAGGCGGGCTCCACGATGTTCCTGTCGGTCGATCAGGAGGTTTCGGTCGAGGATCTCTTGCACGGCATCGTCACGCTTTCAGGGAACGACGCCTGCGTGGTGCTTGCCGAGGGAATTTCGGGCACGGAAGAAGCCTTCGCCGATCTGATGAACGCCGAAGCAAAAAAGCTCGGCCTCAAGGGCTCGCACTTCACCAATTCGAACGGCTGGCCGGACGACCGCCAGGTGGTGACACCCCACGACCTCGCGATCATCGCCGAGCGGACGATCAAGGACTATCCGGACCTCTACAAGAAGTTTTACGCGGTCGACAGCTTCACCTGGGGCCAGACGATGGGCGGCGCACCGATCACGCAGCCGAACCGCAACCCCATTCTCGGCAAGGTGCGCGGCGCCGACGGGCTGAAGACCGGCCACACCGAGGCGGCGGGCTACGGCTTCACCGGCTCGGCCGAGCAGGACGGGCGCCGCCTCGTCATGGTCGTCTCGGGCCTCACCTCGTGGGACGAGCGCGTCAAGGAATCGATCCGCCTGATGGAATGGGGCTTCGGCGCGTGGGATGCGAAGCCGATCCTCGCAAACGGCAAGGTGGCGCTCCGTGCGCCCGTGTTCCTTGGCGACGCGCCGGATGTGGGCATCACCGCAGCGCCAGGCACGCGCGTTTCCACGCCGAAAGCGATCGTGACAGGTCTCAATGCGAAGATTGTCTATGATGGCCCGATCGAAGCACCGATCGCCAAGGGGCAGAAGATTGCCGAACTCGTGCTCACCGTGCCCGGCCTCGCCGAGCAGCGTGTGCCGCTGGTCGCCGCCGAGGCGGTGGAAAAGGCCGGGCCGTTCGGTCGCATGATGGCGGCGTTCAGGCACGTGTTCGGCGGCTGAGGCCGCGTGGGCGGGCGCTTCATCAGCTTCGAAGGCGGGGAGGGCAGCGGCAAGAGCACCCAGCTCCGCCGCCTCGCCGCGCGTCTCTCCGCGCAGGACGTTACCGTCATCACCACGCGCGAGCCCGGCGGCACGCCCGGCGCGGAGGATATCCGTCAGCTGCTTGTCGAAGGCGAGCCGGGGCGCTGGGACGGACGCGTGGAGGCGCTGCTCGTGAACGCCGCCCGCGCCGATCATGTTGCACGCCTCATCCGTCCCGCGCTCGCCGAGGGCAAATGGGTGCTCTGCGACCGCTATGTGCACTCGACGCTCGCCTATCAGGGCGCGGCGCGCGGGCTTGATGAGGCCGAACTGCGGCAGCTTCACGCGTTCGCGACCGGCGACCTCTGGCCCGATCTCACTATCGTGCTCGATGTCGACCCCGCACTCGGGCTCGCCCGTGCCGCCGGGCGGGCGGGGGGCGAGGCTCGCTTCGAGGGTGAGCCGCCCGCCTTCCACAAGGCCGTGCGCGATCGTTTCCTCTCCTTCCCCGAGGTTACCGTGATTCCGAGCGACGCGTCCGTGGATGACGTCACCGGCGCGGTATGGTCCGTGGTCGCGGAGCGTTTCGGCCTGTGAGCGGTATCATCGGGCATCAGGCGCAGCAGGAGATGTTCCGCGCGGCGTGGGATCGGGGCAAGGTGCACCATGCGTGGCTGCTCACAGGTCCGCCCGGCATCGGCAAGGCGAGCGTGGCACAGGCGCTTGCCCGCTTCGTGCTCACCGACGGCAAGGGGGCGCCGCACCCCGCGCTCGCGCTCATCGAGGCTGGCAGCCATCCAGATCTCAGAATTCTCCAGCGCGGCCTCAACGATCGCGGCGCGCTTCGCGCCGAGATTGTCGTCGAGCAAATCCGCGATCTGCAGTCGCTGTTCCAGTCCAAGCCCGGTCTTGGCGGCTGGCGTGTCGTAGTCGTCGATGCTGCCGACGAGATGAATCGCAGCGCTGCCAATGCTTTCCTCAAGAATCTTGAAGAGCCGCCGCAAAAAACACTGTTCCTTCTCGTCAGCCACAGCCCGGTACGACTGTTGCCGACGATCCGCTCGCGCTGCCGCACGCTCCGCTTCCAGCCGCTCGCCGATGCCGATGTGCGTGCGGTGCTCACCCGCGAACTCGATGACAGCAGCGCGGCGGAGGTCGAGGCGCTGGTGCCGCTCGCGGAAGGCTCGCCGGGCCGTGCGTTGCGCTTCGCCGGGCTCGATGTCGGCAAGCTCACCGAGGCGCTTGCCGGGCTCGCGAAGGGGGAGGGCGATGCGATGGCGCTGGCGAAGTCGCTCGCCGGCAAGACCGCGCAGGCGCGCTACGAGGCGTTCGTCGAGCTGGTCCCCGCCTTCATCGCCGGCGCGGCGCGCGGGCGCACGGGCGCATCGCTTGCACGCGCGCTCCAGCTGTGGGAGAAGGCCCACGCCCTCGCCGCCGAGGCCGTGCCGCTTGCTTACGATCCGCAGGTTGTCGCGTTCGAACTGGCGGGATACGTGGGCGAACTCGATAACCCCCGGTAGCAAAGCAAGCGCCCCCGCATGAGTGCCAAGCGGAAATTCTACATCACGACCGCCATCTCGTATCCGAACGGCCGCCCGCACATGGGCCACGCCTACGAGGATATCGCGACCGACGTCATCGCGCGTTATCATCGGCTCGCCGGTGACGACGTGTTCTTCATGACCGGCACCGACGAGCATGGTCTCAAGATCGCTCAGGCGGCCCGAAACGCGGACACTGATCCGCGCACATTCGTCAATGGAATGGTTCAGCATTTCAAGGATATGTGCGCGACTCTCAACATCAGTCATGATCGCTTCATCCGCACCACGGAGCCGGCGCACTATGCGTGCGTTCAGGAGCTGTGGCGGCGCATGGAAGCGAACGGTGATATCTATCTCGGCCGCTACGAAGGCTGGTACTCGGTTCGCGACGAGGCCTATTACGACGAGAGCGAGCTGGTGCCGGGCGAAGGCGGCGCAAAGCTCTCTCCGCAGGGCACGCCCGTCGAATGGACAGTCGAGGAGAGCTATTTCTTCCGTCTCTCGAAGTACCAGCAGCCGCTGCTCGACCTCTACGAGCAGAATCCGGACTTCATTCAGCCCGCAACGCGCCGCAACGAGATGCTGCAGTTCGTCCGCGGCGGGCTCAGCGATCTCTCCGTGTCGCGCACCAGTTTCGATTGGGGCATTCCGGTGCCCGATGCCCCCGGTCACGTCATGTACGTGTGGCTTGATGCGCTCAGCAACTATCTCACCGGCGCGGGCTATCCCGATGCGTCCTATACGAAATGGTGGCCCGCGGACGTCCACATCATCGGCAAGGACGTGGTTCGCTTCCACACCGTCTACTGGCCCGCGTTCCTGATGTCCGCAGGCGTCGAACTGCCGCGCAAGGTGTTCGGCCACGGCTTCGTGCTCAACAAGGGCGAAAAGATGTCGAAGTCGCTCGGCAACGTCGTCGAGCCGCTTGCGATGGCGGAGGAATACGGCGTCGATCAACTCCGCTACTTCCTCATCCGCGACGTACCCTTCGGGCAGGACGGCAGCTACAGCCACGAGGCGATCGTCACGCGCACGAACGCTGACCTCGCGAACAGCTTCGGCAATCTCGCGCAGCGGACTTTATCACAGATTTTCAAGAATCTGGATGGCGTTCTTCCTGTATCGCTCGATCAGAATGAAGCAGATAGGGCATTACTCGCCGCCGTCGATGCTGGCTGCAAGGGCCTTGCCGCTGCGTTCGAAACGTTCGACCTGTCGCGCGGTGTCGAAACCTGGCTGCACGCCGTCTTCGCCTGCAACGCCTATATCGACGCGCAGGAGCCGTGGAAGCTGAAGAAGACGGACCCGGAGCGCATGAAAATCGTGCTCGGCACGCTGTTCGGTGCGATCCATGATCTCGCTGTCGCGATCTCGCCGGTGATTCCGGCATCGGCCGCGAAACTGCTCGATCAGATGGGCGTGCCTGCAGTCGACCGCGATTTCGCGAGCCTCGGTAGCGATTGGTATGCGCGTCTCGCCGCGTCCGGTTTCCGCCTTGAAGCCCCGCAGGGCGTCTTCCCGCGCTATGTCGATGCGGAACCCGATGCCGGTTGATAGCCACTGCCACCTGAATTACCCCGGCCTCGTAGAGGATCAGGCCGGCGTCATCGCGCGCGCCCGCGAGGCCGGTGTCTCCGCAATGCTGGCCATCTCGACGCGCAGCAGCGAATGGGATGACGTCATCCGCATTGCCGAAGGCACGTCCGATATCTGGGCAAGCGTCGGCGTTCACCCGCACGAGGCGGACAGCGAGGATATCGAGAAAACACGCCTCGTCGCAGCGACGCAGCACCCGCGCGTCGTCGGCATCGGCGAAACCGGGCTCGATTATTACTACGACAAGAGCGACCGCGAGCGTCAGCGAGAGAGCTTCCGCCGCCACATCGCCGCCGCGCGCGAAACCGGCCTGCCGGTCATCGTTCACACGCGCGACGCCGAAGCCGATACGCTGGAGATCATGGAGAGCGAGCTGGGGAAGGGGGCATACCCCGCCGTCATCCACTGCTTCACCGCCAGCCCGGCGTTCGGCCGCAAGATGCTCGAGCTCGGCTTCTACATCTCCATATCCGGTATCGTCACGTTCAAGAATGCCGCCGATCTTGCTGAATTCGCAAAGGAAATCCCGGAAGATCGGCTCCTCGTGGAAACCGACGCTCCGTTCCTCGCGCCTGTGCCGAAGCGCGGCAAGACCTGCGAGCCCGCGTTCGTGACGCACACCACCGCCTTCCTCGCCGAGAAGCGCGGCGTCCGTTACGGAGACCTCGACCGGGCGACGAGCGAAAACTTCTACCGACTGTTCGCGAAGGCGCGCGCGTGAAGGTCACCGTCCTTGGAAGCGGCACGTCGAGCGGCGTGCCCCGCATCGGCAACGACTGGGGCGCCTGCGATCCGAATGAGCCGAAGAACCGCCGTCGCCGCGTCTCCGTGATGGTCGAGGCCGAGGGCCATGTCATCATCATGGACACGAGCCCGGATCTTCGCGAACAGCTCCTCAGCGCGAACGTTTCGCGCATCGACGCCGTGCTCTACACGCACGATCATGCCGATCATGCCCATGGCATCGATGACTTGCGCCAGATCTTTCATATCATGCGCAAACCCGTCGACTGCTATGCGACGGCGGACACGTGGCGGGTCCTCAAGGCGCGCTTCGACTATATATTCTCGGGCGGGCTCGGCTATCCGCCGAGCTGCGTGGCGCACGAGCTTGGCGCCAAGTTCACCGTCGGCCCGATGACGGTGACGCCGTTCGAGCAGGTGCACGGCCCCATCCGTTCCACCGGCTTTCGCGTCGATCACGCCGGTCACTCAATGGCCTATTCGACCGACATCAGCGACCTGACGCTCTCCGCCGACAATGCCATCAAGGGCGTTGACCTGTGGATCGTTGATGCGCTCCGCCGCAAGCCGCACCCCACGCACAGCCATCTCGATCGCACATTGTCGTGGATCGCGCGCCTGCGCCCACGCCGCGCAATTCTCACGCACATGGACAATTCCATGGATTATGCAAATCTTGCCAAGAGCTTGCCGGCGGGCGTTGAGCCTGGATATGATATGCTGACGGTGGAGCTTTAGGCGCATGTTCGAAGCGCTGAGTTCGGGTGAGAAGGCTGCGCTCATCAGCTCGGTGGGCTTTGCCGTCCTCATCCTGATGAGCCTCGTCCCGCGCCTCCGCGAGGTGGGCGCGGCGAAAACGCTGAAAATGGCGCTGTCGTGGGTGCTGATCTTCGGCGGTCTCATTTTTCTCGTCACGCAGTGGCCCGCGATCCGCGGCGCGCTCGATCCCGCCAGCCCGCGCACGGAAGGCGAGGAGATGTTGCTCACCGCGCGCGAAGACGGGCACTTCTATGTGCGCGGCACGATCAATGGCGAAAGCGCACTCTTCATGGTGGATACCGGCGCCACCGACATCGTGCTCACCATGGAAACCGCCGCACGCGCAGGCTTCAGCCCGGATACGCTCCGCTTCGACGGCATGGCCCAAACCGCGAACGGCAGCGTTCGTATCGCCGGTGTCCGGCTCGGCGAACTCACGATCGGGGACATCACGCTGCGCGACATGCCCGCCAGCGTCAATCAAGGCGCGCTCGGCACGAACCTCCTTGGGATGCGCTTCCTCCGCACGCTGAAAAGCTGGCGCGTCGAGGGCGACACGCTGATCCTGCGGCCCTGACGCGCGCCGTCACCCTCTGCGCCTGCGCCGCCGGCGCGCCCTTAGCCGTGCCATGCCTTCCCGCCAGCGCACCCGCAGGCCGCGTTTGTGCAGCGGCTCGAAAAAGCCCTCCGCCTTCTCGGGGTCGAGCAGTTCGTTATCGGCAATGAACTGATCGAGCGGCCCCGGCTTTTCGAGGTCGAGCGGCGCGAGCGTCTTGCCGGAGCCGCGCAGCGCCTCGATGGCTTCAACGAGCGAACCTGTCGCCTTGAACCGTGCGTCAAACGTGTCGGGCGTCACGTCCAGATGCTCGGCGATCAGCCTGGTGCGCAGCGCTGCGATCGCCGCGCGCGTCCCGGCGTTGGCGGGGAGGGCGGCATCGATAATGACGTCACACTCGCTGTCGAGCCCCATCGAGCGGTTGTTGAGGTTCGCCGATCCGATCTTGAGCAGCCGGTCGTCGACGATCGCGACCTTGGCGTGGACATAAATGTCGGCGCCGCTTTTGGTGACGGGCGCATAGATTCGGAAACGATCGTGCCTGTCCGCCTCGGCGATGGCGCGTGCCAGCTGAACGCGCGCCGCATCCATCGCCTTTTGTTCCAGCCAGCCATCCGCCGTGCGTGGCGTCACCACCACGATTTCCGGCGGGTCGTCATCGGCCATGCGCACGGCGATGGCGGCAGCGATTTTCCCCGAGGTCAGATACTGGTTCTCGATATAGATGAAGCGCTGTGCGGCGGCGATCATGTCCAGCCACAGCGCCTCGATCTCGCGGACCTCATCGCAATCGCGCCATGCGGCGCGCGTCCGGGCAATGGCGATGTCGACGTCGCGGAAGTCCACGGCTGCATCGTCCGGCCAATGGTCGTGAGCGTCTTCCGCCGGCAGAAGGTCCTGCCGGGTAGCGTGCCGCCAGCGATCGCGGCCAAGGTCGGCGAGCGCGCGCGCCGCGTCGCCGTCCAGCATCATGGTGACGTCATGCCATGCACCATATGGCTTGCCGTCAGGGAGCTTCCGCCGCGCGTCGTCGTCCGCGTGGGCATTGGTGTCCCAGCGCGCGCACGAGATGTCGATGCCGCCGCACACCGCGAAGCGCTCGTCTATCACCACGATCTTCTGGTGGTGGCTGCACCCGATCGGGTGGAAGCTGTCGAAGCGGAAATCGATCGCACGCGTGAGTTGCCAGCGCAGCAGCATCCACGCCGCACGCGGTCGCAGAAACTGTTTCAGCGCGCCGAAGCTCCATTTCAGGATGTCGATCTCGCGCTTCGGGTTCTCGCGTGCCAGCCGCAGGAAGAAATGACCCAGGCTTTCCCCTTCGCCGTTCTCATCGGGTTCCAGCGTGATGCGCGTGTCGAAGTCCCAGCCGATGATGAGGATGCGCCGCCGCGCTGCGATCATCGCCTCGCGCACGTAATGGTAGTAGTCGGCCGCATCGACGACGGCTGCCGCACGCGCCGACCGCTCGATACGCCAGCAATTGCGGCCGGCCTCAAGGATAGGGGCGAGGGGAACGTCACCGCCCTGCTCTTCGTTTACCATTTGTTCTCCGGCTGCGTTCCGGTGGCCCCGTACATTTGTGGAACAGCATCGTTAACGCAAAGTCGTGCGTTCGGCTCCCGCAATCGTGGCGGCAAACACAGGAACTTGATCTGGATCAAGGAAAGCGCGCCAAAGGCCCGGTTGATCGGTTTCATGAGCGAATCCGGCACGAGCACGACACCATACGAAAGCCTTGGCGGTGAAGCCGCCGTCAGGCGCTTCGTTGACCGTTTCTACGATCTTATGGACAGCGAGCCCGAATATGCCGCGCTGCGCGCAATGCACGCGCCGGATCTGGCGCCGATGCGGCGATCGCTTGCAGGATTCCTCACGGGCTGGCTCGGCGGACCGCGCCACTGGTTCGAAGAGAACGTCGGCGTCTGCGTGATGTCGGCGCACGGCGCGCTGCCGATCAGCGCAGAGACATCGCAGCAGTGGACGGACGCCATGTCACGCGCGCTTTCCGAAAGCGATATCGATGCCGACCTCGCGAGCCGAATGAACGATGCGTTCGGGAAAATGGCCGGGGGGATGGCCCGAATGGCGGCAAATCGCGATCGTTGATTTAACATAATATATATTATCGTTTTAACACGCAGAGCGTATCAACGCTCTTTTCCGAATCCCCTCCTGCCGTTACGCGGGCTTCCATGAGCAAGGAAACCGCCGCCGAAGCTTTCGCCCGTCTCGCTGACGTCATGCGCGCGCTGCGTGATCCGGCGAGCGGCTGCCCGTGGGATATCGAGCAGGATTTCGCGTCCATCGCGCCGTACACGATCGAGGAAGCCTATGAGGTTGCCGATGCCATTGCGCGCGGCGATATGGTCGATCTCAAGGGCGAGCTTGGCGACCTCTTGCTTCAGGTCGTTTACCATTCGCAAATGGCGGCCGAGGCCGGGCATTTCGCGCTGGCTGACGTCACTTCCGCGATTACGGACAAGATGGTCCGCCGCCACCCGCACGTGTTCGGTGACGCCAGCATCGCGGATGCAACTGCCCAGACGGCGGCGTGGGAGGAGCAGAAGGCCCGCGAACGGGGCGATCAGGGTGCGCTTGCCGGTGTGGCGCTTGGCCTTCCCGCTCTGATGCGCGCGCAGAAGCTGCAGCGCCGCGCGGCGCGCGTCGGTTTTGACTGGCCGGACGCAACTGGCCCGCGTGCGAAGATCCACGAGGAACTGGCCGAAGTCGAAGCAGCCGACGATGCGTCGCGCGCCGGCGAGATCGGCGATCTTCTGTTCGCGGTGGTCAATTATGCGCGGCACCTCGGCATCGACGCCGAAGAGGCGCTGCGCACGGCGAATGCCAAGTTCGAACGCCGTTTCAACGCTGTGGAAGCGATGGCCGGCAAGGCCTTGCCTGATATGGATATCGATGCGCTCGAAGCGCTGTGGCAGCGCGTCAAGGCGTCGGAGCGTTAGGGAAGCGCAAGAAAGCGCGATCTGTCTTCGTCGCTGATCCGCACCTGAAGCTCCACGGACTCGCCCTTCGCGCGTCGCTTCAGCACCAGGCCATTATTTTCCAGCCACGCGAGCCGCTTGCCGTCGCCGGCGCCCACGACGAAGCTGTGGACACGCGCATCGCGCAGCAGCGTATCGGAAATGAGCTTGCGGAGGTCGTCCACCCCTTCCCCGCTCACCGCCGACAGAAGCACACTGTTCGGCGCTGCGGCCTGTTCGAGCGCGGCGCCGCGTGCTTCCGCATCGAGCAGGTCCGCCTTGTTGAGCGCCTCGATGATCGGCCGCCCGCCGTCCGGATCGACGCCCAGTTCGGCGAGCACGTCGATGACGTCACGCTTCTGTGCTTCGGTTTCCGGGTGCGCGATGTCGCGGACGTGGACGATGATGTCTGCATCGAGCACTTCCTCGAGCGTGGCGCGGAACGCTGCGACGAGCATCGTCGGCAGCTCGGAAACGAAACCGACCGTGTCGGAAAGGATCGCCTTGTCGATTCCGGGCAGCGCGATCGCCCGCATCGTGGGGTCGAGCGTTGCGAACAGCAGATCTTTCGCCATCACCGAAGCGCCGGTCAAACGATTGAAAAGCGTCGACTTTCCGGCGTTCGTATAGCCGACGAGCGCGATCACCGGATACGGCGCCTTCTTGCGCTGGCGGCGTTGCAGTCCGCGCGTGCGGGTGACCTCGCCAAGGTCCTTGCGCAGCCGCGCCATGCGTTCGCGGATCAGGCGGCGGTCGGTTTCGATCTGCGTCTCGCCAGGGCCACCGAGGAAGCCGAAGCCGCCGCGCTGGCGTTCGAGATGCGTCCAGGAGCGCACGAGGCGGCTCGCCTGATAGCCGAGGTGGGCAAGCTCCACCTGAAGCCGCCCTTCCCGCGTCGCTGCCCTCTCCCCGAAGATTTCGAGGATGAGCCCGGTGCGGTCGATCACCTTGGTGCCCGTGCCGGTTTCGAGGTTGCGCTGCTGCAGCGGAGAGAGCGCACCATCCACGACGGTAAGTTCCGCGCCGGTTTCCTTGGCAAGCTCGGCAATGGCTTCCACCTGCCCTGCGCCGATCAGCGTTGCGGGTCGCGGCTCGCGGACTCGCAGGATACGCGTCGCGACCACGTCGAGCGTGATTGCACCGGCCAGGCTTTTCGCTTCCTGAAGCCGCGCTTCGGCATCGCGGCGCACGGCGGCATCGCGGCGCACGATATCGGGTACGATGACAAGCGCCTTCGTGCCCACGCTGACGCCGCGCACGTCGTCGTGCGCTCCGAAGCTGTGGAACTGCTTACGCCGTCTGCCCCCGGATAGCGGCGGCGTTCCGGCGTCAGGATCGGTCAATCGTCGTCGCCGTCTTTCTCGGGCTCAAACAATTGGACGGGGCTTGCCGGCATGATCGTGGAAATCGCGTGCTTGTAAACGAGCTGCGAATGACCATCACGGCGAAGCAGAACCGAAAAATTATCGAACCAGGTGATGACACCCTGCAATTTTACGCCGTTTACGAGAAACATCGTCACCGGCGTCTTGCTCTTACGGACCGCGTTCAGGAACACGTCCTGCAAGTTATTGGCCTTGTCTGCCATGTCCCCCTCGAATCCTTTTACACTGCGCCCGATTGCCGTAGGCGCGGGCACACTATTTGGGGGTCAGGCGCTTCCCGTCAAGTGTCGGAATTTACTTCATCGTCTGCTTTTCCGGGATCGGAGAGCCCGAGCGCCTTCAGCTTCCGGTGCAGCGCAGAGCGTTCCATGCCGATAAACACCGCCGTTCGCGAGATGTTTCCGGAAAAACGACGAATTTGGACGCGCAGATATTCGCGTTCGAAGGATTCGCGCGCTTCGCGCAGCGGCGTGCCCATAATCGATCGCACCGCCTCGTTCGGCATCAATTTTGCCGGTTCGGCGATGATCTCCGACGGCAGCATGTCCACCTCGACACGCTGCGCCCGCTCGGGCGGCGTCAGGATCAGCGTGCGCTCGATGATGTTCCGCAGCTGGCGGACATTGCCCGGCCAGTCGTACATCTGGAGCGCCGCCATCGCGTCCTCGCTCATCCGGGGCGTCGGAATCCGGCGCTCCGCCGAGAGCTTGGCAAGGAAATAGTCGGCAAGCTCGCCGATATCCTCGCGGCGCTCCGAAAGCGGCGGCAGGTGCACGGGCACGACGCTGAGGCGGTAGAACAGGTCTTCGCGGAAGCGCCCGGCGGCGATTTCCCCTGCAAGATCACGCGACGTGCTGCTGACGACGCGCACGTCGACCTTCACGCTCCTCGCCCCGCCGACGCGCTGGAACATCTGCTCGGTGAGCACGCGCAGAATGCGGGCCTGCGTCGCAAGCGGCATGTCCGCGACCTCGTCGAGGAACAGCGTGCCGCCATGGGCCTGCTCGAAGAGGCCGATGCGCACGGGCTGGCCGTCCTCCTCGACGCCGAACAGTTCCTCCTCGAAGCGGTCCGGGTGGAGGCGCGCGGCGGCGACGACCACGAACGCGCCATTTGCGCGCGGCGACCACTGGTGCAGCAGGCGCGCGGCGACTTCCTTGCCGGAGCCCGGCGGGCCGTCGATCAGCACGCGGCTGCCGGTGGCGGCAACGCGCTTCAGCGTCGCGCGCACGCCGTTGATCAGCGCGGAGGAGCCGGTGAGTTCGCCCTCGATGCCCGCGCGCGTGCGGAGTTCCTCATTCTCGCGGCGCAGGCGCTCCGCTTCGGTCGCGCGCTCCACGGTGTGGATCAACTGGTCCGCCTGAAACGGCTTCTCGATGAAGTCGTAGGCTCCGCGCTTGATCGCCGCGACCGCCGTCTCCACGTTGCCGTGGCCTGAGATCATGATGACCGGGAGCCCCGGATTGCGCTGCTTCACGACCTCCAGAAGCTCGATCCCGTCGAGCTTCGATCCCTGCAGCCAGATGTCGAGCACCAGCAGGCTCGGCAGGCGTTCGCTGAGCGCGGCGAGCGCACTGTCACTGTCCCCCGCCGTGCGCGTTTCGTAGCCCTCGTCATCAAGGACACCTGCGATCAGTTCCCGGATATCGGCTTCATCGTCGACGATCAGAATATCAAGCGCCACACATCTACCTTTGCTGAACTGCGACTTTTTCGGGAACACCCACGTCCTGCGCGGCATGGGCCTGCAGGGCGGCCAGATCGAAACTCATCACCGCGGAGGCGCCGCCGCCCTCCACGTCACGCAGATCGAGCACGCCATCGTGCTCCTCCACGATTTTCTTGACGATGGCGAGGCCGAGTCCGGTGCCTTTCGCACGCGTCGTCACATAGGGTTCGGTCAGCCGGTCGCGCTGGCTTGCGGGAAGGCCGATGCCGTTGTCGGTCACCGTCACCACGAGCGTATCGGGCTCGGCGAAGCGCGCGGTGAGCGCGATGCGGCCCTGCACCTCGCCGTCCTTGCAGCGCGCGGTAACGGATTCGGCCGCGTTCTTGAGGAGGTTGGTGAGCGCCTGCGCGATCTGGCGGCGGTCGCAGATGAACGCCGGCAATCCGGAGGGCACATCCATCTCATAGTCGAAATCGCTGTGCGCGACCTCCTGAAGGAAGATCGCCTGCCGTGCGATTTCGAGGAACGATTCCGGCCTGAACACGGGTTTGGGCATCCGCGCGAACGACGAGAATTCGTCGACCATCTGGCGCAGATCACCCACCTGCCGCACGATCGTCTCGGTCAGGCTGCGGAACGTGTCCGCCCCCTCCTCGATCTTGTTGCCGTAGCGCCGCTGCAGGCGCTCGGCGGAAAGCTGGATCGGCGTCAGCGGGTTCTTGATCTCGTGCGCGATGCGCCGCGCCACATCCGCCCACGCCGCGCGCCGCTGGTCGGCAAGCTGCTGTGTGATGTCGTCGAAGGTGATGACATAGCCCTGGCTGCCCTCCGAAACGCCGCCCATGCGTACGAGCAGCGTCTGCACGTCGTTGCCGCGCGCGATGCGCACCTGCCCGGATGCCTGTCCGGAGGCGCGCGTTTCTTCCAGAAGTCCCGAAAACTCGGGCACCGCCTCCTCGATGGTCATCCCGCCAAGCGCCTCTTCGGTCATTTCGAGGAGGTCGGCGGCGGAATGGCTGACGAGGCGGATGTGCCCCTCTTCATCGATGGAGATCACGCCGGCGGAAACGCTGGAGAGCACCGCCTCGGTGAACTGACGCCGCGCATCGAGCTGTTCGTTGGCGGCAACAAGCGCGCTCGTCTGCGCCTGCAATTGCCGCGTCATGCGGTTGAAGGTGCGCGCCAGCGTGCCGACCTCGTCCGGGCTGTTGCGAACGGGCACGCGCGCGGCAAGGTCGCCCGCCCCCACCCTCTCGGCGGCGCGCACAAGCCGCCCGATCGGCGCCACCAGCCGGTTGGCGAGCCACAGCGCCGAAAGGATGGCGGCGGCAAGGATCAGCAGCGCGATCACGAACAGCGCGAGGTTGAACTGCCATTGCAGGCTCTTGGAGCGTGCGAGCAGCGCGTCATACTCGTTCATCGCGCCCTCCGCCCGCTGCGCGGACTGGAGCACGGCCGGGTCGACGCTGCGGCTGACGTAAACATAGCGTTCGAGCAGCGGATCGATGCGGACGATCGCCTCGACGCGGTCCGAAGCGGTCGCGAGCACGCTCGCCCGGCCCGATCGCGCCCGCGCGATATCCGTGGGCAGGATGCGCTGCTCAAGCGGCGCGCCGCTCATGCCGACAGATGCGTAGATATGGTAATCCTCGCCGTTCAGCGTGAACACGCTCGCCTCGGTGAGGTTGCGGGCGGCGACCTGGAACGCAAGCCCATCGGCAAAGCCTGCGGAATCGACGCCGTAACTGTTGGCATATTCGTAGACGTCGGTGCCCATCGCCTCGATGTCCGCGACGATGCGCTGCCGGTTTTCGGCGACGTAGGAATGCGCAACCTGCTCGGCGTTCTCAAGGACGGTGCGGGCGTTGTCCGAGAACCAGAACTGCGTGCCGAACTGGAAGAGCAGCGAGGCGAATACGACGACAAGCAACGTCGGGATCGCGGCGATCGCCGAGAAGAGCGCCACCATGCGCACGTGCATCCGCGCGCCGGCAAGCCCGCGCCGCCGGTTCACGCGCAGGATCACGAAGCGGCGACCGATCAGCACGAGCAGCGCCATCAGCGGCACGAGGTTCGCAACCAGGAGGATCGTGCGCCCCGAAGGCGTGTTCGCGGCGGTGAAGAACGTGTCGGTCAGAGCGAAATAGCTCGCGCATCCTACCGCGACGGCGATCAGCCCCAGCGCGACCTCCAGCCGCGGGTAGAGTTCGACGCGCGAAACCCAGCGACTTATGCGGCGACGCAGCCTGCGGTGCGGCGATGGCGGCTTGGGGGATGCAGTCGCGGACATATTCAAGTGCAGCTTAACCACTTTGCCTGTTGCCGCAAATACACAGTTGCTGCACCCCGGTAACGATCCGAAGCTGAAATCAGCCTGAACGACCGACAGGTGGACCCGCAGGACGCAGCGCCACCGCATCGATCCCGCGATCGTTCAGCTTCTTGCGCAGCGTGTTGCGGTTGATGCCGAGCAGTTTCGCGGCGCGGATCTGGTTTCCGCGCGTCGCGGCAAGGCTGAGCAGCAGCAGCGGCTTTTCAAGCTCCGCGAGCACCCGTTCGTAAAGGCCGTCGGGCGGCAGCTCGTCGCCGAACGTATCGAAATAGCGCGCAAGGTGCGACTCCACGGAGCCCGCAAGCCCGCGGCTGTCGGTTTCCGCGCGCCCGGCAGGCACGCGCTCGCTGCGCAGCGCCTCGTCCACGCTGGCGGCAGAGATGATGTCGGAGCGTTCGAGCGCCGCGAAGCGCCGCATCAGGTTTTCAAGCTCGCGCACATTGCCCGGCCAGTCGTGCGCCTGCAGGCGAAGGATCGCTTCGGGCTCCAGCGTCTTTGCCGGCAGCCCTTCCGCTTCGGCGCGGCGCAGGAAGTGCGTTGCAAGCTCGGCGATGTCGTCGACGCGACTTCTGAGCGGGGGCAGGTGCAGCGGCACCACGTTCAGCCGGTAGAACAGGTCTTCGCGGAAAAGCCCGGCATCGACAAGGCGGCGCAGGTCCTTGTTCGTGGCGGAAACGATGCGGATATCCGCCTTGATCGGCCGCATTCCGCCGACGGTCGTGAATTCGCCGGACTGGAGCACGCGCAGCAGGCGTGTCTGCGCCTCCATCGGCATGTCGCCGATCTCGTCGAGGAACAATGTGCCGCCCTGGGCCTGCTCGAAGCGGCCGATCGCGCGGGCCTGCGCGCCTGTGAAGGCCCCGCGTTCGTGTCCGAACAGTTCGGATTCGATGAGTTCGCGCGGGATTGCCGCCATGTTCACCGCCACGAACGGTCCCGTTCGCCGGGAACCAAGGTCGTGCAGCGCCTTCGCCACGAGTTCCTTGCCGGTACCGGATTCGCCGAGGATAAGCACGGTGAGGTCGGTGGGCACGACGCGCGCGATCGTACGGTACACCTCCTGCATCGCGGACGAGCGCCCTATGAGCGGCAGGCCGTCCCCTTCATCTTTCGCCGCCGTCTTGCGTGCGGGCGCCTGCGACTGCTCAAGTGCAGCGGAAACAACGGCTGAAAGCTTGTTGATATCGAAGGGTTTCGGCAAATATTCGAACGCACCGTTCTCGGTCGCGCGCACCGCCGTCGCCAACGTGTTCTGCGCGCTCATCACGATCACGGGAAGGCCGGGGCGGCGCGCGAGGATGCGCGGCACGGCATCGAGCCCGTCGGCATCGGGCAGCACGACGTCGGTAATCACCGCGTCCCCCACCCCCGCTTCGATCAGTTGCCAGAGGCCTGCAACCGTGTCCGTGGTGCGGACCTCATGGCCCGCGCGCACGAGCACCTGCCGCACGACCGTGCGGATCGCGGCGTCGTCGTCGGCGACGATGATCGTTCCCGTGCGGCTCACTGGCTGCCCGCCGTCGGCAGCAGCACGCGGAAGATCGTGCGCGGCGGGTTGTTGTGCCGGTCGTACTCGATGAGCCCGCCGTGGTCGCCCACAAGCTTCGCAACGAGCGCGAGGCCGAGCCCCGTACCGCCGGGCTTCGACGAGACGAACGGATCGAACAGGTGCTCGGCGACGTCCGCCGGCGCGCCGGGGCCGTCGTCGATCACGCAGACCTCGATGGGCACCGACATGCGCCGCTTGGAGCCCTTCACCGCGACCTTCAGGCCGTGCCGGTAGGCGCTGCGCAGACGTATCTTGCCTTTGTTCCCCGTCGCTTCGCTCGCATTCTTCACGAGGTTCACGAAAATCTGGATCAGTGCATCGCGGTCCCCGTCCACGTCCGGCAACGAGGGGTCGTATTCCTCTTCGAACTCCACGTCGCGCGCGAAGCCGTGCTCTGCGAGGCGGCGCACATGGCCAAGGATCAGGTGGATATTTTCCGGCTGCCGCTTCAGCGGCCGCGTGTCGGTGAACTCTTCCATCGAATCGATCAACGTGCTGATGCGATCGACCTCGGTGCAGATAAGATCGGTAAGTTCCGGGTCACCGTCCTGCGCCAGAAGCTGCGCAGCGCCGCGAATCCCCGAAAGCGGGTTCTTGATCTCGTGCGCCAGCATCGCCGCGACACCCACGGCGGTTTTCGCCGCGCCCACCTGTTCGCGCTGACGGTTCACCATCGTCGCGGCCGCCCGGCGCTGAAACACCAGCGTCGACCAGCCGGGCGAATCCGGCACGGGTGAAACCAGCAGGTCGGCCGTGATGCGCCGCCCGCCGATGAATGCGATCTCAAGGTCGTAGGCCGCGAACTCACCGCCGGTGACGACAGCTTCGAACAGCACGGCGCGCACGGCGCTGTCCTCGGGGAAGATCGCGCCCCAGCCGCGGTCGACGAGCGCCGGCTCGCTGAGGTTGAACATGTCCTCGGCTGCCGTGTTCATCCGTGCGGGCGCGCCGTTTGCGTCGATGAGGACAATCGGGATCGGCAGGCTTGCGAGCAGGTCGTCGGCCGATGGCGGCGGAACCAGCGGAACCGCGGGCACAGTGGCCATGTCAGGCGGCCGCCCGGGCAAGCCAGGGCGCATAGAACTCGCGGAGCATGGCCTTGACCCGCACGGGATCGCCGACCTGATTGACGCTGTTTCGGAATTCGGCGGAGCCGTGCATCCCCTTGGTGTACCAGCCGATATGCTTGCGCGCGAGGTTGACGCCGGTGTCGGTGCCGTAAAGCTCCAGCATCATCTCGTACTGCTCGATGATCAGGTGATACTGCTCCTCGATCGTCGGCGCCTTGAAGCGGTGGTCGCAGAGATCGGCCATCACCTCGCCGAGCAGCCACGGCCGGCCATAAGCCCCCCGCCCCACCATCACCGCGTCCGCGCCGGACTGTTCGAGCGCGGTGCGCGCGTCCTCCACCGAGCAGATGTCGCCGTTCACCACCACGGGGAGCAAAACTGCGTTCTTCACATTGCGGACGAATGCCCAGTCGGCGCTTCCCGAATACATCTGGTTGCGCGTGCGGCCGTGCACCGTGATCATCTTCACGCCGAGGTCTTCGGCGATGCGTGCAAGCTCGGGCGCATTGAGGCTGCCATGGTCCCAGCCCATGCGCATTTTCAGCGTCACCGGCAGGTCTACGGCCTTCACCGTCGCCTCGATGAGCGAGGCGGCAAGCTTCAGGTCGCGCATCAGCGAGGAGCCGGCGTGGCCGTTCACGATCTTCTTCACCGGGCAGCCCATGTTGATGTCGATGATTGCCGCGCCGCGATCGGCGTTCAGCTTCGCCGCTTCCGCCATGATGCCGGGTTCGCAGCCCGCAAGCTGCATCGAGATCGGCTCTTCGGAAGGATCCCATGCCGCCTTCTGCAGCGACTGGCGCGTTTCGCGCACCATCGCCTGGCTCGCGATCATCTCGGTCACGGTGAGTCCCGCGCCGAAACGCTTCACGACCTTGCGGAACGGCAGGTCGGTAACGCCGGTCATCGGCGCCAGGATCACCGGCTGTTCGATGCGCACGGGTCCGATCGAGATTGGCTTCAGCTTCGGCACGGTCATTGGCTGCCCAAAAATAAGGCACGGCGCATAGCCCAAGCAGGGCTGTTCGGCAAGCACAGCCTGCGCTAAAGCCGCCGCCCATGAGTGAACCAAGACGGGTCGCCGCCATCGTCGTTGCCGCAGGGAGAGGCTCCCGTGCGGGCGAAGGCGCGCCGAAACAATACAGGGTGCTCGCTGGCCAGCCGGTGCTCCGCCGTTCGCTTGCTGCGCTCGCGGGCCATCCCCGCGTTAGCCATGTGGTGGCGGTTATCCACCCCGAAGATACCGCCGCCTTTTCCGAAGCCGCGCAGGGACTCGGCGCCTTGCCGGTCCGCGGCGGCGAGACACGGCAGGACTCGGTGCGCCGCGGTCTCGAAGCGCTCGCGGATTTTGCGCCCGACCTCGTCTTGATCCACGACGCCGCCCGCCCGCTGCTCATGCATGACGTCATCGACCGGCTACTAGACGCGCTCGCGGAAAACGACGGCGCCGTCCCCGCCCTGCCCGTCGTGGACAGTCTGCGCACCGGCGAAACCCATGCCGACGGCGAGGTCGACCGCAGCCGCCTGAAGCGCGTCCAGACCCCGCAGGCATTTCGGTACGCCGCCATCCGCGCGGCACATGCCACGGCCGCCCCCGATGCGACCGATGACGTCGCAGTTGCGCTCGCTGCGGGGCTGAGCGTCGCGTTCGTGGAGGGTGATGAACGTTTGGCCAAGCTCACTTACCCAACGGATTTCGCCCGCGCGGAAGCATTGCTTGGCGCTGGCCTCGTCACCCGCGTCGGCCAAGGCTTCGACGTGCACCGCTTCGGCCCCGGCGACCACGTCTGGCTTTGCGGCGTGAAGCTACCCCACGATCACGGCCTCATCGGTCACAGCGACGCCGACGTCGGCCTCCACGCCCTCACCGACGCGCTGCTTGGCGCTGCGGCGATGGGGGACATCGGCGACCATTTCCCGCCGAGCGATCCCAAGTGGCGCGGCGCGCCGTCGGACCAGTTTCTGGTCCACGCCCGCGACCTCATCCTCGCGCGCGGCGGCATCATCGATCACGTGGACGTCACGCTGATCTGCGAAACGCCGAAAGTCGCGCCGCATCGTGATGCCATGCGACGGCGGGTCGCCGCGCTGTTGCGGCTCTCGGTCGAGGGGGTTAGCATCAAGGCCACAACGACGGAAAAGCTTGGCTTCACGGGACGCAAGGAAGGCATTGCGGCCCAGGCCACGGCTTCGATTCGACTCAGCACGGTGGAGATGAAGTGAAACGTCCGGTCCTGATTCTGGCCTTGGCGAGCCTTGCGGTTTCCAGTGCTCATGCTGAAACGGGCAAGGATTGCATGAACGAAAAGCAGGCCCTCGCCTTTTCCGATTTCCTGCTCGCCACGGTCGCGCCGATCGTGGCGGAGCAATGCGGCACCGGGCACGCCGCCGTTTCGCCGGCGATCCTTGCGGCGCAGCCGCAGCTCCGCACACGTTTCAAAGCGCGCGGTGATGCTGCCTGGCCGGTGGTGCTGGATCATTTTCTGGGTCAGCAGGAAGACAAGGCCGTCGCCGACGCGATGCGCAAGCAGAGCGACGCCATGCGTCCCCTCGTCGCGAGCGTGACGGCGAGCGCGATCATCAAGGACATGTCGGCAAGCGACTGCGCCATGGCTAATGACCTCGTAGACGCCCTGCTGCCTTTGCAGGACGCGCAGATCGCGCGCCTGATCACAGCCTTCATGCGTATCGGTGCCGGCAAGACCCCGTCCGGCCCGCAACTTTGCCCGTTGGGAGCAAAAGAGTGACATTGTTTGACGAAGACATCCTCGCGCTGGCACGCCGCGTGGTGGAACTGAACGCGGCGGCCGGACGCAAGGTCGTGCTTGCCGAGTCCTGCACCGGCGGCCTCGTCTGCGGTGCGATCACCGAGATTCCCGGCTCCTCGGCCGTTCTGGAGCGCGGCTTCGTCACCTATTCGAACGAGTCGAAAACAGCGCAGCTCGACGTGCATGGCGACGTGCTCGAAACCTTCGGCGCGGTTTCGATCGCGACGGCCTGGGCGATGGCGCAAGGCGCGCTCGCGCACAGCGAGGCGGATGTCGCCGTGGCGATCACCGGCATCGCCGGGCCGGATGGCGGATCAGAATCAAAGCCCGTCGGCACCGTCGTCTTCGCCCGCGCGATCCGCGATGCGGACCCGGAAGACGTGGTTGCGGACATGAGGCAGTTCGGCGACCTCGGCCGCACGGGCATCCGGCTTCAGGCCGTGCGCTGCGCGCTCGAACTGTTGCTCACCGAAGAAGCGCCTGTAGCCGCATAGACCTTGGCGGCGCGCGTTTCGAACGCCGTCACCATCTTGCGGAAGGCTTCGTGGAAGTACGCGCCCGCCAGCGTGTTCAGTATCGACTGCCGGAACGCGAAATCGACGTGGAAATCGACCTCCGTCCCTGCCCCGACGGGTTTGAAGCGCCAGTCGTTGTAAAGGAATTTCAGCGGGCCGGAGATGTAGTCGATGTGGATATGGTGCGGCCTGTCCAGCACCACGCGGCTGGTGAAGGTCTCCCGAAACACCTTGAAGCCGACCACCATGTCGGCGACCATGTCCGTATCGCTGCGCGACTTCACCCGCGTCGCGATCACCCACGGCAGGAACTCGCCGTAGCGGCCGACATCGGCGACGAGATCAAAGAGCTGCTCCGGTGTGTACGGAAGAACCCGGACCTCGCGATGTTCAGGCATCGGCGCGTTGATGCTTCGCGAGGCGCGCGGCCTTCAGCTTCGCGAAATCGTCGCCGGCGTGATACGACGAGCGTGTCAGCGGTGAGGCGGCGACCAGCGCGAAGCCCTTGGCACGGCCCAGCGAGGCATAAGACTTGAACGTATCCGGCGTCACGAAATCGATCACCTTGGCGTGGCGCGGCGTTGGCTGCAGGTACTGGCCGATGGTGAGGAAATCGATGTCGGCGGAGCGCATGTCGTCCATCACCTGATGGATCTCCAGCCGCTCCTCCCCAAGCCCGACCATCAGGCCCGACTTGGTGAAAATCGTCGGGTCGAGCGTCTTCACCCGTTCGAGCAGGCGCAGCGAATGGTAGTAGCGCGCGCCCGGGCGAATCGTCGGATAGAGCCTCGGCACGGTTTCAAGGTTGTGGTTGTAGACATCGGGCCGGGCATCGACGATGCGCTTCACTGCCTCGTCCGCCTTGTTGCGGAAGTCCGGCGTCAGGATCTCGATCGTGGTGTTCGGCGCGCGTCGGCGCAGCGCTTCGATCACGCGCACGAACTGCGTGGCGCCGCCGTCCGCAAGGTCGTCGCGGTCCACGCTGGTGATGACGATGTGTTCAAGGCCAAGTTCGGCGGCTGCAGTCGCGACGTGCTCCGGCTCCAGCGGATCGACCGGGTTCGGCATTCCCGTCTTCACGTTGCAGAAGGCGCAGGCGCGCGTGCACGTGTCGCCAAGGATCATCACGGTCGCGTGCTTCTGCGTCCAGCACTCGCCGATATTGGGGCACGCCGCCTCTTCGCACACGGTGTTGAGGCCGAGATTCCGCATCAGCTTGCGCGTCTGCGCGAAACCGACGCTCGTCGGTGCCTTCACGCGCAGCCAGTCCGGCTTGCGGGTGCGGATCGGGGAAACGGGTGCGGGATCAGCGTCTGCCATGCGCGCCTAGATAGCGACGGCAGCGACATAATCCAACTGCGAGTTCTTGCATGAGAGCCATGATCGGGTTAGCCGCTTGCTCATGTCAGGCTTCGATGAATTGATCGACGGCTACCGCCGGTTTCGCGGCGGCGCCTATCTCGCCCAAAAGGCCCGCTACGATTCGCTGAGGTCGAGCCAGAGCCCCAGAACGATGATTATCTCGTGCTCCGACAGCCGTGTCGATCCCGGGATGATCTTCGACGTGGGCCCCGGCGAGATCTTCACCGTGCGTAACATCGCGAATCTCGTGCCGCCGTTCGAGATCGGCGGCGGCCGTCACGGCGTTTCCGCCGCGCTGGAGTTCGCGGTGACTCAGCTTGAGGTGGAGAACGTCGTGGTGATGGGCCACGGCGGCTGCGGCGGCGTGCAGGCCGCGCTCACCAGCAAATTCAAGGGTGCGCCGGCCGGCGCGGGAGGCTTCATCGCCCACTGGATCGATCTTCTCGACGAGGCGCGCGACCGCATCCTGCACGACCACGGCGGCCGCATGGACCGCGATGTGGAACATGCGCTGGAGCTGGAAGCCGTGAAGGTCTCGCTCAAGAACCTCCGCACCTTCCCCTGCATCCCGGAACGCGAGGCCGCAGGTAAGTTGAAGCTGATCGGCGCCTATTTCGCGATCCGCGACGGCGTGCTGCATGTCCTGGATGAGGCTGCCGGCACGTTCGCACCGGCAGTCTAAATCTTTTAATCAGATGTGCAGCGGGCGGCCATAGGCGGCGAGCACGCTTTCGTGCATCATTTCCGACAGCGTCGGGTGCGGGAAGGTCGTGCCCATCAGCTCGACCTCGGTCGTCTCCAGCTCACGCGCGACGACATAGCCCTGGATCAGCTCGGTGACTTCTGCGCCGACCATATGCGCGCCGAGAAGTTCGCCGGTCGCCTCGTCGAACACGGTCTTCACGAAGCCCTCGGTCTCGCCGAGCGCGATCGCCTTGCCGTTGCCGATGGCGGGGAACTTGCCGACCTTGACCTTGTAGCCCGCCTCCTTCGCCTTCGCTTCGGTAAGGCCCACGGAGGCCACCTGCGGGCGTGAGTAGGTGCAGCCGGGGATGTTGGCGGTGCTCATCGCGTGAACGTCCTTCGCGCCCGCCATCTTCTCGACGCAGATCACCGCCTCGTGCATCGCCTTGTGCGCGAGCCAAGGCCCGCTGGTGACGTCACCAATCGCCCAGAGGCCCTCCACATTGGTGCGGCCGTATCCGTCCGTTTCGATGTGCTTGTTGGCAAGCTGCTTCACGCCGAGCTTTTCCAGCCCGATGTCCTCGACGTTCGGCACGATGCCGACCGCGACGATGACATGGCTGAACTCCTGCGTTTCAACCTTCCCGTCCGCGAACTTGATCTCGGCCTTCACGCCCTTCGCGGTCGCCTCAAGCTTCTGCACGCCGGTCTTGGTGTGGATCGCCATGCCCTGCTTGGCGAGCGCCTTTTCCATGAAGGCGCTCACCTCGGCGTCCTCCACCGGGAGGATACGCTCCAGCATTTCGACGACCGTCACCTTGGCGCCGAGGTCCGAATAGAAGCTCGCGAACTCGATGCCGATCGCGCCCGATCCGATCACGAGCAGCTTTTCCGGCACCGCTTCGGGCACCAGCGCATGGCGATACGTCCAGATGCGCTTGCCGTCGGCCTTCGCGAACGGAAGCTCGCGGGCACGGGCGCCGGTCGCGACGATGATGTTCTTCGCCGACAGTTCCGTGCTCTTGCCGTCCTTGGAAACGGAGAGCTTGCCCTTCCCCGTCAGCGTGCCGACGCCTTCGTGGACGTCGATCTTGTGCTTCTTCATCAGCCCCTTGACGCCGCCGTTCAGCTGATCCGCGACCTTGCGGCTGCGCGCCACGACCGCCTTGATGTCGAACGACGGCTTCTCGGCGCTGAGCCCGTAGGCCGAAGCGTGCGTCAGATAGTGGAAGATCTCCGACGAGCGCAGCAGCGCCTTCGTCGGGATGCACCCCCAGTTGAGGCAGATGCCGCCAAGCCGCTCGCGCTCCACGATCGCCGTCTTCATTCCAAGCTGCGCCGCCCGGATGGCGGCGACATAGCCCCCCGGGCCGGAGCCGAGGACGATGAGATCGTAAGTGTCAGCCATCGTATCTTTCCGTTCTCTTGGTCTCCATGAGAGACCATCCAATGAAACCTGTGGTAATACCAAAAAGAGCCCCGACCCAAGGGGCAGAAAAATCATCGGGTATATAGAAAAAACTCATAATATCAAAATATTGATATAATTTTATCATTGAAAATCCCAACAATGATCCGATTAAACATATCAATATCAAGTCATTTTTTTTTCCCAAAAAATCTGCACGATGGGTAAAACAATATCAGAACGCCAATAAGAGTATTAGGAAAGGCGATGACCGATGCAGGGGCGGTAAGTATAAGCCCTTCGAGAAATGCGTAAAAAATACTGTCTAAATTCTCAAACCGCCCATCAATTGCCAAGTGCGCGAAAGGAAATAGAAACCCTCCCATCGCTGCACCCCCTACAACTGTAAGGGGTATTTTTTCAAATCTACTGGCTGTCTTCAAGCCAGCAGGCCGAGCGGGTTTTCGACAAGGCGCTTGAACGCCTGCATCAGGCGGGCGCCGTCCGCGCCGTCGATGGCGCGGTGGTCGAAGCTGCCGGTCGCCGACATCACGGTGGCGATGGCGAGCGCGTCGTTCACGATGAACGGCCGCTTCTCCCCCGCGCCGATCGCCATGATCATGCCCTGCGGCGGGTTGATGACCGCGTCGAACTGCGTGATGCCATACATGCCCATGTTGGAGATGGAGGCCGTGCCGCCCTGATACTCGTGCGGCTGCAGCTTGCCCTCCTTGGCGCGGGCGGCGAGTTCCTTCATCTCGGTCGCAATGGCGGACAGGCTCTTGCCGTCCGCGCCCGTGATGATCGGCGTGATCAGGCCGTTCGGAATCGACACCGCCACCGAAATGTCGGCGCGGCTGTACTTGAACAGCTGGTCGCCCGAGATCGAGACGTTGCACTCCGGCACCTCGATCAGCGCGGCGGCGAGCGCCTTGATGAGCAGATCGTTGACGCTGAGCTTCACGCCGCGCGGCTCCAGCGCCGCATTCAGCTCGCCGCGCAGCTTCAGCAGCGCATCGAGCCGGATATCCACGGTGAGGTAGATGTGTGGGATCGTCTGCTTTGCCTCGGTAAGGCGCCGCGCGATGGTCTTGCGCATGTTCGAGAGCTTCACAGCCTCGTGCGGAATTTCTGTATCGAACGCTGCAGGCGCCGCGGATGCAGCGGCCTTGGCTGGGAGCGCAGCAGCAGCTGGTTTTCCGCCGTCGAGGTCCGCCTTCACGACGCGCCCGCCCGGGCCGCTACCCTGAACCTCGCCAAGGTCGATGCCCTTGGCTTCAGCGATACGGCGCGCAAGCGGGCTTGCCTTCACGCGTTCGCCAGCGTCGGTTGCCGCCGGTTCCGGCGCTGTCGGTTTCGGTGCTTCAGCCTTCACCGGTTCGGGCGCCGGCTGTGGTTTCTCTTCGGCCTTTGGGGTAGGTGCAGCCGCCTTCGGCGCCTCTTTCGGTTCCGCTTTTGCAGCCTTTGGCGCGGAGACCGCTTCGCCCTCTTCCGCGAGCACGGCGATCAGCTGGCCCACTGGAACGTCCTCCGTTCCTGCTTCAACGACAATCTTCGCGACCACGCCCTCGTCGATGGATTCGACCTCCATCGTCGCCTTGTCGGTCTCGATCTCGGCGATGACGTCACCGGGCGAAACCTTGTCGCCTTCCTTCACCAGCCATTTCGCGAGCGTACCGGTTTCCATCGTCGGGGACAGCGCGGGCATTGTAATGTCTATCGGCATGTTCAGTCCTTGTAGGTAACGCGCTTGGCAGCGGCGACAACGTCGGCGGCCTTCACGAGAGCAGCCTTTTCGAGGTTCGCGGCGTAGGGCAACGGAACGTCGACATTGGTGACGCGGAGTACCGGCGCATCAAGATCGTCAAAGCCGTCCTCCATCACGATCGCCATGATTTCAGACGCGATCGAACACTGCGGCCAGCCTTCCTCGACGACGACCATGCGGTTCGTCTTCTTGAGGCTGGCGAGGACAGTGCTGCGGTCGAGCGGACGCAGCGTGCGAAGATCGACGACCTCGGCCTCGATCCCCTCCTCCGCCAACGTCTTCGCCGCGTCGAGCGCGACGCCGACGCCGATCGAGTAGGAGACGATGGTGACATCGCTCCCCTCGCGCGCGATCCGTGCTTTCCCGATGGGGAGCACGTAATCCTCAACCTCGGGCACATCGAAGCTCTGGCCGTAAAGCAGCTCGTTTTCGAGGAACACGACCGGATCGGGCGAGCGGATAGCCGCCTTCAATAGCCCCTTCGCGTCCGCCGCACTGTACGGCGCGATGACGATAAGGCCGGGCACGCTCGCATACCACGGGCCATAGTTCTGGCTGTGCTGCGCGCCAACGCGCGACGCCGCGCCGTTCGGACCGCGGAACACCATCGGGCAGCGCATCTGGCCACCCGACATGTAGTTGGTCTTGGCGGCCGAGTTCACGATGTGGTCGATCGCCTGCATGGCGAAGTTGAAGGTCATAAACTCGACGATCGGGCGGAGCCCGCCCATCGCCGCGCCCGTGCCGACGCCCGCGAAACCGTATTCGGTGATCGGCGTATCGATCACGCGCGTCGGGCCGAACTCTTCAAGCAGGCCTTGCGTCACCTTATATGCGCCCTGATACTCGGCGACCTCTTCGCCCATCACAAAGACGCGGTCGTCGGTGCGCATCTCCTCGGCCATCGCATCGCGCAGCGCCTCGCGGACGGTCATGCGGCGGAGGTTGGTGCCTGCCGGGATTTCCGGATCGTTCGCGATCTCGGGCTGCGGAGTGGGGATCGCCTTGGCGCCCGACGGTGCTTCGACCTTCTGCTCCGGCAGCTTTGCCGGGTCCTCTTCCTTGGCGGCAGGCTTTTCGGTCTTGGTTGCGATTTCGCCTTCGCCGTTGTCGATCACCGCGATCAGCGTGCCGACAGCAACGCTGTCCGACCCCGCCGGCACGAGGATTTTCGAGAGGACACCGCCCTCATCGGTTTCAAGCTCCATCGTCGCCTTGTCGGTTTCGATCTCGGCGATCACGTCGCCGGGCTTCACCTCGTCGCCTTCCTTCACCAGCCATTTCGCCAGCGTCCCCTCTTCCATCGTGGGGGACATGGCAGGCAGCTTGATCTCGATCGCCATCAGTAGCTCCCCACCAGAACGTCGGTATACAGCTCGGAAAGCTCCGGCTCGGGCGCCTGCTCTGCGAAGTCGGCGGAATCGTTGACGATGGCGCGCACCTCCTTCTCAATTTCCTTGAGCTTGGCCTCATCGACGCCTGCCGCGAGCAGATGCTTCTTCGCGGCCTCGATCGGGTCGGACTTTTCGCGCATCGCCTGCACTTCCTCGCGCGAGCGGTATTTCGCCGGGTCGGACATGGAATGGCCGCGATAGCGGTAGGTCTTGAGCTCAAGAAGCAGCGGCCCCTTGCCCGAGCGAACCCATTCGATGGCCATCTGGGCGGCGCCGCGCACCTCGAGAACGTCCATGCCGTTGACCTGGATACCTTCGATGCGGAAGCTCTCGCCGCGACGGTAAAGCTGGTCCTCCGCGCTCGCGCGGTTGACGCTGGTGCCCATCGCGTACTGGTTGTTTTCGATCACGTAGACCACGGGGAGCTTCCAAAGCTCCGCCATGTTGAAGCTTTCGTATACCTGCCCCTGATTCGCGGCGCCGTCGCCGAAATAGGTGAGGCAGATGTTGCCGTCGCCTTTGTACTTGTGCGCGAAGGCGAGCCCGGTGCCGAGCGGCACCTGCCCGGCGACGATGCCGTGCCCGCCATAAAAGCCGTGCTCGACGCTGAACATGTGCATCGAACCGCCCTTGCCCTTGGAAATGCCCGCGGCGCGGCCGGTCAGTTCCGCCATGACTTCACGTGATTCGATGCCGCACGCGAGCATGTGGCCGTGGTCGCGATAGCCGGTGATGACGCTGTCGCCGGCCTTCAGCGCGGACTGGAGGCCGACGACGACGGCTTCCTGCCCAATGTAGAGGTGGCAGAAGCCGCCGATCAGACCCATGCCGTAAAGCTGGCCCGCCTTTTCCTCGAAGCGACGGATGAGCAACATCTGGCGGTAGAAATCGAGGAGTTCGTCGACGCTGGCCTTGTAAGGCGAATAATCGGGCAGCCGATCCAGCCCCTCGCGCGCTTCAGACTGCCGGTGCAATGCCGCAGCCTTTGTTTTACGAGCGGCAGGTTTGGGCTTGGGCGCCATTTTCGCCTCTTTGGTTCGCTCGGCGATGATCCCCTCCTCTGGTTCGCAGGGTAAAGATTTTTACTTCACCGCCGCTATACGTGCGACTGTGCTTAAAGTTCAAGCGCGCGCGAACCTTGGCTGCTTATTTGTCGAGACGGATGACGAACTCGTCCTCACGGACGAGGCCCAGATTCTCGCGAACGAGTTCATCGGCAAGGTCCGGATCGACCTTCGAGGGATTGAGGAGCGTGACCTTGCGCTCAAGATCCGCCTTCCGCTTGGCGACCACAGCCGCTTCCTTCGCAAGGCGCGCCTCTTCGGCCTTGTAGCCGCCCAGCGCGAGAATGCCCGTGTCGCCCGCGACCGCGTGCCATCCGAAGAACGCAACGAGGCCGATGCACAGCGCGGGAAGCCACGCTGAGCGGATGTAGGAGACAAGGCGGACGGGTTCGCTCACGCCCGCCTTTGAATCACGCGAATCCTAATGATTCAAGCGTTATTTTGCGCGGAGAATCGATCGGCCCGCATATGTGGCCGCACCGCCCAGTTCCTCGGCGATGCGGATGAGCTGGTTGTATTTCGCAAGCCGGTCCGAACGCGCCATGCTGCCGGTCTTGATCTGGCCGCAGTTCGTCGCGACGGCGAGGTCGGCAATGGTCGCATCCTCGGTTTCGCCCGAACGGTGCGACATCACCGCTGTGTAGCGCGCGCGGTGCGCCATGTTCACGGCTTCGAGCGTTTCGGAGAGCGTACCAATCTGGTTAACTTTTACCAGAATGGAGTTCGCGGTGCCCTTCGCGATGCCGTCGCGAAGCCGTGCCGGGTTGGTCACGAAGAGGTCGTCACCGACCAGCTGGACGCGATTACCAATGCGGTCGGTGAGCAGTTTCCAGCCGTCCCAGTCGTCCTCGCCCATGCCGTCCTCGATCGAGATGATCGGGTAGCGATCACAAAGGTTTGCAAGGAAGTCCACCATCTCGGACGATGACAGCGACTTGCCTTCGCCCGTCATCTCGTACTTGCCGTCTTTGTGGAATTCGGTGGAGGCGCAGTCGAGCGCCAGCATCACCTCGTCGCCCACCTTGAAGCCCGCCTTTTCCACGGCACCCATGATGAAGTCGAGCGCAGCCTCCGCGCTCGCGAGGTTCGGCGCGAAACCGCCCTCGTCGCCCACGGCGGTCGCGAGGCCCTTGTCGTGCAGCGATTTCTTCAGCGTGTGGAAGATCTCCGCGCCCCAGCGCAGTCCCTCGCCGAAACTCTCGGCGCCGACCGGCATGATCATGAATTCCTGGAAATCGATCGGGTTGTCGGCGTGGGCGCCGCCGTTCAGGATGTTCATCATCGGCACCGGCAGCACGCTCGCCGAGACGCCGCCGACGTAGCGGTAAAGCGGCAGCCCCCGCGAGTCCGCAGCCGCCTTTGCTGCCGCCAGGCTGACGCCGAGAATGGCGTTGGCGCCAAGCCGGGCCTTGTTCGGCGTGCCATCGAGCGCGATCAGCGTGCTGTCGAGTTCGAGCTGGTCTTCGGCGTCCATGCCGAGCAGCGCATCCTGAATTTCACCATCAACGGCAGCGCACGCCTTCTCGACACCCTTGCCGAGCCAGCGGCTCTTATCGCCGTCGCGAAGCTCGACCGCTTCATAGGCGCCGGTCGAGGCGCCCGACGGCACCGCTGCACGCCCGAACGCGCCATCCTCCAGCGTCACCTCGACCTCGACCGTCGGATTGCCGCGGCTGTCGAGAATCTGTCTGGCATGGATGTCGATGATCGCGGTCATGGCGTCGCTCCGGCTTGTGAAAATATCGTTCGTGCGCGCTCTTAATCAGCCTCGGCGCGTGGGGCAACGCCGCTTGTTCGGCCATTGTCGCGACGCTGCCTTGTTTTTGCCCACGACGGAACCAACATCCTGTTCTATTGTTGTATTACAGCCTCCGTAAGCCTGAAAGGAATTGGCATGTCCGACACTCTTCCCGCGCCTCCCACTGCCGATCCCGTTGCTGCGAAAACGGACCGGCTGGCCACGATCAAGGCTGAAGCCAGCAAGCTCAAGACCGAAGCCTCTACCAAGGCGCGCAGCGCCGCCGAGGAAGGCAAGACCCGCGCCGCCGAAACGCTCGGTAGCGTCTCGAACGTCACGCGCGAAGCCGCCGACAAGCTGAAGGGCACGCAGGCGGAGCCGCTTGCGAACATCATTAATTCGGCCGCTGATTCGGTGGAATCCTTCGCCCAACGGATGCGCGAAAAAACGGTCGACGACATCATCGACGACACGCGCGAGATGGTGCGCCGGTCGCCGGTTCTGGTGATCGCCGCCGCAGCCGCCGCGGGCTTCATTATCTCGCGCTTCTTCAAGGCCAGCCGCAACGACGACGCTGAAGCCTGAGAGGACTAACAGGGGTGGCCGATCAGGACGTTAAGATTTCCGATCTCTTCGAGCGCCTCGTCGACGAAGGCGGCGATCTGGTGCAGGCGGAGGTCAGCATTGCCGGGGCGAAGATCGCGCGGCGGCTACAGCTCGCGCGATTGCCGCTCGGGCTGCTGAGCGCTTCGGTCGCGCTCGCATTCGTGGCGCTGATGGGGGTCGCGACAGCGCTCGTCGTGCTGATCGGTCCCCTTGTCGGCTTCTTCCTGGCGGTGGTGATCGTCACCCTGATCTCCGCGGGCGTATCGTGGCTGCTGTTTGTTGAAGGGCGCAGGCGCCTTGAAGTCGTGCTCGAGCCCCCGTCCCTGCTGCGCAACCGGAGCAAAACGTGAGCGACAAGATCGTTGATACGGCCCTGTATGAAGCGGACGCCGCCGACGCGCGACGACGCATCGCACTGACAGTGGGCGAAATCCGGCACCGCCTCGATCCCCGCACGATCGCCAATGAGGCTATCGACGCGGCAACGGAACGAGGGGCACAACTGGTTGCACGCGGCCGCCAGGCAGCGCGCGACAATCTTGGCGCGATCTCCATCGTCGGCGCGCTTGCCGGCATGATGGCAGGCGCGCGGCATTATCGGAAAGACAGAAAGGCACCGGCCATGAGCGAGTACGAAGATGACTTCGGCAACGAGGCGCCGGGGAAGGACCGGCTTGAAAGCGTGAAACAGACCGCACAACAGGTGCGCGAGACGGTGACGCACAAGGCGCAGGCCGCGCGCGAGGCTGCCGGCGAAACGTTTGCTTCCGCACGCCAGCACGCGAATGACGCCTGGGAAACCGCGCGCGAACGTGCCGCGGACTATTCGGAGCGCGCGAAGATGCAGGCGGCAAGGGCGCGTGAGCGCACCGCCGAAAGCGTCGACCAAAATCCGCTCGTCGCCGTGCTTGCGGGCGCGGCGCTCGGTGCGATCATCGGCGCGCTCCTCCCGCGCAGCAGCGGCGAGAACCGCGCGCTCGGCCCTGTCCGCGAAAAGCTCGCGTCAACGGCGCGGACAGCGGCCCGGGTCGCGCGCACCGCCGGCGAGGCGAAGCTCGCCGAACTCGGCATCAAGGAAGCCGCCAAGCTGCGTTTCAGCGAGATCAAGGAAGGCGCGACCGAAGTCGCAAAGTCTGCGACAGCCGCTGTGCGGGGCAAGGGCAAGGCCGTGAACGGCAGCACTGCCGAGGATGAGGGTCCCGCCGAACTCGCCTAAGCGGCGGCAGGCACAACCTCGTCGATTTCCGATGGCACGAGTCCCACTTCGCGCAGCATTTGCCGCGCGGAGTCGGGATGATCGAAGGCTTCGACCACGAGGCCGTACCGAAGCCCTGTGAGCCGAGACACGACCGCCTGCATCAGTTCGCGGTCGCCGAGCCGCCCGGCGCGAATGACGAGCGAGGGTTGCAGCTTCCCCGCCGCGTGCAGTTGATCGACCATGGCGATGAGGTCGAGGACGTCGGTTTCGCCGCCGCCCAGGATGAACGCCGCACCCTCCGAAACCTGCGCAAGCCCCGTCGCGAACTGCTGGAAACGGTCGCCCTCCCCGGCCATGCGCGCCCTGAGACGGCTGGAAACCAGCGCGACGAGCCGTTCCGCAATGGCAAGCGGCAGCGATGGGCGATCCGCGAGCGGCATCGCCACCGCCTCCTCATTGCCGAAGCGCTCGACAGCGCGCGCCATTGCGGCCTCCGCGATGTCCGCGCCCGCATTGGCGGCAAGCGTCGACACCGCCCGCACCTCGGCATGTTCGACGATCGCCGCCGAAACCGGCTCCCGTACCACGGGCCGCGCGGCAATGGCGACGCGGTGGTCTTCGCTCCGCGACTTCACGATCTCGACCAACATGTCGTCGTCCAGAAGATCGCTCGCCTTCAGGATCGGCTCGGCGACCTCGATAACGTCGTGCGCCATGCGCAGCGCCACGTCCTGCGGAATGTCCGTGCTTGAAGCGATGGTCTGCGCCAGCGCCTTGCGCACCTCCACCTCGACGTCGCGGGCGATGGCGCGCACGATATCGTCCGCGATTCCGCGCTCGCGGTCGCCGAACAGGTGCTGCGTGTAGCTGTGCCCAAGCTTCAGCGCGAGCGCGCGGCGGGCATCCGCGTTCGCGTTCTCCTGCAGCCGCTCGACGTCGGCAAGAGAGGGCAGAAGCGGGTCCATCTCTTTACAATAGCCCGAAAAACATTACCGATTAATCGCCGATTCACAGGGGATCGCGCATTCCATCCGCATGGAAAAGAAAGCTACCCACATGAAAACATGCGCGCTCAAGCTTGTTGCCCTCTCTGCCTTCGCCGTGCTGGTTTCCGGTCCGGCAGCAGCAGCCGATGGGGCGCAACTGTTCAAGAGCCGCTGTGGCATCTGCCACTGGGATCCGGCGCAGGCGGGCGAAAAGCCGCGCCAGGGGCCATCGCTCAAGAAGCTGATCGGACGCACTGCGGGCACCGAAAAGAGCTTTCCGCGCTATTCGCCGGCGATGAAAAAGGCCGGCTTTACGTGGACGGCGGACAAGCTCGACACGTATCTCGATAATCCCCGCAAGGTGGTTCCGGGAACTTCGATGGCCTTTGTCGGGTTGAAGAAGCCTGACGAGCGCAAGGCGGTCGTCGATTACCTCTTGAAGGCGTCGCGCTAAGCGAACGCCAAGCGGACGGAGTTCTCATCCATGATTATTCGCGCAATCGCGATTCTTCTCGCCTCGGCGGCCGTTGCCACGCCCGCTGCCAGCCTTGCGGCGCCAACGACAGCATCTGCTGAAAACGGCAAGGCAGCCGGCGCCTTCATTGCCGATCTCTCCCAGCGCGCCTATGCGGTGCTGCGCGACAAGTCGAACGACAAGAACGACGTGCGCGCCAAGTTCCGTGCGCTCCTCAAGGAGAACTTCGCGGTTACCGACATCGGCAACCGCCTGATCCGCCGCCATGTGCGGACGATCAACAAGCAGCAGTATCAGGCCTATCAGGCTGCCTTCCCGGACTATGTCGTCGATACCTACACCGACAACCTGTTCGAGTTCGCCGACAGTGAACTCAAGGTCATGCGCACCGTGCCCCGCGGTACGCGCGGCACCATCGACGTTTACGCCCGCGTCACCCGAAACAACGGGGCGCAGCCGATCGATTCAATCTGGACCGTGAAGAAGAACCAGAACGGCAAATATGTCGTCGATAACCTCACGGTCGCGGGCGTGAACCTGTCGCTGACGCAGGAGGCCGACTTCACCGCCTATATTCAGAAGAATGGTTTCGATGCGCTCGTCCAGTTCATGAAGGATCGTAAATCCGCATGA
This sequence comes from Sphingosinicella sp., assembly GCF_013911755.1. Classification (GTDB taxonomy): domain Bacteria; phylum Pseudomonadota; class Alphaproteobacteria; order Sphingomonadales; family Sphingomonadaceae; genus Sphingosinicella. Next base: position 141,927 of record NZ_JACESP010000002.1, read on the forward strand.
CATCGGTCATCGACCGCGAAGCTGCGGCGTTCATCCACCCCTCGGCGCAGCTCTACGGTCATATCCGTTTCGAGGAGGGCTCTTCGGCCTGGTGCAACGTGGTCATGCGCGCTGAGGCGGAACATATCCGGATCGGGCGCTTCACGAACATCCAGGACTTCGTGATGGTTCACGCGGAGCCGGGCCGTGCGGTGGAAATCGGCGATTACTGCTCGATCACGCACCATGCGACGATCCATGCCTGCAAGCTCGGCAACAACGTTCTCGTCGGCGTGAACGCCACGATCTTCAACGACGCGGTGATCGGCGACAACAGCATCGTCGGCCAGCACGCTTTCGTGCGCGACGGCACGGAAGTGCCGCCGAACAGCATCATCGTCGGCTCTCCCGCCAAGGTGATCCGCACCCACAACAGTTGGATCGCGAACCGAATGAACGCGATGATCTACCACCGCAACGCGCTTGCGTATGCAAGGGGCGATCACAGGGCATGGGCAGCGCCGGAGTTCGAGCGCTGGGCCGGTGCGACGCTGGAACGCTTGCAGCGTGAGTTCGAGGCGCTATAGCGCACGTGCATGGACCAGACTGAAAAACAGAAACTCCACCTCGTATTCGGTGGTCGCGTCACGGACCCGCGCGGGCTTGAGTTCGAAGACCTCTCCGCGCTCGACATCGTCGGCATCTTCCCGGACTTCAAAAGCGCGGAAAATGCCTGGCGCGCCAATGCGCAGCGCACGGTGGACGATGCCGCGATGAAGTATGTCGTGGTGCACCTGCACCGGCTGCTGGAGCCCGACGCGGACCCCTCCGCCTAACGGAACCGTTGCGCGATCGCTGCGCGGGCGAGCGGCAGGGCGACGATCAGGCCCGCCACGAAGCCGCCCACGTGCGCGCCGATCGCGATACCGCCGGCATCTGTGTTGAGCACGAGTCCCGTTGCGACCTGAAGGCCGATCCAGAGCGCGGCGAGTTGGAGCGCCCGCGCGAACTCGCCCTTCCCGCCCGATCGCCCGAAGATCATCGCGTGCGCGGCGAACACGCCCGAGATCGCGCCGCTTGCCCCAACAACCGGGATTGGCGAACCGGGATCGAGCGCGACCTGAACCAGCCCGCCCGCGATGCCCGAGACGAAGAACAGCAGCAGATAGCGCCAGCGGCCGAGCACCGCCTCCACGAAACGGCCGATCCACGCAAGAAACAGCATGTTGAAGCCAAGGTGCGCCCAACTTCCGTGCAGGAAGATCGACGATACCAGCGTCGCAGGCGCCGGGATCGCGTGATCGAAGGCGAGGCTGCCGCTGATCCGCGCCGGGATCAGCCCCCCACCCATGCTGATCGCCATCTCGAAACCGGGTCCGCCAAGCGTCACCGCGAGCTGGATCAGAACGCAGGCGATAATGATCGCGCGGGTCGCGAGATCCACGCGTTCAGCTTCCACCGGCTTTCCGCCTTTCAGATGAAGTTGAGTTTGACGATCTCGTAGTATTTGTCGCCGGACGGGGTCGAAACTTCGACCTCCTCACCGACGCGGCGCCCGATGAGCGCGCGACCGAGCGGGGACGTGTACGAGATGCGGCCCTGCTTGGCATCGGCCTCGTAGGGCCCGACGATCTGGTAAACGACGGGTTTGTCGTCTTCGTCCAGGAGATCAACGGTGGCGCCGAACACCACCTTGTCGCCCGAAAGCGTTGTTGGATCAATCACCTGCGCGCGTGCGAGCTGATCTTCCAGCTCGATGATCTGCGCCTCGATCTGGCCCTGCCGCTCTTTCGCGGCATGATACTCGGCGTTTTCGGAAAGGTCGCCGTGCGCACGTGCTTCCTCGATGGCCTGCACGACCTCGGGACGGTCAACCGTCTTCAGCTTTTGCAGCTCGGTCTGCATTTTCGCATGACCGGACGGCAGGATCGGAAGCTTTTCAAGCGTCGCCATGTTCGTAACCCACTCCTAGCCTACTCCCCCGGCAAACCGACCCTCCGCCGGAAAATCCGCCGTCTCTTCGCCAGAACTGTCGGGGATCAGGTATCGAGATCAGAATAGTAAGATTGCAGCGACCGGACTGCAAGGGGTTGTTGACGCATTGCGCGGATGGCCATCACCGTCGCCAGCGATTCCGCCGCCGTCGTATAGTACGGAATCTTGCCGTAAAGCGCCGAAGCGCGGATCGATTGCGAGTCCTTCAGGCTCTGCGCGCCCTCGGTGGTGTTGAAGATGAGGTCGATGTCGCCGTCCTTGATCCGGTCGACGATATGCGGCCGTCCTTCGAGCACTTTGTTGACGGGCTCGACCGCGATCCCCTGCTCCGCAAGGTAGCTCGCCGTGCCCGAGGTCGCGACGATGCGGAAGCCGAGTTCGATCAGTCCCCTGGCAGCGGCAAGGATCACCGGCTTGTCGGTATCCTTCACCGAAACGAAGACCGTGCCGCTGTCGGGCAGCGTTGTCCCGGCGCCCAACTGGCTCTTGGCGAAGGCCGTGGCGAAATCGACATCGATGCCCATCACCTCGCCCGTCGACTTCATCTCCGGTCCGAGGATCGGATCGACGCCCGGGAAGCGCGCGAACGGGAACACGGCCTCTTTCACGGCGATATACGGAATGTCGCGGTTGATTGGGCCAAATGATGCGAGCGCCTCGCCCGCCATCACGCGCGCCGCGATCTTCGCGATCGGCCGTCCAATGGCCTTCGCCACGAACGGCACCGTGCGGCTGGCGCGCGGGTTCACCTCGATGAGGTAAACCTCGCCGTCCTTCACGGCATACTGGACGTTCATCAGGCCCTTGACCTTCAGAGCGATCGCAAGCGCCACGGTCTGCCGCTCGATCTCGGCGATCACCTCTGCCGCCAGGCTATAGGGCGGCAGCGAGCAGGCGCTGTCGCCGGAATGCACGCCCGCCTCCTCGATGTGCTGAAGCACGCCCGCGACGACGACATCCGTACCATCCGAAAGCGCATCGACGTCGACCTCGACTGCATCGCGCAGATACTGGTCGACAAGCACGGGCGAGGAACCGGAGACCTTCACCGCCGTCGCGATGTAGGTTTCGAGCTGCGTCTGGTTCTCCACGACCTCCATCGCGCGGCCGCCGAGCACGTAGGACGGACGCAGCAGCACCGGGTAGCCGATACGGTCGGCCTCGCGGATCGCCTCTTCAAGGCTGCGCGCAAGGCCGTTCGAGGGCTGTTTAAGGCCAAGGTCGCCGACGAGTTTCGCAAAGCGTTCGCGGTCTTCGGCCAGGTCGATCGCGTCGGGCGTGGTGCCGAGGATCGGGATGCCCGCGTCCTCAAGCCCCTGCGCGAGCTTCAGCGGCGTCTGCCCGCCGAACTGCACGATGACGCCTGCGAGTGTGCCCTTCGACATCTCGACGTTCAGGATTTCAAGCACATCCTCGGTGGTCAGCGGCTCGAAATACAGCCGGTCCGACGTGTCATAGTCGGTGGAGACCGTCTCCGGGTTGCAGTTGATCATGATGGTTTCGTAGCCCGCCTCGTCGAGCGCGAAACAGGCGTGGCAGCAGCAATAGTCGAACTCGATGCCCTGCCCGATCCGGTTCGGTCCGCCGCCGAGGATCACGACCTTCTTCGCGTCCGTCGGCTGGCTCTCGTCCTCGGGCACGCCAAAGCTCGGTGCCTCGTAGGTCGAATACATGTAAGGCGTTTTCGCCTCGAACTCGGCGGCGCAGGTATCGATGCGCTTGAACACCGGGCGGACATTGAGCCCGCGCCGCTGCTCGGCGACCGCCGCCTCGTGCCACCCGACAAGCGTTGCGAGCCGCGCGTCCGAAAAGCCCATCGCCTTCAGCGCGCGGAAACCCTCGGCGTCCCTCGGCAGGCCGTTCTCGCGAACCTTTTCCTCGGCGTCCACGATCTCGCGGATACGCGCGATGAACCACGGGTCGTAGGCGGACAGGCGGTGAATGTCAGCGTCCGAAATGCCGCGCCGGATCGCGTCGGCGACGACGAGCAGCCGGTCCGGCGTCGGCAGCGCGAGCGCGGCTTCCACCTCGTCGTTTCCTGCGCCCATCAGCGCCTCGACCTCGTCGAAGCCGGTCAGCCCGGTTTCGAGGCCGCGCAGCGCCTTCTGCATACTCTCGTGGATCGAGCGGCCGATCGCCATCACCTCGCCCACCGATTTCATCGCCGTGGTGAGCGTGTTCGAAGCCCCCTTGAACTTCTCGAACGCGAAGCGCGGAATCTTGGTGACGACGTAGTCGATCGTCGGCTCGAAGCTCGCCGGCGTCGCGCCGGTGATGTCGTTCTCGATCTCGTCGAGCGTGTACCCCACCGCCAGCTTCGCCGCGACTTTCGCGATCGGGAACCCCGTCGCCTTCGAAGCGAGCGCCGATGAGCGCGAGACGCGCGGGTTCATCTCGATGACGACGAGGCGGCCGTCCTTCGGATTGACTGCGAACTGAACGTTCGAACCGCCTGTTTCCACGCCGATTTCACGCAGAACCGCGATGCTCGCGTTCCGCATGATCTGATATTCCTTGTCGGTCAGCGTCAGCGCCGGAGCGACGGTGATGCTGTCGCCGGTGTGGACGCCCATCGGGTCGACGTTTTCGATCGAGCAGATGATGATGGCGTTGTCGTTCCGGTCGCGGACGACTTCCATCTCATACTCTTTCCAGCCGAGCAGCGATTCCTCGATCAGCACCTCGGTCGTCGGGCTCGCGTCGAGCCCGCCGCGCACGATTTCCTCGAACTCCTGCCGGTTGTAGGCGACGCCGCCGCCCGTACCGCCCATCGTGAAGCTGGGGCGGATGATCGAGGGAAGCCCCGTGCGCTCCAGCACCTCGAACGCCTCATCGAGCGTATGGGCGATGCCGGACCGCGCGCTTTCCAGCCCGATCTTGTCCATCGCCTGCCGGAACTTCAGCCGGTCCTCGGCCTTGTCGATGGCTTCGGCGTCCGCGCCGATCAGCTCGACGCCGTATTTTTCGAGCGTACCGTCGCGCGCCAGCGCCAGCGCGGTATTCAGCGCCGTCTGCCCGCCCATCGTCGGCAGCACCGCGTCGGGCCGTTCCTTCTCGATGATCTTGGCGACGATCTCGGGCGTGATCGGCTCCACATAAGTCGCGTCCGCCATGTCCGGGTCGGTCATGATCGTCGCGGGGTTCGAGTTCACCAGAATGATCCGGTAACCCTCCTCGCGCAGCGCCTTGCACGCCTGCGTGCCCGAATAATCGAACTCGCACGCCTGCCCGATGACGATGGGGCCTGCGCCGATGATGAGGATGGAAGAGATGTCCGTGCGTTTGGGCATGGTGCTACTTCAGTCCCTTCACGAACTTCTCGAAGAGGTAGAAACTGTCCTGCGGGCCGGGGCTGGCCTCCGGATGGTACTGCACGGAAAATGCCGTCTTGTCGGTGAGTTCGAGCCCGCAGTTGGAGCCGTCGAACAGCGAGACATGCGTGGCGCGCGCGTTCGCGGGAAGCGTGTCCGCATCCACCGCGAAGCCGTGGTTCATGCTGGTGATCTCGACGAGACCGTCGGACAGACGCTTCACCGGATGGTTCGCGCCGCGGTGCCCCTGATGCATCTTCGCGGTTTTCGCACCCACGGCGAGGCCGAGGAGCTGGTGGCCGAGGCAGATTCCGAAGATCGGCACGTTCGCGTCGAGCAGTTTGCGAATGACCGGAACGGCATATTCGCCGGTCGCGGCAGGGTCACCGGGGCCGTTCGAGAGGAATACGCCGTCCGGGCGCAGCGCCATCACCTCTTCGAAGGTCGCGCTCGCGGGCATCACCGTCACGCTCGCGCCCGCCGCCGTCAGGTTGCGCAGGATGTTGTTCTTCGCGCCGTAGTCGATGGCGACCACATGCGGCCGGCCTTCACCGGCGCTTTCGCCGAAGCCCTTTCCGAGATGCCACGGCCCGCCGGACCAATCCTGCCGCGCGCTCCGCGTCACGTCCTTGGCAAGGTCCATGCCTTCCAGCCCCGGCCACGCCTTCGCCTCGGCGAGCAGCGCATCGAGGTCAAACGTGCCCGAGGGGCTATGCGCGATCACCGCGTTCGGCGCCCCGAGCTCGCGGATGCGGCGCGTCAGCGCGCGCGTATCGACGCCCGAGAGGCCCACCCGTCCCTTGCGCTTCATCCACGCGTCGAAGCCTTCAAGGCTGCGGAAGTTGCTCGGCGCCGTCACGTCCTGGCGCACCACACAGCCGACGGCGGCGGGTGTATCGGCCTCGACATCCTCGGCATTCGTGCCGACATTGCCGATGTGCGGGAAGGTGAAGGTAACGATCTGCCCGGCGTAGGAGGGGTCGGTCATCACCTCCTGATAGCCGGTCATCGCGGTGTTGAAGCAAACCTCGCCGACCGCGTGACCCTCGGCGCCGAAACCACGCCCCCAGATCACCGTGCCGTCCGCGAGAATCAAGACCCCCGTGGCTCCTTTGGGTGCGCGCGCGGGTTTGGCGTCGGACACGTGGTCTGGCCCCTTCGACTCTGGTTTCGTGCTTTGTGGCTAAGGCGCCTAGCTATTGGCGAGGGTCCGGAGCGTCAATCTATTCTTTTGCCTTTTTGGCGGCTAGACGGGCCGCTTGCTCTTAAAGGGAAGAAAAGCATGATTCGCGACGACATCAAGGCGGCGCAGGTGGCGGCCATGAAGGCGGGCGAGAAGGAACGGCTGGCGGCCGTGCGCCTGATCCTCGCGAAGCTGAAGGACCGCGATATCGAGCTGCGCACCGCGAAATCCGTGCCCGACGATGACGTCATCGTCGTCGACGTGCTGCAGAAGATGGGCAAGCAGCGCCGCGAATCCATCACCATGTTCGAACAGGGGGGCCGCGACGAACTCGCCGCGCAGGAAAAGGCGGAGCTTGCCGTCATCGAATCCTTCCTCCCCGCGATGATGAGCCCCGAAGAGGTGAAAGCCGCCGTCGCCGCCATCGTCAGCGAGATCGGCGCCACCGGCCCCAAGGACATGGGCCGCGTGATGGCCGAGGTGAAGGCGCGCCACGCCGGGCAGATCGACATGAGCACGGTCAGCGGAGTCGTCAAAGCCGCGCTGGCGGGATAGCCCTGCCCGCATGTCCATCCCTCCCCAATTCCTCGACGAGATCAGGAGCCGGGTGAGTCTGTCGTCCGTGGTGGCACGGCGGGTGAAGCTGCTCAAGGCCGGGCGCGAGATGAAGGGCTGTTGCCCCTTCCACAACGAGAAAAGCCCAAGCTTCTACGTCAACGACGACAAGGCCTTCTATCACTGCTTCGGCTGCGGCGCGCACGGCGACGTGATCCGCTTCGTGGTGGAGCAGGAAGGCCTCAGCTTCCGCGATGCCGTGGCGGGCCTCGCGGCGGAAGCCGGGCTGGAGATGCCGGAGGAAAACCCGGAGGCGCGCGCGAAGGCGAAGGCCGCTGCGGGACTTCATGACGTCACCGCCGCGGCAAGCGACTGGTTCCGCAAGCAGCTTTCCGGCCTCGGCGGCGCGGACGCACGCGCTTACATCGAGAAGCGCGGCCTGAAACCCGCGACGATCGAAGCCTTCGGCCTCGGCTTCGCGCCCGACAGCCGCGGCGCGCTCAAGGCCGCGCTCGGCGATATAGACATTCGCAAGCTCATTGAGGTCGGCCTCGTCATCGAAGCCGAGGGCCGCGAGCCTTACGACCGCTTCCGCGGCCGCTTGATGTTCCCCATCCGCGACCCGCGCGGGCGCGTCGTCGGTTTCGGCGGGCGCATCATTGGCGCGGGCGAGCCCAAGTACCTGAATTCCCCCGATACGCCGCTCTTCGACAAGGGCCGGCTGCTCTACAACCTCGACAAGGCCGGCCCCGCTGCACGCAAGTCGGGCCGCATCGTCGTCGTCGAAGGCTATATGGATGTGATCGGCCTCGCGCAGGTCGGCTTCGCGGAGGCCGTCGCGCCGATGGGCACCTCGCTCACCGAAGACCAGATGAAGCTCCTGTGGCGCGTCGCGCCCGAGCCGGTGCTGTGCTTCGACGGCGACGCCGCCGGACGCCGCGCGGCGATCCGGGCCGCGATGCGCGCGCTTCCGCTGCTCGAACCCGGAAAGTCGCTGCGTTTCATCACCATGCCGCAGGGTCAGGACCCTGACGATTTCGCAAAAGCGCGAGGCCTCGCCGCGTTCACGGACCTCGTGAACGGCGCGGAGAGCCTGATCGATACGCTGTGGAAGGCGGAGACCGAAGGCGTCGACACCGCCACGCCCGAACGCCGCGCCGCTGTCCGCCAGCGCCTGTTCGAGCACGCGCACGCGATCCAGAATCAGACCGTCGCCTCGCTCTACCAGAGCGAGTTCCGCGAGCGCTTCGATGCGATGTTCCAGGCGCGGCGGCAAAACCGCTTCATGCCCGTCATTCGCGGGGCGTCGAGCGCGGCGAAGGAGCGCGCCGGGGTCGAAGGCACGCAAAAGCAGATGTACGCGATTTTTCGCGGTCTGCTCGACAGGCCGGAACTCGCGGAGGCGCACGCGGAAGACATCGCCAGCCTTTATATCGCCGATCCTCAGCTCATGGCGCTGAGAACTGCAATTTTTGCCGCAGTTTCGCGTAATCCGAATCTTGACAAAGACGGCCTGGCGCACGACCTAGCAGCACAAGGGCTCGGTCAGTACGCGGAACACATCAGGCAACAGCGATATGCTCGCAACCGCCTCGATTTCAGCTTCACGCGACCCCGGACGCCCGCCGCGATTGCGGATCAGGACTTGGCATGTGTTGTGGGCCACCTTATGGCGCTGCAACGCATCGATGAGGATTTGGCGGATCTGCGTGCGCGCTACGATTCCCTGGTCCAGTCGGAATTCGAGGAACAACAACGGCTTCGCGCTGAAAAGGCGCGTGTCGAACGAGAACTTATCGATTTGGCAGAGGCGCGACGCGGGGATGATACGTCGGCGCCCATGAAGGAACGGAACCTGGATGGCGACCAAAGCACCGGCGAAGCCCAAGGGTAAGGATGAGAACGGCGAAGCCGACGGCGCGCCGCTCATCGACATGAACGATGCGTCGATCAAGAAACTGATCGCGAAGGCGAAGAAGCGCGGCTGGCTGACGTATGACGAGCTGAACGCGGCGCTACCGCAGGATCAGATGTCGTCCGAGCAGATCGAGGACGTGATGTCCGCGCTCTCCGAGATGGGCATCAACCTCACCGAGAGCGAGGACGCCGGCGACGACGAGCCGGAGGCCGAGGCCGAAGCGGAGGACGACGCCGAGGAGATCGACGGCGACGAGAAGCCGGCGCTGCACGTCATCGAGAAGAAAAAAGAGGTGCTGGACCGCACCGACGACCCGGTGCGCATGTACCTGCGCGAGATGGGCGCGGTGGAGCTGCTGTCGCGCGAAGGCGAAATCGCCATCGCCAAGCGCATCGAGGCGGGCCGCAACACGATGATCGAGGGGCTTTGCGAAAGCCCCCTCACCTTCACGTCGATGATCGCGTGGTCCGAAGCGCTGAACGCGGGCGAGATGCAGCTTCGCGAAATCCTCGACCTCGACGCCATGCTGAACAGCGGACCGTCCGACGAGCAGGTGGAGAACGACAGCGATTCCGATCTTCCGAGCGGCGTCGAGCTGAAGGACGACGACGAGCCCGAAGCCGAGCCGGAGAAGAACGCCGACGAGGAAGACGAATACACCGAGAAGCGCGCCAAGCCGCAGCAGGAAGACGACGACGAGGAGAACACGCTCTCCCTCGCGCAGATGGAAGAGCAGCTGAAGCCGCAGGCGCTTGAGCAGTTCGCCGAGATCACCTCGCTCTACAAGCGCTTCCTGAAGCTGCAGGAAGGCCGCCTCGAGGCGCTGAACTCCGGCGAGGAGTTCCCGCAGGCGCAGGAAAAGAAGTATCAGGGCCTGCGCGAAGAGCTGACCCTGAAGGTCGCGGCCGTGCACTTCCACAACGCCAAGATCGAGTTCCTCGTCGATCAGCTCTACAGCTACAACCGCCAGCTGATGACGCTCGGCGGCAACATGCTGCGTCTGGCCGAACGCTATCGCATCAACCGCAAGACGTTCCTCGACGAATACATGGGCAGCGAGCTTGACGAGAGCTGGCTGGAGCGCGTGTCGCGGATCGACGACAAGTGGGCCAATTTCGCGCAGAGCGAGCGCGGCACGGTGGAGAAGATCCGCTCCGATATCGCCGATATCGCGCAGCAGACGGGCGTCGAGCTCGGCGAGTTCCGCCGCATCGTCAACATGGTGCAGAAGGGCGAGCGCGAGGCGCGCATCGCCAAGAAGGAAATGGTGGAGGCGAACCTTCGCCTCGTCATCTCCATCGCCAAGAAATACACGAACCGCGGCCTGCAGTTCCTTGATCTCATTCAGGAAGGCAACATCGGCCTGATGAAGGCGGTGGACAAGTTCGAGTACCGGCGCGGCTACAAGTTCTCCACCTACGCGACCTGGTGGATCCGCCAGGCGATCACACGCAGCATCGCGGATCAGGCAAGAACGATCCGCATCCCGGTCCACATGATCGAAACGATCAACAAGCTGGTGCGCACCAGCCGCCAGATCCTGCACGAGATCGGCCGTGAACCGACGCCCGAGGAACTCGCCGAGCGTCTGTCGATGCCGCTCGACAAGGTGCGCAAGGTGATGAAGATCGCCAAGGAGCCGATCTCCCTCGAAACGCCGATCGGCGACGAGGAAGACAGCCACCTCGGCGATTTCATCGAGGACAAGAATGCCGTGATCCCCGTGGACGCGGCGATCCACGCCAACCTCAAGGAAACCGTGACGCGGGTTCTCGCCAGCCTCACCCCCCGCGAGGAGCGCGTGCTCCGTATGCGTTTCGGCATCGGCATGAACACCGATCACACGCTCGAAGAGGTCGGCCAGCAGTTCTCGGTGACACGCGAACGCATCCGTCAGATCGAGGCGAAGGCGCTTCGGAAGCTCAAGCACCCGACGCGCAGCCGCAAGATGCGGAGCTTCCTCGATACCTGATCGCGGGTTTCCGTAAATTGCATCGCGAGGCGCTGCGATTAAGGCTCCCTTTACATTGAACGCTCTACGCTGCGTGCCGGCGGTGAAAACCGCGGGGCAGCGTATGCGGAGACGACGGCAAATGGCGCCAGCGGTGGTCCCCACCTTCATGGACCAGCTTCAGAAGACCCTGCGGGCCGCGGGCAGCGTTGCCGATTCGCGCAGCTTCGCGGCGGCGGTGATCGGGGCGCTGCGCGACAGCGGCGCCGGCGGGAGCCGCCACCTGCGTGCGCTTTCCGAAGGATCGGTCGCGCGCCCGTTGCAGGCCGTTGCCGATACGGCGCATTTCCTCGTCATTCTCCACGGTCAGCTGCCGAGCGTGCTCGAAATCGCGCGCCTCAATGCCGATGAGCCCGCGGCCTCCTGGCTGCGCAGCGCCGGCATGGCGTTCGATCAGGACCGCCGCTGGATGGCCGGGCTTGCCGCGATGACCGGCGGCGCGCTGGATCTCCATGGTCTCAGCACTGCCGAGCAGGTGGTGCGCGACCAGCGCGATGCGATGCTGACGCTCGCCAAATCGAACCGCATGGGCTGCGCGCTCGGCGCGGCGGTAACGCTCGTGCTCGATTGGCAGGCCGTGCGCAGCCGCCTGCCCCGCGCCGCGCAGCACCTCGGCTACGATCGCCACGAGCGGCTTTCAGACCCATGGCCCGAGGATGGCGCGCTCGATGCGCTCGCCTGCCACGCGGACGATGTGCGCGTGCGCCGCGCCATCGAGTTCGGCGCGCTGCAGCTCGCCAGCCTCCACGCACAGCTTTTCGATCTTCTCGAAGCCCGCCACGCCCAGCGCCTCGCCTGAGCCTCCTATCGCAAACAGGCGGTTGCCCGTTTGACCTTCACGCTTTAGGCCCGAACGCGAACGGGTATCAGCGGAGAATTTCATGCGTTTCGAAGGCACCAGCGGCTATGTCGCGACCGACGACCTCAAGGTTGCCGTGAATGCGGCGGCGACGCTCCGGCGTCCGCTGCTGGTGAAGGGCGAACCCGGCACGGGCAAGACCGTGCTCGCGGCCGAAGTCGCCGCGGCGATGGGCGCACCACTCACCGAGTGGCACGTCAAGTCCACCACCAAGGCGCAGCAGGGCCTCTACGAGTACGACGCCGTCAGCCGGCTGCGCGACAGCCAGCTCGGCGACGAGCGCGTGCACGACATCCGCAACTACATCCGCAAGGGCAAGCTGTGGGAGGCGTTCACCTCCCCTGTCCTCCCCGTGCTGCTGATCGACGAGATCGACAAGGCGGACATCGAGTTCCCGAACGACCTTCTGCAGGAACTCGACCGCATGGAGTTCCATGTCTACGAGACCGGCGAGACCGTGAAGGCTGCCGAGCGCCCCATCGTCATCATCACCTCGAACAACGAGAAGGAACTGCCGGACGCGTTCCTGCGCCGCTGCTTCTTCCACTACATCAAGTTTCCCGACCGCGAGACGATGCAGGCGATCGTCGACGTCCACTTCCCCGACATCCAGAAGGAGCTGGTGCGCGAGGCGCTCTCCGTCTTCTACGATATCCGCGACGTGCCCGGCCTCAAGAAGAAGCCGTCGACCTCCGAGCTGCTCGACTGGCTGAAGCTCCTCATGCACGAGGACCTGCCGCTTGAGGTGCTGCGTTCGCGCGACCCCAAGAAGCTGATCCCGCCCCTCCACGGCGCGCTCCTCAAGAACGAGCAGGACGTCATGCTGTTCGAACGCCTGGCATTCATATCGCGGCGCGACGGCAAGCCGGGATAGGTGACGATCGTCACGCTGCCTTGTTTATTCGGCATGAGCACCCCGCGCCGCGAATGTGACAGCCCTAGCGGAACCGGGTAATGCGTCGGCGCGCGGATTGTTCTATGCCTTCCGCGGACTGGACCACCGAAAGGCCCCGCAGCGCATGTTTCTCGATTTCCTCGACGCCCTCCGCGCCGCGAAGATCCCGGCGAGCCTCAAGGAGCATCTGACGCTTCTGGAGGCGCTGAAGGCGGGCGTGATCGACCGGAATGTCGAGAGTTTCTACTATCTCTCGCGCGCCGCCTACGTGAAGGACGAGGCGCTGCTCGATCGCTTCGACCAGGTGTTCGGCAAGGTCTTCCACGGCCTTGAAACCAGCTTCGAGGCGGAAACCGCCGAAATCCCCGAAGAGTGGCTGAAAAAGCTCGCCGAGCTTTACCTCACCGAGGAGGAGAAGGCCGAGATCGAGAAGCTCGGCTCGTGGGACGAGATCATGGAGACGCTGAAAAAGCGCCTCGAAGAGCAGAAGGAGCGCCACGAGGGCGGCAATAAGTGGATCGGCACGGCGGGAAAATCCCCCTTCGGCGCCTATGGCTACAACCCCGAGGGCGTCCGCATCGGCCAGAAGGAAGGCCGCCAGGGCCGCGCCATCAAGGTGTGGGACAAGCGCGAGTTCAAGAACCTCGACAACGAGGTCGAGCTCGGCACGCGCAACATCAAGGTCGCGCTCCGCCGCCTGCGCCGCTTCGCGCGCACCGGCGCGGCGGACGAGCTGGACCTCGACGCCACGATCAAGGGCACCGCGCGCAAGGCCTACCTCGACATCGTGATGCGCCCCGAGCGGCACAATGCGGTGAAGGTGCTGCTGTTCCTCGATGTCGGCGGATCGATGGACCCGCACATCAAGCTCTGCGAGGAACTGTTTTCCGCCGCCAGCAGCGAGTTCAAGCACCTCGAATTCTTCTACTTCCACAATTTCGTCTACGAAGGCGTGTGGAAGGACAACCGCCGCCGCTTCACCGAGCGCACACCGACGCTCGATGTGCTCCACAAGTTCCCGGCCGACTACAAGCTGATCTTCGTCGGGGACGCTTCGATGAGCCCCTACGAGATCAACTATCCCGGCGGCTCGGTCGAACACTGGAACGAGGAAGCGGGCGAGGTGTGGCTGCGGCGGATGACCGATGTCTATCACAGCGCCGTGTGGCTGAACCCGATCCCGGAGAAGAACTGGCAGTATGGCCAATCGATCCAGATGGTGAAGACGTTGATGGAGGGCCGCATGTTCCCGCTGACGCTGGAAGGGCTCGACGACGCCATGCGCGCGTTGACCCGAGCGCATTGATCGTCCGCTACGGAAGCGACGCCGACATTGCGGCGCTGGCGGTGGTCGAGCTGTCCGCCGCGACGCTGTTCGAAGGCACGCACATGGCGTGGGCGGTCGGGCAGACCTCTGCGCGGGAGCACTTCCACGCCGCGCTTTCGCAAAGAGCGTTGTGGGTTGCGGACGACGGCGGAATGCCGGTCGGTTTCCTGCGCGCCGAACGGCTGCAGAACAGCTTCTATATCGACGAGATATCGGTTTCCGCGTCCTGCCAGCGACGCGGCATCGGGCGGTTGCTGATCGAAACGGCGCTCATCGCTGCCAGGAAGCGCCGCTTCAAGGCTGCGAGCCTCACAACGGATCGCACGATCCCCTGGAACGCGCCCTACTACGCGCGGCTCGGTTTCCGCGTTCTCGCCACCGATCAGACCCCGCCGGCGCTTGCGCGGCGACTGGCGGTGCAGCCGAACCCGGCGCGACGCTGTGCCATGTGGCGCGACCTGCGCATCTACCCGCCCTTGGCCTCCGACGCTGCCAACAGCTTCGCCTTGCCCGCGACATAAGCGCGGATCGCCTCGGCATCGTCCGCCGACATCCACGGGGCGAAGCTCACCATGCCGCGCTCTTTGAGCGCACCGCCGATAACGACGGCGTTCCAGTTGTCTTTGTCGGCAAGTACGCCCGAGCGTCGCAGGTCCGGCAGCACGCCGGAGGAAATGCCCGCCGCGCCGTGACAGACGCCGCATGTGGCCTCATAAAGCGCCGCGCCGTGCGTCACGGTTTCGGCGCTCCACGCCGCCTCGACGACCGTTGCGGGCGCATTCTCGATGCGCTCGATCTTGTAGGGTGTGCGTCCGCCGAGCTTGAAGACGAGCAGGCGGCCGTTCGGCATCGGGCGCGGATTGTCGACGAATGACGACGAAAGCGGATAAGCGCCGCCATAGCCCGCCATCACCGCCACATATTGCTCGCCGTCCACCGCATAGCTGACCGGCGCGGCGATCACGCCGGTGCCCGCATCGAAGGCCCAGAGCTTCTTGCCGCTGTCCGCCGCGAACGCCGCGAATTCACCGTGGGCATTGCCCTGAAACACGAGGTTCCCTGCGGTCGCGAGCACGCCGCCGTTCCACGGCCCATCGTATTGAACGCGCCAGACCTCCTTCTGCTGCACGGGGTCCCACGCGATAAGCTGGCCCTTCAGCAGAGCGCGGAGCGCACGAAACTGCGCCGGGTCATCCGGCGCGGCGTTGGCGAGGAAGTCGATGGCGATGTTCCAGCCGCCTTCGCGCCCCTTGAAGCCGGCATCGGCGAGATAGGCGAACGGCACCTCCTGCGCGGGAAGATAAACAAGACCCGTCTTCGGACTGAACGCCATCGGATGCCAGTTGTGCGCCCCCAGCGCAGAGGGCAGCGCCACGAACGTGCCCTTGGTGAAGCGGGCGTTCTCGGCCTCGATCGGGCGCCCCGTCGCCATGTCGATTCCGGTCGTCCACGTCTGCGGCACGAAGCCTTTGGCCGAAACGAGCTTCCCGTCCTTGCGGTCGATCACATAGAAATAGCCGTTCTTGGGCGCCTGCATCATCACCTTGCGGGGCGTGCCGTCGATGGCGAGGTCGGCGAGGATGATCGGCTGCGTCTGCGTGAAGTCCCACGTTTCGCCCGGCGTCCCCTGATAGTGCCACTTGTAGGCACCGGTATCGGCATCGAGCGCGACGACCGACGAGACGAACAGGTTGTCGCCCTTCCCTTCGGAGCGGATCTTGTGGTTCCACGGACTGCCGTTGCCCACGCCGATCAGGATCTGGTTGAAATCCTTGTCATAGACGATCGCGTCCCACACCGTGCCGCCGCCGCCGAATTTCGACCAGTCGCCCGCCCACGTGGCACGCATGGTCTCGATCATCGGGTCCGAAACCGCGCCGTCCGCAGGCGCGCCGGGGCCGGGCGGAACGGTATAGAAGCGCCACGCGAGCTTGCCGGTCTTGGCGTCATAGGCGGAAACATAGCCGCGCACGCCGTATTCGGCGCCCCCGTTGCCGATCAGCACCTTGCCCTTCACGATGCGCGGCGCGCCGGTGATCGTGTAGGGCTTCGACTGGTCGACCGTGACCTCGCTCCACACGAGCTTGCCGGTTTTCGCGTCGAGCGCGATCAGCCGCCCGTCGAGCGTCCCCGAATAGACCTTGCCGTCATAGAGCGCGACGCCGCGGTTCACGACGTCGCAGCACGCCTTGAAGCCGGTTTCGCCCGGCACCTTCGGGTCGTGTTCCCACAGCAGCGCACCGGTTTTCGCGTCGAACGCGTAGACCTTGGACCATGCCGACGTCGTGTAGAGCACGCCGTCCGCCACGATCGGCGTCGCCTCCTGCCCCCGGTTGGTGTCGAACGTGTGGCTCCACGCGAGCCCGAGCTTGGCCACGGTATCGGTATTCACGGCATCGAGCCGGCTGTAGCGCTGCTCCTCATAGGTGCCGCCATGCGTCAGCCAGCTTCCGGCTTCGTCGACCGCAGCGGCGAGCCGCGCGTCATCTACCGCAGCCTTCTTCCCGGCACTGCCGCACGCAGCCGCGAGCAGGCAGGCCGCGATCACTCCCCAATGGCGCACGCGATGTCTCCCCCTCGCTGTTGCGTGGGCAAGTCTATCCGGGGCTGAGCGCCCGGCAACTGAAGCAAAATGTCAGGTTATGGGTGCGGCGAGCAGCCAGACGTTGACGAGCGTCACGATGGCGACGCCCACCATCAGCAGGCCCTTATTGCGTTCGCCCGGACGTTTCAGCACGATCCACACGCCGCCGCCGCCGATGATGAGGGCGGCGATCACGGCAAACGACAGGATGATCGCGAGCATATTGGTCATTCGGGAAGCCCCGCCATCACCTGCCGCACCGCTGTCGCCCAGTTGGTTTTGCGCACGCTCCGCGTCTCCTCGTTCAATACCGGCTCGAACCTGCGTTCGGCGTGCCACATCACGCTGGCCGATTCGAGGTCGGCGAACAGCCCGCACCCGACCGCGGCCAGCATGGCCGCGCCGAGCGCCGTCGTCTCCACGACCTTCGGGCGTTCGACCGTGACGCCGAGCACGTCGGCAAGGTCCTGACACAGCCAGTCGTTCGCCACCATGCCGCCATCGACACGCAGAAGTGAAGGCGACACGCCGTCGCGGCGCATCGCATCGAGCAGATCCGACGTTTGCAGGCTCATCGCCTCAAGGCAGGCGCGGACGATGTGCGCGCGCGTCGTGCCGCCGCTGATCCCGGTGATGATACCGCGCGCATCGGGCTCCCACCACGGCGCGCCGAGGCCATTGAAGGCGGGCACGAAGGCAACGCCGCCGCTGTCGGGCACCGATGCGGCAAGTCCGGCAGTTTCCGAAGCGCTCGCGATGATGCCGATCTGGTCGCGCAGCCATTTGATCGCGCTGCCCGCCACGAAGATGCTGCCTTCAAGCGCATAGGCGGCGCGCCCGCCGAGCCGCCACGCCACCGTCGAAAGCAATCGGTTCGACGACACCGGCGCGGCGTCTCCCGCGTGCGCCAGCAGGAACGCGCCCGTGCCGTAGGTCGATTTGACTGCGCCGGGTTCAAGGCACACCTGCCCGATCGCAGCGGCCTGTTGGTCGCCCGCGCACCCGGTGATCGGAATCGTGCGCCCGCCGATCAGCCGCGTCTCGCCGATGCGTCCCGCGCAATCGACGATCTCGGGAAGCGCCTCCATCGGCACATCGAACAGCGCGGCGAGCCCGGCGTCCCATGTGCAGCGCTGAAGGTCCATCAGCAGTGTGCGCGCGGCGTTCGTGGCGTCGGTGACGTGGAGCCCGCCGGTCAGACGCCAGATCAGCCACGAATCGATCGTACCGATGGCCAGCCGTTTCGCCTTCGCCGCCTCGCGGACCTCGGGCCAGTTTTCGAGCGCCCAGCGGATCTTGCTCGCCGAAAAATAGGGGTCGAGCAGAAGCCCGGTGCGGCCCTGTACGTCGTCTTCCAGCCCGCGCGCCTTCAGGTCCGCGCAGATCGCCGCGCCGCGCCGGTCCTGCCAGACGATCGCGGGCGCCAGCGGATCGCCGGTCCTTCGGTCCCAGAACACGATCGTTTCGCGCTGGTTGGTGATGCCGATCGCGGCGATCGATTGCGCGCCGACGTCTCCGACGACGCGATTCGCGGCGCGCAGCGTCTTGTCCCAGATCTCGGCGGGATCATGCTCCACCCAGCCGCTCTGCGGGAAATGCTGGACGATTTCCTCGCCGTGCACGGCGCCGATGCGCCCTTCCGGCCTGAAGGCCACCGCGCGCGTCGAGGTCGTGCCTTCGTCGATGCTGAGGATGTGCGTCATTACCCGCTTTCCTAGCGCGCGCAGCGGCTTTAGGTAAACGCCCGTGAACAGGGGCCATTTCGATCTTCTCATCATCGGCGCGGGCGTCAATGGTGCAGGGCTTGCGCGCGACGCCGCCGGGCGGGGCCTCAAGGTCGCGCTCGTTGATGCCGCCGACATCGGGGGGGCGACGTCCTCGTCATCCACGAAGCTCATCCACGGCGGGCTGCGTTATCTCGAATTCTACGCGTTCCGGCTGGTCCGCAAGGCGCTCGCCGAACGCGAGGTGTTGCTCGATATTGCCGCGCACCTCACGCGGCCGATGCCCTTCATCCTGCCGCTCGGCCCCGATACGCGCCCCGGCTGGATGATCCGCGCCGGGCTGTTCCTCTACGATCATCTCGCGCGCCGCAAGCAGGTGCCGGGCTCCGCAAAGGTCGTGCTGAGAGACGACCACGCCGGCCAGCCACTCGACAAGCGCTACACGCAGGCGTTTCGGTACTGGGACGGCTGGGTGGACGACGCCCGCCTCGTCATCGCGAACGCGCAGGATGCCTCGTCGCGCTCCGCCCTCGTCCTCCCCCGCACCGCCGTCACGAGCGCGTGCCGAAGCCCATCGGGCTGGAATGCCGAACTCGGCGACGGCACGAACCTGTCCGCAACCCACGTCATCAACTGCGCCGGACCGTGGGCGGCCCAAGTCGCCGCCAACGTCCTCGGCCTCCCCGACGCTCCCCGCCTCCGCCTGGTGCAGGGCGCGCACCTCGTCACGCGTCGCATCGGCCGCGGGCAGGACAGCTACATTCTCCAGCAGCCTGACGGCCGCATCGTCTTCATCATCCCCTACGAAAACGACTTCTCGCTGATCGGCACCACCGAAACGACGATCGACTCGCCGGAAGCGCCGCAGATCACCGAGGCGGAAACCGAGTACCTGCTCGCCGCCGCGAACCGCTATCTCTCCCGCCCGCTCGAACGCGCCGACATCATCTCAACCTACGCCGGCATCCGCCCGCTGGTGCTGGAGGAAGGCAAAGGCGCGCGCGAGACGACGCGCGACTGGAAGATCGTCGCGCACGAAGGCGGTGACGCCGTCACCGTCATCGGCGGCAAGATCACCACGTACCGGCTGCTTGCCGAAGACGTGCTCGGCCGCCTCTATCCCGAAAGCACGCGCTGGACGGCGGGGCAGCCGCTGCCGGGCAGCGATTTCCCGCGCCTTCCGGGCCTCACCGGCCAGCAGGCGTGGACGAAGTGGCGCGAAAACCTGCGCGTGAAACACGCCGACTACGACCCGCGAATCGTAGATCGGCTGGCAAGGCTCTACGGCACGCGCGCTGACACGATGCTGGAGAACGGCCTCGGCGAAAACCTCGGCGGCGTGTTCACCGCGGAGCTTGAACACATGGTCGCCGAGGAGTGGGCGCAAAGCGAGGACGATGCGCTCTGGCGCCGCAGCAAGCTCGGCCTCCACCTCACGGACGAGGCCAGAACGGCAGTCGAGCAGTGGTTCGCCGCACGATTTACCAAGAGTTAGGAAGCCGGTCGTAGATTCCCTTGCAACGCACAAGGAAATCGCCCGATGGTCGCCCACAATCACAACTTCGCCGCCGACTACGCCACCAGCACGTCCGTCAGCCTGCTCGACGCGCTGATCGACGCCATGACGCTGGCGCGTCCCGGCAAGGACGCGAGCGCGTTCGCGACCGACATCAAGCGCCTCGGCGACGGTGCCGCGCGCGCCGCCTATGAACTCGACGGCCTGCTCGACGAGCCGGTAACGGCGAAGGTTCGCACGATCCGCAAGACGGACGCCGCCTAAACGCCGAGGCAGACCCGGTAGGTTTCCGCATCGACGTTGCCGCCCGACAGGGTGATCGCAACGGTCTTGCCCTTCAAATCCAGCTTTCCCGAAAGCGCCGCCGCCAGCGCCGCCGCGCCGCCGGGCTCCACCACCAGTTTCAGCGTGCGGAACGCGAACGCCACCGCCGCCTTCACGTCGGCCTCCGAGACAGCCACGCCCCGCGCGCCGCGCCCATGCAATATGTCGAAGGTCAGCGGCACGGTAACGAGCGTCTGCAGCGCGTCGCACAGTGTCGGCCCCGGATCGCGAACCGGTTCGATGGCGCCGTTTGCGAGCGACCGAGTGACGTCGTCATAACCCTCAGGCTCGACGACGACGATCTCGCTGTCCGGCAGCGCGAGCGAAATGCCGCTCGCCAGGCCGCCGCCGCCGCAGCACACCAGCATGATATCGGGCTGCCCGATGTCCTCGGCGATCTCGAGCCCCGCCGTCCCCTGCCCCGCAACGATCCACGGGTCGTCGTACGACGGAACGATCACCCCGCCGCGCTCCGCAGCGATCTTCGCGGCGATGACCTCGCGGCGTTCGCTCAGCCGGTCGTAGCTGACGATTTCCGCGCCATAGCCGCGCGTCGCCTCCGCCTTGATGCGCGGCGCGTCGGACGGCATTACGATCGTCGCGCGGATGCCGAGCAGCTTCGCCGCCAGCGCGACGCCCTGCGCGTGATTCCCCGAGGAGAAGGCGACAACGCCTTCGCGGCGCTCGTCCGGCGTCAGCGCCGACAACCGATTCCATGCGCCGCGGAATTTGAACGAGCCGGTGCGCTGCAGGCATTCGGCCTTCAGCCAGACCTTCGCGCCGGTCACATCGTCAAGCGCATCCGAGCGCAAAAGCGGGGTTCGAATGGCGACGCCGGCAATGCGCGCGGCCGCCACCTGGACGTCTTCAAGGGCGGGTGTGTTCATCTTCTGTTAACTCGCTGATTTCACATGGGGAAACAATAAGAACGCTTCAGCGATTTTTTCTTTACATCACGCGCCCCCGACCCTAAACAGCGCGTCCGCTGCCCCATGGGACTTCCACCGCAAGGCAGTGCATGTCAACTGTCTCCTGGAGGTCCCTTGAGTTGCGAGAATTTCATAGCGCGCTGGGGGTAGCGTCGGTCCTTCGACCTGACGCGCCTGTCACCCTCATTCGTCCTCACGCGGCAAACCGTGCGGCCCGATTCTTCGTCGAGAAGTTTCCGGGGCTGTCGATGTATGCCGTGAAGGCCAATCCTTCACCCGAGATCATCAAGACGCTCTGGGAGGGCGGTATCACGCATTTCGACGTTGCCTCGATCAACGAGGTGCGTCTGGTGCGCGGCCTGCTGCCGGAAGCGACCTTGTGCTTCATGCACCCGGTGAAATCGCCCGAGGCGATCACCGAGGCGTATTTCGAGCACGGCGTCCGCACCTTCTCGCTCGACAGCCACGAAGAGCTCGCGAAGATCGTCGAGGCGACGGGCGGCGCTGCCGACCTGACGCTCTGCGTTCGGCTGCGCGTGTCCTCGGCGCACTCGAAGCTCAGCCTCGCCTCCAAGTTCGGCGCCTCCATCGAGGAGGCTCCGGCGCTGCTGCTCGCCGCGCGGCAGGCGGCGGACGCGCTCGGCGTCTGCTTCCACGTCGGCAGCCAGGCGATGAGCCCGCAGGCCTATGTGGAGGCGATGACGCTGGTCCGCGCCGCGATCGTCCACGCGGGCGTCACGGTTGACGTCGTCGATGTCGGCGGCGGCTTCCCGTCGATCTATCCGGGGATGGACCCGGCGCCGATGCAGATGTTCTTCGATGCGATCCACCGCGCCTTCGAAGCAATGCCGATCAGCTATTCGGCGGAGCTTTGGTGCGAGCCGGGCCGCGCGCTCTGCGCGGAATACGCGAGCGTTCTGGTCCGCGTCGAGCAGCGTAAGGGCGACGTCATCTACATCAACGACGGCGCCTACGGTTCGCTGTTCGATGCGGCGCATGTCGCATGGCGCTTCCCCGTGAAGCTGCTGCGCGGCAGCATCGGCGCGGAAGAGGCGTTCAGCTTCTACGGCCCCACCTGCGACGACATGGACTACATGGCCGGCCCGTTCATGCTGCCCGCCGATGTCAAGGCCGGCGACTATATCGAAATCGGTATGCTCGGCGCCTATGGCGCGGCCATGCGCACGGCATTCAACGGCTTCGTGAACGGCGAAACCGTGATCGTCACCGACGAACCGATGGCGAGCGCCTATGCTGTCACGGAGTCGACACCGCAGAGCGTTACTGCCATACGCAACTGAGAACGGCCGCCTGTCATGGGCGGCCGTCCCCTTCCCGCTCGGCGCCGGCAAATCCGGCCGCGGGCGGCGCTTTTCATGCGCCGAGCCAGTCCACAGCAACTTATCGACTGGAAGGAATACCAATGACCGATGTTCGCGTAGACGCGCAGCGCAAGGCCGAGCTTCTCTCGAAAGAAGTGCGCCACATCGATATCAAGAGCTTCGACGCCCGCCCGATCATCGATCAGATGGACGGCATGAGCTTCACCAGCCGCGACCTGGCGCGTGCTACGAAAATCTACAACACCATGCTGGAAGACAAGGACTGCTCGATCTTCCTCGTCATCGCCGGTTCCACCTCGGCGGGCGGCTGCATGAATCTCTATGCCGATCTCGTCGCCAACAACATGGTGGACGGCATCGTCGCCACCGGCGCGTCGATCGTCGACATGGATTTCTTCGAAGGCCTTGGCCACAAGCACTACCAGGCGCTTGAAATCCCTGATGATAACGTTCTGCGTTCGCTCTACATCGATCGCATCTACGATACCTATATCGATGAAGAGCAGCTTCAGGATTGCGACCACACGATCGGGGAGATCGCGAACGGCCTCGACCCGAAGCCCTATTCGAGCCGCGCCTTCATCCGCGAGATGGGCCGCTATCTCTCGAAGCACGGCAAGAAGGACAACAGCCTCGTCAAACTCGCCTTCGAGCACGACGTGCCGATCTTCTGCCCGGCGTTCACCGATAGCTCGGCGGGCTTCGGGCTCGTGAAGCACCAGGTCGATGCCATGAAGGCGGGCCGCCCCTACATGACGATGGATTCGATCGCGGACTTCCGCGAACTCACCGACATCAAGATCAAGGCGGGCACCACCGGCCTCCTGATGATCGGCGGCGGCGTTCCGAAGAACTTCGTTCAGGACACCGTCGTCTGCGCCGAAATCCTCGGCCATGAAGACGTCGAGATGCACAAGTACGCCGTGCAGATCACGGTCGCCGACGTCCGCGACGGCGCCTGCTCGTCCTCGACGCTCAAGGAAGCCGCCAGCTGGGGCAAGGTCGACACGACGCTCGAACAGATGGTGTTCGCCGAAGCAGGCTCGGTGCTGCCGCTGCTCGCGTCGGACGCTTACCACCGCGGCCACTGGAAGACTCGCCCCAAGCACGGCTGGGCGAAGCTCTTCGCTTAACCGCGCAGGAAAACGGCGGCCAGTTCCACATGGATAGACCAGCGGAACTGGCCGACCGGCCATAGCTCGGTCAGCCGAAATCCGGCCTCGTGCAGGATCTTTGCATCGCGCGCGAACGTATTGGGATTGCACGAGACATGCACGACCCGCTTCAATTTTGAACGCGCGATCGTCTCCACCTGCGTCTTTGCGCCCGCGCGCGGCGGGTCCAGAACCACGGCATCGAATTTACTGAGCTCCGCAGGCTGCAACGGCTGACGGAACAGGTCGCGGTGAGTGGTCGTGATCGGTCGTCCGGAGCGTTTGGCGGCCGCTGAAAGCGCGGCGACGGCATCGCGCGCCGCATCCGCCGCGAAGACCTTCGCGCGCGCGGAGAGCGGCAGGGCGAACGTGCCGGCGCCGCAGAACAGGTCCGCCACCGTTCCAGCGCCGCCGATCCCCTCCCGCACAGCCGCCTGCAACGCCGCTTCCCCGTCCACGGTCGCCTGCAGGAAGCCGCCCGGCGGCAATGCCACGGTGACGTCACCGAAGCGCACGGCGGGCTCGGCAAGCTGAAGCGCGATCTCGACGCCCGCCGAGGTTTCGGTCGCAATCCGGGCCAGCCGCGCCTCCGACGCCAGCGCCGCAAGCGCGCCGATGTCTGCAGCGGCAAGCGAGAGGTTGGTGAGCAACACGTCGAAGCCGGAGAGCGTTTCGGTAAGCGTCATGCCGACGGCGTGCCCGGCGCGCAGCTTCGGCGCGAGCGCGTCCCGCAGCGCGCGTGCCGCGTCCCAGAGCGCAGGCTGAACCACCGGACATTCCGCAAGGTCGACAACCGCGCTGCTGCCCTCGACGTTGAAGCCGATGCGAACGCTGCCGTTGTCGCGTACCAGCCGGAAGCTTGCACGCCGCCGTGCGCCCGCTGGCGACAAATGCGCCGGGTGGACCGTCTCCGGCACGATGCCGACACCGGCCAGCGCGCCGAGGATGCGGCCCGATACAAATTCGGCAAGCACGGCGTCGTCCGCGTGCTGCAGCTGGCAGCCGCCACAGACCCCGAAATGCCGGCAGGCTGGCGCAATCCGGTGCGGCCCCGCCGCGATGACGTCACCCTCCACCGTATCGCCGGGGATCGCCCCGGCGACATAGCGGCCGCTTTCGGTGACGCCGTCACCGCGCGCTGCGAGGCGAACGATGGTCTCGATGCTCAACGGATCAGGCCGACAAGATCTTCCGCGATGAGGCCGTCCCGCCCCCGAAGCGCGGCATCACCGTGACGCCACACGGCGGCGCAAGCGGCGTCGAACGGCGCATCACCGCGTGCGAGGTGCGCCGCGATCATGCCCGAAAGCACATCGCCGCTGCCGGCGGTCGCGAGGCGCGCCGATGCATGGTCGTTGATGGCCGCGCGGCCGTCCGGTGCGGCAATCACCGTGTCCGGGCCTTTCAAGACGATTACGTTACCGGAGCGTGCGGCGGCAGCGCGGGCGCGATCCACCTTGCTGCCCGGAAGATCGCCGAAGAGGCGCGCGAATTCGCCTTCGTGCGGCGTCATCACGGCGCCGAGGTCGAAAATCGACGCAGGATCGTCCGCAAACAGCGTGAAAATGTCCGCATCGAGCACCAGCGGCCGTCCCGCGTTCAGCACCCTCCTGGCGCGTGCCTGCGCCTCAGCATCGCGGCCAAGTCCAGAGCCGAGCACGACGGCATCCGCGCGGGCGAGGTCGATTGCGCCGAGCGGCTGCACGACGAGTGACGACGGCGGTAACGCCGTTTCCGAGGCCAGCGTCACATAGCCCGCCCCGGCCCGCTGCGCTGCGCGGGCGGCGAGCCATGCCGCGCCCGCCATCGCACCCGAAACGACGAGCACGTGTCCGCGGCGGTACTTGTGCGTGTCCGTCGCCAGTGCCGCAGTTTGCGGTGCGCCATTCCTGAAAAGCCTCGTCTCGATCTCGCCAAGGCCGATATCGGCCACGACGACACGTCCGCAGGATGCCGCAGCAGGATGCAGCAGGTGCGAGGGTTTCATCGCGCCGAACGTGACGGTGAGGTCCGCGCGCACGAGCGGCGACAGTGCCGTACCGTCGTCGGTTGCGGCACCGCTCGGCAGGTCGAGCGAAACAGTGACTGAAGATGCGTGTGCAAGCGCATGAAACTGCGAAAGAAGCGGCTCTTCCAGCCCGCGCGTCAGCCCTGTCCCGAACAGCGCGTCAACAAGGACGAAGCGCGGCTCCGCGTCGGCAATGTCGATCACGGGCGCGTTCCACAGCGCGGCGGCCTGCTGCGCCGCTTCGGTCGCGGGGGGCGCCAGCGCGGCGACCTCGACCGGCCAGCGGCGCTGTCTCAGCGCGTTCGCCACGACATAGCCGTCCCCGCCGTTATTGCCCGGGCCGACCAGCACCAGCACCGGCGCAGGACCGTAAAACGCAGCAATTCCCGCGGCGGCGGCTTCGCCCGCGCGGCACATCAATTCAAAGCCGCTCGTCTCCGCAGCGATCACTGTTGCCTCCGCAGTGCGCATTTCGGCAGCGGTCACGACGGGTTCGCGGGAGAGAAGCGGCGGGTATTCAGCTGGCATGGAAAGACCCGACACCGATCACGGCAGGCTTGTCAACGCGCACCGTTCTTGCGACAGCATATGACGTCATGCGCCTTCCTGCCCTCATCGTTCTCACCGTCACGCTCATCGTCGGCGCCTGTGCGCCGTCCCCTTTCTATGCGGGCGGCGTCAGGACGACACCGGGTGAGATTCCGCGCGATTCGCGCGGAGAGCCCGTTTGGTCCGCGATACCCCAGCCCGCGCAGGGCGGGAGCGCGGGGGCGATACCGCCACAGCCGAAGTCGATCCCCGTGCTGCCGCTGCCGACATCGCCCACCACACTGTCTTCGCGCTCAGATGTCGGCGTAGACGTGGCGCTCGGCGCTGGCGCCGGGATGCGTGCAGGCGCCCTTGCTGGCCGGGCCGACGTTCTGGGCGTAGCGCCACAGCGCGCCGGACTGGTAGGCGTTGATGCGCGGCTGCCAGCGCGCGCGGCGCTCAGCGAGAACATCGTCGCCGACGAGGAGGTCTATGGTGCCCTCGACAGCGTCGATGCGGATCAGGTCGCCGTTCTCGATAAGCGCGATGGGGCCACAGTCCGAAGCTTCGGGGCCGACGTGGCCGATGCAGAAGCCCCTCGTGGCGCCGGAGAAGCGCCCGTCGGTGATCAGCGCCACCTTGTCGCCCATGCCCTGCCCATAGAGCGCGGCGGTGGTGGCGAGCATTTCGCGCATACCGGGGCCGCCCTTGGGGCCTTCGTAGCGGATGACGAGGACTTCGCCCTCCTCAAACTGGCGGTTCTCGACGGCAGCGAACGCGTCCTCTTCGCAATCAAACACGCGGGCGGGACCCTCGAAGGTGAGCTTGGCGAGCCCGGCCACCTTCACGATCGCGCCATCGGGAGCGAGCGAGCCCTTGAGACCGACAACGCCGCCCGTGGGGGTGATCGGGTTTGAAACCTCGCGGATGACCTTCTGGTCAGGGTTCCACGTGATTTCCTCGATGTTCTCGCCGAGCGTTTTGCCCGTCACGGTCATGCAGTTGCCGTGAAGGAAGCCGCCCTGGAGCAGCGTCTTCATCATCATGTAAACGCCGCCCGCCTCGTACATGTCCTTGGCGACGTACTTACCGCCGGGCTTCAAGTCTGCGACGTAAGGCGTTGATTTGAAAATCTCCGCGACATCGAAAAGGTCGAATTCGATGCCCGCTTCCGAAGCCATCGCCGGAAGGTGCAGAGCGCCGTTCGTCGAGCCGCCCGTCGCCGCGACGACCCGCGCGGCGTTCTCGAACGCCTCACGCGTGCAGATGTCGCGCGGGCGCAGGTTCAGTTCGATCAGCTTCATGATCTGGCGCCCGGCTGCCTCGGCAATGTCGTCGCGCGTCTCGTAGGGCGCCGGCGCCATGTTGCTGTTGGGCAGGCTGAGGCCGATCGCCTCGGCCACGCACGCCATCGTGTTCGCCGTATACTGCCCGCCGCACGCGCCATGCCCGGGGCACGCCGCCTTCTCGATCGCGGTCAGGTGTGAAAGTGGACACTTGCCGGACGCATACTGCCCGACAACTTCGAATACATCCTGCACCGTAAGGTCGCGCCCTTCGTACCGCCCCGGCAGGATCGAACCGCCGTAAACGAAGATCGAAGGCACATTCAGCCGCAGCATCGCCATCATCATCCCCGGCAGCGACTTGTCGCAGCCCGCAAAGCCGACGATGGCGTCATAGCAATGCCCACGCACCGAAAGCTCGACCGAGTCCGCAATCACTTCGCGGCTGACGAGCGAGGCCTTCATGCCTTGGTGACCCATCGCGATACCGTCCGTGACGGTGATGGTATTGAACCGGCGCGGCAGCCCGCCCGCGGCGTGGACGCCCTTGCGCGCGATGTCAGCCTGATGGTCGAGCATCGTATTGCAGGGCGCGCTGTCGTTGCCCGCGGAGACGACGCCGACGAAGGGCCGGGCGATCTCTTCCTCGGTCAGGCCCATCGCGTAGTAATACGACCGCTGGGGCGCGCGCTCCGGACCGACGGAGACATAACGGCTCGGCAATTTCGATTTGTCGAATGTCGTCATGCGATTACCTCCAGAAGCTCGGATTCGACGATGCAAATGACACGGCCGAGACGCTGCGTCCATGCGGCAATCGCGCCCTCATCCGCAAGCAGATCCTGGCGGATCTCGAAGGTGAGATGGGGAAGCCCCCTCGCCTCCGCATGGCGGTCCGTCGTGTAGCCGTAGACCGCGCCTGAATAGGGCTGGTTGTCGCCCACCGTAAAACCTTCGGCGGCGAGGACGCGCATGGCGATCCGTGCGGCGCGGTCGTCCCGGTTGTGGAGCAGCGCGACGTGCCAGGGCCGCGCCTCCTCGGGGCGTGAGGCAAGGCATGGCGTGAAGCTGTGGACCGAGACAAGCAACCTAGGTTCGAGCCGGTCCAGCGCATCGGTGATCGCGACGTGATACGGTTCGTGCCACGCCGCGAGGCGCGCTCGCCGCGCATCGGCGCTGAGTGCGTTGCCGGGCACGGGAATGCCGTCGCTCGCTGGGGGGATCGCTCCGCCGTCCTCCGGTGCGCGGTTGCAGTCCGCCACGAGACGCGATGCGGTCGCGAGGATCGCAGGCGCATTGAGCGCGGCCGACAGACTCCGTGCCAGCGCCGCGGTACCGATATCCCATGCGATATGCTTTTGAAAGTCCGACGCGCTGACCCCGAGCGCGATCTCTGCCGGTACGACATTAGAAGCGTGATCGGCGATGATGAGCAGACGGCCCGGTGCGCCGGGCAGGTATTCGGCAGCCCTCATCGATCGGCGAACACCGGCTTGCGGCGCGCGGCAAATGCGGCCAGTCCTTCGGCGAAATCGGCACCGGCGAAGGCCGCATCGAATATCGCCGCGCTGGCCGCATCGTCATCCCGATCGCCATCGAGCACGCGGCGGACGAGCCCCTTCAGCCCCATGGTGCTCGACGGCGCATTTTCCACGATCCGTGCGATCAGCAAATCCGTTTCACGGCTCAGTGCCTCCACGGTCGTCCCCATCTCGATGAGACCAATGACCAGCGCTTCGTCGGCAGACAATAGCTCGCCTGTGTAGAGGATGCGCCGCGCCTGGCCGGCCCCCACCAGATCGACGAGCAGCTTGATGTCGTGCAGCGGATAGACAAGCCCCAGCTTCGCAGGCGTGATTCCGAACCGGGCGCGCGACGAGGCGATCCGCATGTCGCAGGCGAGCGCAACGCCGCACCCTGCCCCCACACAGTCGCCGTCGACAATCGCAAGCGTCGGGACCGGTGCACGCGATATGGCAATCTGAGCATTCCGTAGCGCTTGCCGGTTGCCCGTCTGCCACACCGGGTCTCGCGCCCGCTCCGCGAACTCGCCGATATCGGCGCCCGCCGAGAACATCGCGGGAGTGACCGATTGGATGGTGATAAGGCGAACCGCGCGGTCTGAAATGGCAGTTTCGATAAGACGGGGAAAGGCCTCCCACATCGCCTGCGAAATGGCGTTGCGCTTGTCGGGGCGGTTGAAGGCGATACGCGCGACCGGCCCATCGATCTCGAGTTGCAGAGCGTCGGTCATTTCAAAGTCCTGTTCCCCTCGGATCGGGCTCCAATGTCACGCGGGTTCCTGGGCCGCAACCGCAAATGCCTTGTCCCGCGCGCAAAGAAAAAGGGCTGCGGCAAAGCTGCCGCAGCCCTTGAAGACCGCAGTGGGCCTTGGGAGGACTTACTTCGCGAGCTGCGCGTATTCCTCTTCGGCGACGCCGAGGGTCTTGTACGCGCCTTCGAATTTCTTCTTGGCCGCACGCTCGTTGCCCGCATCGCAAAGAAGCTCGCCGGTGCGAACCAGCTTCAGCGCCTTCTTCGCCGTATCGGCATCGCCCTTTTCGGCAACCGAGCGGATGTTGGCGGGCATCGCAGCGCAGGCTCCGTCGGCGGCGTGCGCCGGCGTCACCGATGCGCTGATGAACAAAGCGGACGCGACGAATGCGAGGGGGAGAGTGACGAGAACGCGGTTCATGATCTTGCTCCTGACTTGCCGTGGGAGGGCTACTACTGAGTCTTACTTAAAACCACTGAAGCCTGTTTAAGTACCACTCAGTTCTAAGTCAAACGATTTTTTGAGTGACACACAAATTGCATACTGCAGTGCAGCAATGCAACAGCAAAAATACGCTTGAAAACGGTTGCGACTATGCGCCGCGGTGCAAAAAAATGGCCTAGTTTACAGCGACCAGCTCGGCGGCTGTGACGCCGGAAATACGCTCGGCGCTGTGACGCATTTCCGAATCGAGCAGCAGACCACGCGCCAGCCGGATTGAGGCGAACCCACCCGAAACCGCGATTTCGGCAAAGATGTCGCCGCGCCCGGTGGGCTGGGCGTCGGCAAGACGCCGCAGCGCCGCGGCATCGAAGTCTCCCGAAACCTTGAGGTTCAGCCGCCCACGGCTGTGCTTCGAAAGCTCGGCAACCGGGGTCAGCCCGCGTATGGTGACGCGCGGCGTCTCTTCTCCTTCGCGCCAGAGCAGTTCGGCGTTGATGAGCACGATCTCCTGCGTCGCTGCGGCGACCTCGAGTGCTGGCATCACCTCTTCGTCGAAACAGCTCGCGACGTACTGGCCGCCCGAATCCGACAGGCTGGCGAGGAGGTAGCGTGAGCTGCGCCCGTTCTGAGGCGTGCGCCAGCGTACCGACTCGACGAGGCCCGCCATCGTCGCGCTACCGCGTCCGCCGTCCCACGGCGCGCCATCCTCGCAAACGCGAGCGTACGAGCGTGCGCCGTGCGTGTCGAGTACGTGCTGCCAGGCCGAGAGCGGGTGCGCGGCGAAATAGAAGCCGAAGGCATCGCGCTCCTTCGCCATTGTCTCGCCAAGCGACCATGCCGAGACGCTGCCGGGTGCCATCAATGTGATCGAGGCGCCGCCGCCCGCCCCGCCGAACAGCGCGCCCTGATGGGTTTCGCGCGCGTCGGCCGCAGCATTTGCCGCCGCGAGTACCGCCTCGGCCATCGCATATGCTCTCGATCGATTGGGCTCGACGCAATCAAAGGCACCGCCCGAGACAAGACTTTCAATCTGGCGTTTGTTGAGCAGCGTCGGATCGATACGCTCGGCAAAGTCTGTCAGCGACTTGAACGCTCCGCCCGACTTGCGAACCTCGACGATTCCCTCCATCGCACGTTCGCCGACGCCTTTAAGGCCGGCGAGCGCATATCGCACCTTGCCGTCCTCAACCGAGAAATCCGCCTCGCTGTTGTTGATGCAAGGCGGCAGACACTCCACGCCCATGCGCTTCATGTCATCGATGAACACGCTGAGTTTGTCGGTAAGCGCGATATCATAGGCCATCGACGCAGCGTAGAATTCGACCGGATACTTCGCCTTCATCCAGCCGGTTTGATACGCGACGAGTGCATAGGCGGCAGCGTGGCTCTTGTTGAAGCCGTAGCCCGCGAACTTCGCCACAAGCTCGAAAATATAATCGGCCTGCGCCTTATCGACGCCCTGCGCGGTCGCGCCTTCGAGGAAACGCGCCTTTTGGGCGTCCATCTCCTCTTTCTTCTTCTTGCCCATCGCGCGGCGCAGAAGGTCGGCTTCGCCGAGCGAATAGCCCGCGAGCACCTGCGCGATCTGCATCACCTGTTCTTGGTAGATGATGACGCCATAGGTTTCTTTCAGGATGGGTTCGAGCTTCGGGTGAAGGCAGTCCACCGCCTCGGTCCCGTGCTTGCGGTTCGCGAAGCTCGGAATGTTGTCCATCGGGCCGGGACGGTAGAGCGAAACGAGCGCGATGATGTCTTCGAAACAGTCCGGCTTCACCTGCGCGAGCGTGCGGCGCATCCCTTCGGATTCGAGCTGGAACACGCCGACGGTGTCGCCCTTCGCCAGCAGCGCGAAGACATCGGGATCGTCCCACGGGATCGTCGATAGGTCGACGGTGACGCCACGCTTCGCAAGCAGGTCGAGCGCGCGCTGGAGGACCGAGAGCGTTTTGAGGCCGAGGAAGTCGAACTTCACAAGGCCAGCCTTTTCCACCCACTTCATATCGAACTGGGTGACAGGCATGTCCGAGCGCGGATCGCGGTAGAGCGGCACGAGTTCGTCGAGTGGGCGGTCACCGATCACGACGCCCGCCGCGTGCGTGGAGGCGTGGCGCGGCAGGCCTTCGAGCTTCATCGCGAGATTGACGAGGTTTTCCACCGCCGGATCGCGTTTCGTCTCGGCGACGAACTCGGCAACGCCGTTCAGCGTTCGATCGAGTGTCCACGGGTCAGTGGGGTGATTCGGCACCAGCTTCGCAAGCCGGTCGACCTGCCCATACGGCATCTGCAGAACGCGGCCGACGTCCTTCAGGACGGCGCGCGCCTTCAGCGTTCCGAAGGTGATGATCTGCGCCACCTGATCGCGCCCGTAGCGCTCTTGCACGTAACGGATCACCTCGCCGCGCCTGGTTTCGCAGAAGTCGATGTCGAAGTCCGGCATCGAAACGCGCTCGGGATTGAGGAAGCGTTCGAACAGCAGACCGAGCCGCATGGGATCGAGATCGGTGATGGTAAGCGCCCACGCGACGACCGAACCCGCGCCCGAGCCGCGTCCCGGTCCCACGGGAATGCCCTGTGATTTCGCCCACTGAATGAAATCGGCAACGATGAGGAAGTAGCCCGCGAAGCCCATTTTGTTGATGATGCCGAGCTCGTAATCCAGACGCTCGAAATAGGGTTCGGTGTCGCTGCGCCCTTCAAGCCGCCGGACAAGCCCGGCGCGTGACTGCTCAATGAGCATCGTCGCTTCGCCCTCGCGGTCTCCGGCAAGGCTCGGCAAGATCGGTTTGCGCGTCGGCGCCATCACCGCGCAACGACGCGCGATGACGAGCGTGTTGTCGATCGCCTCGGGTACGTCCTCGAATAGGCGGATCATGTCGCCGGGCGGTTTCAGCCAGCATTCCTCGGAAACTCGGCGGCGGCCTTCGGTCTCCACATAAGCGCTGTCGGCGATGCAGAGCAGCACGTCATGTGCCGCCGCGAAGCTCTTGTCCGGAAAGGCCACCGGGTTGGTCGCGACGAGCGGCAGGTTGCGGGCATGGGCGAGAGCGATCAGCGCCTGCTCGGCGCTGTCCTCGATCGGGTTGTGTGTGCGCGAAAGCTCGATGTAGAGCCGGTCCGGGAAAAGGGATTGCAACATGTCCGCATAAGCGCCCGCGGCATCCGCCTGCCCCTCCGCCAGCAGCCGGGTGAGCGCACCGTCCGGCCCTGCTGAGAGCGCAATGAGGCCGTCCGTAAGCCCCTCGAGCTCGGCCAGCGGTACGTGCGGGCCGTCGACGGGATCGGATTCTAGGTGCGCGCGCGAGACGATGCGGATGAGGTTCCTGTATCCCGCCTCGTCCTGCGCGAGCAACGCCAGCCAGTCCTGCACCGGCTTGCTGCCCGTCTGCGGCGCGCCAGGCCGCGCGACCGCGAGCAGCGCGCCGATGATCGGCTGGACACCTGCTTCTGCAAGCTTTTCGGAAAACTCCATGGCCGCGAACAGGTTGTTCCTGTCGGTGACGGCGGCGGCGGGCATACCGTACTTCACGCAAGCTTTGGCGATGTCCTTCGCGTGAACCGCACCCTCCAGCATGGAATAGGGAGACTGGATGCGGAGATGGACAAAACGCGATTCGGGCATGGCCTATTGTGGCGCAGGCTCCCGATTTCGGGAAAGCATGAATTCGAGATTCTGCTTCACGCCGGTCCATTCGGTGGCGATGATGCTGTAGCAGACGATGTCACGGACCCGGCCGTCCACCGCGATCTGGTGATTGCGGAGCACGCCGTCCCGCTTGGCCCCAAGTCGTTCGATGGCGCGTTGAGAGGCATGGTTGAGCCAGTCCGTCCGGATCTGGACGACGTTGCAGCCCATTGCCTCAAATGCGTGGCCGAGCAGCAGCAACTTGCATTCGGTGTTCACCGGCGAACGCTGCACCGACTTCGCGTAGAAGGTCGCGCCGATTTCGAGCCTGCGGTGCGCTTCATTCATGCGCAGGTAGCGGGTGGCGCCAACGATGCGGCCGCCCGCCTCGACCACGAACGGCATCGATCGCCCCGCAGCCTTTTCGGCAAGCGCGGTTTCAAGCCAGCTCGGCACATCATCGGGCGAAGGCACGCGCGTGAAGAACAGTTCCCAGAGCCGGCCGTCGCGCGATACCTCGGCGATGCTGTCCGCATGTGCGGCTTCGAGCGGCAGAAGCCTGACATGCTGCCCTTCAAGCCGAGGCTGGTCCTGCCAAGCGGTCATCGCGTTTCCACCAGTTGCCCCTCGTGCAGCGCGACCGTCCGGTCCATCTGCTTGGCAAGCGCAGTGTTATGCGTGGCGATGAGCGCGGCGGAGTTGTGGCTGCGCACGACGCGCAGAAACTCGGCGAGCACGCGCTGCGCGGTCGCTTCGTCGAGGTTGCCGGTGGGCTCGTCCGCAAGCACCAGCACCGGTTCGTTCGCGAGCGCACGCGCCACCGCGACGCGCTGCTGCTCGCCCCCGGAAAGCTGCGACGGGCGATGATCGAGGCGCTCGCCGAGGCCGAGATCGGTGAGCAGGGCCTTGGCCTTGGCTTCAGCCGAAGCCATATCACGGCCTGCGATCAGTTGCGGCAGCACGACGTTTTCGAGCGCGTTGAAATCCGGCAGCAGGTGGTGGAACTGGTAGACGAAGCCGAGCTTGTCGCGACGCACCTCGGTGCGTTCGTAAGCGGAGAGCTTTTCGGCGGGGCGGCCGTCGATGACGATGGAGCCTTCGAAGCCGCCTTCGAGAAGGCCGATCGCCTGAAGCATGGTGGATTTGCCGGAGCCCGACGGCCCAAGCAGCGCCACGATCTCGCCCGGACCGACGGTGAGGTCGACACCGCGCAGCACGTCGATCACCGCGCCGCCCTGCCGGAAGCTGCGCGCGAGGCCCTTGACCGCGAGCACATCACTCATAGCGCAGCACCTGCACGGGATCGGTGCTTGCCGCCTTCCACGCGGGATAGATCGTCGCGAGGAAGCTGAGCACCAGCGCCAGCGTAATGATGGCGGTGACTTCGACCATGTCGGTCTTCGCGGGGAGTTCGGTGAGGTAGCGGATGCGCGGATCCCAGAGATCGACGCCGGTGATCTTGGAAACGCCCATCACGATGTTCTGCCGGTAGTGCAGGAACAGGAAGCCGAGTGCCATGCCGAGCAAGATGCCCGCCGACCCGATCAACGTGCCGACGGTAACGAAGATGCGCATCATAGCGGCGCGGCTGGCGCCCATCGTCCGCAGGATGGCAATGTCGCGCGTCTTGGCGCGCACCAGCATGATGAGGCTCGTGAGGATGTTGAACACCGCGACGAGAATGATGAAGCCGACGACGACGAACATCACCGTCCGCTCCACCGACAAAGCCTCGAACAGCACGCCGTTCATCTGCCGCCAATCGATGATGACGCCTCGCCCGGTAAGTGCGGGGACAAGCGGTTGGAGAATGCGGTCGGCTTTGTCCGCGTCGGTTGTCGTCAGCGTGATCATGCCGATGTCGTCGCCCATGCGGAGGAACGTCTGCGCGCGGTCGAGCGGCATCAGCACGAAAGCCTTGTCGTAATCGAAGATGCCGACCTCGAACACGGCCGCGATCTGATACGGCACAATGCGCGGCGTCGTCCCAAAGGGCGTCACCTGCCCGTCGGGCGAGATCAGGCTGATCGTGTCTCCCACCCCGGCGCCGAGCGATTCGGAGAGGCGTGCGCCGATGGCGACGAAATTGCCTTCAAGTGAGAGGTCTTCGAGGCGCCCTGCTTTGACGTTGTCCGCAACGAGCTTGAGGCTGCGGATATCGTCCATCTGCATACCGCGCAGGAGGACGCCCTCGGCGCGGCTCTTGTAGGAGCCGATGAGCGGCTGTTCGATGATCGGCTCGGCCTGCACCACGCCCGGCGTCGCGCGGGCCTGCGCCAGCAGCGGCTGCCAGTCCGGCAGGCGGCCGCCGTAGCCCTGCACGACGGCATGGCCGTTGAGGCCCAGGATGCGGTCGAAAAGTTCGGCGCGGAAGCCGTTCATAACCGACATGACGGCGATGAGCGCTGCGACGCCGAGCGCGACGGCGACGAGGCTGATCGATGCGACGAGAAAGATGAACCCCTCGCCCCGGCCCGGCAGCAGATAGCGCCGGGCGATCATGCGCTCGTAGCGGGAGATCATCCCGTCAGCTTCTCCAGTGCCGCGTCGACGGAAAGCTCGTGGCGCTCGCCGGTCTTACGGTGTTTCAGCTCGACGATACCGGCGCTGACCCCCTTCGGTCCGACGACAAGCTGCCAGGGGATACCAACAAGGTCCATCCCCGCGAACTTGGCGCCGCCGCGTTCGTCGCGGTCGTCATAAAGCGTCTCGACGCCCGCGCGCTGGAGCTTTGCGTAAAGATCGTCGGCGGCCACATCGCAGGCCGCATCGCCGCTGCGGAGGTTGATGAGACCAACCTTGAAGGGCGCGATCGCTTCCGGCCAGACAATGCCGTCTTCATCGTGGCACGCCTCGATCACCGCACCGACGAGTCGCGAGACGCCAACGCCGTAGCTGCCCATCTGCGGCGTGACGGGCTTGCCGTCCTGCCCCTGCACCGAAAGGCCCATCGCGGCCGAATATTTGGTGCCGAAGAAGAAGATGTGCCCGACCTCGATGCCGCGGCGGCTGAGCAGGCGCTCGGCCGGAACCGGGCAGTTTGTTACCTTCTCATGCTCTTCGGCCTCCATCGCGTAGATGGAGGAGAGCTTGGAGACAGCGTCGGGGTCGGTGACGTTTACGTCCTCGATCGCCGAATCGTAGAAGATCTCGCTTTCTCCGGTTTCGGCGAGGATGTGGAACTCGTGGCTCATGTCGCCGCCGATCGGGCCCGTGGGCGCGCGCACTGGAACGGCCTTGAGGCCCATCGCCGCGAAGGTGCGCAGGTACGCCTCGAACATGGCGTTGTACGAAACCTTGCCACCCGCCTCGTCGAGATCGAAGCTGTAGGCGTCCTTCATCAGGAATTCGCGGCCACGCATGACGCCGAAGCGGGGGCGCACCTCGTCGCGGAACTTCCATTGGATGTGATAGAGCGTGCGCGGAAGGTCGCGGTAGCTCTTCACCGCGTCACGGAACAGTGCGGTGATCATCTCCTCGTTGGTCGGCCCATAGAGCATTTCACGCTCGTGCCGATCCTTGAAGCGCAGCATTTCAGGGCCATAGGCGTCGTAACGGCCCGACTGGCGCCAGAGATCCGCGGACTGGATCGTCGGCATCAATAGCTCGATGGCACCCGCGCGATCCTGTTCGCGGCGGACCAGATCAGCGATCTTGTCGAGCACGCGCAGACCGACCGGCAGCCAGGCATAGATGCCGGCCGAGGTCTGACGCACGAGGCCGGCCCGCAGCATCAGCTGGTGGCTGACGATCTGCGCGTCGGTGGGGGTTTCCTTGAGGAGCGGAAGAAAATAGCGGGAAAGACGCATGGTGCGCGCTGTCTAGCATGGGCTGCCGCGCAAGCAACTGCCCATTCCGCGATCCGCTAGCGAGGCTCCTTCCGCAACCGCGCAGAGCCGCATTGTTGCATCATATCCACACCCCTGGAAATTAATGTGCGTGAGGCGTGACAGTCTCTTGTCGGAATGGCCACCTGCACCGTAACACTCTCGCCATCTGATCCGGTATCGCCTGTGGGAGGGCACCAGGGTTGGGGGAGGACGCGCGACGCGAACAACGACGGCGCGCTAGCAAGATCAGGGTCCGATGGGGGAACAAAGGACCTGATCTTCGCGGGAGTTAAATGACTCGTCACGAGAGCGCCCGGGCCGGAAACGACCCGGGTGCTTTTCATTTTGGGGCCACTCACAGCCACCGCCAGAATTCTGTTTGTTCGACAGGCTGTTGCGGCGGCGCATCGCGCATGACACCGCCGCGCCACGGCTGAACGCCGCTGTTTCAACGCCATCCCTCAGGCTGCGCGGGCACTCTCGCGTACCACACGCGTGTCCCGGACCGGCGGCAGGCCGAACAGGCGGGCGTATTCGCGCGTGAACTGCGGCACGCTCTCGTAACCGACAGAGAATGCCGCATGCGCGGCGCTCAGACCTTCCGAAAGCATCAACCGTTTCGCTTCGATGAGACGCAGCCGCTTCTGGAATTGCAGCGGCGAAAGCGAGGTGATCGCTTTGAAATGGTGATGGAACGACGATGAACTCATGCCAGCGGCAGCGGCCAGGCGCTCGATGGGAATCGTCTCGACATAGGCCTGGCGCAGCACGGCAACGGCCCGTGCGATACGCCTTGCGTGACCATCCGGCCAGCCGAGTTGTCGGATCGCGGGGCCATGCCGCCCGGCCAGTAACCAATAGTGCATCTCGCGCCGCAGCTGCCCCTGCAGCACCGGCAGCGCTTGCGGCCTATCCAGCAGCCGCATCAAACGAAGCGCGGCGTCGGCAACCTCCCCGTCCGTCGCATCAACGCGCACAGGTACGATATCGGACACGGGCGTGGGCTTCATTTCCGCCGTGAGCTCGGCGATCAGCGCAAGGTCGAGTTCAAGCACCAGCGAATAGTAAGGCGCGGCAAGGCTTGCCCGCGTAATCTGGCTGACGGTCGGCACGTCTGCCGTCACAAGCAGCGAATCCCCCGCGGAGAAGGCGAACGCCTGCGTTCCCATCGTCACCTGCTTGCTGCCCTGCACGAGCAGGCAGACAAGCGGGCGGTAGACATCGTGAAGAAGCCCGCTCGGCGCGGTCGCGCGCACGGCAAACAGGCCGGGGATCGGGGTCAGCGCGAAACCGAGCGAATCGGCATGGGCGTCCGCGTGACGCCGGACTGCATCGAGGAGCGTGGTCATGAGGCGTGCAATAGCCGCTTTCAGCTCGAAGCGCATCTCCTTCGGAGAATCAGGCAAGACATTCCGAGCTTCCGGCAACACGAGAACGTGTGCAGCGCCTATACGTCAAGCAACACAAACCCGAGGAGAACGACCATGACGAAGGTTTCGCTTATCACCGGCGCCAGCCGTGGCCTTGGACGCAATACGGCGCTCAACATCGCGCGCCGCGGCGGCGATGTCGTACTCACCTATCACCGCCGCAGCGACGAGGCCGAGCGTATCGTCGCGGAGATTCAGGCAATGGGGAGTAAGGCCGTTGCGCTTCAACTCGACGCCGGCGACATCACCACCTTCGCAGGCTTTGCAGACCGGCTGCGTGCGGCGCTGCGCGGTACGTGGCAGCGAGAGACGTTTGATCATCTGGTGAACAATGCTGGGCACGGCGAATACGCGCCCATCGCCGAGACGACCGAGGCGCAGTTCGATGGCCTCGTCAACGTCCACCTTAAAGGCGTCTTCTTCCTCACCCAGACGCTTCTGCCGCTCATCGCGGACGGGGGGCGCATCGTGAACATCTCGAGCGGTCTCACCCGTTTCGCCTACCCCGGTTACGCAGCTTATGCGGCGATGAAGGGCGCGGTCGAGGTGCTGACGCTCTATATGGCGAAGGAACTGGGCGCCCGGGGCATTGCGGTCAACACCGTGGCACCGGGCGCGATCGAGACCGATTTCGGCGGGGGCGCGGTGCGCGACAATGCCGAGATCAACAAGGGCCTTGCGGACATCACTGCTCTCGGTCGCGTCGGCGTGCCGGATGATATCGGGCCGATGGTTGCAAACCTGCTTTCGGAGGACAATCGCTGGGTGAATGCGCAGCGGATCGAGGTTTCCGGCGGGCAGGCGATTTAAGTCCTTCTGTTTCTCCCTCTCCCCGCCGAGAGAGGGAGAAACTAGACGAGGCGGCTTTGTTTGAGGGCTGCCGCGATGAAACTGGCAAACAGCGGGTGCGGGTCGAATGGCTTCGACTTCAGTTCCGGGTGGAACTGGACGCCGATAAACCAGGGGTGATCGGGCCGTTCGACGATCTCGGGAAGCTCGCCGTCGGGCGACATGCCGGAGAAGACGAGCCCCCCTTTTTCGAGCGCATCCTTGTAGTGGATGTTCACCTCGTAGCGGTGGCGGTGGCGTTCGGAAATTTCGGTGGCGCCGTAGACGCTGCCGACGACGCTGTTCGCGCCGAGCTTTGCTGGGAACGCGCCGAGGCGCATGGTACCGCCGAGGTCGCCGCCCAGCTCACGCTTCTGAAGGCCTTCTTCGGACATCCATTCGGTGATGAGGCCGACCACAGGCTCGTCCGTAGGACCAAACTCCGTAGTGGAAGCGCTTTTGATGCCGGAGAGGTTCCTCGCACCCTCGATGCAGGCCATCTGCATCCCGAGGCAGATGCCGAAGAACGGCACGCCGCGCTCGCGCGCAAATGCGACGCTGGCGATCTTGCCCTCGCTGCCCCGCTCGCCGAAGCCACCGGGGACGAGGATGCCGTGCATGGGTTCAAGGAGCTGGGGTTCCGCCCCTTCCCCTTCGAACAGTTCGGCGTCCAGCCATTTGACGTTGACCTTGACGCGGTTCGCGATGCCGCCGTGGACGAGCGCCTCGTGGAGCGACTTGTAGGCGTCCTGCAAGCCTACATACTTGCCGACGACGCCGATCGTGACCTCGCCTTCGGGGTTGTTCAGTCGATCCATGATGTCGTCCCAGCGGGACAGGTCCGGTGAGGCGTTTGCTTCTATGCCGAAAGCGTGCAGCACTTCGCGATCCAGCCCCTCGGCATGGTACTGGAGGGGCACGCCGTAGATGCTCTTCGCATCGAGCGCCGGGATCACGGCTTCCTTGCGGACGTTGCAAAACAGCGCGATCTTGGCGCGGTCGCTATCCGGCACCGGCTTTTCGCAGCGGCAGACGAGCACCTGCGGTTGGATGCCGAGGCTGGTGAGTTCGCGCACGCTGTGTTGCGTGGGTTTCGTCTTGAGTTCGCCCGCCGCCGCGATGAACGGGATCAGCGTGACGTGGACGAAGCATACGTTTTCGGCGCCGATGTCGTTCCTGAGCTGGCGGATCGCCTCGATGAACGGCAGCGATTCGATGTCGCCCACCGTGCCGCCGATCTCGCAGAGCACGAAATCGAGGCCCTCGGTGTCGGCAAGCGCGAACGCCTTGATCGCATCCGTCACGTGGGGGATCACCTGCACGGTCGCACCGAGGAAGTCGCCGCGGCGCTCCTTGGCGATGATCTGCTGGTAGATGCGCCCCGAGGTGACGTTGTCGGACTGCCGCGAAGGCACGCCCGTGAACCGCTCGTAGTGGCCGAGATCGAGATCGGTCTCCGCCCCGTCGTCGGTGACGTAGACCTCGCCGTGCTGATAGGGCGACATGGTTCCCGGATCGACGTTCAGATACGGGTCGAACTTGCGGATGCGCACCGTGTAGCCGCGCGCCTGCAGGAGCGCGGCGAGGCTCGCCGCCATGAGACCTTTTCCGAGCGAGGAAACCACGCCGCCGGTGATGAAAATGTACCGCGCCATGGGAGGAAACCTATAGGCGAGCAAAGGGATGGACCGCCACCCGATTCGGGGTGGCAGCGGGACTTTTTTCTGTGGATGATTTTATTGAGCGGTCGGAATGTCGTCGCTGGCGGGCGCGGGCGGCAGCGCCATCGGCAGCGCGTCGTCAGCCGGTGCGGTGCCAGGGAGCGCGGTTGGCAAACCGTCGGCAGGCGCGGCCGGCGCTTCCGCCGTCGGCACGAGCGAGGTGTCGATCGTGGTCGGCGCCTTGGCGAGACTCGCGAGCACGGCAAGCAGGATGCTGGTGCTGAGGAAGAGCGCGGCAAGGACGCCGGTCGACTTCGTCAGCAGATTGCCCGCGCCCCGCGCGGTCAGCAGCCCGCCCGGACCGCCGCCAATACCGAGCGCCCCGCCCTCACTGCGCTGAAGCAGAATCACCGCGACAAGCGCGATCGCGATCAGCGAGTGGACGACGAGGACAAAATGCATCAGCGCGGTGGACATGCGGAACCGATCGTTTCTGGCAGAATTTCTGCTGGCCACATAACGACGCGGGGACGGGAGTTCAAGCGCTCCGGGCTCCGCGCGCCGCGATTGACCTTTGCCTGCAGCAGCGCGATGGAGGACGGCGTCACCACGCAGGACACCGGCCCTATGGACCCCAAGGATATGATCGCGGCCGCTGCAAGGCTCGGCCCCAGCGTCGATTTCGGTAAGGCTTCGTCAGATTACGGCAAGTTCCGGGCCGGTTTTCCGGAAGCGTTCTTCAGCCGCCTCGCCGAACAGATCGCACTTCGAGCGGGGCTGAAAGCGCTCGATATCGGCACGGGCACGGGGGCCGTCGCGCGCAGCCTTGCCAGGCGCGGCCTCGACGTCATCGGTGTCGATCCATCGCGTGAGATGATGCAGGAAGGCGCCGAGATCGCACGGCGCGAAGGCGTTTCCGTCGATTTTCGCGAAGGCCGCGCTGAAACGCTGGCGTTTGCCGACCAGAGCTTCGACATCGTCACTGCCGGGCAGTGCTGGCACTGGTTCGAGCGCGAGCGCGCCGCCGCAGAAGCCTTCCGTGTGTTGAAGCCCGGCGGGCATCTCGTCATCTGCCATTTCGACTGGCTTCCACTCCGGGGCAACGTCGTCGAGGCGACCGAGCATCTGATCGTGGAGGCGAATCCGGCATGGATGCTCGCCGGCGGAACAGGAGTCTATCCGCACTGGCCTGCGGACATGGCGAACGCCGGTTTTGCAGGTCTTGAAACCCGCTCGTTCGACGTCGCCCAGCCCTACAGCCACGAAGCATGGCGCGGCCGCATCCGTGCAAGTGCCGGGATCAAGGCCAGCCTCAACGCTGAGGCAACCGCTCGTTTCGACGAGACTCTGGTCGCCATGCTCCGCGCGCGTTTTCCAGAAGACCCGCTCGCGGTTCCCCACCGGGTTTGGTGGATCGTCGGTGAAAGACCCTAGCGGACGATGCCGATGCCG
This sequence comes from Sphingosinicella sp., assembly GCF_013911755.1. Classification (GTDB taxonomy): domain Bacteria; phylum Pseudomonadota; class Alphaproteobacteria; order Sphingomonadales; family Sphingomonadaceae; genus Sphingosinicella. Next base: position 184,898 of record NZ_JACESP010000002.1, read on the forward strand.
AAGCGGAGGCGGGTGCTCCGTTCGTCATAGTCGATGAGCGCCTCGCCGTAGCCGGTGTAGAGTTGGCTGTAGAGATAGAGGTTGAGCCCGGTCCATTGGCGGAGCGAATAGCTGACATCCACCTCGGCGCTGCCGCGGCCGCCCTCGATGTTGCCCTGAATGTCGGCGCGGATGCCGAGGCCGTCAGTCTGCTTTAGATCGAGCGTCAGGCCCGTGTATCCGCGGTAGCGGGCGATACGCTCGTTGCCTTCCTTGCTGCCGACATAGGCCCAGATCCGGGGCGCGGCTGTGAGCGTCCAGCCGTTGCCGAGGCCGAAGCCGACCGACGGCTCAACATAGAGCGTGTTGAAACTGCGCGAGTCTGCGCCGTCCTCGCCGTTCGACTGGTGGCGGACACCCGCCTGGATGCCGAGCATCGGGGAGCCCACGCTGGTCGAACCCGGCGAAACCGCTCGCACGAACAATTCGGGGCTGAACGTGATATCGTACATCGGGATCGACTCTTGGGAGAGGTCCCAGAACATGCGCTGCGTGTATCCGAAATAGAGCCCCGCACGCCATTCGCGACTGCCGTCTCCAGTGCTGAATTCGCGCGGCTTCTGGCCGAAGAGGCGATATCGGAAGCTCAACTGGAGCTTCGCATCTGAAGGGTTCGCGCCGACGAGCGCATACATCGGTTGATAGGTCTCGAAACGGCCAAGGCTCGTTGCTTCCGCTTCCTGCGGCGTGGCTGTTGAAACCGCGGCACCGACTTGCGGCTGTGCTGCAACCGCATCCGCGAGCCGGTAGCTGACGCGCGCGAACCCGCCGGGCGCGATCTCGGCCGATGCAACCCCCTCAAGCGTTGCCTCGCCCTCCGCAACGGTAATCGTGCGGGGCGCATCGAGCTTCGCTGCCGCCGCGCCGTCGTTGAGGAAGACGACCTCGAACGTGCCCGTGCGCGGCGCCGCCGCCTCGGGCACCACGAGCCGTACCTCCGCCGCCGCAGGACTTGTGACAATCAGCACGGCGACAAGAGCGGCGGTGCGCACCGCTCAGGCTGCCGCGATGATCGGCAGGAAGTCCGAAGCTTTGAGACTGGCGCCGCCCACGAGGGCGCCGCCCACTTCGCGCACCGCGAACAGCTCGGCTGCGTTGGAGGGCTTCACTGAGCCGCCGTAGAGAATGAGGATGCGCCGCCCGTCCTCTCCGTAGCGGGCAACGAGACGCGCCCGAATGGCGTTGTGCATCTCGTCCACATCGCCCGCGAGCGGCGTGCGGCCCGTGCCGATCGCCCACACGGGCTCATAGGCGATGACGACACTCGCCGGATCGGCGTCGGGAAGCGAGCCGTCGATCTGCGCCGCCACGACGTCGAGATGACGCCCGGCGTCGCGCTCGGCCTCCGTTTCGCCCACGCAAATGATCGCACGCATGCCAGCGCCGATCGCGGCGGTCGCCTTCGCTTTCACGACCGCGTCGGTCTCGCCGTTGTCAGTGCGTCGCTCGCTGTGGCCGACGATCACGAAGTCGCAGCCGAGATCGGCGAGCATCGCCGCTGCGATGCAGCCGGTGTGCGCGCCCGACGGGTTCGTGTGGCAATCCTGCCCGCCGATACGCAGGCGCGAGCCCGCTGCCGCGTCCTTCGCGAGCGCCAGGAGCGTGAACGGTGGCGCGATCGCAACTTCGACGCGGGACGGCGCGCTATCGGCCGCGCGCGCGATCGCTTCCGCCTCGGCAAGCGCCGCTCTCAGGCCGTTCATTTTCCAGTTGCCCGCAACCAGCATCGGCTTTTCCATCAAACTCTCCATGTGCATTTGCGGTAGGCCTTAGCAATGCACGCACGGGCAAGCCAAGGGCGCGCTTGCCGCGCCTGCTGCAGATACCTATAAACCGGGCGCTATTTCCAATGCCGAACGCGCGCGAATGACCAAAGGCTCCCGATGATCAGTTTTTTCCGCAAGGCCCTCTCTTCCTGGATCGTCCTTGCCCTTCTGGGGCTCGTGCTCGTCGCGTTCATTGTCACCGGCATCGGTGACCCGTTCGGCGGTGGCCCGGCGGCGAACACAGTGGTCGAGGTGGCCGGAGAGGATGTCACCGACGCGCAGCTTTCCAGCCAGTTCGACCGGCAGCTCGCGACGATCCGGCAGGAACAACCGGGTATCACCGCGGCGCAGGCCGTGCGCGGCGGCATGCTGGAAGGCGTGCTTGAACGCCTGATCGGCTCGCAGGCACTCAGCGCGATGGGTGAAAAGCTGGGCCTCGGGCCGAGCAAGCGGCAGGTGGACGCCGAAATCGCCTCGATCGCGGCGTTCCGCGGACCCGACGGACGCTTTTCCGAGGACGTTTTCCGCCAGGCGATCAGCGCTCAGGGGTTGACCGAAGACATGGTGCGCCGCGAGATCGGCGGCGACGTCGTGCGCCGCCAGTTGCTCGGCCTCGTCGACTCGATCCCGATGACGCCCCGCAAGCTCGCCGAGCCGTTCACGGCCCTCCAGCTCGAGCAGCGCACGCTCGAGCTTGGCGCGATTCCGGCGCAGTCCTTCCCGGTGCCGACGCTCAGCGACGCGGACCTCGAGGCCTTCTACAAGAAGAACATCGCCAACTACACGGTGCCCGAACGCCGCCGCATCACCTATGCGCTGATCGACAGCGCCGAGATCGCGAAGACGGTGAAGGTGACCGACGCGGCGTTCGCCGACTACTACAAGCGCCACGCCAGCGAATTCGCCGCGAGCGAAACGCGGACGCTGCGTCAGGTGGTGGTGCAGGACAAGGCGCAGGCCGACACGATCGCGAAGCGGGCGAACGCCGGCGAGGACTTTGCCGCTGTCGCGAAGGATGTGGCGGGATATGGCGAAACCGACCTTGAACTCGGCACGCTTTCGAAGATCGCGCTTGCCGACCAGACCGCCGACGCCGTGGCGGACGCGGCGTTCAAAGCCGCATCGGGCAAGATCGCCGGGCCGGTGCAGAGCGAATTCGGCTGGCATGTCGTGCATGTCGACGCCGTCGTAACCAAGCCCGCGCGCACGCTCGCCGAAGTTAAGGACGAGATACGCCCTGCGGTCGAAACCGAACTTGCCGCGAACGCTGTCGCCGATATCGTGGAGAAGGCCGATGACGCGCTCGCCGATGGTGCGAACATCGCCGAGGCGGCGAAAGATCTCGGTCTTACCGTGGTCCGCATTCCCCCGGTGACAAGCGAAGGTCTGACGCTCGGCGAATCCGGTCTCCAGCTCGACCAGCGCATCCGCCCGCTCATCGAGCGTGCGTTCACGACCGAAGAGAACGACGAGCCGACGGTCGAGGACGTTTCCGAAACGCTGCACGCATTGATGGACGTGGAAGAGGTCGTGCCGCCGACACCGGTGCCACTCGCCGACATCAAGCCGCAGGTCACGGCCGCGCTCACCTTCGAGCGCCGGATGGATGCCGCGAAGACGGTTGCCGACAAGATCGTCGCGGGCCTCAAGGCCGGCAAGCCGCTCGCCGCGCTGCTTGCGGAAAACAAGATGCCGCCCGCGCAGAGCTTCACAGCGCGCCGCATCGAGATCGCCGCGCGCCGCGAGCCGGTGCCGCCGCCGATCAGCCTTGGCTTCGCACTTGCAAAGGGCGATGCGCGCGCACTCGCACAGCCGCGCAACGGCGCCTGGTTCGTCGTGCACGTTGCCGATGTGAAACCGGGCAACCTTGCTGAAGCGCCAGCCTTCCTCGATCAGATGCGTTCGCAGATGCAGACCGCCGCAACGAATGAGTACGCCCAGAACTTCGTGGCGGCGATCATGTCCAACGTTGGCGTCAAGCGGAACGACAAAGCTCTCGAACGCCTGAAGCAGCGCTACCTGGGCACCGCCGACCAGCCCGATTGATCGGCTCCCGATGATCCATCCCGAAGCCGCGGACTTCGCGCGGATTTACGAAGCCGGAAAGCCGCAGCTCGTCTGGACGCGGCGCATCGCCGATACGGAAACCCCGGTTTCCGCGATGCTGAAGCTCGGCAGGGCGGGATCGGGCGCTTTCGTGCTCGAATCCGTAGAGGGCGGGACGGTGCGCGGGCGCTATTCACTGCTCGGCTTCGCGCCCGATCTCGTCTTCCGGGTTCGCGGCAGGCAGGCGGAGATCAATGCCCGCTTCGCCTCAGTACCTGATGCGTTCACGCCCGTCGATGCGGCGCCCCTCGACGCGCTCCGCGATCTCGTCGCCGGGTGCCGCATGGACCTACCGCCGGACCTGCCGCCCGCCTTCGCGTGTCTCGTCGGCTACATGGGCTATGAGACAATTGGGCTCGTCGAACCGGTGCCGACCCCGGAGAGCGATCCGCTCGGCCTTCCCGACATGCTGTTCGTGCGCCCGTCGCTGCTGATGGCGTTCGACCGATTGAAGGACGAACTTTTCATCGCCGCACCTGTGTTTCCCGGCGGTCTTTCGGCAAGCGGTGCGCTTGCCGCCGCGATCGAACGCATCGAAACCGCCGAGGCGCGCCTGGCGGGCGCGCTCCCGCAAGGCTCGCGCGAGGCTGCGCTGCCTGCCGCCGCCGACGTGACGCATCATACCGATCCGGCGCGCTATGCCGAAATGGTTCGTCGCGCGCAGGACTATATTGTCGCGGGCGACATCTTTCAGGTGGTGCTGGCGCAGCGTTTCTCGATCCCGTTCGCGCTGCCGCCTTTCAGCCTCTACCGCTCGCTCAGGCGCATAAACCCCTCCCCGTTCCTCTATATGCTCGACCTGCCGGGTTTCGCGCTCATCGGCTCCAGCCCGGAGATCCTCGTGCGCGTGCGTGACGGCGAAGTCACGGTACGCCCCATCGCCGGGACCCGACCGCGCGGCGCGAACACCGTGGAGGATGCTGCGAACCGCGACAGCCTGCTCGCCGACCCCAAGGAACTCGCCGAACATCTGATGCTCCTCGACCTCGGCCGAAACGATGTCGGCCGCGTGTCGTCGGAAGGCAGCGTTTCGGTGACGGAACGCAACACGGTCGAGTTCTACAGCCACGTGATGCACATCGTCTCGAACGTGCGCGGCGACCTCGCCAAGGACAAGGACGCCATTGATGCGCTGATGGCGGGTTTCCCGGCGGGTACGGTTTCGGGCGCACCCAAGGTGCGCGCGATGCAGATCATCGCCGAGCTGGAAGCCGAGAAGCGCGGCGCCTACGCGGGCGGCGTCGGCTATTTCTCGCCCGACGGATCAATGGACAGCTGCATCGTGCTGCGCACGGCAGTGGTAAAGGACGGCACGATGCACATCCAGGCGGGCGCAGGCATCGTGGCGGATTCGACGCCTGCCTACGAGCAGCGCGAGTGCGAGGCGAAATCCGGCGCGCTGATCGCCGCGGCGCGCGACGCCATCGCGCGCGCGCGCGAGCCGGGATACGGGCAATAACTTGCCCTCTCCGCCTCCCTTGACTAGGGCGGTCGCGCCATGATCCTCGTCATCGACAATTACGACAGCTTCACTTGGAACCTCGTCCACTATCTGATGGAGCTGGGGGCGGAGGTGGAGGTTGTGCGCAATGATGCGATCTCTGCCGGGCAGGCGCTTTCGAGCGGCGCGTGCGCGTTCCTGATATCGCCGGGGCCGTGCACGCCGAATGAAGCCGGGATCAGCCTCGACATGGTCGCGGCCTGCGCGGACGCGGGCAAGCCCCTGCTCGGCGTCTGTCTCGGCCATCAGGCGATCGGCCAGCATTTCGGTGGCAAGGTGGTGCGCGGGCACCTGATGCACGGCAAGACGTCGCCCGTCCGCCACGACGGCACCGGGCTCTTCGCCGGCATTCCGTCGCCGTTCACGGCGACGCGCTATCATTCGCTGATCGTGGAGGGTATTCCCGAGAGCCTGATCGTGAACGCGTGGTCGGACGACGAGGCGGTAATGGGCTTCCGTCACGCGAACCTCCCAATCCATAGCGTGCAATTCCACCCCGAAAGCATCGCGACCGAGCATGGCCATGACATGCTCGCCAATTTCATGCGGATAGCAGGGATGAACCCGCGTCCGCGCGACATCGCCGCGTGAAGCATCTGCCCGCGACCCACGCGCCGCTCGGCGAGGCAGAGGCGCGCGCGGCATTCGACGCGATTCTGAACGCCGATGTCGAGGATGCGGAAATCGCCCGTTTCCTGACCGGCCTCGCCGAGCGCGGTGAGACGGTTGACGAGATCGTTGCGGCGGCAAGCGTGCTGCGCAGCCGTATGCGACCCGTGGCGGCGCCCGAAGGCGCCATCGACGTGTGCGGTACGGGCGGCGACGGCGCGCATACGCTCAACATCTCGACTGCGGTCGCCATTGTTGTCGCCTCGTGCGGTGTGGCGGTCGCCAAGCACGGTAACCGGGCAGCCTCTTCAAAGTCTGGTGCGGCGGACGTGCTTTCAGCGCTGGGCCTCGATCTAGACCTTGCTTCCGATACGGTGGAACGCTCGCTCGCGGAGGTCGGCATCGGCTTTCTGTTTGCTGCGAAGCATCATCCTGTGATGGCGCGTGTCGCGGGCGTGCGGCGCGCGATCGGGCGACGAACAATCTTCAACATGATCGGGCCGCTCGCGAACCCGGCAGGGGTGAAGCGGCAGCTTGTGGGCGTGCCGGGGCGGCAATGGGTGCTCCCCATCGCCGAAGCGCTGCAGCGGCTGGGCGCCGAGGCGGTGATGGTCGTCCACGGCAGCGACGGGCTCGACGAGCTGACCGTCACAGGGCCGACGACCTGCACGCGGCTGATCGCAGGCCGCCTCGAAATCGAAGAGGTCTCGCCCGAAACGGCAGGACTCGCGCGGCACGAACCCGATGCGATCCGGGGCGGTACGCCGGAGGAGAACGCCGCGGCGATGCTGCGGCTTCTGCAGGGCGAACGCGGCGGCTATCGCGACATCGTGTGCCTGAACGCCGCCGGCGCCTTGATAGTCGCGGGCAAGGCCGAGGATTGGGCCGCTGGTGCGGCCATGGCAGCGGCGGCGCTCGACGACGGACGCGCGCGGGCGCTGCTGGAACGTTGGAAGACCTTTCGATGAGCGACGTGCTGGCGGAAATCTGCGACCACAAGCGGGGCGTCGTCGCGGCGCGGAAAGCCGCGCGGCCGATCAGTGAGATTGAAGCGGCGGCGCGCGCGGCGGATGCGCCGCGCGGCTTCAAGGCGGCGCTCGATACGGCAAAGCGGGAGGGCCGCTTCGGCCTTATCGCCGAGATCAAGAAGGCGTCGCCGAGCAAGGGGCTGATCCGCGCGGACTTCGATCCGCCGGCGCTGGCGCGCGCCTACCGCGCGGGTGGGGCTTCGTGCCTCTCGGTGCTGACAGAGGAGCACTGGTTTCAGGGTAGCGACGACAAGCTGATCGCGGCGCGCGCGGCGGTGCCGTTGCCGGTGCTGCGCAAGGACTTCATGGTCGATCCGTATCAGGTGGCGGAGGCGCGGGCGATTGGGGCGGATGCGATCCTGATCATTGTGGCGGCGATCGGTATGGGGCTGGCGCGGGAACTGGAGGACGCGGCGTTCGGGTGGGGGATGGATGTTCTGGTTGAAGTTCACGATGTAGCCGAGCGGGATGCTGCGCTTATCCATCTGAAATCGCGGTTATTGGGAATTAATAATCGTAATCTCAAGACATTGCATGTTGATATTGAGACTTCGGTTGAGCTGTCGGCCGTGCCGGAAGGCTATACGCTTGTCGGCGAGAGCGGGCTGCGGACGCGGGCGGACCTTGATCGGCTGGCGGCACACGGCATCAACAGCTTCCTTGTCGGAGAGTCGCTGATGGCGCAGGATGACGTCACTGCCGCGACGAAACGGCTGCTGGAGGGCTGATCGATGACGCTCACCCACCTCGACGAAGCCGGCAAGGCCCGCATGGTCGACATTTCGGGCAAGGCGGTGACGGCACGCACGGCGATCGCCGAAGGGCATATCGCCATGTCCGCCGACGCGCTTGCAGCCGTGCGGGACGCGAGCACAGTGAAGGGCGATGTGCTTGCCGTCGCGCGCATCGCGGGGATCACCGCTGCAAAAAAGACCGCCGACCTCATCCCGCTCTGCCACCCCCTGCCGCTCACCAGCGTCGGCGTGGACTTCACGCTGGAGGACGGCGGCGTGCGCGTGGAGGCGACAGCTGCGACGACCTGGGGCACGGGCGTTGAAATGGAAGCGATGACAGCGGCTTCGGTCGCGCTGCTGACGATCTACGACATGGTGAAAGCCGTGGACAAGGCGATGGTGATTTCGGGCGTGCGCCTGCTGAAGAAGACCGGCGGCAAATCCGGCGACTGGACCGCGCCGGGCGGATGCTGAGCTACGAGGACGCGCTGGCGCGGCTGCTTGCGGCCTGTGAGCCGGTTCCGCCCTTAGACCTTCCGCTCGCCGAAGCCACCGGCCTGACGCTTGCCGAAGACCTCATTGCACGGCTGACGCAGCCGCCCTTCCCCTCTTCCGCGATGGACGGATATGCGGTTCGCTGGGCCGATATGCCGGGGCCGTGGCGCGTCGTCGGCGAAAGCGCGGCGGGACGGGGCTTTGCCGGAGAGGTCGGCGCGGGCGAAACCGCCCGAATCTTCACCGGGGCTCCCCTGCCCCAAGGCGCCGACACGGTGATCGTGCAGGAAGAGGTTCGCCGCGAGGGCGACCTGCTGACGCTGACGGGCGAAGGTCCGCCGCGCGTCGGCGCACACATCCGCGTGGCGGGAAAGGATTTCAGCGCAGGCGAGCGACTGATCGCGGCGGGAACGCGTCTTTCGCCACAGCATCTTGGCCTTGCCGCCGCTTCCGGGCACGGCAGCCTTTCTATAAGGCGCCCCCGCGTCGCGATCATCGCGACGGGAGATGAGCTGGTGCCGCCGGGCGCGGTGCCGCAGATGGACCAGATCGTGAGTTCGAACGGCGTGATGCTTGCCGCGCTGCTGCGCGCGGCGGGCGCGGAGGTGCGCGACCTCGGCATCTTTCCCGACAATCTTGACGCCATCGCCAAGGGGCTCAGCGCAGCCGGCAACGCGGACCTCATTGTCACCATCGGCGGCGCGTCGGTCGGCGACCATGATCTCGTACAGGCCGCGCTGATGGACGCAGGCGCGGCGCTCGATTTCTGGAAGGTCGCGATCAAGCCGGGCAAGCCCCTGATCGCCGGATCGCTTGGGCGTGCGCGCGTGCTCGGGCTGCCCGGCAACCCGGTCTCCGCCTTCGTCTGCGCCGTGCTGTTCGCGCTGCCGATGCTCGCGCGCATGGCGGGGAGCACGAACGCCGACCCGGTGACCACGGCGCGGCTGCTCGCCCCCCTGCCCGCCAACGGCAACCGCCGCGATCACCTGCGCGCGCGGCTGACAGCAGACGGCGTACGCGCGTTCGATGCGCAGGATTCCTCCATGCTCGGCGTGCTCGCCGGCGCGAACGCGCTCATCATCCGCCCGGAAGGCGCTCCGGCGGTGGAGGCCGGCACGGATGTTCCCGTGCTCGCGCTTGACAGGGTTTTCGCCACCCCCTAAATGTTCCCCATTCGTTCACGAAAAACGGAACATGTTGTGGACGAGTCGTGAAACACGGAGGGCGGAACCGGACATGCTGACGCGCAAGCAACACGAACTGCTGATGTTCATCAATGATCGGCTGCAGGCGGGCGGCGTCTCGCCTTCGTTCGAGGAGATGAAAGAAGCCCTCGATCTCAAATCGAAATCGGGCGTCCACCGGCTGGTGAATGCGCTCGAGGAGCGGCAGTTCATCCGGCGGCTGCCGAACCGCGCCCGCGCGCTTGAAGTGCTGCGCTTCCCAGAAACCGGCACGGCGCCGAAGGCTCCGCTGCGGCAGATGCCTGTCGTCCAGGCGGCGAACGATGACATCATCACGCTGCCGCTGCACGGAAAGATCGCGGCGGGCATGCCCATCGAGGCGATGGAAAGCGACCGCAGCCTGTCGGTTCCCGCAGCCCTGCTTGGCGGCGGCTCCGGCGATCATTTCGCACTGGAGGTTTCCGGCGACTCCATGATCGAGGCGGGCATTCTCGACGGCGACTATGCGCTCGTTCAGAAATGCGACACGGCACGCGACGGCGAAATCGTCGTGGCGCTGGTCGATGAGGACGAGGCGACGCTCAAATACCTGCGCCGCGACAAGGGTGAAATCCGCCTCGACCCGGCGAACAGCGCTTACACCGCGCAGCGCTATGCACCGAACCGCGTGCGCGTGCAGGGCAAGCTCGTGGGGCTGCTGCGCCGCTACAATTGAGGACTCATTCGGCCCTGACGGCCTGCAAATGGTGGCTTTCGGCGCTTCCGGTGCTCACGTACCTTTCGTACGCTCCGCTCCGGGCCGCCGAAATCCAACATTTTCGGCGCATCATTTTCTGAATTACCGCGCCTCGATGGTGAGGTGCGCGAGTTCGTGTACGGGACGCAGGCGTTCGCGGGCGGTTTCCGGCGGGATGCCGGATACGGAAACGATCGCCGCGTGAACCCCGGGGCCGACCTGCCAGACGTGAAGATCGCGGATGCTGGCGTCGCCCGTTTCCACACATTCCCGGATTTCCGCGACGAGGTGTGGATCGGCGGCATCGAGCAGAACGGCTGACGTATCGCGCATCAGCGTCCACGACCAGCGCGCGATCACGACGGCGCCGACGATGCCCATGACCGGATCAAGCCAGACCCAGCCGCCATATCGCCCGGCGAGCAGCGCGGCGATGGCGAGAACTGACGTGAGCGCATCGGCGAGCACATGCAGATAGGCGGCGCGGAGATTATTGTCGCTGTGATGATGGCCGTGATGGCCGTGATGGCCGTGGCCATGATGATCATGATGGTGATCGTGGCCGTGGCTGTGTCCGTGATGATGGCCGCCCGACAAAAGCGCGGCGCTGACGAGATTGACGGCAAGCCCGACCACGGCAACGATCGTCGCTTCGCCGAACGCGACATCGACAGGACGCGCGAGCCGGAGCGCGGATTCGAACGCAATGCCAAGCGCGATGACGCCGAGCACGAGCGCGGACGCAAAGCCCGCGAGGTCGCCGACCTTGCCGGTGCCGAACGAATAGCGCGGACTATCGACATTGCGGCGTGCATAGGCATAGGCGATCGCGGCGATGCCGAGCGCGCCGGCGTGCGTCGCCATGTGGAAGCCGTCCGCAAGCAGCGCCATCGAGCCTGTCGCGTAGCCTGCGATGATCTCGGCGACCATCATCACGGCCGTCAGCAGCACCACCCAGAGCGTGCGGCGCGCGTTCGCGTCGTGGTTCTTGCCGAGGAAATCGTGGGAATGGGCACCATCGGCGATGCCGGGAAGTCCGCTCAATCTCGCCTCCACTTCAGCGCATGTGCCGCTTGAGCACGGTGGCAAGCTCGTCTGCACCCGCCGCACGCTCTGCATCGCTCAGCCCGGGTGCTGCGACGTGCGCGCGCAGGTGATCCTCGACGAGTTCATCCATCAGTCCGGCAACGGCACCGCGCACGGCGGCGGCGAGATGCAGCGTTTCGCTGCACGGCGCCTCGCCGGTGATCGCCCGCTCGATCGCGGCGACCTGTCCGGCGATGCGGCGGACACGTGCAACAAGGCGGTCCTTGCGTTCGGTTTCCTGAAGATGTGCCATAGCATAGGGGGGTATCCTATTCTGGCGCGCGCTGCAACCTGCCCCCGCCTTCCCGGGCGGGCTTATGCCGTGCCCAGGGATGTACCCCGTCCTCACGCGCGACCGAGCGGATGCGCGGCCCATCCAGCCAGATCGACAGCGCGCCGGTTTCGCCGAGCGCGGCGCGGTCGAGCTTCAGCCAGCGCGGCGCACACCAGTATGGCAGCAGGCGATCGCTGACGACGATGTCTGCCGCGGCGCAGGCGGGTTCGAACGCGGCGCGGTCGATGAGAAGGCCTGAGCGTGTTGCGAGCAGCGTCCATGCACGGCCGCCCGCCATGATGCGCGCGGTGCAGGCATCGGGCGTGCAGCGCGCGTCCGGCAGGGTTTCGAGATTGCCGCTGATCGCCTCCCCCGCCGCGTCCGCCCACATCGAACGCACGTAATCCCCGGCGCGCGAGCGCAGGAGCGCGACCTTTCCGTCCCGCACCACGGCGAGGTGTTTGCCGTCCCCATCGACGATGAGGTCGGGCGGCTGCGCAGCCGCCATGCCCACAGCGCCGATCGCGACGGGAACCAGCGCCAGCCAGCGGCGTCGCGTCTGCCAGAGACAGAACCAGACGCCGCCGAGGATCAGCACGGCGAACGCCCAGTCCGGCGCGGCGGGGAGCCTGGAGACGGCGCCGGGCATCGCCGCCGCGATCTCGGCAACGCGAATGAGCAGATCGAGCGCATGGCCGAGCAGCCAGTCGATGGGCGCGGCGAGCCCGACCGCGCCGAGGAACACCGAGAGGCCGAGCAGCGGCAGGATCACGAAGCTGGTGAGCGGGATCGCGGCGAGGTTCGCAGCGACGCCGTAGAGGCCCATCTGGTTGAAGTGGAAAAAGGCGATCGGCGCGAGCGCGATCTCGGCAGCGATACCGGTGGCGAGGAGCGCGAGGACGCCGCGCCACAGGCGCAGGGCGCGGCCCGCCTCTTTTCCGGCATTGAAGCGGCGTCCGAGCGGCGACTCGTAGAGTGCGACGATCGCCGTGACGGCGGCGAAGCTGAGCTGGAAGCTTGGCCCGAGCAGGAAATCGGGGCGGACGAGGAGGATGAAAAAGGCCCCCGCCGCGACAAGGCGCAGCGAAATCGCCTCTCGCCCCAGTGCGAGGCCAACGAGCACGATGAGGACGGCGATGCACGAGCGCACCGTCGGCACCTCCGCGCCCGCAATCAGTGTGTAGCCGATACCTGCGACTGCAGCGGCAAGCGCGGCGATCAGCTTGATGTTCATATTGAGCGCAAGGCGTTCGCTCTGCGCGAGCAGGCGGCGCGTGGCCCAGAGCACGCCGCCGACCACGACGGCGATGTGCAGCCCCGAGATCGAGATGAGGTGCGCGAGGCCGCTGTCGCGCATCGCTTCGGTGACGTCTTCGGGGATGCCGCCGCGGTCGCCGGTGACGAGCGCGGCGGCAAGGCCCCCCTCCCTGCCGCCGACGCTATCCTGCAGGCGTTTGGTAAGCGCGCTGCGGAAGGCCTCGAAGCGGCGGACGAGGCCGGGCCTCGGCGGCGCGGGCGCAACGACGGCGACGTCCGAAAGCGCGTATCCGACGGCGCCGATGCCGTCGAACCACGCGCGGCGCGCGAAATGATAGCCGCCGGGAATGTTCGGCCCGGGCGGCGGTGAGAGCGAGGCGCGCAGGGCGACGCGCGCGCCGGGGGCGATACCCGCCGGCGCATCGCCGCGAATGCCGATGCGCGCGGTGAGGCCCGGCAGACCCGACATGCCGATGAGGCGCAGGCGCGTGCGCCCCTCCGCCGGGCGCGGTTCGACGGCTTCGACGGTGGCCTCGATCATGAGCGCGCGCCATGTGCGTTCGATGACCGGCGCACGGACCTGCTCGGCACGCAGCCACGCGGTGCCGATGCCGAGCGCAAAAAGCAGGCCGAAGACGGCAATGGTGATACGCGGGAGGCCATTTGCCAGCAGGCCGAACACGGCAAGCGCGCCGCCGATGAGCATCGCCGCTTGCCAGTCGCGCGCGGTGGGCAGCATGAACCACGCCGCGATGCCGAGCCCGAGCGCGACGGGGGCGAACAGCACGAGCTGGTGGCGTTCCTCCGCGAGCCAGATTTCGATGGCTTCGTGCAGGCGGAACAGACGCGCACGCGGCGACGCTCCGGCCTCGACCGGCCCGGTTTGAACGGCTGGCAGCGTTATGTTAGAGCCCCCGCGACTTTCTTCAGTTTCGGACAGGATATTCATGGGCGCAAGCGCCAAAACCCCGGTCGTCACCCGCTTCGCACCGAGCCCGACCGGCTTCCTCCATATCGGCGGCGCGCGCACCGCGCTGTTCAACCTGCTCTATGCGAAGGCGACCGGCGGGACGTTCAAGCTGCGCATCGAGGATACCGACAAGGCGCGTTCCACGAAGGAGGCGATCGACGCGATCATCGACGGACTTTCGTGGCTGAACCTCGATTGGGACGGCGAGATCGTCTACCAGTCGGAGCGTGAAGCGCGGCACGCGGAGGTGGCGCGGAGCCTGCTGGAGACGGGCGGCGCTTACAAATGTTTCGCGACCCCCGAAGAGCTGGAGCAGATGCGCGAGACCGCGCGGGCCGAGAAGCGGCCTCTCCGCTACGATGGGCGCTGGCGGGACCGCGATCCCTCCGAGGCGCCCGAAGGCGCGCCCTATGTGATCCGCCTGAAGGCGCCGCAGGAGGGCGAAGTGACGATTCACGACGCCGTGCAGGGCGCGGTGACGGTGAAGAACGCCGAGCTCGACGATTTCGTGCTGCTGCGATCGGACGGGACGCCGACCTATATGCTGGCGGTCGTGGTCGATGACTACGACATGGGCATCACGCACGTGATCCGCGGGGACGATCATCTGAACAACGCGTTCCGGCAGCTCGCGCTCATTCGTGCGCTCGGCTGGGCTGAGCCTGCCTACGCGCACGTGCCGCTGATCCACGGCGCGGATGGGGCGAAGCTTTCGAAGCGGCACGGCGCGCTCGGGGTCGACGCGTACCGCGACATGGGGTTCCTGCCCGAGGCGCTGGAGAACTACCTGCTGCGGCTCGGCTGGGGGCACGGCGACCAGGAGTTCTTCACGCGCGAGGAGGCCGCCGCCGTCTTCACGCTCGAGGGCATCGGCCGCAACCCGGCGCGACTCGACTTCAAGAAGCTCGAGAACGTCAACGGGCACTATCTGCGCATCGCCGACGACGCGCGGCTGGTGGGGCTGATCGAACGCAGGATCGCCGCCACGCTGGCGCGCGATCTGACGCCGGACGAGACGGACTTGCTGCTCCGCACAATGCCGCATCTGAAGGTAAGAGCAAAAGATTTGAATGAGTTGGCCGACTCGAGCATCTTTCTGTTTCGGCAGCGCCCAATAACACTCGACGAAAAGGCCGAAGGGTTGCTAGACAGCGCCGGCAGGGGGCGCCTCGCGGCACTGCGGGAGGTCATCGCCGGGGTCGGCGAATGGACGGCCGCAGCCATCGAAGATGCTGTGCGGACCTTCGCGGAGCGCGAACAAACCGGTCTCGGCAAGTTCGCGCAGCCACTGCGCGCGGCGTTAACGGGAACAACAATCTCGCCGGGTATATTCGAAGTGCTTGAAGTGATGGGGCGCGATGAGAGCCTCGGCAGGATAGACGATCAGGTTGGAAAGACGGCCTAGACCGCCAACGAAAACGGAAGGGTGAGCGAGCCATGAGCAACACGACTGCGAAGCTGGATCTGGGCGGCAAGGCCAGCGATTACCCGGTGCTTTCGGGCTCCGTTGGTCCGGACGTCGTCGATATCCGCAAGCTTTATGGCAACACCGGCGCGTTCACCTACGACCCCGGCTTCACGTCCACGGCCTCGTGCGAATCGAAGATCACCTACATCGACGGCGACCAGGGCGTGCTGCTGCACCGCGGCTACCCGATCGACCAGCTCGCGGAAAAGTCGAGCTTCATGGAGGTCGCGTACCTGCTGATGCGCGGCGAGCTGCCGAACCCGAACGAGTATGACGAGTTCGTGCGCACGATCACGCGGCACACGATGATCCACGAACAGCTGGCGATGTTCTATCGCGGCTTCCGGCGCGACGCGCACCCGATGGCGATCATGTGCGGCGTCGTCGGCGCGCTTTCGGCGTTTTATCACGACTCGACCGACATCAACGATCCCGTCCAGCGCCGGATCGCCAGCCACCGCCTGATCGCCAAGATGCCGACCATTGCGGCGATGGCGTACAAATATTCAGTCGGCCAGCCGTTCCTCTACCCGGACAACAGCCTCTCCTACACGGGCAACTTCCTGCGCATGACCTTCGGCGTGCCGGCGGAAACCTATGAGGTCGACCCCGTGATCGAGAAGGCGATGGACAAGATTTTCATCCTCCACGCCGACCACGAGCAGAACGCCTCGACCTCGACCGTGCGCCTTGCCGGTTCGTCGGGCGCCAACCCGTTCGCGTGCATCGCAGCGGGTATTGCCTGCCTGTGGGGCCCGGCGCATGGCGGCGCCAACGAGGCCGCGCTCGAAATGCTGCGCGAGATCGGCACGCCCGACAAGATCCCGGAATACATCAAGCGCGCCAAGGACAAGGATGACCCCTTCCGCCTGATGGGCTTCGGCCACCGCGTCTACAAGAACTACGACCCGCGCGCGAAGGTGATGCAGAAGACGGCGAACGAAGTTCTCGCCAAGCTGGGTGTCACCGATCCGGTGTTCGACGTGGCGCGCGAGCTGGAGCACATCGCGCTCAACGACGAATATTTCATCGAGAAGAAGCTCTACCCGAACGTCGACTTCTACTCGGGCGTCATCCTCTCGGCGATCGGCTTCCCGACCTCGATGTTCACCGTGCTCTTCGCACTCGCCCGTACCGTCGGCTGGGTAGCGCAGTGGAACGAGATGATCGAAGACCCGGCACAGAAGATCGGCCGCCCGCGCCAGCTCTACACGGGCGCGACGGCACGTGATTACGTGGAGATCACGAGCCGCTGAGCCGAAGGCTTCGCGCAGGAAACGGACGGGCGCCTTCGGGCGCCCGTTTTCGTTGGCAGGTCAGCGCATCGCGGCGCGGGCGTCGAGCATCGGCTGCTGGGGCACGGTGATGCCGCCGCTCCACGGTCTGTCGAGGTCGAGGATCAGCAGCAGCGCGAGCGTGAGGAGCGCGAACAGGATCGTGGTGACGACGCGGTGACGACGCCCGGAACCGCCGAGCACATAGCCGACGATCCCTGCGGACATCAGCGCATAGAGGATCAGCACCTCGACCACGCGGCCTGGAATCCGCGCCGCGCGCTCTGCCTTGCGGGCGCTTGCTGCGTCGAACATCTCGTTGGTGGCGGTGATGATCGTGCTTGCAATGGGCGGCGGCGTATCGCGGATGGCGTTCCGCATATCTGCCCAGAGCGCGGCCTGCACCCTCTCCGTCTCCGCTTCGACGGCTGCCGCGTGACCGTTCCCATTCGGCAGTTTCAGCCGCACATCCGTATAGCGCGCGACGGCGGCTTGCAGAGCAGGACCGGTCTCGACGCCCGCAAGCCCGGCACGGAGCCAGGCGGTGCCGATGGCGTTGGCTTCGGTCACCACCATCGCGCGGCGCGTATCATAGCGATTGAGCGCCAGCGAAAAGGTGAACGCGATCAGCAGCCCGAGCAGCGCGAGAGCGGCGGAAAGCAAGTATCCCTCCCGCTCCCCTTCCCCGTCGCGTTCGCCGCGTGCGCGCTGGCGAAGCGAGGCGCCGAGCCATGCGAGCGCGGACATGGCGGCGAAGAAAACGAGACCGAGGAGCCAGAGATTTGCCGATACGAAGGCCGTGTCGATGAGGCCCATACGTGCAGCGCGTCAGCCCGCCGCCGGAAGTGTGAGCGTGAAGCGCGCGCCCATGTCCTTGTGGCTTTCGAGCGTGAGGCCACCATCCATGAGCTCGGCAAGGCGCCGGGAGATGTGGAGGCCAAGGCCCGTGCCCTCGCCGCTCGCCACATAGGGCGGCTTCGGCAGCTGCTCGAACTTTTCGAACACGCGGGCCTGGTCTTCGGGCGCGATGCCGGGGCCGGAATCCCAGACCGTGACGGCGACATGGCCGGGCAGCGTCGTCGCCGGCTCGGCGCCGACAAAACCGCCTTCGGGCGTGAACTTGACGGCATTGGTGAGCAGGTTGACGAGAATCTGCAGCGTGCGGCGGCGATCACCCCGGGCCCGCATCGGCGCATCGAGCGCGACTGCCTTGATGTCGATGCTCCGCGCCGACGCCTTCATCTGGACCATCGCACGCGCCTGTTCGACGAGCTTGGCAAGGTCGAAATCCTCGGTTTCGAGATCGATCTCGCCCGAATCGAGGCTGGAGATGTCGAGCAGATCCTGAATGAGGCCGAGTAGATGACGCCCCGCGTTGGCGATATCGCCCGCATATTCGACGTACTGCGCCTTCAGGGGGCCATGGACTTCGTGGTTCATTGCCTCGGCGAAACCGATGATGGCATTGAGCGGCGTGCGGAGCTCGTGGCTCATCGACGAGAGGAAATTGGCCTTGGCGGTGCGCCCAAGCTCAGAGCGCATCCGCTCGATGAGTCGCGCGCTGTCCGGCACCACCGCCGCGACGCCGCGATAGCCGCAGCCACCGTCCTTCGTGGGCACCGCGACCCCCGCCAGACGGTAAAGCCGCGTGGCGCCGCCCTGAGTGGTGACGGACATCAGCTGATCGCGGAAGCTGGAACCGCGCGCCTGCGCGGATTCATAGGGCACTTCACCGTTCTCGCCGCGCAGAAGCGTGCCGATGGCGGTGAGTGGCCGACCGAGAAGCGCGCCCGCGGGCTGACCGACCAAAAGCTCGAGCGCGCGTGAAATCGAGGTCAGCGTGCCGCGGCTGTCCGTCTCCCAATACCAGTCCGAATTGACGCGCACGAGCTCATCGCCCTGCCAGCCGGCAAGGGTATCGCGCTCCCGCTGCTCAATCGTGATGGACGATTCCCGCATGATTCCCACGAATTTCAACTCGTTGCGGGCCAGTGTCGACACGGGCACGAAACGAACGTGAAAATGACGTGGATTGCCCAAAAGCTCAAGAGTGAAGCTTGCGGAAACCGATTCTCCTCCCGGTGCCAGCGCAGCGACCAGCTGGGCAGCAAGTTCGCCGGGCGCGAGCAGGGCGGCACGTTCAAGCTCGGCGTAGGCGGCGTTGGCTTCGAGGAGCGCGCCGGTGGGCAAACATTCGAACACAGTCGCGCCCGCAAGCGCAGGGTCTGCTGCAGCAAGCGCATCGAGCGCGCTCGCATGGCCGGGGCGGATGTCGCGCGGCTCGAACATGGCCGCTACGCGTCGCCCTCATTCAGATCGTCGATCGCCTGCCGAAGCCCGGCATCGAGCTGCCAGTAGTGCAGCACGCGGCGCGCGGCGGCGACATCGAGGTCGTCGTGAAGACGGAGGATTTCCGCGACCGCAGAGGGCGGACGCGCGCTCGCCGCATTGCCAAGTTCGCCGAGCACGATCACGAGTGACGCCGTGGCGTCGCGGCTGACGTCAACCGCCTTCGCCAGCACAATGAAGCTTTCGCTCGCCGGATCGGTGACGATCCGCCACACGGTGTTGAAAGCGATCTTCGCGCGGGCGGCGAACGCCGCGGTGAACAGGCTAAGTCGCCCCTGGCGCAGCGTGCGAAGCAGGAAGCCATCCGTCAGCTCGCCGAGTTCATTGAGGCGCCGCGCGAGCTGGAGCGCGCGGGACTGCACGGACTGCGTGTCGTCGTATTCCACCATCGCGCGCTTTGCCGCGCGTTCGAGCATCGGATCGAGCACGGCCTGATCGATGACGAAATTCTTGAGGATGTGGCGGCGGAGCGCGGCGGCCACCCACCAGTAAACCTCTTGCGCGAGATCGGCGGGAAGATCGTTCTGCGTGAGGAGCGGCTGCTGGAACTGGCCGTTGCGCTTGCTCTCCGCGACCAGAAGCTCCATCGCGCGGCGCGACAGCACGGGGTCTTCGGTGCGGATCAGGCCTTCGAGGACGTCGTCCTCGCTGCCCTTGAGGCCACGCTCGGCCAACGCCTCGGTGAGCGGCGGCGAGACGGTTTCGCGCAACGCGATCGCCATGCGATGTTCTTCCGCGCACTGGATGACGATGTCCATCAGCGCGGGATTGCGAACCACACTGCTGCGTTCAAGGATCGGACGTGCCACCTCGATGCTGTCGCTCGCGAGCCGGGCTTCGAGATCGGGCTGCGATGCGGGCGAACGCCCGAGCGCTTCGACGAGGTGTCGGCGCACCTCCATTTCGACCGTGCCGAGCAGACGCCCGAGCACATCTGTCATCAGCGCGCGTTGCTGATCGGTGAGCCGCTGCGCCGCGGGCAGGAACAGGTCCGTTATCGCGTGCGCCAACTGCGCCCGCGCCGCGCCGGAACGGCCAGCAGCGAGACCCAACAGCGCCTGAACGTCGATTGGCCGATCCAGCGGCAAGGCAACCCCTCTTTGGTGCGAACCCGTATCTTTTCTAGGATGCCGAACCTAGAGGGATGCACCTAAAATTGGATTAACCTTGGCTAGAAACGCGTACGCCAACCGATCTCAATCGCGGTTTTCGCATCGCTGGTGCCGGGCGTGTTCGGCGCGTCGGTATCGTAGCGGGCCTCGAGGCTGATATCGCCGAACGCGGTGGGGAGTTCGGTACCGACTTCGAAGGCGTTGTACGTCTCGCGATTGAGCGAGAGGTTGTTGTTCCGAAGGTTGCTCGTCTTGTTGATGTCGACGCGGCGATAGGTGCCGTAAAAACGCCGATTCTTCGCGTCGGTGACGGAAAGACCCGCGGTCCAGAGTTCGCTGTCGCCATCGAGGCTGTGGCCGAGCGCGCGGTCGCGGTAGGTGAAGCCATCGAAGTATATGAAATTGTTATACATGCTGCCCGGATAGGTCTTACCGCCGCCGAGCTTTACCGCAAGCGTGTCGGACCATTCGCCAAGCAGCGTCCAGCTTGCGCCCTGATCGCCGATGGGGCCGGACAGCGTGAACCCGGCCATGCGGGAGAACTGCTCGATGAGGAGGTTGTCCTCGTCCTCCGCTTCCCACTCGGTATACGCCTGCACGGCGACATTGCCGATCATGCGCGTGTAGCTGATGTCGAAGCCGGCGATCTGATTGCCGGGCTCGTTCAAGGTGCCCGTGTTGTCGGCGTCGCCGATGCCGACGACGGCGTCGAAGATGGTGCCGAGCCCGCACGGACGGCCGCTGCCGCAGAGTTGAAGCCCGCGATTGAGGCCGATTTCGAGGCCGGGGACGGGTTCGAACGACAGACGCATTCCGGCGATCGCCGGGTTGTTGTAGTCCGCGCGCGTTTCGGTCGCGATGCCCGCGAAAATATCGAGCCGCCACGGGCCGAACCAGCGGAGCACCGGGAAGTCGATCGGCTCGGGCACCAGCCGCTTGATGCCGACGCGCGGGATCGGGCGGGCGTTGGTGGAGAAGAGCAGCGCGCTGTCGTGGCCCGGGCCCCACCATGTGTCGACATAGCCGCCGTAAAGCGCCCAGTTGCCGATGGGGAGTGCGAGCGTCGCGGGTTCGAAATGGAAGTCGCGGCCCTGCTGGCCTTCGCGCCAGCCGACGCCGTAAGAGATGTAGAGCTTGCCGAGTTCGTGCTCGGCGCGGACCGTGACGTCGCCGTCCTCGCGCGCCGTATCGCCGAAATCACGGACGACCGAAGGCCGGTTCGTGGCGCGGGCGCGGACCTCGTAGCGGCTCTTCTGCCCGTCACGCTCGGAAAGGATCGTAAGGCGGCGCACGGCGGCGCCCAAGTGCGACGGCAACGTCTGGCCCTTGGCGCGCTCAAGTCCTTCGGCGACCTGCGCCCACGGCAGCGGCCATGCGTTGACGGGGCCGCGGATCAGCCCAGCCGCCTTCAGAAGCTCGACATCGCTGCGGACCTGACGGTCGCCCGCTTCGAGCCACGGCCCGGCGGCGGCGGGCATGGCCGACAGCAGGACGGCGGCGGCCGCTATACCCAGAGACTTCATGCAGCACACTCCCCTTCCGCGCCGAGCCAGCGCTCCGCAATATCCAGCGCCCGTGCATCATCGACATCGAGCCAAGCGCAATCCCCGGTTTCGACCGCACGCGCAAGCCCGGACGCGGCGAGCGCGGCAACGCCCTGCGACAGGCTGGGTGCAGGAAGGCCGGCGAGCGCGTCAAACAGCGGTCTGCCGACGGAGAACACGCCGGTGTCGTAGCCGTTGAACGGTTCGAGATGCTTGCCGATGGCGACGATGGCATCGCCTTCGGTGCGGACGCGCGTGACGTCATCCTCGTCGATCCACGCGTGGCCGATCCGGCGATCGACGCCGAGCAGCAGTGCGCCGTCGTCGGCGGGCGCCTCCGCCACGGCGCGGTAGAGCGCGGGGTCGACGAGATGGTCGGCCATCACCAGCAACGCGCGCGCGGTGATGAAGGGCGCAGCCGCCAGCGCGGACACGCCGTTCGGCAGCGCGGGATCGGCGACGGTGACCGTTCGAACGGCAAGCGGCAGATTCCACTCGGCAAGGGCCGCTGCGACCTCTTCCGCGCGGTGCCCGAGCACGACCGTGACGTCATCGACGCCCGCTTCGGCAAGGCGCAAAGCCGTGTGCAGCAGCAGCGGACGCCCCGCGACGACCGCAAGCGGCTTCGACGGGGCGTGACTGCGCAGCCGGCTGCCGAAACCGGCGGCAAGCACGATGGCCTGCATGGGCCGCTGTTCCTAGTGCAGCTTGCCGCCGCCGGCGATGAACGCCTCCAGCGCGGCGAAGGCGATGTCGTCGGTCGTCTGGCGCGGGGGGTGCTTGCAGAAATAGCTGGCAGCCGCATCGATCGGCCCGGCGAGGCCGCGATCGAGCGCGAGCTTCGCACAGCGGATCATGTCGATGGCGACGCCCGCCGAATTGGGGCTGTCTTCCACCGACAGGCGCAGCTCGAGGTTCATCGGAACGCCGCCGAAGAGCTGACCTTCCATGCGCAAGAAACAGACCTTGTTGTCGTTCTGCCACGCCACATAGTCCGACGGGCCGACGTGGATGTTCTCGTCATCCATGCGGCGCGCGGCGACCGACTGTACCGCTTCGGTCTTCGACTCCTTCTTGGAGGCGAGCCGCGTGCGGTTCAGCATGTTCAGGAAGTCCGTGTTGCCGCCAGTGTTGAGCTGGTAGGTCCGGTCGAGCTTCACGCCGCGCTTGGCGAACAGATCGGTGAGCACGCGGTGGACGATCGTGGCGCCGAGCTGCGCCTTGATGTCGTCGCCGATGATGGGAAGACCCGCATCCGCGAAGCGCTTCGCCCAGACGGGATCGCTGGCGATGAACACCGGGATGTTGTTGACGAAGGCGACGCCGGCTTCGAGCGCGCATTCGGCATAGAACTCGGTGGCCTTCTGGCTGCCGACGGGGAGATAGTTCATCAGAACGTCGGCGCGGGTTTCGCGCAGCACGCGCACGACCTCGTCCTTGTCCGCCTCCGCCTCGTCCGCCACGAGGAAGGTGCGATCATCGGGATAGTCCGCCATGTGCTCGCCGACGCCGTCGAGGAGACGGCCCATGCGGACGCGCGCGCCGGTTTCGGGAACATGATCGCAGAACACGGCGGTGCAGTTCGGCTTCGCGAAGATCGCTTCGGCAATATCCATCCCGACCTTGCGGCGGTCGATATCCCAACCGGCAACGAAACGAATGTCCTTCGGACGATAACCGCCGAGATCCCAGTGCAGCAGGCCGATCTGTTCGTTCGCGCCGCCGTTCTGATAATGGGCGACCCCCTGAACCAGCGAACTTGCGCAGTTGCCGATACCAACGACCGCTACTCTAACTTCATGCATGGGAAAGATCCTGAGACGCGTCTACTGCGCGGTTGAACACGATCACTTAGCGTTGCCAGCAGAATCGGGCAAGAATGTGTAGGCCGTCTTTGCAAAGTTCGCGGCGATTTGATCGCTGTTTTCGCTGCCATACTCCTGAAGCCGGACAAAGAAGCGCGCCTGCATGACGAAAAAGGTGATCGCGCTGTACGCTGCGATCATCGCAAAGCCCGCATACCAGGCGCCAAACGCCGCGAACGGCAAAAGGCTCCAGAAGAACGTATTGCGGCGCCCGGCGACGAGACGGAACCGCCGTTCGAACGCGCCGGCGTCGTCGATCTGCTTGCCCGTGAAGCGCCGGAAGAACTCGCCCTGCACGGCTTCCGCGAGCGCGAAGCCCACGCAGATCGCGGCGAGCGGCCATGCGCCGCCATGCCCGATCGAATTGAAATAATAAGCGAGTGCCGCGAACCAGCCGTACTCGACGACCTTGTCCGCGACATGTTCGAGGTCGCCCCATTTCGAGAACTCGACGCGCGTGCGCGCAAGCTTGCCGTCCACGCCGTCGAGCGGCCCGATGATGAGCGCGAGGATGAGGCCGATCCACAAATGGCCGAGCGCGAACGCCGCCATCGCCGCGAGGCCAAGCAGGAACACGCCCACCGAAATCATGTTGGGCGTAAGCGGGGTCGGGAGCAGCAGGCGCGTGAGCAGGTTTTCGATCGGCGGGTGAATGAAGCGCGCGGGCCAATCGAGGATGCCCTTCTGCGCGGCGGCGAGTGCGTCGTTGGTCGCTGCATCGGCGGACGCGGCATCGACGGCGCGGCGCCATTGCAGCGGCACCTCGCGCCGCCGCGACGGACAATAAGCGGGGATACGCCCGACCTCTACTGGCGTATGCGGCCCCTCCCCCAGCGCCGAGCGCACCAGCGTCGCCTGCATGTCCCAGTCGCCGAGGCGGCCCGCGACGCTGCGAACGAGGCGCCCCGGAAAGCGCGCGAGCCCCGCGAAGAAGCGGTCCGACGCGATTCGCTCCGCGGCGATCGGTCGTTCGTCCGCCTCCATCCAGACGCCGAGCACGACATCTCCGGTCGCCCACGCGACGGCAGCGATCGCACGCTCATCGGCGACGAGGCCTTCATCGAGTGAGAGCACACTGTCTTCCTCGCGGATCGCGGCACGAACGCCGTCGCCGCCGTGAACGACCTCGACCCCCGGCGTCGCACGCCGTGCGCGGTCGAGCGCGGCAGCGAGGCGCGGCGTCACGCGCTCCACCATGACGACGACGCGCTCCGCACCCGCGCGGCGGCACTGGCGGATCTGACGATCCACCGAGGCGATTCCCGTGATGCCGAGCGCGGCCAGCGGTTCGTCCGCTCCGGCGCTGAAATGATGGGCATAGAGCAGCGCCACAAGCGCCATCGACGTCTCCGGGTCTGAATGGATGGCGGACCATAAGGGCAAGCAAGTGGACTTGCCAACACTCCCCGGAGCAGCGCACATCGCACACGATGCATTCCACAATCGACACGGCAGACGGCGGGCGCCCGCGCGGCATAGAGGAACCGCTGAACATCGCGGTCATTCACCCGGTGTCGCGGGCACTGCTGCCGATTGCGGTGAAGCTTCATATTCCGCCCAACGCCATTTCGATCGCCGGAATCGGCTTCGGCATCGTCGCCGCGTGGGCTTACTTCCAGTATGAGAAGCCGGTGATGGCGCTCGCCGGATTCGCGGCGATGCTTGCCTGGCACGTCTTCGACGGCCTCGACGGCATGACGGCGCGCGCGACGGGACGCAGCAGCGATTTCGGGCGGTTCCTGGATGGCTTCTGCGACTACAGCGTGTTCATCCTCGTCTATCTGAGCCTGGCGTTCAGCGCCGCCGAACATGTGGGAATCGCGGTCAGCCTGTCGCTCGCGGTCGCTGCGGGCGCCGCGCATGTCGTGCAGGCGGCGTGGTACGAGCTTCAACGCGAAGTGTTCATCCGGCGCAGCGCGGGCCAGCCGGGCATTGCGCCGCGCGAGGCCGTGGGCGGCTTCCTCGAAGTCGGCTACAACGCGCTTCAGGCGAAGCTGATGCCGGGGGCGCATGCGCTCGATGCCGCGCTCGGCGCCGATCCGGCGCTGCGCGCGCGCTATATCGAAAGGCTTCGACCTGTGCTCGCGGGCGCCACGATCCTGGGCGCGAGCGGACGCACGTCCGCGATTTTCGTCGCGTGCCTGGCCGGAAGCCCGCTCTGGTACTGGCTTTGGGAAATCCTCGGCCTCAGCCTCGCAGCGGTTCTGATCGAACGCGTGCGCCGGCAACGTGAAGCCACGTTTCTAGAATCTTGAGAAACGCAGGATTTCGGAGTCGAGACGCGCAAGGAGTGCGCTGTCGCCAGGGGCCGACAGCTCGGCAAGCAGCGCGATCGCGCCGATGGCCTCCGCGCCGATAGACTGCGCCGCGCCTTTCAGGCGGTGCGCGGCGGCTTTCCAGCCCGCCCGATCCTTCGCGGCGCGCAGGTCGGCGGCGTAGGCGGGCAAATTTTCGCGGAATTCCGACATCAGATCGTCGAACAACGCCGTATCCCCGCCCGTGATTTCGAGCAGGCGGTGCGGCAGGAAAGCGGGGGCGGATTCGGGGTTCATGCGCCCATGTTCGACGACGAGTGTTAACAAACTGTCGACAAATGCCGATTGCCGGGCTGTCCTGTCCGCACGGGCGATGATAGACAGGTGCGCAAGGGGTTTTCACACACAGGTTTCGCGGGGGTCGTGCACCATGAGTCCAGTCGGTCGGCGGTCGTTTCCGGAAAAGCTTCCGCCGGACTACGCATGGCAGCAGAACGCCGTGCCCGACGCCGCGCCGGATACGTCAGCGCCGATGAAGCGCCTGCGCCAGATGGATGACGAGGCCATAGATGAGGCCGTGCCGACATTTTCGAGCCGCGTGCTGCTGTTCGCCTCGCTGGCCTCGCTCGCCTGGCTGGCGCTTGCCGCCGCCGTCGTCTGGCTGATCGCCGGTTCGGCGGGTGTTGGCGCGCTGACGCTGACCGAATGGGCGGGCGTCGCTGGCGGTGTCGCGGCGCCGCTTTCGGCGATCTGGCTGATCGCGCTCGTCGCCGCGCGCGTCTGGCCGGGGCAACAGCGCGAAATGCTCGCGCGAATCGAAGCCGCCGAAGAACGCTTCGCGCTGACGGCGCGCGAAACGCGCACGCAGCTTGAAAGCATCGATTCGGTGCTGGCGGCCGTGACCCTGCGCGTCGAAGGTCTGCGCAAGGTGTTCGCCGACGAGGTTGAAGGCTTCGTCAGCGCCACCGACGCCGCCGTTCACCGCACGCGCACGCTTGCGGGGACGCTCGCCGAAGACCGTGCCGCGATCGACGCCAGTTCTGCAGCGCTCGCGGAGAGCAGCGACAAGGCGCGCGCCAGCTTCGATTCGCTTGCCAGCGCGCTGCCCGAAGCCGAAGCGCAGGTGAACCGCATCGCGGGGCTGCTCGCGACGAGCGCCACCGATGCACGCACGCAGCTTCAGGAAACCGAAGACCTGCTCGCCGCGGTGTGGGCACGGAGCGAGGAAGCGGGCGCGCAGGCCAAGGCCGCGACCGCAAGCCTCACCAGCGTGATTTCCGCCATCGCCACCTCCGCCGGCGAGGCGGAAGGCCGGCTCGGCAGCTATGCCGCCACACTTGAAGCGAGCGGCGATGCCGCGCTCGCCAAAACCGGCGAGGCGCTGGAAGCGACGCGCGCCGGGGTCGAAGCACAGACCGCGGCGCTCGCTGCAGCGATCTCGCGGACCTCGCTCGATCTTGAAGACATCGGCGGCCGTGCGATCGAAACCATCGCAAACCGGATCACGGGCATCGCCGAGCACGTTTCCGAACTGAGCCGCCGCATCGCCGAGCAGGACGCAGGCAGCCGCGGTTTCCTCGACACGGTCGAGCGCGGTTTCAGCGTGCTCGACGCCAAGCTCGGCAATGCCGCGAATTCGAGCGAGAGCGTGCTTGCCAGCCTCTCGGCGCGGATCGGGCAGGTGCGCGGTGAGATCGATTCGCTCTCCACGCCGCTCGGCGCCACGCGCGGCGCGGCGAAAGAGATCGGCGATTCGCTCGCCGCCGTGCGCGAAGCGACAGAACAGGCGCTCGCCTCTTTGTCTGATGGCGTTCCCGCCAGCGCCGAAAAGGGTCTCGGTGCGATCGACGCTCTGCGCGGTTCGGTGGCGAACCTCTCGCAGGATGTCGACCGGGTGGCGGAACGCGCCGCCGCCATCAACATGCCGATCGCCGCGGGACGCAAGGCGATCGACGAACTGCTCGATGGGCTGGAAGACCAGCGCGAAAGCCTCGAAGCCGTGGTGGCCAAGGTGCGCGGCGAGATCGAGACCGCGCAGGGCATCCTGTCGGGCGTCGAACGCTCGGCGGAAAGCACCGCGCTCAGCGCGACGACGCAGTTGATCGACGCGCTCGGGCGCGTGCGTGAGGTCGCGGCGCAGACGGCCGGAACGGTGAAAACGGCGCTCGAAGCGGTCGTCGAGGAGGCGCGCGAGGCGCTGACCAAGGCATCGCGCGAGGCTGTGCGCCAGAGCGCGATCGAGCCGGTGGAAACGCAGATCAAAGCGCTGGAAGCGGCGGGCCAGCGCAGCGCCGACGCCGCGCAGGCCGCCGCCGAGCGACTGTCGCGCCAGCTCGTCTCCGTCGCCGAGACGGCGGCCGCGATCGAAACGCGCGTGAACGAGGCGGACTCGCACCTCGACGCGGCGCTTCGGAAGGACATCGGCCGCCAGTCCGAACTGCTCGTCGAAGCGCTCAACAGCGCCTCGATCGATATCGCCAAGGGGCTTTCGGCGGAGGTCACCGAGACGGCGTGGAAGCAGTATCTGGCGGGCGAACGCGGTGTTTTCTCACGCCGCGCCGTGCAGCTCCTCACGAACCGCGACGCCAAGGAAGTCACGCGCCGCTACAGCGAAGACGCCGAGTTCCGCGATGGCGTGCGCCGCTATATCCACGATTTCGAGGCGATGCTCCGTCGCTTCAACGCGGACCGCGACGGCAACGCGCTTTCGATGACGCTGCTGTCGTCCGACCTTGGCAAACTCTACGTGGCGCTGGCGCAGGCGACGGAGCGGCTGCGCTGAGCTTCATCGTATCGGGCGGCGCAGTTGTGCGTCCCCCGACTTCGCTCGGAATGATGGACGTAAAGTAAAACGCTGTTCGCGCACGCGGCGCCCAGCTTAGTTCGGCATGAAGTCGAGGTAGCCCGCTTCACCCAGCCACCAGACGCCGGCCATCAGGACGGCCGAAATGAGCGTCGTCCAGAGCAGCTTCTTGGCGAGCATCGGGTGCGCGGGCGCGCTGTCGGCCTGACCCCTTACCTTGTTCTCGCCGGCTTCGTCGGCCGTGCGGACACCGAACGGGAGAACCGCGAACAGCGTGACCGTCCAGATCAGAAGATAGATCGCGAGTATCGACCCCCAGCCCATCAGCCCTTCACCCTTGTGATCGTTACCTCGGTGATCGGCTTCTTGCCCGTCCAGTCCCGCGCCGTACGGCGTACGGCGACGCGGATCGCCTCGGCAAGCGCCTCTTCGGTCTTGCCACGCGTCTTCGCGACGGCTTCGCTGGCAGCGGAGACGCAGTCGTCGAGAAATTCGTCGCGGTCGTCTTCCACCGGCACGCCGTGCGACTGCACCTGCGGCGGCGCGAGCAGGCGGCCCTTGCCGTCGAGTACCACGAACACCGCGATGAGACCGTTGTGCATCATGCGGCGGCGCGCGAGCATCGTCGCGCCGTCGGCGGGCAGGATCACGTCGCCGTCGAGGACGAGACGCCCGACGGGCTCGTGACTGATGATCTGCGGTTTGCCGGGCGCAAGGCGGATGGCGCTGCCGTTCACGGGCACGACCGCTTCCGGCACACCGACGCGGCGGGCAAGGCGCGCGTGCTCTTCCATATGGCGGCGCTCACCGTGGACGGGGATGGAGATTTGCGGCCGAATCCAGCCGTACATCGCCTCCAGCTCCGGGATACCCGGATGCCCGGAAACGTGGACATGCGCCTGCCGGTCCGTGATGATCTCGATGCCCTTCGCGGCGAGCGCGTTCTGTACGCGGCCGATTGAAATCTCGTTGCCGGGAATCTGCTTCGACGAATAGACGACGAGGTCGCCGCGTTCGAGCTTGATATAGGGATGGTCGCCGTCCGCGATGCGCGAGAGTGCGGCGCGCGCCTCGCCCTGGGCGCCCGTCGAGACGATGAGCAGCTTGTCGCGCGGCACCTTCATCGCCTCTTCCTGCGAAATCGTGCGCGGAAAATCGGTGAGGTAGCCAACGCTCTTCGAGACTTCGAGGATGCGGTCGAGCGAGCGGCCGACGACGCAGATCTGGCGGCCGGTGTCCTTCGCAACCTCGCCGAGCGTGTGGAGCCGCGCGGCATTCGACGCGAAGGTGGTGACCAGCACCCTGCCCTTGTGCCCCGCGATCACCTTGTCGAGGCCTTCGCGGACGCCGGTTTCGCTGCCCGACGCTTCGGGATTGAAGACGTTGGTGGAATCGCCGACGAGCGCGAGGATGCCCTCGTCGCCGAGCGCGGTGAGTTCTTCCGCCGTGGACGGCACGCCGAGCACGGGCGCTTCATCGAGCTTCCAGTCACCGGTGTGGAATATCTTGCCGTAGGGCGTTTCGATGAGGAGCGCGTTGCCCTCGGGGATGGAATGCGCGAGCGGCACATAGCGGCACTTGAACGGGCCAAGGTTGACCTCGCCTTCGAGCGGCACGACGTTCAGCTCGACATCGCGCTCGATGCCCTCTTCGATCAGCTTCTTGCGGATGAGGCCCGCGGTGAACGGCGTCGCGAACAGCGGCACGTCGAAATCACCGACGAGATAGGGGATCGCGCCGATGTGATCCTCGTGGCCGTGGGTGAGCACGATGCCGAGCAGATCCTTCTGCCGGTCCTCGATGAACGACAGGTCCGGGAGCACCAGTTCGATGCCCGGCAGATTCGGATCGGCGAAGGTCATGCCCAGATCGACCATGATCCACTTGCCGTTGCAGCCGTAGAGATTGACGTTCATGCCGATCTCGCCCGAGCCGCCGAGCGGCAGGAAGATCAGTTCTTTTCCAGGCTTCAACGCCTGTTCCTTTCATCGATAATCGTAAGGCCGCGCACCGTGAGATCGACGTCCACGACATCGATCACGCTGGTGTAGGGCTCGAACAGGACGGCAAGGCCGCCCGTTGCCAGAACTTTCATCGGCCCCGCGGCCTCCGCCTTCAGGCGGGCGACCAACCCCTCGATCATCGCGAGATAACCGAAGAAGATGCCCGACTGCATGGCGGACACCGTGTCGTAGCCTTTCGCCTTGCCGCCCTTCGGCGGCGCAACGGCAACACGCGGCAATTGCGCGGCGGCGACGTAAAGCGCCTCCGCCGACAGGTTGATGCCGGGCGCGATGATGCCGCCCGTATAGGCATTGCCGACGAAGATGTCGAATGTCGTCGCGGTGCCGAAATCGATGATGATGAAATCACCTTCGTGACGATCGCCCACGGCGACGCAGTTCACGAGGCGGTCCATGCCCACCTGCTCGGGGTGCGCGACCTCGATGCCGACGCCGAGATCGAGATCCTTGGTCACGACCAGCGGATCAATGCCGAAGCCGCGCCGCGCCATGCGTTCGAGATTGAAGAGCGTGGTCGGGACAACGGTGGAGATCACCACGCGGTGGACCTTGTGGCGGTCGACGCCGTCAATCTCCATGAGCTGGGTGAGCCAGACCATGTATTCGTCGGACGTGCGCGACGCCTGCGTGGATATGCGCCACCGGTGGACGATCTCGCCGTCGTCCACCACCGCGAACATCGTATTGGTATTGCCGACATCAATCGCGAGCAGCATCAGGCCTGATCTCCCAATGTGAACACTTCGCCCGCGTGGATGGGGCGTAACGTCCCGTCCGGCAAGCGCAGAAGCAGCGCGCCGTCCTCCGCCAGACCTTCAAACGTCCCGGTGATGTCGGCGTTCCCGAGTCGGGCGACGATGGGCTTGCCGATGCCGGCGGCAGCACTGAGCCAGTCGGCGCGCGTGGCGGCGAATCCATCCTCGCGCCAGCGGCGGCGGTGCGCGGCGAAGGCTTCGGCGAGCGTTTGGCATGCCTCCCGCGCGGAGGGTGGCACGATGCCTGCTGCGGCGAGGCTCGTCGCTGGGCGGTCGGTGCCCTCGGGGAAGTGCGCGAGGTTGACGCCGATGCCGATGATGACGCCCTGCGCGTGGCCTTCGAGCAGGATGCCCGCGACCTTCACGCCGTCCAGCAGCAGGTCGTTCGGCCATTTGAGCGATAGGCGTCCGCGTGGCACCCAGCGGGCGACGGTATCGAGCAGCGCGTTCGCCGCGACGAACGAGAGCTGCTGCGCGGCCCCTTCCCCCGGCTGCGGCGCGGCGAAGGTGCTGGTGAAGACATTGCCGATGTCGGACGTCCACGCCCGCGCGCGGCGGCCGCGCCCTGCCGTCTGCCGGTCGGCGCGGACCCAGAGCCCGTCTTCCGGGTTATCGGCGATCCAGTCGTTCGTGCTGCCGGTTTCGGCAAGATCGATGATGCGGAAACTCATCCGGTGACGATAATGCGCGCCGCCGCCGTCGCCCACGCCACGAGCGGCGCGATGGCGAGCATCCCGAGCGGCGAGCAGAACACCGCCGCCGCCGTCAGCACGACACCGTTCACGCGGCTGTCGCCCGGCGCGAGCGTGCCCACCGGCTCGTCGAAGTACGCGAGCTTGACGACGCGCAGGTAGTAATAGGCGCCGACCACCGACGTAACGACGCCGATCACTGCGAGCACATACATCTCGGACGCAATGGCGGCATTGAAGACGCTGAACTTCGGCCAGAAGCCGAGCATTGGCGGGATGCCGGCAAGGCTGAACATGAACACGGCAAGCGCGGCGGCAAGGCCGGGACGCGTTTTCGAAAGGCCCGCGAGGCGCGCCATGTCGTCAACAGGCGTGCCGTCCGGGTCGCGGAGCGCGAGGACGACGAGGAACGAGCCGATCGTCATCGCGGCATAGATGCCCATGTAGAAGAGCACGCCCGCGATACCGGCTTCCGTGCCTGCCGCGAGGCCGATGAGCGCGAAGCCGACGTTGTTGATCGACGAGTAAGCGAGCAGGCGCTTGATGCTGGTCTGTCCGATGGCGCCGACGGCGCCGAGGATCATCGAGGCGACCGCGGCGAAGGCGATGATCTGGCGCCATTCGTCGGCAAGCCCGCCGAAACCTTCGATCGCGACACGCACGAGGAGACCCATCGCGGCCACCTTCGGAGCGGAGGCGAAGAAGGCGGCGACCGGCGTCGGCGCGCCCTCGTAAACGTCGGGCGTCCACATGTGGAACGGCACGGCGCTGATCTTGAACGCGAGCCCCGAGAAGATGAAGACGAGCCCAAAGACGATGCCGATCGAGGCCTCGCCTTCAAGCTGCGTGCCGAGCGCCACGAAGTTCGTGCTGCCGACGAAGCCGTAGATGAGGCTGATGCCGTACAGCAGGATGCCGCTCGCCAGCGCGCCGAGCACGAAATACTTGAGGCCGGCTTCGGAGGACTTCGCTTCGCTGCGGTGGAACGCGGCGAGCACGTAGGCGGCGAGGCTTTGCAGCTCGAGGCCGACGTAGAGCGACAGCAGGTCGTTCGCCGAAACCATCATGCCCATGCCGAGCGCGCCGAGCATGAGCAGCACGGGGTACTCGAACTTGTCCGAATGCGCGCGGCGCAGATACGGAATCGCGATCACGGTGCAGACGGCGGCCGCGCCGTAAACCACGACTTTCAGGTAATCCGAAAACAGGTCCGCGACGTAGAGACCGTCGAAGGCGAACGCGCGCGGGGAATCGTCCATCATGAATACACCGGCGACGGCATAGATGACGACGGCGAGCCACGAGATCAGGCCGAGGCTGCGGTCGCCGCGGAACGTCCCGACCATCAGCAGCAACATGGCACCGAGCGCGAGGACGATTTCCGGTGCGGCGATGCCGAGCGATTGCGCGAGCGGCTGCATCAGTGGGTCTCCGCCGAGGTTTGGGGTTTGGCCGCGGCCTGCTTCACGACCGCAACGGTCTGCTGGTGCGGCGCGGTCGGCTCAAGCCGGGCGACGATCGCCGCCACGGGCGCGCGCACGGGATCGATGAACACGTTCGGCGCGACACCCATCCAAAGCACGAACACCGCGATCGGCGCGAGGCAGAGGATTTCGCGGAACGAGAGGTCCGGCATTGCGCGCACTTCGTCCTTCGTTGCCTCGCCGAACATTACCTTGCGGTAGAGATAGAGCATGTAAGCCGCGCCAAGGATGATACCCGTGCAGATCACGGCGGTCGCGAAGGTGGACGTGCGGAACGCGCCCATCATCACGAGGAACTCGCCGATGAAACCGCTGGTGCCCGGAAGGCCGACCGACGCCATCGTGAACAGCATGAACAGGATCGCATAGCGCGGCATGATCGTGGCGACCCCGCCGTAGGCATCGATGTCGCGCGTGTGCAGCCGGTCGTAGACGACGCCGACGCACAGGAAGAGCGCGCCCGAGACGAGGCCGTGGCTGAGCATCACGACGATCGACCCTTCGATCGCCTGCTGGTTGAAGCCGAAAAGGCCGACGGTGACGAACGCCATGTGCGCGACCGACGAGTAAGCGATCAGCTTCTTCATGTCGGACTGCGCAAGCGCGATAAGCGACGTGACGACGACCGCGATCATCGACAGCGCGAAGACGATCCACATCAGCTCCGCCGAGGCCGCCGGGAACATCGGCAGCGAGAAGCGGATGAAGCCGTAGCCGCCCATCTTCAGGAGCACGCCCGCCAGGATCACCGAGCCCGCTGTCGGCGCCTGCACGTGCGCGTCGGGCAGCCAGGTGTGCACCGGCCACATCGGCATCTTCACGGCGAAGCTCGCGAAGAAGGCCAGCCACAGCCATGTCTGCACATGCGGATCGAAGTCGTAGGTGAGCAGCTGCGGGATCGAGGTCGTGCCCGCGACGCTCGCCATATAGAGCATGGCGAGCAGCATCAGCACCGAGCCGAGCAGCGTGTAGAGGAAGAACTTGTAGCTCGCGTAGATGCGGTCCTTGCCGCCCCAGATGCCGATGATGAGATACATCGGGATCAGGCCGCCTTCGAAGAAGACGTAGAACAGGAACAGGTCGGTCGCCGCGAAGACGCCGATCATCAGCGCTTCCATGAGCAGGAACGCCGCCATGTATTCCGGCACGCGCTTTTCGATCGAGGTCCACGACGCGAGGATGCAGATCGGCATCAGGAACACGCTGAGCGCGATGAGCACGAGGCTGATGCCGTCGATGCCGAGCGACCACGAGAAGTACGGCTCGAACAGCGGCAGGCTTTCGGCATACTGGAAGCTCGCCGAGCCCACATCGAAGCGCGCCCACAGGATGATGCCGAGCACGAGTTCGGCGAGCGTGACGCCGAGCGCCGCCCAGCGCGCCGTATTCGCCCGCGCGTTTTCGTCGCCGGGGACGAACAGCAGCAGCGTCGCCGCCGCGAGCGGCAGCAGGATCATCAGGGAAAGGATCGGAAAGCCCATTATTCGCCGCCCAGCATCTTCGGGAGGAACCACGCTGCCGCGGCGGCGAGGCCGATCAGCATCACGAACGCGTAAGTGTAGAGGTAGCCGGTCTGCAGCCGCCGCGCGACGCCTGCGCCGCCCATCACCAGACCAGCAAGGCCGTTCGGGCCGAAGCGGTCGATGGTGCCCTCGTCACCCTTCTTCCACAGGAAGCGGCCAAGCCACTTCGCCGGGCGCACGAAGATCACATCGTACAGCTCGTCGAAGTACCACTTGTTGAAGAGGAACGCGTGGAGCCCGCGGAACATCGCGACGAAGCGCGCGGGCGCGCCCGGATCGCGGATGTAGTTGTTCCACGCGATGAACAGGCCGAGCAGCATGACGGCGGCGGGCGACAGCTTCACCCACAGCGGCACTTCATGCGAAGCGTGCGCGAGGTGCGCGTCGAACGCCAAAGCGCCCTTCCAGAACGCGACGCCGCCCTCCGCGTCAATGAACGCGTGGTGGAAGAGGAAGCCCGCAAACACTGCGCCGAGCGACAGGACGCCGAGCGGGATGAGCATGCTCGCCGGGCTTTCGTGCGGATGATAGCCGAGCGTGCCGTCATCGTGGGCATGGGCATGGGCCGGAGCATGATGATCGTCATGCGCATGGTCATGCCCGTGATCGCCGTGCGCCGCGTGTTGGATATGCTCGCTCTGCGACCAGCGCGGCTTGCCGAAGAAGGTGAGGAACACGAGGCGCCACGAATAGAAGCTGGTGAGCAGCGCCGCGAAGACACCGACGCCGTAGGCGACGTAGCCCGGCTGCGTGCCCGCCGCGAAGGCGCTCTCGATGATCGCATCCTTCGAATAGAAGCCTGCGAAACCGAAGACGCCGATGATGCCGACGCCGGTGATGGCGAGCGTGCCGATCGTCATCGCCCAGAAGGTGAGCGGGATGTGCTTACGAAGGCCGCCGTAGTAGCGCATGTCCTGCTCGTGGTGCATCGCGTGGATCACGCTGCCTGCACCGAGGAACAGCAGCGCCTTGAAGAAGGCGTGCGTGAACAGGTGGAACATCGCCGCGCCGTACGCGCCCACGCCTGCGGCGAAGAACATGTAGCCGAGCTGCGAGCAGGTCGAATAGGCGATGACGCGCTTGATATCGTGCTGCGTGGTGCCGACGGTGGCCGCGAACAGCGCCGTCGCCGCGCCCACATAGGTGACGACGCTGAGCGCGATTTCGCTCGTTTCGAAAAGCGGCGACAGGCGGCAGACCATGAACACGCCCGCCGTCACCATCGTGGCGGCGTGGATGAGCGCGGAAACCGGCGTCGGGCCTTCCATCGCATCCGGCAGCCAGGTGTGGAGGCCGAGCTGCGCCGACTTGCCCATCGCGCCGATGAACAGCAGCAGGCAAAGCGCGGTCAGCGTATCGACCTGCGCGCCGAGGAATTCGAAGCTGCTGCCCGCGAAGTTCGGCGCGGCTTCGAGAATGGTCGCGATGTCCGTTGTGCCGAACACCATGAACACCC
Source organism: Sphingosinicella sp. (assembly GCF_013911755.1). Lineage (GTDB taxonomy): Bacteria > Pseudomonadota > Alphaproteobacteria > Sphingomonadales > Sphingomonadaceae > Sphingosinicella. The sequence continues at coordinate 221,287 of NZ_JACESP010000002.1, forward strand.
CAAAGATGCCGAGCGAGAAGCCGAAATCGCCGACGCGGTTGACGACGAACGCCTTGATCGCCGCGGCGTTCGCGGACGGCTTCTGATACCAGAAGCCGATGAGCAGGTACGACGCGAGGCCGACGCCTTCCCAGCCGAAGAACATCTGCACGAGATTGTCCGCCGTCACCAGCATCAGCATGGCGAAGGTGAACAGCGACAGATACGCGAAGAAGCGCGGCTGATCGGGATCCTCCGCCATGTACCCCCACGAATAGAGGTGCACGAGCGCGGAAACCGTCGTCACCACGACGAGCATCACGGCGGTGAGCGTGTCGAGCCGGAGCGACCAGTCGACGACGAGGCCGCCCGAGCGGAACCATTCCATGACCGGCTGGCCCTCGACGGGCACGCCGGAGAGCACGGGAATGAAGATCGCCCACGACAGCGCGCAGGCCAGGAACAGCCCGCCCGTGGTGATCGCCTTGGCGAGCGTGTTGCCGAGCATGCGGTTGCCGAGACCGGCAATGATCGCCGTGAGCAGCGGCAGGAATACGATGGTATGAAGCACGCCCGCTCAGCCCTTCATCATGTTGATGTCGTCGACCGCGATGGTGCCGCGGTTGCGGAAGTAGATCACCAGAATGGCAAGGCCGATGGCCGCCTCGCCCGCCGCGACGGTGAGCACGAACATCGCGAACACCTGGCCCACGAGATCGCCGAGGAATGCCGAGAACGCCACGAGGTTGATGTTCACGGCAAGCAGGATCAGCTCGATCGACATCAGGATGATGATGACGTTCTTCCGATTGAGAAAGATGCCGAGCACGCCGAGGACGAAGAGGATCGCCGCGACGGTGAGATAGTGGGTGATGCCGATCATTTGAGTTTCACCCCCTCGCCCACGGGCACGCTGACAACATCGACCGCCTCTTCGGGCCGCACGGCGTTCTGGCGCGCAATGCTCTGCTTCCTGACGCCCGTGCGCTGGCGGTGCGTGAGCACGATCGCGCCGATCATCGCGGTGAGCAGAACCATGCCTGCCGCCTGGAAGATGTAGACGTATTTCGTGTAGATGAGCGCGCCGAGCGCCTCTGTGTTGGTGACGTCACCCGCTGCCGAAAGCGGCGCCGCGGCAACCCCCTGCGCGCCCGCGCCGAGCGTCCAGGCCGTGCCGGCGATCACGAGTTCGGCAAGCAGCACGCCCGCGAGCATCAGCCCGAACGGCATGTAGCGCGAGAAGCCCACGCGCAGCTCGGAAAAGTCGATGTCGAGCATCATGACGACGAACAGGAACAGCACCGCGACGGCGCCGACGTAGACGATCACGAGGATCATCGCGATGAACTCGGCGCCGAGCAGCAGGAACAGGCCGGCGGCGTTGAAGAACGCCAGGATCAGCCAGAGCACGCTGTGCACCGGGTTGCGGGCGAAAATCACCGCCGTTGCCGACAGGACGATAATGCCTGCGAGCATGTAGAAGATGATAGCCTCGATCACGGTTTCGACTTGCCCCTCTTTTGCCTGCGGCGGGTTATCGCCACTGCGCGTCCGCCGCAAGGTTGGCGGCGATCGCCGCTTCCCACTGCTCGCCGTTCGCGAGCAGCTTCGCCTTGTCGTAGATCAGCTCTTCGCGCGTTTCGGTTGCGAACTCGAAGTTCGGCCCTTCGACGATGGCGTCCACCGGGCAGGCTTCCTGACAGAAGCCGCAGTAGATGCACTTGGTCATGTCGATGTCGTAGCGCGTGGTGCGGCGCGAGCCGTCCTCGCGGGGCTCGGCCTCGATCGTGATCGCGAGCGCCGGGCACACCGCCTCGCACAGCTTGCACGCGATGCAACGCTCCTCGCCGTTCGGATAGCGGCGCAGCGCGTGCTCGCCCCGGAAACGCGGACTGATCGGCCCCTTTTCAAAGGGGTAGTTCAGCGTCGCCTTCGGCTTGAACATGTACTTGAGCGTAAGCGCCATGCCCTGGACGAACTCCAGCAGCAGCATCGATTTGGCGGCGCGGAATATGGCGGTCATGACGCAAACCTGTCTGTGAAGAACATCAGCCACCCGGACACCAGGAACACCCAGAAGAGCGACAGCGGCAGGAATACCTTCCATCCCAAGCGCATCAGCTGGTCGTAGCGATACCGTGGCACGGTCGCCTTTACCCAGGCGAAGAGGAAGAACACGAACGCCATCTTCGCAAGGAACCAGATGAAGCCCGGGATCACGTAGAGCGGCGCCCAGTCCACCGGGGGCAGCCAGCCGCCGAGGAAGAGGACCGAGGTCATCGCGCACATCAGCAGGATGTTCGCGTACTCGCCGAGCCAGAACAGCGCGAAGCTCATCGACGAATATTCGACCTGATAACCCGCGACGAGTTCGGCTTCCGCTTCAGGAAGGTCGAACGGCGGGCGGTTCGTTTCGGCGAGCGCCGAGATGAAGAACACGACGCCCATCGGGAAGAGCAGCGGATTGAAGATATTGCCGTTCAGAAACAGGATGTTGCTCTGCTGGCTCATCACGATGTCGCTGAGATTGAATGACGAGGCGTAGAGCACGACGTTGATGATGACGAGGCCGAGCGAGACTTCGTAGGACACCATCTGCGCCGCCGAACGGAGGCCGCCGAGGAACGGGTATTTCGAGTTCGACGCCCAGCCCGACATGATGATGCCGTAGACGCCCAGCGACGAGACCGCGAACAGATAGAGGATGCCGACGTTGATGTCGGCAAGCACCGCGCCCGCATCGAACGGGATCACCGCCCAGCCGATCAGCGCGAGCGTAAAGGTGATCATAGGCGCAAGCAGGAACACGCCCTTGTTGGCGCCCGACGGGATGATGGTTTCCTTGAGGAACACCTTCGCGCCGTCGGCAAAGCTCTGCAACAGACCCCACGGGCCGACCACGTTCGGGCCGCGCCGCAGCTGCATCGCCGCCCAGATCTTGCGGTCCGCATAGACCGCGAAAGCGACCGCAACCATCACCGGCAGCGCGATGAGCAGGATGAGGATGAGCGTGGCGACCAGATAGCCGAGGTTCGGCCCGATCAGATCCTGAAAGAACGCCGTCATTATTCCGCCGCCTCCAGAACCGGCTGGCCATGCAGCAGCGTCGCCGAGCAGGCCTGCATCACCTCGGACGCGCGCGCGATGGCGTTCGTCAGGTAGAAATCGTGGATGAAACGGCCGATCGGTGCGGCGTCGAACTCACCGCCGGTGCCGAAGTCGATCTCGCCGGAGGCCGGCGCAATGCCTTCCTCGGCGAGGTGCGGCCATTCGGCGGCGATGCGCGCGCGGAGCGCCGCGAAGCTGTCGTAGGGCAGCTTATTGCCAAGCACTTCGGAAAGCGCCCGGAGGATCGCCCAGTCTTCACGGGCGTCGCCCGGCGCGAACACGGCGCGGTAGGCGTGCTGAACGCGACCTTCCATGTTGACGTAGGTGCCGTCTTTCTCGGCGAAGCTCGCCGAGGGCAGGATGACATCGGCGCCGCGTGCGCCGAGATCGCCGTGGTGGCCGATATAGACCTTGAAGACACCCTCAAGATCGGTGCCGATCTCGTCCGCGCCGTGGACGATGAGCGCTTTCAGACCGCCGCCGAGCACTTCGGCGATGCCGCCTTCGTGCGTGAAGCCGATGTCGAGACCGCCGACCCGCGAGGCGGCGGTGTGGAGAACGTTGAAACCCTCTGCGTTCATCTTCGCGGCCTTGGCGATCTTGCCGAGCGCGGCGAGGATCGCAGGCGCGTCGCCGCGCGTGAGCGCTGCCGCGCCGACGATGATCGCGGGCTTCGTCGCGCTCTTCAGCGCGTCAGCCGCCACCTTCGGCAGCTTGCCGAGGACGGACGCGCCGTCGCCGAGCTGCGTGACCGGATAGGTGAGATCGACCTCCGGGCCGACGTTGAAGACCTTGGCGCCCTTCTTGACGACCGCCTTGCGCAGGCGCGTGTTGACGAGCGGCGCATCCCAGCGCGGATTCGCGCCGACGAGGAGCACGACGTCAGCATCCTCGATCCCGGCGATACCGGTGTTGAAGCGGTAAGCCCCCGCGCCGCCGACGGGCAGCGCCATGCCGTCCGTCCGGCATTCGAAGCGGTCCGAACCGAGCGACTTCATCAGGTCCTTGAGTGCGACCATCGATTCGACGTCGAGCAGTTCGCCCGCGACCGCGCCGATCTGGTTGCCGCCGAGGTCGGAGAGGCCGGTTTTCACGGCGTTGAAGGCTTCCGCCCACGTCGCCGGCTCCAGCTTGCCGCCGCGGCGCACATAGGGCTGATCGAGGCGGCGCTTGCAAAGGCCGAGCGGCGCGTAGCGCGTCTTGTCGGACGCCCACTCCTCGTTCACGTCGTCGTTGACGCGCGGCAGCACGCGCAGCACGGCGGGGCCGCGCGCATCGATGCGGATGTTGGTGCCCACCGCGTCCATCACGCAGATGCCGCTCGTCTTCGTCAGCTCCCACGGCCGCGCCTCGAACGCATAGGGTTTCGAGGTGAGTGCGCCGACGGGGCAGAGATCGATGACGTTGCCCGAAAGCTCCGACTTCACCGCCTGTTCGAGGTAGGAGGTGATCTGCATGTTCTCGCCGCGGTAGAGCGCGCCGAGCTCGTCGGTGCCCGCCACTTCCTCGGCGAAACGCACGCAACGCGTGCAGTGGATGCAGCGCGTCATGGCCGTCTTGATGATCGGCCCCATGTACTTCTCGGTGACGGCGCGCTTGTTCTCCGTGTAGCGCGTACGCCCGCGGCCGTAGGCTACCGACTGGTCCTGCAGGTCGCACTCGCCGCCCTGATCGCAGATCGGGCAATCGAGCGGGTGGTTGATGAGCAGGAACTCCATCACCCCTTCGCGCGCCTTCTTCACCAGGGCGCTGTCGGTGCGGATTTCCTGCCCTTCGGCGGCGGGAAGCGCGCACGAGGCCTGTGGCTTCGGCGGCCCCGGCTTCACCTCGACGAGGCACATGCGGCAGTTGCCCGCGATCGAAAGCCGCTCGTGATAGCAGAAGCGCGGGATTTCCTTGCCCGCAGCCTCGCACGCCTGAAGCACGGTGGCTCCGGCGGGGACTTCGACCTCGATGCCGTCGACGGTTAGTTTAGGCATCAGCCATCACCCCAAAGGAAGTCATAAGCGATAAAGCAGAGCACCGCCGCCACAGGGAGTGCCAAAAACGCGAGCCAACACCCCAAGTGGAGGCGCTTGCTGAGGCGCTTGCGCGCCACTTCATCGGCACCTTCGAAAACAAAGCGACCCACAAGCTCAGCGCAAGCATGGAAGACCACCTCCAAGACCGGGCCTGCTGGCATAGATCCCCCATCGCCCTACTCCGCCGCCACGGCGAGGGCTGCGCCCCGGCGTTCGTTGATGCGGCGCTCAAGTTCCGGGCGGAAGTGGCGGATGAGGCCCTGGATCGGCCAGGCCGCCGCGTCGCCGAGCGCGCAGATGGTGTGGCCCTCAACCTCGGTCGTGACGTCGAGCAGCGTATCGATTTCCGAAAGATCGGCGTCGCCGGTACGAAGCCGCTCCATCACGCGCCACATCCAGCCGGTGCCTTCGCGGCAGGGCGTACATTGCCCGCAGCTTTCGTGCTTGTAGAAATACGAGATGCGGCTGATCGCGCGGACGATGTCGGTGGACTTGTCCATGACGATCACCGCCGCCGTGCCGAGGCCGGACTTGAGTTCACGGAGCCCGTCGAAGTCCATCGGCGCGTCCATGATCTGTTCGGCGGGCACGAGCGGCACGGACGAGCCGCCGGGGATGACCGCGAGCAGATTGTCCCAGCCGCCGCGAATGCCGCCGCCGTGCTTCTCGATCAGCTCGCGGAAGCTGATGCCCATCGTTTCTTCAACGACGCACGGCGTGTTCACGTGGCCGGAGATCTGGAAAAGCTTGGTGCCGAGGTTGTTCGGGCGGCCGAAGCCGGCGAACCATTCGGCGCCGCGCCGCAGGATCGTCGGGACGACCGCGATGCTCTCGACGTTGTTCACTGTCGTCGGGCAGCCGTAGAGACCTGCGCCCGCCGGGAACGGCGGTTTCAGGCGCGGCTGGCCCTTCTTGCCTTCGAGGCTTTCGAGGAGCGCGGTTTCCTCGCCGCAGATGTACGCGCCCGCGCCGCGATGGACGTAGACGTCGAAATCATAGCCCGAACCGCAGGCGTTCTTGCCGATGAGGCCCTTGTCGTAGGCCTGCTCGACCGCTGCGAACAGCGTCTCCGCCTCGCGGATGAACTCGCCGCGAATGTAAATGTACGCCGCCTTCGCGCGCATCGCGAAACCGGCGATCAGCGCACCTTCGATCAGCTTGTGCGGATCGTGGCGGATGATCTCGCGGTCCTTGCACGAGCCGGGCTCGGACTCGTCGGCGTTGATGACGAGGTAGGACGGGCGATCCTCGCGCGGTTCCTTCGGCATGAAGGACCATTTGAGCCCCGTGGGGAAGCCCGCGCCGCCGCGCCCGCGAAGGCCCGACGCCTTCACCTGCTCGATGATCCAGTCCTGCCCCTTGGCGAGGAAGTCCTTGGTGCCGTCCCAATCGCCGCGCTTCAGCGCGCCTTTGACGCCCCAATCCTGGAACCCGTAGAGGTTCGTGAAGATGCGGTCCTTGTCCTCAAGCGGCGCAATGGTCATGCCATGAACTCCTTGAGAACACGGGGTCCGCCCACGGGCGCGCTGTTCTGGCGATCGACCTGCGGGCCGGGCTTCGGCGTCTTGCCGGCGGCAAGCTCGTCGAGGATGCGCGTCATGCTCGCGTAGTCGAGGTCTTCGTAATTGTCGTCGTTGATCTGCACCATCGGCGCGTTCGCGCACGTGCCCATGCACTCGACCTCGGTGAGCGTGAAGAGGCCGTCCGCCGTGGTGTGGCCCTTGGCGAGCCCCTTGTCCTTGCACGCCTTCATCACGTCGTCGGACCCGCGCAGCATACAGGGCGTCGTTCCGCAGACCTGTACGTGATGACGGCCAACCGGCGCCAGATTGTACATCGTGTAGAAGGTCGCCACCTCGAGCACGCGGATGTACGGCATCCCGAGCATCCCCGCGATGAACTCGATCACCGGGATCGGCAGCCAGCCCTGCGTCTTCGTCTGCGCGCCGACCTGGCGCTGCGCGAGATCGAGGAGCGGCATCACGGCGGATTGCCTACGCGCCTCCGGATAGCGCGCAAGGATCACCTTCACGCGCTTGGCGTTCTCGGGCGTCCAATCGAAGCCATCGAACGCGTGATGCTGTTCGGGCGTAGCTGAAGCGGCGTGACTCACCGGTCGACCTCACCGAAAACGATATCGAGACTGCCGAGCACGGCGGGCGCGTCGGCGAGCATGTGACCCTTGCAGAGGAAATCCATCGCCTGCAGGTGCGAGAAGCCCGTTGGGCGGATCTTGCAGCGGTACGGCTTGTTGGTGCCGTCCGAGACGAGATAGATGCCGAACTCGCCCTTGGGGCTTTCGGTCGCGACGTAGACCTCGCCCTCCGGCACGTGGAAGCCTTCGGTGTAGAGCTTGAAGTGGTGGATGAGCGCCTCCATCGAGCGCTTCATCTCGCCGCGCTTGGGCGGGACCACCTTGCGGTCGAGGCTGGCGATCGGGCCTTCCGGCATCTCGCGCAGGCACTGCTTGATGATGCGCAGCGACTGCTTCATCTCCTCGATGCGGACCATGAAGCGGTCGTAGCAGTCGCCGTTCTTGCCGACCGGCACGTCGAATTCCATGCGGTCGTAGACCTCGTAAGGCTGCGACTTGCGGAGATCCCACGGCAGGCCGGAGCCGCGAATGCAAGGGCCGGAGAAGCCCCACGCCACCGCATCCTGCTCGCTGATGACGCCGATATCGACGTTGCGCTGCTTGAAGATGCGGTTGTCGCAGATCAGCGCCTCGAAGTCGGCGAGCGCCTTCGGGAAGGCGTCGGCCCAGTCGGCGATGTCCGCGATCAGCTTCGGCGGCAGGTCCTGATGGACGCCGCCGGGGCGGAAATAGGCCGCGTGGAAGCGCGCGCCCGAAGCCCGCTCGTAGAAGCCGAGCAGCTCCTCGCGTTCCTCGAACAGCCACAGGATCGGCGTCAGCGCGCCGACGTCCATCGCGTGCGCGGTGGTGTTGAGGATGTGGTTGGCGATGCGCGTCAGCTCCGCGAACAGCACGCGGATATACTGGGCGCGCAGCGGCACCTCGATATCGAGCAGCTTTTCGATGGCGAGCACGTAGCTGTGCTCCATGGACATCGGCGACACGTAGTCGAGCCGGTCCATGTAGGGCAGCGCCTGCAGGTAGGTCTTGTACTCGATCAGCTTCTCGGTGCCGCGATGCAGCAGGCCGATGTGCGGATCGCAGCGCTCGATGATCTCGCCGTCCAGCTCCATGACGAGGCGCAGCACGCCGTGCGCCGCCGGGTGCTGCGGGCCGAAGTTGATCGTGTAGTTCTGGATTTCGACGTCGGGCGTCGTGGTTGCGACTTCGGACATCAGACAGGCTTTCCTTCCGCCTTCTCATCGCCCGGCAGCACGTATTCGGCGCCTTCCCAAGGGCTCATGAAGTCGAAGCTGCGGAAATCCTGCGCAAGCTTCACGGGCTCGTAAACGACGCGCTTGTGCTCTTCGGAATAGCGCAGCTCGACATAGCCGGTGAGCGGGAAGTCCTTGCGGAACGGATGTCCGGTGAAGCCATAGTCGGTGAGGATGCGGCGATGATCCGGGTTGCCGTCGAAGCGGACGCCGTACATGTCCCACACTTCGCGCTCCAGCCAGCCCGCGACCGGCCAGAGATCGACGACCGACGGCACCGCGTTCTTCTCGTCTGTGAGCGTCTTGACGCGGATGCGGCGATTCTTCGTCAGCGACAGCAGGCAGTAGTTGACCTCGAAACGCTCGGGGCGCTCCGGGTAATCAACGCCCGCGATCTCCATGAGCTGCTGGTATTCAAGACCGGGCGTGTCGCGCAGCGTCTCCAGCGCCTTGTAGAGATCGCGGCGGTGAACAGTCAGCGTCACCTCGAAGGCGTGCTCGGTCGCGGCGATGACGAGATCACCGAGCGCGGCGCGTGCGGCTTCGACGACGCCTTCATCGGAAGAGGTCCGGGGCGCAGGGCTTCTCATCGTTCGAACGTCCCCACGCGGCGGATCTTCCGCTGCAGCTGAAGGATGCCGTAAAGCAGCGCTTCCGCGGTCGGCGGGCAGCCCGGCACGTAAATGTCGACGGGCACGATGCGGTCGCAGCCGCGCACCACGGAATAGCTGTAGTGGTAGTAGCCGCCGCCGTTGGCGCAGCTGCCCATCGAGATGACGTAGCGCGGTTCAGACATCTGGTCGTAAACGCGGCGCAGCGCCGGGGCCATCTTGTTGCAGAGCGTGCCCGCGACGATCATCACGTCCGACTGGCGCGGGGATGCGCGCGGCGCGGCGCCGAAACGCTCGAGATCATAGCGCGGCATACTCGAATGCATCATCTCGACCGCGCAGCACGCAAGGCCGAAGGTCATCCACCACAAGGAGCCCGTACGCGCCCAGTGGAAAAGCTCCTCGGTCGAGGTGACGAGGAAACCCTTGTTGGAAACCTCGCTGTTGATGTCGTCGACGAAGCCCTGGTCCGGCATGATGATGCTGGAGCCGGCGGGCGCCATTTGGGTGTCTACTCCCATTCCAGCGCGCCCTTCTTCCATTCGTAGATGAATCCGATCGTGAGGATGCCGAGGAACACCATCATCGACGCCCAGCCGAACACGCCCGTCGCGCCGAGACTGACCGCCCACGGGAACAGGAACGCGACTTCGAGGTCGAAGATGATGAACAGGATCGACACCAGATAGAAGCGCACGTCGAACTGGCGGCGCGCGTCTTCGAATGCGGGGAAGCCGCACTCATACTCGGCGAGCTTGTTGGGGTCCGGCTTGTTGGTTCCGATGAGGTTCGAAACCAGCACCGGCAAGCCGACGAAGACGCCCGAAAGCACCACCGCGACACCCAGAAACAAGAGGATCGGCAGATACTCCGCCGCGACCGATTGCATACGCGATTCCCTGATGTTCGCGGCGCTTTTAGGCGCGTGTCAGCGGGCTTGCAAGGCTGTAAGCCTGCCTTTCGAAATCACTTTGCTGCGCTGCGAAGTGCCCCGCCGATGAGTTTATGCAAACGCGTCTGAATAGCGCTATTCGACGCGATGATCTCGCGCCGTTCGAGCGGTCGGTCGCCGCCGCGATAGTCGCTGACGAAGCCCCCGGCCTCGCGCACCAGAAGGATACCGGCAGCGACATCCCAGAGGTTGAGCCCCGCCTCCCAATAGCCGTCGTAGCGCCCCGCCGCGACCCAGGCGAGATCGAGCGCGGCCGACCCGAACCGGCGAATACCTGCGACATTTGGCGCCACCGCCTGCAGGATGGAATCGAACTGATCGAAGTCGCCGTGACCGCGGAACGGCACGCCGGTGGCGATCAGGCTGTCGCCGAGCTCCTTGCGCGCCGAAACACGAAGGCGCTGGTTCTGAATCCATGCACCCCTGCCCGCCTCCGCCCAGAAGCTCTCGTCGGTCATCGGTTGATAGACGAGGCCCGAGATGATCTGGCCGTCCTGCTCCGCCGCGATGGTGATCGCGAAGTGCGGGATGCCGTGCAGGAAGTTGGATGTGCCGTCGAGCGGATCGACGATCCAGCGCGGACGCGAAGGATCGCCCTCGATCTCGCCGCCTTCTTCCAGCACCAGCCCCCAGTCGGGCCGTGCCTGCCGCAGGATCTCGACAATGGTGCGCTCGGCCGCGCGGTCGGCGTTGGATACGAAGTCCGACGGGCCCTTGCGGGAGACCTGAAGCTGCGACACCTCATTGAAATCACGGCGCAGCCGCGGCGCAGCCTTGCGCGCGGCCTTGTCCATGATGGTGATGAGGGCGGAATGGGCGGGCATAAGGGTTCCGATCAGTCCGCGCGGCGGACGTAGGTCTGCTCGTAGACGTCGACGACGATGCGCGTGCCCGATGCGATGTGCGGCGGCACCAGGATACGCACGCCATTGTCGAGCACGGCGGGCTTGTAGCTGGACGACGCCGTCTGGCCCTTAACCACAGCGTCGGCCTCCACGATCGTGGCTTCGACCTGATCGGGAAGCTGCACGGAAAGCGGCTTTTCTTCATAGAGTTCCATGACGACGTCCATGCCGTCCTGGAGGAACGCGGCGGCATCGCCGAGAAGATCCTGCGGCAGCGAAACCTGCTCGTAGGTCTCCTTGTCCATGAAGGTCAGCATGTCGCCTTCGGCGTAGAGGAACTGGAAGTCCTTGGTGTCGAGGCGAACGCGCTCCACCGTTTCCGACGAACGGAAGCGGACGTTGGTCTTGCGGCCGTCGACGAGGTTCTTCAGCTCCACCTGCATGTAGGCGCCGCCCTTGCCGGGCTGCGTGTGCTGGATTTTAACGGCGCGCCACAGCCCGCCTTCATATTCGATGATGTTGCCGGGACGAATGTCCACGCCGCTGATCTTCATGGGTGCGTTCCTGAGAAAGAAGGTCGAAACCGAATGCGTTGGGGCTTCTATCAGCGCGCGGGCGCGGGCTCAAGGACGCTCTGAAACGCTTTCACACCCGCCCCGGCGCCATCCGGATGCGCCCAGACGGCCCTGGAAACGGCCAGAAAGTCCGCACCGGCGGCAACGAGCGGCGCGGCGTTCTCTGCCGTTATGCCGCCGATGGCGACACAGGGAATCTCGCTGATCGTCGTCCACCACGACAGGATCGACGGATCGGGACGATGCGTCGTCACCTTGGTTGCGGTGGGATAGAAGGCCCCGAACGCCACATAATCAGCGCCCGCCTCGCCCGCTTCCATCGCGAAGTGGCGGCTGTCGTGACACGTGACCCCGATCTGCGCGTCGTGGCCGAGCAGGCTGCGCGCCGCCGCGACACTGCCGTCGGTCTGTCCCAGGTGCACGCCATCGGCGCCCAGTTCCTTCGCGAGGTCGGCGCGGTCGTTGAGGATGAAGGCGACGTCATACGCCGCGAGGATCGGTTTCAGCGCGGCGCCGGCGCGCAGGATTTCCATGTCCTCCACGCCCTTCAGGCGAAGCTGGAACGCCGCCACAGGACCCGCATCGAGCGCGGCCTTCAGCGTTTCGGGAAAGCCCGGATCGTAGCGCTCCGGCGAGATCAGGTAGAGCTGGCACGGCGGCCGCTTATCCCGCTCGAAACGGTCGGCGAAACCGGGATCGAGCGCCACATCGTCATCATTCATCATTCACCACCGCGATCATAAACCCGTCCCAACCCTTGGCACCCACGGTCTGGATCGCCGTGGCCGTCAGCCGGGGCTCGGCTGCGACGACATCGAAAAGCGCGCGCGTGCCAAGGATCGCGGCGTCGGTGCTCGAGGCGTCCGTCACACGCCCCTCGCGCACCACATTATCGACGATGATGAGCGCGCCCGGCCTCGCGAGTGCCAGCGCCGCCTTCAGATAGGCAACGTTGTTCGGCTTGTCGGCGTCGATGAACACGAAGTCGAAGGGCCCTTCGCTCTCAGTTTCCATGCGCGAGAGCGTCTCCACGGCCGGGCCGACGCGGATCTCGACCTTGTCGCCGATGCCTGCCGTATCAAGGTTCGCGCGTGCGACCTCGGCGTGGTGCGGATCGATCTCCAGCGTGACAAGAGTTCCGTGGCCGGGAAGCGCGCGGGCGAGCCAGATCGTCGAATAGCCGCCGAGCGTGCCGACCTCAAGAATCCGCCACGCGCCGATGGAACGCGCAAGTATATGGAGCAGCTTGCCCTGCGCCGCGGACACGTCGATCGCGGGCAAGCCCTCGGCCGCATTGCGGGCCAGGGCCTTGTCGAGCGCTGGATCGCCGCCGATCAAACGGTCGGCGATCCAGGCGTCAACCTCGGCCGAGGCCACGGACATCGGGCCTATTCCTTGCCCTTGTAGATGTTCACCAGCTTCGCGAGCATGGCCATCGCTTCGTCGCGCGGACGCTGGAAGGTGTTGCGGCCGATGATCGAGCCGTTGCCGCCGCCGTCGCGGATGTCGCGCGCGTCCTGATATACAGCGTCGGCGCCCTTCGCAGCGCCGCCCGAGAAGACGACGATGCGGCGGCCGTTGAAGCACGACTTCACGACATGCGCCACGCGTTTCGCCTGCGTCGAAGCGTCCAGCTTCTCGTAGGCCTTCTGCGCGTCCTTCTGCTCGATGTGCGCGGTCGGCAGCTTCACCTTGATGATATGCGCGCCGAGCAGCGCCGCCATGTGCGCCGCATAGGCGCCGACGTCGAGCGCCAGTTCGCCGTCCTTCGAAAGATTGCCGCCGCGCGGATACGACCAGATGACCGTGGCGATACCCACCGACTTCGCTTCGGCAGACATTTCACGGATTTCCTCCATCATGTCGAACACGTCGTCGGCGCCCGGATAGATGGTGAAGCCGATCGCCGAGCAGCCAAGGCGCAGCGCGTCGTCGACCGTCCCGGTCACGGCCTGGTTGATCGAGGTCGCCCAGCTGTTCGAGCTGTTCACCTTGAGGATCGTCGGGATCTGGCCCGCGAACGTGTCGGCGCCCGCCTCGATCATGCCGAGCGGCGCGGCATAGGCGGAAAGCCCCGCGTCGATGGCGATCTGGAAGTGGTAGTGCGGGTCGTAAGCCGGCTCGTTGACCGCGAAGCTGCGCGCCGGGCCATGCTCGAAGCCCTGATCGACCGGGAGGATGATGAGCTTGCCGGTGCCGCCGAGCTGGCCCTGCATCAGAATGCGGGCGAGGTTCGCCTTCGTGCCGGGGTTGTCGCTTTCATAGTTCGAAAGGATGGTCTTCACGGCTTTCGTGATCTTCATTCGTCGTCCTCGTCGCTTTTTGGCTGCTGTGTTGGGAACGCTGTAGCCAATGCCCCGGTTCATCGCAACGCCGTCCGGGAGTATCTGGACGGCGAAATCCAAACGCTTATCGTGCGCGAACGTTGCTTGCGCGTGTGTGTCGATTCTCACTCCGGCAAAGAAAGCAGCATGATGACATTCCCCCGCACCGTCAGCCTCCTCGCCGCCGTTTCCCTGAGCCTTTCAGGTTTTCCCGCCAGCGCCGATACCCCGGGCGACCTCAGCGATCTCGTCGGCGCCCGCGGCAGTTCAGGTGAAAACGAGATGATTTCGCGCGGCTACTACAACCACCACACCGCCGAAGCCGACGACGGCAAGTACAGCTATTGGTGGAACCAATCGAAAAAGAAGTGCGCGCGCGTGCTCACAAGCGATGGCCGCTACGAGAAGATCAAGGCCGTGAGCGCTTCCGATTGCGGCCAGAAAGGTTCCGACGGTGACAAGACCGCAGCGATCGCGATCGGCGCCGCCGCGCTCATCGGCGTTGTGGCGCTTGCGTCAAAGTCGCACCATCGAGGCGACAGGGACTACGATACGCGGGGGACCGCAGATTTCGAGCGCGGCTACCGCGACGGGCTGTACAGCCATGCATACTATAATTACGGCCGCAGCGACGCCTATTCGGACGGGTACAGCGCGGGCGTGAAGGAACGCGGCTATCAGACGCCCTACCGCGACGGCTACTCCCATAACGCCGGATACAATCCTTATTCGGGGTATCAGGACGTCGTTGGTCACTCGAACGACAGGGCGGACTCGATGCTCCGCGACCGCGGCTATGTTTACCTGGGCAAGGATGAAACGGGCGGCGGTCACGAGCGCACGTACTGGAACGCGGAAAGCCGTCAGTGCATTTCGGTGCGCACGAGCAGCGGAAACGTGGTGGACGCGCATTCGATAAAGGCGCGCAACTGCCGGTGAGCGGCTAATAGGCGGAGAAAGCCGCCGCGACCTGCATGTCCGCCTCGCGGCGGCCGAGCACCATCGTCCAGAAGCGGCCCTTGCTGGGAGAGCAGGCGTAGCCGATGCCGACGTCGGTGACGTCTTCGAGCATCATGTTGTCGCGGTGGCCGGGGCTCCGGTCCCACGCGACAACGACCGCCTCGGACGTCGGCAGGTTCCACGCGACGTTCTCGGCGCGCGGCACGCCGTCGAAGCGGGCACGGTCCGCGCGGTCGACGAAATTGCTTCCGTCCGAGCCGCTATGCGAGAGCTTGCCCCACCCGGCGAGATCGTCCGAATGCGCCTGCGCGGCCCGGGTGAGCGCGTTGCTGACGCGCACGGGGCCAAGCCCCTGCCCGCGGCGCAGATCATTGAGTGCGGACACGGCCTCGGCAGGATTCACATCGCCTGGCGCGCACCAGCTGTGCTTCGCGACCGCAACGGTCGAAAAACCCGCAGCAACGGCCGGGGTGGCGATCAGGAACGCGGCAGTGGCGAGACGCATAAGCATGGCACCGACCTTCGCGCCGAAGACTTAAGGTCGGGTTTTAAGAAAAGGTTAATTTCCCGCTCACCATTGCTGAAGTGACGCATCTGCGCGACAAAACCGGGTTCGTTACGCCCGCAGCGCGTCCACGCCCGGCAACGGCTTGCCTTCCATCCATTCGAGGAACGCGCCGCCCGCGGTCGAGACGAAGCTGAAGCTGTCCGCCACGCCCGCGTGGTTCAGCGCCGCGACCGTGTCGCCACCGCCCGCCACGGAAACGAGGCTTCCGGCCTCGGTGAGCGCCGCCGCCGTGCGCGCGAGCGCGACCGTTGCCGCGTCGAACGGTTCCATCTCGAACGCGCCGAGCGGGCCGTTCCACACGAGCGTGCGGCAGGTCTTGAGCGCGTCCGACAGCGCCTCCACAGCGGCGGGGCCAACGTCGAGGATCATCTCGTCCGCCGCGACTTCGTGCACGTTCACCGTGCGGATCGGCGGATTGGCGCGGAATTCCTTCGCCACCACAACGTCGTAGGGCAGATGCACGGTGCAGCGCGCTGCTTCCGCCTTGGCGAGGATGCCGAGCGCCGTGTCCTTGAGGTCGTGCTCGCACAGCGACTTGCCGACGTCGACGCCCTTCGCGGCGAGGAAGGTGTTCGCCATGCCGCCGCCGATGATGAGGTGATCGACCTTGCCGACGAGATTGTTGAGCACGTCCAGCTTCGAGGAGACCTTGGCGCCACCGACGACAGCCGCCACAGGCCGCTCAGGCTCGCCGAGCGCGGCTTCCAGATGCTCCAGTTCCGCCTGCATCGAACGGCCCGCATAAGCCGGAAGCACGTGCGCCAGCCCCTCGGTGGAGGCGTGCGCACGGTGCGCGGCGGAAAAGGCGTCGTTGACGTAGATGTCGCCGAGCTTCGCGATGGCGGCGACGAGCGCCGGATCGTTCTTCTCCTCGCCCGCTTCGAAGCGCGTGTTCTCAAGCACCGCGATCTCGCCAGCCGCCATCAGGCCGACCGCCTGCTCGGCAGCCGGTCCCTTGCACTCGGTGACGAAGCCGACCGTGCGGCCGAGCACCTTCGCAAGCGCGCTGGAGATCGGCGACAAGCTGAGCATCGGGTCTTCGCCCTTCGGACGCCCGAAGTGCGAAAGCACCAGCACGATCGCACCCTTGTCGGCGAGTTCGTCGATGGTCGGCTGCGCCGCGCGAAGGCGGGTGTCATCGCTGACCTTGCCGTCCTGCATCGGCACGTTGAGATCGGCACGAACGAGGACGCGCTTGCCGCGCACGTCCCCGATGTCGTCGAGCGTCCGGAACCTGGCCATGGTTAGAGGAACGCCGCCATTGCCTTGGCGGTGTCGACCATGCGGTTCGAGAAGCCCCACTCGTTGTCGTACCACGAAACGACGCGCACGAGCTTGCCTTCGAGAACGGCGGTTTCGAGGCTGTCGATCGTCGAGGATGCGGCCGTGTGCTGATAGTCGATCGAAACCAGCGGCTCGTCCGAATAGCAGAGGATGCCCTTCAGCGGTCCGGATTCAGACGCCGCCTTCAGGATCGCGTTCACCTCGTCCTTCGTCGTGTCGCGCTTCGGCGTGAAGGTCAAGTCGACAAGGCTGACGTCGGGCGTCGGCACGCGGATCGCCGAACCATCGAGCTTGCCCTTGAGTTCGGGAAGCACCTCGCCCACGGCGCGGGCGGCACCCGTCGTCGTCGGGATCATCGACATCGCGGCGGCGCGGGCGCGGCGCGGGTCGTCGTGGATCTGGTCGAGGATCTTCTGGTCGTTGGTGTAGGCGTGCACCGTCGTCATCAGGCCGCGTTCGATGCCGAGGGCATCGTTCAGCACCTTGGCGACCGGTGCGAGGCAGTTCGTCGTGCAGCTCGCGTTCGAAACGATCTTGTGCTCGGCCGAAAGCTTGTCGTTGTTCACGCCGAAGACGACCGTGAGATCGACATTCTTGCCCGGCGCGGAGATCAGCACGCGCTTGGCGCCCGCCGCCATGTGCTTTTCGGCCGAGGCGCGGTCCGTGAAGAAGCCGGTGCACTCGAGCGCGATATCGACGCCGTTCGCGGCGTGCGGCAGGTTCGCCGGGTCGCGCTCGGCCGATACCTTGATGCGCTTGCCGTCGATGATGAGGTCGTTGCCGTCCACCTCGACCGTGCCCTGCCACGTGCCGTGCACCGAATCGCGCTTGAACAGCAGGGCGTTCGCCTTCGCATCGGAGAGGTCGTTGATCGATACCAGTTCGAGCCCGCTGTCCGGACGCTCCAGAATAGCGCGCGCCACGAGGCGCCCGATGCGGCCGAATCCGTTGATCGAAACCTTCGCCATGTCTTCCGTACTCCTGTTCCTGATTTAAGCGAGCTTGCTCCGGACCGCCTTCGCGATCGCGTCGGCGGTCAATCCGAACTTCTCGAACAAGGCCTCGGCGGGCGCGGACGCGCCGAAGCGGTCGATGCCGAGCCGCAGGCCCTTGCGGCCCGTGTAGCGTTCCCAGCCCACGGTCGTTCCCGCTTCGACCGACACGATGAGCGCGTCTTCGGGCAGGATGTCCGACTGATAGGCAGCGCTCTGAAGGTCGAAGAGTTCCCAGCAGGGCATGGAAACGACGTCGCAGCCGATGCCACCGGCTTCGAGCTGATCGGCGGCTTCGAGCGCGGCCTGCACTTCAGAGCCGGTCGCGAGGAACACGACCTTGCGCGCGGCTGCGGCGCTGCGCAGGCGGTAGGCGCCCTTAGAGGAGAGATTCTCGCCGGATTCCGTGCGAAGCTGCGGCAGGTTCTGGCGGGAAAGCGCGAGCACCGTGGGGCCGCTGTCGTTTTCCAGCGCAAGCGCCCAGCACTCGGCGGTTTCGACGACGTCGGCCGGGCGCATAACGAGCACGTTCGGCATCACGCGCAGGCTCATCACGTGCTCGATCGGCTGGTGCGTCGGCCCATCTTCGCCAAGGCCGATCGAATCGTGCGTCATCACATAGATCACCTGCGCACGCTGCAGCGCGCTGAGGCGGATCGCCGGGCGGCAATAATCGGTGAAGACAAGGAAGGTGCCGCCGTAAGGCACGAGACCGCCGTGCAGCGCCATGCCGTTCATCGCGGCGGCCATGCCGAACTCGCGGATGCCGTAGTAGACGTAGCGCCCGCCATAATTCGCGGCGTCGAGCGTGCCGAGGCCCTTGGTCAGCGTGTTGTTGGAGCCGGTGAGGTCGGCCGAGCCGCCGATCGTGTTCGGCACGGCAGCGTTGATCGCGCCGAGCGCAAGCTCGCTTGCCTTGCGCGTCGCGACCGTCTGGGGCGCCGCGATCAGGCTATCGATGTGCGCCTTCAGCGCCGGGCCTGCGGCTTTCAGTGCAGAGCCATCGAGCCAGCTCAGGAATTCCGCGTAACCCTCCGCCTTCGCAGCGTTCACCTTCCAGTCGGCGCTGATCTTCGTGCCGCGCGCGCCCGACGTGCGCCACGCATCCAGGATATCCGACGGGATTTCGAACGGCGCGTGACTCCAGCCGAGCGTTTCGCGCGCCGCCGCGATTTCCGCCGCGCCGAGCGGCGAGCCGTGCGTCGCCGCCGTGCCCTGCTTGTTGGGGGCGCCGTAGCCGATGATCGTGCGACAGGCGATCAGCGACGGGCGCGGATCAGCTTTCGCGGCCCGCAGCGCCGCGTCGATGCTCGCCGCGTCATGGCCGTCGCAGGAAACGACGTGCCAGCCCGAAGCCTCGTAGCGCGCCTTCACGTCTTCGGACGTCGACATCGAAGTCGCGCCGTCGATGGTGATGCGGTTGTCGTCCCAGATCACGTTCAGGCGGCCGAGCTTCAGGTGTCCGGCAAGGCCGATCGCCTCGTGATTGATGCCTTCCATCAGGCAGCCGTCACCCGCGATCACCCACGTATGATGGTCCTGCACCGCGCCGCCGAAGCGCGCGTTGAGATGACGTTCGGCAATCGCCATGCCGACGGCGGTGGCGAGCCCCTGCCCGAGCGGGCCGGTCGTCGTCTCGACGCCGGGAAGCTCGAAGTTTTCCGGGTGGCCGGCGCAGGGGCTGCCGAGCTGACGGAAGTTGCGGATCTGGTCGAGCGTCGGCTTCTCGTACCCCGTGAGATAGAGAAGCGCGTAGATCAGCATCGAGCCGTGGCCGGCGGAAAGTACGAACCGGTCGCGATCAGGCCATTCAGGCCACTGCGGATCGTACTTCAGATGCTGTGTGAAGAGAACCGTCGCGGCATCCGCCATGCCCATCGGCATTCCAGGGTGGCCGGAATTCGCGGCCTGTACGGCATCCATCGCCAGCGCACGGACAGCGTTGGCGAGATCGGCGTGATTGACGGTCATCTTCGGCTTGGTTCCCCAATATTTCGGCCGGGCGGCGAATCGGCGCGCACAATGGAGAGGGGCTTATGCTGCGTCAACGTCATGTCAAGGCATGGCGGCCATGCACACATGAAAGAGGCGGGAATCCGGCTGAATCGAGATGAATCGGCGAACCGTCCGGCGCTTGCCTTGACCGTCATTCGGATTCGTTCTTATGTTCCTCGCCCAAACTGCTGATTTCGGGACTTTTCGGCATGGATCAGATGACCGGTTTCGCGTCGGCGCTGACACGCCTCGAAAGCGCGCTCGACAGGCTCGAGCGTGCGGCCGCGGGTGTGGATGATGCGGGCGGTGCGCTCGCCGAACTGGACGTGCTGCGTCAGAAACACCACCGCCTGAAGGAATCCGCCGAACGCGCCGTCGCCGATCTCGACGTCCTCATCGCGTCGGCGCGGGGCTGAGCGCATGGGCCAGATCAACGTCACCATCGGCGGCCGTTCCTATCCCCTCGCCTGCCGCGACGGCGAGGAGGAGCGACTGAACCGCCTTGCCGCGCATGTCGATGCCAAGGCTGCCGATCTCCAGGGCGCGCTCGGGCAGATGAGCGAGCCCCGGCTGCTGTTGATGTCGGCCATTCTCATCGCCGACGAGTTCTTCGACCTGAAGGAACGCGACCCCTCGCTTGGCGACACGATCGCGACGGGTGCGCTCGAAAAGGCGGCGGCGCGGGTGGAAGCCATTGTCGCGGCCCTTGAGAAGCGGCGCGCCAACGCCTAGATTAGACCACGGCGGATACTGCCTGGTGCGCGCGATGCGAACATCCCTGAGGCGATATCGACATCCAAGGGTGCTGTCCCTGTGCGGATCCTGGTCCGACCATATGGTGCCCACCTGACGTTACTGGCGTCAGAGGATATTCCGGCAAACGGCCGAGGCGGTTCCGCCACCCATTTTTGACCTGTCGCCCGGATTCCCGTTTGTCCACCGCCCTCCTCACCGACAAGGAAACACTGCGCCGCGATGCCCGCGCCGCTCGGGCCGCGTTCGTGCGCGGTATTTCCGCGGACGATCGCAGGGCGCTGGAGGCGGCGCTCGCCGCGCGCGCGCTTCCCTTCCTCGCGAACGCCCGTGCAATCGCCAGCTACGTGCCGATGGGCCACGAGATCGACCCCGCTGCATGTATCGCGCAGGGCACAGTGCTGCTGCCGTGGTTCGCGAGCCGGGATGACGTCATGCGTTTCCGCGTCGCAGGCGGTCCGCTGGAGCCCGGTCCCTTCGGCACGATGCAGCCGCTTGCCGACGCTGCCGAGGCAGTTCCCGACACGCTTCTCGTTCCGCTCGTCGCGGCCGACGTGCACGGCAACCGCATCGGCCAGGGCAAGGGACACTACGACCGCGCGCTCGCCGCGCTCCGGGCCGTGCGCCCCACCGTGGCCATCGGCCTCGCGTGGGACGTGCAGATTCTGGATGCGCTGCCCGCCGACAGCTGGGACCAGCGCCTCGACGCGGTGGTGACGCCGACAAGGACACTCACCGCATGACCGACCCCAAGCCGAGCCTCAGAAAGCCCTTCGGCGTGCTGCTGCTGATCGTCCTGATCGCGGTCTATGCCGTTGTCGCCGTCGCCGTGGCCGAGCCCGTCACGCGGCTTCATGTGCTCGTACAACTCCCGGTCTGGATCATACTCGGCATCGCCTGGGTTTTCCCGGCCCGCCCCCTTGTTCGCTGGATAGAAACCGGACGCTTCCGCAAATGACCGACATCGTTCCCCCCGACGCCTGCACCACCATGCCGGAGATCCGCACCGCGATCGACGCGCTCGACCGCGAGATCGTCGCGCTGCTGGCGGAGCGGATGCGCTATATCGAGGCGGCGGCACGTGTGAAGACGTCGCGCGGCGCGGTGCGCGACGAAGCCCGGAAGGCGGACGTGATCGCCAAGGCCTGCGATGCCGCCGAAACGCACGGGCTGTCGCGCGATCACGTGGCGGCGATCTATGAACTGCTTGTGGAGCGTTCCATCGCGCATGAGTTCAGGGTCTTCGACAGCGTCGAAGCCTGATTTCGTTTCCTGCGAGGAAGCGCCATTTCTGCCTGTGAGAAATGGCGCGAGTGACGGGGCTCGAACCCGCGACCTCCGGCGTGACAGGCCGGCACTCTAACCAACTGAGCTACACCCGCGCGTTGCTTCGTATTTCGAAAGCCGGGCGTACCTATTGGTGGGGCCGGGCGCTGTCAAGAAGCATCTGCCGGATTTTACCGCAACTGACCGGGAACTGCGAAGCGCTTTGAAAAAAGCTGGGGAAACGCATAATTTTTGCCCCGCATGTCACATGCGCCGAGCCTGTCTCGTCATGTCTGCAAGCGCGCGTGGTGCGCGCCGCCAAGGAGAACGGACATGACCGCCCGATTGAACAATGCGCACAGCTACGCACCCGAAGCCGTGAAGGCGATGATGGCGCTCGAAGAGAGCTTCAAGGACAGCGGCCTTGAACAGAATTTGATGGAACTGGTGCGGCTGCGCGCATCGCAGATCAACGGCTGCGCGTTCTGCATCCACATGCATTCAACCGACCTGCGCCGCGCGGGCGAGGACGAGATGCGGCTCTACATGCTGAACGCCTGGCGCGAATCGACGCTCTACACGCCGCGCGAACGCGCCGCGCTCGGCTGGACCGATGCGCTCACGCGGCTTCCCGAAACGGGTGCACCGGATGCCGACTACGAAGCCGTGAAGGCCGCGTTCAGCGAGGCCGAGCAGGTGAACCTGACGCTTCTCATCGGATCGATCAACACATGGAACCGCTTGCAGGTCGGTTTCCGCGCCCCGCACCCGGCGCTCCGCCGTGCCGCAGCCTGAAGAGATCGCGCTGTTCGAGGCGCAGCGCCCCCGGCTGCTGCGCCTCGCCTACCGGATGCTCGGCTCGGTCGCGGAAGCCGAAGACGTGGTGCAGGACGCGTGGCTGCGCTGGTCCGAAGCGTCGGGCATCGATTCGCCCCCCGCGTGGCTGACGCGCGTCGTCACGCGCCTCTGCCTCGACCGGATGAAGTCGGCGCGGGCGCGGCGCGAAACCTATTTCGGCACATGGCTTCCCGAACCCCTGCTCGCCGAGCCCGAAGCCATCGCCGATGATGTCACGCTCACGCTGATGCTCGCGCTTGAGCGCCTCTCTCCGCTGGAGCGCGCCGCCTTCCTGCTCCACGACGTGTTCGAGGTCAGCCTCGGCGACGTCGCCGCGACGCTCGGCCGCGATGCGGCTGCGGTGCGCCAGCTCGCCGTGCGTGCCCGGCGGCACGTGCAGGAGTCGAAATCGCGCTATACGGTGGAGGACGGCGAGGCCGAACGTATCGCGCAGGCCTTCTTCACTGCGGCGCGCGACGGCGACACGGCGGCGCTGCAGGCGATGCTCGCCGAGAACGTCGTGATCCATGCTGACGGCGGCGGGCGGGTTCTGGCCTTCCGCAACCCGATCCGCGGCATCGCGCGTGTGCTCCGGCTCTATGCGAGCCTGTTCCGCAAGTTCGGCGATGCCGCAACCTTGCTGCGTACGCTGCGCATCGACGGCCTTCCGGGCTTCGTCAGCCTCGATCGCGGCGACGTGCTGCAGACGACCGCGCTGGCGATCGAGGACGGCCGCATCACCGCGATCTATATCGTGCGCAATCCCGACAAGCTCGGCCACGTCGCGCAGGCGCTGCCCATCAACTGAGGCGTCAGCGCGGTTTCACCGCGAAAGCCTGAATCTCCACCTTCGCGCGATCCTCGACGAGCGCCGCGACCTGCACCAGCGCCATCGCCGGGAAGTTCTTGCCCATGACGTCGCGGTAAGCCGCGCCCACGCCCTTCAGATTGGCGAGGTATTCGGCCTTGTCGGTCACATACCACGTCATCGACGTCACGTGCTCCGGCCCCGCCCCGCCAGCCTTCAGCACCGCCACGATATTCTCCAGCGTCTGCCGCGTCTGCGCCGCGAAATCGTCCGTCTCGAACTCTGCGTTCGCGTTCCAGCCGATCTGGCCGCCGACGAAGATCAACGTGCCTTCGGCGGCAACGCCGTTCGCATAGCCGATGGGCTTCACCCAGCCTTCGGGTTGCAGGGTTTCAAACATGGTGTGTCTCCAGATGCTGTTCGAAGGCCGCGCGCATGTCGTCCGGCCAAGGACGCGCGCGGTGGGTATCGGTGTCGGTGGCAACGACGCGCTGATCGGCGGACCAGAGCAGCGTGTCGCGACAGGTAATGCGGTGCAGGAAATCCAGCGAGCTTCCGCCCACACGTTTCACGCCCACTTCGAATTCGAGCACGTCGCCATGCACGCCCGGATGGCTGAACGTGATGTCCAGCCGAACGGTCGGCACGGAGATGCGGCGCTCACCCATCATCACCGGCCACGGCGAACCAATGGAGGCGAAGAATTCCTCCATCACCCCGACGAGCAGGTTGAGATAGGACGGGAAGTAAGCAATCCCCGAAGGGTCGCAGTCCCCGAACCGCAAGGGCCGAACCGTCGTGAACGCCATGACGGGCCGCCTAGTTCGCGAAGGCTGCGATGCCGGTGATCGCGCGGCCGATGATGAGCGCGTGCACGTCGTGCGTGCCCTCATAGGTGTTCACCACCTCGAGGTTCACCAGATGCCGCGCCACACCGAACTCATCGGAAATGCCGTTGCCGCCGAGCATGTCGCGCGCGGTGCGCGCGATATCGAGCGCCTTGCCGCAGCTGTTGCGCTTCAGGATCGAGGTCAGCTCGACAGGCGGGTGCCCGTCGTCCTTCATGCGGCCGAGCCGAAGGCAGCCCTGGAAGCCGAGCGAAATGTCCGTCACCATGTCGGCGAGCTTCTTCTGGATGAGCTGGTTCGCCGCGAGCGGCCGTCCGAACTGCTTCCTGTCCATCGTATATTGCCGCGCCGTCTTGTAGCAGGATTCGGCTGCTCCGAGCGCACCCCACGCAATGCCGAAGCGCGCCGAGTTAAGGCAGGTGAACGGCCCCTTGAGCCCACGCACCTCTGGGAACATCGCCTCTTCAGGCACGAACACCTCGTCCATCAGGATCTGGCCGGTGATCGAGGCGCGCAGGCCCACCTTGCCGTGGATCGCGGGCGCGGAGAGCCCTTCCATGCCCTTTTCGAGGACGAAGCCGCGGATCGCGCCGTCGTCCGTCTTCGCCCACACGACGAACACGTCGGCGATCGGCGCGTTGGTGATCCATGTCTTGGCACCCGAAAGGCGGTAGCCACCCGGCACGCTCTTCGCGCGCGTCGCCATCGATCCGGGGTCGGAGCCGTGGTCGGGCTCGGTGAGGCCGAAACAGCCAATCCATTCGCCGCGCGCGAGCTTGGGCAGGTATTTCTGCTTCTGCGCTTCCGAACCGAACGTCTCGATCGGCACCATGACGAGCGAGGACTGCACGCTCATCATCGAACGGTAGCCGCTGTCGATCGCCTCGACCTCGCGCGCGATGAGGCCATAGGCGACGTAGCCGAAGCCCGCGCCGCCGTATTCGGGCGAAATCGTCGCGCCGAGCAGGCCAAGCTCGCCCATCTCGCGGAAAATCGCCGGGTCGGTCTTCTCATGCCGGAAGGCCTCGACAACGCGCGGCGCCAGCCGGTCCTCGGCATAGCGGCGCGCAGTTGTGGAAATCATCTGCTCGTCTTCGGTCAGCTGCTGCTCAAGGCCGAAGGGGTCAAAGGGATCGAAAGTTGCCAAGGTCGTGCTCCACTAGAGTTCGGTGCGTACTTTCCAGAGTTCCGGGAACAATTCCACCTCAAGCATCTTGCGGAGGTAGGACACACCCGAGGTGCCCCCCGTGCCGCGCTTGAGGCCGATGACGCGTTCCACGGTCGTTACGTGGTTGAAGCGCCAGCGCCGGAAATAATCCTCGAAATCGACGAGTTTCTCGGCGAGTTCGTAAAGCGCCCAGTGTTTCTCCGGTGCGCGGTAGACGATCTTCCAAGCCTCGACGACATCCTGGCTCTCGGCGCGCGGGCTCGCCCAGTCGGTGCGCTCCGCATCCGCCTTGCCGATCGGGATGCCGCTGCGCTGAAGGAGGAGCAGCGCCTCGTCATAAAGGCTCGGTTTTGAAAGGATGTCCTCGAGCTGCGCCATGATCTCGGGCCGGTGCGCGTGCGGTTTCAGCATCGCGGCATTGCGGTTACCGGCGAGGAACTCGATCGCGCGGTACTGGTAGGACTGGAAGCCGGAGGACTGGCCGAGCGAATCCCGGAACTCGGTATATTCGCTCGGTGTCATCGTGCGGAGCACGTCCCACGCGCTGTTCAGCTGCTCGAAGATGCGCGCCACGCGCGTCAGCATCTTGAAGGCGTTCGAGACGCGCCCCTCACGTACCGCTTCCATCGCGGCGCGCACCTCGTGAATGGCGAGCTTCATCCACAGCTCGGACGTCTGATGCTGGATGATGAACAGCATCTCGTCGTGCGCGGTCGAAAGCGGCTTCTGCGCGTTCAGAATCGGATCGAGCGACAGATAATCGCCGTACGACATGCGTTCCCGGAACGACATCTGCGCGCCGTCTTTGGCCGGGTCATAGGGTTGCTGGCTGGTCACGTGACAAGTCCTCTTCTGTGATATTCGGGTTTGTCCCAGCTCCTTTTGCTCAGCACGTCCTCCATGATGGAGACTGCGCCGAGCACCTCCTCCTCGCCGATATAGAGCGGCGTGAAACCGAACCGCAGCGCGTCCGGCGCGCGGAAATCGCCGATAACCCCGCGCGCGATCAGCGCCTGCATGATCGCATAGCCCTGCGGGTGACGGAACGACACCTGGCTGCCGCGCGATGCGCTGTCGCGCGGCGAGGCGAGCACGAGATCGGGGCAGCGCGCCTCGACCTCGCGAATGAACAGCTCCGACAGGGCCACCGACTTGCGGCGCACGTCCGCCATATCGACGCCTTCCCACGCATCGAGCGCAGCATCGAGTACGGCGAGCGCGATGATCGGCGGCGTGCCGACGCGCATCCGCTCAATTCCGCTGCCGGGTCGGTAGTCCTGGTCGAACGCGAACGGTGCCTCGTGGCCCATCCAGCCGGACAGCGCCGGGCGCGCGGCGTCGGCGTGCTCCGCCGCCACATAGATGAACGCAGGCGCGCCGGGGCCGCCGTTCAGATACTTGTAGGTGCAGCCCACAGCGAAGTCCGCGCCGGCGCCCTTCACGTCGACGGGGATCGCACCCGCCGAGTGCGCGAGATCCCAGATCACTAGGGCGCCCACGGCATGCGCTTTCGCGATCAGCTTCGCCATGTCGTGCTTCCGGCCCGTGCGGTAGTCGACCTCGGTGATCATCAGCGCAGCGACGCTCTCGTCGATCGCGGCTTCCACGGCTTCGGGTTCCACGACCTTCAGTTCATGCCCCCGCCCCAACGAAGCGATAAGGCCCTGCGCCATGTAGAGATCGGTGGGGAAGTTGCCGCTGTCCGATACGATCACGCGCCGGTCGGGGCGCATTTCGAGCGCGGAGGCGAGCGCCTGATAGACCTTGATCGAAAGCGTATCGCCCATCACGACGCTGCCTTCGTGGGCGCCGATCAGCCGCGCGATGCGGTTGCCTACTTTGCGCGGCTGCACCATCCATCCGGCGGTGTTCCAGCCCTTGATGAGCTCGCCGCCCCATTCCTCTTCGATCACCTTCGCCGCGCGCGCCTTCGCGGCGATCGGCAGCGGGCCGAGCGAATTGCCGTCGAGGTAGATGACACCTTCGGGGATATGGAACATCGCGCGCGTTGCGCTGAAATCAGTCATTGGACTCTCTAAGCCTTCAATCGGAAGCGCTGGATCTTGCCGCTCTCGGTTTTGGGAAGCGCGGCCGTGAACCGCACCGAGCGGGGATACTTGTAGGGCGCGATCGTTGCCTTCACATGGTCCTGCAGGGCCTTCACGACGCCGTCGTCCGGCGCGATGCCCTCTACCAGCAC
The DNA here is from genome assembly GCF_013911755.1 of Sphingosinicella sp. Taxonomy (GTDB): domain Bacteria; phylum Pseudomonadota; class Alphaproteobacteria; order Sphingomonadales; family Sphingomonadaceae; genus Sphingosinicella. The sequence goes on from NZ_JACESP010000002.1 coordinate 248,729, forward strand.
CACATGCGCCTCGACGATCTGCCCGCGCGCCTCGTCGGCAACACCGATCACCGCGCATTCGAGCACATGCGGATGCTTGAGCAGCGCGGCTTCCACCTCCGGCCCGGCGATATTGTAGCCCGCAGAGATGATCATGTCGTCGGATCGCGCGGCGAAGTGGAACCGACCCTCCGCGTCCTGCGTGAAGGAATCGCCGGTGAGGTTCCAGCCGTTCCTCACGTACTTCTTCTGCCGCGTGTCCGCGAGATAGCGGCAGCCCACCGGCCCGCGCACCGCAAGCCGCCCGACCTCGCCGCGCGGCAGTTCGTTCATGTCTTCGTCGACGATCTTCGCTTCATAGCCGGTGAGCGGCCGCCCGGTGCAGGCCGGGTGCATGTCGTCGAGGCGGTTCGAGATGAAGATATGCAGCAGCTCGGTCGCGCCGATGCCGTCGAGGATAGGCTTGCCGGTCTTGCGCACCCAGTCTTCGAACACCGGCGCAGGCAGCGTTTCGCCCGCAGACACGGCAATGCGCAGCGAGGAGAGGTCCGCGCCCTCGTCAAACGCTGCGAGCATCATCCGATACGCTGTCGGCGCGGTGAAGCTGATCGTCGCCTTGTAGGTCTCGATGATCTCGATCATGCTTTGCGGCGAGGCGTGTTCGAGCAGCGTCGCCGCGGCGCCGAAACGCAGCGGGAAGATTGCGAGGCCGCCGAGCCCGAAGGTGAACGCGAGCGGCGGCGAGCCGACGAAAATGTCGTCCGGGCGCACACCGAGCACTTCCTTCGCGTAGGCGTCCGCGATGATAAGGAGATCGCGGTGGAAGTGCATCGTCGCCTTGGGCTCGCCCGTGGTGCCCGAGGTGAAGCCGAGCAGGGCAACGTCGTCGCGTCCCGTGTTCACCGCCTCGAATGTCACGGCCTTACCGAGCGCGACGCGATCAAGTTCCGCATCGTGGTTGGCAGTGCCGTCGAAACCGACGACGGCTTTCAGGAAGCGGCTGTCCTTCGCGCACAGCACCATTTCGTCCATCAGACGCGTGTCGCAGAGCGCGAGGCTGATTTGCGCCTTGTCGACGATCTTCGAAAGCTCGCCCGCGCGCAGCATCGGCATGGTGTTGACGACGACCGCGCCCGCCTTCGTCGCGGCGAGCCAGCACGCGACCATCGCGGGATTGTTCGCCGAACGGATGAGCACGCGATGGCCCGGCTTGACGCCGTAGTCTTCGACAAGCGCGTGCGCGATGCGGTTCGACCAGTCGGTCAGCTCCTTGTAGGTGCGGCGGCGCCCGTTGCCGATCAGCGCGGTGTGATCGCCGAAGCCCTTGCCGACCATCGCGTCGGTCAGTTCGACGCCGGCGTTCAGATAATCCGGGTATTCAAAGCCATCGAGCAGCAGGTCCGGCCACTCCGAAAACGGTGGCAGATTGTCCCGCGTAAACGTGTCGACATGCGCCGACGGCCCCAAAATCATGCTCCCCCTCCCATCACCTGACGCGCAATCACCACTTTTTGTACGTCCGATGCGCCTTCGTAGATGCGAAGCGCCCGGATCTCCCGGTACAGGCTTTCGACGATGTGGCCGTGGCGCACGCCGTCCCCGCCATGAAGCTGCACCGCCTTGTCGATCACGCATTGCGCGCGGTCGGTGGCGTAGAGCTTCGCCATCGCCGCTTCGCGCGTCACGCGCGGCGCGCCCATGTCCTTGGTCCATGCGGCGCGGTAGACGAGGAGCGCGGCGGCATCGACGTCGAGCGCCATGTCCGCGATGTGGCCCTGCACCATCTGAAGGTCGAACAGCGGCGCGCCGAAGAGTGTGCGCTCGCCCGTCCGCTTGATGCTCTCCTCAAGCGCACGCCGCGCGAAACCGAGCGCGGCGGCACCCACCGTCGAGCGGAACACGTCGAGCACCGACATGGCGATGCGAAAGCCTTCTCCGGGCTTCCCGATCATGGCCGAAGCGGGGACGCGCATGTCATTGAAGCGCAGTCGCGCGAGCGGGTGCGGCGCGATCACGTCGATACGCTCGGCGATCTCCAGCCCCGGGGTATCCGCCGCCACGACGAATGCCGAAATGCCCTTGGCGCCCGGCGCCTCGCCCGTCCGCGCGAACACGGTGTAGACGTCCGCAATACCGCCGTTCGAAATCCACGTCTTTTCGCCCGAAAGCACGTAGTCGTCGCCTTCGCGGCGTGCCGTCATGTCCATGTTGGCGACGTCCGAGCCCGAACGCGGCTCCGATAGCGCGAACGCGGAAATTGCCTTCCCCGCCCGCGTCTTCCTCAGCCATTCGCGGTGGCCTTCGTTGCCGAACAGGCTGATCGTCCCGGTGCCGAGCCCCTGCATCGCAAAGGCGAAGTCAGCAAGCCCATCATGCCGCGCCAGCGTCTCGCGCGTGATGCACAAAGTGCGCACGTCGAGAGGGGCCACGGCATCGGGGTCTACCGCCGTCGGCAGCAGCCAGCCGCCTGCGCCCAACATGTCCACGAGACGGCGGCACGCGGCGTCTGTGTCGCCGTGGTCGACCGGAAGATTCTCCCGGCACCACGCCTCCAGCCGCTCGGCGTAGTCACGGTGCCGATCTTCGAAGAACGGCCAGTTCAGAAAGCTGCGGTCCGCCATCAATCCCCCTCGAACACCGGAGTCTGCTTCGCCACGAACGCCTTGTAAGCCCGTTCGAAGTCCCGCGTCTGCATACAGATCGCCTGCGCCTGCGCCTCGGCCTCGATCGCCTGATCGAGGCTCATCGACCATTCGTGGTTGAGCTGCGTCTTGGTGATGCCATGTGCAAAGGTCGGCCCGGCAATGATGCGCCGCGCGATCTCCAGCGCATCCGCCTCCAGCGTCTCCGCCGCCACCAGCCGGTTGTAATAGCCCCAGCGCTCGCCTTCCTCGGCGCTCATCGTGCGCCCCGTGTAAAGCAGCTCCGCCGCACGCCCCTGCCCGATGATGCGCGGCAGGATCGCACACGCGCCCATGTCGCATCCGGCAAGGCCGACGCGCGTGAACAGGAACGCCGTCTTCGCCTGCGGCGTGGCGATGCGGATATCCGACGCCATGGTGATGATCGCGCCCGCACCCACCGCGACACCGTCCACCGCCGCGATGATCGGCTTGCCGCAGTGGATCATCGCCTTCACGAGATCGCCGGTCATGCGCGTGAAGGCGAGAAGCTGCTTCATGTCCATCGCGACCAGCGGTCCGATGATGTCGTGGACGTCGCCGCCCGAACAGAAGTTGCCGCCGTTCGGGAGGAAGGCCACAGCATCGACGTCATCGGCGTAGACAAGCGCGCGGAACGTATCGCGCAGCTCGGCATACGAGTCGAATGTCAGCGGGTTCTTGCGTTCGGGCCGGTCGAGCCGGACGCGCGCGATGCGGTCCTCGACCTCCCAGAGGAAATGCTTCGGCTTCAATCCTGCCATCTGCGTCAATGTCCGCCCTCCCACTTGCTCTGGAATGTTCTGAGTGTACCCGCGAGGTGCGCGGCCTCTTCGGGATCGACGTCGGCGAGAAGCGCGTCGATCCAGCGTTCATGCGCTGCGGCCATGGCCTTGAACTGTATGGCGCCCGCCTCCGTCAGCTTGACGATGAAGGCGCGGCGGTCGCCGTCGCGGGCGGTGCGGGCGACCAATCCATCCGATACCAGGCGGTCGACGATGCCGGTGACGTTGCCGTTGGAGACAAGCAGGAAACGCGACAGCTCGCTCATCATCATGCCATCGGGCTGGCGATCGAGTGCCGCCATGACGTCAAAGCGCGGCAGTGTCGTGTCGAACTCGGCCTTCAGCCGTTCGCGCATTTCCGCCTCGATCAGGCGTGTCGCGCGGAGCAGGCGCAGCCAGAGACGGACACGTTCCTTGCCGGCGGCAGACGCAAGCGGCGCGCTCACCATGTCTCGCCCCCCGACACCGAAATGGCTTGACCAGTGACGGATGCCGCGCCTTCGCTCGCCAGCCAAAGCACGGTGGCGGCGATCTCGTCCGGCGTGATGAAGCGGCCCTGCGGATTCGTCGCGGCGAGACTGGCGCGCGCATCCTCGCGGCTGCGGCCGGTTGTCGCCATGATGCGCTCGATCGACTCTTCGAGAAGATCGGTCTCCGTGAAGCCGGGACATACGGCGTTGACCGTGACACCCGATTTCGCCGTCTCCGCCGCGAGCGCGCGCATCAGCCCGACGACGCCGTGCTTCGCCGCCACATAGGGCGCGACATAGGCATAGCCCTTGAGACCTGCTGTCGAGGCGATGAAGATGATCCGCCCGGCGCGGCGCTTCACCATCGGCGCGATGGCAGGCTGCACGGTGAGGAACGCGCCCGTGAGGTTCACGGCGAGCGCCGCCTGCCACCCCGCCTGCGTCACCTTGTGCGCAGGAGCGCTCTCGGCGGCCCCGGCGTTCGCCACCACAATGTCGAACGGTCCATGCGCCTCGTGGAGCGCGCGCATCGCGGCCTCGTCGGTCACATCCGCCTGCACGGCGCTTATGCGCTCACTTTCCGCCCCCACCGTTTCCAGTGGCGCGAGGCGGCGGCCGCAGATCGTGACATCGACCCCTGCGCCTGCAAGCGCGAGGGCGATGGCCCGGCCCGCGCCGGTGCCACCGCCCGTGACGAGAGCGCTTTGCCCTGCGATCATACCTTGCCCGTCATCTGCTCGGGCCCGCGCTCGGCGAGACGGAACGCCTGATCACGCCCTGGGAGATAGGGCTTCGGCCACTCCGTCTGCTTGTCGCCGAGCGTCGCCGCCGCGCGCAGCGTCCAGTAGGGATCGGCAAGATGCGGGCGGGCAAGGCAGACGAGATCGGCGCGGCCTGCCATGAGGATCGAGTTGGCATGGTCAGGCTCGTAGATGTTGCCCACGGTCATCGTCGCCATGCCGGTCTCGTTGCGGATACGGTCGGAGAACGGCGTCTGGAACATGCGGCCGTAGACAGGCTTCGCGCGCACCGAGGTCTGCCCTGCGGAGACGTCGCAGATGTCGACGCCCGCCGCCTTCAGGATTTCGGCGATCTGTACGGCTTCTTCCGGCGTCACACCTTCGTCGCCGACCCAGTCGTTCGCGGAGATACGCACCGAGATCGGCTTTTCTTCCGGCCACACGGCACGGACCGCGCGAAACACCTCAAGCGGATAGCGCATCCGGTTTTCGAGGCTGCCGCCGTATTCGTCCTCGCGCCGGTTGGTGAGCGGGCTGATGAACGACGAGAGCAGATAGCCGTGCGCGGCGTGAATCTCGATCATGTCGAAGCCGGCGCGGTTCGCCATTTCCGCCGCCGCAACGAACTCGTCGCGAACACGGTCCATGTCGGCGCGGCCCATCGGCTTCGGCACGGAGTTGCGCTCCGACCACGGCACCGCAGAGGCGGCAAGCAGCGGCCAGTTGCCCGCGGGAAGCGGCGCGTCCATCTCTTCCCAGCCGACCCGCGTTGAACCCTTGGGGCCGGAATGGCCGAGCTGCGCGCAGATCTTTGCGTGGGTTTCGGCATGAACGAAATCAACAAGCCGCTTCCATGCCGCCTCGTGCTCGGGCGCGTAAAGGCCCGGGCAGCCGGGCGTGATGCGGCCTTCGGGGCTGACGCAGGTCATCTCGATGAACAGGAGGCCGGCGCCGCCCTTTGCGCGCTCGGCATAGTGCACAAAGTGCCAGTCGGTGGGGCAACCATCGACAGCCTTGTACTGCGCCATCGGCGAGACGACGATGCGGTTGGCGAGCGTCATGCCGCGAAGGCTGAGCGGCGCGAACATCGGCGCGCGGCGCACGTTTCCGGCGCCCGCTTGCTGCTGGAACCATGTCTCGGCACTGTCGAGCCACGCGCGGTCGCGCAGGCGCAGGTTCTCGTGCGAAATGCGCTGCGAGCGTGTGAGCAGCGCATAGTTGAACTGCACGGGATCGAGATCGAGGTAGCGCTCCACCTCCTCGAACCATTCCATCGAGTTGCGCGCCGCCGATTGCAGGCGCAGCACCTCGACACGGCGCGCGTCCTCATACTTCTGGAAGGCAGCGGCCAGCGTCGGTTCGCTGTGAATATAGTCCGCGAGCGCCACGGCGCTTTCCATCGCGAGCTTGCTGCCCGAACCGATCGAGAAGTGTGCGGTCGCCGCCGCGTCGCCGAGCAGCGCGACGTTCTGGTACGACCAGCGCTCGCAAAGCACGCGCGGGAAATTGATCCACGCCGATCCGCGCACATGCGCCGCGTTCGACATCAGGCTGCGGCCGCCGAGGTGCTTTGCAAAGATGCGCTCGCACGTTGCGATCGACTCTTCCTTCGTCATCTCGCCAAAGCCGAAGGCCGCCCACGTGTCTTCGGTGCACTCGACGATGAACGTCGCGGTGTCGGCATCGAACTGGTAGGCGTGCGCCCACACCCAGCCGTGTTCGGTCTTTTCAAAGATGAAGGTGAACGCGTCGTCGAATTTCTGGTGCGTGCCCAGCCAGACGAACTTGCATTTGCGCACATCTATGTTCGGCTGGAAATGGTCGGCGAACTCGGTGCGCGTGCGGGAGTTGAGCCCGTCCGCGGCAACGACGAGGTCGTACTTGTCCATGTAGGCCTGGGTCGGCTCGGCCTCGGTTTCGAAGCGGATTTCGACGCCGAGCTCCAGCGCCCGCGCCTGAAGCAGCAGCAGGAGCTGCTTGCGACCGATGCCGCAGAAGCCGTGCCCGGTGGAAAGCGTGCGCACGCCCTTGTGAACGACGGCGATGTCGTCCCAATAGGCGAAATGCTCCCGGATCGCGGCAGCGCTGACGGGGTCGTTCGCGGCGAGGTTATCGAGCGTCTCGTCGGAAAGCACGACGCCCCAGCCGAACGTGTCATCGGGCCGGTTGCGTTCGATGACCGTGATACGATGCGCCGGATCGCGCAGCTTCATGCAGATCGCGAAATAGAGGCCCGCAGGCCCGCCGCCGAGTACAGCCACATCCATCGGATGATCTCCCTTATCGATGAGTCGGATGCTGACATGGCGACTTTATTATTTCAAGCCTAAAGTTTCAGGGTTGAAATATTTTTTGCGTGGCGCATTGTGCGCGAGCCAAACAGGAGTGCATATGATCACCGACTGGGACGACGCTTACGCCAATGCCGCGCACATCGTGGGCGGTGATCGCTGGCCGGATGCGTGGGTCGAACCCGCCCGGCGCTGGCGCGACGCGTGCGGCGCACGAGCGATGCTGGACCTTCCCTACGGTGACGCTCCCCGCAATCGCTACGACCTGTTCCTGCCCGAAGGTGAGCCGCGCGGCCTCACTGTCTTCATCCACGGCGGCTACTGGCTCGCGCTCGACAAGAGCTATTGGTCGCACCTGTCACGCGGGCCGCTCGCGCGCGGCTTCGCCGTGGCGATGCCGTCCTACACGCTCTGTCCGGAGAACCGCATCGGTGGCATCACGCGCGAGATTGGCGCCGCGGTCACGACAGCCGCGGCGCGCATAAGCGGCCCGATCTTCATAACCGGCCACTCGGCGGGCGGACATCTCGCCGCGCGCATGATTTCCGCATCGTCGCCGCTCTCGCCGGAGATCGCAGCCCGCGTCGCGCATACCGTGCCGATTTCGGCGCTCGCCGACCTGCGGCCGCTGATGCGGACGGAAATGAACGCGACGCTCCACATCGACGATGCCGAGGCTGCCGCCGAAAGCCCTGCCCTGCTCGGTCCGTTCCCCGGCGCGCGTGTCACCTGCTGGGTCGGCGCGGAGGAGCGACCAGAGTTCCGCCGCCAGTCGGCGCTTCTCGCCAACATCTGGACCGGGCTCGGCGCCGCCACGGCGCTCGTGGAGGAAGCGGGTCGCCACCACTTCAATGTCATCGACGGCCTCGAAGACCCCGATCACCCGCTGACGCGCACGCTGCTCTGCGAATAGCTCAGTTGGCTTTCAGCCAGCGGTCGTACCAGTCGATGTTGGCGCGGATGCGGTGCGCGAGGTAGCTCGGCACGGTGAGGCCGTGGTTTTCGCCCGGGTAGACGATCAGCTTCGTGGGGACACCGCGCGTCTTCAGCGTCAGGTACATCTGCTCGGCGCCGACGCAAGGCACGTTGTCGTCCGCATCAGCACACTGGAACAAGGTCGCTGCCGTAATGCGCTCCGGCTCGAAGAACGGGTAGGCGAGCTTCTTCCACGTGTCGAAATTTTCCCACGGCGTGCCGAGTTCGAGGACGTACTCGCGCTGGTACATGTCGACGCCCCACGTGGCGAAGATGTTGGAAACGCCGGCGCCCGCCACGGCCGCCTTGATGCGCTTGTCGTAGGCGATCATGTAGCCGGTGAGGATGCCGCCGTAGCTCCAGCCGCCCGCGCCGATGCGGCTGGGGTCCGCGATGCCCGTATCGATCGCATTGGTGATGCCGGCGCTGATATCTTGCGCATCGACATTGCCCCAGTCGGCATAGATCGCGCGCGAGAAATCGAAGCCGCGCCCCGATGAACCGCGCGGATTGATCTTGAGTACGACATAGCCTGCGGCCGCAAGCGCGCGCGCATCGAGATCGAACTCGTGGCTGTGCTGATAGACAGGCCCCCCGTGGAGATCCGCGATCAGCGGATAGCGCTTCGTCGGGTCGTAATCCGGCGGCAGCACATAGAAGCCGTGGATTTCAGCGTCGCCGCTCTTGAAGCTGACGTCACGCGTCTCGCCGAGCGCGCGGTCCTTCAGCCACGGATTGTGGTCGGTGAGCGGGCGGGCTCCGGCCTTGTCGAGCGCGAAAAGCTCGGCGGGCTTCTCGTTGGTGGTCTCCAGAATGGCGATGCGCCCGTCTTTCGCGACCGCATAGTCATAGGCGAAGCGGGTGCCCTTGGTGAGGTAGCTGATCTTGCCGCTCTTCGCGTCGACGCGCGCCAGCCACGTGTCCCGGTCGCCCTCGATCTGCGTGAGGATCGACCCATCCGGCGCGAATCGCGGGTAGTAGAACCAGAGATCGAGCTTGGCGGGCCGCGTCACCGTGCCTGTCGTCACATCGGCAACGGCAAGGTGCGGCGTGCCGTAGTAGAGCCACTTGTCCTCCATGCCTTCGAGCCAGACGATCCGCTTCGAATCCGGCGACCACGAGACGCCTGCGACCCAATCCGGATCGTCGTCTGCGTTCGCGGTGGGGCTGAGCTTGCGCGGCTCGCCGCCCTCGGATGACAGCACATAGATTTCAGTGTTCAGCGTCTTGTCGGTCTCGCCGTGGTCCTTCGCGGTGTAGGCGATGAGCTTGCCATCCGGCGACCAGGCGGGGCGCCAGTGATCGCGCGCGCCGCTCGTCAGCTGCCGCGCGGCGCCGCTCGCAAGATCGACGATGAACAGCTGCTGCGTGCGGTCGTCGAGATAGCCGCGCCCGTCCTCCTTGAAAAAGAAGCGCTCGGTTTCGACGGGGGGCGGATTCTTCGCCTTGCTGCCAACCGCCTTGCCGACTTCCGCGACCACGACCGCATATTTCCCGTCGGGAGACAGATCGTAGTCGCTGATGCCGCCGGGGAGGCTGGAAACGCGTTTCCCTGGGCCGCCTGCGGCCGGCATCGTCCAGAGCTGGTCGCTGTCGTCCTCTTCCTCCTCGCCCGCCGTCTTCTCGCCGGCATCGCTGAGGAACACGATGGTCTTGCCATCGGGCGTGTAGCGCGGACTATATTCGCTCACCTCCGCCGTGCTTGTGAGCGGTTTGGCGGCTCCGCCCTTCCACGGGACGGTCCACAGATCGCTCGTTTTCTCATCCCGCGCCTGATCGGGAGTCGAGACTGTGTAGGCGATCGTGCCGCCATCGGGCGCGAAGGTGGGCTCGCTGACATCCGTGAGCCGGTAATAGTCGTCCGGCACCACGGCGGAGGGGGCCGCAGAAGCAAGGCTGGACGACGCCAGCAGCAAGACACTGCCCAGAATCCGGTACATAACCCCTGTCCCTCTCATGTTTCCGCGCTCAGAACGAAACCGTGGCGCCCATGTAGAAATAGCGTCCCATCGCGGAGACCGGGTAGGACGTGTATTCAAACCCCGGCTTCGCATCGAACAGGTTGTTGACACCGCCGTAAATGCCGAAGCGTTCGCCGACGTCGTAACTCACCTGAAACTCGTGCTCCCATTTTTCCTTGACCCAAAGATATTTGGAGTCTGCGTAATCGGGATCGCCCGTGAGATATTCGGTCGGGAAGCGCCGTGTCTTGTCGAACCAGCTGATGCCATAGGCGATCGTGAGCGGGCCTTTTTGCCATGTGAGATCAAGCGTTGCCGAATAGCGCGGGGCATACTCGTCTGCTTCGCCGACGTTCGAGTTCAAGTCGGCACCGGGCGTCGCGACGAACTCCAGCCGATCAAGGTAATTGCCGGTCAGTGCGACGCCGAAGGTTCCCGCCGTATCGGTGGCGACCCTGTAAGCGAGCGTCACGTCGAGGCCCGCCGTGCGGAACTGCGCGACATTGTCCGGACGCGACACGAAGCCGGTGATGAAGCCCGTATCCGGATTGCGCGTGATCGCGGGACAGAACGGATTGTCGATCGTCGGCTGATCGACGCACAGTTCGGTCAGTTCCTCGGCTTCGGGCGTGTTGATCGCATCCTTGATCTTGATGTCGTACCAATCCGCCGAAAAGCTGAACCCCGGCAGGAAGCGCGGCCTCAGCACGACACCTGCAGTCCAGGTCTTCGCCGTCTCCTCCTTGAGATCGGGATTGCCGCTGCTGAGGCCCTCCGTAAACACTGTCGAGCTTGGATCGCTCGAAGGGCTGAAGGTCGTTGGATCAATGCCGAGGCCGCTCAGGATGGCCGCGCAGTTCGCTTCCCTTGTCGATGAGCCATTGTTCAGTTCCTGCGTATCGCAGGGATCGACGATGAAGTTGGACGAACCGTCGGCAGGCGCAAACAATTCCGCGATGTTTGGCGCGCGCACGGCCTGCGAATAGGTGGCTCGGAAGGAGACGTCCCGGATCGGTGCATAGACACCGTCCACCTTCCATGTCGTCGTTCCGCCGATCGTGCTGTAATCCGAAAGCCGGATCGCCCCACCCACCGAAAGCAGATGCGCGCCGGGCACGTCCTTCAGGATCGGCACGTTGATCTCGGCGAACACTTCCTTGACGTTGAAGCTGCCGCGCGCAGGCTGCACGGTAGGTGCCCAGGTGAGGCCGTCGGCGATCAGCGGGTCCGGATCGAAACGGCTGCTTTCCTTGCGGTATTCCGCGCCGAACGCGAAACCGATCGGGCCGCCGGGCAGTTCCAGAAACGCGCCCGTGTCGCCCGAAATCGAACCCGAGAAAACGTGCTGCGTGACCTTGGCGCGGCTGATGCTGTCGGTCGTCACGAAATCGATCGCCGCCGGATCTCTGAGATACTCGCCGAAAATATTGTAAGGCACACAGTTCGGAAACGGATTGTCGGGGTCGAGCATGGTCCGGCAGATCGGCGCGCCGGTATCGGGATCGCTGACGACATCAACCGCCGCCTGCCATTCCGCTTCCAGCCGGTTGCCGCGGGTCACGGTGCGCGTCTTGGTCTGACCGTAGACGTAGGAGACTTCGTACTTCAGGCGTTCGCTGAATTTGCCGCTCGCGCCGATCACGCCGCGCAGCGTCTCGCGCCGGTTTTCCTCGAAATTGATGCCGAGGTCGAAATGATCGCGTGTCAGCAGCACGCCGTCGGGCGTATCGGGATCTTCAAAGTACGCAGCGGCGGCACCCGGCACGATCGCGTTACGGATAGAATCCGGCATGAACGGGTTTTCTGGCGTCTGGAAAAGATAGAAGTCGAACGTCGGCTGCTGCTGCGTCCATGCCTTTGTGCGGACGTACTTGCCTTCGGCGAAGAGCGTGAACCCTTGGCTGAATTCATAGCGGCCGAGTACGTTGACGAGGTGGCGCTCCAGGCCGGGAAACAGGTCACCCTGGTAACCATCCACCGGGGTGCTCGATCCGCCCTGCGCGTAGCCGCCCGATTCCTCCAGAACGAGCCCGCGGTCGTAGACATTTCCGTTGCCTTCGAAGTCCGAGGCAAAATCGAAATCCACGTCCACCGCGCCCATGCGCGCACTGTCGGCATAGCGGACATCGTCGTAGCGGATGACGTCCGGAATGTTCGGATCGTCGGGCAGATCGGCCTGGTTGCGATAAAGGCCGGCGGCGCGCGGGTTCGTGAGCCGCGAGCGGCGCAGCTCGTTTAGCCGGTCTTCCTTGTTGTACTCATAGGCGGCCGCGATATTGCCCCGGCCCTCCGAGAAATTGGTGCCGGCGGTGATCGCGCCGTAGCGATTGCCGCCGTCGCCGCGCTGCGAGATGCCGATCTGGCCGCGCGCGGTGATGCCTTCGAAGTCGCGCTTCAGGCGGAAGTTGACGACACCGGAGACGCCATCCGCGCCGTAGATCGCCGACGCGCCGCCGGTCAGCACGTCGACCGCTTCGATGAGGTCGGTCGGGATCGCGTTGATGTCCACCGCCGCCGAGCCTGCGAGCGAGGACACGTGCCGGCGCCCATCCACCAGCACCAGAGTGCGGTCGGTGCCGAGGTTCCGGAGGTCGAGGAGGTTGAGGCCGGCTTCGCCGAATTCCGTTTCGGAGCCGCCGGTGAGGCTGCCGGTTCGCGACCCGACAAGCGCAGGACTCTGCGTCAGGAAGTCTGCGACGTTGGTCTTGCCGGACTGGGCTATGGCCTCCGACGACAGCGTCGTGACCGGATTGGCGAAATCGAGCTCTGGTCGGCTGATGCGCGTGCCGGTGATGACAATGGTTTCGGTGACGTCGTCTTCGACAGCATCCGCCTGCTGCGCGAAGGCCTGCGCGGTCCATGCGGCCGTCGCCATCAACGCGGCAAACGCGGTGATCGTCTTCATAGCTGCTGCTCCCACCCGTTTTGCCGGTTTCCGGCGTTCTTTCGAACTTCCCGGAGCGGAGGATGTCGCAGCCTCAGTAGTTAGTCAATTGTCCAATCCGTGAGCGGAAGACGCCGCCCCCGAGCGGGATCGGGAGCGGCGCGACCGAACTTCGGACGGAGTATTCAGTAAGAACCGAGCGGATTGCGTGCGCGGTTCCAGCCGAGTGCCGCGAGTCGTTCCGAGCGTTCGAAACGGCGGCGCTCGATGATGCCGTTGAGCTTCATCGCAAGGCCGATCGCGAGAAAGGCACACACCGCCTGCGAATAGTTTTGCAGCGCGAAGCTGGCGGTACCGATGACAGTGCAAATGATGATGATCATAGGGAAGACGCGGGCGTACACCGCGTCAGCGAGTTCAACCTTGTCCATGGCCCCTAGACTCCCGAGCGTTTTCTTGACCCGAGGACCATTAGCGGCCGGAATAGCTAACGAGGTCTTGCCGAACGCGGTTAACATCAAAACTTTGATGGTTAACCTTACGGACCTGTTATTACCTCTACTGTGTACCCGCGATCAGGCTCGCGGTGCTGCCGCCGCCTTCCTTCGCGGAAGCGTGAACCTGCAGGCTGCGCCCACCCGCCTTGTCCTCCGCGGCGACCATGCGCATGTCCGGCGTCGTCATCTCGCCGGCGATCTTGAGCCCGGACTTCTCGGCCTCCGCCTTGTACCAGGCGATGACCTTTTCGGGTGCGTCGCCCGTTTCGAAATTGATCATGCCGCCCTTGCCCGTGTTCGAGTCGCCGCCCGCGCCACCGACGACCTTCGCACCCGGATAAAGCGGCGCGAAATCGGGGAGGAAATCAGCGGCGCCCTCCCCGCTCATGAACTTGCCGGTCTGGCCGTCCGGCCCGGTGACGGTGACGGTCGAGGTGTCCCCGTCCTGACGCACGCTGTACTGCGCCTCCCCGTCTTCTGTCGCAACGCTACCGCTCGCGACTTCCTCGCCTTCGCCTTTCGACGCCTCGCTTGCGTCGTTGCCGCCGCAAGCCGCGAGTGCCAGCAGCGCCGCACCCGCGATAAATCCCTGTTTCGTCATGAGGCCTCCTGTCCGGCAAACACATTATCAAATGCCTGCCGGACAGGAAGCCTTGTTATCGACAGGTCAGCGGCACTTCACGCCGTCATCGAGACTCTTGCCGACGAGACCGCCCGCGACCGCGCCGAGCACGGCGCCCACGGTCTTGGAGCCCCCCGGCGCGATCTCGTGGCCGAGCACGCCGCCCGCCACGCCGCCGATGATGAGGCCGGTCGTGCCGTCCTTGCGCTTGCAGTAATAGCGCCCGTCGCGGCCGCGATAGATCTCTTCGTTCGCTGCAAGGCGGCGCTCGCGGTAGTTGCCCTTGCGGTAGTGTTCGTCCGGGTACCAGCGATCCCGGTCCTTGGCGCGCTTTCCGTGCGCCGGCGCCCAGTCCGGCGGATCGGCGAAAGCCGGTGCCGAAGGCACGGCGGCAAGCGGGATCAGCGAAGCCGCAACCGCGGCGAAAACGACTTTTTTCATAATCTCTCCAAACCTTGTCACGGAAGCGTTCGCTTCGGCTGCCCAACGCTGGAGCAGGAAAACGGCTCCCCTTCAACACCATGCCCCGGAACGCTTTCGGATAGCTGAACAGCCGTGGCGGGCCGCGCGGGCGCGCGCTAAGACGTGCAACCATGCAGACGATCGTCCTTCTCACCCTTTCGAACATCCTGATGACCTTCGCGTGGTACTGGCACCTGAAAGCCGGCGCGGCGGGGGCGAAGCCGATGTTCGTCATCGTCCTCATCAGTTGGGGCATCGCGTTCTTCGAATATGCGCTCGCGGTCCCGGCAAACCGCATCGGCGCCGGCGCGGGCTGGACGCCGGGACAGCTGAAGATCGCGCAGGAGGCGATCGCGCTCACCATCTTCGGCGTGTTCATGGTGACGTACCTCGGCGAACCGCTGCACTGGCGCCACTTCGCCGCCTTCGGCTGCATCATGGCGGCGGTCGGCTTCCTGTTCGTCGGCAGGTAACCGTGGATACCGCTCTCGCCGCGCTCGTCTCGCCCGATGGCACGCTCGCCGTGCGGGTGACGCCGAAGGCGCGCGGCGGCGAGCGCATCGTCGTTGAAGACACGCCCGGAGGCCCGCGCGCCCGCGTCTGGGTTTCCGCCCCGCCCGAGGACGGAAAGGCCAACGCCGCCGTCTGCCGACTCGTGGCAAAAGCGCTCGGCCTTCCCAAATCCGCCGTCAGCGTCGCGCGCGGCGACACCTCGCGCGAAAAGCTGCTGCACATCGCGCGCTAAACGCGCGCGGTTTGATCCACCGCAAGGCAACCCGACTCGGGGGCGGTGCATAGTGCGATTGCGGCCAAAGGCCCCCGCCCCTTTTTTCCCGGTCTGATTCGGCCTTGGCCCGATTTTTTCGAACCCAAAGGAGGCACGACATGGCTATGAAATCGCTTGCACCGTTCAGCTCCGGATCGCCGACGCGTAGCGCCGATCCCTTCGGCGGGCTTCGCCACGACATCGAGCGCCTGTTCGACGATGTCACGCGCGGATGGCAGCTTCCGGCTGTCTTCCGCGGCGACGGTCTGCTCAACCCGCGCGTCGACATTGCAGAGACCGACGCCGGCCTCGAGCTGACCGCGGAACTGCCTGGAATTGACGAGAAAGACATCGACCTCTCGCTCGACGACGACGTGCTGACGCTGAAGGCCGAGCACAAGACGGAGAAAGAGGAAGAGGACAAGAAGAAGCGTTACCACCTCGTCGAGCGTTCGCACGGCACCTACCTCCGCCGCTTCCAAGTGCCCTTCACGCCCGATGCCGCCAAGGTGAGCGCGAGCTTTGACAAGGGCGTGCTGAAAGTGAGCGTCCCGCGTGCCGCCGTGGAGGATTCGAAGGCCCGGAAAATCGCCATCGGCAAGGCCGCCTGAACGGCGCGTTCGCGAAGCAGGGCGTCTCCCGCGTGGAGGCGCCCTTTCTTTTTTTCTGCATCGAGCCGCTGCACACAGATACGAGTTTGACTCAAGTCAAAGTCCGAAAGCCCCGATGGCGTACCACCAGAGGCGAGGTTCCGCCGGCGACTACCGTCCCACCACCCTCCGCAAGGGGCCGGCGGACCCTCCCCGCAGTAAACACCTCCTCCTTGGGGGATAGCGCGCTCCTGCTGTCCCCCGCATTTCTTTCCTGTCCATTTGAAGACGTTGCGCCGCGCCGCGCGGCTCATCACGATCCGCCGTTCGAAACGGGTGCAGACGGGGGGAGAACCAATCATGACCGCTGATTTCATACGCAAGAGCGCGGGCGCGCTGATGCTGTTAACGGGTACCGGACACGTCGCGCTGCTCGCCGTGCGGCCGATGAGCCCCGAACTCGCCATCGCCGCCGCGTTCGGCGTTGCCTACTTTCTGATCGGCGTGTTCCTGTGGCGCGGCGGCGCGCGCGGCGCACTCTGGGCCGGGCTCATCCTGCCCGCGATCGGCGCGGCCCTCTCCTTCGCCGCGAACCCGCCCGGCAAAGGCGGCTGGACCCCGATCGGCACGACGTTCGTCGCCGTCGACATCGTGGTGGTGCTCGCCTGCCTGTGGCTGCTGATGCGGCGCGCGCGCTGAGGAGAGAGAGAGAGAGAGAGAGAGAGAGAGAGACGGCGCGATTTGTTCCGGCGAGATCAGGTGCGGGCGGACGAACTGGCGGAACTGAAAGCCGCGCTGGATGCCGGCGAGAATATAGGGGTCAGTAGGCGTGCCACGCGTAGCTGACATCGCTTCACTGAGGCGGCGCCGGGGCCTCTTCACTCTTTCCTTTGAAGGCTCTCACTTAAGGCAAAAGCTATTAACGCCTCTTCCACGTAGCGTCTCAGGAATTTTGCAAAAGAAGTTGATGACGAAATATAAAGTATAAAGAAAGTTATCAAGAATGTATAATTCTCATTTAGACTATCTGACTTTTCAGGATATTCCAAAACGAATTTTCTTAAAATTAAAAATATTTCACCCCAAATTGAACACAAAAATATCCATGATATAGACCTCATCAAGCCAGATATTACCAAATAGTTATACATTCTTGCATTGGCCACCGGATCATTGTTTGCAACATAATATTCTATCCAACGAAACCAGCTCGATTTTCTACTTATAACAAAATTATTTCCAAAAATTATCTTAGAATTATATTTTATTTTGTATATTAAATTCTTTGGTATTCTAGTTTCATAAAATCCAAACATGCCAACGGCATAAGTTAGTAAATACCAAGGCAAAACTGGAATATGAATCAATACTCTAAAATACGAAGCAACAAAATGCATTTGAAAAAAATTATAACATAATTGTTTCTTTATTGATTTTCTGAAAAGGCCATTTCTATTTTTTGCATTCGATCTGCACGATAAAAGGATAAACTTACTGGTTTTTCCCAGCGTGTTTTCTAGAAATTTTTCTATAAATATCGCGGATTGATATGAAATTAAATGCCCAAATATATAAGCAAAGAAAGAAAACGTAAGAAATTTAATTATTTGATCCGCAAATCCGTAAGAAACTGAATCCGGAAAACTGGGAATGGGAATTCCAAGAGGCGCAACAATATAACGAAATAAAAATGGCGTTGAAAATAATCCAACGCCAAAATAAACTACTATATCATAGTTCGCAAAAGGAGGGCGGGCGCTTAAACTAAATGGGTCAACCTTGTTCAATCCGAGTTCCCATCACAGCCTTTTATTATACCCCTACTCCGCCACCCCCAGCAGCCCCTGCGCGTCGCCCGCCTCGTTGGCGGCGGTGGTGATCTTGGCGGATTTGCGCTTGTCGAAGGCGTCCCACACGTCGTTCCAGCTGCCCTTGGTGGCGGCTTTCGAATATTCGGTGGCGCGGGTTTCGAAGAAGTTGGCGTGCTCGACGCCGTTCAGCAGCGGCGCGAGCCACGGCAGCGGGTGTTCAGCGATCTTGTAGATCGGCTTCAGGCCAAGCTGACCGAGGCGCCAGTCGGCGATGAAGCGGATGTAGTTCTTGATGTCGTCGGGCGTCATGCCGGGCACCGGGCCCATTTCGAACGCCAGATCGACGAAGGCGTCCTCCAGATCGACCGTGTGATAGCAGGTGTCGCGGATTTCCTTGCGCATCGCCGGGGTCAGGCAGTCCCGCTCCTGGCAGAAGGTGTGGAACAGCTTGATAATACCTTCGCAGTGCAGCGACTCGTCGCGCACCGACCAGCTGACGATCTGGCCCATGCCCTTCATCTTGTTGTGGCGCGGGAAGTTCATCAGCATGGCGAAGCTGGCGAAGAGCTGAAGCCCCTCGGTGAAGCCGCCGAACATCGCGAGCGTCTTCGCGATATCCTCGTCCGTATCCACACCGAAGGTGGCGAGGTAATCGTGCTTGTCCTTCATTTCCTTGTACTGAAGGAACATGCCGTACTCGCTTTCGGGCATACCGATCGTATCGAGCAGGTGGCTGTAGGCGGCGATGTGCACCGTTTCCATGTTGCTGAACGCGGTCAGCATCATCTTGATCTCGGTGGGCTTGAAGACGCGGCCGTACTTCTCGTGGTAGCAATCCTGCACCTCGACGTCCGCCTGCGTGAAGAAGCGGAAGATCTGCGTGAGCAGGTTGCGCTCGTGATCCGAGAGCTTCTGCGCCCAGTCGCGGCAATCTTCGCCGAGCGGCACTTCCTCCGGCAGCCAGTGGAGCTGCTGCTGGAGCTTCCAATAGTCGTATGCCCACGGATATTCGAAGGGCTTGTACTGCTTGGAGGCTTGCAGAAGAGGCATCGCCGTTACTTTCCCGTTGCGGGCCGAAATTCAAACCGACCCGAATTTACACCGTTTCCCAAGATCAAAGTATCGCTTTGATCACGCCTACTGGCAGGCCAGGCACTCGTCGTAATCCTTCACCTCGACCTCGATCTGCTTGAGGTTGATGGTGTTGTCCGCCTCCACGCCGCCCGCGAAGCCCGCGCGCTGCATGGATTTGGAGCGGCAGTAGTAGAGGGACTTGATGCCAAGTTCCCACGCCCGGTAGTGCATCATCAGAAGATCCCACTTCTCGATGTCCGCCGGCAGGAACAGGTTGAGGCTCTGCGCCTGATCGATATAGGGCGTGCGGTCGCCGGCGAGTTCGAGCAGCCAGCGCTGGTCGATCTCGAACGCGGTGCGGAACGTCGCCTTCTCGTCGGGCGTGAGGAAATCGAGGTGCTGCACAGAGCCGCCGCGCTCCAGGATCGTGCTCCACACCTTGTCGCTGTTCTTCGCCTTCTCCTCGAGCAGCTTTTCAAGGTGCGGGTTCTTCACGGTGAAGCTGCCCGACAGCGTCTTGTGCGTGTAGATGTTCGCCGGAATCGGCTCGATGCACGCCGAGGTGCCGCCGCAGATGATGCTGATCGACGCGGTCGGCGCGATCGCCATCTTGCAGGAGAAACGCTCCATTACGCCCATGTCCTCGGCATCCGGGCAGGCGCCGCGCTCGCTCGCGAGGAGCATCGAGGCTTCGTCCGCCTGCGTGCGGATGTGGCGGAAGATCTTGAGGTTCCAAGACTTCGCCATCGCGCTTTCGAACGGAATCGAACGCGCCTGCAGGAAGCTGTGGAAGCCCATGACGCCAAGACCCACCGAACGCTCGCGCATCGCGGCATATTTGGCGCGCTCCATCTCGTCCGGCGCGCGCGCGATATAGTCGGAGAGCACGTTGTCGAGGAAGCGCATCACGTCCTCGATGAACAGCTTGTCCTTCGACCACTCGTCCCAGGTTTCGAGGTTGAGGCTGGAGAGGCAGCAGACCGCCGTGCGGTCCTTGTTGTACTGATCGACGCCCGTCGGCAGCGTGATTTCCGAGCACAGGTTCGATGTCGTGACCTTGAGGCCCACGTCACGCTGGTGCTTGGGCATCGTGTTGTTCACGTGATCGATGAAGATGATGTACGGCTCGCCCGTCGCCAGCCGGGTCTCGACCAGCTTCTGGAACAGCGCGCGCGCATCCACCTCGCCCCGCTTCGAACCGTCCTTGGGGCTGACCAGATCGAAGGGAAGACCATCTCGCACGGCCTCCATGAAAGCGTCTGTAACGAGGACGCCGTGATGAAGGTTCAAGGCCTTGCGGTTGAAATCACCGGAAGGCTTGCGGATTTCGAGGAACTCTTCGATTTCCGGGTGCGAGATGTCGAGGTAGCAAGCTGCGGATCCCCGCCTCAGCGATCCCTGGCTTATCGCCAGTGTCAATGAATCCATGACGCGCACAAACGGGACGATGCCCGACGTCTTGCCATTGAGGCCCACAGGCTCGCCAATGCCGCGGACATGGCCCCAGTAGGTGCCGATGCCGCCGCCCTTGGAGGCGAGCCAGACGTTCTCGTTCCACGTGCCGACAATGCCTTCGAGGCTGTCCGACACGCTGTTCAGGTAGCAGGAGATGGGCAGGCCGCGCCCGGTGCCGCCGTTCGACAGCACAGGCGTCGCGGGCATGAACCACAGGCGGGAGATATAATCGTAAAGGCGCTGCGCGTGGGCATCGTCGCCGTCGTCAGCATACGCTGCGGCAACGCGCGCGAACAGGTCCTGCGGCCGCTCGCCGGGCAGCAGGTAGCGGTCCTCCAGCGTCTGGCGGCCGAAATCCGTGAGCAGCGCATCCCGGCTGTGATCGATCTCGACGGCATGCGCCGCCGCACCGCGCGGGCGCGCCGTGGCTGCAACGTCATCGCCGTCAAGAGTCGCCGTATCCACGCCACTGAAATCCATCTGAGCCGACTCCCCTATGTTCCTGCTTCGTTCCACATCCGTCAAGGGGTGCTGCGAATATGGGGTAGCGGGTCTTTCCCGCAACGGATACGGGCGATGTCGCGCCGTCCCCGATATCCTCGTAATTCACAGGCCCCGGCGATTTCTCGCCAGACCAAGGGGGCAAAACCAGCCCTGCCCCGGGAACGTATCGTTTCCCGTGTGACACAAGCTGTTGTGGTGACCCCCCGGTCCCAGAACCAGACTTTGTGGTGAAGCGCCGCCTAACGCAAGGGGGTTTTTACACAATTTAAGTTTTTGTGACGAGATCAGGCACTTAGCTGAATCGCTTCACGTTTCCGATAATCAGCGCCCTTCAAAGCGTCGGTCGTGCAACCCCGAAACACATGTTGTGGTAAGCATTCTCTGTCATCATAGATGATAGAGAATCGTGTCAGAAGCCCTTCAGACACAGCACGAACGAAGTCTCCTCAATGACCGCCGTCTATATCACCGTGGATACCGAATACCTGCAAGGTGTCTTCCGCACGTCGGGAGCCTCCGGCTGGCAGGAAAACTTCGACAAGGCCATTCGCGGCACGACCAGAGACGGCGAGGTCGGCATCTATTACCAGATGGACGTGCTGGAACGGCACGGATTGAAAGGTGTGTTCTTTGTCGATCCCATTCCGGCGCTGATCTTTGGGCCGGACGCCATCGCCCGGATTGTCGAACCCATCGTGGAGCGAGGGCATGACGTGCAGTTGCAAATTCACACGGAATGGTTACGTCACGTCGATGAAAAGCGTGTTCCCACCCCGGAAAGAGGAAACAATATCAGGGACTTCTCCCTGAATGCTCAGATAGAGCTTCTGTCTCTTGCCCGCGACCTTCTTGTCGAAGCCGGCGCGCCCGCACCGCAAGCATTCCGAGCAGGCAACTACGGTGCCAACAACGATACGCTGCGCGCGCTGAAGGCCATCGGACTTCGTTACGATACCAGCTTCAATCCCGGTATGAGGACCTCTCCCTGCCGGATCGATCTCCCACCCGAGTTGCAGGAAGCAACGGAATATCTGGGCATTATCGAGGTTCCGATCAGTGCCATCTGGAGCCTTGGACAAAGACGCCATGCGCAGATTACCGCCCTTTCGGTGCAGGAGATGATCGCAGCCCTCCGCCACGCCGCACGATCGGGACGCACGCAGTTCACCATTGTCTCGCACAGCTTCGAGATCACGGGTCTCAACCGCGAAAGAACGAATGCGATCGTGAAAAGGCGCTTCGAGCGTATCTGCAAGGCCATTGAAATGCACAGCGACCTTCATACCGCCACCTACCGTGAGAACCCGCCCGGCATTCCGGAAACTGCGGCCCATCCCCCGCTGCTCCCGCACAACGTCCTGAGAACCGGATGGCGCATGATAGAGCAGGCGGTTGGCAACCACCTCTACGGTGTCAAATGACAACGAGGCCCATCAATCTCAATTTTACCGTGGGATCGCGGACAATCGCTTCAGTGTCGCGGCGCCTTCAGCCTGTATCCTACACGCTGGATAACATTCTCTCGGGCGTGCGCCCCCCGTTTCCGGATCTCGATCCCGAAGCCCACGGCTACGATGTCCATTCCGTCCCCGCCGAGCAGGTCGCTGAAATTCGGCAGAAGTACGCCGATTTCATAATCGGGAAACCCCGACAATATGATCGCTGCTTCATTGATATGGCAGGCACGTATGACGACTATCTCGGAAAATTTTCATCCAAGACCCGGTCGACGTTTGGCCGCAAGAAACGCAAACTTGAGCAGGTGTGCGGCGGAAAGCTCGACATCCGCGGTTTCCATACGGGCGCCGAATTTACAGCCTTTCTGGAACATGCCCTGCCGCTTTCCCGTCGAACCTATCAAGGCAGGCTGTTGAACGCCGGGCTTCCGGAAAAGCCCGAAGACATCGCGCGCATGACGGCGCTTGCAAACCAGGACCGTATTCGAAGCTTCATCATGTTCATTGATGGCAAACCCGCGAGCTATTTGTATCTTCCCGTAAAAGACGGCATTATCTCTTATACCTATCTTGGATATGACCCGGATTATGCACATCTTTCAACGGGAACTATTCTTCAACTCGAGGCATTGAAAACTCTGTTTGAGGAACAGCGCTATAGGTACTTTGACTTTACCGAAGGCGAAGGTTCCCATAAAAAGATGTTTGCAACGGGATCAGCCACCGCCTGCACTTTTTTTATGCTTAAGCCCGCAATTTCGAACAAAATTCTGATAAGAACCCTGGACACCTTCAATGCAAGTGTGGCGGCTGCGCGCAAAACTGCGGAGCGCTTTGGCTTAAAATCCAAAATCGGCGCCTTCCTGAGACGATGACTGCAAAAGACTGCCTGAAAGCGCTTCTCGCCCGAACGTTTTCGGACTACCGCGTCAACTGGATTTACGCGTCGGTCGCCGGTTGTGAAGCCGCCCCACTGAACGACGGCCTGTCGTTGGGGCCACTCACGGCAACGCAGACGCAGGCTATTCTGGAAAGCTCAAGCCACAAGTTTCGGAACACGCTGAGCTTTCACAAAGGCGGCCTCGCCGGGTTTGTCCTTTCTGACGACAAAGGCCCCGTTTGCGTGGCCCACTTCGCCTCGCCCGATCAATATCGTCACAATGCGACATGGCCCATTCGCGCAAACGAAGTCGCCCTGGTGGACATCGCAACCGACGACCGGGCCAAAGGCAAAGGCTATGCCCCTCTCACGATCCGCGCTGCAACGCAGGCTTATCGGGAAGCCGGCATTGAACGACTGATCGCTTTCATCTGGTGGAGCAACAAACCTTCGATACGCTCCTTTGAAAAGGCGGGATGGGTAAGGATCGGTTTAGCGATCGAGGTGCGGACGGGTAAGCGGTGGCGCTCGCTGAGGATACCGCTTCCACATCGCAGCGCGGCAGCACAGGTCCGCGCAAAGCACCGGTAGACGGGAAACGGCTGCGTCGCTAATCACCGCCCCAAACCGGTCTTTTCGAGAGGGCTTTTGCATGGCGGTGATCCGCGAAGAAGACGTCATTGAGTCGGTCGCCGACGCGCTTCAGTACATCAGCTATTACCACCCCATGGACTACATCCGCGCACTCGGCCGCGCGTATGAACTGGAGCAGGGACCGGCCGCGAAGGACGCGATTGCGCAGATTCTAACGAACAGCCGCATGTGCGCGGAAGGCCACCGCCCGATCTGCCAGGACACGGGCATCGTCACCGCCTTCGTGAAGATCGGCATGAACGTCCAGTGGCAAGCCACGAAAACCGTTCAGGAAATGGTCGACGAAGGCGTGCGCCGCGCCTACCTCCACCCGGAAAACCGCCTGCGCGCCTCGATCGTTTCGGACCCGGCGTTTTCCCGCAAGAACACGAAGGACAACACGCCCGCGGTCGTCCATGTCGAAATGGTGCCCGGCGACACGGTGGAAATCACAGTCGCGGCGAAGGGCGGCGGCAGCGAGAACAAGTCCAAGTTCAAGATGCTGAACCCCAGCGATTCCATCGTCGACTGGGTGCTGGAGATGGTGCCGCAGATGGGCGCCGGCTGGTGCCCGCCCGGCATGCTCGGCATCGGCATCGGCGGCACGGCGGAAAAGGCGATGCTGCTCGCCAAGGAATCGCTGATGGAAGCGATCGACATGGCCGAACTCAAGGCGCGCGGGCCGCAGAGCGAGATCGAGGCGCTGCGCATCGAGATTTACGACAAGGTGAATGCGCTCGGCATCGGCGCCCAAGGCCTCGGCGGGCTCGCGACCGTGCTTGACGTCAAGATCTACGATTGCCCGACGCACGCGGCCTCGAAGCCGGTTGCGATGATCCCGAACTGCGCCGCGACGCGCCACGCGCACTTCGTGCTCGACGGTTCCGGTCCGGCCTATCTCGAAGCACCGGACCTCGCCGACTGGCCGAAGGTGGAATGGACGCCTTCGAAGGAAGCGATCCGCGTCGACCTCGACACGCTGACGCCCGAGGTCGTGCAAGGCTGGAAGCAGGGTGACCGCCTGCTGCTCAATGGCAAGATGCTCACCGGGCGCGACGCCGCGCACAAGCGCATCCAGGACATGCTGGCGAAGGGCGAGCCGCTGCCGGTCGAGTTCAAGGGCCGCGTGATCTATTATGTGGGCCCGGTCGATCCCGTGGGCGAAGAGGTCGTCGGCCCCGCCGGCCCCACCACCGCGACCCGCATGGACAAGTTCACGCGCATGATGCTGGAACAGGGCCTCACCGCGATGGTCGGCAAGGCCGAGCGCGGA
This sequence comes from Sphingosinicella sp., assembly GCF_013911755.1. Lineage (GTDB taxonomy): Bacteria > Pseudomonadota > Alphaproteobacteria > Sphingomonadales > Sphingomonadaceae > Sphingosinicella. The sequence continues at coordinate 273,498 of NZ_JACESP010000002.1, forward strand.
CCGATGGCGGTGGACGCGATCCGCGATCACAAGAGCGCCTATCTGATGGCGGTCGGCGGCGCGGCGTACCTTGTCGCGCGCGCCATCAAGCGCAGCAAGGTCGTCGGCTTCGAAGACCTCGGCATGGAAGCGATCTACGAGTTCGAGGTGAAGGACTTCCCCGTCACCGTCGCGGTCGACAGCGAGGGCAAGAACGTCCACCACCTCGCCCCCCTCGTCTGGCGCGAAAAGATCGCGAAGGAGCGCCTGCTGGAGCCTGCTGAATAAGGCCGCGGGAACCCTCTTGCATCGTCCGCCGTTACGGACGGCATATGAAGCCAAGAGGAGACACGCCATGTTTCGCAGCATCGCCCGTTTCGGTACGGTTGCCGCCGTCCTTTCGGTCCTGTCGTCGCCCGCGCTCGCCGACCGCAAGCCGAGCGCGAGCGAGCTCGAAAAGCTCACCGCCACGCTCCGCGCTGCGGGCTACACGAGCTGGGAAGAGATCGAGCTTGACGATGACGGCCCCTGGTTCGAGGTCGACGACGCCCGCAAGGCGGACGGTACGCGCTGGGACCTGAAGCTTAGCCCTTCGGACTTCCAGATCGCGAAGGCCGATTCCGAAGACTGATCGCGCCATAGCGGCGCCCACGCGCCGGAACGAACGAAATCCACGCCTGCCCGAAGGGGAATATCCCGGTTTCGCGGATTGTTGACTTGGCTCCGAATTGACGGCCGACGGTCTGTTCAGCATGAGCGGGATGATGGCGACGGATAGGGAAAGACGAGACCAGAGCGCGGAGCCTCTCGGCGCACGGCTTTCGGATACGATTTCCGTTGTTCGTGTCGTTTGCGTGCTCGGTATCGTTTACGTCCATGCGTGGACGGGCCTCACCGGCGAGCAACTCGCGGCGGCCGCTGCGAGCGGACAAGGCCTGCTCCGTCTCGTGCTGATGGAGGTGTTCGGGCGCAGCGCCGTACCGCTGCTCGGCATGATCTCCGGCTATCTTGTTGCCGGCGCGGCGATCCGGTCCTGGCGCGGGTTCATCGGCCGGAAGGCGCAGACGATCCTGCTGCCGATGGCGCTTTGGAATGCGCTCGCCATTCTGCTGGTCTCGGGCACGGCATGGCTTGGTTTCCTGCAGGCGCCGGTTCCTGAAAGCCTCTGGTGGCTGATCGACGAGCTGTTTTCGATCCTGACGCCCAATCACATCAACGTGCAGACACCGTTCCTCCGCGACCTCTTCGTCTGCATGG
>NZ_JACESP010000020.1 GCF_013911755.1 Sphingosinicella sp.
ACCTGAGGATCCTGCGTCCCGCCGCGGCCAGGAAAAGCGTACGCGACTTCCTCGGAGACAAGTGGGTAGTTGTCCGAATGGTTGAACGAGGCCGCGAGCAGATGTGCGTGCGGCGGTGTTCCAAGCGCGAGATCATAGCGGTCGAGCTCAAGGCCCGCAGCACCGCCGAGACCGAGGCCGAAATCGCCAATCAGCTCGTTCTCCCCGATACCGTCGAAAATCCACGCCACCTCGGGATCAAAGCTATCGGGCAAGCGCTCAAAGGGCTGGCTTTCATCCATACCCTCGGTAGTAAAGCCGACGCCGACGATCTTTTGCGGCGGACGGCCACGCGAACGCCAGAGGCCCGAACGCTCGCCGGTGGTTGCGAGATAACCCTCGCCCGCCGCCGCCTGCCATGCGCGTGAACCCACGTCGAGCTTGCGCACCTCGATGCACCACGGCTCTTCGGGGCGCACTGCGGTGACCCAGTAGTAGCCGTTGCCGCCGAGATAAAGCAGATGCCCTCCGCGCGCGAGATAGTCTTCGGTCGCGTCGAGCATGGACGATGAATAATATTCTGGATGCGTTCCAGTGAGAACGGCGCGGTAGGGCCGGAGCGCGTCCAGTCCTTCGCGATCGAGATCGTGATCGGTCAAAATCTCGAAGTCATAGCGGGCATGATCGAGCCACCAGATCAGCGACAGGTCAGCCGGGAATGCCCACGGTACGCCGGTTGCGGGCATGCGGTAGCGCGGGCGCATGTTGAGAATCGGCCGCCGCCACGACGAATAGCACACGCCCGCGTAGTCGCTGTGCACGTCGTAGGTCGAAAGCCCGAACTCCTCGGCTTCCTTCCATTGCAACTCCTCGGGCGTCACCACGGGTGTGTTGGCGCAGATCGCCTGCGCGATCGGCGCATCGAAAGCGAGATGCTCGTTCGCATAGGCGAGATACGTGAAGGTCGGCATCAGCACCGCGATCGGCGCCTTCGGCTGCGCGGCGCGCACGAAGAACGGCACGTGGTCTTCGGCCTCGCCGCTGCGGATGCGGAGCGCGTAGACGCCGCTCGGCAGGTCGGCGGGAATGGAGTAGCGGAGCGTCGCCTGCCAGCCGCAATCGATGAGCGCATCCTCGTGGAACGCTATGCCGCCGTACTGGGAGGAATCGAGCCGGAAACTGTCCTCGCGACCGTTCCAGTTCCAGCCGGTCATCGCGCGGATCGGGCGGTTGACGCCGTGCGCGTGCAGCTTCGACGGGGTGATATCCTCAATCACGTCGCCGATGCCGGTATCGGTGTAGCCTGCGGTCGTGTCCCAGAACGCGACGGACGCGGCTGCGGGCAGTCCCTTGCCTTCACTTATCGCTGCAAGCACATCGGCAGACGCCACGCCGCCGAGCACGCCGGGACGGTCGATCTTGCCATTGTAGAAATTTGACGGCGTATCACCCGCCGATGCCCCGATCAGGAAGCGCGCGCCGGATGCCGGCACGAACACGACACCTTCGCCTTCGGCGCTGTCGTCGAAGTCGAAGGGCGCAACGGGGCCAATCTTCGAATTCCAGCGGTTGATGCGGCTCTTCTGCATCAGCGCCATGCGGCCCGTTTCAGCGTCCCAGCTTGCAGCCACGAAATACCAGCAGTTCGCCACCAGCTTCCGGTCGAGCGCCAGCTCAGCACCGCCAACGCGCATGCCGAGCCGACCGTCGGCACCGATCTGCAGCCTGTAGCCACTTGCCGCGCCGTCGCCGCAGCTGAGGAGCACCTGCTCGCCAGCGCCCGGAAGGCTGGGACAGATGAAGGCATGCAGCGTGGCAGACGGCAGATCCGCGAGCATATCAGACGGTGGCACTGCCGCGTAGGATCCGCGATGGATCGCCTGCGGCACGACCTCGATTTCGGCGGGCAGCGTTGAGGCAACCTCTTGCTCCACAAAGCCGGGGCCGGCCGGATTCACATCGCCGTGGAGAAGGCGCACGAGTTGCACTTCGGCACGCGTCGCGGCGTCAGCGGAGAGCATGAAGGACACGGTTTCGCCCGCGCGTGTCGCAAGCGGGTCTGCATAGCCGAGCAGTCTGTTCATGGTGGTCTCTTTCATTCAGCCTGGAGCTGGGCGATGCGGCGCAGGAACACCGCATGATAGGCGGCATTCAGCGAAGTGAAGACCTCGTCTTCCACCGCCGCGGGCACGCCTCGCCTCCCGGGAAACACGACGAGCCGGTATTCGGGCACCGCCGGATCGGGCTGGAAGATGCCGAGCTTACCCGCCATGCCGCCGCGCCGGAAATAGTTGAGCAGCCGTTCGAGCGCGTCCGAATGCTGACCGAGGGGTCGCTGGCGATGCTCTTCGATCACGGCATCGCTGACTAGGCTCCGCAGGCGGGCGCGGATGCGCTGGTCGAACGCCGCGAAATAATCGAGCTGCTTGTCCCTGACCGGATCGGGATACTCCATGACGCCGATGTCCTTCTGGCAAGCGCGAACGCCGGGTGGAAAAGCCCGTCCCTGATCGCGTGTGGATGAAAGAGGCCGCGCGCGGCCCGACTTCATTTGATGTCGATCAGGCCGAGCGCGACCGCACGCGCAATGGCGTGCGCCCGGTTCACCGTATCGAGCTTCTGGTTGATGCGTTTCAGGTAGATGCGGACGGTTTCGGGCGAGATGTCGATGATCGTGGCGATATCCTCGATCGTCTTGCCGCGTGCCGACCAGGCGAGACACTCGAGCTCGCGCTCGCTGAGCGGACGCGCGGTCGCCGGCATCTCGTGAAAGCGCTGCGCGACGACACTGTCGAAATAGTGCGCCACGAGCTTCAGAAGCGGCCGCGCGGCCCCCACCGAATCCTGCCATCGGCTGCCGTTCGTGGGGTCACCCACCGCCGTGACGAAAGCGAAGCGACCGCGGCTCGCCACCGGCACGGTAAGGCCCTGATGCAGACCCCAATCGGCGGCATAATCGATACAGGCCTGCTCCTCGACGCTCAGCTCCTCGCGCCGATCCCGCACGTCCTTCCAGTCTGTTTCGCCGGTGACGTAGGAGTTCCGGAAATAAGGATCGTGGGGGCTATGGCGCTCCCAGTCACGATCCCATTTCGTGGGGAAGTTCCGCGTGTGCAGCGGCACTGCCGCCCACTTGCCGTCCACGCGGCACGGCGTTCGCGTCCAGCCGTAGACGAGCTGCGGGAAGCCAAGGCCGATGATGACATCGTGTAGAACATCGACCGCTTCGTCGACACAGCGCGCACGATCGATGTCGGACATGAAGCGTCCGATCACACCGAGCTCGCCTGCCCCCGGATTCAATCGCTTCCGGCCTCCCTGCCCGCGACCAGCCGGGGCGCTATCACTCGCCCGTGACCGAGTCGTCGTCGTACGACTATCATCAATCCACCCGGGCTGGTAGCCGCAAGCGGAGGACGGGGCCTGCATTGCCGCGCTCACAGCTTGAACGAGGCCGAGACACCATAGGTGCGCGGCGCGCCGTGGATGTTAAGCAGAAAGCCGAAGGCCGCGAGATCGTTCACATAGGTGCGGTAGGTCGTCTTCGTCAGGTTCTTCGCGAAGAAGCCCACCGACCAGCGATCATCCGGCCCGTTGAGCGCCAGCCGCGCGTTCACCAGCCAGTAGCCCGGCTCGAGGCTGTTCGGCGAATTGGTCGTTTCGAAATACTGCGCGGAGCGATAGTTCGCATCACCGGTGAGCGCGAGTTCGAGATCGCCGGCGAGCGGCTGCGTGAAGGTCGCCTGGGCATTGTAGGTCCAGCGGGGCGACTGCACGGTGCGGTTGCCCTTCAGGCTTAGGCCGCCGGTGCTGATGTCGCTGTCGATCTTCGATTGCAGCCAACCGCCACCCATGCCGAAGCTGAGCTGCTCCACCGGCCGCCACTGCAGATCGAATTCGACGCCGTAGGTGGAGATGTTCGCCGCGTTGATGGTGATCGGGATCGGCGAAGTGGTGCTGTCGACGTTGATGAAGCCGTCGGTGAACTTGTAGTGATAGGCGGACGCGTTGAAGAGCAGCGAACGGCCGAACAGGATCGATTTCCAGCCCGCCTCGTACGCCGTGATCTTCTCGGGTGCGAGCGAGGTGAGCGCCTCCGGGCTGCCGACGAATTCGCCATTGTAGCTGCCCGAACGGAAGCCCGTGGAGGCGTTCGCGAACACCATCAGCTTATCGACCGAGGCCGAATTGATCACCGGCTTCCATTCGATGCCGACCTTGAACGTCGCGGCGTCATCGGTGCGCGATTCATCCGCCTCGGCAAGCGTCGCGATGATCGCAGATGGACGGATCGGGCTTCCAGTGCGGCCGGTGCCCGCGTAGGTGCCTCCGTCGAAGCTCACCTTCTCACGCGAGTAGCGCACGCCCGCGGTGAGGCCGAGCGTATCGGTGAGCGCGACATCGTTGTGGAAGAACAGCGCCAGCGCATCCACCTTCTGCGTGAACGGGCTGTAGTAGCCGGGCGCCGCGCCGTAGCCGACGGTGAGATAGTCGCCGTTCTTGTAATCGTCGTGCTCGTAGTAGGCGCCGACGACATAGTTCCACGTCCGCTCGCCTGAGGAAGTGAGACGCACCTCCTGCGTGAACTGGTTGATGCGGTTGTAGTAATCGACATCGAGCGTATCGACCGGCGTTCCGTCTGAATCTTCGTGCTGCATCCGCCGGAAATGCTGATAGCTGGAGAGCGAGGTGAGCGTGCTCTCGCCGAGATCGTGCTCGATGCGTAGCGTGGTGCCGAGGCTCTTGTTCTTTACCGTGTGCAGGCGATTGTTGTTCGAGGTGTACGGATCGTCGTCGCCCGGAAAGAGGCCGTCCGTGCCGCGCACGCAGCCCACGTCAGCGCCTGACGCAGCGCCCGCCGCATAGGGCGCGCAGAGCACCGGGGCGCCATCCGCAAGCGAACCCGGCGTGAAGATGCCGACGCCTTCGTAAGGCTGCAGCGTGCCCCACTGGCGCCCGGCGTTCACCGTGAGAAGCGCATTCGTGACACCGTTATCCCACGCCACCTGCCCGCGCAGCGCCCACTTCTTCTCTTCGCCTTCGCGGCGGCCGAGCGTGAGGTTGCGGTAATAGCCCTTGTCCTGATCGACATAGAGGCCGGAAAGACGCGCCGAAAAATCGCCGCCAAGCGGCCCGGTGACATAGGCTTCTGAACGCACGGTGCGGTAGTTGTCGTAGCTGACATTCGCCCCTGCCCCGAAATCTGTCTGCGGTCGGCGCGAGAAGAAATTGACCGTGCCCCCAGTGGCATTCCGCCCGAAGAGCGTCCCCTGGGGCCCCTTAAGCACCTCTACCCGGTCGACATCGAACAGCAGAAGCCCGGTCATGAAGGTCTTGGATAAGGTACACTTCATCAAGATGCACCGCGATTGGAGAATCAAGATTCGCCGAAAACTCATTGGTGCCGATGCCGCGCACATTGAACGCGACCTGGCCCGCGCCATAGTTCGCCTGCACGTTGGGTACCATGCCGGCAATGTCGGTAACCGACGTGACACCGCCGTTTGCCAGCGCCTCCGACGAAAGCACCGACATGGTGATGCCCACGTCCTGCACTGACTGATCGCGCTTCTGCGCCGTGACGACAATCTCCCCGATGCCGCCGTCGACCGCTTCGTCCGCCGCGACAGCCGGACCTTCTTGCGCCCGCGCCTGTATTGCCGATGCAAGCAGCGCAATCATCGATGTCACTCGTAAACTGTTGCTTCCGAACGCCGTATCCGTCCTCACTCGCATAGTCATTCCCCCTCCTGAACCACCCTCAGATGGCTTCCCGTTCCGGACCGGCGAGACGCCACCTCCGTTTCGCCCCCTGGAAACGCAATTTCTGTTGTGCTGATCGTCGTTCAGAGCAGCCATCACGTTCAAGTCACCGAAAGCGGGGACGTTTTGAGGGCGCGTCGTGCAGGCGCGCCGCCGGGGCGATCACGCGCCCGATCTTGATTGTCCTGACCTATCCCTCGGGCCCGGTGGGCGGAACGGCTCCCACCGTCGGCCCTTCCGGCGCGGCTCTCTCCCGCATCACTTCTCGGTCAGCGGCATCAGGCCTGCCATGATGATCGGTTCACCCCGTTTCATGGAACGGGTTTGCATGCTTCCCGTTTCTCCAGAACGTCCGCGTTCCGGCGGATCAATTGGAAGGAAGTCCCATGGGAAATCAGAACCCGAACCCGAATCCCGGCCAACAGCCCGGCAAAAATCCTCAACAGGAACAGAGCAACCCTGACGATCAGCGTCGCCAGCAGGGCCAGCCCGAGCGCCGTGAAGACAGCCAGAACGAGCGTCAGCGCTGAGCCTCCAGCTCAAGTGAAGAACGGTCGCCTTAATCGGCGGCCTTTCTTTTGTGCGTGAGATGCCACTGCGCTTGGGACGATTGGCCGGGGCTACAACTGAGTAGCCCTTAGTCTTCTAGACGCTTTCTGCTTTCAATATTTGCTGCCGTTCGAACTCGACGGGCGACAGCATCCTGTTCCTGATTTTCTGGCGCACCGGGTTGTAGAACATCTCGATATAATCGAACACGTCCTGCCGGGCATCCTCGCGTGTTTTGTATGGCCCTTATAAGCGCGGCCCACAGTCCATGCTGGTGAACTGCGAGCCTTGATCCGAGTGGATCAGCACCCGCTGCTTCGGTTTCCGCCGCCATACCGCATGTGCAGAGCCGGCAGCACCACATCGGCGGTCTGGCGGCTCTGCATCGACCAGCCTACCACGCGAGGGAGTACAGGTCGATCACGACGGCCAGCTAGGCGAAGCCTTCCAGGGTGCGGATGTAGGTGATGTCTGTCACCCAGGCTCGGTCAGGCGCAGCCACGTCCGGGAGCTGCCAAGCCTCGGCGCCCTGTATCAGGGCCTGATGGGCGGTTAGGTCCTTCAAGCCTTTCAAGATGCGCTTTACCTCACCCGCGCGACAATTATATTAACTTAGCACTAAATCAACCAGTAGATGCATCCGAAAGGAGAGCATCGTCACGCACACGCACGGCAAAGCTGAAACAGGAAATCAGGACATGTCTGACGAGATCCCTCTGGCATCCTTGCTGCAATACCATGCATCCGCTGGACCTGGCCGGATCGCACTGATCTTTCGCGATAAGCGGCTGTCCTTCGCCGAACTCGACGCGAAATCTAACCGGCGCGCTCGGCTGCTGGCGAGACACGGCGTCCGCAAGGACGATTTTGTAACCGTGTCGTTGCCGAATGGCCTCGACTTCTACGAAACAGTGTTCGCAATCTGGAAGCTGGGCGCCACGCCCAACATCGTTTCGGCAAAGCTGCCGCCGGCGGAGGCAAACGCGATCCTGGAGATCGTCCGGCCAAGCCTGTTCGTCGGCGAATCACCCCGGACCGATCTTCCGTCGGTCCCCGGATCAACACGCGCGCATGAGTATCTGTCGGCGGAACCTCTGCCCGAAGCGACGGCGTCCCATTGGAAGGCCATGACCAGCGGAGGGTCAACCGGGCGGCCCAAGGTCATCGTCGATGCCATGGCGGCGCGATGGAACCCGCAGAACGGGTTTCTCGGCCAAAGGCCGGGAGACGTTATCCTCAATCCCGGACCGCTATACCATAATGCTCCCTTCCACTGCATCACGATGGGCCTGTTCGTCGGCGCGACGATCGTGGAGATGGGGCGTTTCGATGCGCTGCGCTCGCTGGAGTTGATCGAGGAGTACGGAGTCAACTGGGTAACGATGGTGCCCACGATGATGCACCGCATCTGGCAATTGGGCCCCGATATCCTGTCGCGCTTTTCCCTGCCCAGCCTTCGGATGATGCTGCACATGGCTGCGCCATGCGCGCCATGGCTCAAGAAGGCCTGGATCGACTGGCTCGGCAGCGAACGGGTCTGGGAGTATTATGGAAGCACAGAGGGGATTGGCTCAACAATCATTTCTGGCAAAGATTGGCTCGAACACGAAGGCTCGGTCGGAAAAGTGCGGGAAGGCTTCCGCATGAAAATCCTGGACGAAGAGGGCCGCGAATGCCCCACGGGCCAGGTGGGTGAGGTCTATTTTCGGCCGGATACCGGGGTAGGATCGACGTATCGATACCTTGAAAGTCCCTCGCGACGGATCGGTGAATGGGAATCCAACGGCGACTTGGGGTCGATCGACGAAGAAGGCTACCTTTACCTGTCGGATCGCCGGAACGATCTGATCATATCAGGGGGTGCCAATATCTATCCAGCAGAAGTCGAAGCCGCGATCGATGCGCATCCCGATGTCCGCACGAGTGCGGTGATCGGGCTTCCAAGCGAGGAATGGGGCGCCTTAGTCCATGCGATCGTGCAGCCCGTTGAGGGAGCAACGATCGAACAGGAGGAACTCCTCTCATTCGTTTCCAATCATCTCGCCCGCTACAAACTTCCCAAGTCCATTGAGTTCACTATGCAATCGCTGCGCGACGACGCCGGGAAAGTGCGCCGATCCGCCCTGCGCGATGAACGCCTCGCTAACATGGGCCGATGAGCGCTTGCTCACCAACGGACCTGGGACGTCCAGCTTACTTTGCGCCCTTGCGTCGGTTGTACAGGGCCTCGAAACCGCCCGCCATAAACGTCACAAACCGCTCCCGGACAGCAGCGAAATCGTCGGACTTGCACAGGTTGCTTGAAAGGCGGTCGATTCGTCCGGTCCGCGAAAGGATCAGCGAATAGGCGCCGGAGGTGAACTGGAAGCTCCAGAACAGGTCTTCCGGCGAGGCATCGGGCTTGGCCTTCTGCAGAAGGCCAATCAGTCGAAGCACAAGGGGATCGAAGTAGGCGTCCATCATTTCCGCGCCATAACCGGGCGCGTTGTTCACTTGAGCGAAGATCCGCCCGAAGCTGCGCCAATTGTCGTGGTCGTCCATATAGACGTCGAAAGCGCTGTCGTAATAGGCTCGGAGCGCCCCCTCGATCGTCGGACGGTCGCCCACCTCCGCCTCGTAGGCATCCAGCCCCGCCGTTCGCGCCTCTACCGCATAGGCCACGCGACGCTCGAACACTGCGTCGAACATCGCCTTTTTGGCGTCGTTCCCGTCGAAATAGTAATGGATGAGCGCCGGATGTGTGCCCATCCGATTGGCGACGTCCTTGATGGTGACACCGAAATAGCCGAGTTGAGCAAACAGTTCCTCGCTGGTGTCCAGGATCGTCTTCAATGTCGCCGCGCGCTGTTCGGCGCGAGTCTTGCGGTTGGCTGGTCTGGGTGCTGCGGTCATGACCTCTGACTCTGGTTGCGGTTCCGATTGCTCGACGCCGGAAGCCAACCCGTCGCTGGGAAGCTCTGCTCTGTCCGGCTTATTCGGCAAACGCCTGATACTTAGCTCATTTACCACTGAATAAACCAGCATCTTCCTGGGATCGGAAGAGCGAAAGCGAAGGGACTTGCAAGCGGGCCATCAATGCCGTACCAATTTCACTGACTTAGTGCTAAATAAATGAACAGATTCTTTTTGGGGAGAAAGAAATGCGCTTCATTTCCGCCCGGGCACAGCTCGCTTCGTGCGTGCTCACCACCATCGCTTTGGCCGCGGCTGCAACGCATGCCTCAGCACAGGATGTGAATTCCGGCCGAAACCCAGCAGGACAAGGTGAGGCTGACATCGAGCGGCTGGGTGAAATCATCGTCACAGCGGAAAAACGTGCTGAAAGTGCCCAGAGCGTCCCCATCGCGATTTCGGCCTTTACCGGAGAAGAGCTGGAGAACGCCGGCGTCACCGATATCGAAAGCCTGAAGCAGGTCTCGCCCAATCTCCAGTTCGGAAAAGGACCAATCGACAACTTCGTTTCCATCCGCGGGGTGGGCGCCGAGCTTATCAACATAAGTTCCGAACCCGGCGTTTCCATCGCACAGGACGGTGTCCCCTTTTCAAGTCCGACCATGTTCGATGCCGCATTCATGGATGTGGCGCGCATCGAGGTGCTGAGGGGTCCCCAGGGGACCATTGCAGGGCGCAACGCAACCGGCGGCACCATCAACATTTATTCCGCCTTGCCGACCAGCCGATTCGAAGGGCGCGTGAGGGCTGCGGTCGCCAACTTCGACTACCGGATGGCTGAGGGCATGATAAGCGGCCCGCTTGCAGGCGATGTCCTCCTGGGACGGCTGGCGGTCCGCCGGGAAAGATCGGACGGCTGGGCCACGAACACGCTCACCGGCGAGACGTTCAACAATGCCGACAATTTCAAGGCGCGGGCTACACTTCTCGCCAAATTCAGCCCCGATTTCACGGCAAGCCTTATCCTTGAGAAGTTTATCGACGATTCCTCACCGATGATCTTCGGTCTCGGCCGCGCAAGGCCTGACCGGCCGTCCTATGCCGAGGCGATCGGTTCGGTCGACTATGACAGGGAGGCGAGAACATTTAGCGCCAACTACCCATCGAATCGCCGCGTCGAGGGCGAAAAGGGAATTCTGCGGCTAAGCTGGGACCTTGGTCTCACCACCAATCTCACCTCGATTACTGGCTATGTCGCGAACAAGAACAGCGGCCAGTTCGGTGGCGCGTTGGTCGATACTCTCGCAGTCTTCGATTATCTGGAAACCGACGTCGAGCAGCGGTCTCAGGAGGTGACGCTGACCACGGACTTATCGGACAGGCTGGATCTCATCCTCGGGGGCATCTACCTCAACTCTAAATCGCACGAGCCCCTGCTGTTCGGGCTGCCCAGTGCTGGCCTCCCGGTGGATACGTTCGATTTCACCGCCGACCAGACCCTGAACTCATTCGCTTTCTACACGCAGTGGCGCTACCGGCTTTCCGACGAGGTGCGACTTACCGTCGGCGGTCGCTATACCCACGATGAAAAACACTATCGCGAAGTCGATTTCTTTGCCGGTTTTCCACTGCCGACCGTGGACGCGAAGCGTGCCTGGGAAGCTTTCACGCCCCGCTTCGCGATCGATTACATGCCGAATCCTGACCTGTTATTTTATGCGAGTGTATCGCGCGGCTTCAAGGCCGGCGGCATCAATGCCTTCGCGACCTCGGACGGTACGTTCGACGAATTCGAGCCGGAATTCATCTGGAACTACGAAGCGGGTGTGAAGGCGAATCTGCTGGATAACCGCGTTCAGACCTCGTTGACCGGCTTCTACATGGACTACACCAATGTGCAGCAAAACCTGCGCATTCTGAACGAAACCACCGGTGTACTGCTGCCGAACGTGATCAATGCGAGCAGCGCCACGATAAAGGGTATTGAGGCATCCATCGACGCGGCCGCTACCGATCAGTTGATGCTGAGGGCCGCGGGAACCTGGCTCGACGCCACATACGACGAACTCGAGACGAACGACCTGATCTATCCTGAGCTCGGTCTGCGCGACCTGTCTGGCAACAGGCTGACGCGGGCACCGGAGTGGCAATTTACGACCTCTGGAATTTACACCTTGCCGATCGGCAATAGTCTGCAAGCCATCTTCCGCGCCGACTACCAGTGGCAGAGCAAGGTATACTTCTCATTCTTTAACCACCCACTCAACGCGCAGAAAGCCTATGGCGTGCTAAACCTGTCCGCTTCCCTTGGCGGAGTTGACGGAAACTGGCGGCTGGACGCATTCGTTCGCAATGTCACAGACGCTTTCTACGTCACCTACGCCGAGGCAAACGTGAGCCAGGGCAATCCAAGTCTGGGCGGCGCCGTGGGCCAGCCTCGGATGTATGGGCTGAGTGCGGAATTCAAGTTCTGACCCAGCCTGAACGGTTCGCCATTCGGAAAGGTTCGCGACCGTGATCGCTGACGCAGTCCACAACACCCATGGCTTCGACCGGGAGAGGCTCGCCGCGGTCGAACCTGCATTGCAGGCATTCATCGACCGGGGTGAGCTTTCCGGAATCGTCACGCTTACCTCGAAATCGGGGACCATCGTCCAGTCCTCAGCTCTCGGATGGCGAGACATTGAAATGGCGTCGCCGATGCGGACCGATACGCTGTTTCGAATAGCATCGATGACGAAACCAATCACGTCTGCAGCCGCGCTGCGGCTGGTGGAGGAGAAGCGGATCACACTCGACCAGCCGATCTCCACGTGGGCCCCGGAGCTTGCCGAACCGCGGGTGCTTCGCGCGGCGGCAGGCCCACTTGACGAGACCGAGCCCGCCCGGCGCCCGATAACCTTCGAGGACCTGCTCACCCATCGGTCCGGCCTGGCCTACGGCTTCTTTTCCGAAGGGCCGATCCAACAGGCATATTTCGATGTGCTGGGCAATCCGTCGATGAATGCGATGACGCCGGACGAATGGCTCGCGGCGCTGGGCACCCTGCCGCTCACCTACCAGCCAGGTGAGCGTTTTCATTATGGCCATTCGACGGACGTTCTGGGCTTTCTCATCGGGCGGATCGTGGGACGTCCGCTGCGCGATGTGCTGTGCGAAAGGATTTTCGAACCGCTTGGAATGACCGATACTGACTTCTGGCTGCCGCCAGCAAAACGTGACCGGCTCGCCAGCATCTACGAATACGACAAAGCGGCCGGCGGGTTGTCGAAGGTTGAAATGGGCATGTACGATGAACCGCCGGGCTACACGCCAGGCGGCGGCGGGCTTATCTCCAGCGCCGGGGACTACCATCGGTTTGCCCGGATGCTTCTACAACGCGGTGAGTATGATGGCGTGCGGGTGCTGCGGCAGGAGACGGTCGAAAGCATGCTGACCAACCGCCTCACTGCGACGCAGCGTCAGGTGCCATTCGCGGGCATGCCCCTGTGGCAGAAATCCGGATTCGGACTGGGTCTTTCCATGGCGGAAGACGTCGACGACAATCCTTACGCCTGCGGCGCGGCTGGCTCCTACACGTGGCCAGGAATTTTTGGAACGTGGTGGCAGGCCGATCCAGCCAATGACCTTGTCATGATTTATCTGATCCAGCACCAGGTGCCGGTCTCCGCCCAGTCCGGATCGACGATCGCCACCGGGGTAGGCGCGGCGGGAAGGCGCGCGCTGCCTGTCTACCAGCGAGGAATCTACAATGCGTTGAACGCGGACGTCGGTGGGATGGAGAAGCAGCAGCGTGGAACAGACTGAGACGCCCCTCAACACAGGTTATGCTGAAGCCGGCGGCCATTGGATCCATTTCGTTGAATGCGGCAGGGGGGAGCCCTTGCTTTTGCTTCATGGGGCTTTCGGTTCGGGCACCGACATTCTGCAGCGCGACCTCGGCCGGAAGCTTGCCGCGCGCTACAGGGTCGTAGCGCCGGATTCGCTGGGCCATGGCAGGAGCGACGCACCGGTTGAATCCGGGCACTACACTGCCAAGCGGCGCGCAGCACACCTCGCGGCGGTCCTTGATGTCCTGGCCATCGAGCGTGCGCACATCGTCGGCTACTCGATGGGCGGCTGGATGGCGTCGGCGTTCGCTACCTATTATCCCGACAGAGTCGCCACCTTGGCGATCGGTGGCTGGGACGTCGTCGGCGGCATGTACACCCCTGCAGCCATTTGGGGCGTCGCGGAGATAACAGGTCCGTACCTCATCGCACTCGTGCGGGAAGTAAATCCCGAGATAGCTGCATGGGTCGGCAAGACGGAGGAAACATCCCTCGCGTCGGCAATCGAGGGGATGAACGATCTTGACGGACTTGCGGAGGGGGTAGCCCGCGTTCCGGCGCCGGTCGCCTTCTGGATGGGATGCGACGATCTTTATTACGCTGCGAGCCGGAAATTCGCAGCCAGCCACGGCATCACGTTTATTGACTTGCCCGGCGACCACATCGCGGCGTTCGAAATTCATGGCGCTTCAGCCGGCGAGCGTATTGCGGACTTCATCGCATCAGCCAAACGTGCAGGAGAAATGAAATGAGACTGCCTGCCGTGACAACGCAAACTGTGACGAAAAGTTGATGCCTCAGGCAGAAGCGAAGTCCGCGGCTGACCACTGGTCAACGGCAACTGCCCGGCGTGGCCGTCCACTGTCAGTCAGTCTCAAGGCAGGTTATGGCGCGGGGGCGCTCGCCGACGGCATTGTCGCCGCAGGATTTGGCTTCTTCCTGTTGTTCTATCTCACTGCCGTGTGCGGCATGTCCGGCACCCTGGCGGGTACGGCAAAACTGATCGCCCTTCTGGTCGACGCCATAGCCGATCCGGCGATCGGGCTGGCGAGTGACCGCCTTCGCTCGCGCTGGGGGCGCCGATTGCCCTGGATGGTCTTCAGCCTGCCGCCATTCGCAATTGCCTTTGGCATATTGTTCTCCATGCCAGAGTCCCTGACCGGATTCCCGCAATTCATCTACGTAACGGGTTGCCTGATTGTCCTTCGAGTGACGCTGTCCGGTTTTGTTCTGCCGTATACGGCCGTGGGCGCCGAAGTAACCGATGACTACCGGGAGCGCGCTTCGATCGTATCCTATCGCCTGATCTCCCAGAGCGGCGGCATCTTGCTTGGCGTCATCCTTGGCCTCGGCGTTTACATGTCCGGCGACGGTGGCCTGCTCGCCCGAGAGCGCTACATCCCCTATGCCTGGACATCTGCGGTGCTCATTATGCTCGCAGGACTCATCGCCATTGTCGCTGTCAGGAAGGCCCTCCCACGGTTACATGCTCCAACCCCGGAGACGACACCCTTTCTTGCCAGCTTCAGGCGGGAGATGATCGAATTGGGCCGCAATCGCTCGTTCCTAGTCCTGTTCGGAACCGTGCTCCTCTACTTCCTTGCCTATTCGGCATCGGTATCTTTGTCGCTGCACGCAACACGCTATTTCTGGAATCTCGATACATTCTCCATCCAGTTAGTCCTCCTCAGTTCCACGCTCGGACCGCTGTTGGGCGCACCCATCAGCAGCTTTATTCTGCGCAGGAGCGAGAAACGCACACTGGCGATCTCAGCATTTCTCGGGATCGCTATATTTCTGATGTGGCCGCCCCTCGTGAAGATTTACAATCCTCAGATATTCACACCGTCCAGCACGACGCCGATCCTGGTCGTCAATGGAATCCTGTTCGGTACGACGATCATGATAGGAGGCGTAGCATTTCAGTCGATGCTTGCTGACACCGCTGACGAGCACGAATGGCTATTCGGGGTTCGACGGGAGGGCCTGTTCTTTTCCGGCCTTACCTTGGCCTACAAAGGCGCTTCCGGTCTCGGCGGCCTGATCGCCGGCATTGCGTTGGATGTCGTCGGCTTTCCTGCCGATCTCGCCTCGCGTCCCGACGCCTTCCAGCTTCCCAGCCATGTCGTTGAAAGGCTCGGCCTGATCGCAGGGCCACTGCCTGCGCTGATCGTTATAGTCGCACCGCTGTTCCTTTTCGGTTATCATCTGACCAGGGCAAAACATAAGAATATCGTGGTTGAGCTGGAGGCCATGCGAACTGAGGCAGCCGTGAACGAGCCACGATAATGCGCACCAACGTCCCCCATGCGATCATTTCGCCGTTTAGATCGAGTGACCCAATCCTAGGGAGAGTTTTCTCGCAGGCCGCTCGATCGCATCGGCCAAGTTTACGCATTTCCATGCCCTGGAGATGGCGCGATACCATTTGAGCCATGGACGCCGGCAGAGATGTGTCGTCTTGGCGCTCAAGACCTCAAGCGCACGATATGGAACGACATCATGTGTGAAGGCATAGCGCGCGGGACCTAGGCTGTTTCTTGTCGCCCGCGACGAAGCCTCAAGTCGTCAGCTTCGGACTGTCTATCTCGAGCGGATGCGTGGACGGCGACCTCAATCATGTCCGCTGCGGCCAGCATAACAAAGAAGCCTCTACGGGGTCGGACGATCCTGAGATGATGGTATCGCCCTTTCGGGCCCGCGCGACGTACCATCAAAAATACCATCAGATTGATGGGATGTGGCGGTCCAGAGCGGGATGGCCTAGGAGCATTATAGCGGAATAAATGGCTGAAAACAGCCGCTTATGACACGTCTTGGGAGCCTTGGGAAGCCTTCGTGGTGACCCCTACGGGACTCGAACCCGTGTTTTCGCCGTGAGAGGGCGACGTCCTGGACCGCTAGACGAAGGGGCCGTGGGCGGCAGAGCCGCTTGCGAAGGCGCGTGACTTAGGCGGGTGGGCTGCAGGAGTCAAGCCGGCAAGAAACGGGCGGCGATGCTGCCATCGCCGCCCGGATTCATGTGGGGTACGTTTACTCGTCGATGTTGCGGCGGAAGGTTTCCGGCAGGAACAGAATCCCGACCACGAGCGTGATCACCGCCACCACCACCGGATACCAGAGGCCGTAGTAGATATCACCCGTCGCCGCGACCATCGCGAAGGCCGTCGTCGGCAGGAAACCGCCGAACCAGCCGTTGCCGATGTGATACGGCAGCGACATCGATGTGTAGCGGATGCGGCTCGGGAACAATTCGACCAAAAGTGCCGCGATCGGGCCGTATACCGCCGTCACGAGCAGCACGAGGAAGAAAAGGATCGCCACCACCATCGGCTTGTCGATCCGGTCCGGGTCCGCAGCTGCCGGGTAACCGGCATCGCCGAGCGCACTCTTCACCTGATCCTGAAAGGCCGTGATTGCCGCCGTGCGGTCCGCCCCCGTCACCTCTGCCGGATTCGGAGCTGCGATCGTGGTGCCGCCGATGTGGATTTCAGCGACGGTGCCTGCGGGCGCCTCCACGTTTTTGTAGTTGAGACCCGCCTTGGCGAGATAGGCCTTGGCGATGTCACAGCTTGAGCTGTCGAACTTGTTCTTGCCGATCGGATCGAACTGGAACGAGCACTCGTCCTGGTTTGCTATCACGCTGATCGGAGCCGCCGCCTGCGCTGCCGCAAGCGCCGGGTTCGCCGCCTTCGTGAGCGCACCGAACAACGGGAAGTAGGTGAGCGCCGCGATCAGGCAGCCCGTGAGGATGATGGGCTTGCGGCCGATCTTGTCCGACAGCCAGCCGAAGAAGATGAAGAACGGCGTGCCGAGTGCAAGCGCGATCGCGATGAGGATGTTGGCGGTCGCGCCGTCTACCTTCAGCGTCTTTTCAAGGAAGAACAGCGCGTAGAACTGGCCCGTGTACCAGACCACTGCCTGCCCCGCGACCGCGCCCATCAGTGCGATCAGCACCCACTTGAGGTTACCCCACTTGCCGAACGCTTCGGTGAGAGGCGCCTTTGATGTGGTGCCCTCGTCCTTCATCTTCTGGAAGACCGGGCTTTCGGAAAGCTGCATACGGATCCACATCGAGACCGCGAGCAGGATGATCGAAACGAGAAACGGAATCCGCCAGCCCCAGTCGGCGAAGGCTTCCTCGCCCATGACGGTGCGGATGCCGATGACGACGAGGAGCGCGGCGAACAGGCCGAGCGTCGCCGTGGTCTGGATCCAGCTGGTATAGAGGCCACGCTTGTGGTTGGGGGCGTGCTCGGCAACATATGTGGCCGCGCCGCCGTACTCGCCGCCCAGCGCGAGGCCCTGAAGCAGACGCAGGGCCACAAGGATGAACGGCGCGGCGACGCCGATCGTGCCATAGGACGGCAACAGGCCGACCGCGAACGTCGAAAGGCCCATGATACCCATCGTTACGAGGAACGTGTTCTTGCGCCCGACGAGATCGCCGATGCGCCCGAAGAAAATGGCGCCGAAGGGCCGCACCGCGAAACCCGCCGCGAACGCCGCAAGCGCGAGGATGAAGCCCGTGGTTTCATTCACGCCCGAGAAGAAGTGGGACGAGATGTAAAGCGCCAGAAGACCGTAGAGGTAGAAATCATACCATTCGAAAACCGTACCCAGCGACGATGCGGCGATGACGAGCTTTTCGCTCTGCGTCGCCTTATGGTGCTTGGGGATGCTGTCGTAAGCGGTTGCCATGTCCCTGTTCCCTCTCCCTCAGAAATTGTATTTTGCTGCAAATTCCAGACGATTGAGCTGTCCGGCAAGTCCGTTCAGCAACTCGCGTTCACCGTGGCGGTATTCGACGCCGAGATCGAGCGCCTTCACGGGCGACCAGAACAGGTTCGCGGCAAGGCTCCACGCCTTGTCGTTCGCCGTGAGCGGCGCCGGCGAAGGATAGCTGGCGTTCTGGTATCCGGCCATGACGGTGGAGCGTAGCGTCGGGGTCCAGCCCAGCTTCAGGGCGGCGAGTGCGGCGAAGGTCTTCACCGTTTCGAGCGTACTGCCGGGAAACCCGTCGTACACCGCATCGGGCGCGAAGTTCAGGCCGACGTAGCGGCCGATGCCGTCGCCGTAGGTTGCCATGAAGCGGAGGTCGTGGCGCTTGTCGGGTCCGAACACGATCTTGCCGGCGGCGCTGATCCCCCAGGCCGCGGCCGTGTCGGAGACGGTGCCGTTATCGACCGACAGTTGGCGGAACAGCCCGGCGAAGGAGAGTTCGCCGATGG
Organism: Sphingosinicella sp.; assembly: GCF_013911755.1. Classification (GTDB taxonomy): domain Bacteria; phylum Pseudomonadota; class Alphaproteobacteria; order Sphingomonadales; family Sphingomonadaceae; genus Sphingosinicella. Next base: position 18,245 of record NZ_JACESP010000020.1, read on the forward strand.
GAGCGGTGTAGGTGAGCCTTGCGACGAAGTCGGGGAGACGGTCGTCGTCGTTCTCGACAAGAGTGGGCGAAGTAGACGAAATAGTCGCGGACTCGGCGTTTTCGGCGGAGACGCTGAGCGCGAGCGCAGGTGTCAACTTCGCCGTGTAGCGCACGAGCGGCTGGCGGACGAAGACCGTGCCTTCGGTGGGGCCGACGAAATCCGTGGTTTCGGGAAGCGCGCCGACATACTGGAAGGTCGACCAGTCCTGCCCCACGAGCAGATTGTCGAACTGGACCCAGGCGCGGCGCAGCGCGAGGTTGTAGCCGTTCGTCGTGCGCTCCGATCCCTGCGTGCCGGGCGCGGACTGGAAATCGGTTTCGAGATAGCCCTTCAGCGTGTGGCCGGAAACGTCGGTCGAGAGGTTCAGCCAAAGGCGCGTCTGCTTTGCGGAGAAATCGCTGTCCGTGGACTCGCGCGTTCCGCCCACGGGAATTGCCTGCGGCAGATAGAAATCGCGGCCGAGCGAATTGCCCGCGACGTCGCCATCGTCCCACCGGCTGAACGTCGCGACGGTTTTCAGAAAGCCGCCGATCTTGATGGTGGTGCCGCCGACCTTGAAACCGTCCGCAGGTGACGGCGATGCCTTCGCGCGGGTTTCGGCAAGCGCGTTACGGAGCGAGGCGTTTTCCGCGCGGGTGGCTTCAAGCTCGCCGGTGAGCGCCGCCATGCGGCTCTCGATCGCGCTCATGCGCGCTTCGATGTCGGGGGTTTCGGCGGCGCTTGCCGGCCCAGCGATCAGGGCGATCAGGGCGACACCGGCGCACAGGCCGGGCCGCGAACGCATGGTCATGGCAATCCTCCCAGTGGCGGCCGGTCCCCTGGCGGGACTATACCGACGCTGCTGAGCATCGCGCTGACCGGGCAGCGGGAACACCCCGACGATGGTCGAATGCAGCTACGACCATGGTCGAGGATGCGCGACAGGGCTCCCCTGCCCTATGTGCTGCCCCAAACAGAACGGGAGGAGATCATCATGGCCAGTCTTGCCGCATCCGCCAGCAGCGCAGCAGCGACCTATCCGGTTCCCGCCGAATGGCGCACACGCGCCATGATCAACCCCGACACCTATGCGGAATTCTACGCCGAGGCCGCGCGCGACCCCGAGGTATTCTGGAAACGCGAGGCGCAGCGGCTCGACTGGATGACGCCGTTCACGAAGGTGAAGGCCACATCGTTCGCCGAGGCCGACTTCGGCATCAAGTGGTTCGAGGACGGCGCGCTCAACGTCTCCGCCAACTGCCTCGACCGCCACGTCGCCGACCGGCCCGACGCGATCGCCATTATCTGGGAAGGGGACGAACCCGGTGACAGCCGCATCATCAGCTACCGCGCGCTGCACAACGAGGTGTGCCGACTGGCGAACGCGCTGAAGGCAAGCGGCATCCGCAAGGGCGACCGCGTGACGATCTATCTGCCGATGATCCCGGAAGCCGCTGCCGCCATGCTCGCCTGCGCGCGCATCGGCGCGATCCACTCGGTGGTGTTCGGCGGGTTTTCGCCCGACAGTCTCGCCGGGCGCATCACCGATTGCGATTCCCAGCTCGTCATCACCGCCGACGAGGGGCTGCGCGGCGGGAAGCGCGTGCCGCTGAAGGCCAATGTCGACGAGGCGCTGACCCACTGCACGAGCGTTGAAAAGGTGATCGTGGTGCGCCGCACGGGCGCGGACATCGCGATGAAGGACGGCCGCGACATCTGGTATCACGATGCCGTCGCCGCCGCCGCGGCGGACTGTGCGGCCGAAACGATGAACGCGGAAGACCCGCTGTTCATCCTCTACACTTCGGGTTCCACCGGAAAGCCCAAGGGCGTGCTTCATACGACCGGCGGCTACCTCGTCTGGGCATCGATGACGCATCAATACGTGTTCGATTACCGCCCGGGCGAGGTGTTCTGGTGCGCGGCGGACGTGGGCTGGGTGACGGGCCACACCTATGTCGTCTACGGCGCGCTTGCGAACGGCGCGACGACATTGATGTACGAAGGCATCCCGAACCACCCGGACTTCAGCCGCTTCTGGAATATCATCGACAAATACCAGGTGGAAATTTTCTACGCGGCACCGACGGCGCTCCGCGCGCTGATGCGCGAGGGCGACGACTGGGTGACGCGCACCAGCCGCAAATCGCTGCGCCTGCTCGGCACCGTCGGCGAGCCGATCAACCCGGAGGCGTGGGAATGGTATCACCGCGTGGTCGGCGAAGGCCGCTGCCCGATCGTCGATACGTGGTGGCAGACGGAGACCGGCGGCGCGATGATTTCGCCGATGCCGGGCGCGACCGACCTGAAACCCGGAAGCGCGACCAAGCCCATGTTCGGCGTGAAGCCCGAACTCGTCGATTCCGAGGGCAAGGTTCTGGACGGCGCCGCCGAGGGCAATCTTGTCATCACCGACAGCTGGCCGGGACAGGCGCGCACGATCTGGGGCGACCACGAACGCTTCTTCCAGACCTATTTCACGACCTATGCAGGCAAGTATTTCACAGGTGACGGCTGCCGCCGCGACGCCGACGGCTATTACTGGATCACGGGCCGCGTCGACGACGTGATCAACGTGTCCGGCCACCGCATGGGCACCGCCGAGATCGAAAGCGCGCTCGTCGCCCATGCGAAGGTCGCGGAAGCGGCGGTCGTCGGGATGCCGCACGACCTGAAGGGCCAGGGCATCTATGCCTATGTGACGCTGAACGCCAACGAGACCGGTGACGACGCGCTGCGCCGCGAACTCGTGCAATGGGTGCGCCGCGAGATCGGCCCCATCGCGACTCCGGACGCCATCCAGTTTGCGCCCGGCCTCCCCAAGACGCGATCGGGCAAGATCATGCGGCGCATCCTGCGCAAGATCGCCGAAGGCGACGTTTCCAACCTTGGCGACACATCGACGCTCGCGGACCCTTCCGTGGTTGCGAACCTCGTCGGCAATCGCCAGAGGTGAACCTGCATGGCAGGCGAGAGCATCCTGATCGCGGACGACCACCCCCTGTTCCGACAGGCGCTCTCGCTCGCTGCCACCCGCGTCCGCCCCGCCGCCCGCATCATCGAGGCGGGGACGCTCGACACCGCGTCGCGCGCGGCGGAGGCGAATGCGGACATCGCGCTCATCCTGCTTGATCTCAACATGCCCGGCGCGACCGGCTATTCAGGCGTCGCGCTGCTCCATGCCGAGCGGCCCGGCGTGCCGATCCTCGTGGTGTCGAGCGCCGAAGCTTCGACCGCGGCGGCAGAGGCACGGCGGTTCGGCGCCGTGGGTTTCGTGAGCAAGGAAAGCGACCTCGGCACGATCGAAAAGGCCATCGCGAACGCGCTTGCCGGGGAAACCATCGCCGCGCCCGCGAGCGGCGAACTCGATGATGTCGCAGCGCGTGTCGCGGCACTGACGCCGACCCAGCTTCGTGTGCTTCTCGGCGTTCTCGACGGACGACTCAACAAGCAGATCGCCTTCGACCTCGGCATTACCGAGGCAACCGTGAAGGCGCACATGACCGTGATCCTGCGCAAGCTCGACGTCGGCAACCGGACACAAGCGGCGCTTGCGGCACGCGCGCTCGGCATCGGCATCAAGCACTAGGCGGTAGTGTCAGGTTCCGCGCTCACCGAATGAATGATTTTTTTGAAGAGGTGCAGGCATCCCCGCGTCAGTCCCGCACCCTCTTGAATGTCACCACTCTCTGATGCTGATCCAGGTCGATTAACAACCACTCGTTGTCAATCGGCATATAAGAGCCATCATTGCCGAGCACATAAGCCATCTCTGTACCGTCCCACTTGTCTGTTTTTGTGGGTTCTCCGAGTAAGGCGATTACTTCGCTGCGAGTCTTTCCCTTCAGTGGGTAACGATCCAAAAAATCTTGGAGCATGTCGGCGCGCGCGCGACCCATGAGGTCGGCATTCTTCCACGCCTCTTGATCGAAACGATCGCCGGGCGAGCAATTGACGAGTGCGAAGCAAAGTAAAACGGCGGCACGCATAACGAGAGGATATCTTCAGCGCGACCATGTATGCAACCGCGTTGATTCCTGACCGTCCGAACTTGTCCGCACTGCCCAGATGTTCTGTTCCGGATTGGATCGGTAAGCCCCTCCGCTTCAGGGAGGGGGGGGATCGTGGACGATCCATCCGACTCCGAATATCTCTAAGACCAATCAACATTGGGACCTGATTCAGGCAGCGCGGGGTTCTTCCGCCGCGCCTGCAAGCCACGCATCGAGCGTCGCCGCCGCCAGCGGCTTTGCGAGCACGGGAATGCCAAGCGCGGCGGCGCGGCGCGGCGTTTCCGGGCTGCGATCCGCCGTGACGAGCGCGGCGCGCAGGCCGGGATGGCGCGCGCGCAGGTGGGCGATGAGATCGATACCGTCCATGTCGGCACCGAGCTGGAAATCGACGAGCGCGACATCGAACGGGCCTTCGTGGGCAAGCGCAGCCTCGGGGTCGTTTGCGGTCGTGACGCGGTGGCCCCGGCTGGTGCCGAGCACGGTCATTGCCTCGCAGACCGCAAGATCGTCATCAACGACGAGGAGATGCAGCGGCACCGCGTCCGTCACCGAAACGGCCTTTTCATCCTGGATCAGCGGCGGCTGCGCGTTCGCGAGGTCGAAGGTGACGCTGAAGCGGCTGCCCCTGCCCTGCACCGATGCAAGGTCGACCTTCGCGCCAAGATGGCGGGCGGCACGATCGACGATGGCGAGGCCGAGCCCGACGCCCGCCTCGCCGCCCGTACCGAGCCTTTCGAATTCGCGGAAGATCAGGTCCTGCTTGTCTTCCGGAATGCCGGGGCCGGTGTCGACGACATCGATGCGCACGCGCTCGCCCCGCCGCCGCGCGCCGAGGACGATACCGCCGCGCGCGGTGTAGCGGACGGCGTTCGATAGGAGATTCTGCACGATCGAGCGAAGCAGCGTGCGATCGGTTTCGAGCGTCGCATCGACACCACCGATACGCAGCGTCAGTCCCTTTTCCGCGGCCATCGGCTGGAATGTCGCCGCGACCTCGTGGAGCAGGGGTTTCAACTGGAAGACGGTGATCGTCGGTTCGAAGCCGCCTGCGTCGAGCTTCGAGATATCGAGCAGCGTGCGCAGGAGCTGCTCGGCGGCGACGATCGACTGGTCGATCCGATCCACGAGCACATGACCGCTTCCGCTCACCTCGCGGTCGAGGGCGGCGGCAAACAGGCGGGCGGCGTGGAGCGGCTGCAGCAGATCGTGGCTTGCGGCGGCGAGGAAACGCGTCTTTTCACGCGTTGCCCGCGCAAGCGCGACATTGGCTTCGGACAGTTCGGCAGTGCGCTGCGTGACGCGGATTTCGAGCTCGGCGCGCGACTGTTCGAGGGCTGCGCGCGCCTCGGCTTCCGCCGTGATATCGGTGAAGCACATCACGTAGCCGCCGCGCGGCATCGGGCCGCCGACGGTCTTTATGACGCGGCCATCGGGGCGGATGCGTTCGAAACTGTGCCGACTGCCGCGCCGCATGTGATCGAGGCGCCGCTGCACATGATCGTCGACCTCCCCGGGGCCGCATTCGCCGCGCAGTGCATTGTGGCGGATGAGTTCGGCGACCGGCGCGCCGACGCGCACCATACCGGGCGGATAATCGAACAGGTCGAGATAACGGCTGTTCCACGCCACGAGATTAAGATCGCTATCGACCACGCTGACGCCCGGATCGATGTGTTCGAGCGTCGCGGCGAGCAGATCCTTCGAGAATTGCAGGCTGCCGCTGCTTTCATCGAGCATCAGCGCAACGTCGCTTGCGGTGAATGTCGTGCCGGAAAGCGCGGACGCAACAAGAGAGCGTGCGGAAGGTGCGCCGACAACGCCCGCGATCATGCGCTCGGCCATCTGCGCGGCCCCGCGCCCGACCGGAACGCCTGCTGGCGCATCGCCGAACGCAGCGGCAGTGCGCTCGGCGCCCACGAAGCGCTCGACGAGACGGGCAAGCCCCGCGAGATCGGACACACGCGCGACGCCGTCGCCGAAATCGAAGGAGACACGCGCCGAGCGGATGCGCCGTGCCGCGACGAGTGCGTGGACGGCGATGTTGAGCCCGAGGCTCCAGAGCGTGCCGTGGACGAGCGGGCTGAGCCCATCAAGGCCGAGCAGCGCATTGGGGTCGGCGAACGTTCCGGCGAGCGGCGCGATGCCTTCGGCGCCGACGACGGCGGGAATGAAGAGCGTGTAGGCCCACAGCACGAGGCCGGTCGAAAGCCCCGCCTTGGCCGCCGCTGCATCGCGCCCGGCGCGGCCTACGGCGAGCACGAGGCTCGGCGCGAACTGTGCCATTGCCGCAAACGCGATCAGCCCGATCGCGGCGAGCCGCTCGCCCGCCGGAATGATCTGCGTGTAGGCGAGCGCACCCGCCATCACCGAGGCGATGACGACGCGCCGGATCGTGAGCATCACGCGGCCGAGATTGGCATCGTTTGCCCAGCGCGGGCTGCGCAGCAGAAGCGGCGCGATGAGATCGTTCGAAACCATCGTGGAAAGCGCGACGGATTCGACGATCGCCATGCCCGTCGCCGCCGAGAAGCCGCCGATGAACACGAGGATCGCGATGGCCTCCGCACCCGCGGCGAGCGGCATTTCAAGCACGAGCAGATCGGCGCTGGCCCCTGCCGGAACGAGCGCGGTCGCGGCGAGCGCGATCGGGATCACGACCAGCGACGTGACGACGAGATAAGCGGCGAAGGGCAGGCGCGAGCGGCGGACATCCTGGACGGATGCAGCCTCGATCACGCCGATGTAGAACTGGCGCGGCAGGCAGACGATCGCCATCATCGAAAGCAGCGTCACGACAAGGAAATCGATGCCGATGCCCGCGGGCGCGAAATTCTCGCCGAGTGCCGCCATACCGGATGTGCGCGTCGGCGCGTCGAGGCCCATGAACACGACCGCTGCAAACACGCCCGCCGCGACCAGCGCGGCGAGCTTCACGAGCGATTCAACGCCGACCGCGAAGAGAACGCCGTCGTTGCGGCCCGCCGCCTCGTAGCGCCGCGTGCCGAACAGCATCGCGAACAGCGCCAGCATCGCGGCGGTAAATCCCATGACGAGGCCGGGACTGTCTGTGCCGGTGAACTCCGCGAAACTGGTGCCGACCGAGCGCAACTGCAGCGCAAGATAGGGGATCGTGCCGAGGAGCGCGAGCAGCGTGACCAGCGCCGCGACCGTGCGGCTCTTGCCGAAACGCGAGCCGATGAAATCGGCGATCGAGGTGGCGCCCTCGCGCTGGACGGTTTCGACAAGCCGCTCGAGGAAACGCCAGCCGAACAGATAGATGAGGATCGGCCCGAGATAGATCGGCAGGTACAGCCAACCGTCCGCCACCGCGCTGCCGACCGCGCCGTAGAACGTCCAGCTCGTGCAATAGACCGCGAGCGCGAGCGTGTAGGCCGGAATCCGGTAGCGCGGCTTCAGCCAGCGGCCACGCCGGTTCTCCGCCCAGTAGGCGAGCGCGAACAGCGCGGACACGTAGGCCGCGGCGATCGCGAACAGGACAAGCCCATCCATGGGCCGCGCCTCCCCTTGTTTGGCCGGAATTTGAGAGGATTCACAAGGCAATGCAAGCAATGCTATGAAGCGTCATGCGCATCTTCTCGATCGGCTACGAAGGAACGACGCAGGAGGCCTTTATCGCGGCGCTGCGCGATGCCGGCGTCACGGTGGTCGCCGATGTCCGCGCCGTGCCGCTCTCGCGGCGCCCGGGGTTTTCGAAGAACGTGCTTGCCGCCGGTCTGCGCGAAGCCGGGATCGATTATGTCGGGCTGAAGGCGCTCGGCACACCGCCTGCGGGCCGGGAGGCTGCGCGGAAGGGCGATCACGCCGGACTCGCCGCCGTATACGAAGGCCAGCTCCGCGAGCCCGAGGCCATTGTTCAGGCAGAACAGCTGATCGAGCTTGCCCGAGAGAAGCCGACCGCGCTGCTCTGCTTCGAGCGCGACCCTGCCTGCTGCCACCGCACGCTTCTGATCGATGCCATCATGCCCGATGCCGACGTGACGCACCTGTTCGCCTGATGCGACACCGAATTCATAACCCGGACCCGACCCCTCGCCCGGACAGCCGATCTGCGACAATTGTACGATTGCATAATTTCCGGTCGGACGGCACAGGGTCCGCAATCAGGCCGAATGGCCGAAAAACCGTCGTTCGGGACAATAACGACCGGAGACGGAAAACCCCATGGGACGCGAGGTAAGTCAATGAAACGCAATGAAAATTCGTGTTACAAAATAACCAATATCGTAACAGATGGCAATAAATTAAACGCGCCGCTGATCTGAGCGTCCACGGCGGCGGCGCCGCAGCATGTGCCCGCGCCCCCTCCGAACGCGCTCGCGCTGATACATTTTCCGTGGAATTCGCGGATTCAAGCCTTTCATCGGACTCGATTTTATTTTCGCGCGGCGCCCTTTCGCCGCCCGACATCGCCCCACCCCCGCCCCGCCCATCGAGCCACATGCGCGCTGCGATCTGCCGCTCCTCCGGTCCGGACGCGCTCGCATAGATCGCCGTCGTCTTCATGTCGGCGTGGCCGAGCCAACGCTGCACCAGATTGAGTGGAACCCCCGACTGAATGGCCCGGACGCCGAAGCCGTGGCGTAGTCCGCGCGGTGTCGCATAGTCGCCGGTAAGTCCCGCCTCGACCATCACCTCGCAAACACGGCGATATGCAGTCATGCGAGACCATGTCCAAAGATCGGATTCCGAACTTGACCTGCTATTTATCCATTTTTTCATGAATCTTAGGAATTCTTCAGAAAGAGGAACTTCCCGATATACAGATTTACCCCGCTTCTTCAGGCATTTTATAATTAAGGTTCCAGCCTGGAAATCTATACTCTCCGCACTAACGGCCAGCGCCTCCGATATTCGGCAACCCGTTTCTGCCATCAGCCAACAAAACGCATAGACATCTTTACTTTTTTGTTTCGCAAATCTAACAAAATCCATAGTTTCTGATTCTGTAAGATACTTTCTTTTTCCATTAGTATTATACATATTCCAGGACATTTTTGTTTTACCATTACATTGTTTTTTTGGATTTTCTTCTTCCGATAGGGAGTATTCATCCCCGATACTCGGTCGTCCAGCCGCCTCTGATACCGTTTTGGTTATTTCGTCTCAAACCAAGGCGAACAGGATTTGGCGGAACGCATGGCGGACATGGCGGCAAGATTCACGACAATCGGGGCGGAAGCCGCGCACCCGGACGACTCCGTGGCCAGCGTTTTCCACTGCGCCCCGATCCTCATCGCGCTTCGAATCGACAATATCCGGTCGATCGCGAAAGCCTATGGCGAGGCCGCTGCACTCGCAGCGCAGCAGCATCTTGAGAGCACCGTGTCCGGGCGCGCCACGACGCATGTCGTCGATCGCGCGCTCGGCCGGCTCGATGCGGCGCTCGTCGTGCCGGGCAGCCCCGAACACTTCACCCAGCAGTTGCGTAGCGTATTTGCCCGTTCGCCGATCCGGTATCTGGACGATTCCATTTTCCTGACCGTGTCCATTGCCTGGTCGGCGGCGACATTCACGAGCGGGGCAGACATAAGCCCCGCCGGGTTTGCCGCACTTCACGACGCCTTCGGCGCCCCCCTGCCCGCGTGCCCGGATGCCGCGCGCTATCGCCGCGACATGGCGACCGCCGCGCAGGTGTTCACGGCCGTGGCGGAGGGGCGCCTGTTTCCCGCGTGGCAGGCGGTGAGCGGCGAGGACGAAATCCTTTATCATGAATGCCTGCTGCGCCTCGTCGGCGACGACACGCCCACGGTGAGCGACGCCGTCGCAGCGCTGGAACGCACAGGCCTCGTGCGCGCGTTCGACCAGATCATGCTGTCGCTGGTGCTCGACGAGCTGGAGGCCGATTCCGCAGCGCGACTCGGCGTCAATATTTCCGCCGCGAGTGCGCTTCTCGATCCCTGGTGGGACGATGCGCTCGCGCGGCTACGCGCGAACCCCGCCGCGACGCGTCGGCTCGTCGTGGAGATCACCGAGACCGCGGCGTTCCCTTCGATTTCCAGTGCCGCGCGCTTCACATCCGCGCTGCGCGAACTCGGCTGCCGGATCGCGATCGACGATTTCGGCATGGGCTTCAGCTCCGTGCGGAGCGTGCTTGCCCTATCGCCCGACTATGTGAAGGTCGACGCCTTCTTTCTGCGCCGCGCAGGCCAATCGGCACGATGCCGCAACGCGCTTGCGCACATGATCGGGCTTGCAGGCACGATGGCCGCCGGGGTCATCGTCGAAGGCGTCGAGACGGAGGCGGACAGCCGCCTCGTCGCGTCGCTCGGCGCGGACTGGCAGCAGGGCCACTACATCCATTTCCCCTCCACGCTGCGCCCGTGGATCGCACGCCGCAATGCACCCGCCGCAGCGAGCGGATTTGCATCCACAATGACCGCATCTGGTGGCGCCGCGTTTCTGCCCGCAAATTCGCCATATCGATCGATCGGACTCTCCGGATGATCAGAACGCAATCATTGCGGGAACGGTTCGAAGCACCGGAACGGTTCCATCCCCGGTTCGATTCCGGGGATGTCGTGTTTATGCGTTCTCTCGCGAAGTCGAACGGCAGTCGCACATAACAATAACAATGCTGCTGGTGAAAAATGCCTCCGTTGCTTTACGAAGACCCCGTCCTTCTCCGGGGCGATCTCCACAAACACGCCGCACTCCTCGCCTGCGAAAGTTTTCAATTCGCGGCGAGCGTCGTGGCCGTTCCGCTGAACGCATCGGAATTCGCGCTCGCCGCGCGCTGCTATCCAATCGTGTTCGCCGACACCGAGACGACGGTGCCGCTGGCGGTGCTGGGACTTGGCGGCGATTCCAATCTGTTCGTGGACGGCGAGGGCCGCTGGTCGGATGGCGCTTACGTGCCGGCCTATGTTCGGCGCTATCCGTTCCTGCCCGTGACCACACCGAACAGCGACGCGCTGATGCTGGCGATCGATCGGCCGCGATTGATCGAGCGCGACGGCATGGTGCCAGCGGACGCGAATGGGCTTTTCGACGGCGACACCGCCTCCCCTCTTGCCGCGCGCGCGCTCGACTATTGCGAGCGCTATCACCGCGATCATTTGCGTACGGTGGAATTCGTGTCGGGTTTGCGGGAGCGCGATCTTCTCGAAACGCGGCGCGCCGATATCCACCTTCCCGACCAGTCGCAATTCCGGATCGACGGGTTTCGGATGATCGATCGCGCGAAGCTGCGTGCGCTTCCCGACAATTGTCTGGGCGACTGGTTCCGCAAGGGCTGGCTCGATCTCGCCGCACTTGCCGAAACCTCTCAGGCGAACTGGCAGACGCTGCTCGATCGTCAGGCTGCGCGCGCTGCGGCGAACACACCGCCGGCACGCCAGCGATCAACAAGAAAGCGTGCCGATGCGTGATGTTCTCCCGCCGGCCGTGCTCGCGGTCCTGCTCTGCACCGCCCACGCAGCGGGGGCGCAGGTGACACCCGCCGATATTCCGCGCACCGCGGAGCCGCGGCCGCAGATGCCCGAGCCGATTCCCGAAGCCCGCGCGACCGCACCCGCGCCCGCGCCGCTGCTGCGTCAGCAGGTCGCGCCGGAAGCCGCCGCCGAAACACGATTCACATTCCGCACACTCGTGATCGACGGCGCATCGGCGATTCCCGAAACCGACCTGCGGGCGCTGTGGCGGGCGGAGCCGGGCGAAGAGGTTGCCGTCAGCGCGATCTTCCAGTTCGCCGACGCCGTTACGCGCGCCTATGCGGCGGAGGGCTATCTCCTCTCCTTCGCGCTCGTTCCCGAGCAGGCGCTCTCCGAAGGCGTCGTGCGTATCCAGGTGATCGAGGGGCACGTCTCCGCGATCCGCGTGAAACGGAACGGCACGGTGCGCGAAATCCGCAGCGTGAGCGACGCAGCGGGCGAACTGCTCGCGGTGCGGACGGCGGCGCGCATTCTCGAATCGCGCCCGCTGAAGGCAGAGGATCTGGAGCGCGCGCTGCTGCTGATGAACGACCTGCCGGGGCTCGCCGCGACATCGCAGCTCGCGCCATCACCCGATACGCCGGGCACGTCGCTGCTCACGATCGATCTGTCGCACCGCGCCGTGCGCGCCGACGCGAGCTATACCAACATGATGTCGGGCGTGCTCGGCCGCGACATGCTGGGCGGCGGGCTGCGTTTCAGCGGCGACAGCGGCGAGGTGCGCCTGCGCGGATGGGCGAGCCCCGACGGCGACCGCTACCGCTCCTTCACCGGCGAAGCGACCAAGTGGCTCGGCCCGAACGGTGTCCGCCTGGATGGGCGCGCGAGCTTTTCGTGGAGCCGGCCGATCGGCGAACTGCTCGAAGCGATCCGCTATCGCGGCGAGACACTGAACGTCGATCTCGGCATTGCGGTCCCGATCCGCCGTAGCCGCGCGAGCAACATCGGCCTCACCCTTGCCGGGCACGTGATCGATTCCGATTCCACGGTTCTGCGCACGGCGTTCACGCGCGACCGGATGCGCACGGCGACCGTCGATCTCGATTTCGACTGGGCCGACACCGGCGGCGGCATCAATCTCGTTCGCGTCGGCGCGATCAAGGGCTTCTCCGGGCTCGGCGCAACGAGGGATGACGATCCGCTGCGCACGCGCATGAACGGCTCCGCGTCCTTCCTCAATGTCACGCTCTACGCGCAGCGCTATCAGCCGGTGGCGCGCGTGGCGGGCGGCGATTTCGGGATTGTCGCCAAGGGCTCCGGCCAATGGGCCGCGACCGATGCGCTGCTGAGCGCGGCGGAATGCAGCTATGGCGGCGCGGGCTTCGGGCGCAGCTACGACAGCGGCACGGTGAGCGCCGATCACTGCGTGATGGGCGGGCTTGAAGCGCGCTGGCGGCGCGGGGTGGCGGGCAAGATCGGGGTCGGCGTTCACGGCTTCGTCGATGGCGGCATCGGCTGGCAGAAGGGACGCCTCGATACCGGCGAGGCGCGGCGTCATTCCGCGTCCTCGGCAGGCGGCGGCATTTCGGTGCAGATCGGGCCGCGCCTCACCGCGCAGGCGGAGGCCGCGCGCGGCCTTTCGGGGCCGACCGAGCGCAAATGGCGCGCCAATTTCTCGATCTCTCTCTCGCTATGACCCGGAGCAAGGACCGCTTCATGATCGCGCTGCCCGCCATCCTCGTCGCACTCGCCGCCGCCGCGCCCGAAACACCAAAGGCCGACATCCACGGCGACTGGGTCGTGCAATGCACGGCGGCGGCGGACGTGCCGCCGTGCGAGATCGCGCAGGCCGCGACATCGAAGAGCACGGGCGAGCAGATCATGCGCGTCGCCTTCGCCTATCGCGGCAGCGGCGAACGCTATGCCGTGCAGATCCGTCTCCCGCTCGGCGTGCGGCTCACGCAGCCGCCATTGCTGCGCATCGACGAAACCAGCGATCTGGAAGGCTATGGCTACACGCGCTGCGACGCGGGCGGCTGCTACATCGAGCGCCTGCTCGGCACGCCGGAGATCGCACGGCTGCGCACGGCGAAGGCGGGTGCGCTCGCCGTTCTCGGCAGCGACGGCAAGCCGATGGTGCTGCCGCTTTCCTTCAACGGTTTCGCCGAGGCGCTCGATGCATCGGCAATCCAGAACACGGCGTGGGCGAAAGCCTCCAACCGCTGAAAGACCTAATAAGAAAAGAGGCATTCCCAATGGCCCCGCGTTTCGTATTCGACAAGCGCCGCATCATTCTTGCGGGCACCAGCCTTGCCGCACTCGCGCTCGCGGGCGCGGCGCACGCGGGCCCCTCCGGCGGCACGGTGAGCACCGGTAGCGCATCGATCGCGGGCGACGGCACCGGCCACGTGACCGTGACGCAGACGAGCGACCGCGCGATTCTCGATTGGAACAGCTTCTCGATCGGCACGGGCGAAAGCACGCGCTTCATCCAGCCGGGCAGTACCTCGGTCGCCGTGAACCGCGTGACGGGCGCCGACCCCTCCTCGATCCTCGGGAACCTGACCGCGAACGGGCGCGTCGTGCTCATCAACCGGAACGGCATCGCCTTCGGCAAGGATGCGACCGTGGACGTGGGCGGGCTCGTCGCGACGACGGCGGACATCGACCGCCAGGCGTTCATGGCGACGGGATCGCTGAACTTTTCGGGCGGCAGCCTGCCCGCCGCATCGATCGTCAACGAAGGCCGCATCACCGTGCGCGACGCGGGGCTTGCCGCGCTGGTCGCGCCGCGCGTGCGCAACAGCGGCACGATCGTCGCCAACCTTGGCCGCGTCGCGCTGGGCGCAGGCACGGGATTCTCTGTCGATTTCTACGGCGACGGTCTGGTGTCGTTCGCGCCGGACGGCATTGTTGCGGCCACGATCGGCGACGGCGGCTCCGCGCTTGTCGAGCACAGCGGCGTTATCGAGGCGAGCGGCGGCAAGGTGCTCTTGAGCGCGGCAGCCGCGCGCGATGTCGTCAACGCTTCGGTGAACGTGTCGGGCGTCGTGCGCGCGGACGGTATCAGCCGCAAGGGCGGCAGCATCGTGCTTTCGGGCTCGGGCAGCGTCACCGCGAACGGACGCATCACCGCGGACAGCGACAAGCAGGCGGGCGGCACCATAGCGATCAGCGGCGGCAGCGTTTCGCTCGGCGGGCTGATCAGCGCCAGCGGCACGGACGGTGGCGCAATCGCGGTAGACGCGCAGGGATTGCTCTCGCTCGCGGAGACCGTGGCGGCGACCGGCCGTCTCGGCGACGGCGGCACGATCCGGTTCGACGCCGGACGCATCATCGAAACCACGACAGGCCGCAACGATGCCTCGGGCGCGATTCACGGCGGCGCGATCCGCGTCGTCACCGAAGGCGGGCTTGCCACATCGGGCACCTATCTGGCGGACGGCGTCTACGGGCGCGGCGGCCAGGTCGATCTCAGCGGCGCCAGCGTGTCGCTGCTCTCCACGCAGATCAGCGCACGCGGTCGGCTTGCGGGCGGGCTCGTGCGCGTCGGCGGCGCGTTTCAGGGCGGGAAGACGCCCGATCCTGCGCAGGCCTATCATTCGACGTTCCTCGGCCGATGGGGCGCGCGCGAAGCCCTGTCGAGCGCGGACACGCTGTTCGTGGGCAACGCGGCTGCGATCGATGTTTCGTCCTCGCGCGGCGACGGCGGCACGGCGGTGTTCTGGTCGGACACGCGCACGACGTTCCTGGGATCGGTCGACGCGCGCGGCGGGCGCGGCGGTTCGGTGGAAATCTCCTCCGCGGGCGATCTTCGCCAGGCCGCGCTCGACTGGGTGCTGACCGGCGCGGGCGGGCACCTGCTGCTCGATCCGAAGAACATCGTGATCGGCACCGTCGACGATGTCAAAAGCTGGCAATATGCCGCCGTTCTCGGTGCGGTCTATGCGAACAGCAGCAATCCCGATGCATTCGAGAATTCCGTTGCGGCGGCGCTCGATACATTCGATTCGTTCGGATCGTCGGTGGCGCTCAATGCGGCCGGAACGCGCATGGCGGTCGGCGCGAGCGGAGACGACGGCGCGAACAATCTCACGACCAATGTGGGCGCCGTCTATCTGTTCAGCTTCAGCGACGGCGATTTCTCGAACGGCACGCTGACCAGCATCGTCGGCAAGGGCTATACAGGCGGCAAGAATATCGACGTCGCCGCACTCGCCGCTGCCGACGGATTCGGTACGTCTGTCGCGCTGAATGCGACAGGCGATCTGCTCGCGGTCGGCGCCATCGGCGACGACGGGAAGAATGAAGACGCGAGCGGTTCGGGCGCTGCCTATCTGCTCCGTTTCGCGGACGGCAATTTCAGTGGCGGTACGCATGTCGGAACGATCGGCAGGAATTATAACGGCGCGGGCGACGTTGCCATCGCCGTTGAAGCCGACGCCGGCTTCGGACGCTCGGTCTCGCTGAACGGCGACGGCGACCTGCTTGCGATCGGCGCGTGGAACGACGACGGCTTCGGAAACGTTGCCGATAAATCGGGCGCGGCCTATCTCGTCCGCTTCGCCGGCACGGATTTCGGCGGCGGCACGCACGCCGGGACGGTGGGCTACGGCTATGCAGGGCCCGGCGATATTAATCTCGCGCTCGACGTCGGTGATTATCTCGGCGTCTCCGTCGCATTGAACGCTGCCGGTGATCGGCTCGCCATAGGCGCGCACGGGGACAACGGCTTCGGCAACAGCGCGGCGGAATCGGGCGCGATCCATGTGATCGGTTTTTCCGACACGAACTTCTCCGGCGGTACCAAGCTCGGCACCATCGGCAAGGGCTATACGGGTGCCGGAGATACGAATGTCTCTGCGATCGTCGGCGGCGACATGTTCGGGTACGCGGTCGCGATGAATGCGGACGGCACGCGCGTTGCCGGAACCGCACTCGGCGACAATGCCGCGACGAACAATATGTCCAACTCGGGCGCCGTGCACCTGCTGTCGTTCGCGAACACCGATCTTTCCGGCGGCACCTACGAAGGCATCATCGGCAAGGGCTACACCGGCGGCAAGAACACCGACGTCGCCGATCTGGAAGCCGGCGACATGTTCGGCTTCGGCCTCGCGTTCAATGCGGCGGGCGACCGGCTGGCGGTCGGTGCTTACAGCGACGACGGCGGCACCAACAGCCTGAGCGGCGCGGGCGGCGTCTATCTGATGCGCTTCGCGGACGGCAATTTTTCGGGCGGCGCGGTGGCGGGCGTGATCGGCCGGGATGCCTGGCGGACGGGCGACATCGATGTCGCGAACCTGCAGGCGAATGACCGGTTTGGCGATGCCGTCGCACTCAACGCCGAAGGAGACCGGCTCGCCATTGGTGCGCTGGCAGACAGCGGCGCACTCAACGACACGTCAAGCGCGGGTGCCGTGTATCTGTTCAGCTTCACGGACGGTGATTTTTC
Source organism: Sphingosinicella sp. (assembly GCF_013911755.1). Taxonomy (GTDB): domain Bacteria; phylum Pseudomonadota; class Alphaproteobacteria; order Sphingomonadales; family Sphingomonadaceae; genus Sphingosinicella. The sequence goes on from NZ_JACESP010000020.1 coordinate 35,125, forward strand.
GGGCGGCACGCTCTCCGGGATCATCGGCAAGGGATATAGCGGCGGCAAGAATCTCGACATCGCACGGCTTCAGGTTGACGACAATTTCGGATCAACGGTTGCACTCAACGCAGCCGGAACACGGCTCGCGATCGGAGCCCTCAACGACGACGGCAGCGACGACTCCACCTCAAACGCGGGTGCCGTGTATCTGATTGATTTCAATGACGGTAACTTCTCGAACGGGAATGTCAGCGGGATCATCGGAAAAGGATATTCGGGCTTTAGCGGCGCCAACGATCTTGACGTCGCCAGCCTCGAGGATAGCGACCGGTTCGGCCGCGCAGTCGCACTGAACGCCGCGGGCGATCGCATGGCTGTCGGGGTGACCGGTGATGACGGATTCAACAACTCTGTCACAGATTCAGGAGCCGTACTTCTTTTCACGCTGGGAAGCAGTGCGTCCCTGACGGGTACGATCGGTGCCGGTTATGCCGGACCCGATGATTTGAATGTTGCGCTTGCGGCCGGTGACCAGATCGGCGTTTCAATATCACTGAACGCGGCAGGAGACCGTCTCGCCGTCGGCACGATCGTCGACGATGCAAGTGACGACCTGACAAGCAATGCTGGTGCAGTCTATCTGTTTTCCTTCACCGACGCTGATTTCGCTGGCGCTTCGCATGTCGGTACGATCGGCAAGGGCTATGCAGGCGGCGGCGATGTTTCCCTGGCGCTGGATGCAAACGACTCCTTCGGAATAAGCGTATCCCTGAACGCGGCGGGCGACCGGCTTGCAGTTGGCGCATTTGGCGATGCCGGCAATGGCAACGCTGCAGCGAACGCGGGTGCGGTATACCTCTTCAGCTTTACCGACAGGAACTTTTCCGGCGGCGCAGTCTCCGCAAAGATCGGCAGCAGCTACACTGGCGGCAAGAATCTGGGCTTATCCAACCTGGAGGCAAATGACCGGTTCGGCATATCAGTCGCGTTGAATGCCGCGGGCGACCGGCTTGCCGTCGGCACGTTCCTGGATGGCGGCGCGTCAAATGGGGCTGCAAGTTCCGGCGCCGTCTATCTGTTCCGCTTCACCGATGGTGATTTCAGCGGTGGCCGGCTCTCGGGCATTTTCGGCAAGGGCTATGGACGAAACCGCGATCTCGCGCTCAATCCCACACCGGACACTGCGGACCAATTCGGCATATCCGCAGCGCTAAACGGCGCGGGTGACCGGCTAGCGGTTGGGGCTTTCGGGGACCATGGTGCCGAGGGCGGGACAACGCCCTACGGCGCCATCTATCTGTTCAGCTTCAGCGACGACCAGTTCTCGGACGGTGCGCTCGAAGCCATTGTCGGCAAGGGTTATACGGGCGGGAAGAATATCAATCTCGCGTCGCTTGAATCGGGCGACGGGTTCGGCTTTTCCGTCGCGCTGAACGATACCGGCAATCGCATGGCGGTTGGCGCGTGGGGGGATGACGGTTTCGCAAACGGCGTGGCGGGATCGGGTGCCGTGCATTTGTTCAGTTTCACTGACAGCACGTTTTCCAACGGTGTGCAGTCAGGGACCATCGGCACGGGCTATGTCGGCGTCGGAGACATTAATGTTGCGCTTGGCTCCAGCGACTCCCTGGGTTCGGCCGTCGCGCTGAACGCGGCGGGTGATCGGCTAGCGGTGGGTGCTTATCTCGATGATGGAAGTACCAACGCCACGACAAATTCGGGCGCGGTTTACCTGTTCCGCTTCACCGACACGGATTTTGGCGGCGGGTCTCACGCCGGCACCATCGGGAGCGGATATGCCGGCGTCAGCGGAATGCCGACGCTTGAAGACAGCGACTATTTCGGCATTTCTGTCGCGCTGAACGCGGCCGGCGATCGGCTCGCCGTCGGCGCCTCGGGCGATGACGGCGCGGGCAACGCGGCGAGTGCCTCCGGCGCGGTGTATCTGTTCACCTTTACCGATGCGGATTTTGGCGGCGGTACCTCCGCCGCGAGGATCGGTACGGGCTATTCCGGCGGAAAGAATCTCAATCTCATCCCGCTCGAAGCTGGCGACCAGCTTGGCCGATCAGTCGCTTTCAATGGCGATGGCAATTATCTGGCCGTGGGCGCCAATCTGGACGATGGTTTCAGCAACGCAGTGCAGAACGCGGGCGCTGTTTACCTATTCAGCTTCACCGACACGAGTTTTTCGGGTGCGGCGCACAAAGGCACGATCGGTGCGGGCTACACGGGCACGTGGGACACGAATATCGTGCTCGACGTGGATGATAATTTCGGCGTGTCGGCGACGCTGAGCGCGGACGGCCTGCGGCTGGCGGTGGGGGCGAACGGAGATGACGGCGCAAGCAACGCCATCTCCAACAGCGGTGCCGTCTATTTGTTCTCGACCGAACGGCCGAGCGCGTTTTCCTATGCCGACCATCCGGATGCCACCGTCAACATTTCGGCAACGTCGCTCGCCGCGCTGCTTGCCGCCGGCACCAACCTGACGCTGCAGGCATCGAACGACATCACCGTCTCGGCGGCAGTGACGGTGGACAACGCGCTTGGCGACGGCGGCGATCTGACGCTGCAGGCGGGGCGCAGCGTGCTCCTCAATGCAAGCATCGCCACCGACAACGGCGACCTGACGCTGATCGGGAACGATAGGCTGGCGAACGGCGTGGTCGATGCCTACCGCGACAGCGGAACCGCAGCCATTACCATGGGCGTGGGCACGACGATCACCGCAGGCACCGGCAGCGTCTCCATCGATCTGCGCGACGGCGCGGGGAAAACCAATACCGCTGCCGGCGACATCACGCTGCGCGCGATCACGGCAGGCGCGCTCACCGTGACGAACGCCAGCACGGCGGGCGACATCCTGCTCAGCGGCAACATCACCACGAGCGGCGCGCAGCACTATACGTCCGAACGCGACGTGAAGCTTGCGGCGAGCACGACCATCGCGGTGTCGGGTGCGGCGACGCTCGGTATCGACGCCGCGCGGCAGCTTCTTCTCGACGATGCCTCGAAGATCGAGAACACATACAGCGGCGGCCTGACGCCGTTCGACGCCATCGTCATCGAGGTGAACCGGCGCGCTATCGCCGCGACCGGCTCGCTTGCGGGCATCCAGATGGACGCTGCCGCCGTCATCCGCACCGCCGCCGGGGGCGCGGGCGCGATCAATCTCTCAGCACGCGGCGGCGCCACTGATGGGCGCGGCATCAACATGATCGGCGCCTCCAGGATCGAATCGCTCGGATCGGGCAAGATCACGCTGAACGGCACGGGCGGCGGCGGCACGGGCGGAACCGCTTACGGCGTGTTCCTGACCCAGTCGTCGGAGATCATCGGCACGGACGGCGACATAGAGATCATCGCCGAATCGACGGGAACCGGCCCGGCGCCGGGGATGCACGTGTTCAACGGTTCGCAGGTGCGCACGACGGGTACGGGCGACATCACGCTGCAGGGCACCGCCTCCGCCGCCGGTGCAGGCGTATGGATATCGGGGAGCGGCGCCAGCGTGCACACGGCTTCGGGCGATATCACCATCAACGCGGCCAGCGCCGTCGGCGGCAACCCGGATTTCGAGATCGCCTCCGGGGGATCGCTGGGCGTCTCCGGCACGAACGACATCACGATCAACGCAGACACGGTTGCATTCATGGCCGCGGTTTCCGGAAACGGCATCCTCACCATCCGGCCGCGCACGGACGGGCGAACCATCGGGCTCGGCGCGGGCGCGGGCGACCTATCGCTGAGCGTGTCATCGCTCTCCAACATCCAGAACGGCTTCTCCGAAATCGTCATCGGCAATGCGGATGCAGGGGCAATCACGGTTGGCAGCGGCCTCACGACCTTCAACGACAGGCTGCGCATCGTGGGCGGCAGCACGCTTGCGATCGGTGGCGGGATCGATGTGGGCCTCAACCGCCTGACGCTCGACATCGCAGGCGGAACGACGCAGACCGCAGCGATCTCCGCCGAGCAGCTCCTGCTGCTGGGCGCGGACAGCGACTACACGCTGGACCATGCGGACAACGCTGTCGGCTTCCTCGCCGCCGATATCGGGACGGGCGCGCTCGTGCTCAATCACGGTGCGGCGACCGGTCTTAATGTCGGCAGCTTCGGCGGGGTGGACGGCATCACCGCAGGCAGCGCGTCCGTAACCACGACTGATGCTTCCGGCGTGATCTCCATCGAGCAGGACGTGACCACAAGCGGCGCGCAGAGCTTCACATCCGAACTCGCATCGATCGATGTCAAATCCGGGGTGCATCTCCTCGTCACGGGCAAGGCGACACTCTCCCTCACGGCGGGCACCCAGATCGCCATTTTCGAAGCCACGCTGGAGAACAGCTACGCGGGTGACGGCGCCGCCTTCGATGCCATCTCGGTGACGGCAAACAACGATGGAATCGCATTCGCCAGGCCGGATGGCCGCAGGAATACCGGGCTCTTTGCCTTCGATGCGCTGATCCGGACCGCGGCGGGAGGCGGCGGCGGCATTGCGCTCTTCGGGCGCGCAGGCACCGGCACGCTCGATGCGATCGGCGTGGATATCGACGGCAGCACGATCCAATCGCTCGGCGCCGGGGCGATCGAGATCGAAGGGCACGGCGGCGCGGGCGCTGTCGGCGGCGGCAAATCCGGTGTCCTCGTTCACGATACGGCGACAACGCCGGTCGGCGCGCGCATCGAAAGCAATCTCGGCGCGATCACGATCACCGGCACGGCGGGCAATGCGACGGTGGGCGACGACAATGTCGGCGTCGCCATCATCCAGAATTCGTCGGTCGCCTCCACCTCGAGCAATTCCAGCGCGGGCACCGTGGCGATCATCGGCACGGGCGGCGGCACGGGAACCTCCGGCGGCAATCATGGCGTACTTCTTGATGGCGCGCTTGCGCTCTCGAGCAATGGCGCGAACATCAGCATCACCGCCACAGGCGGCATCCCGGCCTCCGGCACGAACAATGACGGCCTCCGCCTCGCGGGAACCGGAACCGTGGTCCAATCCGGCACCGGCGAAATCGTGATCGCGGCGGCAGCCGGAACCGATGGCCTCGACTTCGACAACCTCGCCGGAAGCAATGCCTTGGACGCCGGTTCGGGCCGCTGGATCCTGTATCTGGGGAACCCCGACGACAGCGTGTTCGGTGGCCTCGCCAGCGGCAGCCTGCCGATCTGGGGGCAGACGATCGGAACACTCCCCCCCGCATCCGTTGGAGCCGGAAACCGTCACGTCTTCGCCTTCGCTCCCACACTGATGGCGAGCACGGACTTCGAGGACGACAAAGTCTACGGCGAAACCTATTCTTGGCCGACGCTCGTGCTCGGCACGCACTATGCGCTTGATGGCCTCGTCGACGCATCGGCCTACGGCGATATCTGGACACAGGAGACGCTCGCAACGATCGGCCTCTCCGGCGCGCCCATACTGAGTTCGGCGGGCACCGCAGCCGCCGCGAACGTCGCCGGTTCGCCTTACAGCATCAGCATTGCCAACGGCACGCTGGCAAGCAGCGCCGGCTATACGTTCGGCACCCCCTCCTCCACCGGCGCGCTCACCGTGACGCGGAAAGCGCTCACCCTCGCCGGTGTGACCGCCGCGGGCAAGACGTATGACGGCAATGCCGACGCCGACCTTTCCGGCGGCACGCTGGGCGGCGTGGTGGGCAGCGACGATGTCGCGTTCGTCGCCGGATCGGGCACGTTCGCGAGCCGCAATGTTGGCACCTGGAGCATCACCGCCACAGGATACACGCTGTCGGGTGTGGATGCGGGCAACTACACGCTGACGCAGCCGACCGTCACCAATGCAACCATCACCGCGAAGACACTGACGCTGACGGGCGTCTCCGCTGCGGGCAAGGTCTATGACGGCGACGCAGACGCGGACCTTTCGGGCGGATCGCTCATCGGTATTATCGGCAGTGACGACGTCGAATTCTCGGCAGGCTCGGGGCTGTTCGCCAACAAGAACGCGGGGACCTGGAGCGTCACCGCATCGGGCTACACGCTCACCGGCGGCGACGCGGGCAATTATACACTGACGCAGCCGACGATCGCCAATGCGACGATCTCGCCGCGCACGCTGAACACGGGCGTCACGGCAAACGGCAAGACCTATGACGGGACGCGCGATGCCGCCCTCACCTTCTCCACCGGCGACATCGTGACCGGGGATTCGGTGACGTTCGCCTATGATGCGCAGTTCGCCGACAAGGCCGCCGGGACGGGCAAGTCCGTCAGCCTGGTGGGCAGCGTAACGCTGACGGGAACGGACGCGGCGAACTATACGCTCGCGCTCGATCCGGGCGACGTGTCCACGCTCACGGCGGACATCACGGCGCGAACGCTGACGGTGAGCACGGTTGGTGCGACGGACAAGGTCTATGACGGCGGGACGTCGGCGGGCCTCGCGTTCACGACGGCGGACATCCTTTCCGGCGATATGGTGACGTTCGATTACACCGCGAACTTCGCGGACAAGAACGCCGGCGTCGGCAAGAGCATCACCGCCTCCGGTGTGTCGCTCTCGGGCTCGGACGGCGGAAATTATATTCTCGTCCTCGATGGCGCGCTGCTCGCGGGGCTTTCGGCCGACATCGCCGCAAGGACGCTGAACATCACGGCCGTAGAGGCCTCCGAAAAGGTATACGACGGAACGACGACGGCCATGCTGGCGATCACCGCGACGGGACTCGTCGGCGGCGACGATGCGGCGTTCGGTTATGATGCGCGCTTTGCCAACAAGAATGTCGGCAGCGGAAAAACCGTCTCGGTTAGGGACGGCATAAGCCTGAGCGGTGCGGATGCGGACAATTATGTTGTCGTGCTCGATCCCGCGCTGCTCGGCGGTTTTTCGGCGGACATCACCGCGAAGACGCTCAGCATCACAGACGTGCTCGCGCTTGCCAAAACCTACGACGGTTCGCGCGGCGCCGATCTCGCCTTCGTCACCGACGATGTCGTTAGCGGCGACACGGTGGGCTTCGGTTACGAAGCGCTGTTCGCAGACAAGAACGCGGGCGCAAACAAGGCCATCGCTGTGACCGGCGGCGCGGTGGCGCTGACCGGCGCCGACGCGGGCAATTACGCGCTCAGCCTCGACGCGGCGCTGCTGCTCGGGCTCAGCGCCGATATCGGGCGCAAGACGCTGACAGTCACGGATGTGGCGGCCGCCGAAAAGACCTATGACGGCACGCGGAACGTGCCGCTCGATTTCACGACCGTGGATATTCTTGCCGGCGACAACGTCGCGTTCGACTACGAGGCGCTGGCCGCCGATCGCAACGCCGGAACCGGCAAGAGCGTGACCGTGGGCGGGGTTTCGCTGTCGGGCGGGGATGCGGGCAATTACGATCTCGTTCTGGACGACAGCCTGCTCGGCGGCCTCACGACGGACGTTTCCGCGAAGGCGCTGACCGTCGTTGTCGATGACAAGTCTCGCGCGCGCTTCCAGCCCAATCCGGCGTTCACCTATCACCTCGTCGGCCTCGCCGAGGGCGACGACGCCTCGGTGGTCAGCGGCGTGGCGCTGCATACGGCCGCGACGGGCGAATCCCCCGCCGGGCACTATGCGATCGAAGCGTCCGGCGGATCGGCTCCGAATTACGTGCTCGCCTACACGCCGGGCACGCTCACCGTGACCGGCCACCTGATTTCGCCCTACGATCAGGACCGCATCCAGCACGTGCCCGGCAGCCTCAGCGGCAGCGACGGTTTCGGCGGGCTGGTCTCGATCGCACCCACGCCCACGCTGCAAACGCTCTCGGGCTACACGAGCGAAGCGGCGCTGGATGGCCAGGAGCCGTTCTGTTCCGATCCGGGGAAACGCTCGGGCGGCCAGCGTCTGCTTCCGCACCTCCAGCTCAATATGAGCGGCCGCACGCTCTACTGCCTCGGCAGCCCCTCGCGTTTTGCGCAATAGACGCCTTAAATTGACAGTCCTAATGCCATATTATTGATTGCGTCGAGGGCGTGAGCCCTGCAGATGCAAGGGGACGGTCAAACGGGAGAGGGTGTTGGTGCGGCTGGGCAGGCTGCAGCGCTGGCTTTGGGGCGGCTTTGCCGGCCTTGCAGCCGCTTGCGCCCCTGCCCGCGCGGAACCCGCGCCGGTACGTCCCAACTTCGTGCTTATCCTGGTCGATGACGCAGCGCTGATGGATTTCGGCGCCTACGGCGGCGAAGCGCGTACCCCCAATATCGACCGGCTCGCTTCGGCGGGCGCGCTGTTCACGCACTACCGCACCTCGCCGCTCTGCGCGCCGTCGCGCGCGATGCTGCTCACCGGCATCGACAATCACCGGAACGGCGTTGCCACCATCCCCGAGGTGCTGCCGCCCGAACACGAGGGGAAGCCGGGCTACGGCCTGCGGCTTGCGCCCGAAGCGGTCACGGTCGCGGAGCGGCTGCGGCGTGCGGGCTATCGCACCTACATGACGGGCAAGTGGCACCTTGGCAGCGGCAAGGGCGACCTGCCGCCTTCGCATGGCTTCCAGAAGTCGTTCGCGCTCGATGCCTCCGGCGCCGACAACTGGGAACAGAAGCCCTACATGCCGTATTACGATACGGCACCGTGGTTCGAGGACGGCAAGCCCGCGACACTGCCCGCCGATTTCTACTCGTCGGAATTCATCGTCGACCGCATGATCGACTATCTGGAAACGGACCGGGCCACGGGCGACCCGTTCTTCGCCTATGTGGCGTTCCAGGCTGTGCACATCCCGGTGCAGGCGCCGCGGTCCTATACGGCGCGCTACGAGGCGGTCTACGACAAGGGCTGGGACAGTGTCCGCACGGCACGCTGGCAGCGCGCGCAGGCGATGGGCCTGATCCCGGCCGGCGCCCCTGTCGCCGCCAAACCCGCCGGCCAGCGGCGTTGGGATGCGCTTCCCGACCCCGAGCGGCGCCTGCTCGCGAAAAGCATGGCGGTGAACGCCGGCATGATCGAGGCGATGGACGACCACATCGGCCGGCTGATCGCCTATCTCGAGAAGCGCAGTGCGCTGGCGAACACGGTGTTCGTCGTCACCTCCGACAATGGGCCTGAGCCCAATGAACCCGTCAGCCAGCGCGGCTTTCCGCTCTGGATGCGGATGAACGGCTACGACCAGAACCTGGACCGGCTCGGCGAGAAAGGCTCGTTCGTCTCGATCGGCCCGGAGTGGGCGACCGCCGCGGCAGCGCCGCACAGCCTGTTCAAGTTCTATGCGTCCGAAGGCGGGCTGCGCGTGCCGTTCATCATGTCCGGCCCCGGCATCACCGCGCAGCCGCGCGTGTCAGCCGCCGCCTTTGTCACCGACGTGGCGCCGACACTGCTCGACATCGCCGGTATCGAGGGCGCGGGCGGCATGACGATGACCGGCCGCAGCCTTCGCCCCGTCCTCAGCGGCGCGGCCGATCACGTCTATGCGCCCGATGCGGCGATCGGCATGGAGGTTTCGGGCAACGCCGCGCTCTACCGCGGCGACTACAAGCTCGTCCGCAACCTGCCACCGCACGGTGACGGGCAATGGAAACTCTACAATCTCGCGCAGGACCCCGGCGAAACCCGTGACCTCGGCAGCACCGAACCTGCACGCCTCCGGTCCATGCTCGCCGACTATCGTTCCTATGCGAAGTCGATGGGCGTGCTCGAGATTCCGGAAGGATACGACCCCTTCCGGCAGATCACGCTCAACACACGCATCAAGATCCTGAAACATCACGGCTGGGCGCTCGGCGGCATTCTGCTCGGCGGCGTCGCACTCGTCATTCTTACCCTGCGTCTTATACGCAAACGGAGGCCCGCTTGACCGAACCGCTGAGACTGCTGGGCGCCCCGGGCTCGCCCTATACGCGCAAGATGATCGCGCTGCTCCGGTACAGGCGCATTCCCTACGCGATCCTCTGGGGCAGCTACAGGCAGCCGCCCGCCGGCCATCCGGTTCCGAAGGTGAAGCTGCTGCCCACGGTCTATTTCCCGCTTCCCGACGGCACGCTCGACCCCGTGGTGGATTCCTCGCCGATCATCCGGCGACTCGAAGCCGAACATGGCGGGCGCGAGGCGCTTCCCGGCGATCCCGTGCTGGCGTTTCTCAACCACCTGATCGAAGACTATGCGGACGAGTGGCTGACGAAGGCCATGTTCCACTACCGCTGGGCGTTCGCCGAAGATGCCGCGAATGCCGCGCCGCTGCTTGTATTCTGGATGGCCCCGACGATGCAGACGGAACTCGCCGCGCAGGCGGCGGACATGTTCGCCGACCGGCAGATCAGCCGGCTCTACGTCGTCGGATCGAACGACACGACGGCCGAAACGATCGAACTCAGCTACCGGCGGTTCCTTGCCGTTCTGGATGCGCTGATTGCAAGGCGTGGCTATGTGCTCGGCGCGCGGCCATCCTCCGCCGATTTCGCCATTCACGGGCAGCTCGCGCAGCTTGCCGTCATCGAGCCGACCTCCGCCGCGATCGCCGCGCAGACCGCGCCGCGCGTGCGGGCATGGATCGACCGTGTCGAGGATCTCTCGGGCGTCGAGCCGGCCACCACAGACTGGTTTTCGCGCGATGAGCTCACCGCGCTGCGCCCGCTGCTCAGCGAGATCGGACGGGTTTATGCACCGTTTCTGATCGCGAACGCCAAAGCGGTGATGGCAGGCGCCGAAATCGTGCAGACGGAAATCGACGGTCGCCCCTGGACGCAGCCCGCCTTCCCGTATCAGGCGAAATGCCTGCAGTGGATTGGGGATGCGTTTGCGGCGCTTGGTACGGATGACCAGGCCGCGGTGCGGACGCTTCTCGATCGCACCGGCTGCGAAGAGCTTCTGCCGTGAAAAGGCGGTGGGCCCTCGCCGCCGCCGCGCTTCTTGTTGTGCTTGGCGCGGCTGCGTGGCTGAACCGCAAGGAGGTGATCCTGTGGCTCGTCACCACGCTCGCCAAGGATCGCGACATCGCGCCCTACAGCCCCGTTGCGTGGAACGAAGGCCCGGCCGCCGCACCCGCAGGCAAGCGGCCGCCCAACATCGTCTTCATCCTGGCCGATGATCTCGGCATCAACGACATTACCGCGTTCGGCGGCGGTGTCGCGGGCGGGCGCGTGCCGACGCCGAACATCGACCGGCTCGCGAAGGACGGTGCGCTGTTCGCGCAGGCCTATGCAGGCACGGCGAGCTGCGCGCCTTCGCGCGCCATGATCCTGACCGGACGCTATCCGACGCGCACGGGCTTCGAATTCACGCCGACGCCGGACGGGATGGGGCGCATGGTCGCCATGTTTTCGGACAACGACCGCTCCGGTCTGCCGCCCGCCGACTGGAACCGTGACGCAGACGACAAGGTGCCGCCCTTCGACGAACAAGGCCTTCCGGGTTCGGAAGTGACCATCGCGGAGGTGCTGAAGGGCGCGGGCTATCACACCGTCCATATCGGCAAGTGGCACCTCGGCAGCGGCAAGGAATTCGGCGCGAACGCGCAGGGCTTCGACGAAAGCCTGCTGATGGCGAGCGGCCTCCATCTGCCGGAGGATGACCCCGGCGTCGTCAACGCGCGCGTCGATTTCGATCCCATCGACCGCTTCCTGTGGGCGCGGATGCAATATGCGGCATCCTTCAACGAAGGGCCGCTGTTCGCGCCGGGCGGCTACCTTGCCGATTACTGGACCGACGAGGCGGTGAAGGTGATCCGCGCCAACCGCAACCGACCGTTCTTCCTCTATCTCGCGCACTGGGGCGTGCATACGCCGCTGCAGGCGACGCGCGCGGACTATGAAGCGGTGGGAGACATCAGGCCGCATCGCCTGCGCGTCTACGCCGCGATGGTGCGCGCGCTCGACCGGAGCGTGGGACGCGTGCTCGCGACGCTGAAAGCCGAGGGTCTCTACGAGAATACCATCGTCGTGTTTTCAAGCGACAACGGCGGCGCAGGTTATATCGGCCTGCCCGACATCAACGCGCCCTACCGGGGCTGGAAGCTCACGATGTTCGAAGGCGGCATCCGGGTGCCGCTGTTCATGCGCTGGCCCGCCCGGATCGCACCCGGCACGCGCGTAGAGCGCCCCGCCGGGCATATCGATTTGATGCCGACCTTTGCGGCGGCGGCGGGCGCGGCGCTTCCCACCGGGGTCGCCATCGACGGCATCGACCTGCTCGCCGACGCTGCGCCGCGCGCCGACGATGCACTCTTCTGGCAGAGCGCCTACTATCGCGTCGTGCGGCAGGGCGACTGGAAGCTGCAGGTGACCGAGCGGCCGAAGAAAACCTGGCTGTTCAACCTTGCCGCCGACCCGACCGAGAAGACCAACCTTGCGGACCGCGATCCGGCGCGCGTGAAGGCGATGACGGCGCTGCTCGATGCGCATCGCAAGGCCGGGCGCGCGCCGCTCTATCCGCATACGATCGAGGCACCGGTTGCGATCGACAAAACGCTCGCCGAGCGGGTCGGCGCCGGGGACGAGGTCGCCTACTGGCCCAACTGAGACGGTGCATCTTTAATGATGCGGAAGCCGACGTGGCTTGCAGAGAAGCGCGCCTCCTGTGGCTGGCGCGCGGCGGGGCGGTAGCGGCGGCAGAAGTTCTCCGAACAGAGATAGGAGCCGCCCTTGATCGTCTGCGTGCCCTCGCCGTAGGGCGTCTCGGTGATTTCCCAAACGTTGCCGATCATGTCGTAAAGGCCGATGCGGCTCGGCGGGAAGCAGCCGACGGGTGCGCGACCTGCGAAGCCGTCTGCCGCCTTCTGCTCTTCGGGAAACACGCCCTGCCATGTGTTGGCGACCGGCCGTGCTTCAGGCCCATAGGCGCCCGCTTCCTGATCGCCGCCCTTCGGCAGGCCGAGCGACGCGGCATATTCCCACTCGACCTCGGTCGGCAGACGCCCGCCCACCCACGCCGCATAAGCGGCGGCATCGGCAGGGGAGACGTGCACGACGGGATCACGGCCGCGGCCGGCGATGTCCGAGCCCGGCCCTTCCGGCGTCCGCCACGTCGCGCCCTGCACCAGCTTCCACGGCCGGCTCTCGCCGCCGTCGGGCGCCGTGAACACCGCCGATCCGCCATCGGCGTCGCCCGCCGTGCGCTCGGCATCGGTGAGATAGCCGGTGGCCTTCACGAACGCGGCGAACTGATCGTTCGTAACTTCATGCGCCTGAATTCGGAACGCGCCGACATGCAGCGACACTTCAGGGCGTTCCTCGGGATAGCGCGGCGCGGCGCCCTTGATGAAGCGCCCCTCCGGCACATCAACGAAAACGCCGAGCCTGTCCGCGGGAATGCCGCACGCGGCATCGCCACCGCGTACGCCGCACGCACCGAGCAACGCGAGGCCGAGGACGGCGAGGCGCCTCACAGACCAAGCAGCCGTTCGACGGCAAACCGCATCGCCGCCTCCGCATCTTCAGGCTCGAGGTTCTGATCCTGCCGCAGGCGCTGCCACGACTGGAACCCCGTGACCATTTCGAACGCCGCGAACAACGCAGGGTTCGACCGGACCTCGGGGGGCAGGATCGCCTGCAGTGCCGCCCGCTCAATCGCGAGAAAGCGCCGGTGGGCATCCATCAGATATTCGGACTGGAACCGGCGCGCGTGCGCCGCGGTCTTGAACGGCATCAGCCGCTCGTAGATGCGCGCCCGTCGCGTCACGACCTCTAGCGCCCTGCCCTGCCAGTCGCGCGCCTCGAACTGCGTCATCACCATCGGCAGGATTTCCGCCTCCAGCTGTGCGTTCAGTTCGCGGTAGAGGCTGTCCATCTCCTCGAAATGCCGGAAAACGGTACGGATCGAGACACCGGCCGCTTCGGCCACGCTTGTTGCATTGGGATCCATGTTCCCGCCCTCGATCACGGCGCGCATCGCGGCGACGATCTGCACACGGCTTCGCTCGCTCCGCAGTCGGCGGCCATCGACGACCTCCTCACCGTGCGGCACCAGCCGGGTGACCTTGCCCATTGGAGCGGATGTCATGAGGGTACCGCCGCACCCCAGCTCGCAAAGCCCGCAAAGCGCGGTGTCGATGGCAGGTACATGGTTTCGAGGCGATCCACGCGAAAGCCGCTGTTCGCGAGCATCGCGACGGGCTGGCGCGTCAAGTGGCAGCCGCCGAAAACACGCGTCCAAACGGGCTCGATCCGCTGCTGCCAGCGCGCGACGTCCGCGTCGGGCGCGAGGCCGTGCTCGGAAAACAGCACGCGCCCGCCCGGCTTCAGCACGCGCCGCACCTCGCGAAGCGCTCGGCCCCAATCCGGGATCGTGCAGAGCACGAAGGTCACCACCGCCGTATCGATGCTTTCGTTCTCCAGCGGTAGGCTCTCCCCGCCCGTTTCGTGAAACTGCACGCGGTCCATGATCGCGGTGTGCCGCGCCCTCTCCCGGGCACGGGCGACCATGCCGGGCGCAGGCTCCACGGCATGAAGCCGCGTAACGCGCGCCGGATCATACAAAGCGAAATTCGTTCCCGCGCCGCAGCCGAGTTCAAGCACTGCCCCCGCAGCTTCCGGCACAACCTTCGCGCGCTGCCGCATGACCGGTTTCGACGTGCAGGCGCACGATACGATTGCCGGCACCGCATAGCGATCCCAAAAACCCATTATTATATCTCCTTGAGCGAATAGTCGGACACCCGACGCGCGCGGGCAAGCAGCATATTTCGGCAGGTCAGGCGTCCGGTTTGGGGTTTTCGCCCCCAGCCGGCTCCTGTAACCCCATTCGGAGCGCATGGTGAACGTTGCGGACGAGGTGAGATGATAAACGATCTGCGCACTCTGGTGATCGAACGCCCACAGTCGGCGCTGCGCGAGTTCCTGCGGACGGAGTCCGCCGGCGGCATCGTGCTGATGGCGGCTGCGGCGGCTGCACTGATCGTGGCCAATTCCCCACTTTCGGACGCGTATTTCAGCGCGCTCAAGACCTATGTCGGCCCGCTTTCGCTCAGCCACTGGATCAACGACGGGCTGATGGCGATCTTCTTCCTGCTCGTCGGGCTGGAAGTGAAGCGCGAGCTGCTGGACGGCCAGCTTTCGACGTGGGAACGCCGTATCCTCCCAGGCGCCGCCGCAGCAGGCGGCATGATCGTGCCCGCGCTCATCTTCGCCGCATTCAACGTCGGTGACGCCGCCACGATTCGCGGCTGGGCGATCCCTTCCGCCACCGACATCGCCTTCGCGCTCGGCGTCCTTACGCTGCTGGGCCCGCGCGTGCCCGTGTCGCTCAAAGTGTTCCTGACCGCTGTTGCCATCATCGACGACCTCGGCGCCATCGTGATCATCGCGCTGTTCTATACGGCCGAACTCAATCTCGCCGCGCTTGTGGCGGCGGTGCTGCTGATCGCGGTGCTGTATGGCTTCAACCGCTTCGGCATCCGTTCGCTCTGGCCCTACCTGATCGTGGGCGCCGGCGTGTGGACGGCGATGCTGCTTTCAGGCGTTCATGCGACGCTCGCAGGCGTTGCCGTCGCGCTCACCATCCCGCTGACACAGACGGCGACCCACATCGACGACGAACATTCCCCGCTGCACCGGCTCGAACACGCAATTGCAGGTTGGGTCGCGTTTGCGATCGTGCCAATCTTCGGCTTCGCCAACGCGGGGCTTTCGTTCGCGAACGTCACTGCGGAAATGCTCGTCAGCCCGATCGTGCTCGGCATCACGCTCGGCCTTTTCATGGGAAAGCAGGTCGGCGTGTTCGGCGTGATCTGGGTGATGAAGAAGCTCGGCCTCGCCGACTATCCGGTCCACGCCTCTACTGCGCAGGTCTATGGCGTGGCGCTGCTCTGCGGCATCGGCTTCACGATGAGCCTGTTCATCGGCGGCCTCTCCTATGCCTCCGACATCTATCTCGACGAGGTGAAGCTCGGCGTGCTCGGGGGCTCGCTGCTCTCGGGCATCCTCGGGGCGGTGGTGCTGTCGATCGCACGCCGCGAACCGGCGCCGTAACGTCAGGCGAGGTCGCGGTTCCGGATCAGCCCTTCCTGCGTCACCGAAGCGACGAGCACGCCGGAGCGGTCGTAGATGAGCCCGCGGTTGAAACCGCGTGCGCCGGAGGAGCGTGGGCTGTCCTGCACGTAGAGCAGCCAGTCGTCGACGCGGAACGGTGCGTGGAACCACAGCGCGTGATCGAGGCTGGCGATCTGCATCGCTTCGTCCCACCAGGCGATGTTGTGCGGCCGCTCGCTTGTCGACAAGAGCGTCATATCGGAGGCGTAGGCCAACATGCAGCGATGCAGCGCGGCATCGTCCGGCACCGGCGCGATTGCCTTGAACCAGATGTTCTGCTGCGGCGGCCTCGCCCCGCTGCCCGGTATCGACGGATCGACGCGGCGGAACTCGATCGGCCGTTCCTGTAGAAAGCGCTCGAGCGCCGCCTCGGGAATCTGATCGGCGAACTGCAGCCGCCAGTCCATGTCGCTGATCAGCGTTTCCGGAGCCGGCACATCGGGCATGTCGAACTGATGCTCCAGCCCCTTTTCCTCGACCTGGAACGACGCCGCGAGGTTGAAAATCGGACGGCCGTGCTGGATGGCGATGACACGCCGGGTGGAGAAGCTCTTGCCGTCGCGGTCGCGCTCGACCTGATAGACGACGGGGACACTATGGTCGCCTTCGCGCATGAAATAAGCGTGGAGACTGTGCGGCGGGCGATCGTCCGCGACCGTGCGGCTCGCCGCGACGAGCGCCTGCGCGATCACCTGCCCGCCGAACAGTCGGCGGAAGCCCTCGCCCGTGTTGCGGCCGCGGAACAGGTTTTCCTCGATCCGTTCCAGATCGAGCGCGGACACGAGATCCGCAACCATCTCCTCCGCGTTCATCAATGCGCGTCCTTCGGCGTTTCCATCAGTTCGATAAGGACCCCGCCCATGTCCTTGGGATGAATGAAGATCACCGGCGTGCCATGTGCGCCGATGCGCGGTTCGCCGGTGCCGAGAACGGTGGCGCCCTTTGCGCGCATGTCGTCACGCGCGGCAATGATGTCCGGCACTTCGAAACACACGTGGTGCTGGCCGCCCGCCGGGTTCTTTTTCAGGAAACCGTGGATGGGCGAATCGTCGCCGTAAGGCTCGATCAGTTCGATCTGGCTGTTCGGTGTATCGACGAAACAGACCCACACGCCCTGCGCGGGCAGTGCGAATTTTTCGTGGATCTTCGTCGCGCCAAGGAAATCGCGATAGACGGCGACGGCCTTGTCGATCGACGGGGTTGCGATCCCGACATGGTTCAAGCGTCCGATCATTTGGGCCTCCTTCACCGCATGTTGCATCTGCGAAGAAGGCCCATAAACCCCGGCGGGCGCCGGACGCAACCCGGCTAGAAACTGAGGCTGAGCGTCGCCCGCACGTCGCGGCCCGCAAGCGGCACGTAGTCCTTGGTGAAGCTCGCGTGGCGGCGCGCATCGACATCGAACAGGTTGTTCGCCGAAAGCTGCAGCGTCGCGGGGCTATCGGCACCGAGGACGCGCCACAAGACGGAGGCGTTCACCAGCGTGTGCGAGCCGGTTTCGGTTTCGAACGCGGCAACGCGCGTCTGCTTGTCGCTCCATTCCACCTCGACGCGGCCCGTGACGAGATCCGACTGCGCCTCGATGCCGCCGAGCACCCGAAGCGGCGGGATGCGCGGCGCGGGGCCGACCGAATCGATCTTCGCGCGGACGTAGTCCGCCACACCGTCGGCAACGAAGCGGAAATCCCCGGCCGTGAACAGCGGCGCGGAGAGTTCGGCTTCGAGCCCATAATAGGTCGCGTCGGCCTGCGAATACTGGAAGACGGGAAGCTCGTCTTCTTCCAGCCCCGTGTCGGCCTCGTAGATGTAGTTCTTGAACCAGCTCGCGAAGGCGCCCAGCGAGAAGGCGACACCGCCCGTCTCCCCGCGCAGGAAGGCTTCGAGACCCCAGCTCTTTTCCTTGGCGAGCGTCGGATCACCGACCTCGAACGCCTGTGTCGCGATGTGCGGGCCGTTCGAGAACAGCTCCTCGGCGGAGGGAGCACGCACGGCGCGCGAGCCGTTGATGCCGATGTTGATGCCGTCCGTCAGTTCGTAGCGTGCGCCAAGTGCGGCGGAAAAGGCATTGAAATGACGACTGATGCCGACCGCGTTCGAAGTCACGTTGGTGCGCTCGTAGCGCCCCGACGCCTCGACACCGAGCGCGCCGAGGTTCAACTCCTGGACGGTGAACAGGCCGAACTGTTCGGTTTCGTTCGGCGGCAGGAAGGCTTCTTCGCCGACGGCCGAGAAATCGCGGATGTAGAACTGGCCGCCGAACGCACCGTTCCACGCGCCGCGCTTCGCCTGAACGAGCTCGACGCGGCCCTCGACGCCCTGGTTGTCAAACACCGTGCCGACCTCGTCGCCCTCGAACTCGGTGTGCGTGTAATCAGCGTAGCCGACGCGCACGCGCAGCTTTTCGAGGAAGCCTTCGCCAAGCTCGACCTCGCCGCGCACGTCGGCGCGCCACTGCTTGAGGCCGATGCTGACGTCGCCGTGCTCGTGGCCCTCTTCCTCGCCTTCCTCCTCGCCCTCCTCATGCTCGTGCAGCACGGGCCGTTCCGGAACGCCGTAGTTCGAATTGAAATAGCCGACCGAAAAGCCGAGCGAACCACCGTCGGTAATGATCGAGAGACCGCCGCCCGCCGTCTTCGTGCGCGTGAAGCTGTTCGGTAGGCGGCCGCGGATGCCCGCAGCCTCGGCGGCCTCTTCGTCGCCTTCCGCGGCGTGTTCCAGAGCCTCTGCGCGCAGTTCAGGCGCCAGCCCATAGCCGCCAATGCGCAGGTCGTTCGTGTCGCGCCAGCTACCGTCGACGTGGGCGACGATCGTGTCGGTAAGCGCCGCGTCGATGCCGGCGGCAACGCTGACCTCATCCGCCGCGCTCGCGACGCTACCGATCGCATCGACATGCACGCCGTGCTCCGGGACCGAACGCGGGATACGCTTGTCGAGGACGTTGACGACGCCGCCGATCGCCGACGAGCCATACAGCAGCGACGCGGGACCGCGGATGATCTCGACGCGCTGCGCGGTGATCGGGTCGATCGTGACCGCATGATCGGCCGACGTGTTGGAAACGTCGATCGAACCGATACCATCCGTCAGAACGCGGATGCGCTCACCCTGCATGCCGCGCAGGACGGGGCGCGAGGCGCCGGGCGAGAAGCTTGTCGCCGAAACGCCGGGCTGGCGGGCGATGACTTCGCCGATCTGCGGCTGCAGCGACTGCCGGAGCTCGCCTTCGGTCATCACCGAGGTGCCCGAGAGAAGGTCGGCGCGCGAGCGGGCGTAAGGCGCGGTCACCACGATATCGTCGCCGATCGTGTGCAGGTCGTCGCTCTTCTGCTCGCCGGAGGCCTGTGCAAACGCCGGAAGCGCAAGAACCTGAACCGCACACGCGGCGAGAAGCATCGAACGCATGACCACGAACTCCCTTTTTTCTGATGGGAGGCCGTTTAGAATGTAATGTTATAACTTGTCAATTATTGTGGTGCGATGCTCTCGGCGAAAGCGATGAGATCGCGGGCCTGCGCGGCGTGGAGCACCTCGACGATCTTGCCATCGAGCGTCGCGACGCCTTTTCCTTCGGCCTTCGCCGCTTCGAACGTCGCGACAATGCGGCGGGCCTGCTCCACCTCGGCAGCGGAGGGCGAAAAGACGCGGTTCGCGGTTTCGATCTGCGCGGGGTGGATCAGCGTCTTGCCGTCGAAGCCGAGCGCCTTGCCCTGAAGCGTCACCGCCTCCAGCCCCTCCATATCCTTGATATCGGGGTACATGGCGTCGAACGCCATGATGCCGGCGGCGCGCGCGGCAATGACGATCCGCTGCAGCGCGTACTGCATTTCGGCACGCGCCGGGCCGACGCGGCAGCCGAGATCCTTTTCGAGATCGGCAGCGCCGACGACGAGCGCGGCGACACCCGGGGTATCGGCGATCGCGTCGACCGCCTGCACCCCGCGCGGCGTCTCGATCATCGCCCACACCGGCACACCGCCTGCGAGGCGCACCGCCTCCGCTGCTTCGTCCGCGCTGCTCACCTTGGGCACGACGACGGCTGCGGGCTGGGCGGAACGGACGGCGAGGAAATCCGCCTCGCACCACTGCGTGCCAATGCCGTTGACGCGGATCGCGACCGTGCGGCGACCCCAGCCGCCCACCGTCACCGCTTCGGCGGCGGCGGCGCGGGCGGCTGGTTTTGCGTCAGGCGCGACGGCGTCCTCAAGGTCGAGGATCACCACGTCGGCATCCAGCGTCCGCGCCTTCTCGACGGCGCGCGCATTCGCGGCCGGAAGATAGAGCGCACTGCGGTAAGCGCGAAAATCGGTCATGGCGTTAAGATTCCCTGTGGAATTCGTGCTATGGCGGTCCAATATCGCTGTGGGCAACCGATTTATGGGGGACATGGATATGGGTGGCGGACTTTTCGTAATCTTCCTGGCGGCGCTCGCCGTCGTGTTCGTGTGGAGTGCGGTCGTCGTCGTCCGGCAGGGCTATGAATATACGATCGAGCGCTTCGGCCGCTTCACGCAGGTCGCAAAGCCCGGCTTCACGCTGATCCTGCCGTTCATCGATCGCGTCGGCCGCAAGGTCAACATGATGGAGCAGGTGCTCGATATTCCGGGACAGGAAATCATCACCAAGGACAACGCCATGGTTTCCGTGGACGGCGTGGTGTTCTTCCAGGTGCTCGATGCCGCGAAGGCCGCTTATGAGGTCTCCGACGTCTATGTCGCGATCCTGCAGCTCACCACGACCAACCTGCGCACCGTGATGGGCTCCATGGACCTCGACGAGACGCTGTCGCGCCGTGACGAGATCAATGCCCGGCTGCTGCATGTCGTCGATGACGCGACGACATCGTGGGGCGTGAAGATCACGCGCGTCGAGGTGAAGGACATCCGCCCGCCGCAGGACATCGTGAACTCGATGGCGCGGCAGATGAAGGCGGAACGCGAGAAGCGTGCCGCGATTCTGGAAGCTGAAGGTCTGCGCGCTTCGGAAATCCTGAAAGCGGAAGGCCAGAAGCAATCGCAGATCCTGGAAGCCGAAGGCCGCCGCGAGGCTGCGTTCCGCGACGCCGAGGCGCGCGAGCGCGAGGCGGAGGCCGAAGCCAAGGCGACCGAAATGGTCTCGAACGCCATCGCCAGCGGCAACGCGCAGGCGATCAACTACTTCGTCGCGCAGAAATATGTGGACGCGATGCACGCCTTCGCAAGCTCGCCGAACGCCAAGACGATCTTCATGCCGCTGGAAGCCACGAGCCTCGTCGGCACGATCGGCGGCATCGGCGAACTGGTAAAGGCCGTGCGCGACGGCGGGGATACGCCGCCGCCAGCGCCCGCGCCACGCCCGCGCCGTCCGGGTCCGTTCGAGCAGGCCTGAGGAGACCGCCATGCCGGATTTCCAGAACTTCGAGATGACCTACTGGGTCTGGTTCGCCGCCGCCGCGGTGCTTGCGATCATGGAGATCATCGCACCCGGCATCTTCATGATCTGGCTCGCGATGGCCGCCGGCGTTACCGGCGTCGTCACGCTCGCGCTCGGCTTCGGGTGGGAACTGCAACTCGCGGTGTTCGCGATCCTGTCGGTCGTGGCGGTGTTCGTCGGCCGCAACTTCCTGAAGCGCAACCCGGTTGAAACCAGCGATACGGGGCTCAACCGCCGCGGCGAGCGGCTGGTCGGTACGCGCGTCAAGGTCGTGGAACCGATCATCGACGGGCGCGGGCGCGTGCAGGTCGGCGATTCGCCTTGGCTCGCCACCGGCCCCGACGCCGCGGCCGGCACCATGGTCCGCATCACCGGCGTTGACGGTGCGACGCTCCACGTCGAACCGGCATAAACGGTCAGAGGGTCTGTAAGCCGGGTTCTGTACTGCCCGCAAAGGCAGCGACGACCATTCCTCTAGGACGGCGCTCGCGCGCCGTCTCAAGCAACCTACCCGGGCGGTCCGGCCGGATAAGCCATGCGCCGCCCCTATTCGGTTTTGCTCCCGGTGGGGTTTGCCGTGCCGCTTCCGTTGCCGGTCGCGCGGTGCGCTCTTGCCGCACCCTTTCACCCTTGCCGTCCGGCCGAAACCATCGGGCGGTCTGCTCTCTGTGGCACTTTCCCTGGGGTCGCCCCCGCCGGGCGTTACCCGGCACCGTCTATCCGTGGAGCCCGGACTTTCCTCCCCGCCGTTCTTTCGAACCCTGGCGCGGCGGCCGTCCGACCCTCTGACCGGGCATATAGATACGGTCAGGGGTTCGGATTGGCAAGGCAGCACCTGAACAGAGGCACTTGCAAGAC
Source organism: Sphingosinicella sp. (assembly GCF_013911755.1). Taxonomy (GTDB): domain Bacteria; phylum Pseudomonadota; class Alphaproteobacteria; order Sphingomonadales; family Sphingomonadaceae; genus Sphingosinicella. The sequence continues at coordinate 57,334 of NZ_JACESP010000020.1, forward strand.
CATCGAAACAGTAAGGTCTCGTTTCATGAATCCGTTGCCTCACCAAAAGGAATATTTGGCAAAACGCGTCTTGATACCCCCCAGAATCGTTCTAGATTTGTGAGACAGGGGGATGTCCATCATGATTACTCGTTACGCTGCACTCGCGGCCGTGTTTTTCGCCACGTCGGCGGCCAGCGCACAAGTTTCTGCATCAGATGCATTGTGGGCGGGATGCGGGGAAAACCCTGTTTCCAAGATGACGACGTTCATGGCGGGCCCCAAAGCCGCGAAAGCCAGAACGCCGAAAGTCCTTCCAGAGATCGGCCACCAACGCTGCACGCTGGCGCTGGATCATCCATCGATGGCGAACGCGCCATGGCAACGACGCGCAAGCCTTCTACGATCACGTGCCCGTTTCGCGCTTTCGAGCGGCGACCCGGAAGGCGCGCTTGCGGACCTTGATCTGATAAAATCCATTGAACAGCCCGATACGGTCTATACGCGCAGCTTCGGCGTTTCTCTGCTGATGCTTCGCGCGCTTGCTCTTGCGAAAACCGGGCAATTCGAAGCCGCGACGGTATCGGCGATGGAAGCCGCCAAGCTGAGGCCATGGAGCGACGACATTGCTACATTTGCTGCATTCATAGGCCAATTGGACGGCTCGACATCGGCCGACGAAGCGCAATTCTGGACGCAGGCCATTCGCGTTTCACCTTCAAACATCGAACAGCGCGCGCGTATACGCAGCGCGTCCGGCGACTGGGCCGGCGCGTTACACGACTGGAAACACGCAGAATCTGAACCGGGGTCTTACGGAAAAGCCATGGACGGACGAGGCGGAAAGTTTAACCTCGTCACAACGGAAGTGGATGTCACGCGAACGGGACAGGCTGCACTTGCCGCCGCGATGACAGGCGAAATCGAAACCGCACGAAAATGGCTGGCTGCTGCACGGAGCGCCATCGAAAGCCCTCCGCCAGAAAGTGACACACCTTACCACCCACGCATCAGCGCGGAAAAGCAGACCTCTAGGCTTGCAGCCTGGCAAGGCGTGGTCGAAGCAGCCGGAGCGTACAAATCTGGCGATGCATCCGGCGCAGCAGAGCGCGTGTACGCGTTGAAAAACCTGCCTGCGAACATGATCGTCGTCCAGATGCTGTCCTCCATCGCCGAAGCATTACCGACAGCGAGCCGCGCTGGGCCGCTCCGTGATGTGCCGTCTCTCAGAACGCAGCTTCTGAATAGTCAGCGGAAAGCGGCCGACAATGACATGCTACTGACTTTTTTATTGGCAGACATGCCCGAGCATGAAGATGTCGCGGCGACCAACCGCTATCGCAGTTCGATCCTGTTTCTTCGCGCGAGCGGTTTCAAGGATACGCTTCGCAAAGATGGAACCGGAGCGACAATCAAGTATTTCGGAGACAAATCGACGCCGCTTGCGGTGGGAGAGATGGCGTTGTTGCGTGACGCCGAACTTGCGCAGAAAAGCGGCAAGCCGGCTTTCCTGATCCGGGACCGCAGCGATTATCGGATGACATCGACGCCGACGATGTATGGCTCGCCCATTGGGCCGACTGTGACGGCGGGATACGGGTCGCAGATCGAGGTCGATTTCCTTGATTCCATATCAGCCGACAACGCCCGTGCAATCGATGCCGCCGCGCTGCGTGTGGCGCTCGAGCCGATCTACATTCGCACCGACGCTGCCGGATCATAGCCGCTGGGCTGCTCGGCCCCGCGCTTCGCGAATGGGCTGAGGCCGAGCCACCTATTCATGTTCGCGGCGAGGTGGCGATCGCCGGTGAGGTGCAGGCGGTCCTCGTCCACGGCGGTAGCGACGGTGTCGTGGCCCATCCAGATCGCGGTCATGGTGCGGAGGTCCGTGGACACGTAGAGATCGACATCGAAGCCGGGATCGACCGAGCAGAGATCAATCTCTTCGCCAGGCTCGATCATGAGCCACCACGCGCGCCGGTCCGCTGGCAACTCGGGATAGCGGAACTGGACGACCGTTCGCCGCGCGGGGAGCGGACGCGGATCGAGGTTGCGGCGCATGTCCCACATCAGGAGCTGCGCATCGAGCCGCTGGAGCGAAAGCTCGCTATCCACCCAGCGATGACCCCACAGGCCGAACGCTTCGACCAGCGGCTCCAGTTCCCTGCCTGCTTCCGTCAGCCGGTAGTCGAAGGCGCCAGCATCGCGCGCGGAGGGCAGTCGGTGTATGATGCCCGACGCCTCGAGCTCCTTCAGCCGCTGCGAAAGGAGCGCGGGCGACATGCGCGGGAGACCGCGACGCAGATCGTTGAAGCGCGAGGAGCCGGCAATGAGTTCGCGCAGGAGGACCACGGTCCAGCGCGTGCAGAGGATTTCCGCCGCCATCGCGACCGGACAGAACTGGCCGTAGGTGGTCTGTGCCATGATCGGGCTCCAGTGTTGCGGGGCCTTATACCGCGAAGTCGCCGCAAGTGACGAGTTCAGATTCTGTACCGGGGTGATTCAGATGCTGAACTGGCCGCGCCCCGACAAAACCGCGATCAGTTGCGTCAATACCCGATTGAGGAGATGACGACATGTCGGCAACACCGGTTCTGAAAATGCAAACCCCGCGTAACTGGACAGCGATCGGCGCAGAAATCGCCGCAGCCGTGGGCGCGGTCGCCGCCGCCCATGACACGGATGCGCGTTTCGTTGCAGAAAACTACGCAAAACTGCGCGATTCCGGTCTGATCGCAGCGGCCGTTCCCGCAGAGCTTGGCGGCGGCGGCATCGATTACCGCACGCTTTGTGGCATCATCCGCCAGATCGGCACGCGCTGCGGATCGACCGCCCTCGCCTTCTCGATGCACGCGCATCTTGTCGCGACGGCAGCCTGGCGCTGGACGCATCAGCAGGCGCCGACGGACGGCCTGCTTCGGCGCGTCGCGGCGGAAAAGCTCGTGCTCGTATCGAGCGGCGGGTCGGATTGGCTGAAGAGTGCGGGCACGGCCACGAAGGTCGACGGCGGCTTCCGCATAGACGCGCGCAAGATTTTCTCAAGCGGCTGCCCGGCGGGCGACCTGCTGATGACGAGCGCGGTTTATGACGACCCCGACGCCGGGCCGGCCGTGCTGCACTTCGCGGTGCCGTTCAAGGCCGAGGGCGTCAGCATCCTCGACACGTGGCACGTGATGGGGATGCGCGGCACGGGCTCCAACGACGTGGAGCTGAAAGGCGTGTTCGTGCCCGACGCCGCCATCTCGGGCCGGCGGCCGCAGGGCGCTTGGCATCCGCTGTTCCACACGATCAGCATGATCGCCTTCCCGCTCATCTATTCCGCCTACCTGGGCGTCGCCGAAAGCGCGCGCGACGCCGCGCTGGCGATGGCCAGATCGAAGCCCGCGAACGCAGGACTGATTGGTCTTGCGGGCGAGATGCAGACGGCATTCTGGACGGCGGAAACGGCGCTCGACGCTATGATCGCCACGGCGGAAACGGCGATGCCGGGACCGGAAACCACGAACGCGATCATGACCGGACGCACGGTCGCCGGACAAAACGCGATCCGAACCGCCGAGCTTGCCTTGGAAGTCGCGGGCGGCGCGGCCTTCTACACGAGCGCGGGGATCGAACGCGCCTTCCGCGACGTGCAGGGAGCGCGCTTCCACCCCCTGCAAGGCCTGGCGCAGCGCGACTTCAGCGGACGGCTGGCGCTGGGGCTCGATATCGACGGCTGAGCCACCGGCCGCCGAGCACGAGCAGAAGCGAGGCGCCGACAAGCGGGAAGAGCACGGCAAGCGCCGTGATCATTCCGACGACGACGGGCGGTAGCCGATCATCCGCATGGGTGATCGGCGCCGCCAGTTCGCCTTCGGGACGCCTGCGCCACCAGAGGACGATCCCGGCGACGACACCGCCTATGAGGGCGAGACACACCGCAAGGTTCGCAAGCTGGTTGGCGAGGCCGTATTCGCGGCCGACATGAAGTGAGACGCCCCACTCCACCGCCTTTGCGACCGGGCTGTAGTTTTCCCATCCGATATCGCCGAGGATCGCGCCCGTGCCGGGATCGACATGGATCGTGCGCTGGCCTGCTGCCTTGTCCGGCACGTAGCTGATCGTGAAAACGCCGCCGGGCGTGGTCGGGTAGAAGATGCGCACGCCGCCGCCGAAACGCTCGCGGTGGAGACGCGGAAGCAGCTGTTCGATCTCGGCAATGCCGAGACCGTGGCCACCCGAGCCGTGCGGCATCGGCATCTGACGGATCGTCCACGGCAGCTTCGCGGAATCGGGATCGTGCATGGCGTGTTCATCGGCCGCAAGCCCGGGGTCCACTGTAGGCGGCGCCTTGAAATTCGGCGAGGGCGCGACGAACGGCACGCTTTCGCCGATGCGCGCGAACTGCTGCCCCCAGAAGGCGGACCACGGCAGCCCGGTCAGCACCAGAAGCGCCACGAGTAGCGCATTGACCGTGGCGGGAATGGCGTGAAGATCGCGCCAGAACCGCCGGCCTGTCGTCGACAGCCGCGGCACCAGCACGCCGCGCAGCTTCCAGCGGCGCGGCCACCAGAGCCAGACGCCGGTCGCGAGCATCACCAGAGTCCAGCAGGCGACGAGTTCGACGATATGGCTGCCGATCTCGCCGCCCATCAGGTTGCCGTGGAGATCGCGCACGATCACCGTCGGCTGCAGCGCGGGATCGGCCGTGCCGGTCACGATGCCGCGATACGGATCGAGGTAGACGTCCAGCGCAGTGCCGTCCGGAAGCCGGACGTTCCAGACGGCGGCCTCGACTGCGTCGTGGGGGAGGCGGACCCTGCCGATGACAGCGCCGGGAACCGCCCGCAGCACGGCAGCCTCCTGCGCAGCGAGCGGGAGCGCCGCCCCGCCCACCGCAACAGCCTGCATATCGCGGTTCCACCAGCCGTCGATTTCCCTGTCGAACAGGTAGATCGCACCCGTCAGCGTCAGCACGATGAGCAGCGGCGCCGAAAACAGCCCCGCGTAGAAATGCCAGCGCCAGACGGATCGGTAGGCGCCGGTGCCCGGTGTCCTGTGCATGGTCCGCCCCTCCCCTGTCAGAAGCCGACGCCGACGCGGATGCTGAACGTCCGCGGATCGCCCGGATTGACCGCGAAACCGTTGCCCGAGGCGGTGTAATACAGCTTGTCGAACAGGTTGCTGACGGTCGCGTCAATCGTGAAGCGGCCCGCGCGCAATCCGGCGCCGAGATCGGCGATCGTGTAGGCAGGCAGGCTGACCGCGCTGCCGTTCACCAGAAGGCGGCTGCCGACGTGGTTGACCGCCGCGCGGAGCATGAGCGGCGTGCCAGGGACGGCAACCGCCGTGCGCGCGGTGATCGTGTGCCGCGGCACGTCGCCGAGCCGGAGACCTTGGTCGCCGTCGTTGCTGCGCGTGATCTTCGAATCGAGCAGGGCGTAGCCCGCCGAAAGCGTCCACCATGGCACGGGCTGCCACTCGCCCTCAAGCTCCACGCCCTGCACCCGCTGCGCGCCGACGTTGATGCTGAAATCGGGATTGTCGAGATCGACGGTGAGCGCGTTCACGCGCTTGATACGAAACGCGGCAAAGCTCGCCCGGAAATCGCCGTGGCGGAAACGGAGACCGGCCTCCAGCTGGTTCGATTCCTCGGGCTTCAGCGGTTTTCCATCCGCTGCGCGCGCGCCGGCACTGCTTTCGACATCAAAGCCGGTGTTGTAGCCGGCATAGACCGAAAGCTGCTCGCTGACGCGGTAGGTGGAACCGATTTGCCAGATCGTCGATTGGGTCGGTGTGCGGTCAGCGGCAGGCCCACCCCAGTCGCCGCTCGACGCCTTCACCCAGCTGTGCCGGACGGCGCCGACAACATCCCAGCGATCGGTGAGCGAGACTTGATCCTGCAGATAAACCGCGTGGCCATCGATGTTGTAGAAGCTGTCGAACGCAAAGCTCGTGGCAGGCGGGGCGGTATCGTAGGTGTAGACGGGCGCTGTCACATCAATTGGCGTGACGTTATCCAGCGAATATTGCGTGAAGCGGCCCCGCTCCCGGTCGTATTCATAGCCGAGGAGCAGCTTGTGCGTGGCCAGGCCGGTCTTCAGCGTTCCGGCAAGATCGAGCTGCGCGATCGTGTAGGCATCATCCTCCCGCCCGATGCGGCCGTTGCGGCCGATAATTGTGGAGGTAACAGGCGCGCGCAGCCGGATTTGCAGGAACGACGAGTTGAATTCCTGGTACTGGATACGCGGCGTGAGCGTCCAGCCGTCCGCCAGCTTCACGTCCACCCACGCCTGTACCAGCGGTGCGTCGGCGCTCAGTCGGTCAGCGGCGGGTTCGCCGAGGTTGAGCCCGCGTCGCAGCCACTCGCCGCCGTTCGGCACCACGGTGCCGACGACGGGAAGCCCCGGATAACGGCTCGTCTTGCGCTCGGTGTATTCGGCGACGAGGTTCGCGCTGAAGCCTTCGCCGGCGTAGTGCAGGCTGAGCCCGCCGTTCACGCGGTCCATATCCTGGAAATCGACGAAGGTGTTCGAGCGTTCGACCTCTCCCGTGGCGCGGATCGAGAGGCCGGGCGCGACGCCGCCCGTCATGTCGAACGCGACCACCTTCTGGTCGAAGCTGCCGAAGGTGGCGGAAAAGTTCGCGGCAGGTTCCGCCTGCGGGCGCTTGGTGACGATGCTGATGATGCCGCCGACCGCCGACTGGCCATAGAGCACGCCCGAAGGCCCCTTCAGCACCTCGACGCGCTCGATGTTGGAAAGCGCGGACGCATCGACATCCTCGTAGTAGCGCTGGCGCATCCCGTTGCGCATCTGATCGGCAAGGAAGCCGCGCACCTTGAGCGTGAACGACTGGTAGGCGCTGACGCGCGATGAACCCGCATTGGCGCTCGGCACGCCGCGCAGCAGGTCGCTGATCGAACGGGCGCCGCTTTCGATGATGTCGTCGGCGGTTACGATCTGCACGCTCTGCGGCAGGCGGTCGATCGGGATGCCCGATTTTTCGCCGAAGTCTCCCGAGAACTTGTTGCCGGTGACGACAATCTCGGACTCGATCTCGTCCGCGGCGATCGCGGGCGTGGCGGCGGTGGCGGCAAGCAGGGCTGCAAACAGAATTTTCACGATACGTCCTCCTGTCGGCCGGGCGCGCACGCGGCGCAGGCTCCGGCAGAGTCTCTTCGGGATGGTCGGAGAGGATGGCCCCGATCGGCGGCGAGACCTTGGCGATACGCGGGCCGTCAGGCGCGCGCGGGGGGACCGATCGCGGGGGGCGGCGGTGCCGCGAGGCGGTGGACCGTGAGGTCGGCAATGGCACGGCTGAATATTCGACCCGCATCGATCGCGACGAAGACCGTGAGCACGGGCGCGGCGGCAAGCGTGCCGCCACCCATGCCGGCGAACGCGCAAGGCGCGTCCATGCCGGAGGAGTCGTGCTTGCCCGGCGCGTGATCGCCGCCGAGATCGAGCAGCATCTCGACCGGCCCGTTTCCGGTGCAAAGCGTGACGAGAACGCCGTTCGCGGTCGCGACGGGCATGTAGCCCGACGGGACGAGGATGCGGGCGAACAGCACAAGGAACAGCGCGGCCGCGACCACCCCTTCCCGTATCCAGCCTTTCCGCAGTCCCCCGATCATGTGCGGTGCCATAGGAACATCGCTGCGGCTTGTCACCGGCGAATCGGGGCGCCGGGATGAGGCTCCGTGCCGCAGGCTTCCGTGATCCGTAAATTCCCTGTTCACCTCGGGGGCGACAATTGCCTAGAAAACAGCGGGCAGAAAATCGGGATCACGGGATTCCGGCCGGACAGGGTTTGGAGAGCAAGATGCGTTACGTGATGGTCGCCGCGGTGCTGCTGCTGGCAGCGTGCAATACGATCGGCGGTGTGGGCAAGGATCTGGAGTCCGCCGGCGAGGCTGTTTCGGACGCGGCTAAGTAGACGAAATGACCGGGCCGGTGGCTGTTACACCGGCACGGCAGTCGTATACTTGATGCGTTTGAGCGCGAAGTGCGAGGCGGTGGATGCCACCGCCGCGTGGTTCAGGAGCTTGCGCATCAGGAACGCCTCGTATGCGCCGACGTCCGCGACGACGACGCGGAGCTGATAGTCCCACTCGCCGGACATGGAGAGACACTCCATGATCTCCTCGCGTGCCATCACCCACGCCTCGAAATCTTCTCGGGCGCCGCGTTCGTGCGACTTGATGCGGACCTGACAGACGACATCGAGGCCTTTTCCGACCGCGTCGCGGTTCACCAGCCGCACGACCGGCCCGAGCACCCCATCGTTTTCGAGATTGCGGATACGGCGCCAGCACGACGCCGCCGACGCACCCACGCGCTCGCCGAGCGCGGCGCTGCTGATGCCGCCGTCTTCCTGCATGATTCGGACGATCTGACGGTCGATGTCATCCATGTGATGCACTCATTTCACAAACACGCGAAAATCCGCGAAACGATCTCACGAATACCGCAAAATCTCTGAAGATTGAAAGAAATTTTCGCCGTTTCCCGACTATCCTGTTCAAACGTCGTATTGGGAGATGGCTGGATGAGCGCACTGGCAGCACAAATCGAAACCGGATCGGTTCTGGACGGGCTCACAGCCCAGCCCGCCGACCCGCTGCTTGCGCTGATCGGACTGTTCCGCGACGACCCCCGGACGACCAAGATCGACATGGGCGTCGGCGTCTATCGCGACGCGGCCGGCAAGACGCCGGTGATGGCCGCGGTGAAGGCCGCCGAGGGCGTCCTCCTGAAGGAGCAGCAGACGAAATCGTACCTCGGCCCGGAAGGCGACGTGCGCTTTGCGGAGCTGCTGACTCCGATCATTTTCGGCGAGATCGACCGGGCGCGGCTCTGCGGCGTGCAGACACCGGGCGGGACGGGCGCGCTTCGGCTCGGCGCCGAGTTGCTGGCGCGCGGGCGAGCGGGCGCGCGGGTTCTCGTCGGGACGCCGACATGGCCGAACCATGTGCCGCTGATGGAAGCGGCCGGGCTGCAGATCGTGCCGTTCAAGCACTTCGACGTGGCGACGCAGACATTGTGCTTCGACGAGACGCTGGCCGCCATCAACGCCGCCGCGCCGGGCGACGTGATCCTGCTGCACGGCTGCTGCCACAACCCGACGGGCGCCGACTACACGGTGGACCAATGGAACACGATCGCGCCGCTGATCGCGGAACGCGGCCTGCTGCCCTTCGTCGACCTCGCCTATCAGGGGCTTGGAAACGGCCTCGACGCGGATGCGGCGGGTCTGCGCGCGGTCGTGGCGCATAACGCGCAAGCGCTTGTCGCTTATAGCTGCGACAAGAATTTCGGCCTCTACCGCGAGCGCGTCGGCGCGCTGTTCGTGGTGTCCGACACAGCGGCGGTCATCCAGTCCAACCTGCTCGCGCTCGCCCGCGCCAACTGGTCGATGCCACCCGATCACGGCGCGGCGATCGTCCGCACCATCCTCGACAGCCCTGAACTCACGGCAAGCTGGCGCGCGGAGCTGGACGCGATGCGGCTGCGCATCCTTTCCGTCCGCGAAGGTGTTGCCGCGTGCGACCCGGCAATTGGTTTGACCAAGCAGACGGGCATGTTCTCGATGCTGCCGCTGAGCCCCGAGCAAATCCGCACGCTGCGCGAAGTTCACGCTGTTTACATGGCCGGATCAGGCCGCATCAACGTCGCCGGACTGACGCCGGACGCGATCCCCGCGTTCGCCGCCGCCGTTGCGGCCGTGCGCTGAGAGGGAGACGATCATGGCACAGGCAACCGCGCTCAAGGCTCCCCTCCGCAACGCCCCCGACGAGAACGTCGACTGGCGCCGCGTCGCCTACCTGCTCAGCCTCTCGCGCGCGCTCGACGCGATGGAGGAGCAGCGGCTGGTCCCTGAGAAGAAGGTGCTCTACCAATTCTCCGCGCGCGGGCACGACATGGCGCAGATCCTGCTCGGCAGCCGCCTCGACAACCCGCGCGACGCGACCTGCGGCTATTACCGCTCGCGGCCGCTGCTGCTGGCGCTCGGCGTCGATGTGGCGGATGCGCTCGGCTCCTCGATGGGCCGCGCGGGCGGCTATTCGGACGGGCGCGACATCGGCGTGGTGTTCAACTATCCGAACGCGAGCGGCGCCTCGGCGCTCCCCATGTGCGGCGGCGTCGGCGCGCAATACACGCCGACTGCCGGATGGGCGCAGGCGATCGAATATTACCGCGACGTCATCAAGGACCCCGCCTATGAGGACGCGCTCGCCGTCGTGCTGGGCGGCGACGGCTCCGTCGCCTCGAACGGTTTCTGGGCGGCGCTGACGGTCGCCACCACGCAGAAGCTCCCGATGCTGTTCTACATCGAGGACAACGGCTACGGCATTTCGGTGCCTTCCTCCTTCCAGACGCCGGGCGGCAACATCGCCGCGAACCTTGCTTCGTGGCAGGGGCTTCGCATCATCAACGGCGACGGCACCGAACCCGCCGAGGCCGCGCGGCTGATCGAAGATGCGGTAAGCTATGTGCGCGACGAGCGTGCGCCTGCGCTGCTCCGCCTCACCGTGCCGCGCCTGCAGGGGCACAGTTTCCAGGACACGCAGACGTACAAGGACGAGGACTTCGTCGCATCCGAATGGGCGCGCGATCCGCTGCCCAAGCTGAAATCGTATCTCGTCCCCGCGCTGCTTTCCGAAAACGAATGGAACGCGATCGAAGACGAAGCGCAGGCCGATGCCGAAGCCGCGCGCGAGCGCGCCGAGGCGCGGCCAGTGGCGGACCCGGAAACGGTGATGCGCAACGTGTTCTTCGAGGGCGATCTCCAGACCGTCGGCGGGCAATGGACGCACGGCTACACGCCGCCCGCCTCGACCGATCAGCCGAAACCCGAAGGCCAGCGCATCAATATGGTGACGGCGATCCGCCGCACGCTGGAACACGAGCTTGAGATCAACGAGCGCGTCGTGCTGTTCGGCGAGGACATCGGCCCCAAGGGCGGCGTCCATGCCGTGACGCTGGGGCTGCAGGAGCGCTTCGGCGAGGCGCGCGTGTTCGACACCAGCCTTTCGGAAGAAGGCATCATCGGCCGCGCCGTGGGCATGGCGCTTGCCGGGCTGATGCCGGTGCCGGAAATCCAGTTCCGCAAATATGCCGAACCCGCGACCGAACAGATCAACGACTGCGGCACGATGCGCTGGCGCACCAACAACCGCTTCGCCGCGCCGATGGTGCTGCGCATTCCCGGCGGCTTCTTCAAGTGCGGCGACCCGTGGCATAGTCAGACGAATGAAGTCGCGTTCATCCACAATCCCGGCTGGAAGGTCGCGGTGCCTTCGAACGCCGAGGACGCCGTCGGCCTGCTGCGCGGCGCGCTGCGCGGCAACGACCCGGTGATCTTCTTCGAGCACCGCGCGATGCTGGACCATGCGTGGGCGCGGCGGCCCTACCCCGGCGACGATTTCGTGCTGGAGTTCGGCAAGGCGAAACACACGCGCGAAGGCAGCGACATCACGATCGTGACGTGGGGCGCGATGGTGCAGCGCTGCGAAGAGGCGGCCGAGGGCCGCTCCGCCGACGTGATCGACCTGCGCACGCTGATGCCGTGGGACAAGGCGGCGGTGCTGGAATCCGTGCGCCGCACGGGGCGCTGCCTGATCGTGCACGAAGACCTGCAGACGGCGGGCTTCGGCGCGGAGATCGCCGCGGTGGTGGCGGACGAGGCGTTTACGCACCTCGACGCGCCGGTCGCGCGGCTGACGATGCCGGACATCCCGAGCCCGCACAATCCGGTGCTGCTGAACTGGGCGGTGCCCTCGGTCGAGCGCATTCGCGCGAAGATCGACGACCTCATCGGTTTTTGAAGGACAGGTCCATGATCGATATTCTCGTTCCCTACGAACAGGAGGGGACCAAGGCCATCGTGCGGAGCTGGCTCGTCAAGGTCGGCGAGGCAGTGAAAGAAAACGATCCGCTCGTCGAGCTGGAGACCGACAAGGTGACGCAGGAAGTGCCTGCGCCTGCGGACGGTATTCTCGGCGAAATCCTGCTGGATACCGATGCCGAGGCGACACCGGGCGCGCTGCTAGGGCGTCTGCGCCCGGCGGATACCGCCGCACCGCCGGCGCCCGAGACCGCCGCGCCCGCAGACACGCCGAAAGCCGCGCCGACAAACGAGCGCCCGGCCCCCGCCAACTGGCTGTCGCCTTCGGTCCGCCGCGCGGTTCAGGAGCATGATGTCGATCCCGCCAACGTCACCGGCACCGGACGCGGCGGACGCATCACGCGGAATGACGTGGAACGCCACGTGGCGGAGCGCGCCGAAGCACCGGCGCCCGCAGCGCCGAAAGCGTCTTCGCCGCAGCCCCCCGCCAAGAGCGGCGGCGTGACCAGCGTGCCGCACGACCGGATGCGGCTTGCGATCGCGCGCAACATGCTCGGCTCCGTCACCACGGCGCCGCATGTGACCGCCGTGTTCGAGTGCGACTTCTCCGCGATCATGGCGCACCGCAAGGCGCACAAGGACGCGTTCGCCGCCTCCGGCGCGAGCCTGACCTTCACCGCCTATTTCATCGCCGCGTGCGTGGAAGCGATGCGCGCCGCGCCCGCGATCAACAGCCGCTGGTTCGACGACCGGCTGGACATCTACGACGACATCAACATCGGCGTCGGCACCGCGCTCGGCGAGAAGGGACTGATCGTGCCGGTGGTGCACGGCGCGCAGGGGCTCTCGCTGCTCGGCATCGCGCAGCGCCTCACCGATCTCGTGACGCGCGCGCGCGACGGCAAGCTTTCGGGCGGCGACGTTTCCGGCGGCACGTTCACGATTTCGAACCACGGCGTTTCAGGCTCGCTGCTCGCCGCGCCCATCATCATCAGCCAGCCGCAATCCGCGATCCTCGGCATCGGCAAAACCGAGAAGCGCGTCGTCGTGCGCGAAGTGGGCGGTGTCGACACGATCCAGATCCGCCCGATGGCCTATGTGTCGCTTACCATCGACCACCGCGTGGTGGACGGACATCAGACGAACACGTGGCTGAGCCGCTTCGTGGACGTGCTGGAAAACTGGCCACAGTCTTAGAAAAAGCGGCGTGAAGTCATAATCTTGTAATTGCAACGACGCCGTTCCTTCGCAGAGGCGATCTACCCGCACCCCCGACATCCAGCCATTGGGGGAACAATGCAAAAGTCGCTTCTCGTATCCGTCAGCCTTCTCGCCGTTCTGGGCGCTCATGCCGCGTCCGCACAGGAGGCCGTTGACGAAGAGATCGTCATCACCGGACAGCGCGCGCAGCAGCAGCGCTCGATCGAAGAGAAGCGCGAAGCGCTCGGCATCATGGACGTGGCGGCCGCCGACGAAATCGGCCAGCTTCCCGACAAGAACGTCGCCGAGGTGATCGAGCGCCTGCCCGGCGTCGGGGTGCAATACGACCAGGGCGAAGGGCGCTATGTCGCGGTGCGCGGCGTGCCCTCCGATCTCAACGGCTATACGCTGAACGGCTTCGAAATCGGCAACCCAGACGGCGGCACGCGCAAGCTGCCGCTCGACATCATTTCGGGCCAGCTCCTCAATCGTGTCGAAGTCTCCAAGGTGAAGACCGCCGACCTGATCGGCCAGGGCATCGGCGGCACGATCAATCTGGTTCCGCAGACGGCCTTCGATTTTGAAAAGCCGTTCACGCTCTCGGCAAATGCACAGATCGGTTATCAGGAACTCCGCAAGAGCGATCAGCCGATCCGTGGCGACATCACCGTGGGCGGCCGCTTCGGCGCCGACGAGCAATTCGGCATCCTGCTCGGCGCAAGCTATTCGGACCGAACCTACACCAGCTACGGCATCTATCCCGACGACTGGAACCCCGAAGCGGCAGCCGTGGCGGGCGCGCCCGCGCGCGGCGCTGTGCCGACGAACATCAAATTCACCGACTATCGGCTGAAGCGCGAGCGCATCGGCGTTTCCGGCTCGCTCGACTGGCGCGGCGACAGCACCGATCTTTATCTGCGCGGCGTCTATTCGAAATTCACCGAAGACGAATATCGCCAGCGCTACCGGCTCGATTTCTCCAACATCACGTGGGACGCGAACGGCCTTACCGGCCTTGCCGCGACGAGCGAGCAGCGTTCGGACCTGCGTCTTGAATACAAGGAAAAATCGATCCTCGCGTTCATGGCCGGCGGCACGACGCGGATCGGAGAGGACTGGACGATCGACTATGGTGCGGCGCGCATCCACAACGAAGTGATCGAGCCGAACGAAAGCTGGCAGTTCCGCGGCAATCCCGGTGCCGTCGCGGTCGATTTCACCGATAAACTCTATACCGCGGCGCCCGTGAACGGCCCGCTTGCACCCGCAGCTCTCGGCTTTCGGACCTACACGGCACAGGACGAAAGCGGCGAGGAAGACACCTGGCAGTTCCGCGCCGACGTGAAGCGCGCACTCGCCTTCGGGAACGACAGTTTCGTGAAGGCGGGCGGAAACGTTCGCCTGACCGACAAGAGCTTCGATGGTCGCAACGACAGCTACGGCCGCGGCACCGCACCGAACCGCTTTACACTCGCAGGCCTTTCGGGTGATGACGTGAACGTGAAGATGGGCGGGGGACTTAGCTATTTCCTGACCCCTTCCATCGATTCCGACCTCATTCGCGCCTACACCGACGGCAAACTCGGCGGCCCGCAGTTCGTTCTGAATGAAAGCACGTCGCTATCCAACGCGACGCTCAGCGATTTCAGTCTCGATGAAGACGTCTATGCCGGCTACGCGATGGCGAATCTCGATTTCGGCGCCATCGCCGTGACCGCAGGCCTGCGCGTTGAGCGCACGAAGCTCGGGATCTCCGGCTTTCTTCTTCAAGACGGCGTCGTAACCGCAACATCAGGCACGCGCAAATACACCAACTGGCTCCCGAGCCTTGTGGTGCGGATCACGCCTTCGGACGATACGGTATTCCGCATCGCCTACTCGCGCAGCATCGGCCGCCCGCAGTATTCGGACCTGTCACCGGGCGGTACGGTCGATCTCAGCGACGAGGGCGAGCTCAGCGTCAGCACGGGCAATCCGGCGCTGAAGCCCTATGCGGCCGATGCGCTCGACGCGACGGCCGAATGGTATTTCGCGCCGGGGGGGATTTTGTCCTTCGGCGCGTTCGCGAAGTTCATCAAGGACCCGATCTTCTCGCAGAGCTACACGATCACGGACGGCACGTTCGGCGGCGTGACCTACGATCGGATCTACTTCACCCAGACGCTCAACGCCGACGAAGGCGACATCGTGGGTCTTGAGGCCGCGTACCAGCAGCAGTTCAGCTTTCTGCCCGGATTGCTTTCGGGCTTCGGCGTCAATCTCAACCTGACGCTCGTGGACGCGAACCTCAAGAACCCGGATCGCGGCACCACGAATTTCCCGGAACAGTCGAAACTGCTCTGGGGTGCCCAGCTCTTCTACCAGAAGGGTATCGTGGAAGCCTCGGTCGCCTATCATCATACCGGCCGCGCGCTGCTTTCGGTGGGCAATGTTGCCTACAACGATCAGTTCAACGACGACCTCCGGCGCCTCGACGCCAAGGTCGCGATCGACATCACGCCGAATGTGCGCGTGTTCGCCGAAGGCCAGAACCTGACCGACGAGCCGACGCGGCAGTATCAGGGCGGCGTGCGGAACTGGGTGACGCAGAACGAACGCTACGGCCGCACCTTCTATGCGGGTGTTTCGCTGCGGTGGTAAGTTTGTTCGTCTCAGCGCTGCTCGCAGCGGCAGCGCCGGTCATGCTGGAGATTCCGGCGGAGGAGGCGAACCAGGGCGTCGCCTCCGACGGGACGTATGTCTACGCGATCGATAACGATCGCATCGGCAAGTACGAGATCGCCACGGGCAAACGGGTTGCGGGGTGGCAGGGCGAACGCGCCTTGTTCCCGCACATGAACAGCTGCACCGTGGTGAAGCGTGAACTCGTGTGCGCGGCTTCGAACTATCCGGCGGTGCCGCAGACGAGCGCGGTCGAGATCTTCGATACGCGCTCCATGCGGCATGTCCGCAGCATCAGCCTTGGCTTCGGCCCCGGATCGCTGACGGTGATGGAGCGGCACGCGGGCAAGTGGTGGGCGGTGTTCGCGAACTATGACGGCAAGGGCGGCGAGCCCGGGCGGGACCATCGCCATACCACGCTCGTCCGCATGGACGACGATTTCCAGAAAGACGCCGCGTGGGTGTTCCCGCCGGAGATTCTCGCACGCTTCGCGCCCAAAAGCTGTTCGGGCGCAAGCTGGGGTGCGGATGGCCGCCTCTACATCACCGGACACGACCATCCCGAGCTTTACGTGCTCGAACTGCCGGAAGCGGGATCGGTGCTGAAACATGTTGCAACGATTCCGATCGCAACGCCCGGACAGGCGATCGACTGGGACCCAAAGCAGCCCCGCCGCCTGTGGTCGATCGCGCGCGATGAACGCAAGCTGGTGGCGAGCGAGATCGCTGCGCCCGAATAGGGCTCAGCCGTTGGCGAGCCTCCGCCGCGCGGCGCGCGGGCCGGATGTCGCTGACGGGGCCGTCGTGCAGCCGAGCTGCGGGATGCTGATCGTGCGGTTGCCGGAAAGATCGTTGCGGCTGACGATGAGGCCGGTGCTTTCCATATAGCCGAGCAGGCGGCGCACGCGGCCGAGGGAGCTTGTGCCGTAGACGGCAGCGATCGCCGTGTCTTCGGGGCACGGCAGGCGGTCGCGCGCCGCATGGGCGATGAGCAGGAACGCGCCGACCATCTCGGCAGGAAGCGTATCGGCGAGCGCCATCGCGTCGCGCCAGTCTTCATGTTCGGGGTTCGCGATCCCCGCGCGGGCACACGAGAGCCGGCGGCTGAACCCATCGAGATCGAGCGGCGGTGAGGCGAGCCCCGCCATGCGGCAGCGGACCTGAAAATCCTGAAAAAGCACGCTCGGCGTGCGGTGCTCGCTGCCCTCCTCCGCGAGCATGGCATCGAGCACGTCTGCAATGATGGCGCTCACGGCCTCGGGATCGGGTGGCGGGCCTTCGGGCACGGGCGCGGCGGGGCGAAGCTCCTGCGCGACCCGGCGCAGCAGCGTTTCGGCGGGAACCGGCGTGCGCGGCGGCGGCGCGGGGAGCGGCGCATCCTCGGGCACGGGCGCGAAAATGAGGCCGCGCACCTCCGCCGCATCGGTAGGGAGCGGCGCGAGGGACGGCCCGCTGCCGCGCGCCTGCGTGCGCACAGCGCCGATCTTCACCGGCACCGGACGCCGCGAAATCGCAGGCCCGAGCGCAAGGAACGAGCCCCGATCGAGATCGCGGATCGCTTCGGCCTGCCGCCGTTCCATGCCGAGCAGATCGGCGGCGCGGGCCATGTCGATATCGAGGAAGGTGCGGCCCATCAGGAAGTTCGACGCCTCGGCGGCGACGTTCTTGGCGAGCTTGGCAAGGCGCTGCGTCGCGATGACGCCGGCAAGACCGCGCTTGCGGCCACGGCACATCAGGTTCGTCATCGCGGCGAGCGAGGTGCGGCGGACATCATCGGACACGTCGCCTGCGCCGGCGGGCGCGAAGAGCTGCGCCTCGTCGACGACAACGAGCACGGGATACCACTGCTCGCGCGGGGCATCGAACAGGCCCGAGAGGAAGGTGGCGGCGCAGCGCATCTGCGCCTCGACGTCGAGGTCTTCGAGATTGAGCACCACCGACGCGCGATGTTCGCGCACGCGCGCCGCGAAATGGCCGATCTCCCGCTCGCCGTAGTCAGCGGCCTCGATCACCGAATGGCCGAACGGTTCGGCAAGCGTGACGAAATCGCCTTCGGGATCGATCACCACCTGCTGCACGCTGCCGGCGCTCTCTTCGAGCAGACGGCGCAGCAGGTGCGACTTGCCCGAGCCCGAATTGCCCTGCACGAGCAGGCGGGTTGCAAGCAATTCCTGGAGGTCGATCGGCACGGACTGCCCGGACCGATCGTTTCCGATATCAATGGTGACCGTCATGCCCTCTCTTTGGGAGAGGACACGCACCGCACGCAAGCCCTGAACGTCTAAGAGCCGCCGCCTTCGACGAGGCCACCGCCGAGCGCGACGTAAAGCGCGACGCGATTGTCGAGCACGGCGCGGTTCGCGGTGATCAGCGCCTGCTCGGCATCGAACAGGTTGCGCTCGGCATCCAGCACTTCGAGATAGCCGACGACG
Organism: Sphingosinicella sp.; assembly: GCF_013911755.1. GTDB lineage: Bacteria > Pseudomonadota > Alphaproteobacteria > Sphingomonadales > Sphingomonadaceae > Sphingosinicella. The sequence goes on from NZ_JACESP010000020.1 coordinate 75,435, forward strand.
CCCTCGCGATAGCGCGTGCGGGCGAGCTGCGCGATGTGCCGCTGGGCTTCGGTCGCGCGGAGCTGCGCGAGCATCTGCTCGGCAAGGAAGCGGCGGCCCGCGAGCGCATCCGCCACCTCGCGGAAGGCGAGCTGCACGGTCTTCTCGTACTGGGCGACGGCGATGTCCTCGCGCGCCTCCGCGACGGTGAG
>NZ_JACESP010000021.1 GCF_013911755.1 Sphingosinicella sp.
GCGCGGCGCGCGATCAGATCGCGATTCTCGTCCAGAAGTTTGACAACGCCGGCGCCGACCGTGCCGAGCCCGGCAAGCGCGATGCGCAAGGGAGGATTCACTACTTAACCCCGATTCTCAAGACATTCCGACAAGCGTTTACTCGCCAATGGCCTTTTGCTGGCCCGGCGTGTTTACACCCATCGATTGAAGATAGCGTTTCACGTTGCGCGCCGCCTGGCGGATGCGCTGCTCATTTTCCACCATGGCGATGCGCACGAAGCCCTCGCCGTCCTCGCCGTAGCCGACACCCGGCGCGACCGCGACGCCCGCGTGGGTGAGGAGCTGCTTGGTGAATTCTAAGCTGCCGAGATGCGCGAGCGCAGGCGGCAGCGGCGCCCAGCAGAACATCGAGGCGCGCGGGCTGGGAATGTCCCAGCCGGCCCGCCCGAAGCTCTCCACGAGCACGTCGCGGCGGCGCTTGTAGAGCTCGCGGTTCTTCTCGACGATATCCTGAGGGCCATTGATGGCCGCCACCGCCGCCGCCTGGATCGGCGTGAACGCGCCGTAATCGAGGTACGACTTCACGCGCGTCAGCGCCGCGATGAGCGTCTTGTTGCCCACCGCGAAGCCCATGCGCCACCCGGCCATCGAGTAGGTCTTGGACATGGAGGTGAATTCCACCGCCACGTCCTTCGCGCCCGGCACCTGCAGGATCGAGGGCGTCGGCACGCCGTCGTAGTAAAGCTCCGAATACGCGAGATCCGAGAGGATCCAGAGGCCGTGTTCCTTCGCGAACGCGACGACGCGCTCATAGAAGGCAAGATCCACCACCTCGGCGGTCGGGTTCGAAGGATAGCCCATCACCAGCACCGAGGGCTTGGGCACGGTGAACTTCACCGCGCGCTCCAGCGCCTCGAAATAGCGCTCGTCGGGCGTCGTCGGCACGCTGCGGATGGTGGCACCCGCGATGATGAAGCCGAAGGTGTGGATGGGGTAGCTCGGGTTCGGCGCCAGTACGACGTCGCCCGGCGCGGTGATCGCCTGGGCGAGGTTGGCAAGGCCTTCCTTGGAGCCGAGCGTCACCACGACCTCGCTATCGGCGTCCAGCTCCACACCGAAACGCCGCGCATAATAGCCCGCCTGCGCCTTCCTGAGCCCCGGAATGCCCTTCGATGCCGAATAGCCGTGCGCGTCGGGTTTCCGCGCCACTTCGCACAGCTTGTCGATGACGTGCTGCGGCGGCGGCAGGTCGGGGTTGCCCATGCCGAGGTCGATAATGTCCTCGCCTGCCGCACGTGCTGCTGCCCGCATCGCGTTCACTTCGGCGATCACGTAGGGCGGCAGGCGCTTGATGCGGTAGAAGTCTGACATTGTCTCCTCTTGGGTCTTTCCCGTGCATAGGCCGCATGATCGCGGCGGGCGCCGTTATAGCGACCGCCCTTGGCGCTTGGCGAGCGCTTGTTTATCGTCGGCGCAACTGCTGCTCTCGGGGAGATCGTGATGGTTGCCGCCGCCGACATCGAAGGTCTTGCCGAGCACGTCCAGCGCTGGACGTGGCTTGCGGGCAAGATGCAGCAGATGATGATGGAATTCCTCGCGAAAGAAGCCACTGACGGCGTCGTGCTCGGCCCCGATCCGCTCGGCCTTGTCGAGACGTGGAGCAAGATGGCGACCGCCGCGATCACCGATCCCGCTCGTCTCGCCCAGTTGCAGGCGGATTACTGGCGCGACGCGATGACGCTCTGGCAGGCATTCGCCACGCCGGGCGAAGTCCAGCCCCCGCAGCTTCCTGCCGACAAGCGGTTCAAGGGGTCGGCGTGGTCGGAAATGCCTGCATTCGATTTCCTGAAGTCCTCCTACTTGCTCGCCAGTCAGTACATTCTGCAGCTCGTCGGTGGCCTCGATGGCCTCGACGACAAGGAGCGGCAGAAGGCGATCTTCTACACGCGCCAGTTCATCGATGCCCTGTCGCCCTCGAACTACGTGCTTACCAACCCCGAAGTCCTGAAGGCCACGGTCGAGACGCGCGGCGAGAACCTGCTCAAAGGCACGCAGAACCTGCTCGACGACCTGCAGCGCGGCCGCATGACGATGACCGACGAGAAGGCGTTCGAGGTCGGCCGCAACGTCGCCGTCACCCCCGGAAAGGTCGTGTTCGAAAACCGGATGTTCCAGCTCATCCAGTACACGCCGACCACCGCGAACGTTTACGAAATCCCGCTCCTCATCTTCCCGCCGTGGATCAACAAGTTCTACATCCTCGATCTGACGCCGGAAAAGAGCTTCATCCGCTGGGCGGTGGCACAGGGCCTCACCGTGTTCGTCGTTTCATGGAAGAACGCCGACGCCAGCATCGCCGACGCGACGACCGCGACCTACATAGAGGAAGGCTTCATCACCGCGATCGATGCTGTGCTGAAGGGCCTCGGCATCAAGTCCACGCACGTCATCGGCTACTGCGTCGCGGGCACGACGCTCGCGATGACGCTCGCCTTCATGGCGGCGCGGGGCGAGGCGGAGAAGGTGAAGACCGCGACGTTCTTCACCGCGCAGGTCGATTTTTCGGAGTGCGGCGACCTCGGCGTCTTCGTGGACGAGGATCATCTGAAGGCGGTGAAGGAGCTTTCCGAAAGCAAGGGCTATCTCGACGGCCGCTACATGGCGACGACTTTCAACATGCTCCGCGCGAACGACCTCATCTGGAACTATGTCGTCAACAACTACTTGCTGGGTAAGGATTATTTCCCCTTCGACCTGCTCTACTGGAACTCGGACGCAACGAACGTCCCCGCCAAATGGCACGCCGAGTATCTCGAAGGGCTCTACCGCGACAACAAGATGATCAAGCCGGGCGCCATCGTGATTGACGGCACGCCCATCGATCTCACCAAGGTCCACACGCCGGTCTACATCCAGGGCGGAAAGGAAGACCACATCGCCCCTGCCCGATCCTCCTACAAGCTAACCCGGAACTTCGCCGGACCGGTTCGCTTCGTCCTTGCGGGCAGCGGCCACATCGCAGGCGTCGTCAACCCGCCCGACGCGAAGAAGTACCAGCACTGGACGAACGACACGCTCCCAGAGCGCTTCGAGGACTTCGCCGCCACCGCCACCGAACACCCCGGCAGCTGGTGGCCGGACTGGATCGCATGGCTGACGCCGCAATCCGGCAAGGAAGTCCCCGCCCGCACCCCCGGCAAGGGCCCGAAGGGCGGCACGCTCAAGGTGATCGAGGATGCCCCGGGGAGGTATGTGCGGGAACGGGTTGGGTAGGGCGGATATCCCGCCGCTGTAGAAAGGTTGCCCATGCGTCTCATTGATCGGCTCGGCCTGTCGGTTCCGGTGATCCAGGCTCCCATGGCGGGCGTATCCACGCCCACACTTGCTGCAGCCGTGTCGAACGCGGGCGCGCTTGGTTCGATCGGCGTGGGCGCAACGGATGCTCATCACGCGCGCTTGATGATCGACGAGCTTCGGGCGCGCACCGACCGCGCGTTCAATGTCAATCTATTCGTCCACGATCGTGCCAAGGCTGATCCGGTGCGCGAAGCCGCGTGGCTGGATCGACTTGCGCCGCTGTTCGCCGAGTTTGAAGCAGAGCCGCCGAACACGCTCCAAACGATCTACAAGAGCTTCGCCGACGATGCCGACACGCTGGCCATGCTGCTGGATACCGCGCCACCGGTGGTGAGCTTTCACTTCGGTCTGCCACCTGCTTCGACAATCCGCGCCTTTCAGGAGAAAAACATTCTCCTGATGGCCACCGCGACCAGCGTCGAGGAAGCGCGCCTCATCGAAGAGGCAGGGATCGACGCCATCGTCGCACAGGGCAACGAAGCCGGCGGGCATCGCGGCATGTTCGATCCTTCCGCACCAGACGACGCGCTCGGCATGGCTACCCTCACCCGCCTGCTGGTCAAGGAAAGCAGGCTTCCCGTGATCGCGGCGGGCGGCATCATGGATGGGGCGGGTATCGCAGCCGCACTCGATCTCGGCGCTGTTGCCGCGCAGCTCGGCACTGCCTTCATCGCTTGCAGCGAATCCGCGGCGGATGAAGCCTATCGCGCCGCGCTCATGGGTCCGGGGGCCTATCACACCACGCTGACACCGATCATCTCGGGACGGCCCGCCCGCGTGCTTGCCAATCGTTTCAGCGGCCTTGCGGGGATGCTCTCGGATTGCAAACCTCCCGATTACCCGATCGCCTATGACGCGGGTAAAGCCCTGCACGCAGCGGCGAAGGCGAAAGGTGAGAGCGGCTTCGGAGCGCAATGGGCAGGGCAAGGCGCGCCGCTTGCGCGTGCAATGTCCGCCACCGAACTGGTCGAAACGCTACGCCTCGAACTCCAACACTGCCGACGCGATAGCGTTTGAAGGCTACGGCCGCACGAAGGGGTCAGCGCACGCGGGGGAGTGGCGGCATCGGTGCCCGTGAGGGGCGGTTGCGGTCGCGCGGGAGCTGGGCCTGATAGGCCTCCGCGCAGTGCGCCATGCAGTAGGGGAAGCCCGGGTTCACCGGGCGGCCGCAGAACTGGAAGTCGGGCTCGCCGGGGTGGCCGATCGGCCACTTGCAGATCTTGTCGCTGAGGTCGAGCAGCGTCACCTTCTCACCAGGCGCGCGCGGCTTCACCGGCGCGGCGGGCATCGCGGCGCGGACCGGCATCGCGGGCTTGGGCGCGGCAGCGGGCGCCGACGCGGGGGCCTTGGCTTCGGGTGCCGGGCGCGGCTGCGTCGCGGCGACTTCCGGCGCGCTGGGTTCGGGCTTCGGTTTGGGCGCAGCGGGCGCTGCGGCCTTCTTCACCGTCTCGCGCGGCGTGCCGTCGCTGTCGCCCTTGACGGGCGACGGGCGCGCCTTCAGCCCCAGCCGGTGCGCCTTGCCGATCACCGCGTTGCGGCTCACGTTGCCGAGCTTGTCGGCGATCTGGCTCGCGGTCAGCCCCTTTTCCCAAAGGCTCCGCAGCGTTTCGATCCGTTCGTCCGTCCAGGACATCGCGTTCCCACTTCCAATCTTCAAACAAAAGAGCCGACCGGCTTGCGGGGTCGGGCGTCAGCCTCTACTCCCACGCGCATGCACGATCAGCTTGCCCAGCCTTCCGTAGCGAAACCGGCGGCGCCGGTCCACAGCGAACCCGGCGTGCCGATCATCGGGCGCATCAACTGGCCCGGCCTTCGAACGCTCTATGTGAAGGAGGTGCGGCGGTTCTTCAAGGTGCAGCTGCAAACCGTGTGGGCGCCCGCCATCACGACGCTGCTGTTCCTGGCGATTTTCACCGTGGCGCTGGGACGCGGCAGCCTCACCGTTCTCGGCGTGCCGTTCAACAGCTTCCTTGCGCCGGGTCTCATCGTCATGGCGATGATCCAGAACAGCTTCGCGAACACCTCTTCCTCGATCCTGATCGGCAAGGTGCAGGGCACGATCGTCGACATACTGATGCCACCGCTTTCGCCCGGCGAGCTGCTCGTCTCGTTCGTCGCGGGCGCCGTCACCCGCGCGTGGCTCGTCGGCACGGCGGTCTGGTGTGCGATGGTGCTGTGGCCAGGCGTTTCGGTGGCGATCCACAATCCGCTCGCCGTGTTCTTCTACGGCACGATGGGCGCGGTGATGCTGGGACTGCTCGGGGTCATCACCGGCCTGTGGGCGGACAAGTTCGATCATGCCGCCGCGGTCACCAACTTCGTCGTGCAGCCGCTCTCGCTGCTCTCCGGCACCTTCTACTCGATCGACCGGCTCGCCGGTGTGTGGCACACCGCGAGCCACTTCAACCCGTTCTTCTATGTGATCGACGGCTTCCGTTCGGGCTTCATCGGCGTCCACGACGGCCCGGCGCTCGGCGGCGCGATCGCGCTTGTCGCGATCAACACCGCGCTCTGGACGCTGTGCTACTGGGCGCTTCGCACCGGCTGGCGCACGCGCCAGTGAGATTGACTTGAAGGCCCGCGTAGGTCATGGAAGCGCGCAAGTCCGAAGGGCGGTCAGCATTGGCCGCCTTTTTCCGTTTCGAAGGCCGGTTTTCGGGGCCATTCACGAACGAAGGTTTGAAGGGCGATGCGGCATTTTCTCGATCTCGAAAGCACGGGCGCCGACGCCCTGCGGCTGATCCTCGACGAGGCGAAGCGCCGCAAGCAGGCTCGCGCCGGGCGCCCCAAGGGCGCGGTAGACGACGATGCCCCGCTTGCCGGGCATATGCTCGCAGCGATCTTCGAGAAGTCATCGACCCGCACGCGCGTCTCCTTCGACATGGCGATGCGCCAGCTCGGCGGTTCGGCGATGATTCTCTCCTCGGCGGACATGCAGCTCGGCCGCGGCGAGACGATCGAAGACACCGCGCGCGTCCTCTCCCGCTTCGTCGACGCCATTTCGCTGCGCACCAACGGGCATGACAAAGTCGAAGCGCTCGCCGCCGCCAGCAGCGTGCCGGTGATCAACATGCTGACCGACAGCGGGCACCCCTGCCAGATCGTCGCCGATCTGATGACCGTGGAAGAGCGCCTGGGCCGCAGCGTTGCGGGCACGGTGTGGACGTGGCTCGGCGACGGCAACAACGTCTGCCAGTCGCTGATCGAAGCGGCGGGCCTGCTCGGTTTTGAAATGCGGCTTTCGGTTCCCGCCGCCTACGATCCCGACGACACCGTCGTCGCCCGCGCGGAGGCGCGCGGCGCGCGCATCGTCGTCGAACGCAACCCGGAGGCGGCAGTCGCTGGCGCGGACGTCGTCGTTACCGACACGTGGGTCTCGATGGGCCAGTCGGGCGCCTCGGCGCGCATGGTTGCGATGGGGCCGTATCAGGTGACCGAAGCGTTGATGGCCAAGGCGAAGCCCTCCGCGATCTTCCTCCATTGTCTTCCCGCGCACCGCGGTGAGGAAGTCGTCGATGCCGTGATGGACGGGCCGCAGTCGGCCGTGTGGGACGAAGCCGAAAACCGCGTACATGCACAGAAAGCGATCCTTCTCTGGTGTCTGAACACGCTCGGCTGAACGGCAACGGCTCTGCAGGCACCCCGCAAACGGGGCGCGTGCTGCCGTTCACGATCCCGGCGCGGAGTGCGCGCGGGCGCGTCGCACGGCTCGGCCCTGCGCTCGCCGCAATCCTCAGCGCGCACGACTACCCCACCCCGCTCTGCCAGCTCCTCGGCGAGGCGCTGATCCTCACCGTGCTCATCGGCACCACCGTGCAGAAGGGCGAGGGCCAAACCACCGTGCAGGCGCAATCCAAGGGCGGGCCGATCGACCTTCTTGTCTGCGATTACCGTGCCGGCGAGATTCGCGGCTACCTCCGCTTCGACCCCGAACGGATGGGCGAAATCGCACCTGGCGCGCTGCTGCCAGACCTGTTCGGCGCCGGCTACCTCGCCATCACCATCGAGCAGAGCGCCGCTGACGAGCGCTATCAAGGCATCGTGCCGCTGGAAGGCGACACGCTGTGCCACGCGGTCGAGCGCTATTTCACGGATTCGGAGCAGGTGCCGACACTCGTGCGCGGCGCGGTGCGGCAGGCCGAGGACGGCGCTTGGGAAGCCGGTGGGCTTCTCGTCCAGCACCTCCCCCATGGCGAAACCGGCGGCCCGCGCCTCGCCGCGCGCATGGACAATCGGGACTGGGAGCATGTGCTCGCGCTTGCCTCCACGATCACCGACACGGAGTTGACCGACAGTCATCTGAGCGAGGAAACCGTGCTCTGGCGGCTGTTTAACGAGGACGAGGTCCGCGTCTCGCCGCCTATCGGGCTCACGCGCGGCTGCCGCTGCACGGTGCAGCACTTCCGCGAGGTGCTCAGCCGCTTCCCCACCGAAGAACTTGCCGAAATGCGCGGCCCCGAAGGCACGATCGACGTAAACTGCGAGTTCTGCTCGCGTCTCTTCCCAATTGAAATGAGGGATTAACGTCCCGGATATGCCTTATTCATCTGTAATCCTTATAGTGTGACCATCTCCGGATCGCCGGAGATTTGACAGGGAGTTACGCGCTCATGCGCCGGAGTCTGGTTCTTGCTGGTGGTGCCCTTGTGGCGGCTACAGCTGCGTTCGCGCAGCCGGTAACGCTGTCGCTGTTCGGTGGCGGTGATTTTCAGCCGGGCTCGTACAGCGTTTCGGGCGGTGCCAACCGTTGCATCATGTCGCCGGAATCGCTGATGCACGTCGGCCTTGAAGCCGCGGACGGCAAAAGCTGTGTCCATACCGTGGTCGAGGACACCGCCGAGCGCGCCACAGTGGCGTACAGCTGCCGCGGCCTTGGCAGCGGCCGAACGACCATCGTGAAGGACAACCGCAACCACTTCACGATCGATGCGCAGGGCATTCGCGGCCGCGAGCCGTTCGCGGTGCGTCAGGAATTCAAGCGCGTCGGCGACTGCTGATCAGTGGGCGGCGCCTGCCGCCGCGGGGCTCGTGAGCAGGAACAGCGGGATCGCGGCGTCGAAGCCCTGCCCCTTTTCGTCAAGCATCTGGAACGAGCCTGCCATCGTGCCCATCGGCGTTTCGAGCGGGCAGGCAGAGACGTAGTCGTAAGCCTCCCCCGGCGCGATCACCGGCTGCGCGCCGACGACGCCCGCGCCGCGAACTTCATGAACGTTGCCCGTGCCGTCCGTGATGATCCAGTGCCGGCTGATGAGCTGCACGGGCGCGTCGCGGCCGTTTTCGATGCGGATGTGATAGGTCCACACATAATGGTCCCGCTCCGGCAGTGAACGCTCCGGCAGGTAGGACGGGTTCGCACGCACGGTGACACCGGCGGTCGTCGCAGAGGCTGCGAAGAACTCCTTCACAACCCCACCGCCGAGAGCGCCCGGTCGAGATCGTCGATGACGTCGGCCGGGTCTTCGAGCCCTACGGAGAGGCGCAGCATCGATTCCGTGACACCCATCTCCTCGCGCACCTTCTCGTCGAGGCCGGCGTGGGTGGTCGAGGCAGGGTGCGTCATCAGCGTGCGGGAATCGCCGATGTTGTTCGAGATATCGACGAGGCTGAGCGCGTCCAGGAGCCCGTGCGCCTGCTTGCGCCCGTCTGCAACGAACAGGCTCATGATCGTGCCGCCGCCCGACATCTGCGCCATCGCGAGATTGTGCTGGGGGTGCGAAGGCAGCGCGGGATAAAGCAGGCGCGGCACGCGCGCATCGAGGAAGCGGGCCACCGTGAGCGCGTTCTCGCACTGCTTCGCCATCCGCAGCTCGAGCGTTTCAAGGCCCTTCAGCACCACCCACGCGTTGAACGCGGAGAGCGTCGGCCCCGTGTTGCGGGTGAAAGCGAGGAGGTCGCCTTCGATGAATTCTTCCGGGCCGAGCACGGCGCCCGCCAGCACACGGCCCTGTCCGTCGAGCATCTTCGTTGCCGAATAGGCCACGATGTCCGCGCCGAATTCGAGCGGGCGCTGGAGGACGGGAGTCGCAAAGGCATTGTCCACCACGACGACCGCACCGGCATCGTGCGCGATGTCCGAAATGGCGCGGATGTCGCAGATATCGAGCGTGGGATTCGCGGGGGTTTCCATGAAGAACAGCTTGGTGTTCGGACGTACCGCCGCCTTCCAGTCATCGACCTCGCGGCCATCGACCACCGTGGTCTCGACGCCGAACTTCGGGAGCAGCGAATCGACGAGCCAGCGGCAGGAGCCGAACAGCGCGCGGCCCGCGACGACATGATCGCCCGCGCGCAGCTGCGAGAGCAGCGCCGCCGTCATCGCGGCCATGCCGCTCGCCATCGCGCGGCACGCCTCGGCGCCCTCGATGAGCCGCAGCCGTTCCTCGAACATCGCGACGGTCGGATTCTGCAGGCGCGAGTAGGTCATACCCTTCTCGTCGCCGCGGAAGCGCGCCGCCACCGTCTCAGCGTCGTCGTAGCAATAGCCGGACGTCAGGAAGATCGCTTCCGAGGTTTCACCAAACTCGCTGCGCATCGTGCCGCCGCGCACGGCACGCGTGGCCGGACGCCAGCCTTTGGTTTCTTCCCTGTTTGCTCCGCTCATCCGTTTCATGGCGCGTGCATCGCAGCCGCGCGCGTCCGCGTCAACGCCTCTTGACCAGCGCAGGCGCGCCATTCAAATGGGCGCCGTGCGGGTGTAGCTCAATGGTAGAGCAGAAGCTTCCCAAGCTTACGACGAGGGTTCGATTCCCTTCACCCGCTCCACCCGGAGAACGCCCTTGATCCTGCCGCCATCGGTTTCGACTCCGGCTGTGGGGCGCCCGTTCTACGCGCACCTCTATTTCCAGGTTCTCCTCGCGATCGCGCTCGGCGGCACGATCGGTCACATCTGGCCGGAATTCGGCGAAAGCCTGAAACCGCTCGGCGATGCCTTCATCAAGCTCGTCAAGATGATCATCGGTCCGGTTATCTTCCTCACGATCGTGACGGGCATCGCCGGGATGCGCGACCTCGGGCGGGTCGGACGCGTGGCGGCGAAGGCCTTCATCTACTTCCTCGTCTTCTCGACGCTCGCGCTCATCGTGGGCCTTATCGTCGCCAACGTCATCCAGCCGGGGCGCGGCCTGAACATCGACCCCGCGACGCTCGATGGCGGCGCGGTTGCCCAATATTCGACCGCGGCACACGACAGCAGCATCGTCGGTTTCCTGATGCACATCATCCCGAACACGCTCGTCAGCGGTTTCGTGGAGGGCGACATCCTGCAGGTGCTGTTCGTCTCCATCCTGTTCGGCATCGCACTCACACTTGTCGGCGACATCGGTGCGCCGGTCCTGCACTTTTTCGAGGCGCTCGGCGCCACTGTGTTCCGGCTGGTCGGCATCCTGATGAAGGCCGCGCCCATCGGCGCGTTCGGCGCATTTGCCTTCACGATCGGCGCCTACGGCATCGGCACGGTGGCGAATCTCGCCGCCCTGATCGCGACCTTCTACCTTACCTCGCTGCTGTTCGTGCTCGGCGTTCTCGGGCTGGTGGGCGTCGCGAACGGCTTCTCGATCCTGAAGCTCATCCGCTACCTCAAGGAAGAGCTGCTGCTCGTGCTCGGCACGTCGAGTTCGGAAGCCGCCCTCCCCAGCCTGATCGCCAAGATGGAGCGCGCGGGCGCTTCCAAATCGGTGGTCGGGCTCGTCGTGCCGACCGGCTATTCGTTCAACCTCGACGGCACCAACATCTACATGACGATGGCGGCGCTGTTCATCGCGCAGGCGCTCAATATCGATCTCAGCCTTGAAGAGCAGGTGCTGCTGCTGCTTGTCGCGATGCTGAGCTCGAAGGGAGCGGCGGGGATCACCGGCGCTGGTTTCATCACGCTCGCCGCAACGCTTTCGGTGGTTCCCAGCGTGCCGGTCGCAGGCATGGCGCTGATCCTCGGCATCGACCGCTTCATGAGCGAATGCCGCGCGCTCACCAACTTCGTGGGGAACGCCGTGGCGACGATCGTTGTCGCGCGCTGGGAGGGCGAACTCGACCGCGCAGCGCTCAACGCCGCGCTCGCGGGACCGCCGCTTCCGATCGCGGCCAAGCCCGATCCCGCCGCCGGTCCGGGCGACGACACCGCCGTTACCGAGGACTGATCCCGCCTCGCCCGCGCCTGCCCAAAATCGTGGCTTGCCCGTATATATCTAAAAGTCATATTCTCCCGACAAACACGAGGAGGACTTGATGAAAACACGCATCACCGAGCTTTTTGGCATCCAGCACCCGATCATTCAGGGGGGCATGCACTTCGTCGGTTTCGCGGAAATGGCCGCCGCCGTCTCTAACGCCGGGGGCCTTGGCATCATCACCGGCCTCACGCAGCGCACGCCTGCCGACCTCGCGAATGAGATCGCGCGCTGCCGGGACATGACGGACAAGCCCTTCGGCGTGAACCTCACCTTTCTCCCGGTGGTCAACACACCCGATTATCCGGGCTACGTGCGCGCGATCATCGAAGGCGGTGTCAAGGCGGTCGAAACGGCGGGGAACAACCCGCAGCAGGTGCTTCCCTACCTCAAGGACGCCGGCATCAAGGTCATCCACAAGTGCACCTCGGTGCGCCATTCGCTGAAGGCCCAGTCGATCGGCTGCGACGCGGTTTCGGTGGACGGCTTTGAGTGCGGCGGTCATCCCGGCGAGGACGACGTGCCGAACTTCATTTTGCTGCCGCGCGCCGCCGAGGAGCTTGAAATTCCGTTCGTCGCTTCGGGCGGCATGGCTGACGGGCGCAGCCTCGTCGCGGCGCTCGCGCTCGGTGCGGAAGGCATGAACATGGGCACGCGCTTCATCGCCACGAAGGAGGCGCCCGTGCACGAGAAGGTGAAGCAGGCGCTCATCGCCGCAAGTGAACTCGACACGCGGCTTGTCATGCGACCGCTACGCAACACCGAACGCGTTCTCCACAACGCGGCCGTTGAACGCCTGCTCGAAAAAGAGAAGCAACTGGGCGCGAACCTGAAGTTCGAGGACATCATCGAGGAGGTCGCAGGCGTCTACCCACGCATCATGAAGGAAGGCGACATGGACGCGGGCGCGTGGAGCTGCGGCATGGTCGCCGGGCTGATCCACGACATTCCGAGCTGCAAGGACCTGATCGATCGCATCATGGCCGAAGCAGACGCGATCATCCGGCAGAGACTGACGGGCTTCGCGAACGCATAGCGCCCCGGAGCTTTCAAAGAGCACGGGGTTTCGTCCCACGACTTTCCCTATTTGGAAAGCGCTTTCAGGGCCGCTTCAAGAGCGCCTGTACGACGTCGATCCCGCCCGACCGGAAGCCACCTTCGCAATACATCAGGTAGTAGCGCCAGATCGTATCGAAGGCGGCGTCGAACCCGGGCGGCAGGCGGCCTTCCTGCCGTGCGGCATCGTAGCGGAGGCGCCATTGGCGGAGCGTCTCGGCATAGTGCTGCCCGAACGCCTGCGCACCTTCCCACCGGAAGCCCGCGTTTTCCGCCGAGGTCCGCAAGCGCGGCTCGCTCGGCAGGATGCCGCCGGGGAAGATATAGGTCTGGATGAAGTCCGCGCCGGAGCGGTAGGCGGGGAACACCGCTTCGTCTATGGTGATGACCTGCATCGCCGCGCGTCCGCCCGGTTTCAGGGCGCGGAAGGCGGAGCGCATGAAGGTCTTCCAGTAGCGCGCACCGACCGCCTCGAACATTTCAACCGACGCCATGTGATCGAAACGTCCAATATCCTCGCGGTAATCGGCGATGCGCAGGTCGACGCGGTCTGAAAGCCCGGCGGCCGCCATCCGGCGCTGCCCGTACTCCAGCTGCTCCCGGCTGAGGGTGATGCCGGTGACGTGGACGCCGTATTCCTTCGCCGCGATCTCGGCGAGGCCGCCCCAGCCGCAGCCGATTTCCAGCAGACGCTGGCCCGGCTTCATCTCCAGCCGGTCGAGCAGCACGCGCACCTTGCGGCGCTGCGCGTCGGCGAGCGGCTCGTCCGGCGTGCCGAAGATCGCCGACGAGTATGCCATCGTTTCGTCGAGCCAGGCGGCGTAGAAATCGTTGCCGAGATCGTAGTGGAACTGGATGTTGCGGCGCGCGCCAGTGAGCGTGTTCGCCTGCAGCGCACGCATCAATCGGTTGAACAGGCGCCCCGGAAGCGCGCCGCGCCCGGTGCTGCCAAGCTCGCGCCGGTTCAGCATCATCACTTCGAAGAAAGCGGGAACATCTGGGCTTGCCCAGTCCCCGTCGAAATACGCCCGCGCCCATCCCGCCGATCCGCCCGCCGCAAGCCGCAGGAAGGGACGCCAGTTGATGAGGCGAAGCTCGGCCTGCGGACCCGGGGCGCGGCCACCGAGGCGCTGCATGCGGCCGTCCGGCTCGATGAGCGTCAGCGTGCCCCGAGCGAGCCCGGCGTCGACGCGGTTGATGAGGCGCTGGCGGCTGCCGGCAAACAATCGTGCAGGAAGGCCGCCAATCCAGAACCGGCGGTCTGCTTCGACGACGCGCGCGCCGCGCGTTTCCGGATGTGTCGCCATCCGTTTCTCCCCGGCGGTGAGTATGCGGCATTTCCAAGCGAATTCAAAGCCTAGCGAATCGTGGAGAGGGCAGCGAGCGCACGCTCCCGCGCCGGGCGGTGCCCGATGCGTTTTGCGGGATAGGCGACGGGCCGCGCGTCGTGCGCTTCCGGGTCGTGGATCACGGCGTCGTCAAGGCGCGAAAGTTCGGGCACCCAGCGGCGGATATAATCGGCAGCGCCGAACTTTTCGGACTGGGTGAGCGGCGCCATGATGCGCACGAACATGTTGGCGTCGATGCCCGTGCCCGCCGTCCACTGCCAATTGACGCTGTTGCTGCCATAGTCGGCATCGACGAGCGTGTCCCAGAACCAGCGCTCGCCCTCGCGCCAATCGATGAGGAGATGCTTCACGAGGAAACTGGCCGCGATCATCCGCACGCGGTTGTGCATCCACCCCGTCGCCCAGAGTTCGCGCATCCCGGCGTCGACGATAGGGTAGCCCGTCTCACCCCGGCACCATGCGCGGAAATCCGCAGCGACATCGGGGTCCGCCATATCGCGCCAGGGGAACGGATCGAACGCCGGCAGGCCGTTCGCCTTGCCGTAGTCCGGGCGAGCGAGGATGACGTTTTGCGCATAGTCCCGCCAGGCAAGCTCGCGCAGGAACGGTTCGGCGCCCGGCCGAGCGGCGGCGCGGCGCCAGACCTCGGCGACGGAAATTTCGCCGAAGTGAAGATGCGGCGACAAATACGAGACGCCCTGCTCCGACGGCAGGTTCCGCGTGGCATCATAGGCAGCGACGTTCGGCAGGAACGCTTCCAGCCGCTCCGCCGCGCCGACTTCGCCGGGCGTCCAGACGTGGAAACCGCTTGCCCAGTCGGGACGCTTGGGTAGCAGCGCCCAGTCCTCCAGCGTGTCGGACGCGGGCCAATCTTCCGGCGCCGTGAAGCGCTCGGGTGCGGCGATTGATGCGGCAGGCTGTATCCGGTCGCGGAGGGCGCGCCAGAACGGTGTGAAAATCTTGTAGAAATCGCCCGCCCCTGTCCGGACCTCGCCGGGCGGCAGCAGGCAGACGCCGTCGTGGAGGACGAGATCGACCTTGCCGCCGAGCGCCCGCTCGGCATTGCGCCACCACGGCGCATAGTGGCGTAGCGCGTGGACCCGCCGCGCGCCGGTTTCCGCGGCGAGATCGGCGAGGACGTCCGCTGCGACGCCGCGACGCAGAATGAGGCGGGAGCCGCGCTTGCGGAGGTCCGCATCGAGACTTGCAAGACTGTGGTGCAGCCACCAGCGCTGCGCGCCGCCGAGACGGCGGTGGCGAGGCGTTTCGTCGTCGAGGACGTAAACGGGGATCACCCTGCCCTCGCGCGCCGCAGCGGCAAAGGCGGGCTGGTCGGCGAGGCGGAGATCCTCGCGGAGCCAGACGATCGTACCGTTCATGCTTTTCCCTTCATCGCCGCTTGTTCTTCCCTGCCCCGAACACTAGTCAGACTCGCAGAAAACACGGAGTCGCAACGATAAAATGTCCCGCCTCGCTTACGTCAACGGTCGTCTCGTTCCGCTCGCCGATGCCACGGTTCACATCGAAGACCGCGGCTTCCAGTTCGCCGACGGCGTCTACGAGGTCGCCGCGACGTTGAACGGCCGGATGCTTGACTGGCCGCAGCACGTTGCGCGGCTCGGCCGCAGCCTTCGTGAACTCTCGATCGCCGCGCCGATGAGCGACGCGGCGCTTTCGATCGTTGCCCGCCGCGTGCTTGCCGCGAACCGTATCCGCGACGGGCTGCTGTATGTGCAGGTGACACGCGGCGCGGCGCGGCGTGACCACCCCTTCCCCGCCAATGCCGTGCCGACATTGGTGATGACCGCCCGCCCGTTCGATTTCCGGGTGCGGGTCGCGCAGCAGAAAACCGGGATTTCCGTCATCACGCAGCCGGAAAGCCGCTGGCAGCGCCGCGACATCAAGTCCATCGCGCTGCTGCCGAACGTGCTCGCCAAACAGTCGGCCCGTGAGGCGAAAGCGTTCGAGGCGTGGTTCGTGAACCCGGACGGCACGGTCAGCGAAGGCTCCTCCACCAATGCCTGGATCGTCCGCAAGGACGGCACCATCGTTACGCACCCCGCCACGGAAAGCATCCTCCACGGCGTGATGCGGGGCACGCTGCTTGCCCTTGCCCGCGAGCACCAGATCCGGGTCGAGGAAGCGCCCTTCACCACCGCCGACGCACTGGACGCCGCCGAGGCGTTCCTGACCTCGACGACCGCGCCTTGCCTGCCGATCATCAGCATCGACGGCAATCCGGTCGGCAAGGGCGTACCCGGCCCGGTGACAGCCCGACTCGCCGAAGCGCTGTGGGCCGAGGTCGAGCGCCAGACCGGCTGGCGGCGGTAAACGATCAACCGTTCCGGTCGGGATCGACCGGTTCGGGCGGCGACACCGGCGGTACCGGCGACACCGGCGACACCGGCGGGATCACGATCCAGAGGCTGCCGGTTTCCTTGGTGTTGCGCAGCATCTCCTTGCGCATCTTTTCCATCTCGCGCCTCATGCGCTCGCTGTCGATGCGGCTGCGCTCCTGCGCGTCCTTCATCCGTTCGCGGGCACGGGCGAGGTGTTGCATCATGCGCTCTTCCTGCGCGCGCATCCCTTCGGCGAAGGCGCGCCGGTCCTGCAGCGACAGCCGCTGATAGGCCTTCAGCATTTTTTCCTGCGCGCGCGCGTGCTCCTTGATCGCGAGCGACCGCTCCTCGGCCTGCGCCTTGCGGATCGCTTGGATATCGAGATTTTCCGCCGAAATCAGATCGAGTACCTTCTGCCGGGCCTTGCGGACCTCCTCCGCATTCGACGGCAGGCGCTGCGCCTGCATCGCCTCGGCGACGATCGCCGCGCCCTGCGGCGACATGTCAGCGAACGGCGCCTTCCATTCGAAGCGGTAGGTGTGCCGCTGCGCGCGCACGTCGTCGCCCGCGAAAGCCGTCGTCGCGCCGAATGCAGCGACGACCAGCATCGCGCCTGCGAACGCCATTTTCATAACACCATCTCCTCTTCGGGCGTGGGCGTGAACACGTTCCCCCACACCAGCATGTCGTGCGCCGCCTGGGCATCCTCTCCGGGCAACTCGCCGAGCGCGACCTGAACGGCGGGGGGCGCAGCGGGCGCCGCCGGCACCGGCACGGCATCGGGCCGCGACAGGAGCACAGCGCCGATCGCGAGCGACGCGGCGATCGCCCCGCCGAACGCGGCGCGCATCCACATGCGACGCGGCGCGCCCGACCGGTAGGCTTCGGCAAGCGCCCGATCCGCGGCGGCATCCGCCTCCGCATCCGTCGTCGGGACGAGTTCACAGGCCCAGTCGCGCAGCAGCCGGTCCACCTCGCGCGCGTCATTCATCAGGGCGGTGAGCGCTGCATCCGACAGCGTGAGCCGCTCCGCCGCCGCGCGTTCATCCTCGGGCCACGCAGCGGGATACCCGCCGTAAGCCTCGATGATCTCGATCACTCTTCCCCGTTCCATCACATCACCTCTTCGGCAAGCGACCGGAGCCGCTCCGCAAGCTCGACGCGCGCACGCGCCAGAAGTCCTTCCACAGCCTTCGGCGTCGTCTCCAGCGCCTCGGCAATCTCGTTCATCGTCGCGCCTTCCCCATAGAAAAGCGCGATGGCGGTGCGCTGCCGCGCGGGCAGATGCGCCATCGCCTCCGCGATCCGCCGCGAGCGGGCGCTCTGCCCGGCCAGCATTTCCGGATCGGGGTCGTCGCTCGCCCGCTCCGCCACAAGTTCGAGCGGCTGCACGGGCCGCAGCGCCCGCTTCCGATCGATGCAGGCGTTGACGACGATGCGGCGAAACCACGTTTCCACCTTCGCCTTGCCCGCATCGAACGACGCCGCCTGCCGCCAGAGCTTCACGAGCGCCGCCTGAACCGCGTCCTCCGCCTCGGTCCGGTCGCCGAGAACCTTGGTCGCGACGCCGATGGCAGGCCCGTAAAGGCGGCGAGTCAAAAGGCGAAAGGCGTCCTCGTCGCCGCTCTGCACGGCAACCATGAGCACCCCCGGCTCGTCCGATCGCTCGGCGCCCCTATTCACCTGCAGCATCGGGAGGGGATACGCATGGCGGCAGCGAAGTCCCCCGCGGCGATTTTTCGCGCACGGCGATTTCAGGGCGCGGCGCGGCCGGGGCGCGAAGTTGATGAAGTTGAGACATGCCGGAGGCCGTCGCGGGCGCCGCGCCAGCCCCCCTCGTCATCGCCCGTTTCGCGTTCGTCTTCATCCTCATCGCCGTCTTCATAATCGCCTTCGTCGTCATCGTCTTCCATCGTATCGGCAAGACCGCTGCGGAAGGCGCGCTCCCACTGATCGTCGTCCCAGTCTTCGGACTCCGCCGGATCGAGATCGGAGATGTCGATGTCTTCGGGAGCCATGGCGGCCAAGGCCCGCCGCCGGTCCGCCTCCGCCAGCGACCGCATGAGCGTGGCATCCGTCATCGGCGGGGCGGGCTGAGGCGCAGGCCGGTGCGCGGCGACGAAGGCGGCTTCGGCCTCCGCATCGCCGGCCTCCACGCATTCGAGCAGCGCCTCGAAATCCGCCGCGACGGTGGTGACGGTGCGCGCGGCATCGTCGAACTTCTCCGCCTCGCGATCGAGCCGGGTGAGCACGGCCATCGACAAGCGGTTGTCGAAGCGGTGGCGCGTGATGACCTCGTCGCCGCGCTCGACCGTTTCGGTGCAGCCGTGCATGGCGCGGGAGAGCAGCTCATCCGCCAGCCGCTCACGCGCGTGGCGGAGGGCAGCAGCCCAGCCGAGCGCAAACAGCGCGCCGGACGCCCGCTGACGCAGCGCATAGGCACTCGCCGGGCTCATCCCCGCGGCGCGGCAGGCATCCTGCACGGTGCCGCATTCAGCGAGGGTTTCGAGGAAGATGCGCCGGCGTTCGGGCGTCCAGCCATCATGGCGCTGGGTTGCGGTGCGGGGCGAAGGAAGTGCGGGGGCTTGGGTCATGTGCCGGAGGAGGCACAAGTGTTCCTATTATGGAAGGGTGGGTATGGTAGGTGGACTCATCGCTCCTTGCGTGTTTCCACTTCCGACCAACTACGACATTCAAAGTTGTCCCTAAAGGGTGATCGACAACTCCACCGGTTCGATACTGTCGGCGAAAAATCGAGAACCATCCTCAAACTCGACTACGACTTCCTCTTTTCGGAATCGCATAATGCGCTTCACGGTTTTCCCGCGCAGCATCGCTGTTGCACGTTTGCTCTCTTCCTCGAGTGTCATAAGCGGCAGAATATCAGCGGAAATAGCCGCGTACCAACTCATAGTCGCAAGGCAGGCGCAGGCGGCCATGGAAAACTTGGTATGTGACTATCTGTACCCAGCCTCCTTCTGATGACGGATAGCGAGAATCGTGACGGCATCGTCATCGACACGGTATCGGGCGACATAGCCGCTCTCCCCGAAGTCGATCAGCCATTCCCGGTATTGTTCGGGCAGATCGTCCACGATCCGGCCCATGCGCGGAAATACGCTCAGTGCCTTCACGCCCAGCCGGATCGCCTCACCGGCCCGGCGTGCCGCATCGGCATCCTTCGGTCGCAAGAAATCGTGCAAACGTTGCAGATCTCGGATTGCCGCAGGGGCAAAGACTACTTGCGGCATTCGGGCGCGGGCAGCTCGTTTTCAGTACCCCAGCTCGCCAGCCACTTATCGACGTCCTCGGCCGTCGCGTACTGTCCGGTTGCCTGAAATTCGTCCCAAGCTTTCAGCGTGTCGCGCCGCAGGGCTTCGCGCTTTTCCTCGCGCTCGACATATTCCGCGATCGCCTCGCGCATGATCCAGTGCGGACTGCGACGCCGCGCTTCCGCGAGGTCGCGCACGCGGTCCTTCAGGTCTTCATCGAGCTTGATCGAGGTTGCCGTCGCCATCATCACCCTCTGTAGCAAAAGGTATTACCTCTCGCTACTTTACCCTATGAAGGCATCTTTGTCGATCAAGGTTTAATCTTCGCGCCTGTGCGCCTCAACATGCTTTTCCAGACGCGTGGCTTCATCCTTCGCGGCGCGCTTCTCGGCGAGCGTTCTTCCGTGGAGGTGGCGATTTTGGGCGGCTTTGGCCTCCGCCTCGGCGCGGGCTTTTGCCTTGCGCCTTTGGCGGAGGTTTATGAGTTCGGCCATGCGGGCCTGCCCTCCCCGCCCGCTCGGTTCAGTCGCGCTTTTCGGCGACTTCCCACGTCTGGCCCTTGCGGATCAGCGCGGAGAGGTCGGCGATCTTGCCCTGGGTCAGCGTCTTCGTCTGTTCGACGAGCGCGCTTTCGTAGCTGGGCGCGGGCGAGCAGAAGATGACGCCGAGCGCGATCGGGAAGCCGGGGAACGGCATGTCGACCAGCATCTGCGCGACGCCCTTGTTGGTTTCATCGTGGACGATGACGCCCGCGGCTTCCCAATCGCCGTCCGTGACCTCGACGACTTCGAGGCGGAGATCTTGCCGGTTGAGCGTGAGGCCCTTCGTGCCGCCCGCGAACAGCATCGGCTTGCCATGCTCCAGCCAGATCTGACTTTCGGCGGCGTTCGCCTTCGCGGTGAACGGCTCGAACACCGCGTCGTTGTAGACGATGCAGTTCTGGTAGAGCTCGACGAAGCTGGTGCCCTTGTGCGCGTGGGCGCGCTTCAGGATGCCGGGCATTTCCTTCTGCGCCGTATCGATGCAGCGCGCGATGAAGCGGGCGCCGGCGCCGATCGCGAAGGCGCAGGGGCTCGCGGGCCGGTCCACCGAGCCGAAGGGCGTGGAGGGCGTGCGCGTGCCGATGCGGCTGGTGGGTGAATACTGGCCCTTGGTGAGGCCGTAGATCTCGTTGTTGAACAGCAGCACCTGGCAATCGAGATTGCGGCGCAGCAGGTGCAGCAGGTGGTTGCCGCCGATCGAGAGGCCGTCGCCGTCGCCCGTGACGAGCCACACGTCAAGCTCCGGATTGGCGAGCTTCACGCCCGTCGCCACCGCCGGCGCGCGGCCGTGGATGGTGTGGAAGCCGTAGGTCGCCATGTAGTACGGGAAGCGCGACGAGCAGCCGATGCCGCTGACGAACACGGTCTTTTCAGGCCGCGCGCCGATTTCCGCCATCGTGCGCTGCACGCCCTTCAGGATCGCGTAGTCGCCGCAGCCGGGGCACCAGCGCACCTCCTGATCGGTGGCGAAGTCGGCGGGCTTCAAAGGGGTCTGGACGTTCATGCGAGGGCTCCCTCGATAGCGGTCTCGATCTCGGCAATCTTGAACGGCTGGCCGGAGACCTTGTTGAGCGGCTTCGCGTCTACAAGGAACTGATCGCGCAGCACGGTCTTCAGTTGGCCGGTGTTCATCTCGGGCACGAGAATCCGGTCGTAAGTCTTGAGAAGATCGCCGAGATTTCTCGGCAGCGGCCAGATGTGGCGGATGTGGATGTGCGCGACGCTCGCGCCCTTCGCGCGGGCGCGGCGGACGGCCTGATGGATCGGGCCGAAGGTCGAACCCCAGCCAACGACGGCGAGCTTTTCGCCTGGGCCGCCGAGGCAGACCTCCTGCTCGGGAATATCGTTCGCGATGCCGTCGATCTTCGCCTTGCGCGTGTCGGTCATCTTCTGGTGGTTCGCGGGCGCATAATCGATGTGCCCCGAACTGAAGCTTTTCTCGATGCCGCCGATGCGGTGCATCAGGCCGGGCGTGCCGGGCTTGATCCACGGGCGGGCGAGCTTTTCGTCGCGGGCGTAGGGATTGAGCTCGGTGCCTTCGGGCGGCAGGTCTTCGTGGAACGTGACCGGGAACTCGTCATACGTGGCGAGATCGGGCACCTTCCATGGCTCGGCGGCATTGGCGATGTAGCCGTCCGTCAGCAGCATCACGGGCGTCATGTAGCGCACCGCGAGGCGGCAAGCCTCGATCGCGGCATCGAACGCATCGGACGGAGAGGACGCGGCGACCACCGCGAGCGGCGCGTCGCCATTGCGGCCATAGACGGCCTGATAGAGATCGGACTGCTCGGTCTTGGTCGGAAGGCCGGTGGACGGCCCGCCGCGCTGCGAATTGACGATGATGAGCGGCAGCTCGGTCATGATCGCGAGGCCGATCGCCTCGCCCTTGAGCGCGATGCCGGGACCGGACGAGGAGGTGATGCCGAGCTGGCCGGCATAAGACGCGCCGATCGCGGCGCAGATCGCGGCGATCTCGTCTTCCGCCTGGAAGGTGGTGACGCCGTACTCCTTGAGGCGCGCGAGCGTGTGAAGGATCGAGGACGCGGGCGTGATCGGGTACGAGCCGAAGAACAGCGGCAGGTGCGCGAGGTTCGCGCCGACGACGAGGCCGAGGCTGAGCGCTTCGGCGCCCGTGACGGTGCGGTAAAGGCCTGCCTCCGCAGGGGCGGCTTCGACCGTATAGTGCGCGAAGGTCCCCATCTCCGCGGTCTCGCCATAAGCGTGACCCGCGTTGAGCGCGGCGATATTCGCGTCCGCAAGGACGGGATTCTTCGAGAACTTGGCGTTCAGCCAGTCGATCAGCGGCTGGCGGTCACGTCCGAACATCCAGAGCGCGAGGCCGAGCGTCCACATGTTCTTGCAGCGCAGCGCTTCCTTGTTGCCAAGGCCGTATGCGGCGACGGATTCCATCGTGCGCGCGCTGATATCGAAGGCGACGACCTGATAGCCATCGAGGCTGCCGTCCTCGACCGGGCTGACTTCGTAGCCGGCCTTCTTGAGGTTGCGGGCGTTGAACTCGCCGGTGTCGGCGATGATGAGACCGCCGGGACGCAGCGCCGACAGGTTCGTCTTCAAGGCCGCCGGGTTCATCGCGACGAGGATATCGGGCGCGTCGCCCGCGGTTTCGATCGCCGTCGAACCGAAGTTGATCTGGAACGCCGAGACGCCGAAGGTCGTGCCCTGCGGCGCGCGGATTTCCGCCGGGAAATCCGGGAAGGTCGCGAAGTCGTTGCCGGCAAGCGCGCTCGACAGCGTGAACTGGCCGCCGGTAAGCTGCATACCATCGCCGGAGTCTCCGGCGAAACGAACGACGACCGCATCACGCGCGATCGCCGCGCCCTGTGTGGGCATGGGGTCTCTAAGCTTCGTTGCCATTGGCGGTCCCGGGACTGTGTATTCTTGTTCGCCCGAATCTCTAAGCCCGCGAGCCCGTACCCGCAAAGTAGATTTTATGTGAGGCTCACAAGGTCAGGCTTGCCAGCCTTACGCCGAAAGGTCAGCGGCGACGGCGACGCAGCGCCACGGCAACAATGCCGAGACCGAAAAGACCGAGCATACCCGGCCACCCTAACCGCTATGACAGACTTGCGGGTGCAGCGCGGGGCGCGGATAGTCCCCACCAAATCCATACAGGAGGGAGATTCGGCGATGACCTTCGTTCGTCCAGACGTGCAGGCGTTCCTCGACATGCTGAACGCGCAGCCGGGGCCAAAGCTGCACGAGCTTGACCCCGGGACGGCGCGCCAGATGATGGGCATGATGGTGCAGATGGCGGAGGTGCCGCGCGGCGAAATCGCCCGGGTTGAAGACCTCGCCTTCGACGGGCCGCACGGCGACCGGATTCCGCTGCGTCTCTACAGCCCGCGCGCGGCGGGCGGCGCTCCGCAATCGGTGCTTATGTATTTCCACGGCGGCGGCTGGGTGGTCGGCGACCTGGAAACGCACGACGGCCTCTGCGCCGAGATCGCGCGCAGCCTGGATATCACGGTGGTTTCGGTCGACTACCGACTCGCCCCCGAACACGCGTTTCCGGCGGCCGGCGAGGACTGCATCGCCGCGACACGCTGGGCGGCGGCATCGCCAAGGGAGATCGGGCACGCCGTGACGAGCATCGTCGTGGCGGGCGACAGCGCGGGCGGCAACCTCGCAGCCATCGTGGCGCAGGAACTGGCGGGCAAGCTCAGCGCGCCGATCATCGCGCAGTGGCTGATCTACCCGGGCGTCGACATGACTGCCAACGAAGGATCGATGGCGGACTTCGCGGACGGCTACCTGCTGACCGCCGAGAGCATGGCGTGGTTCATGCGCCACTATATCGGGAACCTCCCCGACCCCACCGATCCGCGCGCATCGCCGCTGCATTCGCCCGCGCTCGACAACCAGCCCGCCGCGCTCGTCTTCACCTGCGGGCTCGACCCGCTGCGCGACCAGGGCCGCGCCTATGCCGCGAAGCTGATCGCGAGCGGCGTGCCGACCGTGTTCCGCGAGGCCAAGGGCCAGATCCACGGCAGCATCACGCTGCGGCAGGCGATACCGTCGGCGCAGGGCGACCTCGCGGGGTGCCTCTCGGCGCTGCGGGACATCATCAACGAGGCCGGAGCCGACCTCACCATGATGAAAGCCGCCGCCGAATGACCGAACGCCTCCACCCTTCCGGGCTCCCGTATCGGCCCTGCGTCGGCATCATGCTGCTCAATCCCGCGAACGACGTGTTCGTGGCCAAGCGACTCGATATGGTCGCGGAGGCGTGGCAGATGCCGCAGGGCGGTATCGACCCCGGCGAAGACCCGGTGGAGGCGGCGGTGCGCGAGCTTGGCGAGGAGATTGGCACGACCAAGGCCGAGATCATCGCCGAGAGTGCCGGCTGGCACTGGTACGACCTGCCCGACGAGCTGATCGGCAAGATCTGGAAGGGCCGCTATGCCGGGCAGCGGCAAAAATGGTTCGCGATGCGCTTCACCGGCAAGGACAGCGATATCGACATCGAGACCGAACACCCGGAATTCAGCGAATGGAAGTGGGCAAAACCTGCTATGCTTCCCGACCTGATCGTGCCGTTCAAGCGGCAGCTGTATATTGATGTGTTGCGTGAGTTCGAACCCATTCTCGCGTGAACGGCAGCGGCGGAATTGATCCGCCGCGTATAATCCTGTATTCGCCGCAGCGCGAGGAAGAGCAGCGCGGGGCAACCCGCGCAGACAGGAGATATGCCATGAGCACATCCACTCGCGTTTCCCTCGCCGTTTTCTCGCTTGCCGCGCTCGCCGCGATTCCCGCTGCCGTCCCCGCCTCCGCAAAACTGACACCCGAAGCGATGCGGCTGCTGAACCCGGCGACCGCCTTCAGCCAGGCCTGCGGACAGGGCAAGAAGAGATCGCTGCTGCCCCAGCGCATCCAGTATGCGATGGCGAACACGCTGCCGCAGTTCGACAGCGAGCCGCCGCTCTACGAGGGGCTGGGCAGCATCAACTTCCCGATCACCACGAAGACCCCAGAGGCGCAGGCCTACTTCAACCAAGGGCTGGCGCTGGTGTACGGCTTCAACCATCAGGAGGCGATCCGCGCCTTCCGCGCCGCCGCGCGCCGCGATCCCGACTGCGCGATGTGTTACTGGGGCGAGGCCTATTCACACGGCTCCAACGTCAACGCGCCGATGGACCCTTCGACCAACGAGGCGACATGGGCCGCGCTGCAGAAGGCCGTGGCCGCGAAGGACAAGGCGAGCCCGCGCGAGCGCGCGCTGATCGAGGCGCTGCAGACACGCTACGCCGAGAACGCGCCCGCCGACAGGAGCGGGCTCGACAAGGCGTTTTCCGCGTCAATGATGAAGGTGGCGGCCGACTATCCGATGGACAACGACATCGGTGTGCTGGCGGCGGAATCGGCGATGACATCGTCGCCGTGGGACTATTGGGAGCCGGGCGGGCTCACCCCCTACCCGCACATGGTGCCCGCGATCCGGCTCGTCGAGCAGGTGATGGCGCGCGATCCGTATCACCCGCAGGCGGCGCATCTTTATATCCACCTGCTCGAAGCCTCGGCGCGGCCCGCGCAGGCGGAAGCGGCAGCGGATCGGCTTTCAAAGCCGCTGGTGCCGAACGCCGGACATCTCGTCCACATGCCCGGCCATTTGTTCTACCGCGTCGGGCGCTATGCAGACGCGATCCGCGTGAATGTCGATGCGGCGAAGGTGGACGAGGATTACCTCAAATCCTCGCCGCTCGCGGGCATTTACCGGTTCGGATACTACCCGCACAACGTCCACTTCATCGTAAGCGCCGCGCAGATGGCGGGCGACATGGAAACGGCGGTTTCGCAGGCGACGAAGCTGCGCGAGATCCTGAACCCGGACGTGACGGCGACGATCCCGTTCGTGCAGCCGGTGGATGCGGCGCCGTATCTTGCCTACGCGCACTTCGCGACGCCCAAGGAGATCATGGCGCTGCCGGCGCCAGACGCGCGGCTGCCCTATGTGCAGGCGATGTGGCGCTATGCGCGCGCGGTGGCGCAAGCAGATGCGAGGAATGACAAGGGCTTCAAGGCCGAACTTGATGCGATGCGTGAAATCGGCCGCACGACCGACTGGAAGCCGCTGACGGACGGGCTGGTGCCGGTGCCGGCACTGCTGGAGGTCGCCGAGAACGTCGCGCTCGGACGGCAAGCGATGGCGAAGAAGCGCTACAAGGAAGCAGTCGCCTACTACCGCAAGGGCGCGCAGGCCGAGACACGGGTGAACTACACCGAGCCGCCTTACTGGTACTATCCGGTGAACCAGTCGCTGGGCGGCGCGCTCTACATGGCAGGCGACTACAAGGGGGCCGAGGCGGCGTTCCAGAAGGCGCTGGTGCAGTACCCGGGGAATGCCTGGGCGCTGTGGGGGCTCGGCGAGACGCAGGCGCGGACGGGAGACAGCGCGGGTGCGACCGCGACACGCGCGGCTTTCGCGAAGGCGTGGATGGGAAAGAAGGACTGGCTGACGATGGCGCGGCTTTAGGGGCGCAGCCCCTCTCCCCGTCCCTCTCCTCATCCGGGGAGAGGGAGGTGGGGGCTCAGGATTTCAGCGGACCGCCGATCGACCAGATATGGCCGAACGGGTCGTTCACCTGCCCATAGCGCTGGCCCCAGAACTGGTTGTCCAGCGGGAAGCGCACGGTTGCCCCCGCAGTGATGGCACGCTCCCACGCTTCGTCGGCGTCGGGCACTTCAAGGTGCAACACGACACCGGTCGGCGCATCCGCCGCCTTACCGCCCATCATTTCGGGGAAATCATCATGCAGCATCAGCGAGCCGCCCGCGAGCGCGAGGTGGGCATGCATCAATCGCACACCGTCTTCGGCGGCATGACGGGATATCTCCCGGGCGCCGAACGCACGGCTATAAAAATCAATCGCATCCCTGGCTTTATTGCCGCGAATTGTAAGGTGGGGTGTGACCCCAGTCAGGTTGGGCGGCGCGTCTGTCATGATTGCCTCCACACGCTTCGGGTCATGCCATCATAACACAGAAAACGGCCGGCCCCGAGCGGGTCCGGCCGTCTCTTTTACGCGAGCAGCTAGACGCGGTCGCCGAGGGCGCCCTTCACCTTGCCTTTTGCGTTCTGAACCTCGCCCTTGCGCTCCTGCGCTATGCCTTCGCCTTCGAGGCGGGGATTGTTCGTCGCTTTGCCGACGGCCTGCTTGACGTTGCCGGCGGCCTCGTTGCCGAGGCCTTTTGCGCGATCCTTGAGTTCGCCCATCATTCTACTCCTGAAATTGCATGTGCCGGGGGATGCGCACATCAGGAGAATGCTCGGGAGCCCCGCAGGGTTCCGCGGCTCGTCGCAAGCCTCAGATCAGGCCGCCAAGGGGACTGGAAGGATCGGCATAGAGCCGCCGCTGCATCCGGCCCGCGCGGTAGGAGAGCCGTCCGGCCTCAACGGCATGACGCATCGCGCGCGCCATCATCACCGGGTCTTTCGCCTCGGCGATGGCGGTGTTCATGAGAACGCCATCGCAGCCGAGCTCCATTGCGACCGCCGCGTCCGACGCCGAGCCGACGCCCGCGTCGACGAGCACGGGCACCTTCGCCTGCTCGACGATAAGGCGGATCATCACCGGGTTCTGGATGCCGAGGCCCGAGCCGATCGGCGCGCCGAGCGGCATGATCGCGGCGGCGCCCGCATCCTCCAGCTTCTTCGCGGCGATGGGGTCGTCCGCGCAGTAGACCATGACATCGAAGCCGTCGTTCACGAGTTCCTTCGTGGCGCGCAGCGTCTGCTCCATGTCGGGATAGAGCGTCTTCGCTTCGCCCAGCACTTCGAGCTTCACGAGGTTCCAGCCGCCCGCTTCGCGCGCGAGGCGCAGCGTGCGCATCGCGTCTTCCGCCGTGAAGCAGCCCGCGGTGTTGGGCAGGTAGGTGTAGCGCTTCGGATCGACATAGTCGGTGAGCAGCGGCTGCGACCGGTCCGTGAGGTTCACGCGGCGCACGGCGACGGTGACGATCTCGGCGCCCGAGGCTTCGACCGCCGCGGCGTTTACCGAATAGTCCTTGTACTTGCCCGTGCCGACGATCAGGCGCGAGGTGAAGCGACGCCCGGCCACTTCCCAGCCGTCATCCTCGCTGCCTCCAGCACTGCCGCCACCGACGAAATGCACGATCTCCAGCCGGTCGCCTTCCGCAAGCGCGACTTCGGCGTAGGCGGACTTCGAGACGATCTCGAGGTTCCGCTCCACGGCCACGGTCTTCGGATCGAGATCGAGGTCGGTGACGAGCGCCGCGATGCTGGCGCCGGAGGCAATGCGGCGCGGTTCGCCGTTCACGGTGATGCTGATGGTCATCGGTCCTTGTTCTTCTCAGGCTTCCCTGTCGCGCGGAGCGTCCATATAAGGGCCGCTTTCGTCCTAGGCCAGTGTCTGGGACAAAGGGGCTTCGAATGGCAAAACCGCCGCTGGTGCTGGTCCTTAACGGGCCGAACCTCAATCTGCTCGGCACGCGCGAGCCGGAGATTTACGGCGCCGACACGCTCGACGACGTGGCGGTGATGCTGGAAGACCGTGCCAAAGGGCTCGGCCTTGAAGTCGACGTGCGCCAGTCGAACCACGAAGGGCATCTCGTCGACTGGCTTCATGAGGCGGCTTCGCGGAAGGCGAAGGCCGTGATCCTGAACGCAGGTGCCTATACCCACACGTCGATCGCGATCCGCGACGCCATCAAGGCGATTGCGGTTCCGGTCATCGAAGTCCATATTTCAAACCCTCACGCCCGTGAGGCCTTCCGCCATCTGAGCCACGTGGCGCCGGTTGCGAAGGGATCGATCACGGGCTTCGGCATCCACGGCTATGCGCTGGCGCTGGACGCCGCCGCAAAGCTTTAAGACCTTACAGAACAACAACATCGGGGACGCAAACACGTGACCAATGGCAAGACGGGCATGAACGTCGATACCAAGCTGGTTCGCCAGCTCGCAGAATTGCTGGATGAAACCGGACTCACCGAGATCGAGGTGGAGGACGAAGGGCGCAGGATCCGCGTCGCGCGGCAGGTGAGCGGCGTTGTCGCCGCCGCGCCGGTCGCAGCGGCCCCGGCCGCGCCCGCCGCCGCGCCGGTCGTCGCAGCACCGGTCGAGACCGACCTCAAGTCCCACCCCGGCGCCGTGAAATCGCCGATGGTCGGCACCGTGTACCTCTCCTCGGACCCGAGCGCCCCGCCGTTCGTCAAGGAAGGCAGCAGCGTTTCGGCAGGCGACACGCTGCTGATCGTTGAGGCGATGAAGGTGATGAACCCCATCGTCGCGCCGAAATCGGGCACGGTCGTGAAGATCTGCGTGGCGAACGAACAGCCCGTGGAATACGATCAGCCGCTGGTGGTCATCGAATAACGATGTTCGACAAAATCCTCATCGCGAACCGCGGCGAAATCGCGCTTCGCGTCCACCGCGCGTGCCATGAAATGGGCATCAAGACGGTCGCCATCCACTCGACCGCCGATTCCGACGCCATGCATGTGCGCCTTGCCGACCAGGCCGTGTGCATCGGCCCGCCGAGCGCGACCGAATCGTACCTCAACATCCCCGCGATCATCTCGGCCGCAGAGATCACGGGCGCGGACGCGATCCACCCCGGATACGGCTTCCTTTCCGAGAACGCGCGCTTTGCGGAAATCGTGGAAGAGCACCAGATCGGCTGGATCGGGCCGAGCCCCGAGCACATCCGCATGATGGGCGACAAGGTGGAGGCGAAGCGCACCGCCGCGCGTCTCGGCCTGCCGCTCGTTCCGGGCAGCGACGGGCCGATCACCGATCTTTCGGAAGCCGAAACGGTGGCGTTCGAGATCGGCTATCCGGTGCTCGTGAAGGCCGCCTCGGGCGGCGGCGGACGCGGCATGAAGGTCGTCGATAGCCCTGAAAAGCTCGGCACGCTGATCGCGCAGGCGCGCGCCGAAGCGAAGGCGGCATTCGGCGACGACACCGTCTACCTCGAAAAATACCTCGGCAATCCGCGCCACATCGAGTTTCAGGTGTTCGGCGACACGCACGGCAATGCCGTCCACCTCGGCGAGCGCGACTGCTCGCTGCAGCGGCGCCACCAGAAGGTGCTGGAGGAAGCCCCCTCGCCCGCGCTCAACGCCGCGCAGCGCGCGGAAATGGGCGAGATCGTGCGCAAGGCGATCGCGGGCCTCGGCTACCGCGGCGCAGGCACGATCGAGTTCCTGTACGAGGACGGCCGCTTCTACTTCATCGAGATGAACACGCGGCTGCAGGTCGAGCATCCCGTCACCGAGATGATCACCGGCATCGACCTCGTGCGCGAGCAGATCCGCGTCGCCGCGGGGCTGCCACTGTCGGTGAAACAGGAAGATATCCGCTTTGCGGGCCATGCCATCGAGTGCCGCATCAACGCCGAAGACCCGGCGACGTTCGCGCCCTCGCCGGGCAAGGTGGAGCATTATCATGCACCGGGCGGGCTGCACGTGCGCGTCGACAGCGCGCTCTACGACGGCTACCGCATCCCTTCAAACTACGACAGCCTGATCTCCAAGCTGATCGTCTACGGTTCGGGGCGCAACGACTGCCTGATGCGCCTGCGCCGCGCGCTGGAGGAATACATCATCTCCGGCCCGAAAACGACGATCCCGCTGCACCAGGCGCTGATCGAAGACCCGGAGTTCCAGAACGGCGACTACACGATCAAGTGGCTGGAAAGCTGGCTGGAGAAGCGGCGCGAGGGCTGAAGGGCCTACCCTCTCAATCTGCCAGATTGCATCCCGGCGCGGCGGCTGAGACAGTCGGTCATCCGACTCGGGGGGAGGTTTCGTATGGCCTTTGTTTCACGCCGCGGTTTTCTGGGAACGGGCGCGGCGATTGCCGCACTTTCCGCATGTCGCCAGACGACAGCGGCAAAGGCGCCGCCCAGCAACTGGACTGATGCCGTTTCGCAGGCGAAGGCCGCCAGCGAGGGCAAGGTGCAGCCCGCCGCGCTTGTCGAGACCGCGATCAAACGGCTCGAAAGCGTGAACGGCAAGATCAACGCCGTGAAGTTTCCGAATTTCGAGCGCGCACGCGAAATCGCGGGAAACGGCGTGAAAGGCCCGCTGGCGGGCGTGCCGACGCTGATCAAGGACAATGTGCACCAGAAGGGCCTGCCCTACACGCAGGGGTGCCGGGCGCTCGCCGCGACGGTCGCCGACGAGACCGATGCGTACCCGGCCGCGATCGAGACGGCGGGGTTCGTTTCGATCGGCCGTTCGACGCTGCCCGAATTCGGCATCACCGCGACGACGGAGCCGCTGCTGACGGGCGTGACGCGGAATCCGTGGAACCTCGACCATTCGACGGGCGGCTCGTCGGGCGGCAGCGCGGCAGCCGTGGCGGCAGGCGTCGTGCCCATCGCACACGCCAATGACGGCGGCGGATCGATCCGTATTCCCGCGAGCTGCTGCGGGCTCGTGGGCCTCAAGCCTTCGCGGCGGCGCATGGCGGGCGATGCCGCATCGCCGGACGTGGCGACGCACCTTGGCGTCGAGGGCTGCGTTTCCCGCACCGTGCGCGACACGGCGGCGTGGTTCCATGCGACTCAGGCGCGGGGTGAAGGCGCCCCCTTCCCCGAAGCCCCGCTCGTCACGGGCCCTTCGAAGGACCGGCTGCGCGTCGGGCTTCGGCTCAACCACCCATCCGGAGGCCTTCCCGACGAGGACGTGCAGCGCGTGTTCGGCGAAGCCTCGGCGCTGCTCCAGAAGCTGGGGCACACGGTGAAGGACGTCCCCGCCCCTTACAAAGGCGACGTCGTGATCCCCGCCTTCATGAGCCTTTGGGAATCAGGCGCGGGTCAGGCCGTCGCCGAGATCACGAAAATGGCGCCGGGCGTCGACCCCGCGACACTCCTCGAACCGCTGACGCTCGGCATGGCCGCGCAGGCCGCGACCTACACGCCCGAGCATATGCAGGTCGCCTTCGCTGCGCTTGACGAAGCCATGGCGAGCTACCGGGCACAGTTCGGGGACATCGACATCTACATGACGCCGGTGCTCGGCAAGGCACCGGCACCGATTGGCTATATCGCCCCGACGATCCCCTGGATGGAGCAGCGCGACCGGCTGATCGCCTATGCGGGTTTCACGGGCATCGAGAACGTCGCGGGCGTTCCCTCCATCGGGCTCCCCATCGGCGAATCGAAGGATGGCCTGCCCATCGGCATCCAGTTCGCGACGGCGCCGGGAGGCGAGGCACGGCTCATCGCGCTTGCCTATGAACTCGAACGCGAACTTTTATGGTATGATCGCAGGCCCGGCGCGTGGGCCGGCGAAATCTGAAGTGAGTGGAGGCGGAATGCGCGTTATCGTCTGGTACAATCCCCGCTGCGGAACGGCCCGCAATGTGCGCGACTATCTGACCGAGCACGCCATTCCCTTCGACCTGCGTGAATATCTGGAGGATATACCGAGCCGCGCGGAAATCGAGGATGTGCTGCGGAAATCCGGCATGGCGGCGCACGAGCTGCTGCGCGCCAAGGAGCCGCTGGCGAAAGAGCTCGGCCTCCTCGAACCGGGCGTTTCCGAGGAGCACATCATCACCGCGATGCACGAGAACCCCATCCTCATCAACCGGCCGGTCGTGATCGACGGGAAGCGGGCCAAACTGTGCCGCCCTTCCGAGGTGATCGCGGAGTTTCTTCCGCCGCCGGACTTGCGGCGTCCCGGCAAAGCGCTGTAAGGCCCCCCACCCATTGAGGTCGGTGAGGGTCTCCCTATGCAACTCGTGATCGTCGAATCCCCGGCGAAGGCTAAGACGATCAACAAGTATCTGGGTTCGGACTACAAGGTCCTGGCCTCGTACGGCCATGTCCGCGACCTGCCGCCCAAGGACGGATCGGTCGATCCCGACCACGACTTCAGCATGAAGTGGGAGGTTTCCGCCGACCGGTCGCGACAGCTGAAAGAGATCGCCGACAGCGCGAAGACCGCCGACACGCTGATCCTCGCCACCGACCCCGATCGCGAGGGCGAGGCGATCAGCTGGCATCTTTACGAGCATCTGAAGGCGAAGAAGGCGCTGCCCGCAAAGGTGCAGCGCGTGACCTTCAACCAGATCACCAAGACCGCCGTGACGCAGGCGATGGCGGCGCCGCGCGAGCTCGACGCACCGCTCATCGACGCCTACCGTGCGCGGCGGGCACTCGACTATCTCGTGGGGTTCACGCTTTCCCCCGTGCTGTGGCGCAAGCTGCCGGGCGCGAAATCGGCGGGGCGCGTGCAATCGGTGGCGCTGCGGCTCGTGGTGGAACGCGAGCGCGAGATCGAAGCGTTCAAGACGCGCGAATACTGGACGGTCGACGGCCAGTTCCAGACCGCGACCGGGCAGGCGTTCACCGCGCGGCTGACGCACTGGCAGGGCAAGAAGCTCGACAAATTCTCGCTCAACAACTCGGCACTGGCGAACGAAGCGCGCGCCGACGTGGCCGCGGGCGATTATGTCGTCGCGTCGGTCGAGAAGAAGCCGGTGTCGCGGAATCCCGCCCCGCCCTTCACGACCTCGACGCTGCAACAGGAAGCGGCCCGCAAGCTGGGCCTTTCCGCGACGCAGACGATGCGGACCGCACAGACGCTGTATGAAAGCGGGCTCATCACCTACATGCGGACGGACGGCGTCGATATGGCGCCCGAAGCCATCGCCGCCGCGCGCGACGTGATCGCCGAGGATTTTTCGGGGCGCCACCTGCCCGAGAAGCCGCGCTTCTACACGACCAAGGCGAAGAACGCGCAGGAAGCGCACGAGGCGATCCGCCCCGTGGACATGCGCCGCCGCCCCGCGAAGGCTGGGCTTTCGGGCGACGAGGCCCGCCTTTACGAACTGGTCTGGAAGCGCACGCTCGCGAGCCAGATGGCCGCCGCGAACCTTGAGCGCACGACCGTGGACCTGAAAGACAAGAACGGCCGCGCCGATCTGCGCGCCACGGGCCAGGTGACGATCTTCCCCGGCTTCCTCGCGCTCTATCAGGAAACCGCCGACGATCCCGAAGACGAAGAGGGCGACGACGGCAAGCGCCTGCCCAAGATCGAAAAGGGCGACACGCCCGCGATTCAGGGCGCGCACGCCGACCAGCACTTCACCGAGCCGCCCCCGCGCTATTCGGAAGCGAGCCTTGTGAAGAAGATGGAGGAGCTCGGCATCGGGCGCCCCTCCACCTACGCCTCGATCCTGCAGGTTCTGAAGGACCGCGCCTATGTGCGGATCGAGCAGAAGCGCTTCCATCCCGAAGAGAAGGGACGGCTTGTCACCGCCTTCCTCGAACGCTTCTTCGAACGCTATGTGAGCTACGACTTCACGGCGGGGCTTGAGGAACAGCTCGACGAGATTTCCGCCGGGAGCATCGACTGGACGGCGGTGCTGCACGCCTTCTGGAAGGACTTCCAGCCGAAGACCGCCGAAATCCTGGAGCTGAAACCCTCCGAGGTGACGACGGCGCTCGACGAATTCCTCGCGCCGCTGCTGTTTCCCGACGCGGGCGACGGCAAGGATCCGCGCGTCTGCCCGGTGTGCGGCGACGGACGGCTGAGCCTGAAGACGGGCAAGTTCGGCGCCTTCGTCGGCTGCTCCAACTACCCCGAGTGCCGTTTCACACGGCCCTTCGCGAGCGAGAACGGCAACGGCGGCACGGGCGAAGGCGGCGACCAGCCGCGCTTGCTCGGTGAGGATGCGGGCGAGCCGATTACGATCCGCTCGGGACGCTTCGGCCTCTTCATCCAGCGCGGCGAGGGCGAGAAGCCGCCGCGCGCCTCGATCCCGAAGGACGTGGACGCGGCGACGATCGAACTCGACATGGCGGTGAAGCTGCTCGCGCTGCCGCGCGAGGTCGGGACGCACCCCGAGACGGGAACGCCGATCACCGCCTCGATCGGGCGCTATGGCCCGTATCTGATGCACGACGGCAAGTATGCGCGGCTCACCTCCACCGCCGAGGTGTTCGAGATCGGCATGAATGCCGCCGTCGTGAAGCTCGCCGAGCAGAAGAAGGGCTTCGAGCGCAAGGCGCCCGCCGCGCTGAAGGAACTCGGCGCGCACCCGACATCGGGCGCGACGCTGAAGGTGATGGACGGCCGCTACGGCGCCTATGTGACCGACGGCACGACCAACGCGACGCTGCCCAAGGGCACCGACCCGCAGGCGCTGACGCTGGACGCCGCCGCGACGATGATCGACGAGAAGGCCGCCAAGGGGCCGGCGAAGGGCAAGGGCAAGCGGAAGGCTCCGGCGAAGGCGGGCGCGGCGAAAAAACCTGCGGCGAAGAAGGCCCCCGCCAAGACGAAGGCGGCGAAGTAGCCGCCATGGCCGAGCGATTCGAACGTCACAAACAGCCTTGGACCGCCGCCGAGATCGACAAGCTGCATACGCTGGCGAAGAAGGGCATGGCGCTGAAAGCCATCGCCAAGGCGCTGACCCGCAGCGAGGAATCTGTGAAGGATCGCGCCAAGGCGGACGGGCTCAGCATCGCGCGGTTGCGATAGCGCGGGTACTGACATTGCGGTTGTGCGTCCCTCGACTTCGCTCGGGATGAAGGGCCTTTGTACCCGGTAAAAACGTGCATCATCCCGAGCGAAGTCGAGGGACGCACGAGGTCTATGTCCATCTTGACCCTCACTTCCACAGCCGCCAAATAAACCCCGCGAGGCCACGTCCTCCCCCTTCATGGGTAGAAGTCCGGGACGGCCCGGCTCTTTTGAAGAGGAGCGCCGTCATGGCCTGGGTGTATCTTGGAATTGCGGGACTGCTGGAGGTCGTCTGGGCCTTTTCGATGAAGCAGTCCGAAGGGTTCACGCGGCTTGCGCCCAGCATCATCACCATCATCGCGATGATCGCGAGTTTTGCCTTGCTGTCGATCTCGATGAAGTCGCTGCCGCTCGGCACGGCTTATACAGTCTGGACGGGGATCGGTGCGGTGGGTGCGTTTCTTGTGGGCGTCGCGGTGCTCGGCGAGAGCGTCAGCCCGATGCGGGTGCTCGCGGCCGGGCTGATCGTCGGCGGGCTGGTATTGATGAAGCTTTCGGAACGGTAGGGGGTTGCCGCTGAGGGCCGAAGGCCCGACATGAGGGGGAATGGCGAAACGACCCACCCCCGGCCTCCCCACCCGCGAACAGATCCTGAGCTTCGTCGCGGAGTCCCCTTCTCCCGTCGGCAAGCGCGAGATCGCCAAGGCGTTCGGGCTGACCGCGCAGGACAAGATCTTGCTGAAGGCGATGCTGAAGGACATGGCGAACGAGGGCCTGCTCGACAGCGGGCCGGGCCGCGCCTTCCACAAGGGCGGCGGACTGCCGAAGGTGACGGTGCTGAAGATCGTCGGCATCGAGGGCGGACGCGCGGTCGCAGTGCCGGAAAGCTGGGCGAACGATACGCCCGCGCCGAAGGTGCGCGTCGTCGAGGGCCGGAAACGTGCGGCGCTGGCGGTGGGCGACCGCATCCTCGCGCGCATCGAGGAGACGGGGCGCGGGCACCTTGCCCATGTGATGAAGAAGATCGGCGCGTCTTCCGAAGATGCGCTGCTCGGCGTGCTGCGGCGCGATGCTTCGGGCTGGTTTCTCGTGCCGACGGACAAGCGGCTTCGATTCGACCTCAAGATCACCGATATTGGCGAGGCGGACGCGGGCGACCTCGTGCTCGCCGAACAATCGGGCCGCGGGGCGCGCGCGACCGGCCGCGTCGTGCAGCGGCTCGGCGATCCGATGGCGCCGCGCAGCTTCTCGCTGATCGCGATTCACGAAAAGGGTATTCCGCACACGTTTTCCGAGGAAGCGCTCGCCGAAGCGGAAAAGGCCGCGAAGCTGCCGCTAGGGGCCCGCGAAGACCTGCGCGACCTGCCGCTCCTCACCATCGACCCCGCCGACGCGCGCGACCATGACGACGCGGTGTGGGCGGCTGCGGACGACGATCCCGGCAATCCGGGCGGCTTCAAGGCGATCGTCGCGATCGCCGACGTCAGCTTCTACGTGCGCCCGGGCACCGCGATCGATCGCGAGGCGCGCGAACGGGGGAACAGCGTCTACTTCCCCGATCAAGTGGTGCCGATGCTGCCCGAGGCGCTCTCGACCGATGCGTGCTCGCTGAACGCGAACGAAGACAAGGCGGTGCTCGCCTGCCACCTGACGATCGCGCGCGACGGCACGGTGAAAGACTGGCGCTTTACGCGCGCGGTGATGCACGGCGTCGCGAACCTCGCCTACGAGACGGTGCAGGAGGCGATCGACGGGAAGATCGAGCACGCGCTGACGGAGAGCGTTCTGCGGCCGCTGTGGGCAGCCTGGACCGCGCTCAAGTCCGCGCGCGACAGGCGCGATCCGCTGGCGCTCAACATGCCGGAGCGGCGCGTGATCCTCGACGAGAAGGGCCGGATCGCGGAAATCCGTGTGCGCGAGCAGCTTCCGGCGCATCAGCTGATCGAGGACTTCATGATCGCGGCGAACGTCGCGGCGGCGAAGGCGCTGGAGGCGAAGACGTCGCCGGTCGTCTACCGCGTGCACGAGCGGCCGAGCCGGGAAAAGCTGGTGACGCTGTCCGATTACGTGAAGTCGCTGGGGCTCAGTCTGTCGCTCGGGCAAGTGGTGACGCCGACGACGTTCAACCGGCTGCTGGCGCGGATCACCGAGCCGGCGCTGCTCGAACAGGTTTCCGAGCAGGTGCTGCGCAGCCAGGCACAGGCGTTCTACGGCACCGACAACCTCGGCCACTTCGGGCTCGCGCTCGGCAGCTACGCGCACTTCACCTCACCGATCCGGCGCTATTCGGACACGCTCGTCCACCGGGCGCTGGTGCGGGCGTACAAGATCGGCGAGGGCGGGCTGACCGACGAGGAAATGCGCGCCCTGCCCCGCACCGCCGAGCATATCTCGATGACCGAGCGGCGCGCGATGGAAGCGGAGCGCGACACGATCGACCGATACGTTGCGGCGTATCTCGCGCAACATGTGGGGCAGATCGTCCGCACGCGGATCAGTGGGGTGACGCGCTTCGGGCTGTTCGCGAGCGTCGAGGGCGTGGGCGGCGACGGGCTGATCCCGATGTCGATGCTGGGCGCCGAGCGCTTCCACTTCGACGAGGCGACCAAGACGATCGAAGGGCTGATGACGGGGGTGACCTATCACGTGGGGCAGCGGCTTGAGCTGCGGCTGGCCGATGCGAACCCGATCAGCGGGGCGCTGCGCTTCGAGTTTCCCGATGGGCCAGCGCCGCGGGCGGGCAATCGACCACCGCCGCGCAAGGGGCGTCCTCCGCTGCCGAAGGGCACGGGCAAGGTGAGACGGAGACGGTAGGACTTACGCCGCGTCGAGCAGGCGGAACATGCGGTCGATGCGCGGCTGGAGCGTGGTGACGCTGGCCAGCGTTTCCTCGGCCGCGTGAACCTCGGCCGCGAAATCATTGAAACCGAACGCCTTCGCGAGACCTTTCAGCGAATGCAGCTGTCGCCGCACTTCGCCGTGGCTCCCCGCGAGCAAGAGCAGCTGGATGTCCTCCAGCTTGTCGGACAGCTCCTGATGCAGCGATTCGAAGTCTTCGTCGATCATGCCCGAAGGCTAGTGGGAAAGTCGTTAGAACAGGGTTAAGCACGCGCCATGTCGATCAGCCTTCTCGGATTCGCCTGGGACGCCAGTTCGTCCTACGCGCGCGGCGCGGCACTCGCGCCTTCGGTGGTACGCGGATTGCTGTTCAGCGAGGCCTCCAGCCCCTACAGCATCGACGGCGTCGACCTCGCGGACGCGTTCGGCGACCGGCACTTTCCCGACCTGCCCGAGGACGCCGCAGAGGCGCGCGCGATCATGACCGCCACGGTTGCCGCCGCGCTGAAAGCCGGCCGGCGGCCGCTCAGCATCGGCGGCGATCATTCGGTGACCTATCCGATCCTCAGCGCCATGAAGGCCGCGCACGGGCCGGTGAACGTGCTGCATGTCGATGCGCACCCAGACCTTTACGAGGACCTTGGCGGCGACCGCTATTCGCACGCCTGCCCGTTCGCACGCGCCCTCGACGACGGCTGCATCGCCAATCTCGTGCAGGTGGGCATCCGCAGCGCAACGCCGCAGCAGCGCGCGCGGAGCGCGGCGGCGGGCGGCGTGATGCTGGGCGCCGACGCATGGGACTGCGTGCCGTGGGAGCGGCTGCAGGGGCCGGTCTACGTCTCGATCGACCTCGACGGGCTCGACCCGGCGTTCGCGCCCGGCGTCTCCCACCCCGAACCCGGCGGGCTTTCGACGCGCGAACTGCTGACGCTGATCGCGCGCGTGCCGGGCGAGATCGTGGGCGCCGACGTCGTCGAGCTGAACCCCGAGCGCGATATCGGGATGCTGACGGCGGGCGTTGCGGTGCGCCTCGTCAAGGAACTGGCCGCCAGAATGCTGTGACGCCGCTTGACTCAGGGGCGCGTTTTCGGCATTAGCCCGCCCGTAAGCGCGGCGCTAAAGACGCCGCGTTCTTTTTTGAACCACCAGAGATCAAGCGCAAGGACTGCCGCGCCATGGCCAAACCAACGACCGTCAAGATCAAGCTCGTCAGCACGGCCGACACCGGCTTCTTCTACGTGACGAAGAAGAATCCGCGCACGCAGACCGAGAAGTTCACCTTCCGCAAGTACGATCCCGTCGTGCGCAAGCATGTCGAGTTCAAGGAAGCGAAGATCAAGTAAGGCGGCACGGCCGCCTTCCCTTTCCGCCGGCCGCTCTAGGCGTATTGGCGGACGGTTTCGATAAAGCGCATCACCGAGATCGGCTTGGCGATATACGCCTCGCAGCCGCCGGCCTTGATGCGCTCTTCATCGCCTTTCATCGCAAACGCCGTGACCGCGACGACGGGAATGTCGCTCAGCGCCGCGTCGCTTTTCAGCCAGCCGGTGACCTCCAGCCCCGAGACTTCGGGAAGCTGGATATCCATGAGGATCAGGTCGGGGCGGTCCGCGCGCACCAGATCGGGCACGCTGCGCCCGTCGCGCGTTTTCATCGTGCGATAGCCGTGTGCTTCCAGAAGGTCGCAGAACAGCTTCATATTGAGGTCGTTATCCTCGACGACGAGGACGGTTTTCTGCATGGTGCCCTCTTCGCAAGCCCTGCCGCGCATTTAGCCCCGCGAACCGGCTTGCTGAACAATCGCCTTGGCGAATGGTTGATACAATCCTAATTGTCCAGAGTTAATGACCTCTTACCAATCTGCCCTAACGCGCGAGGAGGCCGAAGTGATGGCGCTGCACGCCCTGGCGTGGGTTGCGAGCGACGAACGGCTTGGACCACGCCTGCTGGCGCTGACCGGTCTTGACGCGGCAACGCTGAGGGCGCGGGCCGGAAGCGCGGAAATTCTCGGCGCAACGCTCGATTTCCTTGCCGCACACGAGGCTGACTTCATCGCCTGTGCCGAAGCGATCGGCACCGAACCCGCCCGGCTCGCGGCGGCGCGCGGGAGGCTCGGGCAATGACGAAGCCACTTCTCATCTGCGACTGCGACGAGGTGCTGCTGCACTTCGCAGGGCCGTTTCGCACCTATCTTGACACCGCGCACGCGCTTGAGCTCAACTTCGAAAGCTTCGCGCTTTCGGGCAACATCCGGCGCAAGGCGGATGGCAGCCTCATCGAACGCAAGGACATCGGCGCGCTCGTCGACGGCTTCTTCGCGAACGCCATGGAGGGCCAGTCGGTGGTGGAAGGCGCGGTCGAGGCGCTCGGCGTCCTTTCCGGCCACTACGAAATCGTCATCCTCACCAACATCCGCGACACTTACCGCGACCGCCGCCGCGCGCAGATCGCCGCGCTCGGGATGCCCTTCCCCGTCTATGTGAACGATGGCCCGAAAGGCCCTGCCGTCACCACGCTGATGCGCGAACACGGCCGGGACGCCGCCGTTTTCATCGACGACTTGCCCCCGCACCATAGTTCGGTAAAGCGGGACGCGCCGCACGTGCACCGGCTGCACATGGTCGCCGATCCGGAGCTGAGACCTCTGATCCCGGCCGCAGACGATGCGCACGCACGGATCGATATCTGGTCTCAGGCATTACCGTATCTGCTCAGGCAGACGGCGCCGTAACGACCCGACGGGCAATGAAAGGGAATCTCCGGTCATGAGTATTGAAGCGCGTCTCGCCGAACTTGGAATCACGCTGCCGAAAGCCTCCGCGCCCGCGGCGAACTATGTGCCTACGGTTCTGCATGGAAACACGCTCTACATCTCCGGCCAGATCCCCTTCCGCGAGGACGGCACGCTCGTGCTCGGACGGCTTGGTGAAGACATGGACGTCGCGGCCGGCCAGGCGACCGCGCGGCTCTGCGGCATCGGCATCCTTGCGCAGGCCCAGGCTGCGCTGGGCAGCCTCGACCGCATCGAGCGCGTATTGAAGCTTGGCGCGTTCGTTTCGAGCACGGCGAATTTCTTCGACCAGCCGAAGGTTGCCAACGGATGCAGCGATCTTATGGTCGAGGTTCTGGGAGACGCGGGGCGGCACGCGCGGAGCGCGGTGGGCGTCCCTGCGCTGCCGCTCGGCGTCGCCGTCGAGATCGACGCCGTGATTGCCGTGAAGGTCTGAACGGAGCCAGATGCTGCGAAACACACCCCGCGATCTCGAGTTTCTCACCCGCCATCCCTTTGCGCACAGGGGGCTGCACGGCGCGCCGGGTGTGCCCGAGAACAGCAGGGCAGCGTTCGAACGTGCGATCGCCGCAGGCTATGGCATCGAGCTCGATGTCCGGCGCACGGCAGACAAGGACGCGGTGGTGTTTCACGATGCCGAGCTGCCCCGCCTCGTCAACGCCGGCGGGCGCATCGCCGATCTGACCGTCGGCGAACTGGCCGCATTCCGCCTTTCGGGGACTGACGAAACCATCCGCACGCTGCGCGAGGTGCTGAGCGAGATCGGCGGGCGCGCGCCAACGCTGGTGGAAGTGAAGTCTCCGGGTCGGCGCGGCTATGGCAGCCTTTGCCGCGCGGTGCGCCGTGCGCTGGAAGGCGCAAACGGCTGGACGGCAGTGATGTCGTTCGATCCGCGCATCGTGCGCTGGTTCCGCGAGCACAGCCCGCACACCGTGCGCGGGCTCGTCGTGAGCAAGGAAGGCCGCGGGAATACCGGCGTTCGGGGCTGGCTTTCGCGCAACCTCGCGGTTCGCAGCGCGAAGCCGCACTTCCTTGCCTTCGACATTAATTCGCTGCCCTGCGGCTTTGCTGAACGCCAGCGCCGCAAGGGCCTCCCGGTACTGACCTGGACGGTGCGGGGTGAGGAAGCGCGCGCACGGGCCGCCGTGCACGCCGACCAGATCATCTTCGAGGATACCCCGGGACACGCATGACCGGCACGCCGGCGACTTTCCGGATCGTGACATCGGCCGCGGACATTTCCGCGGCCGACTGGAACGCCTGCGCGGGGGACAACAACCCGTTCACGCTGCACGCCTTCATCAGCGCGCTGGAGGATTCGGGGAGCGCGGTTGCCGCTGCAGGGTGGCAGGCGGCGCACGCGGTACTGGAAGATGCGAACGGCGCCATTCTCGGCATCGCGCCCGCCTATGCGAAATCACACTCGCAGGGCGAATATGTGTTCGACCACGGCTGGGCGGACGCGTTCGAGCGCGCGGGCGGGCGCTATTATCCCAAATATCAGATGGCGGTGCCGTTCACGCCCGCAACCGGCCCGCGCCTGCTCTTGCAGGATACCGCCCACGCGCCCGCGCTGATCGCCGGGATCACGCAATTCTGCGCGCGCCAGCAGATCTCGTCCGCGCACGCCACGTTCATCGCGCCCGAGCAGGTGCCGCTGTTCGCGGACGCGGGCTGGCTGATCCGGCACACCGAACAGTTCCACTGGCACAACGCGGGATACGGCACATTCGAGGATTTCCTCGGCAGCCTCGCCTCGCGCAAGCGCAAGACCATCCGTCGCGAACGGCGGGAGGCGGCGGAAAGCGGCCTTCGCATCGTGGCACTTTCGGGTGCGGACATACGCGAGACGCACTGGGACGCGTTCTGGCACTTCTATCAGGACACCGGCAGCCGCAAATGGGGCCAACCCTACCTGACCCGCGCCTTCTTCAGCCTGATCGGCGCACGCATGGCCGAGCGCGTGCTGCTGGTGCTGGCGATGGACGGCGACACGCCCGTGGCGGGCGCGCTGAACTTCATCGGCGGGGACTGCCTCTACGGGCGCTACTGGGGCGCAGTGCGCGACCTGCCCTTCCTGCACTTCGAACTCTGCTACTATCAGGCCATCGACTACGCGATCACGCATGGCCTCGCCCGCGTCGAGGCGGGCGCGCAGGGGCCGCACAAGCTCGCACGGGGCTATGTGCCGGTGGTGACGACCTCCGCGCACCATATCCAGCATCCAGGGCTGCGGCGGGCCATCGAGGACTATCTGGAGCGCGAACGCCCGGCGATTGCCGCGGACATCCGCGCGATGGAGAGCTTCACGCCCTACCGGCGCGGTTCATAAAGCCGGGCACAGGCGCGGCCCGCCTGCTTCGCGGCATAGAGCGCTACGTCCGCCGCCTTGACGAAATCCGCCGCGTTTGCCGCGTGATCGGGATAGAAAGCCACGCCTACGCTTGCCGTGCTCTCGCCGGGCTCCTCGCCGCCTGTCGTTCCGGCATGAACCGCCTGCGCCGCAAGCGCCATCACATCCTCGCCGTGCCGCCCGGCATCGGGAAGGATGATCGCGAACTCATCGCCGCCGAGCCGCGCGACCGAACCGCCGGGGAACGCATCGCGCAGGCGCCGTGCCGCGCGGCGCAGCAACGCATCGCCCACGTCATGGCCGAAGCCGTCGTTGACCGCCTTGAAGTGATCGAGGTCGAACAGCATCAGCGCCATCCGGCCGCCCCGCGCGTCGGTTTCCCGCATCGCAGCGAGCAGCAGCTCCTGGAAACGCCCCCGGTTGGGAAGCTCGGTGAGCACATCGTGCGCGGCGAGCCAGCGCAGGCGATCGTCGCGTTCGCGCTGCTCGGTCATGTCGGTGCGCGTCCCGATCATGCGGAGCGCCTTTCCGTTCGCATCGCGCTCGACGACGCGGCCGCGCTCTGCCACCCACACCCATCCGCCATCCTTGCAGCGCAGGCGATGCTCGAGGTTCACCATCGGTTGCTCGCCCTTGAGGCACGCGGTGATGCTGCGGCTATGCTCTGCGAGATCGTCCGGGTGGATATAATCGGCGAAGCCGGCGGCGTGGCCCTTCACCTCCTCGCTCGCATAGCCCTGAATCGCGAGCGCGCTGTCGCTGAGCCAGACATCGCCCGACA
The DNA here is from genome assembly GCF_013911755.1 of Sphingosinicella sp. Lineage (GTDB taxonomy): Bacteria > Pseudomonadota > Alphaproteobacteria > Sphingomonadales > Sphingomonadaceae > Sphingosinicella. The sequence continues at coordinate 44,282 of NZ_JACESP010000021.1, forward strand.
CGATATCCCAGTCCCACACGCCGACGCGGGTACCGTCGAGCGCGAGCGACAGGCGGGTTTCGAGCCCCTGAAGCGTCTCGGTTGCAGCCTGACGCTCGCTGACATCGATGACTGCGCCGACGTAGCCGTCGTAATCCCCGGTCTCGTTGAAGCGCGGGGCGCCCACGTTGAGTACCCAGGCGATCGATCCGTCGGCGCGCTGGGTGCGATATTCGACGGCGTAGCGTTCGCGGCGGTCGGTTGCGGCGATCAGTTGCTCCGCCACGCGGCGGCGATCGTCGGGGTGGACCGTCGCGATCCAGTTGCCGAGATCGTGCTGGCGCGTGCCCGTGAGGTCGTACCAGTTGTCGGAGATGAAGGTGACGTTGCGCCGCTCGTCAGCCATCCAGATGACGATGGGGAGCGATGCGGAAAGTTGCCGGAACTGGGTTTCGTAACGCTTGCGGAGTGCCTTTTCGCGGGCCAGTTCGGCGCGCAGCGTGGCAAGCTCGTCTTCACGCGACTCGGAAGGCTTTGCAGGAAATGCTTTGATTTCCGATACTTTTCCAGACAACCGCGTCGCCAAGGCGCCAGTCCCCCTGCTGCTTACGACAGCAGATATAGCAAGCGGCCATTTCGCTTTATTTGCAAGCCCCAAGCGCCTGATTTCTCAGGCTTGCAGTGATTCGGACCAGGCCTAGTGGCGTGTCTGCATCAGGAATGCGCGCGCCTCGCGCTGTGCCGCGGCGACCTCGGCGGGCGTCATCGACGCCGCGACCTCGCTGCGATCAAGCTGGGCGCGCTCATCGCCCGACATGGCGGCGAGGTTGAACCACTTGTGCGCTTCGACGAGGTCAATATCGACGCCGTTCCTGCCGACCGCATACGCGACGCCAAGCTCGTAATACGCGTCCGGCTTGCCGGCCATCGCCGCCGCCATCTGCGCGTGAAGAAACTGGACTTCAGAGACCGGATGACTTGCCATTCGAAAATCCCCCTCAACGCTGGGAGATTTGGCGTGTCTTCTTCAAGAAATGGTTAACGCCGAAAAATGGCGGAAATCCTGATGCGACTCAGCCGAAGAGCGAATTGGCCCGGCGGAATGCGAAGGCTTCCTGGCGACCGCTGCGCGCGAGGCGGACACGCCCGGGCGGCATGGTGACGACGGCGCGGGTCCCCCGGCCCGGAGACGAGAGCAACTTGAAGCTGCCCTCGTGCAGCTCGGTGAGTGCCTTGACGAGCGGCAGGCCGAGTCCGCTGCCGGCGAGCATCGTCTTGTCGTCCGGCCCGCGCGCGAAGGGTTTCATCGCCGTTTCCATCGCGCGGGGCGACATGCCGGGACCATTGTCGCGTACCTCGATAAGCATCCGATCGGCCTTGTCGACGCGCGCCGCGATGACGAGCTTCACCTTCTCGCCGCCGTACTTGAGCGCGTTGCCGGCGAGGTTGACGAGGATCTGCCGAAGCATCCGCGCATCGGCATGGAGAAACGGCAGATCGGCCTCCATCTCGATCGCGACGCTCGCGCCGCGTGCATCGGCCATGGTCCCGAGCATACGGAGCACGGACGCGGCGAGCTGGCGAAGATCGACGTCGGTTTCATCGAGCGGCGCAGCGTCCGCCTCGATGCGAGCGAGGTCGAGAATGGAATCGAGCGTCGAGAGCATCCCCTGCGCCGCTTCCCAGATCACCGCGTTCTGGCTGGCGGCGGCGTGCGTGCGGCCGCTTTGGAGGCCGAGCGCGACAAGCTCGCTGTAGCCGCTGATCGCATTGAGCGGCGTTTTCAGTTCGTGGCTGAGATTGGCGGCGAGCATCCTGCGGTCGCGACGCAGGCGGCGCGCCTCGTCGCGTGCGCCGCGGGCAGCGCGCTCGCCGGCATCGACAGCGCGGGCCAGCGCCTGGGCGAGACGGGGTCCGGAAATGCGCCCGATCGGCTCTGACCCCATGACCACCGCAACCCCGCCGGTGAGGCAGAGCGCGATGTCGGCACGGGCGAGAAGTTCGGCAGGCCGGGTCGCGGCGTCAATCGCCCGGCCGGGAAGGTCCTCCCCCGGGGGCTCCATGACATCGATCAGCCAGTCCTGCATCGAGAATGCTCCGCTGCAAACGGCTGGAATCCTGCACAATCGAGGATGTCCGCCGGGCCTCCTGCAACGGCGTTAATAGTTATTGAGAATTCCTAATGAAAAGTTAACGCGGGCCGTTTTCGGCCGCTTAGACCGCCAGATTGTCGATAAGACGCGTCGAGCCGAGCCGCACCGCCGACAAGATGCGCGCGGGGCGATCAAGAACGGTCACCTGCAACAACGTTTCGGCATCACGAAGCGCGACATAATCGGGCACGAGCCCTGCCGCGCGCAGTGCCGCGTCGGCCTCCGCGAGCGCGGTTTCGATCGCCGCCCCGGCACGGATGGCGTCGCGCGCCGCCATCAGCGTCTTCGGGAACAACGCGGCGCGGGCGCGCTCCTCCGCCGAAAGGTAGGCGTTGCGTGACGACAGCGCGAGACCATCCGCCTCACGCACCGTGGGGACGCCGACAATCTGCGTGGCGATGTCGAGGTCAGCGGCCATGCGGCGGACGATGAGAAGCTGCTGATAGTCCTTCTCGCCGAACATCGCGAAATCGGCCTGCGCCTGATTGAGCAGCTTCGAGACCACGGTCGCGACGCCGTCGAAATGGCCGGGCCGGTGCGCGCCGTCGAGTTCGGCGGTGAGACCGGCAACGTGAACGCCGCTTGCGAAGCCCGCCGGGTACATCTCCTCCACCGTGGGCGCAAACAGGAGGTGACACCCCGCTCCCGCGAGCGCTGCCGCATCCTCCGCCTCGCGGCGCGGATAGCGCGAGAAGTCCTCGTTCGGGCCGAACTGCGTGGGGTTCACGAAAATGCTTGCGACGACCCGGTCGGCACGGGCGAGACCGGCCGCGACGAGCGCAAGATGCCCGGCGTGGAGCGCGCCCATCGTGGGCACCAGCGCCACGCTCTGCCCCGCCGCGTTCCATGCGCGTACGCGCGCACGCAGTGCCGCGACCGTCCGCACGGTTTCGAAAGCCTCCGGAATCTTGCCTCTCCTCGATTGACTCCCCGGCGCCCGTGAATGAAACAGTCCGCCATCCAACGGAATGCAGCCATCGGGGGCGCGTTACTTTTATGGCCAAAGCCCATGTCATCGTTCTTGGCAATGAAAAAGGCGGGACCGGCAAGTCCACGACCGCAGTCCACATCGCCGTCGCGCTGATGCACAGCGGCCGCAAGGTCGCCGCGATCGACCTCGATTCGCGCCAGCGCACCTTCACGCGCTACATGGAAAACCGGCAGAGCTTTTCCGAAGGCCACGGCCTGGGGCTGAAGACGCCGCGGCTGCAGGTGATCGACGACAACGACAGCCACAGCGAAACGCTGCTGCGCACCACGCTCGATGCGTGGGCGCCGGTGGTGGACGTGATCGTGGTGGACACGCCCGGTCGCGACAGCCCCTTGTCGCGCGTCGCGCTGGGCCGCGCTGACACGCTCATCACGCCGATGAACGACAGCTTCGTCGACTTCGACCTCATCGGACAGGTCGATCCGGACACGTTCAAGGTGAAGCGCCCGAGCTTCTACGCCGAGCTGATCTGGGACGCGCGCAAGGCGCGCGCGAAGACTGACGGCGGATCGGTGGACTGGGTGGTGGTGCGCAACCGCATGTCCTCGCTCGCCGCGAAGAACATGATTCGCGTCGGCGGCGCGCTCGACGAACTTTCCAAGCGCATCGGCTTCCGCATCGCGCCCGGCCTTTCCGAACGCGTCATCTATCGCGAACTCTTCCCGCGCGGGCTGACCCTGCTCGACATCGGCGTCATCGACGACGTCAACATGAGCCACATCGCCGCGCGCAACGAGCTTCGCGAACTCATCGCGAGCCTCGCCCTCCCCGAAATCGAAGAAGCGCAGAGCCTCGCCAGCTGATGATCGTGGTCCTCGCCCTCGCGGCGGGAGCGCTCGGCGCGCTGTGGTATACAGGCGCGTTGACACCGGCGCGGCTGCGCTGGATCGGCATTGCCGCGGGCGCGGGGCTCGCGCTGCGCCTGCTGCTGACCGGGCAATGGCTCGGCGCGCTCGCGGTCGCAGGCGTGACGGCGTGGCTGGCGATGGATCAGCGGCCCCGCCGCCGCGAATCCGGTATGTCTCCTGAGGAGGCGGGCCGTTTGCTCGGCCTGTCCCCCGAGGCCGGCGCGATCGAGATCAATGCGGCATGGCGGCGGATGATCACGGCGGCCCATCCCGACAAGGGCGGCAGCGCGGAGGCGTCCGCTCGCCTCAACGCGGCAAGGGATACGCTCTTGAAACATCTTCGCGATACCAGGCGTTGACGCGATAGTTTCGCGATTCTCACAGCAAGGGCAGTATCTTGGACCGGCACGACTTCCACCCGACCTCGCTTCGGGAATATGACATCCGCGGCATCATCGGCGAAACGCTTGGCGAGGACGACGCCTACGCCATCGGGCGCGGCTTCGGCACGCGCGTGCGCCGCGCGGGCGGGACCAAGGTCGCGGTGGGCTACGACGGGCGTCACTCCTCGCCCACGCTGGAAGCGGCGCTGGTGCGCGGCCTTGAGGACACGGGCTGCGAGGCGCTGCGCATCGGACTCGGGCCGACGCCGATGCTGTATTTCGCGGTGCACCATCTGGACGCGGACGGTGGCGTGATGATCACCGGCAGCCATAATCCGCCGAACTACAACGGCTTCAAGATGATGCTGGGTCACGGGCCGTTCTACGGCGCCGACATCACCGGGATCGGGGCAATGGCCGCGGCGGGCGACTGGGAACAGGGCACGGGGTCCAATCGCAAAGTCGATGTTTCCGAAGCCTACGTCCAGCGGCTGCTCGGCGACGTGCCCGCGCACGGCTTCCGCATCGCGTGGGACACGGGGAACGGCGCTGCCGGACCGATCGTGGAACGGCTGACCGCTGCCATGCCAGGCGAGCATCACCTGCTGTTCACCGACGTGGATGGCGATTTCCCGAACCATCACCCGGACCCGACCGAGGAGAAGAACCTCGCGGACCTCCGCCGCGTCGTCGCCGAAAAGGGCCTCGACTTCGGGCTTGCGTTCGACGGCGACGGCGACCGCATCGGCGCGATCGACAGCACGGGGCGCATCATCTGGGGCGACCAGCTGCTGATGATCCTCGCGGAAGACGTGCTGCGCGACGTACCGGGCGGCACGATCATCGCCGACGTGAAGGCCAGCCAGGCGCTCTACGACCGCGTCGCAGAACTCGGCGGCAAGCCGCTGATGTGGAAGACCGGCCACTCGCTCATCAAGGCGAAGATGAAGGAAACCGGCGCGCCGCTCGCGGGCGAGATGAGCGGGCACATTTTCTTCGCGCACCGCTATTACGGCTTCGACGATGCGATCTATGCCGCCGTGCGGCTGATCGGCGCGGTGGACCGGAGCGGCAAGTCGCTGACGCAGCTGCGTGGCGAGATGCCCGCGATGGTGAACACCCCCGAGCTGCGCTTCCCCTGCCCCGAGGAACGCAAGTTCGCCGTGATCGACGAAGTGCTGGCGCGGCTGGAAGCGAGCGGCGCGCAGGTGAACCGCACCGACGGTGCGCGCGTGAACACGCCCGACGGCTGGTGGCTGCTGCGCGCCTCCAACACGCAGGACGTGCTCGTGGCGCGGGCGGAAGCGGTGTCCGAGGAGGCGCTGGAACGGCTGGTCGCCGCGATCAACGCACAGCTTTCCGCTTCGGGCCTCGCGACTTTGACGGGACACTGAGCCCGCCTCACATTTCACTTATGTTGCAGTGCACAAAAAGCCTTGACGAATCCGGGCGACATCTTTATGTTGCAGTGCAGCATAAGGTGCGCCCCTGGAGGTCACGATGGCTGAAGCAGCAAAGGTGGAAGTGAAAGTGGAACCCGTCACCGCGGCGCCGGCGAAGCCTGCCGCCGCTCCGAAGGCAGAAGCCGCACCCGCCGCCAAGGTTGAAGCGAAACCGGCGCCGAAAGCCGCCGCGCCCGCCCCCGCGAAGCCCAAAGTGAATCCCAAGGCCGCCGCGAAGGTCGTGGAGCAGTCGGTGAAACCGGCGCCCGCCAAGGTTGAAGCGAAGGTCGCGAAAGCGCCGACGCCGAAAGCCGCCAAACCCAAAGCCGTGGTCCCCGCAGCTGTATCCGCGAAGGCCAGCGTCCCCCCGAAGCAGAAGGCAGTAATCATGACGATCAACGACACCGTGAAAAAGCAGACCGAAACCGCGATGGCGCAGAGCAAGGCCGCCGTCGAACAGTTCCAGACCAAGACGCGCGAAGCGATGGAAAAGAGCACCAAGGCCGCCGAAGAGATCGGCAGCTTCACGCGCGAGAACGTGGAAGCCTTCGTCGAATCCGGCAAGATCGCCGCGAAGGGCTTCGAGACGCTGACGCAGTCGGCCATCGAACTCGCCAAGAAGAACGGCGAAGCCGCCACGACGGCGTTCAAGTCGTTCTCGTCGGCCAAGAGCGCCAACGAGCTGCTGCAGCTGCAGAGCGATTTCGCGCGCAGCCAGTTCGACAAGTTCGTCGCTGACAGCAGCAAGATGACCGAAGCGTTCGTGAAGCTTTCGACCGACATGTTCGAGCCGATCTCCAGCCGCTTCGCGGTTGCGGCCGACAAGTTCAAGACGGCCGCTGTCGCCAAGTAAGCGCCTCGCAGCCGTTTCTACAGGAAGGGCGGTCGCTGTTGCGGCCGCCCTTTTCGTACATGGTCTTGTTATCGCGCCCGCAACTGCAATATCATGGCCCCGTGCGAAACCTCGTGAGTGAGCGAATGAATGACTGATCGCGAGTCAGACGACCGGAACGGTTCCGGCACGGACACCGGCGTCGCGACCAAGACCAAGCCCAAGACCAAAAAGCCTGCGCTTTACAGGGTCTTGATGCTGAACGACGACTACACGCCGATGGAATTCGTGGTGGAAACGCTGCGGCGCTTCTTCCGCATGTCCACCGAGGACGCGACGCGCGTGATGCTGCAGGTCCACCACAAGGGCGTCGGCCTGTGCGGCGTGTTTACCTACGAGGTCGCCGAAACCAAGGTGAACCAGGTGCTCGATTTCGCGCGGCAGAACCAGCACCCGCTGCAGTGCACGCTGGAAAAAGCCTGAAACGATTTCGTTTCATTGAAGTTCTTGATTGCAGTCAATGAGACAATCCATTGGCCGTGCTTTCCGATTTCCACGAGTATGCAGCGACGAAAGGAATCATCATGTCCGACACTGAATCCAATATCGGCATTCCCGCGGAAGACCGCGCCAAGATCGCCGACGGCCTCTCCCATGTGCTTGCCGACACCTATTCGCTGTATCTGAAGACCCACAATTTCCACTGGAACGTCACGGGTCCGATGTTCAACTCGCTGCACACGATGTTCATGACGCAGTACAACGAGCTGTGGCTCGCGACCGACGAGATCGCCGAACGCATCCGTGCACTCGGCCACTTCGCGCCGGGCGGTTACAGCGCGTTCGCGAAGCTCTCCAGCATCAAGGAAGCGCCCGAGCAGCCGCCCGAGGCGATGGAAATGGTGAAGCAGCTCGCCGAGGGCAACGAAGCCGTCGCGCGCACGGCGCGGAAGATCTTCTCGATCGTGGAAGACGCGGGCGACGAGGTTTCCGTCGATCTGCTCGTCAGCCGGATGCAGTACCACGAGAAGACCGCGTGGATGCTGCGCTCGACGCTCGGCTAACCAAAACCCCCTATTGATTCGGGTGAGTTGACGCTTCGGGCGCCTCACCCGAATTTGGGGGCATGGGAGCCTCCGCACCAAAGGTCTGCATCATCGGCGCCGGTTGCAGCGGTTTCACGACCGCCAAGCGGCTTGCGGACCGTGGTATTGCCTTCGATATCCTCGAAAAATCCGATCGCGTCGGCGGCAACTGGGCCTATGGCAATCCGAACGGCGTTTCCGCCTGCTATCAGTCGCTGCATATCGACACGTCGAAAACACGCCTGCAGTTCGAGGACTTCCCGGTTCCGGCGGACTGGCCGGACTTTCCGCACCACAGCCTGATCGACAGCTATTTCAACGCCTATGTCGATCATTTCGGGCTGCGCGAGCGCATCCGCTTCAACACCGAGGTGACAGCGTGCCGGCCGCTGGACGGCGGCGGCTGGGAGGTTACCGCGGGCGGAGAGGCGCGCCGCTATGACGTGCTGGCGGTAGCGAACGGGCACCACTGGAAGCCGAACATCCCCGCCTTCCCCGGCGCTTTCGACGGGCCGCAGATCCACAGCCACGACTACCGCACGCCGTTCGAACCCGTGAACATGGTGGGGAAGCGCGTGCTCGTCGTCGGGCTGGGCAACAGCGCGGTCGACATCGCGTCCGAGCTTTCCCAGCGGCCGATGGCGGCGAAGCTGTTCGTCGCCGCACGGCGCGGCGTGTGGGTGCTGCCCAAATATCTGGGCGGCAAACCTTCGGACAAGCAGGCGCTGCCCGAATGGATGCCGATCGGCCTCAAGCGCCGCCTCGCCGCGTTTGTGGTGAAGCGCGCGGTGGGCAGCATGGAAAGCTACGGCCTCCCCGCCCCCGACCATGCGCCGCTCGAAGCGCACCCGACGGTCAGCTCCGAATTCCTGCTGCGCTGCGGATCTGGCGACATCTCGGTGAAGCCGAACATCGCGGCGCTGGAAGGCACAAGCGTGCGTTTCGAGGACGGCAGCAGCGAGGCGATCGACGCGATCGTCTACGCAACGGGCTACCAGATCGCGTTTCCGTTCCTGAGCGACGCGGATGCGCCCGTGGTCGACAACCACATCGGCCTTTTCAAGCGGATGGTGCGCCCCGAACGGACGGACCTGTGGTTCATGGGGCTCGCGCAGGCGCTGCCGACGCTCGTGAACCTCGCCGAGCAGCAATCGAAACTGCTGGCCGCATGGCTGACGGGCGCCTACGGCCTGCCGGACGCAGACGCGATGCGGCGCACGATCGGCGCGGACGAAGCGCGGCACCAAGGGCACTACTACGCCTCGCGCCGCCACACGATGCAGGTGGATTTCGACGTTTATAAACGCGAGATCGCGCATGAACTGAAAGCCGGCAGCAACCGGCGAAAAGACTGGCCGGCGGCAACGACCGCCGCGGCCGCCTGAGGAGGACATCATGGATTTGTCGTTCAGCCCCGAAGACATCGCCTTCCGCGAGGAGGTAAGGCGCTTCATCGACGAGAACTATCCCGAACATCTGAAGGGTAAGCTCGACGAGGGCGAGGAATGGTCGAAGGAAGACTATCTCTCGTGGCACCGGATTCTCGGCAAGAAAGGCTGGGTCGCGCCCGCGTGGCCGACCGAATATGGCGGGCCGGGCTGGAGCGCGACGCAGCGCTACATCTTTTCCGAGGAGCTGGCGCGCGCCGACACGATCCCGATCCTGCCGTTCGGGATCAGCATGGTCGCGCCGGTGATCTACACGTTCGGCACGCCCGAACAGAAAGCACGCTTCCTGCCGCGCATCCTTTCGGGCGAGGACTGGTGGTGCCAGGGCTATTCGGAGCCGGGCGCGGGCTCTGACCTCGCCTCGCTGCGGACCAAGGCCGAGCGCGACGGCGACCATTATATCGTGAACGGCCAGAAGACGTGGACGACGCTCGCGCAGCACGCGGACTGGGGCTTCTTCCTCGTCCGCACCGATCCTTCGGTGAAGGCGCAGGAGGGCATTAGCTTCCTGCTCATCGACATGAAATCGCCGGGCATCACCGTGCGCCCGATCATCACGCTCGGCGGCGAGCACGAGGTGAACGAGGTGTGGCTGGAGAACGTACGCGTGCCGGTGGAAAACCGCGTGCACGAGGAGAACAAGGGCTGGACCTGCGCGAAGTTCCTGCTCGCGCACGAACGCACCGGGATTGCGGGTGTCGCGCGATCGAAGCGCGGCATCGAGAAGCTGCGCGCGATTGCGGCGGCGGAGCTGGACGGCGACCGGGCGCTGATTGAAAACCCCTTCTTCAAGCGCAAGATCGCCGAACTGGAGATCGATCTCGCCGCGCTGGAATTCACCGAGCTGCGCGGGCTTGCCGCGCTCGCGGCCGGAAAGCCGCCGGGGGCGGAATCCTCGCTGCTGAAGATCAAGGGCACCGAAATCCAGCAGCGCATCACCGAACTGACACTCGAAGCGGTGGGACACTACGGCGCGCCGTATTTCCGCGGCCTGGGCGACAGCGACAACGAGCACGCCATCGGGCCGGACTATGCGCTGCGCGCTGCGCCGACCTATTTCAACATGCGCAAGACCTCCATCTACGGCGGGTCGAACGAAATCCAGCGCGGGATCATCGCGAAGATGGTTCTCGGGCTCTAGGGGCAAGACAATGGACTTCAGCTACACCGAAACGCAGACCATGGTGCGCGACACGCTCGCGCGCTTCCTTGCCGACCGCTACGACCACGAAACGCGCATGAAAATCGCGCGCGGCGACGGGTGGTCGCCCGACATCTGGAAGGCATTCGCGGAGGAACTCGGCATCCTCGCGGCACCCTTCTCCGAAAGCCTCGGCGGGCTCGGCGGCGGCGCGGTCGAAAACATGATCGTGATGGAAGAACTGGGCAAGGCGCTGGTGCTGGAGCCCTATCTTTCAACCGTCGTCATCGGCGGCGGCTTCGCGCGCGAGACGGGCCGCACCGACCTGATCGAGAGCATCATCGCAGGGACGACGACCACGGCGTTCGCGTGGGCCGAACCCAAGGGACGCTTCGATCCGGCGAACATCGCGACCGCCGCGAAAAAATCGGGCGGTGGCTGGGCGCTTTCGGGCCACAAGGCGGTGGTGCGCGATGCACCGTTCGCGAGCCACCTGATCGTCACGGCGCGCACCGGCGGCGGACAGCGCGAGCAGGCCGGCGTGAGCCTGTTCCTCGTCGAAAGCGGCGCGAAGGGCGTGGTGCGGCGCGATTACCCGACCGTGGACGGCGGACGCGCCTCGGAAGTTTATTTCGAGAATGCCGAAGTGCCCGGCGAAGCGCTGCTCGGCGAGGCGGACGGCGCGTTCCCGCTCGTCAGCCGGATCATCGACGAGGCGACGACCGCGCTCTGCGCCGAAGCCGTCGGCGTGCTGCGCGAACTGCACCGGCAGACGCAGGACTATGCGCAGCAGCGCAAGCAGTTCGGCCAGCCGATCTCGAAATTCCAGGTGCTCCAGCACCGCATGGTCGACATGTTCATGGAAGCCGAGCAGGCGGCATCGATGGCGCTGATGGCGACGCTGAAACTCCCCGACCCCGCCGCCGTTTCAATGGCCAAGGCGAAGATCGGCAAGGGGCTGACCCACAGCGGGCAGGAAGCCATCCAGATCCACGGCGGCATGGGCATGACCGACGAACTCGCGGTGGGCCACTACTTCAAGCGCGCGACGATGATCGAAAGCCAGTTCGGGAATACCGACTGGCATCTGCAGCGATATGAGGCGCTGGCGTTCGGGGAGGCGGCGTAAGCTACACGAGCGTTGTGCGTCCCTCGACTTCGCTCGGGATGAAAGACCTTTTACTCTACGATCATCATCCCGAGCGAAGTCGAGGGACGCACACCCTCCATCAATCCTCAATGGCAGCGTAGACCATCGTCTTCAGTTCGCGGCGGACGGGGTAGGACGATGAGGGGATGAGCTGTGTCATGAAGATGCAGATGAGGTCTTCGACCGGGTCGATCCAGAACGCAGTCGATGCCGCGCCGCCCCAGAAATAGTCGCCCGCCGAGCCCGGGATCATCGTCTTCGCCGGGTCCATCGTCGTTGCGAAGCCGAGGCCGAAGCCGATGCCGTTGTAGTTCGCTTCCGAGAACAGCGACACCGACAGCGCGGGCAAATCGACGCCACCCGGCAGGTGGTTCGCGGTCATCAGGTCTAGCGTCTTGCGGCTGATGTAGCGGCGGCCGTCCGCCTCGCCGCCGTTCAGGAGCATCTGCGCGAACTTTAGATAATCATGCGCCGTGCCGACGAGGCCGCCGCCGCCGGAGACGAACGCGGGGGGCTCCCGGAAGCCGGAAAGCTGCGGATCGTCTTGCAGGATCGTGCGTCCGCTCGAGGTGAGCGCGTAACAGGCGGCGAGGCGGTGTTCCTCGCCCGCGCGAACCTGAAAATCCGTGTCGATCATGCCGAGCGGGGTCAGCAGGCGTTCGCGCAGAAAGTCCTCGAAGGCCTGCCCGGTGATGCGCTCGATCAGGTAGCCGAGCACGTCGGTCGACACCGAATAGTTCCACTTTTCGCCGGGCGAGAATTCGAGCGGGAGCTGGGCAAGCCCCGCGATCATCTCGGCAAGCGTGATTGTGCCCTTCTCGATCTCGCCGATGCCGCGCGCGCGGTAGGCCGCGTCCACATTGGTGCGGTTCTGGAAGCCATAGGTAAGGCCCGACGTGTGGCGCAGCAGATCGATGACAAGCATCGGCCGGGCGGGCATCGTCGTCTGGAAACCCGGCTTGTCGATGCCGCCCGCGAAGACGCCGAGATCCTTCCATTCGGGGATGTAGAGGTGGACGGGATCGTCGAGCGCGACGCGCCCCTCCTCCACCAGCATCATGAACGCGACCGACGTGATCGGCTTCGTCATCGAATAGATGCGGAAGATCGTGTCTTCGGCGAGCGGTGTGCCGCGCTCCCGATCGGCAAGGCCGCGCACGCCGAGATGGGCAATCTCGCCACGGCGCGCGACCAGCGTGAGCGTGCCCGCCATCTTGCCCTGAGCGACGTACGTCTGCTCCAGGAAATCGTCGATTCGCGCGAGGCGCGCGGGCGACATGCCGTGTCCCTGACCGACTTTCAGCACCAACAGGGCCTCCTTCAACACACCCTCGCCTTGTACGACGGCATCGTACACGGATGCACTCGCCAATGTCATCGGTTTCGCGTATTCGGACCGGCTGTTTTGAAACCGGTTCGATGGACATGCTGAAGATACATACCGCCGCGCGCGGAAGCCTCTCCGAACTGCTGGCGCTAGCCTCGCCGGTGATTCTGTCGCGCCTGGGCATCATGGTGATGGGGCTGACGGACGCGATCGTCGTGGGGCACCACAGTTCGATCGAACTCGGCTACCACGCACTCGGCTGGGCGCCGACGATGATCGCGCTGACAACGGGCGTCGGGCTGCTGACGGGCGTGCAGGTGCTGACCGCGCAGCGCGTGGGCGAGGGCCGCCCGGAGGATGCGGGCGCGGTGTTGCGGCGCGGGCTGCTCTTTGCCGCTGCGGTGGGTGTGGTGTTCGGCACGGCATTGTGGTTCGGCGCTACGCCCGTGATGCACGCCATCGGCCTCGAACCCGCGCTTGCCGATGGGGCAGCTGCGGTCGCGCGCACCTTCGCGCTTTCGACGCCCACCTATCTGCTCTCGATCGCGCTCATCTTCTGGCTGGAAGCGCTCGGGCGGCCCGGCCCCGCCGCGGCGCTGATGTGGGGCGCGAACATCGTCAATCTCGCGGCAAATCTCTGGCTGGTGCCGGGCACGTCGCCCTTTCCGGTCGAAGGCGCTGTCGGCTCGGCGACGGCGACCTTTATCGCGCGCACCGCGCTCGTCGTGGGGCTTGTCGCCTATCTCGTGCTCTGGTCCGACGCCCGCCGCAAATACGGCCTGTTCGCCGCATCGCCCGGCGCGCCGGGGTGGAAACCGCTGATCTGGATCGGCGGCGCGTCGGCAGCCTCGCTGTTTGTCGAAACCACTGCATTTGCAGGCATGAACGCCATCGCAGGCCTGCTCGGCGGGCTGGAGGCGGCCGCGTGGGCGGTGGTGTTCAACGTTTCCGCGATCGTCTTCATGGTGCCGCTTGGCTTCGCGTCAGCCACCGCCGTTCTTGTGGGGCGCGGCTTCGGCGAACGCTCGCCCGTCGCTGTCCGCCGATCGGGAATGCTGGGCCTCGCGGCGACCGGATCGGCGCTCGTCGTGATCGCCGCGATCGTGGCGCTGCTGCCGGAGACGATCGTCAGCGCCTACACGACCGATCCGGCGCTCGTCGTGCTGGCGGTTCCCGCGATGGCGCTGTCGTCGCTGTTCTTCGTTGCTGACGGGTTGCAGGTCGTCGCGGCGAACGCGCTGCGCGCCCGCGACGACGTCTGGCTGCCGACGCTCACCCACACGATCAGCTACGCGGGCGTGATGCTGCCGCTCGGCTATGTGCTGGGGCTGCCGCTCGGCATGGGGCTGATCGGCCTTGTCTGGTCGGTGGTGATCGCCAGCCTGTTCGCGTCGGGCTTCCTGCTCACGCGATTCTGGTGGCTCTCGCGCCGGTCATTCGCCCCCCAGGCGGAGGCTCTCCAGAGCCTCGCGTAGGCGCGGCGGCAGTGGCGCACTGCCGTGTTCGTCGCGGTGGACGAGCACCGAATCGCAAAGCCCGATGCAGGCGCCGCGCTGGAACATGGCAAGGCCGAGGCGGTAGGACGAGCCGCCGATATGCACGACGCCAACGCCGATCTCGGCTGGATCGGGCCAGTGCCCTTCGGCGAGATAATCGATCGCAAGGTGCGCGATGAAACCCCGGAAGCGATCGAGCCCCGGCCGGTGGTGCAGATCAAAATGAAAACGGACGCGCCCCTCTTCATAGAAGCGTGCGACGGCCACATTGTTGAGATGCCGGTTGAGGTCCATGTCGCCGAAGCGCGGCACCATGTCGATCCGAAACGGATAGGCGGCCAAATCCCGACGGCGCGGATCATCCCTCATGCGTACGTCATTCCTCGACCGTGAGTTTCGACAAGACATGGCAGGTTGAACCCGCCGGGTCCGCCCTTCATTCCGTGAGGGTGAAACCGGACGTCAGGCTTCCAAGAGCCGCTCGACGATGGCATCCGCCGCCTCTTCCGGCGACATCTGCGTCGTGTCGATACGAATTTCCGCGTTTTCCGGCACTTCATAGGGGCTGTCGATGCCGGTGAAGTTGCTCAGTTGTCCGGCGCGGGCCTTCTTGTAGAGACCCTTCACGTCGCGCTTCTCAGCCTCGGCGAGCGGGGTATCGACGAACACCTCGACGAAATCGCCTTCGGGCAGCATCGCGCGGACCATCTGCCGTTCCGCGCGGAACGGCGAGATGAAGGCGGTGAGCACGATGAGGCCCGCGTCCGTCATCAGCTTCGCAACCTCGCCGACGCGGCGGATGTTCTCCACGCGGTCGGCATCGGTGAAGCCGAGGTCCTTGTTGAGGCCGTGGCGGACGTTGTCGCCGTCGAGCAGGAAGGTGTGCTTGCCGAGCGCGAACAGCTTTTTCTCGACAAGGTTCGCGATCGTCGACTTGCCTGCACCCGATAGGCCGGTGAACCAGAGCAGCTTCGGCTGCTGCGCCTTCTGCCCCGCGTGCGCCTCGCGCGTGATGTCCGCGGTCTGCCAGTGGATGTTCTGCGAGCGCCTGAGCGCGAAGTGGATGAGGCCCGCGCCGACGGTGGCGTTGGTCATGCGGTCGATGAGGATGAAGCCGCCGAGTTCGCGGCTTTCGGCATAAGGCGCGAACGGGATCGGCTTGCCGAGCGCGATGTTGACGACACCGATGGCGTTCAGATCGAGCGTCTTTGCCGCGAGCTTTTCGAGCGTGTTGACGTTCACCTCGTACTTCGGCTCGGTGATCGTCGCCGAAACGGTGGTGGTGCCGAGCTTCAGCCAGTACGGCCGGCCGGGCAGCATCTTCACGTCCGACATCCACACGACCGTCGCTTCGAACTGGTCGGCGACTTCAAGCGGCGACTCCGCCGCGACGATCACGTCGCCGCGCGAGCAGTCGATCTCGTCGGCAAGCGTCAGCGTGACCGACTGGCCCGCGACGGCTTCATCGAGGTCGCCGCCTGCCGTGACGATGCGCGCCACGCTGGAGGTCTTGCCCGAGGGCACGACGCGCACGGCATCGCCCGGCTTCATGCTGCCCGCCGCGATGAGCCCTGCGAAACCGCGAAAATCGAGATCGGGACGATTGACCCACTGCACGGGCATCCGCAAGGGACCGGCCTGGCGCGCGCTGGCATCCACCTCGACCGTTTCGAGATGCTCGACGAGGCTCGGGCCATCGTACCACGGCGTGTTCTCGCTGCGGCTGCCGATATTGTCGCCGCCGAGACCCGAAATCGGGATCGCCTTGAAGCGCGTGACGCCGATCTCGGTCGCGAACGACCGGTATTCGAGCACGATCCGGTCGAAGACGGCGCGGTCGTAGCCGACGAGGTCCATCTTGTTGATGGCGAGCACGAGGTGGCGGATGCCGAGCAGGTGCGCGAGATAGGAATGCCGCCGCGTCTGCGTCAGCACGCCCTTGCGCGCATCGATGAGGATGACGGCGAGGTCGGCCGTGGACGCGCCCGTCACCATGTTGCGCGTGTATTGCTCGTGGCCCGGCGTGTCGGCGACGATGAACTTGCGCTTGTCGGTCGCGAAAAAGCGGTAGGCGACGTCGATGGTGATGCCCTGCTCGCGTTCGGCGGCGAGGCCGTCCACCAGCAGCGCGAAATCGAGCGCGCCGCCCTGCGTGCCGACGGTCTTCGAGTCCGCCGTCAGCTTGGCGAGCTGGTCTTCGAAGATCATCTTGGAATCGTAGAGAAGCCGGCCGATCAGCGTCGACTTGCCGTCGTCCACGCTGCCGCAGGTGATGAAGCGCAGCAGCGACTTGTTCTCGTGCTGCTCCAGATAGGCCTCGATATCGCGCTCGATGAGATCCGAGGAGCCGTAGACTTCGAGGGCCATCAGAAATACCCCTCCTGCTTCTTCTTTTCCATCGACGCGGCCTGATCGTGATCGATGGCCCTGCCCTGCCGCTCCGACGTCGTGGTCAGCAGCATTTCCTGGATGATCTCCGGCAGCGTCGCCGCCGTGCTCTCCACCGCGCCCGTCAGCGGATAGCAGCCGAGCGTGCGGAAGCGGATCGAGCGCATCTCCGGCGTCTCGCCATCGAGCGGGAAGCGGTCGTCGTCGACCATCAGCAGCAGCCCGCCCCGCTTCACCGTGGGGCGCGGCGCCGAGAAATACAGCGGCACGATGGGGATGTTCTCGCGGTGGATATATTGCCAGATGTCGAGCTCGGTCCAGTTCGAGATCGGGAACACGCGGATGCTCTCGCCCTTGTTCTTGCGGACGTTGAACAGGTTCCAGAGTTCGGGGCGCTGGTTCTTCGGGTCCCAGCGGTGCGTGGCGGTGCGGAAGCTCATGATCCGCTCCTTGGCGCGGCTCGCCTCCTCGTCGCGGCGCGCACCGCCGAAGGCCGCGTCGAAGCCATAGTGATCGAGCGCCTGCTTCAGGCCTTCGGTCTTCCACATGTCGGTGTGCAGCGATCCGTGATCGAACGGATTGATGCCGCGCTCCTTCGCCTCCGGATTGTGCCACACCAGAAGCTCCATGCCCGCATCCGCCGCCGACTTCTCGCGCAGGTCGTACATGGCGCGGAACTTCCACGTCGTGTCGACATGGAGCAGCGGGAACGGCGGCGGGGCCGGATAGAAGGCCTTCTTCGCCAGATGCAGCATCACGGCGGAATCCTTGCCGATGGAATAGAGCATCACCGGCTTCTCACACTCCGCGACGACTTCGCGGAAGATGTGCAGGCTTTCGGATTCAAGGCGATCGAGGTGGGTCAAAGGCTTCATGGCACCGCTCTATGCGCGAACCGGACTCGCCGAACAAAACACAATGTCTTGTGCGCGGCCTAGCTGCCTTTTCCGACGCGTTTTCACCCCCGGTCACACAATGTCACAAAACTGTAATAATTCATTTACGGGACTGTCATAAAACTGTAATGTGCAAAAAAAGACGGGTTCCTGAGTCGAGGACCAGTACCGAGGGAGTATCGCCATGAAACTTGCGTTTGCTACCATTGCCGCCGCCGCTCTCCTTGCGGGCTGCACCACGTCGCCCACCCAGCAGGCCGAAATCGGCTATGCGCCGGGCTCGCTCGGCTATGCGGCGATGATGCAGGGCAACTGGCAGAAGGCGGAATCCCAGCTGGCGCGCACGGACGCGGACGATCCCGCCCGCCTCCTCAACCTTGCGCAAATCTACCGCGTGACCGAGCGCGATCTCGCCGCGCGCGATCTTTATGCGAAGGTGCTGGAAGAAGACGACATGCAGCTCGTGCTTTCGGACGGCAGCGTCGTTTCGGCCCATACGGTCGCAAAATCGGCGCTGCAGACGACGGCAACCGCCGCCCGCAACTAACGGCAGCCGATCAGCCCGAAGACCGGGAGCACGACCGAACCGCGCGCTGACTGCCAGGTCAGCGTGCCTTCGGGAATGATTGCGCCTGCCAGCAGGCCTTCGCGCTGCTCGATACGGACATCGATGGTAAGGCTGTGCCCTGCCCCCGCGAAACGCTGCACGGGCGCGTGGCGGGCGATGGCGTCGCCTTCGGCCGCAGTTCGCGCGAGCGCGATAACCTCACCGCCATCGATGATGCGCACGCTCGGCGGTTCATCCAGAATGAAGGCGATACGGCGTGCAGGCTCGGTGCGCTGCCAGAGCGCCATGCCGCACTGGCCCTGCTGAAGCTCCTGCTGCGGGAGCTCGGCAAGCGGGCGTTCGGCGGAAACATTGGTCGCCAGCGGACGCGGCGCCGGGCCGCCGGCCCCGCCGCAGGACGCAGCGGCAAGCGCGCCAAGCAGAATCGCGGCGCGCTTCATTGCAGGCGGCCCGCGCCGCGCAGCACGAGATTGCCGCCTTCGCCCACGAAACCCGCGGCGAGGAGACCCGCATCGGTATCGGGCGCGCCCGCGACCTTGATCTCGTAGGTGTAGGCGGCATCGCCCGCGACGTGGACGAACAGGCTGGCGTCGCCCGCCGGGGTGCGCCCGGTGAGCGGCAGCAGCAGGCGCCCATCGGCGCAGGTCGCAGTGCCGGCAAGCGACATGCTGGACGTTTCCATGCGTACATCGGCGGAGACAGCGCCCGATGCTGTGCGGCAGGCCTTGTCCGCGAAGGCAACGCTGAAATCCTGAAGTGAAAGCGTCGCGGCTACGCCCGGCACGAGCGGCGGCATGGGTATGGCGGCAGTGACGCCATCAGCGGCGAAGGCGCCGCGCGCGGCCACGAGCGCGCCGACGGGTGCGGCTCCTTCCGCTTCCGGTGCGAAACGGAAACGCGCCTCGCCAGTGAGAAGCGCGAGCGGCGAGAGCGACAGGCGCAGATCCCCGAGCGCGGCGCTGCCGAACCCTGCTCCGGCTGCGTGGCCCGACCAGATCGACCCCGAGACGCTGCGCGCATGGAAGCCCTGCGCAGGAAGCGGCGACAGCGACAGCGCGAACGCCAGCGGGAACAGGATCAGCAGGAACAGAACCAGCGCCGCAGCGAACACCGCGGCGAGCGTGCGGACCGGAAGCACCGTCATGCCGGGCCGTCCGAGAAGCCGATCTCGGCGGAGACGGTGGAATCGTCGTTGCGCTGCACGAGCACGCGGTCCGCGACGACGCCTTCCTTCTCGAGCCCCGCGATCCAGCCGAACAGGAAGCTCGGCTTCACTGCCGCGATGCCCACGCGCACGCCGCCGTCTTCGGGCTGGGTAGAGGTGAATTCAAGTCCCGCCGCGCTCGCCGAGGCGGCGACGATGTCGCGCGCCGCGCGGCCGTCCTTGCCGGCGGAAGCGCCGCCCTCCGCAGCGATCCCGGCGGCGGCGGCGCGGACCGAGGGCATCTGCGCGGCGATCCGGTCGTGACGTTCGGCAGCGCTCTCCCGGAAGGCGGCAAGCGGCCGCAGGATCACGAGCCAGAACAGCATCACGAGCACGATAACGCCGAGGATGCCGAGCAGCCGCTGCTCGCGCGCGTCGCGGCCGTTCCACCATGTTAACGCTGTTTGCATCACAGGCGCGTCACCTCGATATCGATGCGCTGGCCATTGTCGCCGCCGCGCGAGGCGCCCTCGACGAGGTTCAGCCCGTCGGCCGCCATGCGCTGCTTCACGGGTTCGACGGTGGCGCCCATCGGGGCGATCAACGTCGCGCGCATCGCGCCCGTGGGCTCGTAGCGCAGCGATTCGAGCCGGATCGTACCACTTGCCTGCAGCGCGCCGAACAGCGACGCCGCCATGCCGGTGAAACCGCCGCTCGAAGCCGATGCGGCATAGCGCTGCTGAAGCTGCAGGGCCGGATCGGTGATCGCCACGCCCGGCAGCGCCTTCGCCGCCAGCGTTTGCATTTCCGCCTCCAGCGCGTTCGCCGCGAAGTGATGCCGAAGCGCGAGCGCGAGATCGGCACCGAGCCACGCCGCGACGATGCCCGCCGCGAGCAGGGCCATGCGCCGGATATCGGCACGGCCGAACGCCCGCGCGGAAGCCTTGCGGAATTCGCCCTGCCGGAGGTTGAGCGGCGCTTCGGGATAGGCGGGAAGATCGAGGATATCGCGCAGGATCGGCCGCGGCGAGCGCCCGCCGATCAGCATTTCGGCGAGCGCGGGCTCGGTTTCGAGCGCGAGATCGGACGCGCGCACGAGCAGCATGTCGCCCGAGCGGAGCGTGGAGACGGCGTCCTCGATCACAGGCAGCATCAGCGGCGCGGGCACGACCTCGTCAGGGTCAAGGCCGTGGTGCGCGAGCGCGGCAAGCCAGCCCGCCATCACGTCCCTGTCGACGATCCCGATGAGGCGCCGGCCAGCGGCATCCACGCCTTCCGCCGCCGCGACATGCTGATCGGCGATCGGCGCGGCGACGAAATCGGCGGCGAGGTGGCGCGCGGCAGCCGCGGCCTGCGCGGCGGACGCCGCCGGGAGTTCGACCCAATGCAGCGACACGGCGCTGCCCGGGACGATCGCGGTGACGCGCGTATCCTCGTCGATCTGCGCCTCGGCATCATCGACGAGCAGCCCGGAGGCGAGCGTGCGCCCGTCTTCGCCCTGCGTGCGCCAGCGCAGGGCCGTCCCCGACGCGGGGAGCAGAACATAGAGGTGCCGGCTCATTCTTCGACCGTCCAGCGGCGCTCGACAACGCGCGTGCGATCACGCGAGACATCGAGCAGCGCGGTTTCGGTGAGCGCGGTGCCCGCGATGTCCATATCGATCTCGAGCGCGAACCAGCGCGAGGTTAGCTTCACCTGTTCAAGCTCCTCGCTCGATGGCGACAGGGGGACCAGCACGGGATGCTCCCAGAAATCGAGAACGTCGGTCCAGCCGCCCGCAGGACGGCCCGCCATCACCTGACGGGCCGCATCGGGCGTGAGGCGGCCAGGCAGGATCATCGTCAGAAGCGGCGCCTGCGCAGCTTCGAGCGTGTTGACGTTGATCGGTGAAAGTTCAGTTGTCGGCAAGGCGCATACCCAAGGTCTCACGACTTCATAGATTTCCGGCGTGATCCCCGCAACTGCGCGCAGTTCGCTGACTTCGGCAAGCATCGTATTTCCCGTGCGGTACGCGGGCGACAGGCGCGTGTAGGCCTCGTCCTCCCCGCCGAGCGGCAATGGCGACGAGTCCGCGTCGATCCAGTCCGCGAGCGTGAACGCGGCGCGGCGCGCCTGGGCTTCGGAAATGCCGAGCGTCGTCATCAGCGCCGTGAACTGCGCGATGCCGCGCGGGCGCGCGCGCAGTGTCGTGGGCGAGCCACCGTCCGCGACGCTGTTGAGGTTGAAGCAGTTGCCGCCATCGGAGACGCGGGCGCGGATGGTTCCGGTCTTGTCCGGCGTCGGGAACGTGAATTCGCGGCCGCTCCAACCGGCCGGCAGCTGCTCGCCCGCCATGCCGACCAGCGCCGCGATGCGTTCGAGCGCCATCACTTCCGCGCCGAGCACGGTGTAGCGCGCCTGCATGGCGACGCGGCTGTTGCCCGCCATGCGCACCGAGCGGTTGATGGTTTCGAGCGCGGTCGCGGTGAGCGCGCCCATCACCGCCACCAGCATCAGCACGGTGAGCAGCGCCATGCCTTGCGCGCGCGGCGGAAACTTCAAAGCCCGCTTCACAGCGGCACCTGCGTGAGGAAAAGCTGGCGCACGACGCCGAAACGCGCCGTGGTCGCGTCGATGCGAACGGCAAGAGGCAGGATGGTCGGTTGCAGCGGATCCCACGCCGCGCGCCAGTCAGCGGTTGCGACAGCGCCCGGCGTCGGGTCCGGCGCGGCGCGGTAGGCGACATCAACAGCGCTCACGCCCTTCGCCAGCACCGCAGGTTCGCCGAACGCCGCGCCATCCACCATCGGCCGGGCGCGGCGCACGATGGCGTCGTTTTCCAGTCGGTATTCGACATATTGCAGCGATGCGCGCGGGGCACCGCCGGGGTTTTCCCAGCCGCGCCGCACGAACGCGAACAGGCGACCGCTGCCGTCGGCGCCTTCAAACGCCGGGCGCACCTCCCCCGCCTCTCCGCGCGGCATACGCTCGGCGGCCTGCGCGAGATCGGCGCGCAGCGCGGCGCGCAGGCGCTGGAAATCCTGAACCGATGCGGACACGTCCGACAGACGAAGCTGCGCGTCGGCGGAGTTGCCGAGCACGACGACCGCCGCCGCCGCGAGCAGCGAGAAGACGAAGAGCGCGACCAGCGTCTCGACAAGGGTGAAGCCGTTCCTCACGACGCGGCAATGCCCCGGAAGGCGGTAAGATCGCCCGCCGCGCCGCCGGGCCCGCGCACGCCGACCGAAATACGGATGAGGCGCGGGTTCTCGGTGCGCGCGACCTGCCGCGTCACGGTCCAGTTCACCCCGGCGTTCACCACCGTGCCGCTGGTTTCCCCGAGCGCAGGCGGATCGGGCTGCGTGAGCGCATCGACGACGGCGTTCTCGGCGACGATATCGGCGAGGAGCACATCCTCGACCCGGCCAGCCGTCAGCGCGTTGGCGGCGCCGAGGCGGATGAGCGCGAGCACGGCGAGGCCGAGCACAGCCATCGCGACCATGACCTCGATCAGCGTGAAGCCGTCCTCACGCCCCCGCATCGACCCTCACCTCGCCCGATCCGAGCACGCGAACGACCGTGCGCCGATCGTCGTTCATCAGCGTCAGAACCTGCGCCTCGCTCATGCCGACGCTGTCGAAACTCACGCGAAGCTCGCCGTTTTCGGGCAGCGCAGGCGTTGTGCCGCCGCGCCACGCCGCCTCGGTGAGCGGTTCGTCGGCAAGCGGCTTCCACGTCTTGCCCTGCCGCTCGACGAAGCGGTAGCCGCGCGCATCGAGGATCGCGGAGGTCTCGCGGTTCGCCAGAATGGCGTGATCGCGCGCCGCGAGAAGGCGCGCGGCAAGCCGCTCGCTCTCCCGCGCCAGCGTCGATTCCGAAGACGGCAGGTTCACCGCCACGACCGCCGTCATCAGGCCGACGATCGCCAGCACCACCATCATCTCGACGAGGGTGAAGCCGCGCTCCGTGCTAATTCTGCCAGTTGCCGAGATCGGCATCGTCCCCTTCCCCGCCCGGCTTGCCGTCCGCGCCGAACGAAAAGATGTCGAAGCGCCCGTGGGTGCCGGGGAACGCGTACTGGTACGGATTGCCCCACGGGTCTGCCGGAAGCCGCTGAAGGTAGCCGCCGCTGCGGTAACGATCCGGACGGGCCAGTGTGGCCGGGGGCGCGACAAGCGCCTGCAGACCGTCCTCGGTGCGCGGGTAGGTCATGTTGTCGATGCGGTACATTTCCATCGCCTGGCCGATGAGCGCGATGTCGGCGCGCGCCTTCTCCACCATCGCGCGGTCCTGGCTCGGCAGCACGTTGATCACGACGAACGTGGTGAGGAGTCCGATGATGGCGAGCACGACCATCAGCTCGACGAGCGTGAATCCGTCTTCGCGTCTCTTTTTCTTTTCGGGCGTCTGCACGGGGAACCTCACTGAATGGCGATTGTGTCGAGCTGCAGGATCGGCAGCAGGATGGATAGCACGATTGTCGCGATCACGCCGCCCATGATGACGATGATGAGCGGTTCGAGCAGGCTGAGCGCGCTTTTGGTGAAGGCGTCGAACTCGCGCTCCATGTAGTCGGCGGCACGGCCGAGCATCTGCGCGAGCTTACCGCTCGATTCGCCCGACGCGGTCATGTGAACGAGAAGCGGCGGGAAGATGCCGGTGCGGCGCATCGAGCCCGACAAGCTGCCGCCTTCGCGGATCGATTCCACCATGTCTTCGGTCGCGCCGCGCAGCACGCGGTTGCGGATGGTGCGCGAGGTGACGGCGAGGCCATCAAGCAGCGGCATACCGTTGTCGACCATCGTGGAGAGCGTGCGCGCCAGCCGCGCGGCGTGAAGATCGCGAAGCAGGCGGCCGATCAGGGGAATGCCGAGCAGGTGCCGATCCACCTTCAGGTGGAAATCCTCGCGCTGCATCATCCGTCCGAAGACGACCACGCCGATGCCGAGGAGCGCCAGCACGATAAGGCCGTAGCCGGTCATGAATTCGGAAATGCCGATGACGATGCGCGTGAGCAGCGGCAGCTCCTGCCCCATGTCGTTGAACTGCTCGACGACCTTCGGGATCACGTAGGTCATCATGCCGATGACGATGAGGAGCGCGACGAGCGCCAGCATTGCCGGATAGGCGAGCGCGGTGAGAATCTTGCCGCGCACCTCGGCCTGGCGTTCGTGGAGGTCCGCGAGGCGTTCGAGGATTTCGGTCATGCCGCCGGAGCCCTCGCCCGCCGAGACCATCGCGCGGTAGATCGGCGGAAAACTCGCGGATTCGAGCGCCATCGCATCGGCGAGGCGGCGGCCTTCGACGACACCGCCGTGCACGCGCCAGACGATATCGGCGACCTTTTTCTGCTCCGCCTGCATGGCGATCGAGCGGAGCGACTCTTCGAGCGGCGACACCGAAATGAGCGTCGCGAGCTGGCGCGTGAACAGCGTGAGCGCCTTGGTCGAGAGCTTGTTGCGGCGACCGAAACCGGCGCTCGGCGCGGGCGCCGCAGCCGCGCGCGCGTCGGCTGCGGCGGCGCCGAGACGGACGGGAAACAGCTTACGGCGTTCGAGAAGCGCGCGCGCGTCGGCGTCGCTGGTGGCGGTCAGCGTACCCGTGCGCTCGCGGCCCGCGGTGTCGAGCGCGAGATACTCAAAGGTCGGCATCGACCGCCGAATCCCGGCGCATGATCCGCACCGCCTCTTCAACCGTGGTCTTGCCGTCGACGACGAGACGCCGCACCGCCGCCGCGATGTTCGGCGCGCGGACGAACGCCTGCCGCGCGATCACGGCTTCGTCGGCGCCCGAGAGGATGAGCTGGCGGATATCCTCGTCGATCCGCACCGCCTCGTAGACACCGATGCGGCCGCGAAAGCCGGTGTGGGCGCACGAGGGACAGCCGACCGCGTGGCGGATGACGACACCCGCATCGAGGCCGAGTGGCGCGGCATCGGCGGCGCTCGCCTGCACCGGCTGCGAACAGACGCTGCACAGCCGCCGCACGAGCCGCTGCGCGACGACGAGGCGGAGCGACGAGGCGAGCAGGAAGGTTTCGACGCCGAGGTCTTTCAGGCGCGTGATCGCGCCGACGGCATCGTTGGTGTGGACCGTGGAGAGCACGAGGTGCCCGGTCAGCGAGGCCTGCACGGCGATGTCCGCCGTTTCGGAATCGCGGATTTCGCCGACCATCACGACGTCCGGGTCTTGCCGGAGGATCGCGCGGAGGCCGCCCGCGAAGGTCATGCCGACCTTGGTGTTCACCTGCGTTTGCCCGACGCCGTCGATCGCGTATTCGATCGGGTCTTCGACGGTGAGGATGTTGCGCGTGCCGTCGTTCAGCAGCCTGAGGCCCGAATAGAGCGTCGTCGTCTTGCCCGATCCGGTGGGGCCGGTGACGAGGATGATGCCGTGCGGTTCCTTGAGCGCCCCGGAAACGATGCGGAGCAGATCGGCGGGCATCCCCAGGTCTTCGAGGCCGAGTTCAGCCTGTTCCTTGTCGAGGATACGCAGCACGACCCGCTCGCCATGGCGCGAGGGCAAGGTCGAAACGCGTACATCGAGCGCACGGCCGCCGAGCGAAAGCCCGATGCGTCCGTCCTGCGGCAGGCGGCGTTCGGCGATGTCGAGGCGCGCCATCACCTTGATGCGGCTGACAACGAGGGGCGCCACTTTTGCCGGCAGGCGCAGCGCCTCGCGCAGCACGCCATCGACACGCAGGCGAACGATCAGCGTGCTCTCATACGGTTCGACGTGGATGTCGGACGCGCCCTGCCGCACCGCTTCGGCGATGACACCGTTGATGAGGCGGATGACGGGGGCATCGTCCTGCGTGTCGAGCAGGTCTTCGGCGGCGGGAATGTCTTCCGCAAGCGCGCCGAGATCGCCGACCTCGCCGAGCCGGTCCGAAACCTGTTCGGCGCTGAGAGCGTCGGTCGCGTAGCCTTCCTGCAGCAGCCGTTCGAACTCGCGGCGCGGCACGAAGCGCACGACGATGGGGCGGCCGAGGATGCGGCGCACTTCGGTAAGCGCGCGCGGATCGTCGCCTTCGCGTAGGCCGACGCCGATCTCCGCGCCCTCATCGTCAAGCACGATGACGCCAAAGCGCTTCGCAAAGGCATAGGGAATCTGGATCGGGGGTTCGGAAGGCAGCGGTGCAACGTCGCCGGCCGTCATGATGCTTACTCCGAGGGCGGCGGCGCAGGCTGCGGGGCAACCGGCGGGGCAGCGCCCATGTAATCGCGCACCAGCGCATCGAGCGAAGGTTCCTGCTTGGGATAGCGCTCCTGCTGCATCTCGCGCGTGTACGCATAACGGCGCGCGCTGATGGCCTGCGCATCCTGCCGGTTGCGCACGATCGTGGGACGGATGAAGACCATCAGGTTGGTCTTCGTGCGGCTGCGCGACCGGCTCGTGAAGATCTCGCCGAGCACGGGGATATCGCCGAGCAGCGGCACCTTTTCGATCGTGCGGCGCTCGTTCTCGTCGATGAGGCCGCCGAGCGCGATGATGTCGCCGTCGTCGACAGTGACGGTCGTCTCGATCTCGCGCTTGTTGATGATGAGGTCGGCGGAGCCCGTTGCGACCGGCCCGGCGATCGAAGAGACCTCCTGGCGCAGGAACAGTTTGATGGCGCCGCCCGCATTGATCTGCGGCTTCACCTCGAGCTGGACGCCGACATCCTGCCGCTGCACGGTGCGGAAGGCATTGTCGAAGTTGGGCGACAGCGCCTCGCCCGTCGTCATCGGCACTTCCTGGCCGACGAGGATGCGCGCTTCCTGATTGTCGAGCGTCATGATCGACGGTGTCGACAGCACGTTGGAGGCGGTATCGGATTTCACGGCGTTGATCACCGCGCCAAACAGCGCATCGTTGCCGATCTCGCCGCCGAAGCCGAACAGCGATCCGGTGACGCCGAGCAGCGAGTTGACCGCCGCCTTTTCGAGCGCGTCGCCGGCCGAAGACGACGTGCGGCCCGTCGTGGTGACGCCGTCGCTGGTCGTGGTCTGTGTTCTGTCAAGTTCGCGCGCACCGATGGCCCCTGCAATTGCCAGCAGATTGGGCGCGCTGTTTGAATAATTTGTGACAGCGAACGGAACACTGCTGCCGCCGGTGCCCGCGAGCAGGAACTGGACGCCGAGTTGCTTCGCCGCATTGTCGGAAATCTCGACGATGATCGCTTCGACGAGCACCTGCTCCTGCCGCACATCGAGCTTGCGAATCACTTCGCTGAGCGAACGCTGCACGTCGGGCGGCGCGGAGATGACGAGCGCATTCGCGCCCTCGTAGCGGGCGATGACGGCGCGGCCCGGACCCGGCGGCGCGCTGCCGGCGGGCGTCGTGGAAACGCTGGGCGCCGCGTTCGACATCTGCCCGTTCTCGCCCGACTGCGGCGCGCTGTTCACCACCGTGACCTGCACCTGCTGCCCGGCGATCTGCTGGAGCACCGGAAGCAGCGCACCCGCATCGGCGTTCTGCAGGAACACGACCTGCACGTCGGAGCCCGCCGAGGCGCGCTTGTCGAGATCGGAAACGATCGCCGCCATGCGTCCCACCGCATCGGGATCGCCGCGCAGGATGACGCTGTTCGAACTGTCGACCGCGATCACGGACACCGCGCCCGCGCCGTCCGACCCCGCCGCGCGCGACACCGATTCGATCGCCGAGGCGATTTCGCGCGCGCCTGCATTGTCGAGCGTGATGAGGCGCATCGACGTGCGGTCGCGGTCGATCTCCTTCAGCACCGACCGCACGCGCGCGAGATTGTCCGCATAGTCGGCGATCACGACCGAACTGCCGCTCTTGCTCGCGGTGATCTGGCCTTGCGCGCTCACGAGCGGGCGCAGCGCCTCGATCGCGGACTGCGTGTCGATCGACTTCAGATCGATGACCTGCGTGACGAAGCTGCTGCTGCCTCCCCGTGTCGGCTGCTGCGCGGCATTCGCGGCGGGCGCAATGCGGAAAGCGCCGCCGTCCGTCGGAATCGCGATGAAACCGTTCGCGCGCAGTGTGGAGAGAAACACCTCGAAATACTGCGTGCGCGACAGTGGCCGGTCGGCGACGACCGACACCTTGCCCTGCACGGCGGGGTCGATGATGAACGTGCGCCCCGTGGTGCGGGCGACATCTTCGATATAGGCGCGGATATCGGCATCGCGCAGGTTGATGACCTGCTGCGCCGGCGCAGGCAGCGCAAACGCAAGCGCAAACGCCGCGCCAAGCAGGAAGCGACCTACCTTCACTGAACGATCCCGAACGTCACAGTCTGCACCTCGGCCCCGCGCCTGATTTCCAGCACCGCGACATCGCTGTCGCCGATGAGGTTCGCGATGCTTCCCGGCGACGTCTCGGAATCGATTCGGACACCGTTCGCGGAAAGCAACACATCGCCAGCCTTTAAGCCAATTTCGTTAAACAATCCGCCACTTCCGATGGGTTTCAGCGCAAGCCCCTGCACTTCGCCGCCGCTGCGCACCAGTTCACCGGTGATTTCGCGCCCCACGCGTTCAAGCGGAATTTGCACGGCGGGCGTGTCAGCGGCAGGCGGCGCTGCCGGAGACACCGGCCGCGCAGGCACGGACTGATCGAGGAAGAGCTGCTCAAGCGCCCCGCCCCGGCTGACCGTGACGCTATCGAACGCAACGCTGTGCAGCGTGACGCCGGGCATGATCTCCTCGCCGACGAGGAAGCTGCGCTGCGTGCCGTCTACGCCGATGATCGCCGATCCCCGTCCGCTGACATTATCGACGCGCGTGCCGTAGAGATCGATGGCGAGATCGGAGACGACGGTCGGTCCGCCGCCGTCAAGCATCTGGAAAAACGGATCGAATCGGCCAAGCACACCGGCATCGGACCGAGCGGCGAGCGGCGGCGGGGGCGGCGCACCCACCGGCCCGATCGGCACGAGCAAAGCCCACACCAGCCGCGCTGCGGCGAAGGCAAGCACCAGTGCCAGCAGAACCTGCGCTGCCGCCACGAGGCTGCGTGCGTTCACACGCTGCAGCCATTGCCTGTCAGTGAACCCCATTCCGTCCGGCCCGCCTTCACGAAATCGCCCCGCTAGGGAGTTAGCATGTCAGTTTGATGACGGCGAGCGTCATCGCGTGTCATATCGGGACATTCATGCAAGCCTATAGCAACGCAAGCGGAACGATGGGAGCGCGTGCCGCCGCCGCCCAGACACTGATCGCCGCAATTGCAAGACAGGCGCCGAGCGGAACCCGCGTTGCCGCGCCCACCTCCGCGCCGCGCAGCTTCCACAGCGCAATGAGCGCGAATCCGACGAGCGAGGCGACGATCACCACGAACGGCAGCGCCTGCCAGCCCATCCAGATCCCGATACCGCCGAGCAGCAAGGGATCGCCGCCGCCCATCCCCTCGCGCCCGCGTAAGGCCCGATAACCAAGGCGCACGGCCTCAAGCCCCAGGAAACCGGCCGCGCCGCCGATCAGCGAGGCCGCAACGTCGCCGCGCGTGATGAACAGTGCCGCGATGCCCGACAGTGCGAGGAGCGCCGTGAGCCGCTGCGGCAGCCAGTAGTGCCGAAGGTCGAGCGCCGCGAGCAGCAGCAGCAGCCAGCCGAACACCGCCCACACCAGATCGGCCGGCGCCCGCGCCAGCAGCACGGCGAGCAGCCCGACGAGGCCGGCAAGCAGCTCCATGATCCACGTAAACGCCGGAATTGCTGCGCCGCACTCCCGGCAGCGGCCGCGTAGCGCCAGGACGGAAAACAGCGGCACAAGCTCGAGCGGCCCGAGCGTGCGCCCGCACGCATCGCAATGCGAACGCCCGCCCACCACCGGACGCCCCACCGGCAGGCGCGCGGCGACGAGCGCGAGGAAGCTGCCGATGATGGCACCGGCAACAAATCCGCAGGCCAGAAGCCATCCGGCGTTTCCGCTGACGGTCAAGACGGCGCCGCCCCTTCCCTTGTCGCAAATCTGTCATGCACCCGGCCTAACCGGTTTTCCCGTGGCTATCACAATCGGCAACAGGCTCAACCCCGGGACGATCCGGCTTGCGCTGCTTTTCGCGGCGGG
>NZ_JACESP010000022.1 GCF_013911755.1 Sphingosinicella sp.
CTTCATCTTCGTTCCTTCGTCACTGCGACGAAGACCCAACCCTCCTCAAATCACAACCTCAAATCTGTGCCATTGGCGCTGACGGGGAACACTTGAACGTCTGCTTTGCAAGATCCGGGTTCGTGGAGGGATTGAACACGAAATCGGTCACGCCGTTTTCGGCATGCGCATAATCGTACTTCTTCCAATCCCAGCTGTAGCGGCCGCCGATGATGAGGCTCACCTGGTCGCTCGCCTTGTATTCGGCCTGACCGAACACCGCGATGGAATCAGTCTTCTGCGTGCCGCCGTAATTCTCGATGAAGCCGAGGATCGCGCTGCCATCGATCTGGTAGGCGTTTTCGGTCTTGATCTTGAGGCCGTAGATACCGCCGAGCCACGTCAGACGGTCGTTTTCGCCCGAAAGGCGCAGTTCCTGCGAAAGCTGATAGAGATCCTGCGCTGTATCATAATGGAAGATCGGCAGCGCGGACATATCGCTGTCTTCGGCGTAGCGCTTCTTCAGATCCTGATAATCGGTGATCGAGGTGAGCTGCGTGCCGCCGAAATCATGCTCGTAACGGACTGTGGCGCTCCAGAACTTGCGGTCGAAATAACCGCCGTAATCGAATTCGCCGGTAAAGGGGTCATCATCGGAATCGCGGTAGCCGAATGCATCGCAGCCGCCGCAGGTTCCCCAGAAATCTTCGTTCGGACCGAGCGCATAACCGAGGCCGTCTTCATTGAAGCCCGCAGCGACGTGCGTGAAGAGTCCGCCGCTCGTCTCGTCCTTGTTGCGCAGGCCCTGCAGTTTCACAAGCAGCGTGCCGTTCGCGCCGACATCGGCCTCAACCTGCAAGCGTCCGCCGAAGAAGCGGGAGTTGCCGAGATCCTTGCCGATACGGTTTTCGATATAGCCGCCGTGATGGTTGGTGGTGAGCGAGAGGCGCGCGCGCACGGTGTCGGACAGGGGGCCGCTCACCGCGCCTTCGGTTGCGATCTGCCCGTAGCTGCCGACGGTGAGCGTGCCGAAGCCTTCGAATGTGCTCGTCGGCTTCTTTGTGATCGCCTGCACGAGGCCGCCGGTGGCGTTGCGGCCGAAGAGCGTACCCTGCGGACCGCGCAGAATCTCGACGCGCTCCAGATCGAACATCTGGCCGCTGATTGCGCCCAGCGCGCTCACATAAACCTCGTCGTTGTAGAACGCGATCGGCGCTTCCTGCGAATCGGCGAAGTCGTTCTGCGAGACGCCGCGGATGTTGAACACCGTGATCGTCGGGCTGAACTGCGCGACCTGAAGGCTCGGCACCTGTCCTGCGAGCGCGGTCACGTCCTGTCGGCCCATCGAATCAAGCGCAGCGCCGCCGATTGCGGAGACCGAGAGGCCGATGTCCTGCAGATTCTGCTCGCGCTTCTGCGCGGTGACGACGATCGCATCGTCTACGACGGCGGCTTCCTGCGCCGCGGCCGCGGCTGGCGCGAATGCAGCGCCCGCAAGCAGGGCGAGCTTCAGCGATCTAAGGATAAACGGATTGCTGCGCATGTGGTTTTCCCCTCCCTGAAACGCAATTCGCGTCGTTTCAGGTACTATATTTCGAATCAATTCGATTTGTAAAGTTTGGAAGCAACCCCGTTGTGGGTCCAAAAGGGGCCAATGTTGGAATGGTAACCGGATTAAATTCGAATTGACTTCACGCGGCGGATCAATGAGTGATCGCAGGCTTGGGGCGATGGGCCGGGCAACGGGACGGACAGGCGGCGCGTGGGCGGATCGGCGAGACGAACACAGGAGCGGGGACGCACGCGCCGCGCGATCCTGATCGAAGCAAGCCGCAAGCTGCTGCGCGAACGGGAGATCGACCAGATTTCGCTGACGGACGTGGCGGACGCCGCCGGAATCCCCAAAAGCTCCGCTTACCACTTCTTCTCCCACGTGCTCGAAGTTTTCGAGGCCGCCGCGAGCGACATGGAGACCGAAATCCAGAGGGATCTCGATAGCGTTTCGGCGTCGGACTGTGCGGACTGGCGGCAGGCCGTCATCCGCTTCGTGAGCTGCGGCGCGGCGTTCTTCAACGCGAACCGCGACGCCATGCAACTCCTGATCGGCCCCAAGGCCCCCTCGGCAATCAAGCTGAAGGACCGGCAGAACGATTTTGCCATCGCTGGGCAGCTGAAAGACCAGATTTCCGCGCATTTCGAGCTTCCCGAGCTTGCCGACACGCCCGAAATCTTCTTCCGCGCGATCGAGATCGCCGACCTGTTCTTTGGGCTTTCGGTGATCCGGCACGGCCACATCACGGAGGTCTTCACCGACGAGGCCGGTCGCGCCACCTGCGCCTATTTGTCGCTCTATCTTCCCGTCGTTTTACCGCGCACGCAGCCCGCCTGAGCGAACGCATTAAGCCGATTGCAACGTGTCACGCCGATGCTGCGCTGCGAGAAGGGCACGCGCATGGATACACAGACGCTCCGCAAGCAGCACGACGAGATCGGGGAAATGTCCGAGGCGTTGATCAATGCCGTGATCGCGCGCGACCGTCTGGAGGTCGCGAAGTGCCGCTGGCGGCTTGCGCGCGTGCTGATCGCGCACCTCGCTGTCGAGGATAAATGGCTCTACCCCGCCTTGGTCCGGGACGGCTCGCCGCGGGTCTGCACGCTGGCGCTCAACTTCCAGCGCGAAATGGGCGGGCTCGCCGCTGCCTTCAACGCCTACATGCTCGAATGGAGCGAGGACCGCATCACGAGCGAATGGGAGGCCTTCCAGACCGCGACGTGGGCACTCGTCGAAGCACTCGACCTCCGCATTCGACGTGAGAACATCGAACTCTATCCGCTGCGGGAAGCGGCGATGGCGCAGTCGTAACGCTGGAGCGGGTGAAGGGAATCGAACCCTCGTCGTAAGCTTGGAAGGCTTCTGCTCTACCATTGAGCTACACCCGCGCCCCGAGGCTGCGCCCGCTTGCCACAAGGCGGCGGCGGAGGTCAACGTCGCGCGATGCCTGGAAACGTGAAAAAGGCCCTGCCGGTGTGCCGGCAAGACCTTTTCGTCGTGATGCCGATGCTTAGTCGAACTCGCGCTGGGCGAGCAGCCGCGGGGCTTCCTCGCCGCCGACCCAGCGATCGACGGCTGCGCCTTCCCATGTGCCGGTGATGTGGCCCTTGCGCGAAACGCGGAGATCGAAGGTCTTGCCCGTGTCGGGGTGTTCGCCTTTCAGCAACAGCACGCCGCTCGCGGTGCTGCGGCCTGTAACCTCATAGCCTGTCGGGGTATGGGTGAAATCGATGCGCGAGTTATAAAAACCATATGGTGCGGCGGCAGCCGGTGCGGATACGCCGGCGATCATGCTTGCCACGGCCAGACCGAGAATGATCTTCATGATGAGTCTCCCTGCTCAGCAAACGATCAAAACCGTTCGTTTGTGCGTCGCAGCATATAAAATGACCCCCTTTCGACCATTGCGACCTTGGCAACGTGGGTTTCTGGTTTTGCAACGGCGGGCGTAAGTCCATGGAATGCCTTGACCCCCGATCAGGAAAAATTCCGAATAAGGTTTCAACTCTTGCCAAAATTATGCTGCGTTGCAACAATGCGCCTGCAATCGCCGCTCGCAACGGTGCGGAGCGGGTGGAAGCCAGTGAGGGCATGATGCTTAGCCGGTGCCTCGCCGGACCGGCCTTGGCGGCGTAACATGCGCCGCCTGCCGCCGATGGGTTCACTTGAAGCATTCGTCGCGACCTACCGCGGCGGGACGTTGCGCGCGGCCTCCACCGAGCTCAACCTTTCCGTTTCCGCGCTGAGCCGGCGGCTGCAGTCGCTGGAGGCGCACGTGGGGCGGCCGTTGTTTGAGCGACGGCACCATGAACTGAAGCCGACACCCGAGGGCGCCCGGCTGTTCACGCAGATCGCACCGCACTTCGATGCCATCGGCCGCATTCTGGGTGATGTACGCGCGGATGGGGAGCGCGGCCTCGCGATCGGTGTACCGCCCTCCTATGCGAGCGCTTGGCTGCTGCCGCGCCTCGCGCGCTTCCGCGCGCGCTATCCCGATATTGCGTTGCGCTTCGATTCATCGGGCGCGCCGTTCGAAAAGCTTGGCGCCAGCCTTGATGCCATCATCGTGTTTGCTGAAAGGGTGCCCGAAGGGGCTGAATCCTGCGAATTGAAGCCGCAGGCGGGCTTTGCCGTCTGCGCGCCGGGTCTCGTGCCGCCAGGAACGCCCGTGCGTGAGGCGCTGCGCGAACACACGCTGCTGCTGCACGGCGGGCTTTCGAAGGTGCTGCCGCTGTGGCTGCAGGCGATGGGGCTCGATGAGAACGCGCTCGGACGCACTGAGCAGTACGACAGCGGGCCGATGCTGATCGCAGCGGCAGAGGCCGGGCTCGGCATCGCGCTGACGCTTGAGGACTCGGTACGCTTTTATGAAGGCGATGCCCGGCTGGAGCGGCCGTTCGGCGAAAGCGTCGCGACGCCTTACAGCTATTGGTGGGTTTCCCGGAAGCCGGGCGCCTCCGACGTTGCACTGCGGCGGTTCCGCGACTGGATTCAGGCCGAATCCGCCGTGCGGCCCGAAGCCGGCGCGCTTTCCGCCACCGCCTGAAATTCCCGCAACAGCCCTGAAAAGAAAAGGGCCGACCCGAAGGCCGGCCCTAATAGTAAAATCCTTGGGGAGGATCGCCATTTCTGGCAGGCCCTTTGTTGCACCTGCGAAGGGATGCTGACCACCGCAAAGTCTGCATCGATCGTTGCAGGAATTGCAACATTGCCGGCGCAATCAACTTCCGCGGGTGCATATTAAAGGTTTGTTTACACTTTTGAGGGCACATCGGCGCTACGGGGGATCACGAGCTTCGACAAGGGGCGGCTCAGATGATCCAGTTTTTTGCAAAGTTGCAGGGCGTACTTCCCACATGGCGCGGTGACGGCGGCAAAGCGCTCGCGGGAGGGCCGGAGCGGCGCGGTGCCACGCGGTCGCTGGCGCTGTTCTGGTCGGCGCGGATGCGGACGCGGGGGTGGGCGGGCCCGGCGACCGTCGTGGAAATTTCCGCACGCGGGATGCGGCTGCGCAGC
This sequence comes from Sphingosinicella sp., assembly GCF_013911755.1. Taxonomy (GTDB): domain Bacteria; phylum Pseudomonadota; class Alphaproteobacteria; order Sphingomonadales; family Sphingomonadaceae; genus Sphingosinicella. The sequence goes on from NZ_JACESP010000022.1 coordinate 5,048, forward strand.
CCCTATTACCCCGAGATTGGTGCGCGCGTGGTGGTGGACCTGCCGGGCAATGCGCCGCTCGCCGGTGTCGTGCGATGGGCGGAGCACGGCCGGTTCGGGATGCAGTTCGACCGCGAGGCGGATGTCGTGACGATCCTGCGGGCGCACAAGCGGGCGACGGGGCGTCACCTCGGCGTCGACGACCCGGCCTGAAAGTTCAGCGCAGCCAGATTTTCAGTAGCATCGCGACGATGCCGAGCGCCGCGACGCTCGCCGCCCAGATCGCCGCCATCCAGGCGAGGCGTTTCCAGAGCGGTGCAGCGTCGCCGGGGCTTCGCCTAGTGGTAGCCATGGCTGCCGACCTTGCCGCGGAACACCCAGTAAGCCCACGCGGTGTAGGCGAGGATAAGCGGCATGACGAGGACGACGCCCACGAGCATGAACACCTGGCTGCGTTCCGGCGCGGCAGCGTCCCAGATCGTGACGCTGTCGGGTATCACATAGGGGAACATGCTGATGCCGAGGCCGATCGTGCCGAGTAGGAACAGGCCGAGCGACAGCAAGAACGGCGACCACGTGGCGCGCTTTTTGAGCGTGCGGAACAGGAAGTAGGTGACGATCGCGACAAGCAGCGGCACCTGGCTGGTGAAGAGCATGTTCGGCATATCGAACCAACGCTGCCAGTAGCGGTGTTCGAGCAGCGGCGTCGCGAGGCTGACCGCGACCATCAGCGCGAGCGTGGCGATGGCGGCGCGGCCCGCGAGGCGGTACGCATGATCGAGCGCGCCGCCTTCGACCTTCACGATCAGCCACGTCGCGCCAAGCAGCGCGTAACCCGCGACAACGCCTGCGCCGGTGAGCAGGCTGTAGGGGCTGAGCCAATCGAGCCAGCCGCCCGCATAGGCCCGGCCGTCGACCGCGATGCCCTGCAGGATCGCGCCGAGGATCATCCCCTGCGAAAACGCCGCGATGAGCGAACCGCCGGTGAACGCCACGTCCCAGAAGGCGCGGTGGGCGGGGTCTCGCCAGCGGAACTCGAACGCGACGCCGCGGAAGACGAGGCCGAGCAGCATGGCGATGATGAGCGGATAGGTGGCGGGCAGGATGATCGCATAGGCGAGCGGGAAGGCCGCAAACAGCCCGCCGCCGCCGAGCACGAGCCACGTTTCGTTGCCATCCCACACCGGTGCGATCGCGTTCATCGCCTGGTCGCGTTCCTCGCCCTTGAAGACAGGGAACAGGATGCCGATGCCCAGATCGAAGCCGTCCATCACGACATAGGCGAAGATGCCGAACGCGATGATGAACGCCCAGACGGTGGTCAGATCGATGTTGACGCTCATTGTCCGCCCTCCAGCGCGGGTGCGGGGGTGATGCCGGCTGTTCGGGTCGGGCCGGGTTCGGCCTCGACGCCCGCTTCACCGGATTTCGGCCGGTGCGACATCAGTTTCAGGATATACCACGTGCCCGCGCCGAATACGGCGAAGTAGATGATGACGAACGCGACGAGCGAGGCGCCCACGGCAGGTGCCGCAAGCGGCGAGGCGCTGTCGACGGTCCGCAGCAGGCCGTAGACGGTGTACGGCTGGCGTCCGACCTCCGTGGTGACCCAGCCCGCGATGACGGCGACGAAGCCCGACGGCCCCATCACCATCGCCGCGCGGTGCAGCAGCGGCCAGTCGTAAAGGCGGCCCTTCGCGCGGGCGAGGAGGCTCCACATGCCGATTCCCAACATCAACATTCCGATGCCGACCATGATGCGGAACGCCCAGAACACGATGCCCACGGGCGGATGTTCTTCACGCGGCACGGTGTCGAGCCCCGCGAGCGGCGCATTCAGATCATGCTTCAGGATCAGCGATGAGGCCTTGGGAATCGAAATCGCAAAGTCGATGCGCTGCTCTTTGCTGTTCGGTATGCCGAAGAGATAGAAGGGCGCGCCTTCCGGGTGGCTCCGATAGTGGCCCTCCATCGCCATCACCTTCACCGGCTGGTGTTCGAGCGTGTTGAGCCCGTGCATGTCGCCTGCGAAGATCTGCACCGGAGCAACGAGCGCGGCCATCCACATCGCCATCGAGAACATGATGCGTGCGTGCGGGTTCGCACGGTCCTTCAGCAGATGCCATGCACCGACCGCACCGACGACGAACGCCGTGGTGAGATAGGCGGCGATCACAGTGTGGACCAGGCGATAAGGGAAGCTCGGGTTGAAGATGATCGTCCACCAACTGTCGCCGGGCAGGAACTGACCATTTTCGCCGAGGATGTGGCCGACGGGGGTCTGCATCCATGAATTGACGCTGAGAATCCAGAAGGCGGAGATGAAGGTGCCGATCGCGACCATCAGCGTCGCGGTGAAGTGCAGTTTCTTCCCCACCTTGTCCATGCCGAACAGCATGACGCCGAGGAAGCCCGCCTCAAGGAAGAAGGCGGTGAGCACTTCATAGGCCATGAGCGGCCCGATGACCGGCCCGGCCTTGTCGGAGAACACCGACCAGTTCGTGCCGAACTGGTAGGACATGACGATGCCCGAAACGACGCCCATCGCGAAAGCGACCGCGAAGATCTTCAGCCAGTAGCGGAAGAGATCAAGGTAATGGTCCTGGCCGGTCTTCAGCCAGAGCGCTTCCAGCACGGCGAGGTAACTCGCCAGCCCGATCGAAAAGGCGGGGAAGATGAAATGGAAGCTGACTGTGAACGCGAACTGGATGCGTGCCAGCAGCACGGCATCAATGGCACCAAAAAGCGATTCGAACACAGCGGCGACTCCTTGCCGTCAGCCTATCTGTTTGACCCGGCTAGCACATTTCGGCGGGCAGCGCGACCGCTGCAATGCGACGCGGTGTTCCGCGACGTTCTGTCCCGTTGCATGAGCAGTGGATGACTATTTGCAAATCATTCTCAATAGCGTAAAAGGGCACGCGATTCGCCAGCTTGAGACGAAAGACTATTCATGAGCGACCGCGCCGTGGCAGCCCGCATCCTCGCGCCTTCTGATGCGCTGACAGTGGAGACCGTGTGCGCCGTGCGGCACTGGAACGAACATCTGTTCAGCTTCACGATCACGCGACCGCCGAGCTTCCGCTTCCGGTCGGGCGAATTCGTGATGATCGGTCTGCCCGGCGAGCGGCGGCCGCTACTGCGCGCCTATTCGATCGCCAGCCCCGCATGGGCGGAGGATCTGGAATTCCTGTCGATCAAGGTCCCGGACGGGCCGCTCACCGCGCAGTTGCAGCGCATCGAGCCCGGCGACCAGCTCTTCCTCGGCCGCAAGCCGACGGGCACGCTGGTTGCCGATGCGCTGCTGCCGGGACGGCGGCTATTCCTGCTCTCGACAGGCACGGGCCTTGCGCCGTTCATGAGCCTCGTGCGCGATCCCGAGATCTACGAACGGTTCAACCAGATCGTGCTCGTGCATTCGGTGCGGCAGGTGAGCGACCTTGCCTACCGAACTGATCTGGAAAGTCACCTCGCGGGCGATCCGCTGGTGCAGGATCAGGCGCTCTTGCAGTTTTCTTATTTGCCGACCGTGACACGCGAGCCGTTCCGCACCACTGGACGCATCGACGCGCTGATCGAGGACGGGACGCTGTTCGGCCCCCCGCTGACTGGGCCGAAAGCGTTCGACCCCGAAATCGACCGCGTGATGATGTGCGGCAGCATGACGATGATCCGGTCGCTCGCCGCGCGGTTCGAGGCTCTCGGATTTTTGGAAGGATCGAACGCGGAGCCCGGCCATTATGTGATTGAACGCGCGTTCGTCGGCTAAGGGAGACGGATTTGCGATTCCGCCCGACGGCAAGCCGCACTAACCTTGCCGGCATGATTCGCTTGACCGCCCTTTGCACCGCGCTGCTCGCCGTTGCCGTCGCCATGCCGTCGCTCGCGCAAACCGAGCCGCGGACTGAACCACAGATTCTGGCGACGCCAGCCGAAGCGCCGCCCGCGCCGCCGCCTGTGCCGGAGAAGGTCTACGAGACCGTGCGTGTCGCGATCACCACCAGCGAGGGGCCGATCGTGCTGGCACTGGAGAAAGAACGCGCACCGCTGACGACTGCGAACTTCCTGCGCTACGTCGATCAAAAGCGGCTGGATGGCACGGCCTTCTATCGTGCGATGAAACTTTCGGACGACGGCAGCTACGGCCTCATCCAGGGCGGTACGCAGGGCAACCCGAAGAAGGTGCTGCCCAAGATCGCGCACGAGCCGACGACCAAGACCGGCCTTTCGCACATCGACGGCGCAATCTCGATGGCGCGCGGCGCGCCGGGAAGCGCCGACGGCGATTTCTTCATCACCATCGGTGCGCTCGATTCGTTGAACGCCGACCCGTCGAAACCCGGCGACAATCTCGGCTTTGCGGTGTTCGGCCGCGTTGTCGAGGGCATGGACACGGTGCGCAAGATCATGAATGCGCCGACCTCGCCGACGCTCGGGCAAGGCGTGATGAAGGGGCAGATGATCGCCAGCCCCGTGCGCATCCTCACCGCGCGGCGCGCGCAGTAGGATCAGCGCGCCAGCAGCAGCGTCGGAGATTCGAGAAGCGCCTTCACCTCGCCGATAAAGCGCGCGGCCTCGTAGCCGTCCACGACGCGGTGATCGAACGACGACGAGACGTTCATCATTTTGCGGATATCGATCGCGCCGCCGCGCACGACCGGGCGTTCGACGAGGCGGTTGGGCCCGATGATCGCCACCTCGGGGTGATTGATGACGGGCGTCGTCGCGATGCCGCCGAGCGTGCCGAGGCTGGTGATCGTGATCGTGGAGCCGGAGAGTTCGTCGCGCTTGGCGGTGCCGTCGCGCGCGGCGGCGGCGAGGCGGGCGATCTCCGCGGCGAGGTCCCAAAGGCCGAGATCATGCGCATTGCGGACGACCGGCACGATGAGGCCGTTGTCGGTCTGCGTCGCGATGCCGACGTGGACGGGCGCATAGTGGCGAACGATGCCCGCTTCATCATCGAATGTCGCGTTAATTTGCGGGAATTGCGGCAGCACGCGGACGAGAGCCTGAACGAAGAAGGGCAGCAGCGTCAGCTTGGGGCGTTCGCCGTAGCGGGCATTGAGCTCTGCCCGCGCGGCTTCAAGCGCCGTGAGATCGACCTCCTCCACATAGGCAAAGTGGGGGATGCGCCGCGCCGAGATTTCCATTTTCTCGGCGATCTTGCGGCGCAGGCCGACGAGCTTCACTTCGGTGAATTCATCGGCAGAGGACCGCGAGGGTTGCGATTGCTGCGCGGCGGAGATGTGCGCTTCGAAGTCCGGTCGGCGAATGCGGCCGTATGGGCCGGAACCCTTCACATCTTCGAGCTGCACGCCGGCCTGTTTCGCAAGACGGCGCACCAATGGCGAGGCCTTCGGGCGCGTGGCTGAGGGTTCGGTTGCGGGCAGCGGCTCAGCGGGGGAAGGTGCAGGCGGGCTTTCCGCTTCGGGTTCGGCGGGGGCTTCACCTTCCAGCGCGAATTCGACGAGCGCCGAGCCGATCTGGCGGAGCTGTCCGACCTCGCCGTGGATTGCAACGATAGTGCCGGATACGGGCGAGGTGAGTTCGACGGTCGCCTTGTCGGTCATCACGTCGGCAAGCGGCTGGTCCTCGGCGACTACGTCACCGGGCTTCACGTACCACTGAACGAGTTCGGCTTCGGCGATGCCCTCGCCGATGTCGGGGAGCTTGAAGACGTAATTCGCCATGACCTTACGCCTCCATCGCGCGGCGTAGCGCATCGCCGACGCGCTTGGGTCCCGGGAAATATTCCCATTCGAACGCGTGCGGATAGGGCGTGTCCCACCCCGTCACGCGCTCGATCGGCGCTTCGAGATCGAAGAAGCAATGTTCCTGCACGAGTGCGGCGAGTTCAGCTCCGAAACCGCAGGTGCGCGTCGCCTCGTGGACGACGACGCAGCGGCCGGTCTTGCTCACGGACTGTGTGATGGTTTCAAGATCGAGCGGGACGAGCGTGCGCAGGTCGATGACCTCGGCATCAATACCCGTTTCCTGCGCAGCCGCGAGCGCGACGTGCACCATCGTGCCATAGGCGAGTACGGTGACGGCGCCCCCGGCGCGCACGACGTTCGCCTTGCCGAGTGGCACGACATAATGCCCGTCTGGCACTTCACTTGCGGGGTGCTTCGACCATGGCTCGACGGGCTTGTCGTGATGGCCGTCAAAGGGGCCGTTGTAGAGGCGCTTCGGTTCGAAGAAGAGCACGGGGTCGTCATCTTCGATCGCGGCGATGAGCAGCCCCTTGGCGTCGTAGGGGTTGGATGGAATCACCGTCTTGAGGCCCGCGACGTGCGTAAAGATGCCTTCGGGGCTCTGGCTGTGCGTCTGGCCGCCGTAGATACCGCCGCCATAAGGGCTGCGCACGGTGATCGGGGACCACCATTCACCTCCCGTGCGATAACGCATCCGCGCAGCTTCGGAGATCAGCTGATCGGTGGCGGGATAGATGTAGTCCGCGAACTGAATCTCGACGACCGGCCGCTTGCCGTAAGCGCCCATGCCGACCGCGACGGCGACGATGCCCCCTTCGGAGATCGGCGCGTCGAATACGCGGGTGAGGCCGTGCTTGCGCTGGAGACCGTCGGTTGCGCGGAATACGCCGCCGAAATAGCCGACGTCCTGCCCGAAGATGGTGACGGCGGGGTCGCGCGTCAGCGCCACGTCCATCGCGCTGTTGAGCGCCTCGATCATGTTCATCGTCGCCACGGCGTTATACCCCCGCCTGCTTGCGCTGTTCGACAAGATGCGGCGGCATCTCCTTGTAGACGTCTTCGAACATGGTGGAGGCCGGAATACGCGCGCCTTCCTTCAGCGTGCCGTAGCTTTCGGATTCCTTGCCTGCGCGGCGCACCTCTTCCTCCAGTTCCTTTTCAAGCTGCGCGTGGCGATCTTCACTCCAGAGACCGGCGCCGATCATGTGTGCTTTCAGTCGCTCGATGGGATCGCCGAACGGCCACACGGCGGCTTCCGAACCGGGCCGGTATTTGCTTGGGTCGTCGGAGGTGGAGTGGCCTTCGGCGCGGTACGTGAAAAGTTCGATCACCGTAGGGCCAAGGCCGCTGCGTGCCCGGTTCGCTGCCCAGCGCGTGACGGCGTAGACAGCAAGGAAGTCGTTGCCGTCCACCCGAAGCGAGGGGATGCCGTAGCCGAGACCGCGCGAGGCGAAGGTCGTGCGTTCGCCGCCCGCGATTCCGGAGAAGGACGAGATCGCCCACTGGTTGTTGACGATGTTGAGGATGACCGGCGCCTGATAAACGCTGGCGAAGGTGAGCGCGTAGTGGAAGTCCCCTTCCGCCGTTGCGCCCTCGCCGATCCAGGCGGCGGCGATGCGGCTGTCGCTCGCCGAAGCGGACGCCATCGCCCAGCCGACAGCCTGGCTGTACTGCGTGCCGAGATTGCCGGAGATCGAGAAGAAGCCCGCCTCGCGGCTCGAATAAAACACCGGCATCTGCCGGCCTTTCAGGCGGTCGCGGCTGTTCGAATAAACCTGGTTCATCATGTCGACGAGCGGCCAGTCCCGTGCCACGAGCAGACCCTGCTGGCGATAGGTGGGGAAGCACATGTCGCCGTATTCGAGCGCGAGCGCGGCAGCGACGGCGACGGCCTCCTCGCCGGTGGACTTCATGTAGAAGCTGGACTTGCCCTGCCGCTGCACGCGGACCATGCGCGCGTCGTAGGCCCGCGTCAGCATCATGGCGCGCAGACCCTTTTCGAGCATGTCGGCGGAAAGTCCGGGGTTCCAGTCGCCCACCGGGTTGCCCGCGTCGTCGAGAACGCGGATCAGCGCCCAGGCGAGATCGCGAATCTCGGCCGGGTCGGTGTCTTCGGCCGGTCGGCGGACCTCGCCTGCGGGCGGCACCTTGATATGCGACATGTCGGGCGTTTCGCCGGGGCGGCAGCCCGGCTCCGGTATGTGCAGACGCGTGCTGTTCTTGAGCATAGATATGTCCTTGCGCCCGCTCATGCCGCTGCACGCTGTCCGCGCGCGATGATGCGGCGGGCGAGCGTATCGGCAACGGTATTGGCGGGTATGTGTTCCCGGGCAGCGGATTCGAGAATGGCGGTGAGGCGCGGCGCGATTTCGGCGATGCGGCGCTCGACCGCTTCGGGCGCTTCGCCGAGATATTCCGCGGATACGTTGATGATGCCGCCGGCGTTCACAACATAATCCGGCGCGTAGACGATACCGCGTGCGGCGAGCGCCTTGCCGTCGGCTTCGGTCTCAAGCTGATTGTTTGCCGCGCCGCATATGAGGCGCGCCTTAAGACTGGGGATCGTGCGGCTGCTGAGGACACCGCCGAGCGCGCAGGGCGCCAGGATGTCGGCATCCGCGGCGAGGATTTCATCGACGCCGACGGCGCGGGCGCCAAGTTCGGCGACGAGCGCATCGACCCGGCGGCGGTCGACATCCGCGATGACGAGCCGCGCGCCTGCTGCGCGCAGCATACGGCAGAGCGCAGCGCCGACATTGCCTGTGCCTTGCACAGCAACCGTGAGGCCTTCAAGGTTGCTGCCGAGCGCGAAGCGGGCTGCGGCCTGCATCGCTTCGAACACGCCGCGCGCGGTCCACGGCGAGGGGTCGCCGCCGCTTTTGCCCGGCTCCGCATCAAGGCCGGCGACATAGCGTGTGCGCTCGCGAACACGCTCCATATCGGAGACAGCAGTGCCGACATCTTCGGCGGTGACATAGGCGCCGCCAAGGCTTTCCACGGCATCGCCGAAGGCGCGGAACAGCGCGGCGCGATTGAAGCTGCCGGCTGGGCGTTGCAGAACCGCCTTGCCGCCGCCGAGCGGCAGCCCGGCGACCGCGTTCTTGTAGCTCATGCCGCGCGCAAGCCGGATCGCATCGGCGGTGAGGTCGGCATGGCTGTCGTAGTGCCAGAAGCGGCATCCGCCCGCCGCGGGGCCGAGGGCGGTAGAATGAATGGCGATGACGCCGATCACTTCGCCATCCGCATTGCTGACGACGTGGATATCTTCCTGAAAATCGCTGACTTCGTGCGGCCGGTGGACCATCGGACCTCCCTTTCACGCAAAGCGTAACACGCATTCGGCTGATAAAAATTGCTCGTATGTGTGTGCTGAGCGATATAGGGAATGAGTTATGCTGTAACGACGCTCTAGTGGAATAGATCATGCTGGATGAGCTGGACCCGTTCGAACGCAAGATCCTCGCCATCCTTCAGAGGGATTCGTCGCGGCCCACGACGGAAATCGCCGAGGAGGTCGGACTGTCTCAGGCCCCCTGCTGGCGGCGCATCCAGCGGCTGAAAGAGGCGGGCTATATCAAGGCGCAGGTGAGCCTCCTCGATCGGCGCAAGATGGGTCTCAACACGCAGGTGTTCGCGCAGGTGAAGCTCACCCGGCACGGGCGATCCAATCTCCACAAATTCTCCGATGCGATCCGCGAGTTTCCCGAAGTGCTCGACTGCTTCGTTCTGCTCGGCCCGGTCGATTTCATGCTGCGCATCGTCACGCGCGACATCGAAACTTACGAACGCTTCTTTTTTGAAAAACTCTCGCAGCTGCCGGGCGTGCAGGAGGTGCATTCGATGGTGGCGCTTTCGGAAATCAAGTCGACGACGGAATTGCCGATCCTGGAGAGCGAGGCGGCGGCGTGATCGCCGGGCAGGTCGGCATCGTGGGGACGGGCCGGGTCGCCCGCGCACTGGCGCTGGGGTTCGGCGGCCGATCGATGATGTGGGGCCGGACACCGGGACGTTTGCAGGCGGAAGGCGTGTCGGCGGCACGGTCGCTCGAGGGGATCGCAGCGCAATGCGACGTGATCGCCATCGCCGTTTCGGACGACGCACTGCCGCAGATCGTGGACGTCCTCGCGGGCGTTCGTTTTCGGCAGGGCGCGCTGGTTTTCCACGTCAGCGGCGGCAGCGGCGCTGCCGTTCTCGAACCGCTCCGCCTCCTGGGTGTGCGGACGGCGGCGATCCATCCGGTGATGACCTTCACGGGCAACCCCGAACTCGAAGTCCAGCGCATGGCGGGCGCCTGCTTCGCGATTACCGGATCGGACGCCGAGGCGACGCGGCAGTCGCGGAGGGTGGTCGAAGCGCTGGGCGGCGTCGCCATGGAGATCGCCGAAGACCGGCGCACGCTTTATCACGCGGCACTCTCCCACGCCGCGAACCACCTCGTCACGCTCTTCGCGGGGGCGACACGCGCGCTCCATGCGGCGGGCGTCGAACACCCCGAAACCCTTGTCGCGCCGCTGGTGCGGGCTTCGCTCGAAAACAGCATCGCGAAGGGGTTTGACGCGCTTTCCGGGCCGCTGCTGCGCGGCGATGCAAACATGATCCGCGGGCACCTGGCCGCACTCGCGGACGACTGCCCCGAAGTGCTTCCAGCCTACCGCGCTTTGGCGAGAGCCACCATCGACGAACTGGAGCGCTGCGGCAAAGCCGCCGCGCCGTCGCCACTGCGGGCAGTGGTCGAAGACCAGCGATAGCGCTGCCTTTAGCGTTTCCTCGGCACGAACTCGCCTGCGGTGACGCCGGTCGGCTTGCCATTCTCGAAGGCGACCTTGCCGTTCACGATCACCGTGGCGATGCCGGTGGAAAAAGCGCCCGGGTCCGCATAGGTGGCGCGCGCGGCCACGGTCGCGGGATCGAACAGCACGACGTCCGCCGCGAGCCCCGGCATCAGCCGGCCCCGATCGGCAAGCCCCAGATGCGCGGCGGGAAAGCCAGTCATCTTGCGGATCGCCTCTTCGAGCGGGAACAGTTTGAGGTCGCGGCTGTAGTGGCCGAGCACGCGCGTGAAGCTGCCGCTGGCGCGCGGATGCGCATAGCCGCGCGCAAGCGACTGCGCGTCGACATAGGCGCCGTCGCTGGCGACCATCACCCACGGCTTCACGATGAGTTCGCGGATGTCCGCCTCGTCGATCGTGCCGAGCGTGACGCGGACATTGTTGAGGGCGGCGAGGTCGGCGAGAAGATCGAACGGCGCGATGCCGCGCTTCTTCGCGAGCAGCTCGATATTCTCATCGACGAGGTCGGGGTTTTTCGGCGCATCGACGATTCTCATGCTGCCGTAGCCGACCGCCTTGATCCACGAGAAGCCCTTGTCGACGCCGTTCTCGGTCGCCTCGCGCACGGCGCTGCGGCGGGCGGGGTCGGCGAGCGCGGCGCGTACTTCCGTCTCCGTCACCTGGCGGTCGCCGCGCCCGTCGGGCAGGACGAAGAGGTCGTAGACCGCGCGCACGGTCGCGCCGTCGAAGGGGTACTGGTCCGCGACGATATCGAAGCCTTGCGCGCGCGCCGCCTCGACCATCGCGATGACCTCGCCGATGCGGCCCTTGTTGATGAGGCCGGTGGCCTTCAGGTGCGCGAGCTTCGCGGAGATGCCAACGGCCTTGCCGAGTTCGATCGCCTCGCGCTCCGACTCCACCATGTGGAAGCCGGGATCGCGCGTGTGCGAATCGTAGGTGCCGCCATAGGGCTTCACGGCGGCGGCAAGCGCCTGCACCTCGGCCTCGGTCGCGAACATGCCGGGATCGTACATGAGCCCGGTGGAAAGGCCGACGCAGCCCATCTCCATGCCTTCGCGCACAAGCGCCGCCATGCGTTCGACTTCCTCGGGCGTCGCGGTGCGGCGCGCGCCCGGCATCGCGTCTTCGCGGATGCCGTTGTGGCCGACGTAGCAGCCGTAGTTGACCCCCATGCCCTTTGCGGTGAGCGCCGCCTGGAGCTGGCGCATCACGCGCGGCGAGAGGCCGCCGTCGGGGCTCGCCATGATCGTGGTGACACCCTGCGACAGATCCTGCGCGTCGATGAACGGTCCCTCGATGCGCTCCACGGCTTCGGGAGCGTGGCTGTGCGCATCGATGAAGCCCGGCGCGACGGCGAGGCCGCCGGCATCGATCGTCCGCGCGGCGACGACACGCGACGACGCCTTCTTTACGAAACGGATCTGGCCGTCCGCGATGCCGACATCGACGGCGCGCGGCGGCGATCCCGTGCCGTCGTAGACGAGGCCGCCGCGGAGGAGCAGATCCACGTGTTCGGGCTGGCCTGCACAGGCGGCGAGGGCCAATGCGGCAAGTGGCACGGTGAGCGCGCCGCGGGCCTTGGAGGCGCTGAAGTCGGCAATCTTCAAGTGGGCAGCCTTTTTGAAGTTAAATTCAAGTTTAGCGTATAGGAAACTCTTGTCATGAACAAGGTCGGGACTGCGTATCTCCGGGGGCTTTATTCCGGTTTTTGCGCGGGGTGATGATCGACCGCGTTCACCGCGTCGATCAACTCGGTTTCGTTCCCCGAACACACCGCGATCACGCGGCACGGCGCGTCGCCGTGGGCCACATAGGCGTGGCCCATCTGGCTGTCCATCCACATGGATTCGCCCGCCTGCAGGATCACCGGCTTGTAATATTCCGTGTGCACCTCGACCGCACCTTCCAAGACGTAGACGAATTCCTCGCCGCCGTGGCGGACGTAATCGGGAAAGTCCGAAAAGGAACGCGACTGCGGCGAGACGACAAGCGGCACGAACGCTTTGCCCGACACGTCGGTGCTGAGATAGCAGTGATCGTAGTGCTCGGTGCGCACGACGACACCGTCGCCGATGCGGTTGATGCTGCGCCGTCCCTTCGCCGTGTCGCCCTGCGCGGGCGCCGGCCCGCCGAGCAGATCGGCAAGATCGACGCCGAGACCCTGGCAGAGCTGCGTGAGCTTGTCGTAGGTGAGCGACATCTTGCCGGATTCGACCTTCGAGAGCGTCGAGATGGCGACGCCCGTGCGGCGGCTGACTTCCGACATGGTGAGCCCCATGCGGCGGCGCAGTGCCCGCAGCGCTTCGGCGAGTTTCGTGGGCGGTCGGCCCATCCATGCGCTCCCGGCGAGTTTCAACGAACAAACAGACGCAATAGGTCAAACGGACAGTAAGCGGAACAGCCGCTGATCATCGCGGCTTCAGTATCAGCACGCCCACGGAATCCTTGCGGCGTTCCGTTGCGCTGCCGGTGAGCGGGAAGTAACGCCCCGCCGCCCAGTCTTCCGCCAGATGCCCGAACCACGGCGACAGCACGTTGCCCGACATGCCGGGCGCGATCATGTAGAGACTCTGCGCGGGATCGGCGAGATCGACGATCTGCCGGTAGCGCGCGCCGTAAACATCCGCATAGGGATCGTCGCCCCAAAGCATGGAGAGCCCGGCGTTTACCGTCGTCGCGTCGCCGGGCGCGGCGGGCGACGCGACGAGGTGCGCCCCGACGAGCGGCAGATGCGAGAAGATGTCGTGCCGGAAGCGCACGCGGTGCACGTCACCCCAGCGCCATGTGTCTATGTCGCCATGTTGCGCGCGCAGATCCTTCACCGCCCTATCGAGCGCGCGGGCGGCGAGTGCCGGGCAGGCATCGTGCGCGCACCAGCCGCCTTCTCCTGCGAGCAGGCGTTCAAGGCGTGGGCGGGTCGCGCCGAGATAGTCCTTCGCAAGCGCGCCGAGCCTGGGCTCCAGAAGCGCCGTTGCCGTCGTCCTGTACCACGCCGACCAGATCAGCGGCTCGGCCCGGTCGGTTGCCATGTCGCCGTTCCAGCGTCGGAGCGCGGCGAGCGCGGCGCGGCCGTCTGCCGTGGCGGGTTTCATCGCGGCGAGAATGGGCATCATCGCCGCGACCTGCGCTGAGACCGTATCGAGTTGCAGCCGCCGCATCGTTTCTCGATCGGCGCTTTTCGCCGTGCCGAGTTGCTGCACGATGCGCGCGGCGCGCCAACCCGGCTCGAACGCGATGCTGTCGTACAAGCGGTCTCCGGTAAGCGTGCGGTTGTTGGCGTTGGCGACGAAACCCGGCGCCGGGTTCACCGTTCGCGGCATCTCCTGCGGATACGCGTAGCCGGCCCACGCGAAGCGCGCGTCCCAGCCGGGCGCGGGCAGGAAGCCGTCGCCGCCGCGGCGCGGGATGCGCGCGGCGGTCGCCATCGCGATCGTGCCCGAACGATCGGCGAACGCGAAATTGTGCTGGAAATGGAAGTCCGCGATTGCGCGCTCGAATTCCGGCCAGTCGCGCGCCGTCGCGATGTTCGCGAAGGCTTCCATGATCGGCTGGCCGCGCGGGAAATCGACGCCCGAGAGCGCGACGACATGGCCCGGCGGCAATTGCTCGCGCACCAGCCGGGCGGCTTCGTCGTCGATGTCCGAAAGCACCGGGCCGTGCGCGGTGTAGCGCAGCACGATGCGCTCAGGGGCCTTGTCCTTCACCGGGATCGTCACCGTGCGCGTCACGAACTTTTGCGGCCCCGTGGGTGTCATGTACCGCGTTGGATCAGCGGGATCGAGGCGTTCGACGAAGAGGTCGGTCTGGTCCGCCATCACATCGGTGATGCCCCACGCGATGTCGCGGTTGCGCGCCGTCGCGAAGCCGGGGAGGCCGGGGCGGGAGGCGCCCACCAGCTCGAAATCCGCGCCGACGATACGGACGGGATAATAGTCCGCCGGGGCGGTGAGCGGGCCATGTGGATCGTTGGCGAGCAGGGGCTTGCCGCTCGCCGTGCGCGTGCCTGCGACCGCCCAGCTGTTCGATGCGGGGAGCGCGCGGCCGAAGGGGAGCGATTCGGCCGATGCCGTCTTCACCGGCTTCAGCGCCACCGCGCCGCACGTGTCTGCCGCCGCGCCCGCCGCATGCGGCGCATCCGGATACGTCACCGGACTGGCGTCTGCGGCGGAGGCGAACAGCGAGCGCAGCGCATCGCAGTCGATCGCGGGCAGCAGCCGCGCGCGCAGCAATTCGTCGCGCCAGTCTCCGAAGCCGAGCGTCAGCAGCCCGGCCACGCGGCTGACGTCGCGCGCCTCCCAGTGCCCCGGCGCGGTGCCGGTGAGCAGGAACTCGGGCGGCAGTGCCCCGCGCCGCGCATCGAGCGCCGCGTTGATGCCCGCGACATAGGCGCGGATGGCGCTGCGCGTTGCGGGCGAATACTGGCGTTCGGTGCGATCGGCGATGGCTTCGATATCGAGCGCGGCGACGAGCTTGTCGGTGCCGAGCCCATCGGCGCCGATCGCTTCCGCAAGGCGGCCATGTGCGGCGCGGCGTGTCATTTCGAGGGCCCAGAGCCGATCCTGGCCATGGACGAAACCCAGCCCGAAATAGCCGTCGTCACGTGTCGCGGCGAAGATATGCGGAACCACCCGCGCATCGCGCACGATCTCCAGTGTGTCACTGATCCCGGCGACCTGCCGGGTGCCGGAATAGTCCGGCAGCGATGTGCGCAGCCACCCGTATGCGCCTGCGGCGAGCGCCAGCACGGCGAATGCGGTGCCGCCCAGTATCCACTTTGCCTTGCCGAACTTTGTCATGCCCCGAACGTCCTGCTGATGCGCCGGATATGGTCTCCGATATGACTGACTTTTCATATACACTAAATTTGTTAGGGCGCCGCACGATACAGCCAGAAGAAATAAAATTTATAAATATCAATGTATTATTGTGATTTTAATGGTCCTGACCGTGCTCAACACAAGGGGAACGGCGCGATTTGATATTATAGGAAACGCCTGATCTCCGGCGAAGGAAACATTCGAAGCCGGTTCCTTCCGCTCGCCGTTCAGGCTGTTATAGACAGTCCGGGATATGAAGGAGGGCACGGCTTGATCAGGCGACTTCGGGTCTTCGCGGCGCTTGCCGTATTGTTTTCGGCAAGCACCCTCCACGCGACCCCCACCGAGACAGGGCAGGTACGCGGCCTCAAGGCGCCTGCCGAGATCATCATCGACCGCTGGGGATTGGCGCATATCTATGCGGCGAACACGCACGACGCCTATTTTCTCCAGGGATACAACGTCGCACGCGACCGGCTGTGGCAGATCGACCTGTGGCGCAAGCGGGGCCTTGGGCTACTGTCCGAAAGCTTCGGCGAAACGCATTTGGAGCAGGATCGCGCCGCGCGCCTTTTCCTTTATCGCGGCGACATGAAGAGCGAATGGCGCCGCTACGGGCCGGGTGCGCAGGGCAATTACGAAGCCTTCGTTGCCGGCATCAATGCCTATGTCGATGAGGTGCGGGCCGGAAAGAAACCGGTGCCGCGCGAGTTCGCGATTACCGACAGCAAACCGGCGCGCTGGCGCGCGGAGGATGTCGTGCGCATCCGCACCCACGCGCTGGTGATGAACGCGGACTCAGAGATTCAGCGCGCGCGCCTTGTCTGCAAGGGCGGGCTGGATGCGGCGCGCGTGACGGAGCGCCTCTATCCCGATCATACCCCGCAGGTGCCGGAGGGACTCGACCCGTGCACGATCGATGCGAACGTCATGGACGACTACGCGCTCGCCACCGGTCCCGTGAATTTCGATACGTTGACCGAAGTGGCGGAGGCGCTTCCCGACGATGTGAAGGATGGTTCCAACAATTGGGTGATCGCGGGATCGCGCACCACAACCGGCCGGCCCATTTTGGCAAACGATCCGCACCGCGCGCTTACCGTGCCGAGCCTGCGCTACGTCGTCCACATTGAAGCGCCGGGATTGTCGCTGATCGGCGCGGGCGAACCGGGGGTGCCCGGCATTTCCTTCGGCCACAACGGCAAGGGCGCGTTCGGGCTCACCATCTTCAGCACGGACCAGGAAGACGTCTACGTCTACGAGACGCAGCCGGGCCGCCCCAACGCGTATCGCTATCGCGGACAGTGGGAGAAGATGCGCGTCGTCCGGGAGAGGATCGCGGTCAAGGGCGGGAAACCCGTCAGCGTGGACCTGCGTTTCACCCGGCATGGCCCTGTCATCCATCGCAGCCCGAAGGACAACCGGGCCTATGCGGTTCGTTCGGTCTGGTCCGAACCGGGAACCTCCGCCTATGCCGCCGCCTCGTGGCTTGCGAACGTGGCGAGCTGGGAGGATTTCAGGAAAGCTGCGGATCACTGGGGCACGCCGCCGCTCAACCTGATCTGGGCAGGCCCGGACGGCGCCATAGGCTGGACCGCCGCGGGCCTTGCGCCCGTGCGGCCGAACTGGGACGGGCTGATGCCGGTTCCGGGCGACGGACGTTACGAGTGGAACGGGTTTCATGCCCCGCGCAACCTTCCGAGCGTCAAGGATCCCGCCCAGGGCTGGATCGCCACTGCGAACGAACGCAACGTGCCGGAGGATTATCCGGCCGACGTGCCGCTCGGCTTCGAATTCGCCGATCGAAGTCGCTACGAACGCCTCGCGCAGCTTTTCTCCGGCCGAGAGCGCGTCTCCGTGGCTGATGCGGCGGCCATGCAGATGGATATACGCGATCTCTCCGCGCTGCGCCTTCTGGCGCTGCTGAACGAGACGAAGGGATGGGATGAGGATAGCGCACAGGCGCTCGACCTACTGCGGGGATGGAACGGCGACATGCGTGCGGACAGCGCTGCCGCCGCGATCGCGGGCACATGGCTTGCATCACACCTCGGAGCCGCGCTGGTTGCTCATGCCGTCGCGCCGGATGCGCAGCCGCTGGCGCCGCGCGTGTCGGCAGACGCTGCGCTGCGTATCCTCGAAACGCGCGATGCCGTGCTTGGACCGGACGCGGCCGCGACGACTCAAACCGTGCTGCGGGAGAGCCTTTCCACCACGCTCGATGAGCTTCGGCGGCGGCTCGGGCCGCAGATGGAAAGCTGGACGTGGGGCGCCGTGCACACCCTCGAACTGAAGCCTCCCTTCGGCACGCTCCTTCGCGCCGATGAACTGAAGGCGATGACGATCGGGCCGCAGCCGGTGGGCGGGTCGGGAACCACGGTCGCGCTTGCGATGCCGGGCAAGGATCTCGCCGCCATCCATGGTCCCTCCGTGCGCATCGTCATGGACGTCGGCGACTGGGACAAATCGGTGTTCATGAACATGCCCGGCCAGTCGGCGGACGCGTCAAGCCCGCACTACCGGGATTTCCTGCCAGGATGGCTGGCAGGCGAGTTTGCGCCGATGACCTACACGCGCCCGGCGGTTGAAAAGGTTGCCGAGCGCGTGATCAGCCTGACCCCCGGTCGCTGACCCAGGGGGCTCTATCGCTTCGACGGCACCAACCCGCGCGCAACGAAGCGGCCGGGGGTCGCACCTGTGACCTTTCCGCCTTCCAGCACCGTTTCGCCGTTGACGATGACGGCGACCATGCCCTCGGCGCGGAGCGCCGGACGCGCGTAGGTTGAACGGTCGGTGATCTTCGCCGGATCGAAAACGGCGATGTCGGCGGCGAGGCCGGGCTTCAGAAGGCCGCGATCGGTGAGGTTGAGATGCGCGGCGGGCAGGCTCGACATCTTGCGCACCGCCTCTTCGAGCGGGAGCAGTTTGAGGTCGCGGCTGTAGCGGCCGAGCACGCGGGCGAAGCTGCCTGTCGCGCGCGGATGATAGCCCATGATGTCGATCTCGGCCCCCTCGGGCGCGCTGTAGCCGCCATCGCTCGCGATCATCACCCACGGCTGAACCATCAGCTTTTGCACGTCGGCCTCGTCGATCGTGCCGAGCGTGATGAGCAGCGCGTCGGACTGATCCTGGACGAGCCGGG
Source organism: Sphingosinicella sp. (assembly GCF_013911755.1). GTDB lineage: Bacteria > Pseudomonadota > Alphaproteobacteria > Sphingomonadales > Sphingomonadaceae > Sphingosinicella. The sequence goes on from NZ_JACESP010000022.1 coordinate 23,490, forward strand.
CGACCAGATCGAACGGCTCCATCCCCCATGCCTTTGCGAGCAGCTCGATGTTCTGATCGACGAGTTCAGGAGCGCCCGGCGCGTCGACGATGCGCATGTTGCCGTAGCCGACGGCTTTCACCCACGAGAAACCGCCGGCCTCGCCGTGCTCGGTCAGTTCGCGGACGACAGCGCGCATTTTCGGGTCCTTGAGAGCCGCGCGGACATCGGCCGCAGACGGCATGTCCTTGCCGCCCGGAAGCACGAAGATGCCGGCAAGCGGTCCGGTGGCGGCACCGTCGTAGGGATACTGATCGGCAACCACTTCCTGACCTGCGGCGCGCGCCTCCTCGACCGCAGCGATAACGTCGCCGATGCGACCCTTGTTGATAAGGCCGGTGGCTTTCAGGTGTCCGAGCTTCGCGGGAATCCCGGCCCGCTTTCCGATCTCGATGGCTTCCTTCTCGGATTTCAGCATTTGCAGGGATGGGTTGCGCGTGTGCGAATCATAGGTGCCGCCGAACGGTTTCACCTGCTCCGCCAGCGCGACGACTTCGTTCGTGTCGCTGAACATGCCGCCGTTGTACATCAGGCCGGTCGACAGACCGACGCAGCCCATCTCCATGCCTTCACGGACCAGCGCGGCCATGGCCGTCGTCTCTTCGGCATTCGCCGGGCGATGGATGCCGGGCATGATCTGCTCGCGGATGCCGTTGTGGCCGACATAGCAGCTGTAATTGACGCCCGAGCCGCGCGTCTTCAACTGCGCCATGCGCTGCTTGATGTTTTCTGGTGAATAATAGCCGTCCGGCCCCATCAGGATCGTCGTCACGCCCTGGAGGAGATCCTGCTCGTCGAGCATCGGTCCCGTGCGCTCTTCGAGGCCGTAGTCGACATGGCTGTGCGCATCGATGAAGCCCGGGGTAACGGCAAGCCCGCGCGCTTCGATAATCTTCGCTGCCTTGCCGCGCACGCGCTTGCCCACGGCGGCGATCTTTCCACCGCTGACGGCCACGTCGCCGACATAGCCGGGCTTGCCCGACCCATCGTAAATCGTGCCGCCGCGAACGAGGATGTCGTAGCTCTGAGCGGCGGCGGGGGTGGACAGCGCCACCATTCCCAAAAGCAGAAGCGCGGTCTTCGACATGCTTTTTCCTCCCCGGATCGAATTCTCAGTGCTTTCCGATATGGAAACATTGCGCGCATGGCAAGCAGTTGCGATAAGTCCCCCCCCCCCGGCAGTTGGAGTGGTGAGGAACATGATCGAGCAGGGTGGCCTGGGCCGGAAAATCAAGGCGTTGCGCACAGCCCGCGGCATTCCCCTCAGCGTGATGAGCGCGCGCACCGGCTATTCGGTGTCGGCGCTCTCGAAGATGGAAAACGATCGCCTCGGCCTCACCTACGACAAATTGACGAAGCTGACTGGCGCCCTTGGCGTTGATATCGGCAGCCTGTTCACCGACACCGCCCAAACCGCAGTTCATGCCGGCGGGCGGCGCAGCGTGGCGCGCAAGGGCGAGGGGCGCAACATCCAGACGGGCAGCTACGACTATCTGTATGTCTCGCCCGAACTCAGCCGCAAGCGCATCGTGCCGATCAGGGGCCGTGTGCACGCTGCTACGCTGGAAGAGTTCGGGCCGCTGATAAGCCACGACGGTGAGGAGTGGATTTACGTGCTCGACGGCGTGCTCGAAGTGCACAGTGAGTTCTACGAACCGGAGATTCTTGAGCCCGGCGACAGCATCTACATCGATAGCCGTATGGGCCACGCCTATCTCTCGAAGACGCCGGGCGGCACGGATATCATCGCGGTCTGCACGGAGCGGGCCGAGGACTTCGTCTATGGGGAACCGTCTGCCGAGGCTGCGCGCACGCCCGACGATCCGGCACCGAAGTCCCGCACGCGCAAACCGAAGACGCGCTGACATCTTTGAACCTGCGCGTTTGACAGGGGAGCGCAATATCGCTGCCCTGGCATCTGGCGTGTGGCCGCCTCTCCACACGTCGCCCGGTAAGTGGGAGGTTCGCCCCTTTCCAAAATAGAAACATTATTGACATCAAGGAGGCGTTTGATAGCGTCAGGATGGGACTGGCCCGAATGGGCTTTAAAACGCGGTGGCTCGCTGCATGGCGATCCATTCGCCAACGTGGGGGGAATCGCAGATGTTTCTACGGCAGAATGGATCTCTTTCGGCAACGGTTTCCGTACTGGCCTTGCTGATCAGCGCGCCCGCAATCGCGCAATCCGCAGGCGGAGAGGCTGAAGATCTGACGGGCAACGAAATCATCGTCACCGCCACCAAGCGCGAGCTACGCCTCGTCGATGTGCCGCTCAGCATCAGCGCGATCAGCGGTTCAGACATGGAACGCCGCAACCTCACGCAAATCGCGGATTTTGCATCGCAGGTTCCCGGCTTTTCGATCCAGGCGACCGGAAACGGCGGCACACGCCTTGTGCTGCGCGGCCAGAACGCGGGCGGATCGGGCGCATCGGTCGCCACGATGGTGGACGATATTGTTGTTTCGTCGGCCTCTTCCCTGTTCAACGGTTCGCTGCTCACGGCCGATCTTCTGGCGTTCGATCTCGACCGCGTGGAAGTGCTGCGCGGGCCGCAAGGCACGCTTTACGGAGCCACGGCGCAGGGCGGTTTGCTGCACTACATCACCAACAAGCCCAGACTGGGCGTGTTCGAAGCGCGCGGTCAGGCGGGCTTTGATTCTGTGCGCCACGGCGAAACTGGTTGGATCGCACAGGGCGCCGTGAACGTGCCGCTCGGTGAAATCGCGGCGCTGCGCGTAACCGGCACCTATCAGGATGTTGCCGGCTATATCGATAATCCGACCCGCGGCGAAAAGGATGTCAACGGCGGCGAGCAATACAGCCTGCGCGGGCAGCTCCAGATCGAACCGACGGAAGCCCTCAGCGTGCGTCTGACCGCTGCTTTGCAGCGCGGTGACTTCGACGGCAGCGGCGCGCTTGAGCTGGTCGGGGGATTGAACGCCCAACCCTCCGTGGCGTCGAAGGTCGCCAACGGCGGCGAACCCATTCTGAACACGTATGCGCAGGAAAGCTCATTTCGCCGCTTTGAATATTATAATGGCGTCATCAATTACGATCTCGGCGGGGTGAGCCTGTTCTCATCGACCAGCTACAGCAAGTACAAATCTTTCTACCGCAACGACATCTCGCATCTGCAGCTTGCGCCCGGCCTGACCGCGGCGGCGTTGTTCGGTGGTGTTTACGGCGAGCCGATCGCGATCTGGGGGCGACAGGAAGACAGCTTCACGAAATTCAACGAAGAGATCAGGCTGGCCTCGAATGAAGATGTCGATGCCGGTTTCATGCGATTCAACTGGCAGATCGGCGGCTTCTACACCAACGAAGACATCACCTTCACCCAGTACTATGACGCTGTGCGGGAGAGCGATACGTCCGTCGTGCTGGAAGTGCCGCTCCCCTTCGGTGGCAGTTCACTTCCCGCGCGATACAAGGAATACGCGGGTTTCGGCGAAGCCACGTTCAAGTTCGGCGAGAGCTTTGAAATCTCGGCGGGCGGTCGCTATTCGCACAATCGGCAACGCTCGCAAGTCACGAGCGGTGCGGGCCTGATCGGCAGCGGTGGTCCGGACCCGATCGTGAATCCGGAAATCCGGACGAGCGAGAACAAGTTCACATACTCGATCGCACCGCGCCTTATGCTGAACCGCGACGTATCGGTCTACGCACGCCTCGCGACGGGTTACCGCCCCGGCGGTCCGGTGCTGGTCGTGCCCGGCGCACCTGCCGATTTCCCGACATTCTACAGTTCGGATAACACGACCAACTACGAACTCGGCGTCAAGGGCTCGACCGCCGACCGGGTGTTCAATTTCGATGTCGCGATTTATCGCATCGACTGGACGGACGTGCAGCTCATCACGGATTTCGTGTCCGAAACAAATGGGCAGACCTTCTCCGTTCAGGGGAACGGCGGCAATGCCCGCAGCGAGGGCTTGGAATACACGCTGAGCCTGAACCCGGTGAAGCCGCTCACCTTCGCGGTGACGGGGGGCTACACGCGTGCGCGTCTCACGCAGGATGCGCCCGCCTTTGGCGGCCTGGCAGGCCAGCGCCTGCCGTACGTGCCGGAATTCCAGAACGCGGTTTCGATCGATTACGTCCACGAACTGGCCGGTGGCTCCACCTTGTCGGGCGGGGTGACGTGGACGTATGTCGGTTCGCGATACAGCGATTTTTCGACGGCGCCTGCCACTACGAACCATGCGCGTCTTCCGGATTATAACACCCTCGATCTGCGGCTTGCCGCCCGGTTCGGGCAGATCTCGGTCGAAGCGTTCGCCCGCAATCTGACCGACTCGCAGGGGCTGACCAACTATTCGAGCGGCGGCGGCGCGGGGCTCATCGGCAGGGGGACAATCATCCAGCCGCGGACGCTCGGGATGCGGCTCGGCTTCAAATACTGAAGCCATTCGTGACCGATATCGAAAAGCCCTATCTGCTGTTCCTGGCGGACGCGGAAAATCCGACGCTCGCCAAGACGGCGCTCGGGGTACGGGACTGGGCGCGCGAGGATTGCGTCGGCCAATTGCGGCTGACACCGTCAACGCTCGATATCGGTCTCCCCGACCTCTCGCCATCGGAGGCGGCCGCGCGCGGCGCGCGGTCGCTTCTGATCGGGATTGCATCGGTTGGCGGACAGTTGCCCGCGGCATGGCAGGGCGTTCTGCTCGAAGCGCTTGAGGCGGGGCTGGATATCGTGAGCGGTATGCACATCCGGCTCGAAACATTTCCGGCTCTCGCCGAAGCCGCGGCACGGCTCGGGCGCACGCTGCACAACGTGCGTCACAGCGAGACAGCGTTTCCAATTGCGACCGGCCGCAAACGCACCGGCAGGCGGGCGCTGATGGTCGGTACGGATTGCGCGCTTGGCAAGAAATACACGGCGCTTGCGCTCACCCAGGCGATGCGCGCGCGGGGGATTGACGCCACATTCCGCGCCACGGGCCAGACCGGCATCATGATCTCGGGTAGGGGCATCGCGATCGATGCCGTCGTCGCCGATTTCATCGCCGGCGCGGCCGAAACCCTCTCCCCCGATGCCGCGCCCGATCATTGGGACGTGATCGAAGGGCAGGGCGCTTTGTTCCACCCCGCGTATGCGGGCGTAACGCTCGGCCTGCTGCACGGCAGCCAGCCCGATGCGCTGGTGCTCTGTCACGATCCGGTGCGCACCGAGACGAGCTTTTTTCCGGGCTATCCCTTGCCCACGATCGAGGCCGCGATCTCCGCCTATCTACCGCACGCGCAGCGCACGAATCCCGCCGCGCGCTTCGTCGGTATCAGCCTCAACACCTCCGCGCTCGATGAGGATGCGGCCCTGCGTGCACTCGAAGATGCCAGCGCGCGGACCGGCCTGCCCGCGTTCGATCCGCTGCGCTTCGGCATCGAGGCTGCGGTGGATGAGATACTTGCAGGGCCGATCCAGGCCGCGGTTGCGGCGGCCTGACGGGAATTCAACTTGGGAGGTGTAACATGATCGTATCGATGCGGACTCTGGCGACGGGTGCGGTGCTCAGCGTTCTTTTGTGCGGAACCGCTTTTGCCGCGGACAACGCTGCGCTCGCGGCCGCTATCGATAAAGCTGTGCAGGATGCCATTGCCGCCGGCGAAAGCCCGGGCCTGCAGGTCGCGGTCTACAAGGACGGCGCACCCGTTCTGGTGAAGGGATACGGCTCCGCCAATCTCGAGCTCAATGCACCCGTGAACAACGACAGCATTTTCCGCATCGGATCGGTCACCAAGCAATTCACGGCGGCAGCGCTTGTGAAGCTCGAGGAGGAGGGCAAGCTCTCGCTCGACGACAAGCTTTCGAAATACTATCCGGATTTCCCGCGCGCCGCGGACGTGACGCTGAAGCAGATGCTGCATCACACCTCCGGGATTCACAGCTACACCGATGATGCGAGTTTCCTTCAGGAAGCCGGGTTGAAGCGCACGACGGACGAATGGGTCGCGCATTTCGCGAAGATGCCGAAGACGCAGGATTTCGAGCCGGGCACGGGCTGGAACTACAGCAACACCGCCTATTTCATCCTGGGCGGCGTCATCGAGAAGGCGGAAAAGAAGCCGCTCGGCGCCGTCCTGCAGGATCGTTTCTTCGGTCCGCTCGAGCTGACGCACACCGCGCTTGACGATGAAAGCGTCATCCTGCCCGGCCGCGTCGCGGGCTATGACGGGACCGGCCCCCATCAGTTCAAAAACGCGGCGTTCATTTCGATGACCGTGCCGGGCGCGGCGGGTGCCATGCGTTCGTCGGCAAACGATCTTGCGCGTTGGAACGCGGCGCTGTTCGGCGGCAAGATTCTGAAGCCCGCATCGTTCAAGGCGATGATCGCGCCGGGCAAGCTGAACAATGGGCAGAACAGCACGACCGCCGTCAAGGATCGCCCGGCCGACATGCCGCCGTTCGAATATGGCTATGCGCTGTTCATCGGCGATGTGGACGGGCACCAGCGTATCGGTCACGGCGGCGGCATCTTCGGGTTTAATGCCTCGCTGAACGAGTTCCCGAAAGACCGTCTCACTGTTTCCGTGATCGCGAACGGTATCGGCAAGGATGTCGGTGCGGGCAAGATCGCGGACCGGATCGAACGCATCGCGCTCGGGCTTCCCCCCAAGAAGTAATTGCCGGGCGGGCCGGAAAGAATTTCGGCCCGCCAGTTTCCTCTCAGCGCGCCACCCGAATGCGCGCCGCGAGATTCGTGTGAGCGGCCTGCACGTAGGGAATATCGAAACCGAGCGCGCGTTCGAATTCCGTGATCGCGGCGAGATCTGCGTGTGTATCGCCATCGATGCTGATGGCCGCATGTGCTAGAACGCCGATCCGGCCGCCACGCTTTCGAACGAGGCACGCCGTGCCCGCTATTTTCTGCCCGCCCGAAACGATGTTGAAACGCCCGTCGCAATAGCTGCCCGCGATGCTACCCGTTTCCGCAGTGACGCCGACGTCGGCGAACCCGGCGATCAGGCGGCGCGTGAAGCGCTCGAAACGGGTCGTGATGTCGATCGCCTCGGCAGGCGCGATATCGTACACGCTGAAATTCAATATGCCGGGCCTGTGAACCACCGTCGTGCCGCCGCTTGCGCGGACGAACACGGGCCAGCCACGCGCGCTGCTGGCCGCAGCGGCCTCCGCAAAGCGGTCCATGCGGGCGAAGCGCCGCGTCGTGACGAGGCAGCGACTGTTCGTCCAGAGTCGCACGCGGTCGATTGCGCGTCCTTCACCGAGCAGGTCATCAAGGCGCCGTTCATCCTCTGCAATCGCGGTCTCGCCGCTCCCACATGCAATGGGTACATTCGGCGCAAGCGCATGTGCCAGGGCGTCAAGCAAGGGGTTTAGTCGATGCGGCCGACGATCTCTCCCGCCGTAACGGGGGTTTCGGCGGCAACAGCGATATGGAGCGTACCGGAAGCGGGCGCGGTCAGCTCGAAGCTCGACTTTTCCACCATGATCTCAGCGATGATGGCGCCTTCCGTGACTGTGTCGCCATCGGCATAAAGCCATGCCGAAATGGCGGCCTCGTCGCTGTCGTTCCAGAGGCCGGTGGGGACGGTGATATCGGTCATCGGATCATGGCTCCAGCATGGTGATTGCCGCCGCGGAAACCTTGTCCGCATCGGGCAGCACGAAATGTTCCATCACTGGCGTGAAGGGTACGGGGATATCGGGATGCGCGATACGGCACGGCGGCGCGCGAAGCGGAATTCCTGCCTCGCAGACGCTGGCGATGATCTCGGCGCCGACGCCGTAGCTCATGTAGTCGTCGTCCACCACGAGCAGCCGCCCAGTCTTCCGCACCGATGCGCGCACGGTTTCGCGATCGAGCGGCGCGATGCTGCGCAGGTCGATCACCTCGGCTGAACGCCCCTGCTTTTCGAGTCGCGCGGCGGCGTCGAGCGCGTGATGCACGCTGAGCCCGAGGCCGACGAGCGTGATATCGCTGCCCTTGCGCACGACGGCCGCCTTGCCGAGCGGTACGGCATAATCGCCTTCGGGGGCATCAGTGATCGAACGCTGCACGGTGCCGAGCCAGCCCATGCCCTGCAGCGCCTTGTGATACATGAAGATCACCGGGTTCGGATCGCGGATCGCCGCGAGCATCAACCCCTTTGCATCGTGTGCTGTCGAAGGGATCACAACCTTGAGACCCGGCAGGTGCCCGAAGGTGGCGTAGAGCGTCTGGCTGTGCTGCCCGGCATCGCCGTAGCCGCCGCCGACGCTCGTCATCAGCACCATCGGGCAGGCGACTTGCCCGCCCGAGAAATAGCTTTGCTTCGCCGCGAGATTGTAGATCGCGTCCATGCACACGCCGAAGAAATCGACGAACATCAATTCGACGATCGGCCGCATCCCGGACGCCGCGAGACCGACCGCCGCGCCGATGAACGCGGTTTCCGAAATCGGTGTATCGCGCACACGCTCTGCGCCGAACTTGTCGAGCAAACCCGTGGTCGTGCCGAACACGCCGCCGAGCTTGCCGATATCCTCGCCCATCACGAGGACAGCGGGGTCGCGTTCCATCTCCTGGCCGATGGCTTCAGCGATGGCGCGCGCGATGGTCAGGCGCCGCGTGGGGCGGGGGGCTGCGATGGTCTCAGGCGAAGACATGCGCGAACGCCTCCTCCGGCTGGGGATAGGCTGCGGCGCGCGCGGCGGCGAACGCGGCGTCGACGGCGGCGCGCGCATCGGCTTCGGCCTTGTCGAGATCCGCAGTATCGAAGCCGTCGGCGATCAGGCGATTACGGTAAGCAGGGATCGGGTCGGCGGCCTTCAGGCGCTCGACCTCTCCCGCCGGGCGGTAGCCTTCGGCGTCGCCCATGAAATGGCCTTCAAGGCGGCAGGTTTCGATCTCGATCAGCGACGGCCCTTCGCCGCGCCGCGCGCGCGCGATCGCCTCTCCGGCGACGGCATGGATCGCATCGGGATCGTTGCCGGGAATGAAGTGCCCGGGCATCGCATAGGCGGCGGCGCGGTCGGCGTTGCGTGCGACCGCCGTACAATCGCGCTTCGCGACCGAGATGCCATAGGCATTGTCCTCGATCACGAAAACGGCGGGCACCTTCCACACCGAGGCGAGATTGAGCGCTTCGTGGAACGCACCCTGATTGGCGGCGCCCTCGCCGAGGAAGGCGACCGCGACATGATCCTCACCGCGCAGCTTACTCGCCAGCGCGGCGCCGACGGCGGGGCCGAGGCCCTGCGCGATAATGCCCGAGCAGGCGAAGTTCACGCGCGCGTCGAACAGGTGCATGTGCCCGCCGCGTCCGCCGGAAAGCCCCGTCGCCTTGCCGAAAATCTCCGCTGCCATGGCATCGAGGTTCACGCCCTTGGCGATGGCAACATGGTGCGGGCGGTGCGTCGCCGTCACCGTATCGCCGGGGCGCAGGTGCGCGCAAACGCCGACGGCGCACGGCTCCTGGCCGTCCGACAGGTGCATCTCGCCGGGAAGCGGGCCCTTCGCCATGTTGAACACAGGGGTCTTGCCCTCGAAATAGGCGGGCTTGATGAGCGCTTCAAAATGGCGGCTCTTCACCATCGTGCCGTACATCCAGAGCCGGTCGCTGCGATTGCTCATCGCGCCACCCAGCCGCCGTCGATGACGAGTTCGATGCCGGTGACGAAGCGCGCCTCGTTGCTGGCGAGATAGACCGCGCCCATCGCGATGTCCTCGGGCAGTCCCACGGCGTTCAAAGGGCAGAGCGCCGCGACCGCCGCCCAGGGATCGTCCGCCGGAATCGAGCCTTCGCGCACCCAGCCTTCCACCGCCATTTCCAGCATCGGCGTGCGAATGCAACCCGGATGAATCGAGTTGCATCGAATGGGTAGCGCGTGCGCGGCCCACTCGATCGCAAGGCTCTTTGTCATGTGCCGGACGGCACCCTTCGAAGTGTTGTAGGCGAGCTGATCGGGATAGCCGACGAGACCGGCGATCGAGGACACGTTGATGACGCTCGCGGGGCCAGCATTGTTGCCGCCCTTCGCGAGCAGTTCCTGAAAGCTACGGCAGCCGAGGAACAGCCCGTCGACGTTCACCGCCATAAGCCCGCGCCAGTCGGCGAGGCTGTGCTCGGTCATCGGCTTCACGAGTTCGACGCCTGCGTTGTTCACGAGGATGGAGAGTTTGCCATGCCCAGCTTCGACATGCGCTGCGGCCTTCGCCCAATCGGCCTCGCTCGTCACATCGAGCGCGAGCGGCTCCGCGCCGATCTCGGCGGCGAGCGCTTCCACGCCCGCGACGTTGCGGTCGGCGGCGACCACGGCGGCGCCTTCGCGTGCCATCGCCCGTGCGATACCCGCGCCGATGCCCTGCGCCGCACCCGTGACCAGCGCGACCTTGCCCTGCAACCTGCCCATGAACCTCCCCTTCCGCACGTCTTTTGACCAAGACGTACGGGAGGGGCGATCGATTGGCTTGCGCCAGAACGGCGGCTTACTTGGACAGGAGGGAACTCCGCTCGTCATCCGCGCTGCGTGCCGCGGTTTGCCGATATTCGCGCGGAGAGAGGCCGAAGGCGTCGCGGAAGGCGTGGCTGAAGTGCGAGGCGTCGGCGAAGCCGTGCCGCATGGCGATCTGCGTGATGCTGAATCCCGCCATCGCGCGGCTGGCAAGATCGCTGCGCGCCGCCATCAGCCGTCGTTCGCGAATCCAGGTGCCGACGGTGACCCCGAACTCCTCGAACAATCGGTGCAGATAGCGCGGGCTGAAGCGGAACGCCGCCGCGATCGTCGCCGCCGAAAGCGCCGGATCACCAAGATGCGCGAGGATATGTTCCTGCACACGGCCGAGCAGTGCGCGGCGGAAAGCGCTGCCGGCGATGCGGTCGGGTTCAGGGCGGAAGGCGGCCGCGAGCAGCTCGACCGTGGCACGCAGCACGGCGGCGCGGTCCTGCGGGTCCACGGTCTCGACCGTCCTGTGAATCTGCCGCAGGTGCGACAGCAGGATGGAACCGAGCCCCGCGCTGCCATCCACGGTGAGCCCGCACATATCCTCGATGCCGGGCACGATCATCGTCGCCGTGCGGTGCGGGATCAGGATCGACAGCTGATGCAGTTCGTCACTGTTTTCGAACATCGCGGGCCGCGCGCTGTCCCAAACCGCGATGAGGTCACGTCGCACGATCGATTCGTTGCGACCCTGCTGCAACCGGCAGGTGCCCTCTTCGAAATAGAGCAGGCAGAAATAATCATCCTCACCGCGCTTCACGTCGTCCATGGTGCGGAAGCCCGCGATGGGATCGCAAACGACCTGCGTAAACACGAAGTCGTTGATCGCGCGACGGCGCACCTTGGCGCCGTACCGGTCCTTGTCCGCGCCCGCCAGACCCCAGTGAAAATGGGTGCGGTCCAGCACCTCCTGGAAGGCGGGCAACTGCCGCGGCGGCGGCAAGGACGCAGAACTCCACCGTTCTTCGCTCAGAAGCATATGCCCAACCCTCCCCAACGTGGCAGGCTATGCCTGTTGGAAGACGGATGCAATCGACATGGCACGCCGGTTCGCGCTCGCCCAAGAGTTGCGTCGCCTTCGCGCAAGTTGCTTGTCGGCTTTTCCCGGAACCCCGCCTTTCGGCGCGCCCGGGCGGTTCACAGCCAGCCAAATTTTGCGCCGCTCAGGCGCATGATCAAAGGCCCGCCCGCGGCCTAGAAGACGGTACGAACATGGCGCTCCCATGCAGGGCGCCCACATGACCTTGAGGGGGAGTTTATGAAAAGCCGTTTCCATTCGTCGCTTCATGCCGCCGCTGCCGTATCCGCGCTCGCCATCAGCGCGCCTGCGCTGGGCCAGGAAGCGGACGCACCCGCAGCGAGCGGCGGCATCGACGAGATCGTCATCACCGCCCAGAAGCGCGCGCAGAACCTTCAGGAAGTGCCGATTTCGGTGACGGCCTTCAACGACACAGCGATCCGCGAGGCGGGCTTCACCAACAGCCTTTCGATCGGCGATCAGGTGCCCAACCTTGAAATCAAGACGTTCGGCGGCGTGCCCAACATCTTCATCCGCGGCGTCGGCAACAACGATTTCAACGCCTCCTCGATCGGCCCGATCAGCATCTACCGTGACGACGTGGTGGTGGCTTCGACGGGCAGCCAGATCTTCTCGCTGTTCGACCTCGAACGCATCGAGGTGGTGCGCGGCCCGCAGGGCACGCTGTTCGGCAAGAATACCACAGGCGGCGCCATCCAGTTCTTCTCGAAACTGCCTGGCGATGAGTTCGAAGGCAATGCCCGCTTCGGCTATGGCCGCTTCGACCTGTTCGAGGCCGAAGCCGCCGCGAGCCTTCCCCTCGGCGAGGGCCTCTCACTGCGCGTCGCCGGCATGGTCCGCCGCCGCGACGGCGAGAAGACCAACCTCTACACTGGTGACGACGCGATCAACGTCGATGAAGCCGCCGCGCGCGCCATCCTGCGCTGGCGTCCGAGCGCCGACACCGATGTCCGCCTCTCGGTGGGTGGCGGCCGCGACCGCAGCGACTATCTCGAAAACAAGCCCGTCGGCACGATCAATGGCGCCGACCTCTTCGGTTACACTGATCCCTATCCGGACGATGCCAATCTTCTGAATTTCAACGGGCCCTCGCGCAATTACAGCGACAATCTGTTCGTCAATCTCAACATCGCGCATAGCTTCGGGGATTTCACGTTCAAGTCGATCACCGGCTATGACAAGAGCGACGTCGACAACCGGGTAGACGTCGACGGCGGCCCCTTCCGGATCGACGAGATCACCTTCCTGACCGATGCGGAACAGATCACGCAGGAATTCCAGCTCGCCTACGACAGCGGTCCCTTCAACGCCATCGGCGGCCTCTATTATTTCCAAGAAGATCTGGACGCCGACAGCAACGCCGACCTCCTCGGCGAACTCAGTTTCGCCGACGGCGCACTCCCGCTGATCACGCGCGCTACGCGCAAGAACAAGGCCTATGCGATCTTCGGGCAGGCGACCTATGCGGTATCGCCTGCGCTAAGATTCACGCTCGGCGGGCGGTACACGATCGACAAGGTCCGCGTTACGCACCAGGCCGACCTCGTGCCCGGCTTCTTCGACGCCGACATTCCGGACGGCGCGCCCGTGCCGCTGGTGCCGTTTGCGCGGCTGAAGGACACGTTCAAATCCTTCTCATGGCGCATCGGCGCGGACTACGACATCACCGACGACGTGCTAGCCTATGCGAGCATCGACAAGGGCTTCAAGGCGGGTGGCTTCAACATCGGCATCATCACCAGCGTCGCGGAGCGCACGCAGGTCGATCCCGAATATCTCACCTCCTATGAAATCGGTCTCAAGAGCACGCTCTTCGATCGCCGCCTGCGGCTCAACATTTCGGCCTTCTACTACGATTACACCGACCTGCAGGTGCTTTCGGTAAACCGGCAAGCCGGGAGTACGGTGCCGACGCTCGGCCTCGACAACGCCGCCGACGCGGAGATCAAGGGCATCGAGCTCGAAGCCACCGCGCTTCCCACCGACTGGCTCGATCTCGGCCTCAACCTCGGCATCCTCGATGCGAAGTACAAGAACTACCTGTCAGGCGCGATCGACCCGGACACCGGCGACCCACGCGATTTCTCGGGCAATCGCCTGCCCGGTGCACCGAAATTCACGCTCTCGACCTTCGCGCAGGTGACGATCCCGGTCGGCGACTTCGAGACACGCTGGCGTGCCGAGTACAATTACACAGGCAAGAAATACTACAACAACGCGCAAAGCGATCTCATCAGTTCGGGCGAGGGCTACGGCCTCCTCAACCTGCGCGCCACGCTCGCGGATCCTGCGAAGGGCTGGGAACTCGCGGCGTGGGCGAAGAACGTAACCGGCAAGGCCTATATCGTCGACGCCACCGACACGAGCGGCTTCGGCTTCGTGCCCCGCTATTACGGCGAGCGCGCCACATACGGCGTCGAGCTGTCCTTCCGCTTCTGACCTCCGGCAAAGGGAACCCCATGATCGACGAACGCCTGACCACGCCCGCGGAGATGAAGTGGGCGCCCATGACCGACGGAATCGAGGTCTGCCTCCTCTATTCGAGCGCGGAAACCGGACGCTGGACGGTACTGTTCCGCGCCCGGCCGGGTAGCTTCTTCGGGCCACACCGGCACCTCGGCGCCGGAGAATATTATGTCATCAAGGGCCGCATGTGCTACCGGATGGGCGAGGCTGCGGCGGGCACGTACGGCTACGAACCACTCGACGTGGTGCACGATTACACGAACTTTCCAGAGTACACGGAACTGCTGTTCACCAACTTTGGGCCAATTGCCTTTCTGGACGACAAGGGCAATGTGGCGTCGATCCTTGATCACAAACTGCTCGAGGACATGACCGCGACGGCCGTTTGAGATCCTGAGCCGAACAGCGAACCCTACGCCCATAGTGTCGCCGAACCGCTGGATTGGGATACGCCGCCGCCGTCAGGCCGGACGGGGCAGGTTCGCGGGCAGGCTGCTCAACACGTGGCACAAAGCGTTTTCGAGCTCACCTCACGGATCCAGCAGACAATCAAAGCGGACGAGCCGTCAGGCGGACGCTTGGAGACCGCATTAACCGGCCCGGTTTACCAGCGGAAACGCGATGTTTCTCAGCAGCCAGTTGGTGGCGCCGCTCGCGGGTAGCGATTTTGGCTGCTGAAGCGGCAGATTCAGTGCATCCCTGTCCACACCGAGCGCAAGCTTCGCGAGCTCGCGTGCGGCGGAGATGCCGATCGTATGGCCAAGGCCGTTGCAGCCCGTTACCGCGAAGGCGTTGTCGTCCAGGTGGAGCAGTCTTGGCGTACCATCCGGTGTAATCATGAACTTGCCGGCCCACATCCGCTTGAATTCCGGGATCGAAAACCCGGGGAACGCTTTTGCGATTCGGGGGACGCATATCTTCAAGGCCTTGCGCATCTCAAGGTCGCCGGGGCCGATCAGGAAGCTGACGACGAGGCATCCTTCCGCGTCGATCGTTGGGCTGAACACCGCCTTGTCGTCGAGGTCCGTGACCGGAAACGCGTTTGGCAGGATCGACGCGCCTTTGTCGGGCAGGGGGTCCGTGGCGAGGACACCGCAGTGCACGGTGTAGGCCGTCTTACGGAGCGCGGGAAACAGCGCATCGGCGTAGCCGCCGGCGGCGACAAGAAGCGTTCCGCTCCTGACTGCGCCTTGCGCAGTTTCAATGCGCCAGGCGGGCCCATCTTTCCGGGCGCTGAGCGCGCGCGAACCGCCGAACAGGCGCACGCCTTTGCGCACCGTCGTTGCGGCGAGGCCGCGCGAGAGTGCGAGCGGATTGACGAAGCCGCCTTCGGGCAACCAGATACCGCCCGCATAGGCAGTCGAGTTCACATGTCGCGCTAGCCCGGTGCGGTCGATCGCCTCGCACACGCCGCCGAATTCGCTCCACTCGGCGAAAGTCTCGTGATGCTTTGCCAGCGAGGCTTCGGTTCGGGCCAGAAAGAGATAGCCCCTGCGTGCCTCGCACACGATGCCGTGCCGATCGATCAGGTCAAACAGCCACCGGCCCGAACCTGCGATCATCCGGTTCATACGCCCGCCCATGTCGTCACCGTAGGCGGAGACGATCTGGCGCGGTGTTTTCTTCGCGCCCCAGAACAGTGGCGCGATATGGCCCGCATTGCGCCCGGACGCGGCCCAACCCGGCTGCTCTGCATCGAGAAGCACGACGCTGCGCCCCGCACCGGCAAGTTCCAGCGCCATTACAAGCCCGGAATAGCCCGCGCCGATGATCGCGACGTCTGCCTCGGTCGTGCCTTCAAGCACAGGGCAGGGGTGCGCTTCGGGTGCCGTACGACTCCAGTGGCATGTGGAGATGGGTTCGTGGCCGAGAGGGGGGTGAGTGCCGCTCACGGCTTAAAATGCTCGGTGAGCACCATGCAGATATAGTCGATGTTCCCTTGAAGTATCGCCTGTGTCTGGTCTTCAAGACCGCTCACCGCCTGCGCCTGCGTGTTCCAGGAAAGGATGCAAGCATCCGGTCCCGCCGGCGTAACGCGCGCCATCGCAAGGTAGTTCGTGAAATTCAATGGCCCTGAATCGATGACGCGGTAGACGTAATAGCGATCCGTCTCGCTATACTCTTCGATCCGCTCGTGGAGCAGGCCGCCGCCGGGCAGATGCAGCAGGCGAAGCGCACCGACGCCGTCGCCGATCACTTCGATCCGCTCGACGAGTCCCTTGCCGATGGTCTCGTCGCCGATATTCCCGACAAGCGCCCATACCGCGTCCGCAGGGGCGGGGAGGCGGACGGCTTTCTGGCAGTGAAGCGGCCGTACGAAACCGTCCGCGAGTGAATCCGGCATGCTCCCCCCCCTTGGCGACAGACTCGCCGTGATCTCGATCTCGATCATGCATTCGGGAAACGCCAGCCTGCGCACCTCGACAGCGGTCGTGGCGGGAAGGTCGAGCCCCGCGTAGTGCGATATTCGCGCCCCATTCGCCGCTATGAACGCATCCATGTCGGTCACGTAGATGTTTTCCTTCACCACGTTCGCCATCGTCGCGCCGAAGGCATCCAGTGTCCGTCCGATCGCCGCATAGACACTGGCGATCTGCGCTGCCATGTCGCCCGGAAACTCCGGCCGGAACGCATCGTCGACGCTGAGCGAGCCGGAGATGTGGAGCGTGCTGCCGCTCCGCACCGCCTGCGCGTACCCGAACGCCTTTTCGCCATCCGGGCGAAGGTGAAACGTCTGCCTGTCGATCATGCCGGTGCCTTTCAGAATTTCACACGCGCCTCGACGCCGAATGTCCGGCCCGGATCGGGCTGGATCGCATCGCTGGCGAGCGGCACCAACGCCGCGCCGAAAATGTAGCGTGAAAAGGCCGAGGTCGCATAATGCTCCTTGAACAGGTTCTTCCCGAAGACACTGATCGCCCACTGCCCGCCTTCAAGGCCGATCTGGGCATCGACCGTCGAATAGGCCTTCTGGAACAGATACACGTTCGGCGCCGCCGGGAGCTGGAAGTCCTGGAAGGACTGTCGGCCCTGTGCATTGAAATCGATGCGCGCTTTCGCGGTCAACCTGTCCGAAAGATCGTATGCATACTGCGCGCCCAGGTTCAGCGTATATTTCGGAGCGTTAGGAAGCTGCTGCCCGACATAGGCATCCGTCGTGCCGTCGAAATCTCTGATCTCGGTATCGATGTAGCCAAACGCGGCGTTGAGATCGACGCCCTTCGCCGGACGCGCGGCAAGTTCGAACTCGAAGCCCTTAATCGCCGCCTTGCGCGCATTGAGCGAGCCTTGCGTGAAGGTGACGGCGTCGAGCTGGAAGATCTGCGGGTTGAGATGCTCGGTATAGAAGGCCGCGACGTTGAAGATCACGCGTCGGTCAAGCCAAGAGGTTTTCGCTCCCATCTCGTAATTGCGCGAGGTCTCTTTGCCGATTACGCGCGGGAAGGCTGACCCCGCCGCGATTGGATTGAAGCTGCCGCTTTTGAAGCCCTGGGAATAGGTGGCGTAAAGCGTCAGGTCGTCCGAAGGCTTGTAGGCGAGCGACAGCTTGGGTTGCAGCTTCGAGAAGGTCGCCTTGTCGATCTCGGACGCGAGGCGGTCGTCCTGTTTCGCCTTGTTGGTGTCGTAGCGCAGCGCCGCAGTCAGCTCGAGCGTTTCGAGAATGTCGTAGTTGACCTGCCCGAACACGGCATATTGATCGAAGGTGAGACGCGTGTTCGCAAGCGTCGCATCGATCACGACCCCCGAGGATTCAAATCCATCAGGCGTAATGCATGTGCCCGCGAACAGGCAGAGATCGAGCGATGCCAGCGTCGTCACGTCGCGCTTTGAATGCTGGTAATAGCCGCCGATGATGTAGCGGAGCCGCTGGCTGCTCGGGGAGGTGAGGCGAAGTTCCTGGCTCCAGCTTTCCGTCACGCGGAGCTGTCGGGCGAGCGGCACCAGCGGAAACGGCGAGATGTCGAGATCTTCGGAGAAATCGACGTCGATCTTGTCCCACGCTGTGATCGAGGTGAACGTGCCGATCGACGTATCGTAATTCAGCGACATCGAAAGATCGGTCACGGTGCGATCGGTCGAGGACGGGCCGTCGAGATTGGGCTGCCTTGCTGCCATATCCTCGGTGATCTCGCCGCCCGTCGTGCCGAGCACGTCGGCAAGGCTGAACCACAGCGCCCCGCCTTTCTCGTCCATGTGCGCAGCGCGCAGATCGATGCTGAAGTCATCGGTGGGCTGGATGAGGATGCGCCCGGAAACGCGGGTCTGGCGGTTGCGGTCGAGCGTGCGTCCATCGAACGCGTTCTTGATCGTGCCGTCGCTGTCGCGATGCGAAACAGTGACGCGTGCAAGCACGACGTCGGGCACGATCGGGCCGCTGATGGCGCCGAACACGCGCCATGCGTCGCCCGTTCCATAGCTCAGCTTCGCCTCGCCCTCGAACGTGTTCGTCGGGCTTTTCGTGGTGATGTTGATCGCGCCCGCGATCGCGCCCTTGCCGTAGAGCGCGCCTTGCGGGCCTTTCAGCACCTCCAGACGTTCGACATCGCTGAGGTCCATCGTGAAGGCGTCGGCGTCCGGCAGGATCACTCCATCCACCGAAAACGCAACGGCGGCTGCCTGATTGCGGTTGGAGCCAAGGCCACGGATCGAGATGTTGTTCGTTGCCGTGTCCTGATCGTTTGTGATGTGGACGTTCGGTGTCACGGCAAGGAAGTCGTCGATCCGTTCAAGGCGGCGTTCTTCGATCACGCTTGCGGAAAAGGCCGTGACCGTATCGGGAACCTGCTGCAGGTTCTCTTCACGCTTGCGTGCCGTTACGATGATTTCTTCAAAGCCGCCGCTACTCGCGCCCGTCCGTGCTTGCTCCTGTGCTGCGGCCGTTCCGCAAAGCGCCGAAATTGCCGTTGACATCGTCAGCACGAAACGGCCCGTGCTCTTCACCTTGCTCCTCATGTTTCCCTCCGCTCCCATTTTTTGATTTGGCGGCCTGTTCAGATCAGGCTCGCCGGTATGGTTTTCCCGTCACTTTCATTGTCCCAGATCGCCGACAGGATGACCCAGCGGCCCTCGTGACGAACGATGTGTGCGAAGGTGACGCCCCTGCGCCTCTCGCCGTTCATCTCGGCGATGAAGCTGCTGCGCACGCCCGCGACATTGCCGAAGGTCTCGACGTGGCGTGCGATTTCCACTTCGCTGAAATCCGTGAGCGCGCCTGTCGCCCGCTGCTCGTTCATGGCGGCGACGAACATCTCCACCGGGATCGGGGTTGCAGCGCCGGAACTCAGCGCGGCAAGTGTTGCATCAGGATGGCAACACGCCCGGAAGATGTCCCAGTCGGGCGCCTTATCGGCATCCCACCCCACGGCCGCATAAAGGCGCGGGCAGAGTGCCAGAATGTCGTCGAGATCAGTGTCGGCGATGCCAGGCATGAGCGTTTCCCCCCAAGGTCGTCAGCGGATGAAATCGGCGGATGGATGCGCGCGCGGATGGTCGCGCAGATACTGCAGGAAGCGCCCCAGTGTTCGATCCGACTTCGTCAGCGTGCCGGGCCGGAAACGGGCGCGTTCGATGATCGGCAGGTCTTCGGTCGCGATGCGGACTTCCATGTCGTACATCGCGTCCAGAAACGCCTGCGTACCTTCAGAGTCGGCATCGTCCGCGCCGACCGCGACAGCGAAGAACAGGCGGGATTTGCCTGGTTCCGGCAGCCCCATCGGCGCGACGAAGCCGAACCAGCGCCCGTCCACATAGCCATCCTGCCAATAGATGTTGGTGCCGAAGATGCCGACGCGAAACTCGATTGCAGTTCCGTCGCGCATCTTGCCGCGGAAATGATAGACCATCGAATGCGGCGTCCATTCGACGTCCTGATGCGGCATTCCATTGTCGAAGCTGATGCCGTGCACCACTTCGATGTGCTGCATGTCGGGCGTGTTGCAGCAAATCACCCACGGGTCCGCGGGCATCAGGCGATCGTATTCGCCGATCTTCCAGACGAGCTTTTCGGGGGCACCGGGAAAGTCGGGAAGGTCGAACAGCGGCTCGGTGCCGTTGAAAGCGAAGATGCAGCCGAACTTCTCCACGGTCGGGAACGCGAAGAGATTGGCGGTGGGGGGTACGGGGTCGCCAGACCCTGTCGCGACGCAGCGCCCGTCCGGTCCATAGCGCCAGAAATGGAACGGGCAGCGCACCGTGCCCTCCACCATCTCGCCCGTGCAGAGATCTGCGCCGAGGTGCGGGCAATAGGCGCTCAATACCTGCGCGCGGCCGTCAGCATCGCGCACGACAATGACGCGGCCACCCAGAAAGTCGAAGCCTTTGACGACGTCCGCGATAGCCTCTTCGGAGAGGCAGACGGGAAACCACGTCTGGCTGAACATGCCCCTGAAGCCTTCTGCTTCCGGCCTCGGTCTGTCTGCGATCCGGACTGCGCCTGCGGTCATCTCACCCTCGAAAAGATACATTTATGTACGGACGCTTCGATATTCTCGCTCTTGGCTCGGAGTCAATACGGTATTCGTAAGTTATGGCATCATATCATGTGCAAATCGTAATAAATCCATTTCCGCGTTGCGGTTGCATCACGCTTTCCGTATCAGGGGGTGTGAATCCTGACCGGGGAAGGGTCATTGATGGCAGTTCGCAGAGGTGCATCGCGCGATGCGCGAGACAAGCAGCAGACGAATCCTCTCGACTCGGCAGGGGATGTTTATGCGCTCAACAGCCAGATCATCGCGCTGTTGCAGCAGGACGGTCGGATGCCCTATTCGACGATCGCGACGGCGCTCGGCGTTTCGGAAGGCACGGTGCGTAACCGTGTACGTCAGCTCATCGACGAGAACGTCATCACCATACAGGCCGAAGCGATGCCCGAGGCGTTCGGCTACAACTTCAACGCGCAGACCTTCATCAAGGTGGCGGGCGGCGCCGATATCGATGCCGTGCTTGCGCGGCTGGCCGCAGTGCCGGAGGTGTTCTACCTCACCTCGACGCTTGGCCGGTTCGATCTCGGCATGGCGACGTATCACCAGTCGCACGAACACTACCGCACCTTCCTCGCGGCGCATTGCTACGGGCAGCCCGACATCGCCCTCATCGAAACCTGCATGGTGCTGAAGGTGCACAAGATGAAGCTGCAATGGAATCTGGAGGGCGAGCGTCGCCCGGGCCTGCGCGGGAAGGTACATTCATGATCACGGTCGAGCGTGCGGTTCGTGTCGCGGCCCCGGCGGAGCGGGTCTGGAAGCTGTTCGCGACCGAAGACGGCCAGCGGCGCGCCGAAGAAGGCTTCGTCACCTCGATCGAATTCGAAGGCAAGGGGCTCGGCATGGTGCGCACCATGCGTACCGAAGGGCATCTGGGGGATGGTTACGTAAAGGAACGCCTCGATCATTATGACGAGGCGGAAATGGAGATGATGTTCCGCATCATCGATACCGGCGATGTGGTGCCGTTCGCGGACTATTGCGGCTTTGCGAAGATCATCCCGGCTGGGGCCTCTGCCTGCGTGCTGCTGATGCGCTCGACGTTCGTTCCTGTCGACATGCCGGAGGCCGAGGCGCGGGCAGTGTCGGAAGAAAACTACCGGCTGTTCATCGCGAATGTGCAGGCGGCCGTGGCGGCCGGAGACGTCTGATGCGCGTCGTTCCGATCCCGCTGCGGAACGCCTTCGATCATGTGAACTACCTGCTCGTCTGCGATGCGGCGAAGGTCGCGATCGCTGTCGATCCCTACGATGTCGAGCGCGTGGCCGGAGAGGCTAACGCACAGGGCGTCACGATCACCAGCGTCGTCAACACGCACGAACACTGGGATCATGCAGGCAAGAACGCCGAGATGAAGGCGCGAACGGGCGCGGCGGTGATGGCGCCCCGCGCGGCGGCGGGCACACTCGAGGGGCTGGACCGCCTGCTGGAGGACGGCGATATGATTTCGGTCGGCGCGGACAGCGTGACGGTCCGCGCCGTACCCGGACACACGATGGCGAGCATAGCGATCTTCGGCGAGGAGGAAGGCGGCATACCCTTCGTCATCTCCGGCGATACGCTGTTCGGCGCGGGCGTCGGCAACTGCGGCTATGGCGGCCACGCGCCGACGCTTCAGGAAACGATCAGCGGCGTGTTCGCATCGCTTGCCGACGAGACACGCGTTTATCCCGGGCACGACTACCTTAAGCGCAACCTCGCTTTCACGCTGACCATCGAGCCGGGCAACGCGGCAGCGTGCGCGCTGGCATCCGCGCTCGAATCGACGGACGGCACAGCGCCGCATTTCACCACGATCGGCGAAGAGCGCGCGATCAATCTGTTTCTGCGGACCGGCAGCCACGAAGTCCGCACGAACCTCGAGCTACCGGCTCCTGCGAACGATTCGGACGTTTTCCTTGCGATCAGGAAGCGGCGCGATCATTGGTAGATGGGCTCACGCAGCGCGCTATGGCGAAATGTCACCACCGCACGAGCCGGGGTACCAACAGCCTGCCGAGCAGCGCACTGATGAGAACCGGCGCACTGTGCCACAGCCCGACGTGGTAGATCGTGTCCGTCGAACAATGAAATGCGAACGCGAAGATCCCGATGCACCCCGACGCGACGCCGACGAGCAGCCCGGCGCGTTCGGGGGAGGTCGGCGCACCCCGGCGTAACCAAAACACCAGTACCGCGGCGGTGAGCAGGCCGAGGGTAACCCCGGCGAAGAGACAATCCATCTCGTGGACGGACATGATTATACCGGGAAGCGCTTCGGTGCCGGACGCGAGTATAATGATTGCCGACAATGGCAGCAAACAGGCCGCCGCAGCCACCCACCGCCATCCGAAGTGCCGGCTCCCGACCTGCGGATTTCCCATCGCGATCACAGTTGCGGCGCAGGCGACACCCAGAATCAGGAACAGGCCGTTGGCGATCAGAAACAATGTGTCGAAGCGGCCCGCGGAAATGTCGCTCCGGAAGCCGAAAACGATCGCCACGATGGCCAGCGTGGCGGCTGCCGCGGCAGCGGTGAGTCCCAGCCCGTAGCGACGGCGCAGAACGCGCGCCGGACGCAGGTCATCCACCAGCGAAGCGATGAGCGTGTCGGTATCCGGATCCATGATCATTCCGCTTCCTCGATCAGGGCGCTGAGTTTCCTGAGCCCCCTGTGTACATTGACCTTGACGAGCGCCTCGCTCTGGCCCGACCGCGAAGCAGCCTCGGCCACGGAAAGGCCTTCGATCCTCACCAGCTCTATCACCTGCGCCTGCGAGGGCGGCAGATGGGCCAGCAAACCGTCAAGGCTGAGCCGTGCGGCCACGCTTTCCTGGCCGCCGGCGACGGAGACCTCCTCGTCGAGCCCGACTTCGTCCGCGCGGTAGACCTTCCGAAGATGATCGACCCAGCGATAACGTGCGATCGCCGCGAGCCAGGGCAGGAACGGACGCGACGGATCGTAACTTGCCAGCTTGCCGTGCAGCGACAGCAAGGTTTCCTGCACGAGATCGTCCAGATGACACGGTGCGATCCGGCGCGCGAAATAGCGCCCGAGCCAGGCCGAGCAGGCCTTCAGAAGCGCGGCATAGGCCGGGCGGTCGCCCCGCTGAGCCAGCGCCATCAGGCGCGACAGGCTGGCATCGTCCGCTTTCACCTAGCGAATCGGCTGAAAAGCGCGTCGAGCGCCAGCGCACCGCCGCCTCTTGCGATGAGAACGAGCGCCAGCGCGGCCCACAGGGAATGCACCGGCCACCACGCTTCTGGGTAGACGAACAGCTGGATCACCATCGTCATGCCGAGCAGCCCGAGCGCGGACAGGCGGACGCCGAGGCCGATCACGAGCAGCACCGGCAGAACATGCTCGGCTGCCGCCGCGGCGACGGCCGCGAACTCGGGTGGCAGCGGGACGCGCGTATATTCCTCACGGAACAGATAATAGGTCGCATCGCTGATCGAAAACCAGCTGCCCTCTTCGATTTTCGCGCGCCCCGATCGCCAGAAGACACCGGCGAGCGCGAGCCGGGCGAGCAGAAGCGCGGACGCCTCCACCGCGCGGCTGGAGAACAACGCCGTGATCCGCTGCCAGCCCCTCTGAAGCGCGAGCATGGGTCTATGCCTGCGGCTTCAGCGAGCCGCTGCCCTTAGGCGTCTTGATCTTCAGGCAGGTTCCCGCCTTCACCAGCTTCCACGCATTGCCCTGGTAGTCGGTGGTCGATGTGCCCGCGCAGCTGGTTCCGGCCCCGGCGGCGCAGTCGTTCTGGCCCGCCTTCGCGACGCCGTAGCATTTTTCCATCTCGGGCTTTTTCGTTTCCGCCTGTGCGCTGCTCGCCAAACCGGCGGTCACCGCGGCTGCGAGTAGAGTCGTGAACAAGGGCGTCAAGGTTTCGCGTGTCATCATCTCGTCTCCCATTGGAATTGAAAAGCCGCCATCGACACGGCGGTCTGGCTGGAAGTTCGGGCGAAAGGCGCCGCGCGTTACACGGGTCGAAAAAATAAAATTCGTCGCTGCCGCTGTAACCGTCCGGCGCACACACGCGAATGAACGATAGCCAATCCGGCGCACGTCATTGGGAGATTTGTCTGATGTCCATCGCACTGAAGGGAGCCGGCATCGCATCGGCTGCCGCCCTGTTCGCTCTTTCAACGCTGGCCTCTGCCGCGCCCGCGCCCGCCGGTAGCAGCGGTGCCGCCATCTCGGGTGCCGACATGGTACACTGCTACGGCGTCAACAGCTGCAAGGGCAGCTCCGACTGCAAGACCACGCAGCACGAATGCAAGGGTCACAACAGCTGCAAGGGTCACGGCTTCAAGGCCATGAAGGCCGACCAATGCCTGAGCAAGGGCGGTACGATCGGCGATATCGGCTGATGCCTCCCGGGCGATCCGGTCTCCCCCCCCCCGACCGGATCGCCCACCCCTTCGTTCCAGGATACCCATCGTGACGGAAATACAGCCCTTCACCGGCTTCGGCCTTGGCCTGCGCAAGAACCACTACGCTGACTATCTGGCCGGGACCGTTCCTGTCGATTTCGTCGAGATCATTTCAGAGAACTTCATGGTGGACGGGGGCCGCCCGCTGTTCACGCTCGATGCCGTTCGCGAGCGGTACCCGGTGGTGATGCACGGCGTATCGATGTCGATCGGATCGGCGGCGGGTCTTGATCGCGAATATCTTGCACGCCTCAAGCGGCTGGCAGATCGCGTGAAACCGCTATGGGTCTCCGATCATTTGTGCTGGACCGGCGTGGATGGCCACAACACACACGACCTGCTGCCGCTGCCCTACAGCGAAGAGGCGCTGGAAGTTGTATGCAGGAACATCATGCAGGCGCAGGAGGCGCTCGGGCGGCCGCTGCTGTTCGAAAACCCGTCCAGCTATGTCGCCTTCGATACCGACATGACCGAGTCGCAGTTTCTGGCCGCGATGTGCGAACGCACCGGCTGCTTCCTGCTGCTCGACGTCAACAACGTCTACGTCAGCAGCGTTAATCACGGCTTCGATCCGATCGCATATCTTGAAGGCCTTCCCGCCTCGCGGGTGCGACAGATTCATTTGGCGGGGCACAGCCGGGGCCAGGATGTGCTGATTGACACGCACGATGCGCCAGTCTGTGCGGATGTATGGGCGCTCTACCAACTCGCCTGCGCGCGTTTCACCTCGGTTGCCGCGATGATCGAGCGCGACGACGCGATTCCGCCGATCGATGTGCTGCTGAGCGAACTCGATATCGCACGCAGTCTTTCGGGGCATGACGCACGGTACGCCGCATGACTTTGGTCGATCTCCAGCGCCGGTTCTACGCCGCCGTGACGAGCCCCGGTGAGACGGCGTTCGAAGATTGGGAGCCGGCGCTGCGCCCCGGCCTCGCTGTCTACCGGAATGCCTATCGGGCTCGGCTGATCGAATGTCTGCGTTCCACGTTCGAGAAAACGTGGACATGGATCGGCGACGAGAGTTTCGATGCCGCAGCCGCGCATCACCTCATTGCGAAGCCGCCGCGAAGCTGGACGCTCGACGATGCGGGCGCCGGCTTCGATGAAACGCTGGCGCAGCTCTTTCCAGACGACTCGGAGGTCGCGGAACTGGCCTGGCTCGAATGGCAGATGCAGCAAGCCTTCACTGCCGCCGACGAACCGGTCCTCGATGCCACCGGCTTCGCCGCGCTCTCGAAAGGCTTTACTGAAGAAGCCTGGGCCTCGCTTCGCCTTTCATTCGTGACCGGAATGCGCTTAAGGCGGATACAGGCCGATTGCGGTGCGATCTGGACCGCAATTGCCAACGATGAAAACATGTCGGCGGATGTTCTGTTAGATGAGAAGCGGAGCCTCCTTGTGTGGCGGCAGGGGCTCGATCCACGGTTTCGGATGCTGAGCTCTGAAGAGGCTGTCTGCCTTGACCTGTTGAGGAACGGCGGCACCTTCGGCGATATGTGCGAGGCGCTCATCAAGCGCCTTGGCGTCTCCGGCATCGAAGAGGCCGGACGCACGCTCGGCATCTGGATTGCGCAGGGTTTGGTTCGCCACGCTGAGGCTGGAGTTTAGCGTCAGGCCGTTACGGCGGAACCATAACCATCCGTTATGGAAGATGGCGGATTTTATAGAGGTCATCATACGTCCCCGCTCTAGAGTGGTTTTTACGAATGTCTGAAGCGGGGGAAATGGGGCGGCTGTGAGCGCAGGCATAGGCATTCACCGGCTGCGGGCCTTGGGTGTGATCCTTTCGATGGTCGTGGCCGGGTCCCCAATTGCGCCATCGGCGACGGAAAACCCTGCCTACGATGTCGTTATCCGCGGCGGACGGGTCATCGATCCCGAGAGCGGTCTCGATGCGGTTCGGAACGTGGCGATTGCCGATGGCCGCATTGCCGCTGTTTCGACGGATAGGCTTTCGGGCCGCATCATGATCGATGCGGGCGGGCTTGTCGTGGCACCCGGCTTCATCGATGTGCATTCGCACGGCATGACCATTCCGAACGGCTGGCTGCAAGCCTTCGACGGCGTGACGACCGCGCTCGAACTTGAAACCGGCGCATGGCCGGTCGCCGACGTCTATCGGGCGGCTTCCCAGCAGGGGCGGCCGATCAATTACGGCTATTCCGTCGCATGGTCGGGCATCCGGCAGGAGGTGATGGGAGACCGTGCCCAGGATCTTGCGACGGATGCGGAGATCGAAACAATTCTGGCGCGGGTATCGGATGGGCTCGATGCCGGAGGCCTCGGCGTCGGAACGCCGGTCGGCTATTCCACCCGCACAAACCGGACCGAATACTGGGACGTGGCGGCGCTCGCCGCGAAACGCGGCGTGCCGGTATTCACCCATGTCCGCACGAAGAACGGGCGTGATCCGGACAGTGCGCTCGAAGCCTTCGGAGAAGTGATCGCTACCGCGGCGACGACGGGCGCGCACATGCATCTCTGCCATATCAACAGCTCCGGCCTGCGCGACATTCCGCGCCTTACTGGCATGATCGCCCAGGCGCGCGCCTACGGCATTCCCGTGACGAGCGAGGCCTATCCCTGGGGCGCGGGCTCGACTTCGATCGGCGCTCCGTTTCTTGCGCCGGAAAACCTGCCCCTGCTCGACATCGGGCCGGAGAACATCGAAGTCATCGCTAACGGTGAGCGGCCCGCGACGGCCCAGCGTCTTGCGGAGCTGCGCAAGGCAAAGCCGGATGAACGGGTGATCGTGCATTATCTGAACGAGACGATCGAAGCGGAACGCCAGTTGATCGAGCAGGCGCTCGTTCTTGAAGACGGGATCATCGCAAGTGACGCGGTTCGTTACTCCATGAAGGATCGGATCGTGACCGAAGCGGTGTGGCCGCTGCCGGCTGCCGTTGCCGGTCATCCCCGTTCGGCAGCGACCTTTACGAAGGTGCTCGGCGAATACGTCCGCGAGCGGGAACTCCTGCGCCTTGCCGATGCGATCCGGCGTTCGACGCTGCTTCCCGCGCAGCTTCTGGAGCCTGCTGCGCCCGGCATGAAGCGCAAGGGGCGGATCGGTGTGGGCATGGACGCCGACATCGTCGTCTTCGATCCCGCGACGGTGGGTGCCGCCGCGACCTATGAAAAACCGGCTGAACCCGCGAAGGGAATGCACCATGTTCTTGTGGGGGGCACCTTCGTTATCCGGGAGGGCAAGCTGATCGCGTCCGCCCGCCCCGGCCGGGCCATTCGCGGAGGAATAGCCGAGTGAAAACAATTATATCCGTACTTTCGATTTCGGTAGCAGCCCTTCCGGCACAGGCCAGCGACGGGATCGACACCATCTTCGCGCGCTACACGGGCGAGAGCGTTCCGGGATGTGCGGTCGGCGTCGAGAAGGACGGCAAGACCGTGCTGGAGCGCGCCTATGGCATGGGCGATATCGAGGAGCGCGTTCGCGCGCAGCCGGGGAGCATCTACGAAGCCGGCTCGGTCTCCAAGCAGTTCACGGCAGCGGCGATCGTTCTGCTGGCGCGGGACGGCAAGCTGGCGCTTTCCGACGATATCCGCACATACCTGCCCGAGATGCCCGATTACGGCACGCCGATCACGACCGGGCACCTTATCCAGCACACCAGCGGCCTGCGGGACTGGGGATCGATCAGCGCCATGGAAGGCTGGCCGCGCAACAGCCGAAGCGCCAACAACGATGACGTGCTGGCCATTGCCGCGCGCCAGAAGCGCCTGAACTACGCGCCCGGCGCCCACTACAGCTATTCAAACACCAACTTCAATCTTGCCGCCATCATCGTGGCGCGCGTGAGCGGCCAGAGTTTTGCGGCCTTCACCAAGGCGCGCATCTTCGATCCGCTGGGGATGACGAGCACGCAGTGGCGCGAACGCTACCGGACGCTGGTTCCGGGCCGGGCCACGGCCTATGCGCGCGAAGGCGACACCTATGTGATCGATCAGCCGATCGAGGACGCGCACGGCAATGGCGGTCTGCTGACGACGGTGAAGGACCTGCTCGCATGGAATGCCGCGCTGGATGCCGATCGGCTGGGGACGGGCTTCCGCGCCGCGATGGAGCGCGTCGGCGTTCTTACCGACGGCACGCGGATCGTTTACGCCTCGGGGCTGCGTGTCACGAAGCACCGGGGGATCGATGAGGTTGCCCATTCGGGCTCGACAGGGGGGTACCGGGCGTGGCTCGCGCGCTACCCGGCGCAGCGCCTCTCCGTCGCGCTCCTGTGCAATGCGGGGGATGCAGATCCCGTCGCGATCGGGCAGAGCGTTGCCGATCACTATCTCTCCGGTCTGGCGCCGATGCCTGTCCATACGCCTTCGGGCAAGCTGCCCGCCGGTCTCTATGTGAGCGAGGTCACCGGAGCACCGATCTCGATTGTCGCGAACGCCGATGGCGGTCTGCGCATCGATGGTACGGCGCTCGATCCGGTCGCGCCGGGCCGGTGGAGCCTGTCCGGCACGGATTTCGTGTTCGGGCGCGGCGATGATCTCGTCGTCGAGGCCAATGGAGAAAAACTGCGCTATCGGCGTATGGAGCCAGTTGAGGCGGTCGATCCCGCACCCTTCGCGGGTCAGTATTGCGGCGCTGACAATCCATTCTGCATGGTGGTTCGCGCAGCACCGGACGGCGGACTGTCCATTGCCACAACGGGACGGCCCGGCCTTGCCGCGCAGCCGCTGAAGCCGGCGTTCACGGATGTGTTCACCAGCAAATATGCGACTATTCGCTTCGTGCGTGATGCGTCCGGGGCAGTGAGTGGGCTCACGTACGGCGACAGCCGGGCCTGGGCGGTGGAGTTCACGCGGACGCCCTGATCGCGATCACCGCTGCGGCGGTATCGGCGCTTCTTCCCGGCCGAGCGGATGCGCGTGCGTGAACAGCCTGAGGTAAAGGCGCCCGGCGGCGATGTCGGCACGGGCGCGGGTATCGAGTTGCAGAACGCCCTTCGCCTTCCGCTGGCCGGGCCGCAGCAGATTGGTGATGATGGCGCCAGGCTTTCCGTCTTCGGAACGCTGCAACGTGAGCGCGACAGGATTGTCGTTTCCAAGACGATCGAGGCGGGCGTCGTAGCGCAGCGTTGCGTTCAGCGGATCGAAGATGAAGGCAACCTCGGCGCGCGGGCCCTCGCTCGAGGTTCGCACCTTGAAATGCGACGGTGCGGGCGCCTTTCCATTTGTGAGCGGCGGCGTGCTGAACGGCGGCGTGCGGGGGTGCGCAGCCTGTTCCCAGCCATAAGCGAGATGCAGCAGTTTTGCTTCCTCAAACGGCCTGCCCAGCAGGTCGATCCCCACAGGCAGCGCGTTGATACTGAGCCCGAGCGGCATCGAGAGAGCCGGGAGGCCGGTGACGGCGCTTATCATGCAAGTGCCCGCGCCGAACATCTCGGCACCCCGAAGCGGAGGCGGCTGCAAGGCGGTGGGGTAGGCAAGGACATCGACGCCTGCCGTCGCCATCGCGTCCAGGATCGTGCGCCGGGCAACCGCCCGTTTGGCGAGGGCTTCGGCATAGGCTTTTGCATCGTGCGCGCCGACCGCGGCGCGCTGTTTCAGCCGCGCATCCACGGCCTCGTGAACGAGGCCCTTGCCTGCGATGTCGGTCGCCGAGGTGATCGGTGCGCCCGGATAGCGCGCGAGATAGGCGGCGAAATCGCGTGTGAACTCGTGCGCGATCACGCTCGCGGCCTTTATCGTGGGATCGAGATCGGGAATCGTGACATCGACGATCTCGGCGCCTTCCGCCTTCATGGCTTCAAGCGCCGCGAGCGTCTTGTCGCGCATCGCCGCATCCATCATTTCGGGTGTCATCAGGGCCCGCAGGACCCCGATGCGCGCGCCCTTCAGTCCGCCGGGGCGAAGGCCCTCCCGATAGGCGGGGGCGGGCCTTTCCGTCATCGCCTTCGTGACGGGATCGTCCGGGTCCGCGCCGACGGTGGCATCGAGCATGATCGCAAGATCGGTGACCGTGCGCGCAAGCGGCCCGGCCTCGTCCTGCGTCGAGGAGAGGGGGACAACGCCCGATCGGCTCGAAAGGCCGGACGTGCCGCGCATCCCGAACAGGCTTTGATAGGCGGCCGGTATGCGGATCGATCCGCAGGTATCGCTCCCCATGCCAGCCGCCGCGAAACTCGCGCCGATGCTTGCCCCCGTGCCGCCGCTTGACCCGCCGGGCGTGCGGCGGGGATCATAAGGATTGCGGGTTTCGCCGCTGAGCGAGGAGACGGTGATCACGCTCATGGCGAGTTCGTGCATCGTTGTCTTGCCGAGAATGATCGCGCCGGCCGCGCGCAGGCGGCGCACCTGAAAGGCGTCGGTCGTGGCGGTGTAAGTCGCTAGCGCCAGCGTGCCATCGGAGGTGGGAAGCCCCGCGACGGCGAAATTGTCCTTGATGAGAACGGGGATACCGTGAAGCGGACCGCGCGGGCCTTTTTCGGCGCGCTCACGATCCATGCGGGCAGCGTCTTCGAGCGCTAGCGGGTTGAGCGCTATAACCGCGTTCAGCCGGGGGCCGCGCTGATCGTATGCAGCGATGCGCGCGAGATACGCCTCGACGAGTTGGCGGGACGTGACCTTGCCCTCGCCCATCGCCCCCTGCAATTCAGGGATCGACGTTTCGAACACGAAGCGATCCGCGCGTGCCGCGGCGGGCATTGCCGTTGCCAGCAGCAGCATACCGGCACAGGTGAGCACATTCAGCCTGGCGATCGTCATGCGGATATTCCCCTTTCAGCGTCGACGATACCGCGCGCGTTCGCCATGTCACACCCTGCGGCCCATGCTTATTGGCCAGGGGCTATTCAAGCGTGGTTTGCAT
The DNA here is from genome assembly GCF_013911755.1 of Sphingosinicella sp. Lineage (GTDB taxonomy): Bacteria > Pseudomonadota > Alphaproteobacteria > Sphingomonadales > Sphingomonadaceae > Sphingosinicella. The sequence goes on from NZ_JACESP010000022.1 coordinate 55,209, forward strand.
CAGGCGGCTGAATTCGTCGAACGGCCCCAGATCCGACGGCTGCGGGTTGCTGAGGAACAGCGCGCGCCACCAGAAAATTGCCAGAAACCTGGCGACTTCGTCTTCGGACTTGAAGGTCTGCGTGAGGGACGGCTTCCTTATAACGTACATATCGGTGAGGAACGATTTCACGTTGCCGTTCAGCAACTCCGCAAGGGCCCGGGCGAATTCGGGTTTCATGGCGTTCGCGGAAAAGCGCAGCAGAATGTCTTCGGCAATCAGCTCCGTCCACATCTGGTCGCGCTTGTAGAGAATCTCCGCAAGCTCCGGCTCGTCGTCCGCGAGCTGCGCGATGCTGCGCATGAGGCCGGGGTGCTGCGAATAGGCCATGGTCTGGCCCTTGGTGGTTTCGAAGATGATCCCGAAGAGCTCGTCCAGCGCGATGCTGTTACTGCGGTATTCGGCGACGAGGGAATCGTGGGGGAAGAGATCCTGAATGACCTCCCGCACGATGCTCTGCTTGTCTTTGAAATAGTAATAGAACGTCGCGATGTTGAATTTTGCGGTGCGAACGATGTCCGCAAGCGTGAGTTCGCGATAGCTCTTGCTTTCAAGGAGCTTCGCGGTTGCCTTCTTGAACTTCTCGCGCGCGATCTTGCCGCGCTCCGTGCTCGGCGGTTCAGGGCTCGTCTTGCGTGCGTTCTTGCGCCGTTTGCGTTGAGGAAGGGGCGTCGTCGCCGTCATCGTGCCCGGTTTTCCATAGTCGCCTGTTCTACCTCAAAGGTCCTGATCGCCGGGGGTGCCGTTCCGGCGTCTGCCTCAATACGCAACGTACCGCCAAAATCAAAATGGGCGAGCCGGGTGCGGGGCCCGTCCTTTCGGCCAGGAAACGCATCATTCTTCAGGTTCGTCCTCGCTCGTGGGGTGGCTATATTTTTCTAAATTACTGTAATTATTGATAAAAATCATCTCTTTGAACGATGAAAATAATCAAGTATAAACTTGAAACCAAGGATAAACTTGATTCGTTTGATATCGGTACGCGATCCGCAGAGATTGCAGCAAAAAGGGGGTATGACTTATGCCGAAACTGAAAATGAGTGTGTGCGGGGCACTGCTGGCGACGAGCATACTCGGTATGCCTGCCGTATCGGCACATGCCGCAGAAGCAGTGGCCAATCAGGACGATGTGCTGATCGTGACGGCCCGCAAGCGTGAGGAAACGCTGATCGAGGTGCCAATGTCCATCACGGCGTTCTCCGAAAAGTTTCTCGAAGACCTGCGCGTCAACAGTCTTGAGGATGCGCTCCAGTATGCGGCGAATGTCGATTTCGACGATTTCCAGAATGATTCCTTCACGGGCAGCATCGCCATTCGCGGCGTCGTGCGGCTGACCGATGTGGAAGAGCCGGGGTACGGGCTCTACAAGGATGGTGTCTACATCGGCTCTTCAGTCGTCGGCCTCGACGAGTTCACGGATCTGGAACGGCTCGAAATTCTAAAGGGTCCGCAGGGCGGTCTTTACGGGCGGAACGCCATTGGCGGCGCGATCAACGTCATCACCAATCAGCCGGTGAACCGCACCGAGGGGCGCTTCGCATTCACGGCGGCGAATTTCGATCGGCAGGAGTATCGCGGCACGATCAACGTGCCGATCATAGCGGACAAGTTCCTCGTCCGGATCAACGGCTTCCTTATCGATCAGGACGGCGGCAAGGCCGTCTCATCGGTGACGGGCGATCAGCTCGATGCCGTTCGTTCGGCGGGGCTGCGCGGGCAGGCCAAGCTGCTCGTCAATGACGATATCGACGTGACGTGGACGGCCGAATGGCTCGATGCCGATCAGCCGGCGGCGATCATCCTCAGTTCTGCCACGACGCCTCCCGGCGAGGATGAAGGTGCGCTCGTCTATTCCAGCGAGCACGGCGTCAAGCGCGATGTCCTCCATCTCTACCAGACACTCAACTGGCGCGTCGGTGAGGGCACATTCACCAACATCGTCAGCTTCCGGTCCATGGACGTCGATTCGCGTACCGGCTTCGCACCGTTCGTTGGGACCGGCGGTGCCGTTCGCCAGAGCGAACAGGACAACTGGTTCGTCGAAGCGCGATACGTATCGGACCGGGGCGAGAATTTCGATTATGTTGTCGGGCTGAATTACATAAACGAATCTAGCGACTTCTATCGCATCCTCAACCTTCCCATCGGCATGGTGCCGGACAATCCTCCGGCGCTGCCGCCGAACTTCATCAATCTCGGCACGCTTTCGCCGATCACCTCGGCGACCACCGATACGCGGTCGTGGGCGGGTTTCGTCGAAGCGACGTGGCACGTGTCGGACAAGATCGATCTCACCGGCTCCGCGCGCTACACGAACGAGCGCAAGACCTACGATTTCTTCGTGGAGACGCCGAGCGCGATACCGTTCTTCGGAACCGGCGCCGACATTGGTGTCGGAGCACCGATCTTCTTTCCGGGTTTCCAGCTGCAGGGTGCACCTTGGTTCATGGAGCGCTACGTAAAGAAGAGTTGGAACAATTTCTCGCCGCAGGGAACGCTCTCTTATCGCCCGAACGACAAGAACAACATCTATGCCCGCATCGCGACGGGCTTCAAGGCAGGCGGCTTCAACAACGAGGCGAGCCGGGCGGAAGACATTCCGTTCGATCCGGAAAAATCGCTGACCTACGAGCTGGGCTACAAGGGGCTTTGGCTGGATGATCTGCTGCAGGTCAATCTGTCCGCCTTCGTGACGAAGCGCAAGGACGCGGCAATTCTCGTTGCCGACCCGGCTCCGATCTTCCAGTTTCTCGGCGTCTCGATCGTCGCGAACGGTGGCAAGACGATCACCAAGGGTGTGGAATTCGATTTCCTCGCGAAGCCGGTCAAGGGCCTCGAGCTGTACGGCGCGCTCGGCTACCTGAATGCCAAGTTCGACGGTGCGCAGATCATCAGCGGCGTGAACGTGGATGGAAACCTTGTGCCGCAGACCGCGAAATGGTCGTACAGCACGGTCGCGACCTACCGCGCGCCCGTTTCCGAAGCGCTGAAGCTCTTCACGCAGGCTTCGTATTCGTCGAAATCCGGCGGCTACGAACGCCCCGACAATGTGCTGCGCCTCGAGCACGCGGATCTCGTCAATTTTCGGCTGGGTCTGGAAGCGGATGCTTGGCGGATTACCGGATACCTCGACAATGCTTTCGACGACCGCGTCAAGCTCTCCCAGCGCACGAACGGGATGTATATCCTGAGCGCGCCGCGGCGTTTCGGCGTGCAGCTCGAATACAGCTGGTGAAGCTGTCGGCGCTCCCGCTTCGGGGGGCGGGAGCGCCTCACTTTCCTGTCCATTGCCCAGAGGTTGTAATCAGGTGTCCAAAGTAGCGGTATTGCCTCGATCGCCGAGGTCCGAACACTTGTATCGCGAAGCGATCGACGTCATGCCGGGCGGGTCGAGCCGGGCGACGATCTTCTATGCGCCCTACCCGCTATACGCGGCTTCGGCCAAAGGGTGCAGGGTCACCGATGTCGACGGCGTGGAGCGCGTCGATTTCGTCAACAACATGTCTTCGCTCATTCATGGCCACAATCACCCGGCCGTGAACGCCGCGGTGAAGGCGCAGCTGGATCGCCTGACGGCAGTCTCGATGCCGACCGAGAGCGAGATCGCGCTTGCGCGTGAGCTGTGTCATCGCCTCGCTTCGGTCGATAGGGTCGTCTTCACGAACTCCGGCACGGAAGCCGTGATGATGGCGATCCGGGCCGCGCGGGCCTTTACGGGCCGCAGCGCGATCGCCAAGGCGGAAGGCGCCTATCACGGCGCCTACGATTTCGCCGAAGTCAGCGTCAATTCCACCCCGGATACATGGGGGAGTGCCGACGCCCCGAGCGCGGTGAGCGCGACGGAGGGCATTCCGGACTATGTGAATGAAGACGTGATCGTCATTCCCTACAACGATCTCGATGCGACCGAGGCGCTGATCGAGGCGAGCAGGGACCGGCTGGCCTGCATCGTGATCGATCCGGTCGTCTCGCGTGCGGGGCTGATCCGGGGGCGCCCCGAATATCTGGCGCGCCTGCGGGCGCTCTGCGACGCCTACGGCATCGTCCTCATCTTCGACGAGGTTCTGAGCTTCCGGCTCGGCTACAACGGCGCGCAGGGTCAGTCCGGCATCCGTCCTGACCTGACCGCACTCGGCAAGATCATCGGCGGCGGCTTCCCTGTGGGCGCGGTTGCCGGCAGCGCTGAGGTGATGTCCGTTTTCGATGTGCGTATGCCGCACGTAAAGATCCATCACGGCGGCACCTACAATGCCAATCCGATCACGATGACGGCTGGCCTCAAGACGCTGGAGCTGCTCCCTCCCCCGGCATATGCACGTCTGGATGCGCTTGGCGCGCGCGCCAAGGCGGTGCTGACGGCGGGGCTTGCCGAGGAAAAGCTGGACGGCTTCGTCCGCGCGGACGGTTCGCTTCTCAGCATCTTTTTCGGCGGACGGGATTCAGACCGTTTCCGTGACCTGCCCCGGAGCGACCGGCAGACGGCGATGCAGCGGTACCTGCATAGCGCGCTTCTCGACGAGGGCATCATCTCCACGCCGTTTTCAGCCTTCATCCTTTCGACGGCAATGACCGAGGCGGAGATCGACGCGCTCGGCGAAGCGGCGGCGCGCTGCTTCGCGGCGCTGAAGCGTCAGTTCGGCTGAAGCGGTACAGACAGGAGAGACACGTGCTGATTGCGAGAATTCTTGGCTTATCCTTGCTGATTTCGACAGCCGCGGCTGCCGAGCCTCGGGCGCTCGACGATGCCACGGTCGCCGAAGTGCAGACGCGTCTGGACAAGGCGATCAGCGAGCACGCGCTTCCGGGTGCGACCGCGGCCATCGTTACGGACGATGGGCAGCGTGTCTCCTTCTCGGCGGGATTCGCGGACAAAGAGATCGGTCGCGCGATGTCCCCCGAAACGCGGATGATGTCGGGGAGCATCGGCAAGATGTTCGCCGCGGCGGTGGCTGTCAGCCTTGTGAAGGACGGCGTTCTTGAACTCGATGCTCCCATTTCGAATTGGCTTGGCGAGACGTCCGAATATTCGGCCCTGCCGAACTACCGGAAAATAACGGTGAGGATGCTGCTCAACCATTCTTCCGGGCTTGTCGATCATGTGTATCTCGACAGCTTCTGGGATGCCGCCAGGGCTCGGATAAAGGAACCCGACTTCGCATTCACGCCGCCTGAAATGATCGCGTTCGGCTATGGATCGAAGCCGCTGTTCGAACCGGGCGAAGGGTTCCACTATACCGACCTCGGATACCTGCTGCTCGGCCTCGTGATCGAGAAGGCCGGCAGGAAAAGCTATTACACGCTTCTTCAGGAGCGGTTTCTTTATCCGCTCGGGCTGACATTTACCGGGCCTTCGGACGGACGCATCTTCAACGGCCTTGCGCAGGGTTACCTTGCCGGCGCGAATCCGCTGCTTGGTGAAGCGGGCACGGTGCTTGCCGACGGCGTGTTCCGGATCAACACGCGGTCGGAATGGACCGGCGGCGGGCTTGTCACCAACGCGGGCGATCTTGCCGAATGGGCGTGGGACGTGTTCGAAGGGCGCACACGCCTCGGCACCGAATACGCCCACATGATGGTTTCGAAGCCGGTCGAAGCCGGCAAGAGGGGCCGGTATGGCTTCGGCGTTTATGTGTTCGATACCGAATTCGGGCCGCTCTACGCGCACGGCGGCTGGTTCATGGGTTACAAGTCGTACGTCGGCTATTTCCCGAACTGCCGTGTTTCCGCGTCGATCCAGATCAATTCCGAACAGATCGGCGACAAGACCGGCGTTGTCTTCAGGGATGTGTTCGTGCCCGCGCTCAAGGCGAGGGGCTGCGCGCCGAAGACCGAGCGAAACTGAATGCACGCTCTTCATGGATACGGTGATCCGTCATGGTAGCGCGCACTGCCCGGAAACCGTCGAAATTTCATCCTTATATTGGCAAGGATGTCGGCTGGCTGCTCGACATGCAGGCACGCGAGCGCGGCGATCGGGTCTTCCTGATCTGGCAACCGCCCGAGGATGACGCAGTCCGCTGGACATATGGGGAATTCGCCGAGCGCGTCGATGCGGTAGCGCGCAGCCTGATCGCGCGCGGCGTGCGCAAGTCCGATCCCCTACTCATCCACCTCGACAATTGCCCGGAATTTCTGTTCGCGTGGTTCGCCTGTGCGAAGATCGGCGCAATTGCCGTCACGACCAACACGCGCTCGTCAGCCGATGAACTGTCCTACTTCATCGAACACGCGCGCGCGCGCTTTGCCGTGACGCAGCAATCGCTCCTGCCGCTCGTCGAGGCGTGCGGGCGAACGCTCGGATGGATCGCGTGCATTGGGCTGGACAAGGCGGGGAGCAGTGCGTTTCCCTTCGAAGATCTGTACGCGCCGGAAACGGGCGTTCTCCTACCCTGTCACGATCCGCTGACGCCGGTCAGCGTGCAATACACGTCGGGGACGACCTCGCGTCCCAAGGGTGTCGTGTGGACGCACGCCAACGCGCTGTGGGCCGCGCAGATCAATGCCCGGCACTGCGAGCTCGGCGAAGCCGACGTCGGGATCATCGTTCTGCCGCTCTTCCATACTAATGCGCTCGGCTATTCGGTTCTCGGGACGCTGTGGGCGGGAGGATCGGTCGTGCTGACGCCGAAATTCTCGAGGCGCCGCTTCTGGGATATCAGCACACGGCATGGGTGCACCTGGGCCTCGCTGTTCCCCTTTGTCGCAACTGCGCTTCAGGATGTGGAAACCCCCGAACATTGTTTCCGCTTCTGGGCGATCGGCCTTGCCGATGTGCCCGCGTTCGCGGAAAAATTCCGGCTGAAAATCGCGGGATGGTGGGGGATGACGGAAACCGTCAGCCACCCCATACAATCCTATCTGCATCTTCAGGGTACGCCGGGCGCGATGGGCGTGCCGGCGCCCGAATATGAAATCGACGTTCGCGACGAGGAGGGCGTTTCCGTCGAGCCGACGGACGACGGCGCATCGGGGCGGCTCTTCATTCGCGGGGTGCCGGGCATCTCCTTGTTCCTCGAATATCTGAACGACCCCGAGGCGACCGACGGCTGCTTCGATGCGGACGGCTGGATGGATACCGGCGATATCGTGAAGGTACGCAGCGACGGCCAGCTCGTTTTCGGAGACCGCGCGAAGGACATGCTGAAGGTCGGCGGCGAGAACGTCGCGGCTTCCGAGATCGAACGCGTGATCGTCGCCATGGACGAAGTGGCCGAAGCCGCGGTCGTGGGCAAGGCGCACGACTTCCTCGGCGAGGTTCCAGTGGTGTTCGTTATCCCCTCCGGTTCCGCCTCTACAGGGCTTGAGGAGAGGGTTCGCGCGCGCTGCGAGACCTTGCTCGCAGATTTCAAAGTGCCTCGCCAGGTCATCCTGACGGACGCGCTGCCGCGCTCGCTGATGAACAAGGTCGCGAAAAAGGAACTGCGCGCCCGTCTCGAAGGGCTGTGAAATCAGGTTCGTTTGAAGAAAAGGCAATTGTTATGACTGGAAATGCGCAAATCGTCGGCGTGGCGATGACTCCGTTCAGCAAGCCGAGTGCGGGCGAGATTTATTACGATATCGGTGCGCGCGCGGCGCAGGCCGTATTGAAGGATGCGGGCCTCGACTATGGCGACGTTCAGCGGGCCTACGTCGGCTACATGTACGGCGATACCTGCTCCGGTCAGCGGGCGCTCTATGAGCTGGCGTTGAGCGGCATCCCGATCATCAATGTGAACAACGCCTGCGCCACCGGGTCCACTGCGCTCTATCTTGCACGGCAGGCGGTCGAGACGGGTGTGGCCGATTGCATACTTGCGCTGGGTTTCGAACAGATGGTGCCCGGCGCTCTGGGCGCTGTGTTCAACGATCGCCCCTCGGCGATGGAGAAGTTTCTGGAAACCGTCACGGCACTGCAGGGCCATGAGGTTTCGGGCGTGCCGACGGCGGCGCTCTTCGGGGCCGCCGCGCATGATCACATGGCGAAGTACGGAACGAAGCCGGAAGCCTTCGCGCAGATCGCGGTCAAGGCGCGGCGCCACGCGCATCGCAATCCCAATGCCGTGTTTCGGGATGAACTCACTCTCGAACAGGTGATGGAATCGCCGATGGTCTACGCGCCGCTCACGCGCTACCAATGCTGTCCGCCGACGACGGGCGCAGCGGCGGCCGTGGTCTGTTCGGAGCGTTTCGCCAGGAAGCACGGGCTTGCCGGGGTGGAAATTCTGGCGCAGGCGATGACGACGGATTTGCCCGGCGTTTTCGATGCGAAGAGCGGCATGAGCCTTGTCGGCTATGAAATGGCGGCTAAGGCGGCGCGGAGCGTTTATGAAGCGTCCGGTGTCGATGTCGCCGATATCGATGTCGTCGAACTCCACGACTGCTTCACCGCGAACGAACTGGTGGCTTACGAAGCCCTCGGCCTCACCGCGCCGGGTACGGCCGAGAAGTTCATCGCCGATGGGGACAACACTTACGGCGGCAAATACGTCACCAATCCCTCGGGCGGCCTCCTGTCTAAAGGTCATCCGATCGGAGCGACGGGCCTTGCCCAATGCGCCGAACTCGTCTGGCAGCTTCGCGGTGACGCTGGTGCCCGGCAAGTGAAGGGCGCGCGGATCGCGCTGCAACACAATCTCGGCATCGGCGGCGCGTGCGTTGTCACGCTTTACGGGAATGCGTGATCGGACATGAACAGATGTGCGTCCCGCCAATCACCGGCAGGATGAGGCCGAGAGAGGGAGCGCCCCCGGTGCGATTATCGTATCCACGTCTTATGGGTTATGCGCTCGGGGCTTTCGGCACCGGGGTCTTTGCGACCGTGCCGACCGTGCTCCTTCTCTATTTCTGCACTGAAAGCCTGAAGATGGCGCCTGCGCTGGCGGCAACGGTGGTGTTGCTGCCGAAGCTGTGGGCCCTGGTCTGGGATCCGGCAGTCGGCCTCTGGTCGGACCGCGCGCAAACGGCGATTGGCCGCCGCCGTCCCTTCCTGCTCGCCGGGAGCATCGGCGTGCCGCTCACCTTCTTCGCCTTGTTCGCGTGGCCCTATCCGCAGGGGACCGCAGCATTTGTCGGGGTTGCCCTCCTCTATTTCCTGCTGACGAATGCCTATTCACTGTTCGCCGTGCCGTTCATCTCGATTCCTGCCGAGATCAGCGAGGATGCGGCCGAGCGCGAGCGTGTTGGCGCATGGCGGATCGGCTGCGCGATGATCGGAACGCTCATCGGCGCCGGTCTTGCGCCAATGCTGGTGCGTGCCGGCGGCAGCGGCCGCGACGGCTATGTCTTCATGGCGATCTGGGTCTCGCTGATCTGCTGCGCAGGTATGTTCGCAGCCTTTTTCGCCACCCCCTCGGCAACGGGCACGAGAACCGCGCAGGCATTGAGCTTGCGTCAGGCGATATCGATCCTCCTCGCCGAACGTCCCTTTCGCAGGCTGGCAGCCGCTTATGTTCTTCAGCTTACGGGTGTCGGGATCGTTTCCGCACTTACGCCCTACTGGATCATTCAGGTGGCCCGACGCACGGAAGACAGTGTCGGCACGGCGCTTGGGATCATGCTCAGCGTGACCATTCTCTCGACACCGGTTTGGGCGTGGGTCGTTCGTCATATGGGTGCGCGCTGGGTCATCTCCGCAGCAGCGCTTTTCTTTGGCGTCGCCACGCTCGGCTTCCTTGCTGTGCCGCCGGCCCCGGTCCTGCCGAGCCTGCTGCTGTATGCGCTGATCGGCTTTCCGTTCGCGGGACTTCAGGTGGGGCCGTTCGCACTTGTCGCGCATCTGACGCACGCAGCGGGAGAGGCGCGCGGCAATCGTGCGGGGCTTTTCACCGGGGTCTGGACAGCAAGCGAAAAACTCGGACTTGCGCTTGGGCCCGGCGTTGCCGGCCTCGGGCTTGCGGTGGTCGGCTTCCAGGCAGGGGCACCAGTTCAATCGCAGGAGGCCTTATGGGGCCTCACCGTGCTGCTTGCGGCCGCGCCGAGCCTGTTCGTCTGGGCCAGTCTTCCCTTTGTCAGGAAGTGAAGAGCGAAGGCAGCACGATGAACGAGACGCCCGTCACGATGATCGCGGCTTTCACGATCCGCGATGCGGAAACCTACAGCCGGTATGCGAAGGGCTTCTTCCCGCTGCTCAAGAAGCATGGCGGCCGATTCATCACCTACGATGATGCCACGGTGACGCTGGAAGGAACCTCTCCCGGCGGCCGTTTCGTCATGTTCCGCTTTCCAAGCGAGGAAGCCGCGCGGCGTTGGTACAACGATCCCGAATACCAGAAGCTTTCCAAGCATCGCCGCGCTTCGACGGATGCGAGCTTCCTAACGATGGTGCATGAAGCCCTGCCGCAACCGTGAGCCTCGCAGGGGTGACGGAAGCCACCGCTCTCCTCGATCGGCCGGGTCGCCGATGTTATGCGCGGAGCCCATCGGCGCGCGGGTCAGGCGATAGAGATGATCTGAGCCGATGGCGCGGCGCAATCCGTTTTACCCTTTAGCGAGACCGACTTACCCAACACCGTTGCTGGTCCATTTCGGTGCTTTGTGGTGTCCTCTGCTCGGCGCAGAATCGGGACATTCCCGCCAGGAATGTCCAGCCTGATCGTTTCAAAGAGGGAGGGCATCAACCAATGCAGACATTCACTATGAAACTATGGTCAGTCGCCGCGGGCGTCACGGCCGCGGCTGCAGTTGCGACCCCGGCAGCCGCAGCCGATCCGAACGCGCCCACCGTCCCGTCCCCCACGGAGTTCGTCTATCCCACGGGCTTCGACAAGGCACTATCGCTGATGATGGCAGGCGAAGGCGGCGAGAATGGCATTGGTTCGCACCGCGTCTGGCCGACCCTCTCCTTCCCGGCGCTCACCACCGAACAGATCGCCAAGGCAGTCTCCGGCAATTCTCTCGTCATCCCCTATCACTACACGCACCAATACAGCACGGACGGCAAGATCGGCGGCTACAACATTCGCTACGATCCGGTCGACGTGAAGAAGTGTCCGAAGAAGGAAATTCCCGGCGACGGCTTCTTGCTCTATGAAGGCGTCTGCAGCGCGCAGCTGAACGAGCCGGTTACCGGCACCTGGAAAGCCGAGAATGACAAGCTCTGCGTCGATGTCGCATGGGCGGGCAAGTCGCAGATCAGCGGCTGCTATACAATGTTCTTCGTCATGGATAGCGTGGCGCTCGTGAAGCCGGACGGCACCGTTTCCGGCAAGGCGCACGCCCTCAAGAAGGGTGCTGCGCCCGACATGTAGGACGGAACGCGCGTTGATTATCTGTATCTCGGACATTCTGAGCACCGACCAGATCGATCGGCTTGTCAGGATGATGGATCAGCAGACCTTTATCGACGGCCGCGAGACCGCCGGTTGGGCTGCCACCGGGGTGAAGGAAAACCAGCAAGTCGCCGGCGATTCCGCGGACTATTCCGCCATGCAGGCCATGGTTACGGAAGCGCTGGCGGCCAATCGTTTTTTCGCGACGGCCGCGATGCCGCGCGCGATGCGCCCGATCCTCTTCAGCCGCTATCTGCCCGGGATGAGCTACGGTCTCCATGTCGACAACGCGCTGATGGGCGATGCGCCGCAGACGCGCATCGACCTCGCCTTCACGCTCTTTCTTTCGGACCCCGCCGGCTACGAGGGCGGCGAACTGGCGATCGACGAGCCCGCCGGAACGCGGACATTCAAGCTGCCCGCGGGCGCGGCCATCCTTTACCCCGCCAACACGCTGCATCAGGTGAACACGGTCATCTCCGGCCGGCGCGACGTAGCGGTCGGATGGATACAATGCCTCGTGCGTGCGCCCGACAAGCGGCGCATTCTGTTCGAGCTGGAAAATCTCCGGGCGACGATGTTCGCCGAGATGGGGAAGACCGCCGCCTTCGATACGCTGTCGCGCAACACGAGTGACCTCTGGCGCATGTGGGCAGAAACCTGATCCTGCAGGGCGAAGAATAATCCCCGCGTTAAAGTGAACAAGCGGTCTGGCATTTGCAGTGCACAACCAGACCAGGCGTCGGGCGGCAGCCATTGGCAGTTACGAAGCTTGGGCCTCACCGTGTCGAATAGGCCGCGAATGAAAGTGAAGTATAAATATATCGGCTCAGCGCTGGTCGGAGACAATCTTTTGCAAGGTACGTCGCAATTCGTTCAGCGCATCGGCTCAATCGTTACCAGATGATCTCGCCGGGATTACCCTTACCCGCTTGCGGGTGCGAATGACCCGCCTAATCCATTGCGGCAGCCAGCAGGCACGAGCACGTTAGCGCAATACGGAATGGGAGGCGTATATGCACTACAGGCTTTCGATCGCAATAACCGCGCTGGGGCTAGCCACACCTGCCTTCACCCAAACCAAACCAGCTGACGTCAAAGTCGAGATGACTACACCTGTCTTCGAGATGTTCCGATTGGCGCCAGGAAAAACCGAAGAGTTCATCCGTAGCATGGCCGTATGGGACAAGGTCAATATCGCCGGTGGGCAGCCGCCCACGCAACTCTTCCTCCATGCCGGAGGCGAAGGATGGGATGTTTTACTCTACAAACCTCCGCGTCCTAAGCCGACACCCAGCGAGGAGGCTGCGATGGCGGCCAAAATCAAGGAACTTGGCCTACCCACAGGTGCGCTCTATTTCGTAAACGTGCGCGAACAAATGGCTGATCACGTTCACTTCGAGGCGACGGGGCCGGTCACGGCTGCCCAGTGGGTTGCCGAGATCGATCGCCAACGCGCCGAAAGGCAGATCGTTCGATAGTTATACTGCACGACGGGAGGGACTAAAAAAATCAGTTTCGACGCCGCTTGCAGGATCGCTTTGGCCAGGGCGCGGTCGACCACCAGCTTCGTTGGCCGCGATCGATACAATGTCTCGGCGATGTCGATCCGCTGGCAAGCCTCCACCGCCGCCGATTCCCGGCCAACAAGACGTCTACCTCCCACGACTTCGCGATGATCTGCGCCGGCGTGAATCGTTGACCTCTCATACGACTCTCCATTCCTTCGCCCTCCCCCGGGGCTAACTTCAGAAATGGACCATTTTTCTCAAGGCGGACCAATGAACGAAGGAGATTCCTTCGTAGCCCGCCAAAAATCAAGGGTTTAGAACGTTTTGGGAAGGGGGGATGGTGCCGCTTAGGTGACTCGAACACCTGACCCCATCATTACGAATGATGTGCTCTACCGGCTGAGCTAAAGCGGCTTGATCCCGGAAACGGCGGACCCCTTAACAGTGCGCGTGGTGCAAGACAAGCGCAAGCTGCACTTCGGCCTATGCAGCGAGACTGGTGGTGAAACTGTGCACGGCCTGCTGGAGCGCGGCAAGCTCGTCATCGACGCTGCGGAACGAGGTTTCCACCATGTCCATTTCAGAGGCCATATCCTCGGTCGTCTGGCGGATGCGGGCGATGGCGTGGGACATGGCGTCGGCGGAAAGCGCGGTTTCATCGACGGAGCCGCTGATCGTGGTGACCGTAGCGGCCTGACCGTCCATCGCGGTGCGGATACTGTCGGCCGAGACGCGGACGCCGTCCACGGTGCGCCGGATGGCGCCGTTGGCGTTCACGGTGTTGCGCGTCGCTTCCTGGATCGCGGCGATCTTGGCGGCGATCTCGTCGGTGGCGCGCGCGGTCTGGCCGGCGAGCGATTTCACTTCGGAGGCGACGACGGCAAAGCCGCGGCCGCTTTCGCCTGCACGTGCCGCTTCGATCGTGGCGTTTAGCGCGAGAAGGTTGGTCTGCCCCGCAATGTCGCGGATCAGGCTGACGATCGATTCGATTGCCTGCCCGTGGCTTTCGAGCATGGAGACGGTGGCGGCGGCTGCGTCGGCCTGTGCGGTCGCCTCATTGGCGATGCCGGTGGTGGCATCGACATCGCGGCGGGTTTCCTCGATGACGCGAATGAGGCTCGCGGCGGTCTCGGCGGCCTGACGCATCGCAACGGCGGACTGCTCGGCAGCGGACGAGACCTCGGCAGCGCTGCCCAGCATTTCACGCGAGCGCCGCGCTGCGGCCTGCGACCGCTCGCGCAGCGCGCGGCTTTGCGCACCGGCGCGCTCGACGACGGCGGCGATATCCTGCCGGAAGCGATTGGCCTGCTCGCGCAGCAGCGTATCGATCCGCGCCCGCTCGATGTCATGAAGCGCCGCAGTCAGCACGCTGGCTTCGTAAGAGGCGAGGCGCATCAAGGCTGTCGTGGCGCGCAGAAGCTGGGCGGGGTCGGCCGCGAGTGTGCCGGTCAGGTGCCTCAGCACAGCCTCGTCGCTCGCCTGATAGCTTGCCAGCACGACATGGTAGGGAATGCCGTGTCGATCCATGGCGCGCGCGGCGGCGACCAGCCGTTCACCGAATGCCGCACCAAAAGGGTCGCACCATTTCTCGCGCGCATAAGCCACGCCTTCGGCGAACTTGCGGCCTTCGGTGTCCGAATGTGCATGGCCGGGTGCGAGCCGGGCAAAATGATCCAGATAGGTGCGCACGAAAGCTTCTATTTGCGGCTCCACATGCGGCCAGAATTCGGCGAGCGTCGCGACAAGTGTCCCATCGGGATCAACGGCCTGACGCCGGTCCGCCACGTTAAGCTGCGGTGTCGACGGTGCCGATACGATCACGCCGGCTCCGCCTGATTTCGCCCAGTCCTGAATTGCCCGTGTCACCCGCTGCACCCCTGAATCAACTGATGCGCGGACGCTAGCGGAGATTTGTTAACGAGGCTTTGACCATGCGGTGGATAGGGCGGCGAAACAGGCTGTTAACCATTATTCAACCGCTTCGCGGGCATGGTCCGCACTGTTCAGCACAGCGGGGCGATTGGGTTCGAAAATGAGCGACATGAGCGAAGACTTTCTCGATCTTTCCGAACCGGATTTCGAGGCGCCGCCGATTTTCGCCGACCAGGACGAGCGGCGTATGCATGTGCGGGCCTATAACTACTGGGCGTCGCTGCTGCGTGGCCGCGAGTTTCCGAGCGTTACCGACCTCGATCCCGCGAGCCTCGACGATTTCGGGCCGCACTCGATCCTGCTCGATTTCACTGAAGACCGCGAGAACCCGCGCCTGCGCTACATCGGGACGCTGCTGCGCGAAGAATGCGGACTTTCGAGTGCCGATATCGCGCTCGACCACGTGCCGAGCCGTTCGCTTGTCTCGCGGCTCACCGACCATTTTTTCGAGATTATCGCCAATCGCGCGCCGATCGGCTTCGAGGCGGAGTTCGTATCGCAGCGCGGCAACAACACGTTGTATCGCGGCATTCTGATGCCGCTCTCCTCTGACGATGACAGCATCGATTTCATCTACGGCGTGAT
>NZ_JACESP010000023.1 GCF_013911755.1 Sphingosinicella sp.
GATCCGGCGGGCCGCGGGGGGCTTCAGTGACTTGTGTATATCCGCTTGGTGCGTTAGAGAGCCAATGGATAAATTTGGTCAGACTGATCGAAAAAGCCGATGACATTTCTGCCCACGCTCAAGCAGCTCCAGTATCTGGCGGCGCTTCACGAGCACCAGCACTTCGGTCGCGCAGCAGACGCCTGCTTCGTCACCCAGTCGACGCTTTCTTCAGGCATCCGCGAGCTTGAGACGCTGCTCGACGCCGCGCTTGTCGAGCGCACGCGCCGCGTCGTGCGCTTCACGCCGCTCGGCGAGAAGATCGCGCGCAAGGCGATTCTCGTGCTGCGCGAGGCTGAAGACCTCGCCGCGCTTGCGCAGGCCGAGGCGCGCCCGCTGACGGGCGAAATCCGCATGGGCGTGATCCCCACGATCGCGCCGTTCTTCCTGCCGAAGGCACTGCCGCGCCTGCGCGCCGCCTGGCCTGATCTCAAGCTCTATCTGCGCGAGGAGACGAGCGCCTCGGTGTGCGACGCGCTCGGGCGAGGGCAGGTGGACTGCGTGCTGCTCGCACTGCCATTTCCGTGCGGCGATGTCGCCAGCGTGAAGCTCTTCCGCGACTATTTTCACATCGCCGCGCACAAGGACGACATCCACAGTGCCGGCAAGGTCATACACCCCGAGGACATCGACACCGACCGGCTGCTGCTGCTCGAGGACGGGCACTGCCTCAAGGAACATGCGCTGGCCGCTTGCGGGCGCCCGGAATACCGGTCCGAGACCTCGGTTGTCGGCACCTCGCTGCACACGCTGGTGCAGATGGTCGACAACCGCCTCGGCACCACGCTGGTGCCTGACATGGCGCTGAAGGCCGGTATCCTGAACGGCACGGACGTCGAGACGCGGCCCATCGATGGCGCGCGTCCATACCGCGAGATCGCGCTCGTCTGGCGCAAGTCGAGCCCGCGCGAGGAGGAGTTCCGCCTGCTCGCTCAGGCTCTCGTCGACGCCGCGAGCGTTTGACGCAGTTCGCGGCCGGGGATCGGCGGCGCGCCTGATTCCGCCATGCGCACCAGTTCAACGAGTTTCGCATTCACCGGCGCGTTGCGACCCAGCCGCGCAGCGAGCCGCACGACGGCCCCGTTCAGGTGATCAACCTCGGTACGCCGTCCGCGCGCAAGGTCGTCGGCCATCGATGAACGTGCGTGCCGGTCCACCGTCGTCTTCTGCCGGGCGGCAATGCGACGGTAGAGTAAATTCGGCAGCGACAGGAGCAGCGGCATCCGCTCGATCGGCAGCGGCAGCACGCTCGCAGGACGAATACCCGCCGCCTTCACGAGTCCGAGCCCTTCCTTCATCGAAAGCGCCCACGCCCGCCGATAATCGCGGTCGGCAAACTCCTGCGCCAGCGTCTTGCCGGAAAGCGCGTTGATCGCGTTATTGAGGTTCACGAGCAACTTGCCCCACAGCACGCCTTCCATGTCAGCGCTGCGCACAGGCGGAAGCCCGCCCGCCGCAAGCACATCGGCAAGTCTGTCCAGTGCCGGATCGGCATCGATCTGGATCGGGCTACCCGTCGCCTGATGGAAATGGGCGGGGCCGCGCCCGGCGACGTTGAACGGCACCATGCCCGCAAAGGCGCGCATTTCCGGGAGCGTGGCTGCGATGGCGGCCACATTGTCCGCGCCGTTCTGGAGCGAAAGCACCGGCGTTCCCGCCGCGAGATATGGCGCAAGGGCTGCGGCCGCCTCCGCCGTCGCGTCGCTCTTCACCGTAATGAGCACCACATCCGCCCCTGCCGCCGCAGCCGGACTTTCCGTCAACACGACGTCGGAGGCCGGAATGAGCGTATCGCGCCCGCTGGCGTCGGAGATGCGCAGGCCGTTCTCGCGGATCGCGTCCATATAGGTCGGCCTACCGATCAGCGTCACGCGCGCCCCGCCTGCCGCGAGCGCCCCGCCGATGTAGCAGCCGATGAGCCCCGCGCCCATCACGGCGACGGTGAGCCTATCTTTGTCGTGCATTGTCCCCGCCCTTCATGCGGTTATTGTGCCGACCGAACGCCGAATGGCAACCTGCGGATCGTGAAAGGGACAAGGATGATGAAGGCGCTGCTTTGTGTGGAGCACGGTCCACCCGAAAAGCTGGTCGTGCGCGAGGTGCCGACACCGGAGCCCGGCAAGGGCGAAGTGCGCATCCGCGTCGCCGCTGCGGGCGTCAATTTCCCGGACGTGCTCATCATTCAGAACCTTTACCAGTTCAAACCGCCGCTACCGTTCTCACCGGGCGGCGAGGCGGCGGGCACGGTCGATGCGGTAGGCGAGGGGGTCACGCACCTGAAGCCCGGCGACCGCGTACTCGCGATGACCGGCACGGGCGGTTTCGCCGAATATCTCGTCGCAGAGGCTTCGAAGGCCGTGCCGCTCCCCGATTCGATGCCGCTCGACATCGCTGCGGGCTTCACGATGACCTACGCGACCTCGCACCACGCACTGAAGCAGCGCGCGAACATCCAGCCCGGCGAAACGCTGCTTGTGCTGGGCGCGGCGGGCGGTGTCGGGCTCGCGGCGGTCGAACTGGGCAAGGTGATGGGCGCGCGGGTCGTGGCCGCCGCCTCTTCCGACGAGAAGCTGGCGCTTTGCCGCGAATATGGTGCGGACGAGACGATCAACTATTCCGTTGAGGATCTCCGCGAAGGCATCAAGCGTACCTGCGGCGCCGGGCCGGACGTGATCTACGACCCCGTGGGGGACAAGTTCGCCGAGCCTGCCTTCCGTT
Source organism: Sphingosinicella sp. (assembly GCF_013911755.1). GTDB lineage: Bacteria > Pseudomonadota > Alphaproteobacteria > Sphingomonadales > Sphingomonadaceae > Sphingosinicella. The sequence goes on from NZ_JACESP010000023.1 coordinate 2,758, forward strand.
CGATCGGCTGGAACGGTCGCTATCTCGTCGTCGGCTTCGCAGGCGGCGAGATCCCGAAGCTCCCGCTCAACCTCGCGCTCATCAAGGGTGCGTCGATCGTCGGCGTGTTCTGGGGCGCGTTCACGATGCGCGAGCCCAAGGTGCACGCCGCGAACATGGCCGAGCTGATCCAGTGGCTGGGCGAGGGCAAGCTGCACCCGCACATCTCCCGGCGTTTCAGTCTGGACGATGGCGCCGAGGCGATCCGCTGGATGATGGACCGCAAGGCGATGGGGAAGGTGCTTATCGAGGCCTGACGGTCAGCGCACGTAGCTCGCGCCGTTGATGTCGAGCGTTGCGCCCGTCATTGCGGCGGGCGCCTTCAGCGCCAGGTAGATGATCGCATTCGCCACCTCGCCGGGGTCGGCGACGCGGCCGAGCGGGATGTCGGCGAGAAGCTGCTGTCCACCGCGGCTCGAAAGATAGTCCTCCGCCATTCCGGTCATCGTGAATCCGGGTGCGACTGCATAAGCGAGAATGCCCTCGTTCGCGTGGGCCCGCGCGATCGTCTTGGTCATTGCGATCATGCCCGCCTTCGCCGCCGCATAGTGCCAGTGCGCCGGTGAATCGCCCCGGTGCCCTGCGCGGCTCGCGACATTGACGATACGCCCACCGCTGCCACGTTCGCGCCAGTGCAGGATCGCCGCGCGCGACAGGTCCGCCGCGGCCTTCAGATTGATGGCGAGGCCGCGTTCCCACTGCGCGTCCCAGTCCGCATCGCTCGCATCCAGCGGATTGTCCTCAAACACACCGGCGTTGTTCACAAGCACGTCGATGCGCCCGTCCAGTGCTTCCAGCGCTTTGCCCCACAGTGCGCGGCCCGCGCCGGGCAAGCTGAGATCGGCGCCGATCAGGCCGCCGCCATCGGTGGTGGCGTGGCCGACGACGCGGGCGTCTTCCTCGCGGATGAGCGCCATAGTCGCCGCGCCGATGCCGCGCGATGCGCCGGTGATGAAGATGTGAGGACGTGCCATGCGGGGCAGTTTAGCGTTGGTGCGCTGTGGCTGCCAGTCAGGGCGTTGTGCGTCCCTCGACTTCGCTCGGGACGAAGGCCCTTTTGAGCTCTTCGTCCATCACCCCGAGCGAAGTCGAGGGACGCACAACCGAATCTTCCGCGTCTATGCCGCGATCGCCGCCATGAACTCGCCGACCGCGCTCTGCAGCTGCGTCAGTTGCTCGTCCACCTCAGCAAACACGACGCGCACCGTATCCACCTCGCTCGCGACGCTCTCGGTGGTGAGGCGGATGCTGGCAATGGCGGCGGACATGGCGTCTGCCGAAAGCGCGGTTTCGTCGACGGAGCCGGTGATCATCGTCACCGTCGCCGCCTGATTGTCCATCGCGCCCTTGATGCGGTCGGCGGACTTGCGCACGCCGTCCACGGTCTCGCGGATCGATCCGTTCGCGGCGACTGTGCTCTGCGTTGCGGCCTGAATGGCGGCGATCTGCTTGGCGATGTCGTCGGTGGCGCGTGCGGTCTGCCCGGCGAGCGATTTCACTTCCTGCGCCACCACGGCGAAGCCGCGCCCGGCATCGCCCGCGCGCGCCGCCTCGATCGTGGCGTTGAGCGCGAGAAGGTTGGTCTGCCCCGCAATGTCGCGGATCAGGCTGACGATCGATTCGATCGTCTCGCTGTGCTTGGCGAGCAGCGTTACCGAATCGACCGCATCGCCGGCCTGCGCGGTGGCGCGGTCGGCGACGGTCGCGGCGCCGTCCACCTCCGCGCGGGTTTCCTCGATCGTGCGGATAAGGCCGGCAGCGGTTTCGGCGGCCTGCCGCATCGCCATCGCCGACTGCTCGGCAGCGGCGGCGACCTCGGCGGATTTCGAAAGCATGTCGCGCGCCTTGATCGCGGCGGTCGTGGACTGTGCGCGCACGGCGGCGGAGCGCTGCGAGGTGCGCTCGACGGCGCTTGCGATCAGCGTGCGGAACTTCTCGCCATAGGCATGTATCTCGTCGGTGCGCTGCTTGTCGCGCAGCACCAGAACGCGCGTCAGCACGAGGTCCACTTCAAGCTCGCAGATCTTGGAAAGCACGCGCAGCATCTTGCCGAGTTTCGAGCGGTCCTCGATCACGTGTGGCAAATGCTCGTAGGCGACGTCGTAGGCGCAGCTGAACGCGCCCACCGCCTCGTGGCTCTTGGCGCCCGCCGCGAACACGCCGTTGCCGTGCAGCGCAACGCGCTCCATCCATGCCGCATCGAGCGGATCGGTAAGGTTCTGCCGCGTGTAGGCGACGCTGTTCTCGATCATGATGCGCTTGTGTTCGGGCGTCAGGTCGTCGCCTGCGCCCGCCGAGGGCCCGAAGACTTCCCAGAACGCATCGGCCATCTGCGGCGCGATCGGCTCCAGCGCGTGCCATAGCTCGGGCATCAGGCGCTGGTCCTCGTCGGTAATGCGATAAGAGCGGAGCCGCTCCCGCCAGGAGACCGTTTCGTTGTCGATCATGCGTTTGGGTTCTGTTGCCTGCTTTTCGCGGAAATATGTGTGTCGAGTGCGAAACGATGTAACCGATCGGGGTTAACGCCCCGTTAGATCGTGCAGTTGCGGTGCTACGAAGAGGCGCTACCGTGTCCATAATGGAACAGGACAGGACCGATCCGGGGGCAGCGCGCGCACGCCTTGCCCGTGTGCTCGAGCGGGCAGTTTCCGATCATGTCGACGTCGAGGCGGTGATCCCGCTTTCGGGCGGCGCCAATTCGCTAACCTATGCGGTCGATGCCGTTCGCGAGGGGCAGCCGTGGCGGCTCATCCTGCAGGTGACGCCGCCCGGCCAGGCGGCGGACGGCATGTCGCGGGCGGTGCAGGCGGCGCTGCAGACGCGGGCCGGAAACGCGGGCGTCCGCGTTGCCGAGGTGGTCGCTGTGCTGACGCCGCAGGATGGGCTCGGTGAGGGCTTCGTGATGGCATTCGTGGAGGGCGAGACGCTCGCGCCGCGCTGGCTGCGCGACGATGCCTATGCGGAGGCGCGCGCCGCCATGCTCGCCGATTGCGCGGAATCGCTCGCCCGCATTCATGCAATCGGCGCCCAAGCCGTTGCCGACCTCCGGCTTCCGGTGCTGACGCCGCAAGCCCAACTCCGCGCGCTTCGCGAGACCTATGATCGCTGCGACGGCGCCGTGCCCGTGTTCGAGCTGGCGTTTGCCGTGCTGGCAGGACAGTTGCCGGACGATGGCGATCTTGCGCTTGTTCACGGCGATTTCCGTTCGGGGAACTTCATCGTCGGCGATACTGGCCTTGCGGCGGTCGTCGACTGGGAGCTCGCGCATATCGGCCATCCGCTGCTCGACATCGGCTGGCTTTCCACCAACACGTGGCGCTTCGGGCAGGCACAGATGCCCGTTGGCGGCTTCGCGGAGCGCGAGGCATTTTACGCGGCCTATGAAGCGGCCGGGGGAAGGCCGGTGGACCGGAGCCTCGTCCTCGCGTTCGAGATGCTGGGCTCGCTGCGCTGGGGCGTGATGTGTATGCAGATGGGCGCCGCGCATCTTTCAGGCGAGATGGCGTCCGTCGAGCGCGCCGCGATCGCCCGTCGCGTCTCGGAAACCGAAGCCGATATTCTTTATATGCTGAAGCACGGAGCGCTTTGAACGATGCGGTCCAGAATAGAAGCCGCCGACCTAGTTGAAGCCGCCGCCGCCTTTCTGAAAGAGGTGGAAAGCGAACTCTCGGGGCGCATGGCCTTTCACGCCAAGGTCGCCGCCAATGCACTTGCCATCGCTTTCCGCGAACTGCGTGAACGCCCCGGTGAGGTTGAAGCGCAGGCCCTCGGCGCGCTGCTGCCCGATGTCCCGCTCAACGAACGTGTGGCCGCCGCTTGCGCCCGCATCCGCTCAGGCGCGTGGAGGGTGGAGACGCCGGGGCTACTCGATGCGCTGGAGGCGGGTGTCGCAGCGCGCCTCGCCGTTGATAACCCGCGCTTTCCGACGCTGCAGCATCTGAATCGACATAGTTGAGAATCGTTCGCAAGCATAAGAGTTGCACGACTCGCCGCGCGCCGTAAAAGCACCGGTGAAAAGGGCACTCAACTGGGGATAAAAGCGTGGCATCCGTGAACCGGCCGCTTTCACCGCACCTCGGCATCTGGCGCTGGCGCGTCCACATGCTGGTTTCGATTTTGCACCGCGCAACGGGCGACGGCCTCGCCATCGGCGGCACGCTGCTGTTCCTGTGGTGGCTGGTCGCCGCCGCGACCGGCCCAGAAGCCTATGAGACCTTCCTGTCGATCGCCTCTGGCTGGGTGGGCATCACGATCCTCGTCGCGCTGACGTGGGCCGTCTACCAGCACATGATGTCGGGTATCCGCCACCTCGCGATGGATACCGGCTGGGGCTACGACCTCGCCACGTCGAAGCTGACCGCCATCCTCACCATCCTTGCCTCGCTGACGCTGACCGCGATCACCTGGGCGCTCATCCTGTACGTCTGAGGAGCCGACTCATGGGACGTGGAACCGAAATCGGCCGCGTGCGCGGCCTCGGCGCGGCGAAGTCCGGCGTGCATCACTGGTGGCTGCAGCGTGTCACCGCCATCTCGAATCTTGCACTTGTCGTCTGGTTCATCGTCTCGCTCGTCCGCCTGCCGGACCTCGGCTATCAGACGGTTACGGACTGGATCGGCCAGCCGCTCGTGACGGTGCCGCTGATCCTGTTCGTGGTCAGTGTTTTCTGGCACTTGCGACTTGGTCTTCAGGTTTTGATCGAAGACTATCTGCACGAAGGCACCAAGGTCGCGTCGCTCCTCGCGCTGAACGCCTTCGCGGTCGCCGGCGGCCTCGTCGGCGTCTTCTCCATTCTCAAGATCGCGCTCGGCGCCTGACGGACCTCAGCAATGACCAGTAGCTACCAGATCATCGATCACACCTATGATGCCGTCGTCGTCGGCGCCGGCGGCTCGGGCCTGCGCGCCACGATGGGCATCGCCGAAGCGGGCCTCAAGACGGCCTGCATCACCAAGGTGTTCCCCACGCGCTCGCACACCGTCGCGGCGCAGGGCGGCATCGCCGCGTCGCTCGGCAACATGGGGCCGGACCACTGGACCTGGCACATGTACGACACCGTGAAGGGGTCGGACTGGCTCGGCGATCAGGACGCGATCGAATATCTTTGCCGTGAGGCGCCCGCCGCGGTTTACGAGCTCGAGCATGCCGGCGTGCCATTCAGCCGCACCGCCGAGGGCAAGATCTACCAGCGCCCGTTCGGTGGCATGATGCAGAACATGGGCGCCGGCCCGCCCGCGCAGCGCACCTGCGCCGCCGCCGACCGCACCGGCCACGCCATGCTGCACGCGCTCTACCAGCAGTCGCTGCGCTACAGCGCGGACTTCTTCATCGAATATTTCGCGCTCGATCTCATCATGGAGAACGGCGAATGCCGGGGCGTCATCGCCATGTGCATGGAAGACGGCACCATCCATCGCTTCCGCTCGCACAGCGTCGTGCTGGCGACGGGCGGCTACGGCCGCGCCTATTTCTCCGCCACCTCCGCGCACACCTGCACGGGTGACGGCGGCGGCATGGTGCTGCGCGCGGGTCTGCCGCTGCAGGACATGGAGTTCGTCCAGTTCCACCCGACCGGCATCTACGGCGCGGGCGTGCTCATCACCGAGGGCGCGCGGGGCGAGGGCGGCTACCTCACCAATTCCGAAGGCGAGCGCTTCATGGAGCGCTATGCGCCCTCCGCGAAAGACCTCGCCAGCCGCGACGTCGTCTCGCGCTCGATGGCGATGGAAATCCGCGAAGGCCGGGGCGTCGGCAAGGAGAAGGACCATATCTACCTTCACCTCAACCACATCGACGCCAACATCCTGCACGAGCGCCTGCCCGGCATCACCGAGACGGGCAAGATCTTCGCGGGTGTCGACCTGACACGTCAGCCGCTCCCCGTGGTGCCCACCGTCCACTACAACATGGGCGGCATCCCCACGAACTATCACGGCGAAGTGGTCACCTTGAAGGACGGCAACCCGGATACGGTCGTCCCCGGCCTGTTTGCGGTGGGTGAGGCGGCGTGCGTCTCCGTGCACGGCGCCAACCGTCTCGGCTCGAACAGCCTCATCGATCTCGTCGTCTTCGGCCGCGCCACCGCGCACCGTGTCGCCGAGATCATCAAGCCCGGCACTGCGCACAAGCCGCTCCCGGGCGACTCCACCGACCTCGCGCTCGGGCGCCTCGATCACTTCCGCAATGCGGCGGGCGGCTCGCCCACGGCAGAGGTCCGTCTCGAAATGCAGAAGACCATGCAGGCGCACTGCGCGGTGTTCCGCACCGACGAGCTGCTCCAGGAAGGCATCGGCAAGCTCACGAAGACCTACGAGCGCGTTCAGGATATCCGTGTCACCGACAAGGGCCTCGTCTGGAACACCGATCTCCTCGAGACGCTGGAGCTGGACAATCTCGTCAGCCAGGCGATGGTGACGATCCACGGCGCCGCGAACCGCAAGGAAAGCCGCGGCGCGCACATGCACGAGGATTATCCGAACCGCGACGACGAGAACTTCATGCGGCACACCGTCTCATGGTTCGACGGCTGGGGCGGCAAGGGTGGCGGCGTGAAGCTCGATTACCGCCCGGTCCACACCTACACGCTCACCGACGAGATTGAATACATCAAGCCGAAGGCGCGCGTTTACTAACGTCCCGCCGCCGTCAGTCGGCTCAGTTGATCCGGCGTCAGCGACAGCGTAGCCCCGGCGATCAAATCCGCGACCTGTTCCGGCCGGCTTGCGCTGGCGATCGGAGCGGTGATGCTGGGCTGATCCCTTAGCCATGCAAGCGCGATGGCGGCGAGGCTGGCACCGGTCTCGGCGGCAACCGCGTCCAGCGCCGCGAGGACGGAGGGTCCTTTGCCTTCCACCCATTTTTTCACGGCCCCGGCACGCGCGCCCGTGACGTCGGCGGCTGTTCGGTACTTGCCGGAGAGGTAGCCGCTCGCGAGGCCGTAGTAGGGCACCACGCCGATGGCCTCGTCGATGGCGAGCTGCTGCAATGCGCCTTCATAATCATCGCGTTTCAAAAGGTTGTATTGGGGCTGCAGCACCGTGAAGCGCGCCCAGTCATTCCGATCGCTGATCGCCAGCGCTTCGGCGAGCCGCGTCGGGCTGTAGTTCGAGGCGCCGATGACGCGCACCTTGCCCGCCTTCACCAGCGCATTGAACGCCGCCAGAGTCTCCTCCAGCGGCGTCTCGGGATCGTCCTTGTGCGCGAAATAAACGTCGATCACATCGGTTTGCAGACACTTCAGGGAGGCTTCGCACGCTGCCGCGATGCGGCTCGCCTTCAGGCCCTTGCCGCCTTCGCCTTCCAGCATCCCGACCTTGGTGGCGATCACCGTCTGGTCACGCTTGCCGCGCGTCTTCAGCCATTTGCCGATGAGTGTTTCGGATTCGCCGCCGTGGTGGCCCGACACCCATGCGGAATAAACGTCGGCGGTATCGATGAAATTGCCACCGCCCTCGGCGAAGGCGTCGAGCACGGCGAAGCTCGTCTTCTCATCTGCGGTCCAGCCGAAGACGTTGCCGCCGAGCATGATGGGCGCGACGGAAAGGCCGCTCGCGCCGAGCGTGCGCTGTTTCATCCTGATCTCCTGTCCAAGGGCGGAAAGCATCCGGCGTTGCGGCGCACGCCGCAAGCCCTTCATACCTGTCCCGATTCGGTACAGGCCGGAGGATATGGTATAGAACAAGCTGCACCAGCGACTCATTTCCGAACCATCCGACCATCGCCGTTTGCCGCGACAGCAGGAGGATCACCATGTCGGCCAGGGAAGTGCGAGACTATCTGCTACGGCGCGAGAGTGAGTGCCGGGAGATGGCTGCGCGCGCCACGGCCCCGTCCGTCCGCAAAATCCATGAATCACTCGCCGACCATTTCGCCGCGCGTGCCCAAGCCATGAAGGAAGAGGCGGCCTAAACGATCCGGTATACCTGCCCGCTGCCCGCATCGCGCACCATATCGATGCGCGCGCCGTCCCAATGATAATCGAGGTGCCGTCCCTGCACGGGCGATGATGCGCGGTCCGGATAGAAGAGCCCCACGCAGATGCCGCCGGAGCGCCGTACGCTTGGATAGACAATACCTTCCGATCCCGCTGCGCGCAGCTGCGCGCCCAGTGCCTGACCCGCGCCGTAATCGTTGGGGGAGAGCACCGCGTCCTGCCCGCTGCGAAGATCATGAAGCGGAGCCGAAACGTCGAGCACTATCTCTCGGAACTGAGACGTCCAGCCCGGCGGCTCCGCCGTCGTCGCCATGAAGCGCGCGTGATGGTGCGCCGTTTCGAACAGCGCCGTTTCAAAGCCGTCGCCGATGTAGAGCACGCCGTAGCGTCCATCGCTGAACCGGCTCGGCCGATCGGTGCTGATGTGCGTGAAGGGCGCCATCAGATAGCTCGCGCCCGGTCCCGAAACCCGGCGTCCCGGCGGCACGAGGTCGAGCGTGCCGATGGTGGCCATCAGGCGCGGGTTGGTCTTCTGCTCCGCCGCGATCAGCAGCGGCCAGTCGGCGGGGTCGGCGATGTCCTCGAACAGGTCGATGGGCGGCCATGCGCTGCGGATGATCCGCACCGCCCCCGTCCAATCCATCTGCGTGATTGGAATGTCCGTATCACTCACCAGCCGCCCCGCTCGGCATCGAGATAGCGGCGCACGCGCATCAGATCGGTGAGTTCGCCGCCAAGCATCACATCGAGCGCGCTTTGCCCTCCGAACGCGGTATTTGATGCTTTTACCCATGCGTAGCTGCGGTGCGGCTCGCGGAAGATGATGCGCAGCGCCTTGTGGATGCCCATCAAATTGGAAAGCCGCGCCTTGCCGTCGCGGCCCATGCGGCCCGGGCCCTCGGCCTTCCAGCGCCGGTAAGTGCGCAGCGGTAGGTCGAGCAGCGTCGCGGCGGCTTCGTCGGTGATCTCCCATGCGCGAAACAGGTTCAGCGCTGCGCGGAACATCGCGGCGCTCTCCGCATCAGTGATCGGCGCGGGGCGAAACGCCGGGGCGGATGTATCGACGAGCTGGAGCGTTGGGGTCACGATATCTCCTTTTGGCAACATATACATCATATGATGCCATTTGGCAACCGTAACGGTTCAAGGGTTTCGGCCGGTCACCACCCAGGCCGCGCCATCGATGACGACCCCAGCCTCGCCGAGGCGCGACGCGAGAGCTTCGCGCACGGCGGCTATGGCCTTCGCGCGCATGTCTTCGGGCTTGTCGGCGAGCAGGCGCGGAACGGGTCCAATCTGCATCATATAGTCGAGCGCGTCGTCGAGGGCCGCCTTCCGGCTGGCGCCGACGCCGTAGATGAGCGGGGCGTCGAAGGGCTGGATGGCGATGTCGGTGAAGCCCGCCTCGGCAAGGATGCCCTCCAGCCGCGCGCGGTTGCCGAACGCATAGGGACCGGGGGTGTTGGGATCGGAATCGGGAATGGGCACGATGCCGCGCAGCGCCGCGATCGGCAGCTTCGCCCAATCGTTTTCCGCCGCGCTGCGCCAGCAGATGAAGGCGAGTCGCCCGCCCGGTTTAAGCGCGGTGCGCATGTGCCGGAATGCGGCGGATGGTGCGTCGAAGAACATCACGCCAAAGCGTGAGAAAAGGAGATCGAAGGCGGCTGCAGGGAGGGGGGCGCGGCTCGCATCCTCCAGCCGGAAGTCGATCGGCAGCCCTACGGCGGCGGCGCGCTCGCGCGCCCGCACGATCAGGGGCTCCGAGATGTCGATGCCGACCACGCGGCCGCCCGGCTGCACACTTTCGGCAAGCGCCAGCGTGGTCCCACCGGCGCCGCAGCCGATGTCGAGCACCGCCTCGCCCGCTCTCGCGGCAGCCGCATCCAGCGCCGCGTCGCCGTAAGGGGCGAGAATACGGTCCAGCCGTTCCTGATTGTCCACCCAGCGCGCGCCGGTCGCGCCATTCCAGTCATCGATTTGGGAAGCGTTTTTCATGGCGAAGCTCTATATCATTTGAGAATCGTTCGCAATAAAGAAAGCACTGCCCGCCTCCAAGTATTGATAGTGCTCGGAAAACTCGCTTCTGCGATGATGACCGGACCCCAAATATGGGTCGCCAACTGGGCCGGGCAATCGTTCGGCCCAATTGTTTGTCTGAGCTTGCGCGTTCGCAGCATCCGGCCGACGCTGGCGACATAGGGGGAGGGATCATGCGAAAGACCCTGGTTGCGCTTGTCCTCATGGCGGGCGCATTTCTGCTGTTTCGCCACTTCCAGCCGGAAATCGGCGAACGGCTGTTCGCGCGCGCGGTAGCGGCGAACGTGGGAAGAGACGCGCGGGACGCGCTGCCCGACGGCCTCCATGTCGCGCTCTGCGGTGCGGGATCGCCGCTGCCGGCGCCAGGCCGCGCCGGGCCCTGCACAGCAGTGATCGCGGGACGGCGGCTGTTCATCGTCGATACCGGCGGCGGCTCGGTACGAACGCTCGCCGCGATGGGCCTGCCGCTCGGCGACATAGAGGCGGTGCTGCTCACGCATTTCCATTCGGACCACATCGACGGCCTTGGCGAGCTCATGACGCTGCGCTGGGCAAATGGTGGCAGCGCGGCCCCGCTTCCGGTGTTCGGGCCGCCCGGCGTCGAAACAATCGTTCAGGGACTCAACGCGGTCTACGCGCTCGATCGCGGCTACCGCGTCGCGCATCACGGGGCCGACATCGTACTGCCGGCCGGGCATGGCGCCGCGCCGCGTGCCTTTGCTGCCGATCGCCCCACCGTCATCCTCGAGGATGACGGGCTTCGTGTGACTGCCTTTCCGGTTCGCCACGATCCCGTGCGGCCCGCGGTTGGCTACCGCTTCGATTATGCCGGACGTTCTGTGGTCATCAGCGGCGACGCGGCCCCAGGCGCAGCGGTTCCGGCGCAGGCGAAAGGCACCGACCTCCTCGTGCACGAAGCCCTCAATCCGGCGATGGTCGGCGTGATCGAGCGCGCGCTGCGCAGCGGAGACAACGCCCGCGCGGCGAAGATCATGTCCGACATTCCCGATTATCACACCTCGCCCGAAGATGCGGCGCGGGCCGCAGCCGCCGCAAAGGTTCGGATGCTCGTATTGACCCACATCGTGCCGGCATTACCGCTCGGCATTCTGGAGCCTTATTTTCTGGGCGAAGCGGGCACGCTCTACGCAGGGCCGATCGTCGTGGGCGCCGACGGCATGCTGTTCAGCCTGCCGCGCGGCACCGACACGATCGAGCGCAGTGACCTTCTCTAGCTGGTCGCGGTTTCCGTTACCGGAACGAGCTTGATCTCGACACGGCGGTTCTGCGCGCGGCCCGCTTCGCTGTCGTTGCTGGCAATCGGCTGGCTCTCGCCCATGCCCTGCGTTGCGATGCGCGCGCGCAGCACGCCGTTCGAAGACAGATAGGTGGCGACGCTGTCTGCACGGCGCTGAGAAAGCGTCATGTTATAGGCGTCGGAACCCGTGGAATCGGTGTGGCCGATCACGTCGACGAAGGTCTTCTCGTACTGCGAAAGCACGCGCGCGACCTCATTCAGCGTCGGCTGGAACTGCGGGTTGACGAGCGCCGAGTCGACGTCGAACGTGACCTTGGACGGCATGTTGAGCACGATTTCATCGCCCTGACGGACGACATCGATGCCCGTGCCCGCGGTCTTCTCGCGCAGTTCCTTTTCCTGCTTGTCCATGTAGGCGCCGACCGCCGCACCCGCGAGCGCGCCGATGCCGGTGCCGACCAGCACCTCGGTGCGGTTGGGCTTGCCGCCGATGATGGCGCCGAGGCCTGCGCCCGCGCCTGCGCCGAGCGCGGCGCCGATGGCGGTTTTCGAGATTTCTTTCTTGCCGGTTTCCGGGTTGGTCACGCAGGCCGTCGTCAGCAGCAGGCTTGCCGCGGCCACGCTCGCCACCATTTTCGCTTGGATAGACATAAGCCCCTGATCTCCATTTCCGTTTGCGCCGCAAGTACGCGGGAAGCAGTGCGCTTGTTCCAACAGCATTCCAGATTAACGCGCGCTGAGCAGGCCGTTCAGATCAAAAAACCGCCGCATCATCGCCGCCACCTGATCCATGACCTCGAACTGCAGCATATGGCCCGATCCCGTCACCTGCGCGGTGGCGATGCGGCGGTTGAGCTTCGAAAGGTCCGAAAGCCGGTTCATCGTCCGTTCTACCGTGATGACCAGCGTTGGCACAGAAAGCGCTGCGAACGCCGCCGGGCCGTCCCAGCTCCAGATCGCGTCCCAGCCCGCGCGGGCCACATCCGGGTCACTCGCAGCCTGCGTGTCGGCGAGCGCGCGCACCGCCGCAGCATCGGTCGGCGCGACCATCATGCCACCCGAAAAGCGGCGCATCAGCGCGGGAAAGTCGTCGGTCGTCGCAAGGTCCGTCTTCATCCGGTCCCGCCCTGCGAACGCAGCTTCCATCGGCTGGATCGCGGCGGGATCGAGCAGCACGGCGGCCATCACCCGCTCCGGCGCGCTCGCTGCGGCTTCGACCACGATCTGCGCGCCCATCGAATGGCCCACCCAGATCGCGCGCTCGGGCATTGCCGCCAGCACGGCGTCGGTCTGCGCCGTGATCGTATAGTCGCCGGTCTTCGGGCTTGTGCCGTGGCCGGGAAGGTCGGGCATCACTGCCTTCTGCGCCGGGAAGGCTTCCGCGACCGGTTGCATGGCGCGGTGGTCGCAGGTCCATCCGTGGACGAGGGCAAGCGCCGGTTCCTTTCCGGCGCGCGTGACGACATTCAGCATTGCGGTCCTTTCCCCTGACGTGCGGACTTCAAATGCCCCGTCGCGGCGTATAAGGAAAGGCGATCATGCAGCCGTTTCCCTGGGCCGACCTTGGCATCATCCTCTTGTTGATCGCCGTCAACGGTGTTTTCGCCATGTCGGAGATGTCGGTGGTGTCGTCGCGGCGTGCGCGTCTGCAGGCGATGGTGAATGCAGGGAAGCCCGGCTCGCGCATCGCGCTGTCGCTCCACGACGAGCCGTCGCGCTTCCTGTCGACCGTGCAGATCGGCATCACGCTCGTCGGCATCGTCAACGGCGCCTATTCCGGCGCGACGCTCGGCCAGCCGGTGGCGGATCAGCTGCAAGCGCTCGGCGTGCCGGAAAGGCTTTCCGGCGAGGCGGGGATCGTGCTCGTCGTCACGCTGATCACCTATCTGTCGCTCACCGTGGGCGAACTTGTGCCCAAACAGCTGGCGCTGCGCAGCCCGGAACGCATCGCCGTGCTGATCGCGGTGCCGATGTCGGTGCTTTCGCGCATCACCGCACCCCTCGTCTGGGTGCTCGAACGGTCGACGAAGGCGCTGCTTCGCCTGTTCGGTGCGGTCGGGGAGAATGCCGATCACGTAACCGCCGAGGAGCTTCACCTCATCGTTTCAGAGGCGACGAACGCCGGTGTGATCGAAGAGAGTGAGCGCCAGATGATCAGCGGCGTCATGCGCCTCGCCAACCGCTCCGTGCGTGCGGTGATGACGCCGCGCACAGAGATTGACTGGCTCGACATCGAGGCGGATGAGGCCGAACTTCGCGCCGAGCTGGTGGCGACCCCCCACACGCGTCTGCCGGTTGCGGAAGGCTCGGTCGACCGCATTGTCGGCGTCGTTCAGGCACGCGATGTCGTCGCTGCAATTCTTGACGGTCGCTCGCTCGATCTCAAGACGTTGATGCGACCCGCACCCGTCGTTCCCGACGCGATGGACGCTGCGGACGCGCTCGAGGTGTTGCGGCGTGCGGATGTGCCCATCGCGCTCGTGCACGACGAATACGGCCACTTCGAGGGCATTCTCACCCCGGCCGATCTGCTGGCGGCGATCGCGGGCGCGTTCAAGTCGGATCTCGACGAGGGTACCGAGCCCGACGCCGTGGATCGCGGCGACGGTAGCTGGCTGCTCGCGGGCTCGATGCCCGCCGACGAGATGGCAGAGACACTCGGTACGCGGCTTCCCGCGGAGCGTGACTATCAGACTGTCGCCGGTTTCGCGCTCAGCGTGCTCACGCACCTGCCCGAGATCGGGGAGACCTTCCGCTACGACGGCTGGCGCTTCGAGATCGTCGACATGGACGGCCGCAAGATCGACCGCCTGCTCGCAGTGCCTGCGGCGAACCCTGAACCCTAACGCTGCGCCTTGAGCGCCGCGACTTCGGCCTCCAGCCGGTGCAATGTCTCGATCACCGCCAGGTCGAGCTTTTCGTGAAGGCGCAGGATTTCGAGTTCGGCGCGCAGGTTCACCTCATAATCGAGCCGCGCCGCGAGCCGGTCCTTGTCGGCCTGCCGGTTCTGACTCATCATGATGATCGGCGCCTGCACGGCCGCGAGCGTCGAGAGCATCAGGTTCAGGAAAATGAAGGGATAGGGGTCGAACGCCAGCCCTTTCAGGATGCCGCTGTTTAGTAGCATCCATCCAAGCAGTACAAAGGCGAAGGCAATGATGAAGCCCCACGAGCCGCCCACCTCGGCGACGCGGTCGGAGAGCCGTTCGCCCACCGTCGCGCCTTCCTCCGCGAGCAGGCCTGCGTCGCGGCTGATCGGCGTTCGCGTCGAAACATGCTCCAGCACGCGTTTCTCGTGGTGCCCCAGCTCGTCGGGTGCGCTCCCGAGCAGGCGTTTCGAAACTTCCGCAATATCGATGATCGGTCGCATGAACTGGGCCTCTTGATGGTTACGGCCCGATACTAGGGTTGGCGCCCGCTCCGATCTATCCCCGCTCTATGCGGCCAACGCGCTCCAGCGCGTTTCCCAGTCGCTCAGATCCCACGCGTCGGGGTCTTCGGAAGAAACGATGGCATCACCCTCTGCATTCGTCAGCAGATTGATGTCCTGCGGCGGAATCGGTGCGCCGTGCGCGATCGAGAAGAACGCGCGCACGATGGGCTTTGTGAGGTCGGCGGCGTTGATGTCGAGCACGAAGGCGAGGTGACCCGACCGCAGCTTCACGAGCGTGCCCACCGGATAAATGCCCACGCTGCGGATGAATGCGGTGAGGATGTCGGTATCGAAGTGCCCGCGCCAGCTGAACATGGTCTTCAGCGCCTTGTTCGCCCCCCATGCAATCTTGTACGGGCGGTTGGAGGTGAGCGCGTCATAGACGTCGCAGATTGCCCCCATACGCGAAAACAGCGTGATCTGACCGCCCTTCAGCCGTTCCGGATAGCCGGTGCCATTCACGCGTTCATGGTGGTGCAGGCAAACGTCGAGCGCCATGTCCGGCACGTCGCGGCTGCGCCGGAGCAGCGCATGGCCGCGCTCCGGGTGTGTTTTCATGATCGAGTATTCCTCGTTGGTGAGATCACCCGGCTTGCCAAGCAAGGCTTCGGGCATCGCCATCTTGCCGACGTCGTGAAGCAGCCCGGCTACGCCCATGTTGCGGAGCATTGCGGCGTCGAAACCGCCGATCTCGCGCCCGAGGTTGATCATCAGCGCCGACACCGCCACCGAATGCACGTAGGTGTATTCATCCTTCGATTTGAGCCGCAGGATGCTTGTCAGCGCGGAGCGGTTGCGTGCAAGCGATCCGGCGATGTCCTCGACGAGCGGCACAAGCGTGTCGGCGTTCACGATCCTGCCCAGCCTTGCCTGATCGTAGAGCTCGGTCATCACGCGCTTGGCATGCGCCGCTACGGTGTTTGCGCGGCTGAACTCCTCCGCCATGCTGCAGGGTGCGTCCGATGCGACTGCAGTGATCGTCGGCAATGTCGGCGGATTGATCGGAACGACGACCTCGGCGGGGGCCGCAACGGCGGCTGGCCTCCCCGCTGCCGGCTTCGCTTCGTTTTCTTCCTGAAAGATGGCTCTTGCGCGGGGCTTTTCCCCCTCGATGTCGAGACCTTTCTCGGTATCGATAAGCACGCCGTCGATTCGGCTTCCGACCAGGGCTGCGACGTCGGCCGGATCGGTAAGAAGGAAGCCAGCCTTCAGAAAGGGATGGGAAAACCATGACCCTTCCATCGAATGAATGAACATGCCGGACTTGATCTGGTCGCGCCGAATTCGCCTGAGCACTCGAAGTTCCTGTTTTTGAAGCGCGATTCGCGCCACACCCCGGCGCATTTTATGGCACGGCAGCGTTGAACGAGGTGCTGACGGTCAAGGTTAATTTCGTGGAAACGCGAACAAATTCGAGTTGCCTCAAGGGTGCCGGGGCCAATGTCGCGTCTTGCAGGACGCCAGTGCTGGCTGGCATTACAGGCGCTTGCTTTTGGAGATTATTTGTATGCGTCGTGCTTTTGGAGCCGTGTTGCTCGCCGGAATCGTGGGAATCGCAGGGGCGGAAGCGCGCCCTGTCGTCTTTTCGGATCGGGCGCCAGATGGAGGCGCCGCGATTGTTCTGCCGCTTGCCGCGAAGGAGGATCTCGCGGTCCGGGGCGTAGCGCTCGACACCGCGACCCGGGAGGCCGTCGGTCGGGCACTCGAATCGGCTGCGTTTGACTATGCAGCGAAATCCACGCTTGTGCTGCGCGGCATCGGGGACTGGCAGCAGATCGTCGTGATCGGTGCGAAAGATGGAGCGACGACCGCCGGGCTGCAGGACATCGGCGGGATCGCGGCGCAGGAGACCGCATCGGCGGATGGACCTGTCGCCCTCCTTGCGTCGGGCCTTGCGCCGAATGTGCCGGATGCCGCTGCCAATCTCGCCGTGGGCGCCGAACTCGGCGGCTACAGTTTCGATCGCTACAAGGCGCCGCCGCAAAAGCCCCGCGCGGCTGGACGCGATGCACCCCTCACCGTGGTGGGCGCGCCAGGCGCGGAAAGCTATGCCAGAGAAGGCAGGGCGCTCGTCGAGGGCGTCACGCTCGCGCGCGACCTCATCAGCGAGCCCTCGAACGTCAAATACCCTGAAGTGTTCGTCGAGCGTGTGCGCGATGCGTTCAAAGGTGTCGCCAAAGTGCGGATCGAGGCGCTCGGCGTTCCCGAGATGGAAAAGCTCGGCATGGGCGCGATTCTCAGCGTCGGCAAAGGTTCGCCGCGCCCGCCGCGCATGCTCATCGTCGAATATGGCGGGGGCGGCAGCGAGGCGCCCATCGTGCTCGCGGGCAAGGGGATCACTTTCGATTCCGGGGGCGTCTCCCTGAAACCCGGCCTCGGAATGTGGCGGATGCGGACCGACATGGCGGGCGCCGCCGCCGTGATGGGTACGACGCTTTCACTGGCGAAGAGCGGCGCTGCGGTGAACGTAGTGGCGGTGGCGGCGCTCGCCGAGAATATGCCCGATGGCGGGGCGACACGCCCCGGCGATGTCGTGAAGGCTTACAACGGCAAGACGATCGAGGTGACGAATACGGACGCCGAAGGCCGTCTCGTCCTCGCCGACGCCGTGTCCTACGCGGAGGCACGCTTCAAGCCTGCTGCCATCGTCGACATCGCGACGCTCACCGGCGCCGTCGGTGGGGCGCTCGGGGACGACTATGCTGGCCTCTTCAGCCGCCACGATGCACTCGCCGCGCAACTTACGGCTGCGGGCAAGGCTGTCGGTGAGCCGCTCTGGCAACTGCCGCTTCATGCCGCCTATGCCGAAACAATGAAGTCAGGTGTCGCCGACCTTCTGAACTCCGCCGAAGGCGGCAGACCGGGCGCGGGCCTCGGCGCGCACTTCATCGGCGCGTTCGTGAAGCCCGAAACACCGTGGGCGCACCTCGACGTGGCCTTCACCGTGTGGGCCGACAAGGGCCAGCCAACGGCGCCGAAGGGCGCGGTCGGCTACGGGGTGCGTCTGCTCGACGATTTCGCCCGCAACTGGAAGCCGGTCCCGCGCACGGCGGGCGAGGGCGGCCGCTAACCAGAAAAAGCTGCTTCCTGAAAGGGAGGGATGAGGAGGCGGCCTAACCCGCCTTCATCGTCTTTTCCGCCTGCGCCCATGCGAGCTTGGCAAGCGGCACCAGCCGTTCGCTCATCGCGGCGGCGTGGGCGTTGGAGGCCGTGCCCCGGATCAGCCGGCCCTTGATGCCGTGGATGATCGCCGCGAGGCGGAACATGTTGAAGGCGATGTAGAAATCGAGATTGGGAATGCCGCTGCGCCCGGTGCGGCGGCAATAGGCCTCCACGTATTCGGCTTCGCTCGGGATGCCGAGTGCCGCGAGATCCTTGCCGGCGAGCCCGGCGGTCTCTTCGGGCGGCATTCGGTACATCATCAGGTGATAGGTGAAGTCGGCGAGCGGGTGGCCGAGCGTCGAAAGCTCCCAGTCCAGCACCGCGAGCACCTTCGGCTCGGTGGGATGGAAAATCATGTTGTCGGCGCGGTAGTCGCCGTGCACCACACTCGTCTCGTCTCCCGGCGGGATGTTCGCGGGCAGCCACTCACACAGCCGGTCCATCTCCGCGAAGTGTCCCGCCTGTTCGTCGTCCTTGTATTGCCCCGCCCAGCGCCCGATCTGGCGGGCGAAATAACTGCCGGGTTTCCCGAAGTCGCCGAGGCCGATCGCTTCGGGATCGAAGTTGTGGAGGTCTGCGATGGTCTTGTTCATCGCGTCGAAGTGCGCGGCGCGGCTTGCGGGGGCTTCGCCTGGAAATGACGTGTCCCACACCACGCGCCCGTCCACGCAGTCCATCACATAGAACCACGTGCCGATCACATCCTCGTCGGTGCAGAGGCCGTAAGCGCGCGCAACCGGGAAGCCCTGCGCATAAAGCGCGCTGATGACCTTGTATTCGCGGTCCACTGCGTGCGCGGATTTCAGGAGCTGCCCCGGCGGCTTGCGCCGCATCACGTAGGCCTTCGCGGGCGTCACCAGCTTGTAGGTCGGGTTCGACTGGCCGCCCTTGAACTGTTCGACCGTCAGCGGGCCTTTGTAGTCCTCCACATTCGCCTGCATCCAGTCTGCGAGCCTCGCCTCGTCGAAGCGATGCGCCTCGCGGACGGCCTGCGTTCCGGAGAACTGTTCCTGCTTGCTGGTCACGCCGTTTATTCCTCCCGCGCTATGGCTCTCCAACCGATATCTGACCTGTAGAAGCCTTCCGACCACCTGATCTTTTCGGCAGCCGCATAGGCCCGGTCGCGCGCCTCGCGTACGCTCTTGCCCGTGGCGGTGACATTGAGCACCCGGCCGCCGTTCGCAATCAATCGGCCCTCGGCATCGCGCGCGGTGCCTGCATGGAAGATCACGACGCCTTCGCCGGCCGCCGTCTCGGTGCCTTCGATCACCGTGCCCTTCTTAGGCGTGCCCGGATACCCCTCCGCCGCCATCACCAGCGTCAGCGCCGGGGCATCGTGCCACTGGACGCTGACGTGTTCGAGGCCGCCGTCTACCGCGGCGAGCAGGACCGGTACGATATCGGACTTCATGCGCAGCATCAGCACCTGGCATTCCGGGTCGCCGAAGCGCGCGTTGTATTCGATCAGCTGGGGGCCGGTCTCGGTCAGCATCAGCCCGGCATAAAGCACGCCCACGTAGGGCATGCCTTCCGCCGCCATCGCGTCCACCGTCGGCTGTACGATCTCGCGCATCACCTGCGCTTCAAGCGCGGGCGTCAGCACCGGCGCGGGCGAATAGGCGCCCATGCCGCCGGTGTTCGGCCCGGTATCGCCGTCGCCGACGCGCTTGTGATCCTGCGCGGATGCTAGGGGGAGGGCGGTCTTGCCGTCCACGAGCGCGAAGAAGCTCGCCTCCTCGCCGGTCAGGAACGCCTCGATCACCACCTCCGCGCCTGCCGCGCCGAAGCTGCCGCCGAACATATCGTCGATCGCAGCGTCCGCATCTTCGCGCGTTTCGGCGATGATGACGCCCTTGCCCGCCGCAAGCCCGTCCGCCTTGATAACGATGGGCAGCCCGCGCCCCGCCGCATAGGCCTTTGCCGCGCCCGCGTCGGTGAAACGCTCATACGCGGCGGTCGGGATTCCCGCGCGCTTGCACAAATCCTTGGTGAAACCTTTCGAACCTTCGAGCTGCGCGGCCTTGGCGGTCGGTCCGAACGCCTTGATGCCCGCCGCTGTCAGCGCGTCTACCAGCCCCTCGACGAGCGGCTGCTCGGGCCCCACGACGACGAGGCCCACACTATTCGCGCGGCAGAAGTCAATCACCGCTCCGTGGTCGGCGGTGTTCATCGGCACGCATGCGCACACCTCGGCGATGCCGGCGTTTCCCGGCGTGCACCAGAGCGTGTCGCACAGCGGCGACTGAGTGATTTTCCAGGCGAGCGCATGTTCGCGGCCGCCGCTTCCAATGAGGAGGATGTTCATGGCCGGGCCTTGTAGTGCGTGCGCCGAGCGCTTAGCAACGCCTCATGGACGCTGCCGGCAACGCCCACGAATTCACCGTCTCCGAACTCTCCTCGGCGCTGAAGCGCAGTATCGAGGATCAATTCGGCAATGTGCGCCTGCGCGGCGAGATTTCGGGCTGGAAAGTGCCCGCCTCGGGCCACGCCTATTTCGCGCTGAAGGACGATGCCGCGCTGATCGACGCGGTGATGTGGAAGGGCCAGCGCGCGCGCCTCAATTTCCGGCCCGAGGACGGCATGGAGGTGGTCGCCACGGGCCGCCTCACCACCTATCCGGGCCGCTCCAAATATCAGATCGTCGTCGAATCGCTGGAGCTGGCGGGGGAGGGTGCGCTCCTCGCGATGATCGAGCGGCGCAAGGCGATGCTCGCCGCCGAGGGGCTGTTCGCGCCTGAGCGCAAGCGGCCGATTCCGTGGCTGCCGGAGCTGATCGGCGTCGTCACCTCCCCCACGGGCGCGGTCATCCGCGACATCCTGCACCGGCTGGGAGACCGTTTCCCGCGCGACGTGCTCGTCTGGCCGGTGAAGGTGCAGGGGGAGGGCGCCGCCGAGGACATCGCGGCGGCGATCCGCGGTTTCCACGCCGTGCCGCGCCGACCGGACGTTATCATCGTCGCCCGCGGCGGCGGCTCCATTGAGGATCTGATGGCCTTCAACGAGGAGATCGTCGTGCGCGCCGCCGCCGCGTCCGAAATCCCGCTCATCAGCGCCGTCGGCCACGAGACCGACACCACGCTCATCGATTTCGCCTCGGATCGCCGCGCGCCCACACCCACCGCTGCAGCCGAACTTGCCGTTCCGGTGCGCGCCGAACTGGTTGCGGGCGTATCGTCCTTCGCCGCTCGTCTCGATCGCTGCATCGCGAAAACTGTCGAGGTCCGCTCTGAGCGCATCCGGCTATGGTCCGCGCGCTTGCCGACTCCAAGCGCGATCCTTGGGATGAAGACGCAGCGCCTTGATGACGTAGGCGAGCGGCTGCCCCGCGCCCTCCGGGCGGGGCTTCAACAATGGCAGGGCCGTTATGCCCAGGCCGCCGAGCCGCTGCGCGCCGCCATGCGCAGCCGGATCGCCGACGCACGCCACGAGCTCGCTGGCGCTGCGACGCGTCTGCGCCCGACGCTCCTCACAAGCCTTGTCCAGCGCGCCATGGACCGCGCCGCGTCTTCGGGACGGCTGCTCGAATCGCTCAGCCCGCTCGCCATCCTGTCGCGCGGCTACGCGGTGGTCACGCGGCCCGATGGCAGTCTTGTAAAGCGCGCGGACGAAGCGCGCCGCGAGGTTCGCCTTGGCCTGCGCTTCGGCGACAGCCCCGATCCGGTGGAGGTCGTCGTGGGCGGAGGCGGAGGTGGAGCAAAATCCCGAAAATCGGCTCCGCAGGGCGATGCACCCTTGCAGGCGAAGCTCCTGTAGGCGACATTATGTCCGCTATGCTCAAACTCGGTGAAGGCCGCCCGGCGCGGCTCCAGTATCTTTCCGGCTCCTACCGCGTGCTCCAGCAGGGCGACCACGTGACCTGCGCGGTCACCGGTACGCGCATCCCGCTGCAGAACCTGCGCTATTGGAGCCACGAGCTTCAGGAAGCCTATGTTTCGGGCGATGCCGCCGCCGCCCGCTATACGGAAATGCGCGCGCTGGGGCGACTGTAGGCAAGCGAAGTTCCTCTGATCTGGCGCTTTTTCGAACATTTTCGAAAGACCGGCACCTTTCAGCTTGGCAGGTTTCCCCCTCGATTGATTTCAACCGCGTTTTTCGCTCGCCCTAGCGAAAACGCTATTGCACAGTAATAAAATTACAATTTTTCTGCCATTTTCGTTACCTGCTTGCACTGAGTGTGTCCAAGCCGTCACAGTGTAAATTCGAAGCGCTCGCTCGCTCCGCGGGCTGCTTTACACTTCAATAATATTCCAAGACAAACGCGGAAGGTCCGTAATGGACTGCATCGGCGTGTGTTTTTGTATCTGAAACGAAAAAAAGAAGCCTGAATAGGCGTGTTTCGTGATGGTGCAGAGGTGCAACACATGTCGATGACGAAACTGGGACAATGTTAAAAGGACTGGGATGTGAACAACGCGAAATTTTCGCTCTATCGGCGTGCGCTGCATACAAGCAGTGTACTTGTGACCGCAGCGGCGATCGCCGCTCCCGCGTTCGCACAGGAGCAGGAAGCCGAAGTTTCTGTGGAAGATGTTATCGTCGTCACGGGTTCGCGTATCGCGTCTCCCGTCGATGTGTCGACGGCACCGTTGCAGATCGTCAATGATCAGACGATCAAGGACTCGGGTGCCACCAACATCCAGGAACTGCTTCTCGAGAATCCGGCGTTTGGTACGCCTGCGCTGAGCCGCACGAACTCGGCGTTCCTCACGTCGGGCACGGGTGTCGCGACGGTCGATCTTCGCGACCTTGGGTCGGATCGCACGCTTGTTCTCGTCAATGGACGCCGCGTCGTCGCCGGCCTGCCCGGCAGCGCCACGGTCGATCTCAACGTCATCCCGACGCAGTTCCTGGAGCGTGTCGACGTTCTCACCGGCGGTGCCTCGTCGCTGTACGGTTCGGATGCCATCGCCGGCGTTGTGAACTTTGTCTACAAGCGGGATTTCGAGGGTCTTGAGGCGAACGCGCAATACGGCATCACCGAGCGCGGGGACGACCGCCGTTATCAGGCGAACGTCACCGTCGGCACCAATTTCGCCGACGATCGCGGCAACATCATGGTGCACTTCGGCTATTCGAAGGAAGGCGGCGTCCTTTCGCGCCAGCGCAAGAACACGTTCCTCGATGACGCCTCTGTCGGCGCTTTCATCACGGGCGACATGGCGGATTGGGCGACGGGCATTGAACCGTTCCTGTCCAGCTTCCCTCCTCAGGGCCGTTTCATCATCCCGGATGATCCCAATGTCGCAGGCAATCAGGGTACTACCTTCACCTATGATGCGAACGGTCAGCTGCGTCCGTGCTTCTCCACCAATGGTGGCACAGCGCCCGCCACCTGCGGCGCGTTCGCGGGTCAGCCGATCGGTCCGGACGGTTTCAACCGTCAGGCCTTCCGCACGATCGCGGTGCCGGTGCAGCGTTATCTGTTCGCCGCTGCCGGTCACTACGAGTTTACCGAGGGCACAAACTTCTTCTTCGAAGGCACATTCAACCGCACAGAATCCTCTCGCATCATTGAGCCGTTCGCGCTTGAGTCGGGTGGCAGCACGGGTATTTTCCCGGCTTCTGGCCTGATGCCGATTGAACATCGTGTGCTTGATGAGCAGGGTAATGTCGCCGTTGTCCAGAATCCGCTCGTTCCGCAGGCGATCTTTGATGCCGCGCGCGACAATGACGGTGACGGTCTCCGTGACATCGGGTTTGCCCGTCGTCTCGCCGAGGTCGGCAACCGCACCGGTTCGACATCGCGTGACTTCTTCCGCTTTGTCGTTGGTTTCGACGGCACGCTGTTCGATGACCGCTTCAATTGGGATGTCAGCTACAACTACGGCAAGACCATCGAAAATCAGGTCTCGAGCGGTCAGGTCAATGTTGCCAACTTCCGTGACGGCCTCTCCGTTATGGTCGACGTCGATGATGTGAACGGCAACGGCAGTACGTCGGATTATGTCTGCACCAGTGCAGAAGCCCGTGCGAACGGCTGCGTTCCCGTCAATATCTTCGGCGCGGGCAATATCAGCCCCGAAGCGCTTGCGTATATCGATGCGCAGGGCACGTTCCAGACCGAGATCACGCAGCAGGTGGTTCAGGCGAACCTTTCCGGTGAACTGTTCCAGCTGCCGGCAGGTCCGGTTGGTATCGCCACGGGTGTCGAGTACCGCAAGGAGTCGAGCAAGGAAGACAACGACGCGCTCACCAATGCGGGCATGAACGCCGGCAACAAGATTCCGGATACGGCGGGATCGTTCGATGTCGCTGAAGCGTATCTCGAGGTTCGCGTGCCGATTCTCGCTGATACACCGGGCTTCCAGCTGCTCGATGTCGGCGGCTCGGTTCGCGTTGCGGACTATTCCACCGTGGGCACGGTCTACAGCTACGCCGGTACAGCGACGTGGAAGCCGGTGGACGATATTCGTTTCCGCGGGACCTACTCGCGTGCGGTTCGCGCTCCGAATATCGGCGAGCTTTACTCGGGTCTATCTCAGACCTTCCCGTCCGGTATCAACGATCCGTGCGACGGCGTCGGGCCGACGGGCGGCGGTACGGTGGGCGACATCTGCCGTTCGCAGCCGGGTGTCAACGCGAACATTGCCGCTAACGGCGTGTTCACGCTGAATCAGGCTGACCAGCAGGGCATCAGCGGCTTCAATGGCGGTAACCCCGACCTTGAAGAGGAAAAGGCGGACTCCTGGACACTGGGTGCCGTGATCACGCCGCGTTCGCTCGGGCTCAACAACCTGTCGCTCTCGATCGACTACTACAACATCAACGTGAAGAACGTGATTGCGGCACCGGGTCGTGGGTTCACCCTCGATCAGTGCTTCAACAAGGCCAATCCGACGTACTGCGATCTCGTCACCCGCCGTCCGGCCGCGACGGCAGTGAACAGCGCTGGCTCGATCGAGTTTATTGATGCCATCAACGTCAACGGCGCGTCGTGGAAGACCGAAGGTCTCGACGTTGTGCTGAACTACCGCTCGGGTCTCGACGCGATCGGCGCAGGCGGAACGGTCAGCGCTCAGGTAGCCTACACGCGCGTGTTCAAGAACGATTACTTCCCGGCCGCCGGCGAACCCGCCGATCGTCAAGCGGGTGAAATCGGCACGGCGAAGGATCGCTTCACGGCAAACCTCGCATACAATGCTGAAAGTGGTTTGCGCGCCAGCCTGACGGGTACGTACATCGGCAAGTCGTATGAAGACGATCAGTTCTGCTTCGCTTACGGCTATGAGGCGAAGTGCGTTGGCGTGTCGGCCGAGTTCTATCTCGATGCTCAGCTCGGTTGGAACATCGGTGACAACTTCGAACTGTACTTTGGTGTCGACAACCTGCTCGACAATGATGCGCCGCGGATCCTTTCTGGCACCACGTTCAACACAACGGGTACGGATACGGCTGCGGACGTCTACGATGTGTTCGGTCGTCGGTACTACACAGGCGTTCGTATGAAGTTCTAACTAACGCGCATCATTCACGAAAAATGGGCGGGGCCATGCATATGGTCCCGCCCTTCTTTTTTTGGAAACTTCAGCAGGTATTCGTTTTCTCGTACGTGACGCCGTCCTTATTTCACGCGCGTTACGCCGAGGAAACCGGATTTCCCTTCGAACTTCATGCGATATCCGCCGATCGCGCCTTCGCTGATCGTGACCTCCATGCCGGCCCGTAGTGTGCCGCGGAAACTGCTGACCGAAGTCTGCCGCCACATCTGCCCATTTTCGAGAACAACAATGTGCCGGCCATTGACGTTTTGAACGAAAACTTCGGCAATTCTTGAACGGAGCTCTTCCACGCCGGCTGGGCCTAATTCCCGAACCTCCGGCTTTTCGGTTTCGGCCTGTTTGCTGGTTTCGAACTTCTTGAGACCGTATTCGGCCTCCGCCTGTTCCTTTTGCGTTTGCTGAACGACGGCTTGTCTCTGATCGAGCGATTGCAGTGCCTCGTCGAAGCACGCCAGCCTAGCCTTGTCCTCCGCGATCTTGCCGCACGCGCGAAAGGGATCGCCGATCGGATCGGCCATAACGGCGGAAGCGCTGCAGAGCATGGTTCCCATGGTCAGCAATACGATCTTTCGGTTCACTCTTGATCTCCCTTTTGCTGTTGTTTCCACATCTACACACTCTGCAGGCTGGAACAGGTCTTCAGGCCTTTTCCAGCGGGATGGGGCCGGGCGGTGAATCTCCCCGAAACCACCCGGTTATTGAAAATCGGTGTGCGCGCACATACGGCGCCACCACGGAGACCGAATGATCGGCCGGGATTCTAAAGATGTTGATGGCATTGAAGATCGGCCGATAGGCCTCCTTCACATCGTTGCGCTCATCGAAGAATTGCAGGAAACCACCCCAGTCTCGCCCCCAGTTCTCGGTAAGGTTGATGACATAGGCGGCAAGGCGTCGCTCCGCAGGCACTTCATCGGTGTGACATTTCAGGAAGTGCCCTGCCGTAAAGAGTGTCCCTTGCCCGTCGGCCCAGCGAATGTCCTCCAGTCCCGTTACCCGGCGAATGAATGACAGGAAGGGTTCGCTGTTGATGAATTCATAGGCGTCGAACAGCCGGGTCGGGGCGAGGCGTCGTTGGAAGTACTCCCTGAAAAGCGGGTAGTAGGCGTAGAAAAACTGATAACCGTTGCGCGCGCCTTCGTGGATTGCAGCAACCGCGCTGGCGCCTTTGTCGCGCGGCATTGCGTTCACGGCGGCGGCATCGAGTTCGATAACCTGGTTTCCCTGATTGTAGACAAGCCCCCAAGGCAGGCGCTGCAATTCGGAAACCAGGGCGCGTGCCGAAGGTTCAGTGAGGAAGTCGCGGATCTGTATGCGTCCACGCTGTGCAAACGTGTGGGCGAGCGCGCTGTCATCGAGCGCAGGATTGAGTTCCAGCTTCATACCCAACCTTTACCTCCGGGTGTAGGCTGCTACCATAAGCTATGGCAAATCCGGGCGCTATTCTTGCCGATCCTTCTTGGTTTCCGCATCGCTACGACGAGCAACGGCAGGTCGTCCAATTCATCCGGCTCGATCGCGATGCGCACCGCAGCGCGACGTTCCTGACGGACGAATATCTGGGTGAGCGCGAACGCACCCTCGTTCCGGTTTCCGCGCTTCACGAGTTCACGGCTCCGCCGAACCCTGTGCATTTCCTGTTTCATTCCGCCTTTTGCTGCTCGACGCTTCTTGCGAGTGCGCTCGATGTTCCGGGGCATGTCTTCGGGCTCAAGGAACCGCAGATCATCAATGATCTTGCCGGCGCTGCGCTTCGTGGGAAGCGTGATCCGGATTTGCTCCACCGCGTGCTCGGTCTGCTCGCGAGGGCAGAAAAGACCGTCGTCATCAAGCCGAGCAATGAAGCCAATGTGCTCATCGCGCAGATGCTTGCGGTCCGGCCGAACGCCCGCGCACTGCTCATGTCTTCGGGATTGGAGGACTTCCTGTTCTCCGTCGCCAAGAAGGGCATGTTCGGCCGCATATGGGTGCGGCGCCAACACACGCTGCTCGCGCCGCGCCAGCGCTTGCCAACCGGATTTTCGCCCGCCGAGGTCTTCCAGCAGACCGATCTTCAGATCGCCGGCATGGTGTGGCTGATGCACCGCGCCGAGTTTATCGATCTCGTCGCGGGACAGCCCCAACGGGTCCGCAGCCTCGATGCCGCTGATCTGCTTGCGCACAAGCGCGACGTATTCGAAAGCGTCGCGCGCTGGTTCGATCTCGGCTTCGCCGACCGCGACGTCGATCAGGTGATGGCATCGGGCCGGTTCGAAACCCATGCGAAAGAGCTCGGACGGACCTACGACGCAACTGCGCGGGAACGCGAGCGCGTCCGTCAGGAAAGTGCCTACGCCGAGGAAATCGCCATGGTGGCGAACTGGATTTCGGCGGTGGCGGGACATATCGGACTGCAGCCCGCGCTCAGCAGCCCGGTACACCGGGTTGCCGCCTAGCCCACCTGAAACGCCAGCGCGCCGTCGCCTTCGTCCACCTTCACTGTCGCGCCGTCGCCGATCTCGCCTGAGAGGATCTTGTCGGCGAGGGGGTCCTGCAGATATTTCTGCACCGCCCGTTTCAGCGGCCTTGCGCCGTACACCGGGTCGTATCCGACCCGGCCTAGCCACGCCCTTGCCGCATCGGTGAGGTCGATGGTGATCTTCCGGTCGGCGAGCAGCTTCTGGACGCGCGAGACCTGTAGATCGACGATCGGCCCCATGTGCGCCTGCGCCAGCCGGTGGAACAGGATGATCTCGTCCAGCCGGTTCAGGAACTCGGGCCGGAAATGCCCGCGCACCACGGTCATCACCTCGTCCTCCACATCCTTCACGGTCTGGTCGTCGCGGAGTGACGAAAGATACTGCGAACCGAGGTTCGAAGTGAGGATGATGATGGTGTTGGTGAAATCCACCGTGCGGCCCTGGCTGTCGGTCAGCCGCCCGTCGTCGAGCACCTGCAGGAGCACATTGAAGACGTCAGCGTGCGCCTTCTCCACCTCGTCGAACAGCACGACCTGATAGGGCCGCCGCCGCACCGCCTCGGTGAGCACGCCGCCCTCGTCATAGCCGACATAGCCCGGAGGCGCGCCGATCAGGCGGGAGACGCTGTGCTTCTCCATGAACTCGCTCATGTCGATGCGCACCATCGCGCCCGCGTCGTCGAACAGAAACTCGGCGAGCGCCTTCGTCAGTTCGGTCTTGCCGACGCCCGTCGGCCCGAGGAACAGGAAGCTGCCCAGCGGACGGTTCGGGTCCTGAAGCCCCGCACGCGCGCGGCGCACTGCGGCGGACACGGCCTTCACCGCGTCTTCCTGCCCGATCACGCGCTTGCCGATCAGCGCTTCCATCTGCAGCAGCTTCTCGCGCTCGCCTTCCAGCATCCGGTCGACCGGAATGCCTGTCCAGCGTGAAACGACGGCGGCGATATCGTCGGCAGTGACTTCCTCGCGCACCATTGCGCCTTTGCTGGCACCTTCGGCTTCAGCCAGCTGCTTTTCGAGACCCGGAATGACGCCGTAGGAGAGTTCGCCCGCCCGCGCGAGATCGCCCGAACGCTGCGCCTGTTCCAGCTCGCTGCGCGCGGCATCGAGCTGTTCCCTCAGCTTGGTCTCCGACTGCATCTTCTCGCGCTCGGCTTGCCACCGGGTGGTCAGCTCCCGAGACTGTTCCTCCAGATCCGCGAGGTCGCGTTCCAGATTGGCCAGCCTGTCCTTCGACGCCTCGTCCTTCTCCTTCTTCAGCGCCTCGCGTTCGATCTTCAGCTGGATGATGCGGCGGTCGAGGTTCTCGATCTCCTCGGGCTTCGACTCCACCTCCATGCGCAGGCGCGAGGCGGCCTCGTCCATCAGGTCGATGGCCTTGTCCGGCAGGAAGCGGTCGGTGATGTAGCGGTTCGAAAGCGTCGCGGCGGAAACCAGCGCCCCGTCTGTAATGCGCACGCCGTGGTGAAGCTCGTACTTCTCCTTCAGCCCGCGCAGGATCGAGATCGTATCCTCGACGGTCGGCTCACCCACGAACACGGGCTGGAAGCGCCGCTGCAGGGCGGGGTCTTTCTCCACATGCTTGCGATATTCGTCGAGCGTCGTCGCGC
The DNA here is from genome assembly GCF_013911755.1 of Sphingosinicella sp. Taxonomy (GTDB): domain Bacteria; phylum Pseudomonadota; class Alphaproteobacteria; order Sphingomonadales; family Sphingomonadaceae; genus Sphingosinicella. Next base: position 32,187 of record NZ_JACESP010000023.1, read on the forward strand.
CGATGCAGTGCAGTTCGCCGCGCGCGAGCGCAGGCTTCAGCAGGTTGGAGGCGTCCATTGCGCCTTCGGACTTGCCCGCGCCGATCAGCGTGTGCATCTCGTCGATGAACAGGATGATGTTGCCCTCGGCGGCCTTCACTTCGTCGAGTACGCCTTTCAAGCGTTCCTCGAACTCGCCGCGATACTTGGCGCCCGCGATCAAGCTGCCCATGTCGAGCGCCATCACGGTGCGGTCCTTGATGCCGTCGGGCACGTCGCCATTCGCGATGCGCAGCGCTAGGCCTTCGGCGATCGCGGTCTTGCCGACGCCCGGCTCGCCGATCAGCACGGGGTTGTTCTTGGTGCGCCGTGCCAGCACCTGTATCGTGCGGCGAATTTCCTCGTCACGGCCGATCACGGGGTCGAGTTTGCCCTCTCGCGCTGCAGCGGTCAGGTCGCGCGCGAATTTCTTCAGCGCGTCATAACGGTCTTCTGCGCCGGCCGTGTCGGCGGTACGGCCCTGACGTAGCGTTTCGATGGCGCTGTTGAGGCCCTGTGGCGTCACGCCTGCAGCAGCCAGCGCCTTGCCCGCGGCGGTTTCCTTCGCGAGCGTCAGTGCAAGCAGCAGCCGCTCGACGGTGACGAAGCTGTCACCCGCCTTCTTCGCGACCTCTTCGGCCTGGGTGAGGACGCGTACGGTGTCATTGTCCCACTGCACGCTCTGCGCGCCACCGCCAGAGACCTGCGCGTGCTTGGCGAGCGCCTGATCGACCTCCCGCGTCGCCGCGCGGGCATCGCCGCCCGCCTTCTGGATGAGGCCGGAGGCCATACCCTGCTCGTCTTCGAGGAGCGCCTTCAGCAGATGCTCGGGCGCCACACGCTGGTGGCTCATGCGGATCGCGACGGTTTGCGCGGATTGCAGGAAGCCTTTGGCGCGGTCGCTGAATTTCTCGATATTCATGGCGTTTACATCCCCCGTGCGGGCAATCATGGACTGAGCGCGATATGGTGTTGCAGTTTTGCAACGCAAGCGCCCGGCGCAAGTTTTTTACGCCGGGCTACGCGCCCTTCACATGACTCTGATCAAACAGAGCGGATGGTCAACGGCGGCGGCGGCCCTCGAGTTCCTCGAAGGTTTTGTTGCCGATCGGGTAGTCCCGCCAGCTGCCGAAATCGAAATGCCACCATTCCTCGGGATAGACGTCGAAACCCTCGGCCTCGATCGCGCTCCGCAGCACCTCGCGCAGCCAGCGTTGATGGTCGGTGCCACCCACGAAGTTGGAGTAGGAGCGGGTCGAAAACTCGTCGTAGCGTCCCGTCGTTTCCATCGGCTTGCCCGTGGCAAGATCGAACATCGTGAGATCGACGGCAGCGCCGCGATTGTGGCGCGAACCCTGCGACGGGTCGGCGACGAACATGCGGCTGGAAACCGGGCTCGCATCCCAGAACATCTTGGTCACGTACCAAGGGCGATAAGCATCGTGAATGAGGAGGCCGTAGCCGCGCTTTCGAAGCGCCTGGTTAACGCGGGCCAGCGCCTCGGCGGCGGGCCGCTGCAGATAGGCGCGGGCGCTTTCGTATACCGGAATGCCCATGAAGTTGTTTGTGCCCGCATAGCGCACGTCGAGCCGGATCGTCGGGTCGGCCCTGGTGATGGCATAAAGGTCGCTCGGCTTTGCCGAAGGCGGCTCGTGCGGCGGCGTGGCGGCCAGTGCCGCGGTCCGAAGCCCGGCGAAATTGGCCTGCACACCCTCGCGGACCTTCGCTTCCACCTCCGCGCCGAAATCGCGGCGCGGGAAGCGGATGCCGCTCAGGCTCGCCGCTGTGACCGTCCCTGCCGCGTCCCGCTCGAAAGCGAGTGCTTCGAACGGATAGAGGCCGCGATTGGTAGGGAAGGCGTAGTGGTCGGCTGCCGTTCGCGTCAGCGGCGAATGCTCCGTCCATTCGATCCACACGAACGGCGTCCCGTCACGCTCGTAGACGCGAAGCACGTTGTGTTCCCAGCCGTAGTCGCCGACGAGCGCGGCGAGTTCGGCATTCGGCCGCGGCGGCTCGAGCATCTCGCCGCGCGCGTAGCGGACCCCGCCCACCTCGATCCATGCACCGTCATCGGCGATGGCCAGCTTTTCGAACCGGGTCTGTGCGTCCTCGACGACATACCCGGTTGCGGTGTGCCGGATGTCGCCGACAAGTTCGGGCGCGTCGATCACCAGACGGCCAGCGTAGATACGGGTGCTGACGCTCTGCTTCCCGTTGGTGAACCAGCCCGAAAGCCGCTTTGCTGTGTCGCCCGTGACAAGCTCGCTTTTCAGGAAGGCGGGGGGCTCCGCGCCCGCCTTCAGTGCCAGCATCGTACGAAGCGCATAGTCCGCCAGCCGGGCGGTGATGTGGTTCGACGAATCGACGGTGGAGAAGGCGACCACGCCGATGCCGTCATCGGGCAGCACGCGCAGTTCCGTGGCGTGGCCGTAGATTGCGCCGCCGTGGCCGACGACGCGTTTTCCGTCCATGTCCCCGACCACGAAGCCGAGGCCGAAGACGCGGGCGCCCGGATCCGGATACTGTCGCCGCCACATCTCGTCGAGCGAGGCCGCTTTCAACATGCGGCCATTCGGAATCGCGCCCTTGTTCAGCAGCGCCTGCGCAAAACGGCCAAGGTCGCCGGTCGTCGTGAACAGGCTTCCGGCCGCGGGCGTGCCGAGTTCGATCGGCGGAGCGGCGATGCGAGGGCCGTCAAACGCGGCCATTTCGCTGTACGCGATGCGTCCGGCGAAGGGTGCGGCGGTGAGGCCGCTCGATGCCATGCCCAGGGGATCGAGCACGAGGCTATGCAGGGCCTTCTCGTAGGGAAGGCCCGTAACGCGCGCGACGACCTCGCCGACCACCGCAATTCCGGCATTCGAATATTTGGTGATGGTGCCGGGCGCGGCAACGAGCGTCGTGTCATTCAGGCTGAGCACGGCATCAGCCTGCCCCTTCGGCGCCGTATCAAAGTAATGCCCACGCAGGGGTTCGCGGACGAGGCCGCTGCGATGCGTCATCAACTGGCGCAGCGTGATTTCGCCCCCGAAAGGGTTTTTGGGCTGAAACGTGGGCAGGTAGGTGCGAACGGGCGCGTCGAGGTCGAGCTTGCCCTGCTCGACGAGCTTCATGACAGCGACATCGGTGAACAGCTTGCTGACGGAGCCCGCGCGGTAAACGGTGTCTGGCGCTGCTGGCACGTTTCCGTCGGCATCCGCCTTGCCCCACGCGCCTGACCAGCGAACGCCGTCCTGGCCGACGATCGCGATGGCGATCGAGGGGATCCGCTTCTCCCGCATTTCCCACTGCGCGGCATCGGCGATCAGCGCGGCTGCGCGATCGAGCGCAGGATCGGGAGCCTGTGCCAGCGCGGCAGCGGGGGCTATCAGCACGATCACCCATGCGAGCAGTCTTTTCATTGCAAACCTCCATCCCCCTGAGCCGGGTCCGCCGGCTCAAAAATATGTCCGTACCGATCCGGTCACATGCAACTGGTCATCGACGATATAGAGCAGCTTCCATTTGTCGAACGTCGTGCATGGGTGCGAAATGCCGAAGCTGATCAAGTCGCCGGGTTCCAGCGGCGAGTTCGCCGGAACGTCGAGATAGGCGTGCTGATCGTCGAGGCGCGAGGCGCGGTGCGTCTCACCGAGCGGCCGCGGCGTCGCATCGGGGCCGGGCCGGGCCCACGCGAGCGGGGTGGGGCGGGCAACGTCTTCGCCGATGTCGCGCTTGCCGAGGCCCGCGATCACCCGCGTCGGTTCGGGACGCGAATGGACATAGGCCCAGACTTCCAGCGCGGGGCGGAGTCCTTCGCCGAGGCTCGCGGCGATCGGCGAACGGACTTCGAGCTGCTCGATGAGCTGCTTGTAGAAATGGCTGTCGTGTACGAGGTAGCAGCCGCTGCGCAACAGAACGAAGAAAGGCCGTTCCTGCCGCGCCGCGCCGAATCTCTCCGCGACACGGTCGAACAGCGATGAACCGCCCGCAGAGAGGATGGGCTCGCCGGAAAACAGGCCCGTGTCGTGGCAGTGTTCGGCGAGCCGGACGATCCGCTGCAACAGCGCATCGACCTTCGCGTCGCGCTCGGCGGCTTCGAGGCCCTGGATGATGCCCTCGAATGCCTCGATACCGCGCAGGCAGATTTGAGACGAAGCCGCGATCCGTTCGGCTGCCGCCAGCGCCTCCGCATCATCGCGGAAGCCCGTGCGTCCGCCCGGGAGACCAAGCTCGATCAAAACCTGGAGCCGCCGGCCCGGCGGAGACGCTGCCAGCCCCGCTTCGAGCAGATCGATCGCGCGCATCGAGTCGACGAGGCAGTAGAAATCGAAACCGGGATCCGCGCGAAGCTCGCCCGCGACGTAGGCGATGTTCTCGCGGCCCACGAGCTGATTCGCCATGAAGATTCTGCTGATGCCGAATGCGCGGTATGCACGCACATGGCCGGCGGTTGCCGCAGTGATTCCCCACGCGCCGTCCGCTATCTGCATGGCGAAAAGCTCCGGACTCATCGTCGTCTTGCCATGCGGCGCGATTTTCGTACCCGTCAGTTCGGTGAAGCGCTGCATCCACCGGCTGTTGTGCTGAAGCGCCGAGCGGTGCAGCACGGCCGCCGGCAGCATCAGATCCTCGTTCAGAACCGAAAGCCCGGCGGACGCGAGATCCGCTTCATTGCCATGCCACGCCGCGGGCAGGCCCTTGATCCGCCAATCGAGATGATCCCGTGGCACGTTGATCGCCATTACGTTCTCTTTTTTCTGCTTTTCTGTTGTCGCTATCGCGTCCGCTCGTAACGGATCACCTTGCCCGCCCGCGCGCCGGTCATCTTGCCATCCTCGACCGCAAGCACGCCATTGACGAAGACGTAGTCCATGCCGGTTGAATACTGCGCCGGGTTCTCGAACGTGGCGCGGTCCTGAACAGTCTCGGGATCGAAGATCACAACGTCGGCCGCATAGCCGACGCCGAGCCTGCCGCGATCGAACAGGCCGAGCCGGTTTGCGGACGCGGAGGTCATGCGGCGGATGGCTTCCTCCAGCGGGATCACTTTCTCCTCGCGCACATATTTCGCGAGCACGCGCGGCATCGTGCCGTAGGCGCGCGGATGCGTGGCGAGGCCGTCGACATCGGGACTCGCGGGCGAGGTATCGGTGTTGATCATCACGAACGGGGCTTTTAGCGCGATGCGCTTCTGTTCTTCGTTCATGCTTAGCGGTGCGACGCTGACGCCGCCCTCCGCGATCGTGTCGAACACGAACGTCCACGCGTCCTTGCCGCGCAGTTTGGCAGCTTCTGCTATACTGAGGCCGACGAGTTCCTTGCCGAGCCGGTCGTCAGTGATCTGGACGTTCGCCCAGTCCTGCCCGACGTGGTCGTACCAGTTTTCCCAAGACGTGTCGGTTTCCACGACCTTGCGGAGGTCGGCGCGCACCTTCGGGTCGGCGAGCGTCTTGTAGAAGGCTTCCGGCCCCTTCGCGTAGGACCACGGCGGCACGAACGAGCCGAGGCCGATGCCGTTGCGCACGTAGGGATAGATGTCGGTGGTGACGTCGAGGCCTGCGGTACGGGCGTCGGCGATCTTGTCGACCGCCTTCTGCATCAGCGGCCAGTTCTTCACGCCCGCTGCCTTCAGGTGATAGATTTGCACGGGAATCCCCGCGCCCTTGCCGATCGCGATCGACTCGTCGATGGATTCGAGAAGTTTGTTGCTCTCGTTTCGCATGTGCGTGGAATAAAAGCCGCCGTAAGGCTTCACCATCTTCGCAAGTTCGATCAGTTCCGCAGTGCTCTGATAGTTTCCGGGCGGATAGATGAGCGCCGTGGAGAGGCCCGAAGCGCCGTCGCGCATCGCTTCGTCCACGAGTTTCTTCATCGTTTCCATTTCGCGCGCGGTCGGCTTCCGGTCCTCGACACCCATTACCACACGGCGCACCTGCGCAGCGCCGACGTTGTGGACGACGTTGACCGGCACGCCGAGCGTTTCCAGGATGTCGAAATATTCCTTGTAGGTGCGCCAGCGATATGGCTTGCCCTGGATCATCACCGGATCAGGCTGGGTCGTCTCATTCTGCGGCGCAGGTGAGCCGCCTTCGCCGCTCAGATGCACCGTGATCCCCTGCGTCAGCCGCGACTGCGCCGAAGCTGGATTGGTCACGTAGACGAGCGTGCTCTGACCCATGAAATCCATGAAGCCGGGAGAAACGACCCGATCCTTCGCATCAATGATCCGCGCGGCACGCATGGTATCGGTCGTCTCATTGCCGATCCACGCGATCTTGCCATCGTCGATGGCAATCGCACCGCGAAACCATGGGCTCCCGCTGCCGTCCACGATACGCGCGTTCGTGATCAGGAAGTCCCACGTGTCGTCGGCCTGCGCGGCCGGGGCAAACGCCGCCAGCAGCAGCGCGCCGAGCGCAGCCTGTGTCCGCATCTTCATGTCCAAGGCCCCGCGCTCAGTTGACGGTGAGGAAGTGGTCGTAGGCGACACGGGCGATATCGGCGATCACCTTGTCCTGTATGTCCTTGCCCTTGGTGTCACCCTTCACGAACACGGCAATGGCAAACTGTTTGCCGTTGGGGAGCGTGATGATGCCGACGTCATTCGCCACCGAGTTCAGCGTGCCGGTCTTGTGCGCGATGACCGTATCGGATGGCAGAAGACCCTTCAGGCGCTTTTCGCCGGTGCGGCAACGTTCCATGATCTCGATCAGCGTTTTGGTGCTCTTTGCACTCATCGCCTTTCCGGAATGGATGCGGAGCAACAGCTGCAGCATGGCCTCCGGCGTCGAGGAATCACGCGGATCAGCGTTGAACGGCACATTCGGGCCGCGATTGCGCATTGCGGGATCGGCCTTGATCGCAGCCTCCACATTCTCCTTGAATGTGGGTAGGCTCGGGTTCTCGATACCCATGGCGCGGTAAATGAGGTGCGCAGTGTCGCCGTCGACGCGCTGTCCCGCGATCCCCTGGCCGCGCAGCCACGCGGTAACGGCGGCGGGGCCACCCGCAAGCTGGACGAGCACATCGGTCGAGGTGTTGTCGCTTTGCGTGATCATGAACTCGAGCAGGTTGTAAACCGAAAGCGCGATGCCCGGATGCGGTGTCTGGATCGCCATGCCGTAGGAGCCGACGAGCAGCTTCGGATCGACCGTTACCATCTGGTCGAGTGTGATCTCACCCTTGTCGATCCTCTCGAAAATCTTGCCGGCAACAGCGATCTTGAACGTGCTCGCCATCGGAAAGGTCGTTCCGGCGTTCAGGGTGGCCATGTCCTTGCCGTCGACCGCCTGGACAGCAACACCAACGGTGCCATCGGTCTGCTCGGCGAAGAGCTTGAACGCATCGGAAAGGCGGCTTTGCGAGGTTGCCGCTGCAGGTGCGGCCAGAACCGGTATTGCTGCGGGGCCAGAGGCCCACAATGCGGCGGAAACGAAGGCCACGAGAGAAGCGCGTCGCATGGGCAGTCCTTTCATCGATTGTTGTTGGAACGCTGATCAGCCGCGATGACTTGACTGCGGCGATTTTCACATTTGTCTAATTTTGAAAAATCTGGTGTAGCTGATCTCGTTTCGCCGCCATGACAGCAGTGCATTGCTCTGCTAGTTTGTGGCAAGGGGAGAGGATCACAATGTCTACTGCAAACCGCAGTGCCGCGCGCCCGAAAGCGGCAGCTTCGTCTGGGGATATTGACCCGGGTGAGGTTCTGCGCGGCATCCGTACCGAACGCGGTCTGACGCTCGCAGAGGTCAGCAAGCGGACCGGTATGCCGATTTCCACCTTGTCCAAGGTTGAAACAGGCAAGATTTCGCTGAGCTACGAAAAGCTGATGCGCCTGAGCCGCGGCCTTGACATCGACATCACGCGGCTGTTTGCCGCGCCGAAGCCGGCTTCCGGGGCCGGCAGGTCGCTCGCCACGGGGCGCCGTACGATTACGCGTGCCGGTGATGGGCCGAGGATACGCACCGCAACCTACGATTACGTTTATCCGTCTGCGGACCTTCTCAACAAATCGCTCAATCCGATGATCATCGATGTGCATGTGCGGTCGATCGCCGAATTCGGCGACCTGATGCGACATCCGGGCGAGGAGTATGCGCTGGTTCTGGAAGGCCAGTGCGAATTTCATTGCGACCTTTACGCTCCCTCTCTGATGTCCACGGGGGACTCGGTCTATTTCGACGGTAGCATGGGCCACGCCTATGTCGCGGTGGGCGAGGGGCCCTGCCGCATCCTCTCCATCTGCTCGGCCACCGATGCCGACCTGAAGTCGGCCCTCAACCCTCTCACGAAAGACCCCGCGTAGAGATAGTGCAGGCGGTCCGGCTGGGACTCCGGACCGCCTGTAGCGTTCAGAACTTGAAGCGAACGCCAAGGTTATATACGCGGCCGATCATGTCATAGAGGCTGCGTGTCGTCGCGTAGCCGTTGTAGGCGGTGATCGGCGGTGCGTTGTCGGTCAGGTTCTGGATCGTGCCGAACAGCGCAACGCGCTGGTTGCCGTCGTCGATCAGCGTGACCTCACCCGAGATGTCGAGATAGAGACGGCCATTCACGCTTTGCTTGTCGGTTGTGCCGGAATTTTCCGTTGGCAGGCCGTCATTTTCTTGCGTGATCTTGCCGCCGCCAACATAGCGACCAGTTAGCGCCAGCTTGAATGCATCGGTTGTGTAAGCCGCGCTGGTCGTGAACCGCCAGTGCGGTGTTCCGCCCACGCCGTTGATGCTGATCAGTTCGGTGTTGCCTGCGAAATGCGTGGTGTTTGTGCCGTCAACGAGGTCGAGCTTGTCTGTGTAGTTGATGAGGGCGCGCAGATCGAGATCGCCGCTGAACAGCGGCATCCCGTAAGAAGCCTCCACGTCGAAGCCACGCAACTTGATGCTCTGGAAGTTGGCGGGTGCCGAGCGAATGACCGTGATATTGCTCGTCGGCGTCGGGCGCGTGATGAGCGAACAGAGTGCGGGCGTATCGGTGTAGCAACGCTGAACGATCGCAGCGGTGCTGAGCGAGTTGATCGCGCCCTTGAGGTCAATGTCGTAATAGTCGACTGACAGGCGGAAGCGCGGGATGAATGTCGGCGTGAAGACGACGCCCATCGTCAGCGTGTCCGCCTCTTCCGGTTTCAGGTCCGGGTTGCCGCCCTGGATGTTCTGGACCGAGTAGTTGGTGCCGAGAACAGGGTCGTTGATACCGAAGATGAACGTATTACCCGATGCGAACATTTCGTCGAGGCTGGGCGCACGAATGTCGCGTGACCGGGTGGCGCGGAAACGCAGGGAGTCATTCACGTCATAGGTCGCGCCGATCTTCCACGTCTTCACCGTGCCGGAGGTGCTGTAATCGGTCACGCGGCCCGCGAGGTTGAGATCAATTGCCTTCGCCCAGCTCTGCTCGGCCACGAGCGGAACGAGTGCTTCCACGAAGCCCTCCTTCACATTCACGTCCCCGGACCATGGCTTGGCGTTGCCCACGCGGAAGGCGCCGAGTTCCGAAAGCGGATCAGAGGTCACGTCCACGGATTGCTTGCGGTATTCACCACCGAATGCCACCGAGACCGGGCCCGCCCAAGTCGAGAACGGTGTGCCGCGCACCGCGAACGCGGCGACACGCTGCTTGATTTTCCAGTCGCGAACGGCGGTGCCGAGAATATAGTTCTTGGCCTCCTGGGTGACGTTGCCCTCACCGAAGAGATTCATCGGAACGCACCCGTTCGTCGGATCGGTGATCGTAGAGCGGCAGACGATCGCACCCGTGTCGGGGTGGAAAACCGCGTCCATGGACCGCTGCCAGTTGGCGGTGATGCGGCTGCCGGTGAACAGAGCAAGGTTATGCGTCTTGCCGAAGCCGTAATAGGCATCCCAGCTCCAGCCATCGCCAAATTTGCCCTCGGCGCCGCCGGTGATCTGCCACGTGTCGGTGGTAACATCGATTCCGCCGCGTCCGTAGTCCTTCAGACTGCGACCCATCACAAAGCTCGAGATGCTGTTTGCAGCCATCGTCGTGCGGATCGAATCCGGCAGATAGGCATTGTCCGCCTGAATCGTGATCTGGTCGTTGCCGAGAATGCTCGGATTGTTGGATTCGGTGCGGCCGTAGGCGAATTCGGCAAAGATCTTCACGTCATCAACCACATCGTATGAGACGCGGCCAAAACCGGAATAGCGCTTCACCGGGGTTTCGAGCACGAGGTCCGCTGTAGACGGCACACCGTCGCCGCCGTTCATTGTCGTCGCTGTCACCGAGGTGCCGTAAGTGAACGGGATCGGCGTGCCGTCGGGTGCAAATTGGATGCCGCGCAGAATGCCAGGGCTGTTGATGACGCCGCCGAACGAGGCATTGGATGAGCGCGCATCATCCACGATCAGATACTGTGGCTGACCATTGCCGGCGACGTAGGCGGGGTTGAAGATCGTGCTCGGGTTGTTGCCCCACGAGCGGTCGCTCATCTTGTCGACACCGCTGTTGTGGGCCGCTTCACCGCCGATCAGCAGGTGGCCACGGCCACCCCCGAAGTAGGTGCCGAAGGCCGCCGAAGCGAGGAAGTTCCGGTGGTCGTTGTGATCGGTAATGCCGCCCTGCAGCGAGCCTTTGACGCCTTCCAGCGTGGTGTTGAGCCGCAGGTTGACGACACCCGCGACCGCATCGGAGCCGTAGGCGGCCGACGCGCCGCCAGTCACCACGTCGGTACCGGCGATCAGCGCCTGCGGGATCGTGTTGATATTGAGGCCGCCCGTCGTGGTGGTCGGTACGTAACGCTTGCCGTCGATCAGTGTCAGTGTGCGCAGGAAGCCCATGCCGCGTAGATCGAGAAAGTTGCCGCCGAGTGCGGTGGAGAGGTTGGTGGACGTAGCCGGCGTCAGCGAAGCGCGGAGTGCGGGAAGTTGATTCAGCGCGTCCGCGATGTTGGGCGCGGCGATGCGTTCGAGATCTTCGGAGGAAATGTTGGTCGTCGGCGTCGGTGCGGTGAAGCCGCTGCGCTGAATGCGCGAACCGGTGACGATGATTTCGCCGGTGTCTTCAACCTGCTTCACATCGCCTGCTTCGGCTTCCTGTGCCTGCAGCGGTGCGCTCCATAGGGCGACCAGGCCCGTCGTTGCGCAAAGCAGCGCCTTGCCTGCGCGTTGGCGATGGGCACGCGATGCGCCAAGTGTGACGAGAACGGATTTGTCGATCATAATTAAAAAACCCCCCTTCCTCCAGTTTGCAGCAATCCCACGCCCGAACCGCGATACGCAGCTCGGGTCCTCCGTCGCGGGTCGCGAGACGGTTTGGCTGGTGACGGGCAGGTCTTTGCCGCGTCCTCAGCAGTTCGCCATGTCCGGCAGAACGCTCCCCAAAAACCTCCACGAGGAATCCGTTGAATTCCTCCCTGAAAGGGTGTGTCGGCGAATCGCGACTTTACCCTCCGGAGTCAAAATTGCACTTTTTGAAACGATTCGCAATTACGGAAATTTTCTGCATTCGACCCATCTTGGAATTGACAAATTTCCATTTGGGATCACTTTGTCCTTATCAGGAGATTTTATAGTGTTGCAGGCATCTGATCGGCATAGGTGGGGGAAGGGCGCGATTGAATCTGCTTTCTCATTCCTTGCCGCGCCGCGCGCGTGGTGGAGTCATTCATGAACGCCTTTTCCAATGCCCCTTCGGATGCCGCCGCGCGCCTGCCGTATCCCTATCTTCTGTTCCTCGGTGACACGGCCGAGCCCGGGTTTGCGAAGACGGCTTTCGGCGTTCGCGATTGGGCAGGCGACAAATGCGTCGGAGAGTTTTCCGTTGGCGCCACCGTTACGACCGGCCTTCCGATCATGACCCCAGCGGAAGCCCATGCGGCGGGCGCGCGTGCCGTGCTGATTGGTGTGGCAAACCGGGGCGGTGTCATCGGGCCGACATGGATTGCGCCGCTGGTCGAAGCGATGGAGGCAGGGCTCGACATCATCAGCGGTATGCATATTCACCTCGCTGCAGTTCCGGAACTTGCGTCTGCAGCCGAACGGCTCGGTCGGCACCTGATCGATGTGCGCGTGCCGCCCCCAGGGCTTCCGGTCGGGACCGGCCGGAAGCGGACCGGCAAGCGCCTGCTTGCTGTTGGTACGGATTGTGCGCTCGGCAAGAAGTACACGGCGCTCGCCCTGTCGCACGCGTTTGCGGAACGGGGCGTCGATGTCGATTTCCGGGCGACGGGCCAGACCGGGATCATGATCGCGGGCGGCGGCATTCCGATGGACGCGGTGGTATCGGACTTCGAGGCAGGTGCGGCCGAGGTGCTGAGCCCGGATGCGGCGGACGATCACTGGGACGTGATTGAGGGGCAGGGTTCGCTGTTCCACCCCGCGTATGCGGCGGTGTCGCTGGGGCTTCTGCACGGCAGCCAGCCCGACGTGATCGTGGTGTGCCACGAACCCGGGCGTGAGACGATGCTGGGGCTTCCCGATTTCAAGGTGCCGTCGATCGAGGAGACCATTGAGCTCAGCCTCATGATGGGGCGGCGTACGAATCCAGCGATTCGCTGCGGTGGCATCGCGTTCAACACGAGCGCCATGAATGCTGCCGAAGCCGAAGCCTTGATGGCGGCGGAGAGCAAGCGTCTCGGTTTGCCGGTCGCTGACCCCATCCGCAGGGGACCGGCGTTTGATGCGCTCGTGGATAACTGCCTGAAATAGCGTTTTTCCGCGGGTAAAAGCATAAGAATGGGAGAAAAAGGGATGAGCTTCACATCGTTCGGAACGCGCGCCGCGCTTCTTGCAGGCGTGATGGTGCTGTCTGGCACGGCGTCGGCGCAGACGACGGACTACGATATCGTGATCCGCGGCGGGCGTGTGCTCGACGGTGCGGGCAATCCCTGGGTGAACGCCGATGTCGCCATCAAGGACGGGCGCATTGCTGCGGTCGGGGCGATCAAGGCCAAGGGCAAGCGCGAGATCGATGCGCGGGGGCGTTATGTTTCGCCAGGCTTCATCGACATGATGGACCAGTCGGGCCGGGTGCTGCCGGTGAACGGCGCGGCGGAGAACAAGCTGCGTCAAGGCGTCACCACCGTGCTGTCCGGCGAGGGCGGCACGCCGGTCGATGCCGCCGAGATTCCCGCCTATTTTTCAAAACTGGAAACACAGGGCATCGGGGTCAACTTCGGCAGCTATTACGCGACCTCCCAGGCGCGCGTTAAGGTGATGGGCGATGTCGCCGGTGCACCCACGAAGGCGCAGATGGAGGCGATGAAGGCGGAGGTGGCCGCCGCGATGAAGGCGGGCGTGTTCGGCATAACGAGCGCGCTCATCTATCCGCCGAGCAGCTTCCAGACCACGGCCGACCTCGTTGAACTCGCCAAGGTGGCGGGCCAGTGCAACGGCTTTTACGCGACGCACATGCGCGACGAGAGCGCGAAACTGGTGCCCGCCATCGAGGAAGCCATCGAGATCGGCGAAAAGGGCGGCGTGAAGGTGGAAATCTACCACCTGAAAAACGCCTTCGCGCCGGCGTGGGGCACGGGCATGGCAAAGGCGGTCGCGACCATCGAGGCGGCGCGCAAGCGCGGCGTTGACGTGGCGGCAGACATGTATCCCTATCCGGCGGGCGGCACCGGGGTCGAGATCACCGTGCCGAACTGGGTGTGGGCGGACGGCGAGGAAAAAGGCCTCGAACGCCTGAAAGACCCCGCGATCCGCAAGAAACTGAAAGAGCAGCTCGCGGCGGGCTCGATGGAGGGTTGGTCGAACCTCGTGGAAGCCTCCGGCGGCTGGGAGCGCGTTGTGCTCGCCAATTCGCACAGCGACAAGTACGCGCAGTTTCACGGCAAGAACTTCGTCGAGATCGGCAAGGCGCTCGGCCTCGATCCAGCCGACGCGGCGTGGGACATCGTGCTGAACGCCTATCCCAAGCGCTCGATGGCGCTCTATTTCATGATCGATGAGAAAGACATCGAGATGGCGCTCCGCCAGCCCTGGACGAGCATCGGCAGCGATGCGGGCGCCGCGCTGAAACCTGGCGAGATCGATGACCTCGGCCTGCCGCATCCGCGCTCCTATGGCACATTCCCGCGCGTCATCGCAGAATATGTGAAGCGCCGCCCGGTGCTGACGCTGGAGGACGCCGTTCGCAAGATGACCGGCTGGCCCGCACAGCGCATGGGCCTCAGCGACCGCGGGCTTGTGCGGCAGGGCATGCGCGCGGACGTCGTCGTGTTCGACTACGAGGCGCTCGACGACGTGGCCAGCTGGACCAACCCGGTCGATTATCCCAAGGGCATCGACACCGTTATCGTCAACGGCCGCGTCGCGCTCGACAAGGGCAAGCTCGAAGATACGCGAGCGGGTGCCGTGCTGCGGCACAGCTGCAGCTAGTCTCGCCTTGCGGCGCGGGCGTCGGCGCGCGAAAGTGGTTTCATGACCACGACCACGATCGACCCCGCGCAGGCCCGGCTTTTCGACAGCATCGCCCATGAATGGTGGGATGCGGAGGGATCGTCGGGGCCGCTTCACAAGGTGAACCCGGTGCGCCTCGCGTTCATTCGCGAACAGGCGCTGGCCCACTTCGGGCGCGATTCGCGGGACCGGGCGTGGCTTGCGGGGCTGGATGTGCTGGATATCGGCTGCGGCGGCGGCATCCTGGCCGAGCCGCTCGCCCGGCTCGGCGGGCGGGTGAAGGCGATCGACGCCGCGGCCGAAGCCATCGCGGTGGCGAAGGCGCACGCCGCGGATAGCGGCCTTGAAATCGACTATCGCCAGTCCTCCGTGGAGGCGCTGGCGGAAGACGGGAAGTGCTTCGATCTTATCACCTGCATGGAGGTGGTCGAGCACGTCGCGGATGTTCCGGTTTTCCTTGCCGGTATTGCGCGGCTTCTGAAGCCCGGCGGACTCCTGGTATTCTCGACGCCGAACCGCACGGCGCTGTCCTATGCCACGCTGATCGTGGGTGCCGAATGGGTGCTACGCTTCATCCCGCGCGGCACGCACGACTGGAACCAGTTTCTGACGCCCGAGGAACTGACCGCCGCGCTGGAGGCCGCCGAACTCAAGGTTACGGAAACGCGCGGGATCGGCTTCCGCCCCTCGCGCGGCTTCGAACTGTCGGACGACCGCCGCATCAACTACATCGGCGCGGCGATCCACGCCTGACCGGCGGTCTTGCCGAATAGGGATATGTGTGCGGTAACGCGCGGATTCCCGGCCGTTCCGCGCCCGGACGCCCCCCGAAGTTGATGAAGTTGAGACATGCGCGCGCGCGATCGCGTACGCGGGCGCACATGCGCGCTGCCGTATGCGCGCGCGATCAGCGGCGTGAACGGTCGTTTGTTTCGGGATGGCTCTCAGTTCTCGCATGGGCGGTCTCAGCGAGGCGAACATGGGTCGCGGTTCGCGGAGAGCCTTTCAGGCGAAACCCTATTTGGGAAGACCCGGGACGACGGACCTCCGTCCTCCCCGGGCCGCCGTGCGTTACAAAAACCGCGCCACCACATCCCGGTAGCTGCGGCTGACCTTCACCTCGGCGCCGGAGCCGAGCTTCAGGAAACATTCGCCGTTGGTGTGCGGTTTCACCTGCTTCACCTGGTCGAGATTGACGATCGTGGAACGGTGCACGCGCTTGAAGATGCGTGGGTCGAGCCGCTTTTCGAGGTCTTTCATCGTCTCGCGCAGGATCAGCGTATTGTCGCCGGTGTAGATGCACATGTAGTCGCCTGCCGCATCGATCCGTTCGATGCTTTCCACATCGACACGGAAAATCTGGCCGCGGTCCTTGATGTTGATCATGCGCTCGAAACGCGACGCGGCATGAGCTTCCGGGACTGGCTTGATGTCGGCGGCGGCGTTCGGCGCCACTTCCTCGAGAAGCTCCCGCAGCCGGTCCTTTTCGGCACCGGCATTCTTTTCGGCCAGCCGCTGCCGCACGCGTTCCATCGTCGCGGCAAGGCGGGCTTCATCCACCGGCTTCATCAGATAATCGACCGCGTGGGCATCGAAGGCCTTGAGCGCGAACTCATTGTAGGCCGTGACGAAGACCACGAGCGGCGGTTCGATGTCGGCGAGGCCGTTCACGACGGAAAAACCGTCGAAACCGGGCATCTGAATGTCGAGAAATACGACATCGGGTTTGTGCGTCTTGATCGCGCGGATGGCTTCGCGCCCGTTGGCACAACGCTCGATGATCTCGATGTCATCGAACGCTTCCAGCCGCATCTCAAGACCCTTGATGGCCAAAGGCTCATCGTCGACCAATATGGTCCGGATCGTCATTAAGCGTTCTCCTTGAGCCGAACATTGGCCGACTCGAACGGGATTTCAATGTTGGCGACGACCCCCTGCGGTACGTTGGATATCATTTCGAACCGCTGGTCGTCGCCATAGGTCTGAAACAGTCTATCGCGAATATTGTTCAATCCGACCCCGGCGGACGGGACGAGTGCCGATCTTTCTGCGGTGAGCCCCGGTCCGTCGTCGCTGATCGAGATGAGCAGCCGGTCTCCGGAGACATGCGCGGCGACGACGATTTCGGCCCCTTCTTCTTGCGGCGTTACGGCATATTTGATGGCGTTTTCGACAAGCGGCTGGAGGAGGAGCGAGGGCAGACGGCCCTGAAGTGCAGCTTCCTCGATGTCAAAGCGCGTGCGCAGCCGATCCTCGAAGCGCATCCTTTCGATCTCGAAATAAAGCTTCAGCGCCTCGATTTCCTGCGCCAGGCTCACGGTTTCCATAGGATCGCTGACGAGGCTGTAGCGCAGGAACGAGGACAGGCGCGAGAGCATCGTGTTCGCGCGCTCGGTTTCCTTCAGCAGCACCAGCGTCGAGATGCTGTTCAGCGTATTGAACAGGAAATGCGGGTTTAGCTGGTAGCGCAGCATCGCGAGCTGCGCGGCGCTCGCCTGACCCGACAGGATCAGTACGCGCTCCGACTGTTCATCGAGCAGCAGATAGTAATTGATGCCGTAATAGAGCCCCGTCCATGCCGCGAGCACCGAGAGGTCGAGCAGGATCGCGCCGAAGAACTGGATGCCCTGGGGTTCGAACGTGGAGTTGTAGAAGCGCGCGTGCGCCCACACCTCGATCACCGAAAAAACGCCAGCCGCGAGCGCGACGAGCGTGAGTGTGAGGCTCCACACGAACACCGCACGCATCCGGATGATGCGGCGGCAGGCGGCGGACATCAGCAGCGTGAGCGAAAAGCCCGTCGCCGTCGCGATCAGCGTCGGCACGATGTACGCGATGCCCATCGAGTTCGCGAGCCCGCCGAGCGCGCGCAGCACAAGATAAGCTGACCACCCGCCGATCTGGAGCACCCAGAAGGCGTGGTTTTTGTCGGCGAAAAAGCCCTGTTTGGGAAGCGGACCGAGTTTCATCACGCGAAGACTGCAACAATCGCTCGTAAAACGCGAGCGTGGAACTCAGGCCTCAAAACTCAATCCTCGGGTGCGATGGTGACCTTCAGGCCGTCGAGCGCGTCGCTCATCTCGATCTGGCAGGAAAGCCGCGAACTGGCCTGCTTGTGATCCGACGAATCGAGGAGATCGTTCTCGTCTTCGCCGGGGCCGCCCACGGTGCCCATCCACGCATCATCCACGAACACGTGGCACGTCGCGCACGAGCAGCACCCGCCGCACAGCGCCAGAAGCTCATCGAAGCCGTTGTCGCGAATGGCTTCCATCACGGACAGGCCGCTTTCGGCTTCCACCGTCTTTTCCGAGCCGTCGCGCGATACGACAATCAGTTTCGGCATCTCTTACCCCGTTCCCTCGACCTTTGGATTCGGGGAGCCTAATAGCGGCAAGACGAGCGTTGTCAAAAGGCATGAGCAGCGGATGGGTCTGAGTGCGGAGCGCTTGAGGGAAGGCATCGACGCGATTGCGGCGCAGGACGCGCACGTCGCGGCGGCGCTGGTGCGTGCCGGCTATCCGGAGCCGCGCATCCGTGCACGGGGTTATGAAACGCTGCTGCGCACCATTGTGGGCCAGCAAGTGAGCGTCGGCGCGGCGAACAGCATCTGGAACAAGCTTGCGGACGCGATCGGGGACATCGCCGACCCGCGCGCGCTGCTCGCCCGCTCCGCCGAGGAGCTGCGCGCGGCGGGACTGTCTCGGCAGAAAATCGGCTACGCCCAAAGCCTTGCCGGGCTTTCGGCTTCGGGCGAGATCGACTTCGCCAACCTGCCTGCCGACGACGAGGAGGCCATCGCGCTGCTGAGCGCCGTGAAGGGCATCGGGCGCTGGTCGGCGGAAATCTACCTGCTGTTCGCGGAAGGGCGCCCCGACATCTGGCCCGCCGGAGACCTCGCCGTGCAGATCGAGGTCGGCCGCATCAAGGGGCTTGCCGAACGGCCGAGCGAGCGGACGACGCGCGAGATCGCCGAGCTTTGGCGACCGCACCGCGGCGCGGCGGCGGTGTTCATGTGGCACCACTACAAGACCGAGGTGCTCTGAAGGGACCGTGCGTCAGGCGGCGAGGGGGAAGCGCAGCAGGCGGTCTTTGGTGGGCACCAGCGCGGTTGCCGGTCCCCCTGCGGCGCTGAGGATTGCGGGGTGATCGGCGGCAAGCCCGCCGGTGAGCGCCCCGAAGGCGGGCAGGATCAGCTTGCGCTCTGACATCACGAAGCAGCGGCGGCTGACCATGCGGCCGCGGCCGTGCACGCGAATCTTCGGATGGAAATGCCCGCTGATCTCGGGGAGCGCCGATCCGGGCTCCGCTTCGTGACGGAGCACGATGCCGTCCACTTCGACCTCCGCCCGGACTTCACCGATACCATCCGCCTTCAGATCGTGGTTGCCGGTGATCCACACCCAGTCGACGCGGCCCTGGAGCGCGCAGAGCATATCCCGCGCCTTGCCGCCGAGCCGGCCGGGGCCGTCCGCGTCGTGGAAGCTGTCGCCGAGGCACCACAGCGTCGCGGCGCCTGTCGCGGCGATCAGCGCATCGAGGTCGGACAGCGTCTGCAGGCTGTCGTAGGGCGGCAGCATCTGGCCGAAACGCGCGAACCAGCTTGCCTTTTCGAAGTGCAGATCGGCGACGAGAAGCGCGCTGCGCGCGGGCCACCAGAGCGCGCCCGCGGCGAGCGGAACCATCTGGTGGCCTGCGAACGAAAGGGGAACCATGCAGGGGCTATGCCCCGGCGCGATGGCGCGATCAAGAGGGCTATTCGGCGCTGGCGAGCCGTGTGGCATCCTCGCGGCTGCTGTCGCCAGGCACGACAAAGCGCACTTTCCGCGTCGCGAAGTCCACCGCCACCTGATCGAAGGCGCGGAGCGTGTTCATGCCGAGCAGCATTGCCGGGCGTCTATCCAGACCGAGCTGACGGAAAACCGGCAGGTCGGCGAAGGCGATCGGCATACCGGTGAGCGTCACGCTGCCGAGGCGCATGTCGTTCACGACAGCGATCTCGGCGGGAACGGTGCCGCCCGCGACATCATAAAGCGTCGTGGGGAGCAGCAGGTCGGTCTTGCCGCGCTTCACCGCCGCCTTGCGCATCGCGAGATTTCCGACGCTGTGCTCGGCGCCGGTATCGATCACCACCGCGACCTTGCGGTGGCCGATGGCGGCGTCGGCAAGGATGAGGCGGCCGAGGCGGCTGCGCGCGCGGATGACGATGGTGTCGCCGTCGTCCGCCTTGAGTTTGGGGGTATCCGCGGCAGGGGTCACCACGATCTTCTGCTGCGCGAAATCGATGAGGATCGCTTTGGATTGCAGGCTGTCGATGCCGAGCAGGCCTTCCGCGCCGAGGTTGCCGCGCTTCAGGATCGGCGCCTGCACGTTGCGGACGGGCGTACTCGTGACCGACAGCGACGGCACCGTCACGGTCTGGAAGCGCTGGGCGCCGCTGATGCTGTGGACTTCGGCGCTGCCTGTGCGGCCGAGGCCGAGCGTGTTCGCCAGTTCCTCCGACAGCACGGTGCGCTCCGCGCCGGTATCGACGACGAAATTGAAGGGGCCTTGCCCGCCGATGCTGACCGGCACGGTCATGCGGAGGGATTTGTCGGCGCCGAAATCGACGGCTTCGCTCGCAGGCGGCGGCGATGCCGGTTCGGTGGTTCCGGCGGCTAGCAGAACGGCAATTGCCAAGGCGTTCATGACGCGATCTCCCCGGCGGCGATTCTACGCTATATCGCGGCGTTCAACAACGACGCTCGTCGACGTGCATCGCCTCTTGAGCGAGCGCTTCCGCCTCGATGAGCAAAGCTTCGTCGGCAAGGCCCTGCGCGACGCTCTCGCGGCCGATCATCACGAGGACCGGAACGGCGAGCGGTGAGACGCGGTCGAGGCGCTTGTGGACGATACTGCTCGCGGCGCGGTCGAGCAGGTTCGCGAGGCGGGCGACGTCGGTCAGCCGCAGCCGCGCGTCCTCCCACGCGGCGCGCAGCAGCATGTGGTCGGGCTCGTATTTGCGGAGCACGTCGTAGATGAGATCGGTGGAGAAGGTGACCTGACGGCCGGACTTGCGCTTGCCCGGATGCTGGCGCTCGATGAGCCCGCCGATCACCGCGACCTCGCGGAACGCGCGCTTCAGGAGGTGCGAGGTCTGCACCCACTCGGCAAGCTCATCCTCCAGAATGTCGGGCGAGAAGAGCGGGGCGGGGTCACGCACGTCCTTCAGGCCGTAGACGCCGAGCGCGTAATCGTTCGCCACGAAGCCGGTCGGCTGCAGGCCCAGCGTTTCCATGCGGCGGGTGAGCAGCATCCCGAGCGACTGGTGCGCGTTCCAGCCTTCGAAACTGTAGGCGATCATGTGATGAAGGCCTTCGTGCGGGAAGGTCTCGATCAGCAACTCGCCCGGCTTCGGCAGCACGGAGCGGATCTGCTGCACCTCCAGCCATTCGGCGACGTCTGCCGGGAAGCGCTGCCACTCGGTAGGATCGGCGAGGAAGCCGCGCACGCGGTCGGCAAGGTGCGTGGAAAGCGGCAGACGCGCGCCCATGTAGCTCGGGATCATCGCCGCGCGGCGGGTGGCGCTGACGATGAGGTCGGTGTCGATGATGCGCTCCACCTCCAGCGCGAGGCCTGCGAAACGGAACGTGTCGCCGGGCGAGAGGGTGGAGGCGAAATACTCCTCGACGCGCCCCAATGTGCGCCCGTTTCCGAAGCGCACGTCGAGCATGGGGGCCTCGACAATGATGCCGGCGTTCAGCCGGTGCTGCTTCGCGAGGGTGGGGTGGCTGACGCGCCAGCGCCCGTCCGGGTTCTGCGTCAGGCGCTTGTAGCGATCGTAGGCGCGCAGGGCGTAGCCGCCGTCCGCCACGAAGTGCAGCACGCGGTCGAATTCCTCGCGCGTGAGCGCGGTGTAAGGCGCGGCGCGGCGGACTTCGCCGAACATCGCATCCGCATCGAAGGGCTCGGCGCAGGCGCACGCCATCAGGTGCTGCGCGAGCACGTCGAGCGCGCCGGGGCGCCACGGCTCGGTATCGAGTTCGCCCGCGTCGATGGCGTCGAGCGCGGCGCGGGCTTCGAGATATTCGAAGCGGTTGCCGGGCACGACGATCGCCTCGCTCGCCTCGTCGAGCCGATGGTTGGCGCGGCCGATGCGCTGGATCAGGCGCGACGAGCCCTTGGGCGCGCCCATCTGGATGACGAGATCGACGTCGCCCCAATCGACGCCAAGGTCGAGGCTCGCGGTGCAGACGAGCGCGCGCAGCCGCCCGTCCGCCATCGCGCCTTCGACCTTCTGCCGCGCCTCCTTCGAGAGCGAGCCGTGGTGGAGGCCTATGGGGAGCGTGGCTTCGTTCACCGCCCAGAGGTCGTTGAACACCAGCTCGGCGAGACTGCGCGTGTTGCAGAAGACGAGGGTGAGCCGGTGCCGCTCGATCTCGCGGTAGACCTGTTCCGCCGCGTAGCGGCCGGAGTGGCCGGACCACGGCACGCGCCCCTCGGGCGTCAGTATCTCGATCTTCGCTTTCGCGCCGGGTTCGCCCGCGACGAGCGCGACGTTTTCGCCGGGCGCAAGCCAGCGGCGGTAGTCTTCGGGGTCGCCGATCGTGGCGGACAGCGCGACGCGACGCACGCCCGGCACGACCGCCTGCAGCCGCGACATGGCGAGCGCGAGCAGGTCGCCGCGCTTGCCGCTCGCGAAGGCGTGGACCTCGTCGATCACGATGGTCTTGAGCCCTGCAAACATGCGCGCATTGTCCGGGTAGGAGAGCAGCAGCGAGAGCGACTCGGGCGTCGTCAGCAGGATGTGCGGCGGCGCGGCGCGCTGGCGGGCTTTCTTGTCGGAAGAGGTGTCGCCCGTGCGCGTTTCGACGCGGATCGGCAGGCCCATCTCTGCGATCGGGGTGAGCAGGTTGCGTTCCACGTCCGCCGCGAGCGCCTTCAGCGGCGAGACGTAGAGCGTGTGCAGGCCTTCCGATGGGTTCTGCACGAGATCGGCGAGCGTCGGCAGGAAGCCCGCGAGCGTCTTGCCTGCGCCGGTCGCCGCCACGAGCAGCGCGTGCTGTCCGGCTTCGGCGGCAGTGACCATCTCCGCCTGGTGCCGCCGCACGCGCCAGCCGCGCGCGGTGAACCAGCGGGTGATGACGTCGGGAAGAGCGGGGAGCATCAGGAACCATGATGCAGCGCCGATGGCGGCAGCGCAAATGCATCATTTTATCCGGGTAATATTGACAGAGTATTTTTACCCGGGTAAATCGCGGCGCATGGAACAGGAACATTACACGGCGTTCCGGGGCGACACGAAGTGCGCGTCGGGACCGCTTGCCGACGTGGCGCTCGCCCTGAAACGGGGCGGGGCCGACAATGTGCTGATCTTCAATGACGGGACCGGCGCTGAAACCGATCTCGATTTGCGTGGAACGGAGGCCGAGGTCACCGCACGGTACGCGCCGCCGTCCGCCCCGCCCGGGCGACCGAAGCTCGGCGTCGTCGCGAAGGAGGTGACGCTGCTGCCGCGCCACTGGGACTGGCTGAAAACGCAGCGGGGTGGGGCGTCGGCTGCGCTGCGTCGGCTGGTCGAGGAGGCCGCGCGGGATAGTCGCAGCGTTGCGAAGGCGGCGGCGGAGGCCGCCTATCGTTTCATGTCTGCGATGGCAGGCAACCGGGAGAATTTCGAGGAGGCGGCGCGCGCGCTGTTCGCGGCGGACGGCGTGCGGTTCGCTATGCTTACGGAAAACTGGGCGGAGGACGTGCGTGCCCACGCGCGGCAGCTCGCCGCTCCGGCCCTTGTCGATTGAACGCGATCAGCGCGCCTGTTCGAGCAGCACTTCGGCGACCTGCACGGCGTTGAGCGCCGCGCCCTTGCGTAGATTGTCGCCGACGACGAACAGCGCGAGGCCGTGCGCCACGGTCGGGTCATTCCGCACGCGGCCGACGAACACGGGGTCCTTGCCCGTGGCTTCGAGCGGGTTCGGGACGTCGGTTACGACGACGCCGGGCGCGGCTTCGAGCAGCTTCAGCGCGTCGGCGACCGGGAGCGGGCGTTCGAACGCCACGTTCATCGAAAGCGCGTGGCCGCTGAACACGGGGACGCGCACGCAGGTGCCGGAGACGGTGAGGTCCGGCAGGCCGAGGATCTTGCGGCTTTCGTCGCGGAGCTTGGCTTCCTCCTCGGTGTAGCCGTCCTCGCCGAGCACATAGTTGAGCGGCACGACGTTGAAACCGATCGGCACGGCCCATTTGCGAGGCTGGCCGAGATCCACGGCGGCGCCGTCGCGCGCCAGTGCGTCGCTGCCGGATGCGCCCGCGACGATCTGCTCGTGCAGTTCCTCGACGCCCGCCATGCCGCCGCCCGAGACGGCCTGATAGGTGCTGGCGACCAGGCTCTTCAGGCCCGCCGCCGCGTGCAGCGGCTTCAGCACGGGCATGGCGGCCATCGTGGTGCAATTGGGGTTGGCGATGATGCCCTTGGGAATATCGCGCAGCGCTTCCGGGTTTACCTCGGCAACGACGAGCGGCACGTCGGGGTCGCTGCGCCACGCCGAACTGTTGTCGATGACGACCGCGCCTGCCGCCGCCGCTTTCGGCGCGAGCGTGCGCGAGGTGGAACCGCCCGCCGAGAAGAACACGATGTCGAGACCCGCGAAATCGGCGGTTTCGGCATCCTCGACGACCACGTCGTTGCCACGGAAGGGGATGGTCTTGCCGCTCGACCGCGCGGAGGCGAACAGGCGAAGCGCGCCGATCGGGAAATCACGCTCGGCAAGGATTTCGCGCATCATGCCGCCGACAAGGCCAGTGGCGCCGACGATGCCGACATTGGGTCGGGCGGGAAGGGGTTTGGTCATGGAACTGCGTCTCCTGTTTAATGGCAGAGGCGCGGGGAACGTGGCTTTGGAAGGTTCCAGGCCGCCCCGCGCTTCGGCGGGGCTCTGTCCTGCTGGCTTGCCGGTTAAACCGTCAGCACAAACAAGACCGCCCCGCGTGCGCGGACCGGCTTGGTGCTAATCGTTTTAATCTTCATGGACATCGGGGCGGGCGAATAGCAGCCTCGAACAGCCTCGTCTAGCTCTGTTCGAGGCCGATCCATTTCTCGACCACGGGCCGTTCCCAGGCCTCCAGCGCGTCGATGAGTGCGGCCGGCGTTTCGACAACGGCGAGCATTCCCCGGTGCTGCGGGCGCACGAATTTCTCGGCGGCCATGTGATCGAGGAAGCCTGCAAGCTGATCGTAGTAACCTGCGACATTCAGAAGTCCGCACGGCTTTTCGAAGATGCCGAGCTGGCTCCACGTCCAGACCTCGAACAGCTCCTCGAGCGTGCCGACGCCGCCGGGGAGCGCCGCGAAGGCATCGGCGCGGCGGGCCATTTCGGCCTTTCGCTCGTGCATCGAGCCGGTGATGACAAGCTCGGTGAGGCCGTGGTGCGCGACCTCGTGATCGACGAGCGCCTGCGGGATGACGCCCACCGCCTCGCCGCCCGCCGCGATCACGGCATCGGCAAGCGCGCCCATCAGGCCGATGGACGCGCCGCCGTAAACGAGCCGAATGCCGCGCTCGGCCATTGCCGTGCCGAGCGCGCGGGCGGCATCCGCATAATCAGGGCGTAGACCCCGGCTGGAGCCGAGGAACACGCACAGGCTGGAAATCCGCCTCAGGCGAAGATCTCCTCAAGGAACAGCAAGGTGGCCTGCCACGAGCGGCGGTCGGCGATCTCGTTATACTGTGCGCCCTCCGCACGGGCGTTCATGCCCTTCGCGGTGAAGGCGTGGACGGTGTCGCCGTAGGCGTTCAGCTGCCACTTGGCGCCCGCGTCCGTCAGTTCCTTTGCGAGCGCGAGCACGTCCTGCGGCGGCGCGAGAGGGTCTTCCCAGCCGTGGTGGACCTGCACCTGCGCGTGGATCGGTCCCTGCGGCCCGAGGTTCGGCGGCGGGTAGACGCCGTGGAACGACACGACACCGGCCACATCCTTCGTGCCGCTGCGGGCAACGTCGAGCGCACAGAGGCCGCCGAAGCAGAAGCCGATGACGGCAATGCGCGACGGATCGGCCAGGGGATGCGCCTTTGCGAACGCCACCGCAGCCAGCAGCCGGTCGCGGAGCAGCGCGCGATCGGCCATCAGCGGCGACATCAGGGCGCTGTTGTCCGCGCCCACCGTGCCGCGCACGCCTTTGCCGTACGTGTCGATGGCGATACCGACATAGCCCGCCTCGGCGAGCAGATCGGCGCGCTCGCATTCGTGGTAGCACTGCCCGGCCCATTGGTGCGCGACGAGGACGACAGGGCGTTTGTCGGTGCCGCCGGTGTGGGCGACATGGGCCTCGAACGTCGTACCTGCGTGCGAATAGTCAGCCAAATTCGTTTCAACCTTGCTCATCATTTCACCTCGATCGGTAGTCCAAGGGTTTTCAGTTGCGGTTCCACCTGCCGCCGGTCGCCGACGACGACCCAGAGCAGCTTGTTCACGTCGATATTGGCTTTCGCCGCAGCGGCCAACTGTTCGCGGGAGAGCGCGTTCAGCTTCGCGGCGTAGGTCACCTGATAATCGTCCGGCCGCTTCAGGCGGGCGTTCGTCTGCAGCGCATCGAGCACGGCGGACGAGGATTCGTAAGCGCCCGGCAGGCGGCCGGTGAGGAACGCGAGCGTCGATTTCATTTCCTCGGGCGTGATCGGCTTGTCGGTGACGTAGGCCGTGATGTCCTTGCGAAGCTCGGTGAGCGCGGCGCCGGTCTTGTCCGCCTGCACGGGCGCGAACACGTAGAAGGGCATCTGCTCCGAGGTTTGCGAGATCGCGGTGGAGACGCCGTAGGACCAGCCCTTGTCCTCGCGCAGGTTCATGTTGAGACGCGAGGTGAACACGCCGCCGAGCGGGGTGTTCACAGTGGTAAGCGCGAGGTTGTCGTCCGTACCCTTGTGCGCGAGCGGGTAGCCCGCGAGGATGAACGACTGCGGCGAGCCCGGACGGTCAATGAGGATGATCTTGCTCGCGGCGGGCGCGGTTGCGGTGGTGAAGGTTTTCGTACCCTTCGGCGTGGCCGGCGCGGACCACGTGCCGACTGCCTTTTCAAGGAGCGGCACGAGCTGGCCGATGCTGGTCGCACCCGACGCGAAGATCGTGGCGTTGTCGGGCCGGAGCCATGTCTGGTGGAAGCTGACGAGATCGTCGCGCGTGACCGCCTTTACGCCCTCCACGGTGCCCGAGCCGGTGAGCGGCACGCCATAGGGGTGCGCGGTGCCGTAGATGAGCGGAGGCAGCAGGCGCAGCGCGAGCGTCTGCGGCTGGCTCTCCTCCTGCGCGATGCCGGCGATCTGGATGCCGCGCACGCGCTCAAGCTCGGCGGGGTCGAACTTCGGGTTGCGGATGATGTCCGCCCAGAGATCGAGCGAAGGGGCGAGGTTGGTGGTGAGCGCGGAGAGCGAGATTTCGGTGGTATCGTTGCCAGCGCTCGCGCCGATGTTGGCGCCGAGACGCTCTTCCTCCTCGGCGATCTGGATGGCGGTGCGCTTCGTCGTGCCTTCATCGAGGAGCGAGAGCATCAGCGACTGCGTGCCCAGCTTGTCGCGCGCGTCGGCGGCGTTGCCCGCATCGAACACCATCGAGAGGTTGACGACCGGCACGGTGTCGCGCTTCGCGAACACGACCTCGATGCCGTTCGAGAGCTTCGCGCGCTCCACGGCGGGAAATTCGAGCGCAGGGGCGCCGTCCACCGGCGGCAGCTTCGAGCGGTCGATGCCCTTGCCCGCGGCCTGCTGCAGGCTGCCGTAGGGATAGACGGTGAGCTGATAGTCGCCCTTCGAAATCCACCGCTTTGCAGCATCCTGCACGCTCGCGGGCGTGGCGTTCACATAGGCGGAGAGGTCTTTCTTGAACTGGTGCGGATCGCCCGAATACAGCTCGCCCTCAGCGAGCGTCACCGCCTTGCCGCCGAAGCCGCCGACAGCTTCGAGGCCGCGGATCGTGCCCGAAACGGCGCGCATCGCGACGCGGCCGACTTCGTCCTTCGTCGGCCCCTTGGCGAGGAAGTCGGCGAGAAGCTGATCGAGGCGCGCGTTCACCGTGTCCGCGTTCACGCCCGGCTTCACGTCCACCTCGATCTGCAGCAGGCTGACGGCCTCGAAGGGTTGCACGTAGCCGGACACGCCGATGGCGAGCTGCTTGTCGCGGACGAGATCCTTGTAGAGGCGCGAGCTGTTGCCGCCGCCGAGCGTTGCCGCGGCGATCGAGAGGTTCTGCGCGTCCGCGTCATTGAGGCCGGGCACCGCCCACACGCGGTAGATGCGCGTGTTGGAGACCTGATCCTCCATCGTCTCGCGCACGGTTTCGCTGCGTTCCGGCACCCACGCGCGCAGGCGGCGCTCGACGGCGGGTCCGGCGGGGAGGTCGCCGAAATATTTCTCGACCAGCGGCTTCGCGGTCGCGGCGTCTATGTCTCCAGCGAGGACGAGCACGGCGTTGTTGGGCCCGTACCATGTGCGGAACCACGTCTTCACGTCTTCGAGCGAAGCGGCGGAGAGGTCCGCCATCGAGCCGATCGTCGAGTGGCGGTAGGGGTGGCCTTCGGGGAACAGGCCTTCGAGGATGCGGTATTCGGTTTTGCCGAAGGGCTGGTTGTCGCCCTGCCGCTTCTCGTTCTGCACGACGCCGATCTGGTTCGTGAGCTTGGTCTGGTCGATGGCGCCGAGCAGATGCCCCATGCGATCGGATTCGAGGAACAGGATGCGCTCGAGGCCGGGGGTGGGCACGTTCTGGAAATAGTTGGTGCGGTCGAACCACGTCGTGCCGTTGTAGCTCGTCGCGCCCATTTCCTGCAGCGCCACGAACCAGTCGTGGTTGTAGTTTTCGGTGCCGTTGAACATCAGGTGCTCGAAGAGGTGCGCGAAGCCGGTCTTGCCCGCGGGCTCGTCCTTCGAGCCGACGTGATACCAGATGCTGGTCGCGATGATCGGCGCCTTGCGGTCGGTATGGACGATGACGCGCAGGCCGTTTGCAAGCGTGAAGCGCTCGTAGGGAATATCGACCGCCGAAACGAGCGCGGGGTCGGGGCCCGTGCTTTTCGGGGCGGCGAGGGCTGGTGCGGCGGCGCCGAGCGCGAGCGCGACGGCGGTTCCGAGGAACAGGGATTTCATGATGTGGCGAAGCTCCGGCGTTGCTGCGGCGGTCATGCCAAACGCATACGGCGTCGGGCGCGATGCGGCAAGCCGAGGCGCTTGCACTCGGGCTAGGCGGCTTCTATCAAGGCGCCGCTTTCGTACCGGCCGGTTCCGGCCGGGTTGTTTTCGTGAACGTCAAAGAAGGAACAGGCGCCAGACCATGGCCCGGATCGTGATGAAATTCGGCGGCACGTCGATGGCGGGTATCGAACGTATCCGCAATGTCGCGCAGCGCGTGAAGCGCGAGGTGGATGCCGGGAACGAGGTTGCCGTCGTGGTGTCCGCCATGGCGGGCGAGACCGACCGGCTCGTCGGCTTCTGCCGTGAGGCCGCGGCGCTGCACGATACGGCGGAGTACGACGTCGTCGTCGCCTCCGGCGAGCAGGTGACGTCGGGCCTACTGGCGATCACGCTGCAGGCGATCGGGGTGCCCGCGCGCAGCTGGCTCGGCTGGCAGCTTCCCATCCGCACGTCGGACGCGCATTCGACCGCGCGCATCGGCGACATCGATACCACCGCCGTGCTCGCAGACATGGCGAAGGGCCGAGTGGCGGTGGTTCCGGGTTTCCAGGGTGTGACCGATGACGGCCGTGTCACCACGCTCGGTCGCGGTGGTTCGGATACCAGCGCGGTCGCGGTCGCGGCGGCGCTGAAGGCCGACCGCTGCGATATCTATACCGATGTGGATGGTGTTTACACCACCGATCCGCGTATCGTGCCGAAGGCAAAGAAGCTTCATTCGGTGACGTTCGAGGAAATGCTCGAACTCGCGAGCGTCGGCGCGAAGGTGCTGCAGACCCGTTCGGTCGAGCTCGCGATGAAGGAAAAGGTCAAGGTGCAGGTGCTGTCGTCGTTCACCGACGCGCCCGGCACCTTCGTTGTGGACGAGGAAGAAGGCGTGGAACAGGAACTCATCACCGGCATCGCGTACAACCGCAACGAGGCGCAGGTCACGGTGACCGGCGTGCCCGACACGCCGGGCGTCGTCGCGCACATCTTCGAGCCGCTGTCCGCCGCGAACATCAACGTCGACATGATCGTGCAGAACGTCGCGCGCGAAAGCGGACGGACGGACGTGACCTTCACCGTACCGCGCACCGAGCTCGCCCGCGCGATGGACGAGCTGACCAAGGCCAAGGATGCGATCGGCTACGGCGCGCTCGAAGCCGTGGACAACGTCTGCAAGGTTTCCGTCGTCGGCGTCGGCATGAAGAGCCACGCGGGCGTCGCGCTCACCATGTTCAAGGCGCTCGGCGACCGCGGCATCAACATCAAGGCGATCACGACGTCCGAGATCAAGATTTCGGTACTGATCGCCGAGGAATACACTGAGCTTGCCGTGCGCGTGCTGCACACCGCCTATGGCCTCGATGATACATCCGAGCCTGCCGGGGCTGCTGCGTGAGCGGCGGCCGTGATCGCCTCGATGCGCTGATGGCGCGCGGCTGTGCCTTCCTTGGCACACGCTATGCGATCATGGCCGGTGCGATGACCTGGGTTTCGGAGCGGAATCTCGTTTCCGCGATCTCGAACGCCGGCGGCTTCGGCATGATCGCGTGCGGCGCGATGGACCCGGCGCGGCTGCGCGAGGAAATCGTCGCGACACGCGCGCTGACGGACAAGCCGTTCGGCGTCAACCTCATCACGATGCACCCCGCGCTCCTCGACCTCATCCAGGTCTGCGCGGAGGAGAAGGTCGGCCATATCGCGCTCGCGGGCGGGATTCCCTCTGGCCCGGCGATTGCGGCGGTGAAAGCGGCGGGCGCCAAGCTCATCTGCTTCGCGCCCGCGCTCGCGTTCGCGAAGAAGCTGGTGCGTTCGGGCGTCGATGCGCTCGTCATCGAAGGCACTGAGGCGGGCGGCCACGTTGGCCCTGTTTCCACGACAGTGCTGGCGCAGGAAATCCTGCCCAACATCACCGACGTGCCCGTGTTCGTCGCGGGCGGCATCGGCCACGGCGAGGCGATCGCGGCGTTCCTTGAAATGGGCGCGGCGGGCGTCCAGCTCGGCACGCGCTTCGTCTGCGCGACCGAGAGCGTGGCGCATCCGAAGTTCAAGCAGGCGTTCATCCGCGCCGCCGCGCGCGACGCCGTGGCGAGCGTGCAGATCGATCCGCGGCTGCCGGTGATCCCCGTCCGCGCGCTCAAGAACGCGGGGACCGAGGCGTTCACCGCCAAGCAGCGCGAGGTCGCGGCGCTTCTCGACGCGGGCGCCGTGGATATGGACGCCGCGCAGCTTCAGATCGAACATTACTGGGCGGGCGCGCTGCGCCGCGCTGTGGTAGAGGGAGACGTCGAGAACGGTTCTCTGATGGCGGGCCAGTCCGTCGGCATGGTGAAGCGCGAGGAACCGGTGCAGGCGATCATCGACGAACTGGTCAGCGAGGCGGCGGCGGCACTCGCGCGGCGCGGCGCACAGGCTGCATGAACGCCGAGAGAAACGTCTCGGCAACCAGCGCCGCGCGCGAAATCCTGCGGCGCCTTCACGATGTCATGGCGACAAAGGCGGGCGCGCAGGCGAAGCTGAACCGCGTCGTCGATATTGTCGCGGGCGCGCTCTCGTCCGAAGTGTGCTCGGTGTATCTGCTGCGCGACGGTGTGCTCGAACTCTTCGCGACGCGCGGCCTTGCGCAGTCCGCCGTGCATGTCACGCGGCTTGCGGTGGGCGAGGGCCTCGTCGGCACGATCGCGAAGACGCGCGAACCGCTGAACCTCGCCGAAGCGAAGGCGCACCCGGACTTCGCCTACAAGCCGGAAACGGGCGAAGAGAGCTTTCACAGCTTTTCAGGCGTGCCGATCATCCGGCAGGAAACCGCGATCGGCGTGCTTGCCGTGCAGCATGTCGATCCGCGCGAATATGCCGACATCGAGATCGAGGCGCTGCAGACGACGGCGATGGTGCTCGCGGAACTGATCGCGTCGGCGGGTCTCGTCGATGACCAGACCGTGCAGCAGGCGCGCGAGCGCGAGAGCCGCCCGGCCCGCATGACCGGCCTGAAGCTCGTCGACGGCGTCGGGCGCGGGCAGGCGGTGTTCCACCAGCCGCGCGTCATCGTCGAACATACGGTTGCCGATGACATCGAAGCGGAGCGCAGACGCGTCTATGCCGCTTTCGAGATGATGCGCGAGCAGATCGACAACATGATGGGCCAGGCCGAGTTCGCGGCGCCCGGCGATCATGACGAGATCCTCGAGACCTACAAGATGTTCGCCTACGACGAGGGCTGGTCGCGGCGGATCAACGAGGCGATCGATACCGGCCTTACCGCCGAGGCGGCGATCGAGCGCGTGCAGATGAAGACGCGCTCGCGAATGCGTGCCACGAAGGACCCGTTCTTTCAGGAGCGGCTGCACGACCTCGACGATCTTTCGAACCGCCTGCTGCGCATCGTTTCGGGGCAGATGGACACGGCGGCGAAACGCGGCCTGCAGCAGGACATGATCCTGATCGCCCGCAACCTCGGGCCTGCCGAGCTTCTGGAATACGACAAACGTTTCCTGCGCGGCGTGGTGCTGGAAGAGGGTTCGCTCACGGCGCACGTCACCATCATCGCGCGGGCGATGGGCATTCCCGTGCTCGGGCGCGTGAAGGACTTGCGCACCACGGTTTTCGAAGGCGATCCGCTGCTGCTCGATGCGCAGCGCGGCGCGCTGTTCGTGCGGCCGAGCGAGCCGGTCGTCCACCAGTTCGAAGAGCAGGTGGCGCTGAAGGCACGACGTCAGGCCGAGTATGCGAAACTGCGCGATCTTCCCGCCGTGACGGTGGACGGCGCGCGCATCACGCTGATGATGAACGCGGGCCTGCGTTCGGACATGGAAGCGCTCGACATCACGAATGCGGACGGTATCGGCCTGTTCCGCACCGAGTTCCAGTTCCTCGTCTCGGCAACGCTGCCGCGCCGCGAGCGGCAGACGCAGCTTTACAAGGCCGTGCTCGACGCCGCGGGCGACCGGCCGGTGACGTTCCGCACGGTCGACATCGGCGGTGACAAGGCGGTGCCCTACATGATGGGCGACACCGTGGAGGAGAATCCGGCGCTCGGCTGGCGCGCGCTTCGGCTCGCGCTTGAGCGCGAAGGCCTGATGAAGGTGCAGGCGCGCGCGCTCATCGACGCGGCCGCAGGGCGCACGCTCCGCCTGATGTTTCCGATGGTTTCTGAACCATGGGAATTCGACGAGGCACGCGCGCTCGTGGAGGCGCAACTCTCGCGCATGGTTGCGCGCGGCCATCCCGTGCCGAAGAAGATCGAGTTCGGCTGTATGCTCGAAGTGCCTGCGCTGGCGGAAGCACTCGATCTCCTGTTGCCGCGCATCGATTTCCTGTCGATCGGCACCAACGATCTCACACAGTTCCTGTTCGCGGCCGACCGTGCCAATCCCAAGCTTGCCGACCGCTACGATTGGCTTTCGGTATCGCTGCTGCGCTTCCTGAAGCGCGTGTCGGATCAGGCGCGTGCCGCCCGGCGTCCGGTTACCGTGTGCGGCGAGATGGGCGGGCGCCCGCTCGACGCGCTGGCGCTGCTCGGCATCGGCATCGAGCGCCTTTCGATCACGCCGGCGGGGATCGGCCCGATGAAGGCGATGATCCGGTCGCTTGCACTTGCGCCGCTCCAGCATGAGATGGAGGGGTGGCTGCGCCGGGGTATCAACATTCGCACGGCGCTGACGGAATACGCATCGAGCCGCGGCATTGCCGTTGGGTGAGGTCGTGCCGCGACGAAGCGCGTTGACACTGGCGAAGCCGCGCGCGAACGTGGCAATTGGGCGAGTTGGCGTCTGTTCGGAGGGTTTTGGTGAGCGACGAGCTGGAAACGCAGGACGGTATTGATCTCGGCGGCTCGCGCCACGTCGGCGACGTGCTCAGAGCGAGACGCCTGGAACTTGGCCGGGAGCTGGCCGACATTGCCCACCAGACCCGCGTGCCCCTGCGGCATCTGACCGCGATTGAAGAGGGCAAACACGATACACTGCCGGCGCTGCCCTACACGATCGGTTTCGTGAAGTCTTACGCGCGCCTCCTCGGGCTCGATCCGGATACGACGGCCGAACAATTCCGCCGCGAAACGACGAAACCCGACCGGGTCGTCCCCACGATGGATCATGAGCCGATCGAAGATGTGCGCGTGCCGACGCGCGCCGCGGCGCTGCTCGGTATCGTGCTGCTCGGCGTTGTCGTCCTAGCCGTCGCCGCGTGGGGCCTTGGCTGGTTCGGTGGCGACGAGACGCCCGTGGTGGCGGAAGCGCCGGCGGGATCGGATGATGGCGCGACCGTTGCAGTGGATACGCCGCCGACGCCCGGGCCCGCTGTGCCTGAAGCGCCTGCTGCCGACGCAGCAGCGGTTCCCGCCGACGCATCAGCGACTGCGGCCGCGACGCCCGCGCCCGCAGCGCCGACGGGCGGCGCGATCGTCGTCACCGCGCGCGAGGACGCGTGGGTGAAGATTTACGAGGTCGGCTCCGGCCGCTCCGTGTTTCAGGGCGTGATGGCGGCGGGCGACCGCTATGAGGTTCCGGCGGATCGGCAGGATCTGCTGCTTTGGACCGGCCGCGCTGGTGCGCTCGACGTTACGGTTGGCGGCACGGCGATACCGCCACTCGGCGCCGCGACGCAGACAGTTCGCGACGTGCCGCTGACGGCGACGGGTCTCGCTGCGCGGGCGCAGCCGCGTCCAGAGTGATGCGCTTCAGTTTCGGGCAAGGGACGGGCTGCTAGGCTCGGCCCTGCGTTCATCAATTGTCGGGAAAATCATGATGAAATTCAAATCCTTGCTCCTTTTGACCTTGCCGCTGCTGCTCCCCGCGCTGCCCGCCGCCGCGCAGCAGACCGCCCAGCAGGTGGAAGGCCGGGTGAAGAAGCTGGAAAGCGAAATGCGCGCGGTGCAGCGCAAGGTGTTTCCGGGCGGGTCCAAAGAGTATTTCGAGGCGGAAATTCAGGCGCCGGCGGCGCCGGTGACGGCGCCCGGCGTGCCCGCGTCCAACCCATTGAGCGACCTTTCCCGCCGCGTCGATTCGCTTGAAAGCCAGCTCACCACGCTGACCGGTCAGATGGAGGAAAACAGCTTCAAGGTGCGGCAGCTCGAAGCCGCGCTCGAGAAGTTCAAGACCGACGCCGAGTTTCGCCTGACGACGCTGGAAGGCGGTGCGCCGCCTGCTGCGCCGGGAGCGGCCGCTGTGCCTCCTGCGGCTGCAGCGCCTCAGCCGGCCGTGGCGGCCGCGCTGACGCCCGAGCAGGAATACAATGCCGCATACGGTCTCGTGACCGCGAAGGACTATCCGGCGGCGGAAAAGGCGCTCTCCGCCTTCATCGCGAAGAACCCGAAGCACGCGCGCGCCAGCAATGCGCAATATTGGCTGGGGCGCACCTATTTCGCGCAGAACCAGCCCGTGCAGGCGGCGCGTACGCTGCTTGAAAACTACCAGAAGCGCCCTGAGGGCGAACGGGCGCCGGAAAGCCTGCTGTGGCTCGGCAAGTCGCTGATGGCCTTCTCGCCGCCAAGCCCGCAGAAAGCGTGCGAGGCTTACGATCAGCTGGAAGCGAGCTACGGCAAGACGCTCTCGCAATCGCTCCGCACGCAGCTCGTGGATGCCCGCTCGGCTGCCCGCTGCGGCTGATCCCCGCCTGACGCCGGAGCGCTTCCGCGCGGCGGTCGAGACGCTGGCGCCTGATCTTCACGGCAAGGTCGGGCTTGCTGTCTCCGGCGGGCCGGACAGCCTTGCGCTGCTGCTTCTCGCGTGCCGGGCCGGGTTCGACGTGGTTGCGATCACGGTCGATCACGGCCTGAGGCCGGAGGCGGCGGAGGAAGCGCGCCGGGTTGCGGCGCTCTCGGGCGAATTGGGTGTGCCGCACGAAACGCTCACGGTCGACGTTCCGCGCGCTGCGAGCGTGCAGGCCGCGGCGCGTGCGGCGCGCTATGCCGCGATGGCGGGCTGGTGCGATGCCCATGGCGTCCGCTGGCTGATGACCGCGCACCATGCCGACGATCAGGCCGAAACGCTGCTGATGCGCCTGTCGCGTGGCAGCGGGCTTGGCGGTATGGCGGGAATCCGCGCCCGGCGTACTGTGGAAGGGCACGCCGTCACGCTGCTTCGCCCGCTGCTCGGCGCGCGCAAGGCGGATCTCGTCGCGCTGGTGGCGGAGGCGGGCATCACGGCGGTCGATGACCCCAGCAACCGCAGCGACGCCTACGACCGCACGGCGGTGCGGGCACTGCTCGCAGGCGGCGGCATCGACATCGCGGGCGCAGCCGCCACCGCAGCGCATCTGGCGGAGGCGGAAGCCGCGCTCCAGTGGACGGCGGACGAGGCGTGGGCGGGGCGTGCAAGCGTTTCGGGCGATGCGCTCGCGCTCGATACGCGCGGGCTTCCCGCCGAGCTGGTCCGGCGGCTCGTGCTCAGGGCTTTTCGCGAGATTCGAGGCGTCGAACCCGATGGCCCGGCGCTCCAGCGCCTGCTCGCCGGGGGTGGGGGCACTC
>NZ_JACESP010000024.1 GCF_013911755.1 Sphingosinicella sp.
GGGGAAGTATATGATGTTGTCGGCGGCGGGGCGGTTTTCGGGGGGGAGCGTCGGGCCGATGTAGACGCTTAGAGGCATTGTTCGGCGCCCAGCAGACCCGGCATCCAGAGCCGCACGACGCTGACGCCGGGTAGTGAGAGGTCGCATCGCAGCATGTTTCGCACGCCGTCTTCCGCAAGGCCCGTGCAGAGCGCCGGTAAGGACGGGCGCGCGTAATAGGCATCGCGCACGCGGCGCCAGTCCGTGCTTTGACCGGTCGGCGCCCCGAGCGCGCGGCGGCCGGCCTGCGTGGGCTCTTCGGGCGTGATATCGTCGCGCGCGCCGCTGATGATGGTGAGGCGCGACTGCGCCGCCTCCGCAAAGGCGCGGAACAGCGCGTCGTCGGGATCGGGGCGGCAGGCGGCGCCGAGAAACGAGGGCGCATAGCCCGGATCGTCGAGACGGCACATCACCACGGGCAGCCGGCCGACGCCTTCGACGATGTAGACGGCAATGGCGATGCCGAGATCCGCGAGATGATCGACCAGCGCGTGGAACCACGGGGCTTCGATCGTTTCTGGATCGACGCGCGCGCGGGCCTGCCCGGCCATGCCGCTTTTCAGCCAATACGCCTGCGCGTCGCGTTCGATGCGTTCGAAGAGCGCCGCGCGCGTGGCGTCCTCAAGGCTTGCCCCCGCACCGAGGCCGAGGCTCGACCGCGCGAACGGGCTGTCGCCGTCGAAGGTGAAATCCACCGAAACCGTGTCGAAGGGAACGAAGACGCGGCCGCCTTCGGGGAAGCGTTCGGCCGCGTACCAGCGGATCGGCGCGTCCGGCCACTGCGTGCGGCTCGGCCGCACCTCGCCATAATCGAGGAAGCGAGGCAGACGCGCCTCTTCGGGAAGATCGTCAAAACGGCAGAAAGGCCCGTCCGCCTGCACCGACTCCGCGCAGGCCCCCTCGATTGCTTCCATCGCTGCGGAAATGCGCGCATCGGCCTCGCAGCGCCCCTTGCCCTGATGCACGGCGAGAGACCGGCTCATCGGCCGCACCGCCTGAAACACCGGCAGACCGATGCGGTCGAGGTGCGTCACCTCGCCGATCCGGGTGACGCCCGCCCACTCGAGCGCCGGGCCAAGGCGTGCCAGCATTTCGGCGGCATCGACCTGCCGCCAGCGGTCCGAGGGCGGTACCAGCGTCAGCCATTCGGGAAGCAATCGGTCATGACCATCCGCTCGCCGCCGGGCTCCGGCAGCGTCACCGTTCATCACGAACCGGCTGCCCGCTTTACCTGCCGCCGCCCCAGGTCTGCTGGAAGGCCATGACGTTGTTGGACTTCGGCAGCTTCACGGCCTCGACAGAATCCCCGGCCTTCTTCGCAGCCTCGAAGATGCGGACGAGGTTTTCGACGTCGCTCTTTTCCTGCGCGGTCGTCGCCTTCGCGAGTTCGTAGGTCGCGACCGACTGGGTGACGTAATACGTCTCGCCATCCTTGATGATGAAGGTCGGGTCACTGGAGCCGCCGAGCTCAACGCGCGTGATCGTCGGGGGAATGCTCATGGGTTCTGCCTCCTGCCTGATGGATTCAGTCCGCATTGCCTACGTCCGGCCGCGGAAAAGCGCCAGAGACAA
Source organism: Sphingosinicella sp. (assembly GCF_013911755.1). Classification (GTDB taxonomy): domain Bacteria; phylum Pseudomonadota; class Alphaproteobacteria; order Sphingomonadales; family Sphingomonadaceae; genus Sphingosinicella. Next base: position 1,612 of record NZ_JACESP010000024.1, read on the forward strand.
AGAGGGTGAAGATCATATTTCGAGGAGGTTGGCAAAGGGCGCGTCCTCCTCCCCTGCACACTTCCCGATCCGGATTCTGCTCGGACGGTGCTCGCCGACGAAGGTTTGTTTCGCCGCATCGGCACCCGCAAGCATCGCGGGCGCGCCCTGCATGTGGACGGCGCGACTGGCGGGCGCGGTGGCGTTGAACGCGGCGGCGGCGAGCGCGGCGGTAATAAGGACGCGCTTGAGATCGGACGGCATGGTTTCGTGCTTTCGAATGAAATTCCGTGCCGGCAGCGGCTGCGACCACCACCACCGACACGTGCTCATCTAGGCCACCAGCGTCAGCGGCCGCGCGAACGCTCCGTCAGATCATCGTCAAATCGGGGCGGTGTACGGGGATTCGCCCATGCCGGGCTGGATCGAATCCCCACCATACCCAGTGAAATGAGCGTCAGGGCTCCATTTCGTCCGCGCCGCCGCGCCAAAGATGCAGGCTGAACAGGCCGCGCGCGTCCATCCAGTAGCGGACTGGTCGCCACCCGGCGGCGCGGGCGAGCAGGCGCGCCTCCTCGATCGTGTACTTGTGGCTGTTTTCGGTGTGGATCGTCTCGCCCTCACGGAGGCTGAATGTTTCGCCGACCGCATGAAAGCGGACGTCGCGCGTCGCGGCGAGGTGCATTTCGATGCGCCCCAGATCGTCGTTCCACAGTGCGCGGTGTTCGAAGGCATCCAGCGGGATATCGCCGCCGAGTTCGCGATTGATGCGCGCCAGCAGGTTGAGGTTGAACGCGGCGGTGACGCCTGCTGAATCGTCATATGCCGCCTCGATCAGGCGCGGGTTCTTGCGCAGATCGATGCCGATGGCGAGCCACGGCGCCTCTCCGAGCGTGGCACGGAACGCGCGCAGCAGGTCAACGGCGGCGGCATGGGTGAGGTTGCCGATCGTCGAGCCGGGGAAGAAGCCGATCATCGGGCGGTCCCGGGCGGCGTGCGGCAGCATGATCGGTTTCGTGAAGTCGGCCGCCACCGGCAGGATATCGAGGCCGGGCAGCACCTGCTCCAGCCGCGCCGCCGCATCGCGCAGGAAGCCCGCGGAAATGTCGATGGGCACATAAGCGGCGGCGCGCACCGCCTCCACGAAGATCGGTGTTTTCGTCGATGATCCGGATCCGAATTCCACGACGACCTTGCCCGCACCCGCGATCCATCCGATTTCATCGGCGTGCGCGTCCAGAAGCCCGGTTTCGGTGCGGGTCGGGTAATATTCGGGAAGCGTGGTGATCGCTTCGAAAAGCTCCGAACCGCGCCGATCATAAAGGTAGCGCGCCGGAATCACCTTGCGGGTCTGCGACAGGCCCCGCACCACGGCATCCGCGAAATCGTCTTTCACCAGGTCTTCTGTTGCTGACGTCATGACGTGTCCGTTCCTAAATGTCCTTCGCCAGCCGCACGCCGGTGAATTGCCAGCGCTGGTGGGGATAGAAGAAGTTGCGGTAGGTGGGGCGGGCATGGCCTTCGGGTGTCGCGCACGACGAGCCCCGCAGGATGAACTGCCCGCACATGAACTTGCCGTTATACTCGCCCACAGCGCCGGCCGCCGGACGGAAGCCGGGGTAGGCGGCGTAGGCGCTCTGGGTCCATTGCCAGCAGGTGCCGAACAGCTGCGAAAGCGCCGCGTTTTCGGCCATCGCTTCCCATTCCGCCTCGCGCGGCAGACGCGCGCCGGCCCAGCGCGCGAAGGCATCCGCTTCGAAGTAACTGACATGCGTTGCCGGTGCCGCGGGATCGACTGCCTGCCGCCCCGCGAGCGTGATCGTGGACCAGCCGCCGTCCTCGCGCCGCCAGTAAAGTGGTGCCGTGACGTCATTCTGCTCGGCCCATGCCCACCCGTCCGAAAGCCAGAGTGTCGGCATGCGGTAGCCGCCATCGTCGATGAACGCGGCCCATTCGGCGTTCGTTACCAGCCGCGATCCGAGCGCGAAGGGTTGCAGCAGTTCGGGGTGGCGGGGGGTTTCGCAGTCGAACGCGAAGCTGTCTCCGGCGTGGCCGATGGAAACGATGCCGCCGGGATGCGCCAGCCAATCATGGGCATCGGCGTTCAACGCAGGGAAGGGCGCGTCCTCCGCATAAACGGGCGCGAAGGGGTTTTCCGAAAACAGGTGCAAGATGTCGGTCAGCAGCAGTTCCTGATGCTGTTGCTCGTGGTGGCAACCGAGTGTGATCAGCGTCCGCGCGGAGTCCGGCAGATCATCGATCGCGCGGTCGAGCGCAGCATCGACGTGAGCGCGCCAGGCGAGGATTTCGGCGAGCGCCGGCCGCGTCAGCATCCCGCGCCGGTCGCGGCGAAGGCGCGGCCCGGCGGCTTCGTAATAGCTGTTGAACAGGAAGCCGTATGCCGGATCGAACACGCTGTAGCCCGGCACATGCGGGGCAAGCACGAAGGTTTCGAAGAACCATGTCGTGTGCGCGAGGTGCCATTTCGCCGGGCTCGCATCGGGCATCGACTGCGCGCTCGCATCCGTGTCCGAAAGCGGCGCGACGAGATCAACGCTGTGTCGCCGAATCTTTGAAAGGAACCGGCGGAGCGCGGCGTGCGCGCAAATCGTTTGTGAAGCCATGCGTCCTCCCTGTTCGGGAAGGGCCGCGTTCAGCCTTCCCGGTTGGCGCCCGGAACCCAGAGCACGTCGGCCCTGCCCTTGTCGTTGCAGTGACGTGCCATGACAAACAAATGATCCGACAATCGGTTCAAATATTTGATGGGCAGCTCGCCGATCGCATCGGTCTCGTTCGCCTCCACGGCGATTCGCTCGGCGCGGCGAACGACCGTGCGGGCGACGTGAAGCTGGGCCGCAAGCGCGGATCCGCCGGGCAGGATGAAGCTGGTGAGGGGTTCCAGATCAACGTTCATCGCGTCGATTTCGCGCTCCAGCCGGTCAACCTGCGCCTGCGTGACGCGGAGCGCGCCCGTGATCTCTCCGGGCGTCGCGAGGTCGGCGCCGAGATCGAACAGGTCGTTCTGGATGCGCGCGAGCATTGCATCGTCCGCGCCTTCGGCATGGAGCCGCGCGACACCGATCGCGCTGTTCGCCTCGTCGGCGGTGCCGTAGGCGGCGACGCGCGCGTCGTGCTTGGCGCGGCGGCTGCCGTCGACAAGGCCCGTCGTGCCGTCGTCGCCGGTGCGCGTGTAGATCTTGTTGAGCTTGACCATGAAATCAGCCGCCGTTCCGGGTCATCATGATAAGGATGATGACAAGGATGACGGTAATCCCCTGCAGCAGCACGCGGTAGCTCATCAGCTTGTTCGACTGCTGGCCGGTGATGTCCTTTCCGCGCGCCATCACGATGATGCCGCGCACGAGCACGGCGGCGGTCGCAAGCGCTCCGATAACGATGAGGGCAATGACGAGTCCGGTCATGAGGCAAGAGTAATACGGGTTTCGGCGCCCATGTCACGCCGCAGCGTGCCGGCGATCAGAATTTGTAGAATCAGAATTTGTAGACGAGGCTGGCGCGCGTCACCGTGTCGGTCTTCACCTTGTCGTCGGGCGGATCGGTTTCGTGCTTCACGTCGAACGATAGCCGCGTCGAGAGATTGCCGATGAGCTTGGTGGTGAGCGCGCTGTTCGCGAACAGCGTGTCGTTGCCGTCACCGACGACGAAGCCGGCTTCCTCGGTGAAGATCAGGTCGCCGACCACGGTCCAGCGGAGATTCGTCCTGCCGCGCACACTGAGCTCGTTCCGGTTGCGATCCGCATCCGGCTCCAGCTCGTCGAAGACGGAGCGCGTCTGGCGGAGCGCCGGGCCGCCTTCGAAGGCAAGCCGGACCCGCGGCCTTTCCGCAGCGATCCAGCCGAAACCGGCGGATTCGGTGAAACGACGGTTGAAGCCGGCGAAGCGGTCACTTTCCCAGCCGACGAAACCGAACGTGTAGAAACGCGGGCTGAAACGGTGGTCGGCCTGATAGGACGCGCCATAGCGTTCGCGCGTGCGCTCGCCGTCCGATTCCTGGAAATCGGCTTCGGCGAAGATCCGGTGACGCCACGTGAGGCCCTGTTTCACCAGATCGATCTTGCCGGAAGCGCCGCGCTCGTCGGTGTTGCCGCTGGTGAGGGTCGCGCCGAGCGCGGCCTCGCCCTCCCAGCCGTTGGTGAAGCCCTGCGTGGCGAGCGCCTGACGGCGTTGCTTTTCGGCTTCATGCGCGGCGCGGATTTCCGAAACCATCGCATCGATCTCGGCCATCGCCTGCGGCTGCGTTCGCCGTGCGAGTGCGGCAATGGTATCGAGCTGGCCGGGCTCGGCGGCGCGGATCATCTCTGCAACGGGCGCGGGAAGAACGCCTTCCGCGGACCGCTGTTCTGTCGGCGGCGTCTGGGAGAGCACCGCGGCGGATGCAAGGCAAATGGGAGCGGCGAGCGCGATACGCCACACGTGTCGATCTCCTTGTTTCTCGCCCCCCGGCGCGCACCGCCTAACAAAACTTGCCGCGTCAGGCAAAACCGAGTTGATGCTTTATCGCCTCTGGCGGGACGCCCCGTGCGCGAAGTTCGGCGAGCGTTTCGGCACGGTCGCGTTTGGCGAGGCGTTTGCCGTCCGGGCCGGTGAGCAGCGCGTGGTGGTGGTAATGTGGCGTCGGCAGGCCGAGCAGCGCCTGCAGCAGCCGGTGGATATGCGTCGCCGCAAACAGATCCTCGCCGCGCACGACGTCGGTGATGCCCTGCAGTGCATCGTCGACGGTGACGGAGAGGTGATAGCTGGTGCCGGCGTCCTTGCGCGCGATCACCACATCGCCCTCGACCTCGGGCGCTGCCGCGATCTCGCCGCGTGCAGCGTCTTGCCATGAAAGCGGCCCGGCAAGGGCGGCGGCGCGGGCGATGTCGATGCGCCATGCGTGCGGTTCCGCCATGCGCCGCGCGCGCGTTTCCGCGTCCAGCGCGCGGCAGGTGCCGGGGTAGAGCGGCTGCGCGCCGTGCGGGGCGCTTGCGGCTGCGGCGATGTCGGCGCGCGTGCAGAAGCACGGATACACCACGCTGAGCGCCTTCAGCCGTGCAAGCGCCGCGGCATAATCGTCCATGTGTTCGGACTGGCGGCGCACCGGCATTTCCCATGCAAGGCCGAGCCAGGCGAGATCTTCGAAAATGCCGTCCGTGAATTCGGGGCGGCAGCGGCCGGTGTCGATATCCTCGATGCGCAGCAGGAAACGGCCGCCGTGCGCGGCGGCGAAGCGGAACGCCGTGAGCGCCGAGAAGGCGTGGCCGAGATGCAGGCGCCCCGTGGGGCTCGGCGCGAAGCGTGTGACGACCGTTATGATGGACTCCCCGAAATTCTTGGCGCAGTCTGCACAAAGCGCATTGACCTCACCCCAGATCAAGTGGTGTCATAGCGGCGACACACAATACGCTGTATGGTGCGTGCAGTAAGGTTACGGACGGCCGGTGCGGCCGCCTTGCGTGCGACAGGGTACGGGTAGCGCCCCGGCAGTCCGCGAAAAAGCGGACTGGGGCTCAATGTATACGACCGAACTTCTTGATACGCGTGTGGTTTCGCCGGAAAGTTGCCCGGCGCTGGTGCTGAACGCCGATTATACGCCGCTCTCTTATTATCCGCTCAGCCTGTGGTCGTGGCAGACCGCGATCAAGGCGGCATTCCTCGACCGGGTTTCGGTGGTCGCCGAATACGACCGCGTGGTGCACAGCCCGCGCTTCGCGATGCGGCTGCCTTCGGTGATCGCGCTTCGGGATTATGTGAAACCGTCGTCGCACCCCGCGTTCACGCGCTTCAACCTGTTCCTGCGCGACCGGTTCAGCTGCCAGTATTGCGGCGGGCGGCACGATCTCACCTTCGATCATGTCGTGCCGCGCGCATACGGCGGGCGCACGACGTGGGCGAATGTCACCACCGCGTGCGCGCCCTGCAACCTGCGCAAGGGCGGGCGTACCCCGGCGGAGGCGCACATGGCGCTGCGCTCGGCGCCGCGCCAGCCGACTGCGCACGAACTGCAGGTGAACGGCCGGGCCTTCCCGCCGCACCACCTCCACGAAACGTGGCGCGATTACCTCTATTGGGACTCCGAACTCGAGGCGTAGGCCTTCTGCTGTTGCGGTGCAGCATCGGCGCGAATAGCCTTGTCGGCATGAGCCCTGTTCCGCATCGCCAGCCCGCCACGCTTTCCGACCGCGACGAGGTGCGCCACCTCGGGCGCCTGCTCGGTGACGTCATCCGCGATTTCGACGGCAAGGCCGCGTTCGACACGATCGAGGCGCTGCGGCAGGCTTCGGTCGCGGTGCACCGCGACGACGGGCCGGAACGACGCGCGGAGCTGGCGCGGCTGCTCGCAGGGCTCAGCCTCGACGACGCGGTGCGCTTCATTCGCGGCTTCCTGAACTTCTCGCTGCTCGCGAACATCGCCGAAGACCGGCAGGCGGCGACCGTGCCGGAGGGGTCCGAAACGCGGCCCGAACGCCTGGAAGGCGCGCTCGCCGAACTCGCGCGCCACGGCATCGCGCCGGGGGAAGTCGCCGCGACGCTCGCGGGCGCGCTGATCTCGCCCGTGCTCACGGCGCACCCGACCGAGGTGCGGCGCAAGAGCGTGATCGACCGGGAAAGCGCCATCGCCGAACTCGTCGCGAACCGGCCGTCGGCGGGTGATAAACGGGCGGTGGACGCGGAGCTTTACCGCCAGATCGCGCTGCTTTGGCAGACGCGCCCGCTGCGTGCGGTGCGCCTGCTCGTCGTCGATGAAATCGCGAACGCGCTCAGCGTCATGCGCGAAAGCCTGCTGCCGGTGCTGCCCGCGCTGCACCGCCGCGCCGAAGCGCTGATGGGCGCGGCGGTCGGCAGCTTTCTGAAGCCGGGAAGCTGGATCGGCGGCGACCGCGACGGCAACCCGTTCGTGACCGCCGAAACGCTGCGGACCGCGCTCGCGGGGCAGGCGCGCGCCGTGCTGCAATATTATCTGGACGAAGTGCACCGATTGGGTGCCGAGCTTTCGATCAGCGCCTCGATCGCGGGCATCACGCCGGACCTTGCCGCGCTTGCCGACGAAAGCGGCGACGAATCCCCACACCGGCAGGATGAGCCCTATCGCCGCGCGCTTTCGGGCATCTACGCGCGGCTCGCGGAGACCCATGCGGAGCGGACCGGCAGCCGCGCGCCGCGCGCCTCCGCGCTGATCGCGGAGAGCTATCCGGGACCGGACGCACTGATCGCCGACCTTGAGGTGGTGCGCGCGAGCCTTGTCGCGCACGGCGGGGAGCGGCTGGTCGGCAACCGCCTTGACGATCTGATCCGTGCGGCACGCATTTTCGGGTTCCACCTCGCCTCGCTCGACATGCGGCAGAACAGCGGCGTCCACCGCGCCGTGGTTGCCGAATTGCTGCGGGAGGCGGGCGTCTGCGACGATTACGATGCGCTGAGCACAGAGGCGCGCACCGCGCTGCTGCGCCGCGAGCTCGCGCACCGGCGTCTTCTCGCCAGTCCGTTCGCGGACTATTCGGAAACGACCCGAAGCGAACTCGCCATCCTGCGCGCCGCAGCCGACGCGCACGCGCGCTACGGCCCTGCGTCGGTCCGCAACTACCTGATCTCGCATTCGACGTGCGTCGCCGACCTGTTCGAGGTGTACCTGCTTTTGAAGGAGGTCGGCCTCTACCGCCCCGGCGACGTGCCCGCATGTGACGTCATGGTCTCGCCGCTGTTCGAGACGATCGAGGATCTCGAAGCCGCGCCCGCGGTGATGCGCGACTTCCTCGCGATGCCGGAGGCGCAGGCGCTCGCCGAAGCGCGCGGCGGCGTGCAGGAAGTGATGATCGGCTATTCGGACAGCAACAAGGACGGCGGTTATCTCACGTCGAGCTGGGCGCTCTTCGAGGCCTCGCGCGCGCTGGCCGCCGTGTTCGCCGAGGCGGGCGTGCGGCTGCAACTCTTCCACGGACGCGGCGGCACGGTCGGGCGCGGCGGCGGCTCGGCGTTCGCGGGCATCCGCGCGCAGCCGCCGGGTACGGTCGGCGCACGCATCCGCATCACGGAGCAGGGCGAAGTGATCGCCTCCAAATACGGCACGCCCGCGCTCGCCGCGCTCAGCCTGGAGACGATGACGTCAGCGACGCTGCTCGCGACGCTGGCGCCGCCCGAAACCGATCCCGCCGATCTCGCGCGCTTCCGCACCGCGATGGAGACGCTGAGCGGCACGGCGCGCTCGGCGTATCGCGGGCTCGTTTACGAGACGCCCGGTTTCAACACTTACTTTCGCGCCGCAACGCCGGTGGGCGAAATCGCCGAACTCAAGATCGGATCACGGCCCTCGTCGCGCACGAAGTCCGACCGGATCGAGGATCTGCGCGCGATCCCGTGGGTTTTCAGCTGGTCGCAGTCGCGCGTGATGCTTCCCGGCTGGTACGGTGTCGGCGCGGCGCTCGCCGGGTTCGAGGACAAGGGGCTACTGCGCGCGATGAATGCCGAGTGGCCGTTCTTCGCGGCGACGCTTTCGAACATGGCGATGGTGCTCGCGAAATCCGACATCGATATCGCTGCGCTTTACAGCGATCTCGTGGAGGATGAGGCGCTGCGGACGAAGGTATTCGGCGCGATCAGCGCGGGCTGGCACCGCACGTGCGACGCGCTGCTGGAAATCACCGGGGAGTCCGACGTGCTCGGTGACGATCCGGTGCTCGCCCGCCGCATCCGCATGCGGCTGCCGTATATCGAACCGCTGAATGCGCTGCAGGTGGAACTCATCCGCCGCTACCGGCGCGGCGAGACGGACGCCCGTGTGCGCGAGGGTATCCACCTCACGATCAACGGCATCGCGGCGGGGCTTCGGAACAGCGGGTAGAGTGGGCACCGCCCTTACGTGAAATACGCCTGTAAGATGCGCCCGTAGATGCGCGTGAGCGCATGGAGATCGTCCACTGCAACATGCTCGTCGGTCTTGTGCATCGACTGGCCGGGCAGGCCGAACTCGACGACCGGGCACAGGCGCCGGATGAAGCGCGCGTCGGATGTGCCGCCGCTGGTCGAAAATTCGGTTTCGATCCCCGCTTCGGCGCGGATCGCATCGGCGAGAAGCGCGCTGAATTCGCCGGGCTCGGTGAGGAACGCCTCGCCCGAAATCTTCGCCTCGACGCTGGCGCCGGCAGTCTCGCGCGCGGCGACCGTCTCGATCCACTGGACCAGCTCCGCGCCGGTGTGCTCGTCGTTGAAGCGGATGTTGAGCCGCGCTTCCGCATGCGCCGGGATCACGTTCGTCGCCGGGTTGCCGACGGTCATGTCGGTGATTTCGAGGTTCGACGGATCGAACCACGCATTGCCGGTATCGAGTTCGCGCGCCTGCAGCGCGTGGAGAATGTTGACGAGGTGGCGGACGGGATTGTCGGCCATGTGCGGATAGGCGACGTGTCCCTGCGCGCCGGCCACGCGAATCCACACGTTCACCGAACCGCGCCGTCCGATCTTCACCATGTCGCCGAGCCGGTGGCGGCTGGTGGGTTCACCGACGAGGCAGTGATCGGGGACGTTGCCGGTCGCCTCCATCCAGTCCAGCAGCGGCTTGGTGCCGAACGTGGCCGGGCCTTCCTCGTCGCCAGTGATAATGAGGCTGAGCGAGCCCACAGCGGGAATATTCCCGGCTGCCGCCGCGACGAACGCGGCGATGGCGCCCTTCATGTCGGCGGCGCCGCGCCCGACGAGTTGGCCGTTTCGCACCTCGGCGGCGAACGGTTCGACGGACCAGCCGTCGCGATTGCCCACGGGCACGACATCGGTGTGCCCGGCGAAGGCGAAATGGGGGGCGCCGCTGCCGATGCGCGCGAAGAGGTTGTGCACGGGGCCATCGGGTGCCTCGCCCCACACGTGACGCCACACCCTGAAGCCGATCGCCTCCAGCGCTTCGGCGAGTACCGCCTGCGCGCCCTCGTCGCGCGGGGTGATGCTGGGGCAGTGGATGAGCGCGCGGGCAAGCGCGAGCGGGTCGATGGCAGCAGACATGAGAGGTGCTTATAATGGCGCTGCCAGGTTAAGGAAGCGCCATGCCCAAACTCGATCTCGATACGATTCCGGAAGTCTGCCGCACCGGCTATCCCGCCCCCTACAATGCCGATGTCGCGGGGCGTCATTATCGCCGCCTCACCGGTCCGGGCGGGCTTACCGACTTCGGCGTCAATCTCTGCCGTCTCGAACCCGGCGCGTGGTCGAGCCAGCGCCACTGGCACAGCAAGGAAGACGAGTTCGCCATTCTGATTTCGGGTGAGGCCGTGCTGGTGACGAACGCGGGCGAGACCGTGATGCGCCCCGGCGACTGCGCGGCGTTTCCGAAGAACGACGGCGATGCGCACCATTTCGTGAACCGATCGAATGCAGACGCGGTGCTGCTCGTCGTCGGCAGCAACGTTCCGGACGATACGTGCACCTATCCCGATATCGACATGCACCTGCCGCGGAATGACGGCCCGTTTACGCGCAAGGACGGCAGCGCGTTTTGATCGCCGACGCACGCGATGCCGATGCGGCAGGCGCGATCATTGCGCGCGCGTTCGATGACGACCCGGTCAACCGCTGGGTGTTCGGCGCGCGGCCCATGGCGCCGACATTCACGGCGCTTGCACGCCACCTCTATCTGGCGCGGGGTTTCGGACACGTCGCCGGCGGCGATGGGGCGACGCTCTGGCTGATGGATGCGCGCGACAAGGATGCGGGGCTGATCGCCACGCTGAAGGTCGCAGCGGTGCTCGGCCGGAGCGCAGGGTTCGCCGCGATGCGACGCGGGCTCGCGCTCGATGCCGTGTTCAGCAAGGCGCATCCGCCGGAGCCGCACGCTTTCCTGTTCGCGGTCGGCGTCGTGCCGGAGGCGCAGGGCAAAGGGCTTGGCGGCGCGCTGATTCGGGCGGGCCTCGCACGCATCGATGCCGCCGGCCTGCCCTGCTATCTCGAAAGCACGAAGGAGCGGAACCTGCCGCTTTACCGACACTTCGGGTTTCAGGACCTGCCCATGCTCGCTCCACCGCCCGGCTGTCCGCCGGTCTGGCCGATGTGGCGCGCTAGCCGAACTGCCTGAGGAAGCTGTCCATCTCCGCCGCGACCTTGTCGCGGACGGGATCGTGGAACAGCCAGTGACCTGCGCCCATGATCTCGCGGTAGTCGGTGTGGCCGGTGAGCGCGCGTGCCGTCGCGCGGGCGACGGCGATGGGGGTGATGCGGTCGCGGTCTCCGACGACCACCAGCGCGGGCATCGAAAGCCTGCCGTAGTCCACCCGCGTCGCGCGCGTCTTGTCGGCCCACGGCATCGACATCTGGAAGAGCACGCGGCCCGAATCCCACACCAGCTTTGCGATTTCCGCGCTGGCGACATCAAAGGGCACTTCGTTGAATATGCCCCAGCGCGCGCGCTCGGCGTCGATCTTCGTCGGCTGCTTCCACCACTGGCGCTTGACCGCGATGCCGAACACGGTGCGCAGCGGCGCGAGCGAAATGCTCTGCGTTTCGGCGGTCGGTCCCGGCGACAGCAGGATGAGGCCGCGCGCGCCGGTGGCCTCCGCGACCTTCTGCGCAAGCATACCGCCCATCGAATGGCCCACGATCACCGGGCTTTCGGGCAGCGTGCGCACGACGGCGGCGACGGCGTCGACATAGTCCTGCACGCCGATGGTGGCGAGAATGGGCGACGGCGGCTCGGCGGGATCGACGTCGTGATAGGGCAGCGCGGGCACATGGACGTCATGTCCGGCGGCGCGATAGCGATCCGCGAACCAGTCCCACACATGCGGCGTCGACCACATGCCGTGGATGAAGAGAAGCGGCGGCTTGCTCATGGACGGGCCCTCCGGTTCGCCGAACAGGGGCAGGTTAGTCGACAACGCCGCTTGCCGCCAGCACCGACATCGTTACGAGGTCGCTCGTCGTGGAGGTCATCGGTACGATCTGCACCGGTTTCGACATGCCCATCAGCAGCGGCCCAAACACGCGGCCGCCGCCGAGTTCCTTCAGCAGCTTTGCCGAAATGTTCGCCGAATGCAGCCCCGGCATGATCAGCACGTTGGCGGGGCCGGTGAGGCGGCTGAACGGATAGAGCTTCGCCATGTCGCGGTTGAGGGCCACGTCGGCCGACATCTCGCCTTCATATTCGAAACCGACGCGGCGGTCGTCGAGCACGGCGACGGCTTCGCGCAGCACGTTGGTGATGTCGCCCGGCGGATTGCCGAAGTTCGAATAAGAGAGGAAGGCGACGCGCGGCGTCTTGCCCATGCGGCGGGCGACGCTCGCGGTCTGCTCGGCGATGTCGGCAAGCTGCTCGGCGGTCGGGCGCTCGTTCACCGTCGTGTCGGCGATGAGGAAGCTGTCGGAGCGGCCGACGATGAGGTGGATGCCGAAGGGCACGTGGCGCGGCGCGGGATCGATCACCTGCTGCACCTGGCTCAGCGTCTGGCTGAAATGGCGCGTCACGCCGGTGACGAGCACGTCGCCGTGGCCGAGCGCGACGAGGAGCGCGCCGAAGATGTTGCGGTCCTGGTTCACCATGCGCTGCGCATCGCGGTAGAGCACGCCCTTGCGCTGCAGGCGGCGATAGAGATGCTCGGCCATGCCGGGCACCAGCGGGCTGATGCGGCTGTTGTGGATTTCGAAGGTGGCGGCGTCGTCGACACCGAGTTTGCGCAGCCCGTCCTTCACGCGGTCGTCGCGGCCGACGAGCACGGGGATGCCGTAGCCGGCGTTCTTGATCGTGATCGCGGCGCGCAGAACGGTCTCTTCCTCGCCCTCGGCGAAGACAATGCGCTTCGGGTTCGCTTTCGCGGCATCGTAGCTGTTCGAAAGCACGGCGGTCGTCGGGTTCAGGCGGGCGCGAAGCTCGGTGCGGTACGCCTCCTCGTCGATGATCGGGCGCTGCGCGACGCCCGTGCGCATCGCGGCGCGGGCGACGGCGAGCGGGATCGCCTCAATGAGGCGCGGGTCGAACGGGGCGGGGATGATGTATTCGGGGCCGAACACCGGCTGCTTGCCGTAGGCGACGGCAACCTCGTCGGGCACCGTTTCGCGTGCGAGATCGGCAAGCGCTTCGGCGGCCGCGATCTTCATCTCCTCGTTGATCGTCGTCGCGCGCACGTCGAGCGCGCCGCGGAAGATGTAGGGGAAGCCCAGGACGTTGTTGACCTGGTTCGGATAGTCCGAGCGGCCCGTCGCGATGATCGCGTCGGAGCGGACGGCGTGCGCGTCTTCGGGCAGGATTTCGGGAACGGGGTTCGCCATCGCGAAGATGATCGGATTGGGCGCCATCGCCTTCACCATCTCGGGGCTGAGCGCGCCTGCGGCGGAGAGGCCGAGGAACACGTCCGCGCCCTGCATGGCATCCATCAGCGTGCGCTCGTCGGTCTCGATCGCGTAGGCGGATTTCCACTGGTTGAGATTGGTGCGGTCCTTGTGGATCACGCCTTCGCGGTCGCACATGCGCACATGGTTGCGCGGCATCCCCATCGCGATGATGAGCTCGGCGCAGGCGATGGCGGCGGCGCCGGCGCCGTTCACCACCATCTTCACGTCCTTGATCGACTTGCCGGTGATCCGGAGCGCGTTGATGAGGCCCGCGGCGGAGATGATCGCGGTGCCGTGCTGGTCGTCGTGGAACACCGGGATGTTCATCATCTCTCGCAGGCGGCTTTCGATGATGAAGCAGTCGGGGGAGGCGATGTCTTCAAGGTTGATGCCGCCGAAGCTCGGCTCCATCAGCGATATGGCGCTCACCAGCGCGTCGACGTCCTCGCTCGCAAGCTCGATATCGATCGCGTCGACGTCGGCGAAGCGCTTGAAGAGGACGGCCTTGCCTTCCATCACCGGCTTCGAAGCAAGCGCGCCGAGGTTGCCGAGGCCGAGGATGGCGGTGCCGTTGGAGATGACGGCGACGAGGTTGCCCTTGGCGGTGTAGTCGTAGGCGAGCACGGGGTCGGCGGCGATCGCCTCCACGGGCACGGCGACGCCCGGCGAATAGGCGAGGCTGAGGTCGCGCTGGGTGGCCATCGGCTTCGATGAGATGATCTCGATCTTGCCCGGGCGGCCCTGCGAATGGAATTGCAGGGCCTCCTGATCGCTGAACTTGATCGAACTGCCTTTTGACAAATGTTTTCTCCACCAAGGCGCCTGAGATCGCTATTAGCGTCCGCATGTGCGCCGACGCCAGTCCCCAATCCGTGAAATCTGTAAAAGCGGATTCCCCTTCGCCCATGATGGAGCAGTACCTCGCGCTGAAGGCAGAGGCCGGGGACAGCCTGCTGTTCTTCCGCATGGGCGATTTCTACGAGATGTTCTTTCAGGATGCTGTCGCGGCGGCCGGCGCGCTCGATATCGCGCTTACGAAACGCGGCCAGCACCTGGGCGAGGACATCCCGATGTGCGGCGTCCCCGCACACAGCCACGAGACGTATCTTTCGCGGCTGATCTCCAAGGGCTTCCGCGTCGCCATCGCCGAGCAGGTGGAGTACCCCGCGGAGGCGAAGAAGCGCGGTTCGAAATCGGTGGTGCGCCGCGCGGTGATCCGTGTCGTGACGCCGGGTACGCTCACCGAGGAAAACCTGCTCGACGCGCGAAGCGCGAACCGGCTCGCCGCGGTGGGCGAAGCGGAGGGGCGCATGGGTCTTGCGTGGTGCGACCTGTCGTCGGGCGAGTTCATGACCGCGCCTGTCGACACCGCGCTCGTCGGCGCCGAGCTGGCGCGGCTGCGGCCTGCCGAGCTTCTGGTCGCGGACGGCAAGACGGCGCCCGCCGGGCAGCTCGTCGCCGTACGGCCGCGCAGCGACTTCGACAGCACGGTGGGCGAGCGAAAGCTGTGCCGCCGCTTCGACGTCGGCACGCTCGACGGGTTCGGTGCGTTCACGCGCGCCGAGCTGGCGGCCGCGGGTGCGCTCATGGCGTTTGTCGAGGCGACGCAGAAAGACGCCGCCGTGCGACTGCGCCCGCCCGCGCGGCACCTGCCTGAAAGCGCCATGCTGATCGACGCGGCGACGCGCGCCAGCCTGGAACTTGCCGAAACCATGGCGGGCAGCCGCAAGGGCTCGCTCCTCGATTGCATCGACCTCACCGTCACCGGCGCGGGCGCGCGGCGCCTCTCCGCCGACCTTGCCGCGCCGCTCACCGATCCTGAAGCCATTGCGCGGCGGCTCGATCTCGTCGGCTGGTTCGTCGGCGCGCCGACCATCCGTGAACGCGTCCGCGCTGCGCTGAAACGCATTGCCGACATCGAACGCGCGCTTGGTCGTCTTTCCGCCGGACGGGGCAGTCCGCGCGACCTTGGTCTGCTCCGCGATGCGCTGCAGGGCGCGCTCGATCTCAAACGCCTGCTCTCGGAAAGCCAGCTCGGCGTACCGGCGATGCTCGCGGATTGCCTGGAGCGTATCGGGCCGCACGGCGCGCTTGTCGAAGGCCTTGCCGCCGCGCTCGTACCCGAGCCGGGCTTTTCGGTGTCCGACGGTGGTTTCATCGCCGAAGGCTTCGACCCGGCGCTCGACGAGCTGCGCGGGCTCGCGCAGGACGGGCGCCGCCACATCGCCGCGCTGGAGGCACGCTACCGCGATGCGACCGGGATCGCCGCGCTCAAGATCCGCCACAACAACGTGCTCGGCTATCATGTCGAGGTTTCGGCGCGCCATGCCGACCCGCTGATGGCGGCGGACAGCGGCTTCACGCACCGGCAGACGCTCGCAGGTGTCGTGCGCTTCAACAGCGTCGATCTCGCCGATCTCGCCGCGCGCATCGCAGAGGCATCGACGAAGGCGCTGGCGGTTGAAACCGCGCATTTCGCAGCGCTTCGCGACACCGTGCTTGCAGAGGCCGAAGCCGCCGGCGAAACCGCCGGTTCGCTCGCGCGCATCGATGTCGCGGCGGCGCTCGCCGAGCTCGCCGCACGCGGCGGCTGGGCGCGCCCGGAGGTGGATAGCAGCACCGCTTTCGATATTCGCGGCGGCCGGCATCCGGTTGTGGAGGCGGCGCTCGGTGCGAAGCGCGAGGCCTTTGTTGCGAACGACTGCGACCTCGGTCCCGAACGCCGCCTCTGGCTGCTGACCGGCCCCAACATGGCGGGCAAATCGACCTTCCTCCGCCAGAACGCGCTGCTCGCGGTGCTCGCGCAAACGGGCAGTTTCGTGCCCGCGCAGTCGGCGCATATCGGTGTCGTCGACCGGCTGTTCAGTCGCGTCGGCGCATCGGACAATCTCGCCGAGGGACGCTCCACCTTCATGGTCGAGATGGTGGAGACGGCGGCGATCCTGCGCCAGGCGACGGCGCGCTCGCTCGTCATCCTCGACGAGGTCGGACGCGGCACCTCCACCTACGACGGGCTCGCCATCGCGTGGGCGGTGGTGGAGGCGGTGCACGACAGCCTTGCCAGCCGCTGCCTGTTCGCAACGCACTATCACGAGCTGACCGTGCTCGCCGATCGCCTCTCCGCCGTGCATCTCGCCACCGTGAAGGTGCGCGAATGGAAGGGCGATCTGGTGTTCCTCCACGAGGTGATCGCAGGTGCGGCGGATCGCAGCTACGGCCTTGCCGTCGCACGCCTTGCGGGTCTTCCCGAACTCGTGACGCACCGCGCGTCCGAAGTGCTCGCGCGGCTGGAGCAGGGCAAGGCGAAGACTGGCGGCATTGCCGCGGGCCTCGGCGACCTGCCGCTGTTCAGCGCCGCCGCGCCGTCCGCCCCGGCCAGCGATGCGCTGCGCGATGCACTCGCCGCGCTCCGGCCCGACGAGATGAGCCCGCGCGCCGCGCTCGATGCGCTCTACGACCTCAAGCGCTTGGCAGACGGGGGCTGAGGGGCGATATCATGAGCATGACCGACCGTTTTCACCGCGTTACCGACCGCCGCGCGATCATCGATCGCCGCGAGATAGCCGAGGCTCTGGCTGCGATTCCCGCCGACCGCGCCGCTGCCGTCGGCGTGCTTCGCATCGCGCTTGCGGACGCGCGCACCGAACTCAAGCGGCGCCTGGAAGCAGCACCCAACAAGGGACTGGAGCTTGCGAACGGCTACGCGTTCCTCACCGACCAGCTGGTGCGGCTCGTTTTCGATTTCGCGACGCAGCGGCTCTATCCCGCAAGCAACCCCAGCGCCGCCGAGCGCATCGCGGTGTGCGCGGTCGGCGGCTACGGCCGCGCCGAGATGGCGCCGTTTTCGGACGTCGACATCCTGTTCCTCACCGCGCAGAAATCCACGGGCTGGATCGAGCAGGTCGTCGAGACGATGCTCTACACGCTGTGGGATCTCGGGCTGAAGGTCGGCCACGCCACGCGCTCGATCGCGGATGTCGTGCGTCTGTCGCGCGAAGATGTGACGATCCGCACCGCGATGCTGGAGGCGCGCTACGTGTGGGGCGACGAGGCGCTTTACGACGAGTCGAACGCACGGTTCCTGAAGGATGTCGTCTCCGGCACCGAACGCGACTTCACGCAGGCCAAGCTCGCCGAGCGCGACGCGCGCCACACACGCATGGGCGACAGCCGCTATGTCGTCGAGCCCAACATCAAGGAAGGCAAGGGCGGGCTGCGCGATCTCCATACCTTGTTCTGGATCGGCAAGTACGTGCTGCGCGTGGAACGCGCTGCTGATCTCGTCGACAAGGGCCTGCTGACCCCGCGCGAATACCGCCAGTTCAACAAGGCCGAGAATTTCCTGTGGGCGGTGCGCATCAACCTGCACGACATCGCGAAACGCGGCGAGGAACGGCTGACCTTCGACATGCAGCGCGAGCTTGCGCAGCGGCTTCATTATCAGGACCGCGCGGGCATGTCGGCCGTCGAGCGCTTCATGCGCCATTATTTCCTTATCGCGCGGCAGGTTGGCGATCTCACCGGCTTGTTCCTCTCGCACCTTGAAGAGACATATGCGGAAAGCCGCATCCGCCTGCCGAGCATGCGCCGCGCGCCCAAAAAGCTGAACGGCTTCACCGTGCAGCGGGGCCGCCTCGGCGTGCCGAGTGACGACTTTTTCGCGAAGGACCCCGTGCGGCTTCTCGAAATGTTCGCGCTTGCCGAAAAGCATGAACTTGAAATCCATCCGCAGGCGATGCGGCAGGCGGGCCGGGATGCGAAGCTGATCGACGCGCGGGTCCGCCGCGATCCGCGTGCGAACACGCTGTTCATGGATGTGCTCACCAGCCGCCGCGCGCCCGACACGGTGCTGCGCTGGATGAACGAGGCCGGCGTCTTCGGCCGCTTCGTTCCCGATTTCGGCCGCGTCGTCGCGCGCATGCAATACGACATGTATCACCACTACACGGTCGACGAGCATACGATCCGCGCCATCGGCCTGCTCGCACGCATCGAGAACGGCGAGCTGACGGCGGAGCATCCGACGAGCGCGGTGATCATCCACCAGATCGCCTCGCGCCGGGTCATCTACGCGGCGGTGCTGCTGCACGATATCGCCAAGGGGCGCGGCGGCGATCACAGTCTGCTCGGCGCCGATGTCGCGCTGGCGCTCTGCCCGCGCCTTGGCCTTACGCCGGCGGAGACCGAAACCGTCTCGTGGCTGGTGCGCTATCAC
Organism: Sphingosinicella sp.; assembly: GCF_013911755.1. Lineage (GTDB taxonomy): Bacteria > Pseudomonadota > Alphaproteobacteria > Sphingomonadales > Sphingomonadaceae > Sphingosinicella. Next base: position 20,108 of record NZ_JACESP010000024.1, read on the forward strand.
CTGCTGATGTCGGAAACCGCGACGCGCCGCGACCTTTCGGATTTCAAGACGATTCAGGATTTCGTCGCGGTGGTGCAGGACGTGGAGCGCTTGCGGCTGCTGATGATCCTCACCGTTGTCGATATCCGCGCGGTCGGCCCCGGCCGCTGGACGGAATGGAAAGCGCAGCTGATGCGCGACCTGTATGTCGCCGCCGAGGAGATGCTGCGCCTTGGCCACCAGCAGCGCGGGCGCGCCGAGCGCATCGCCGCGAAGAAGGACGAATTGAAGGCCGCGCTGGGTTGGAGCGACCGGGTCTTCAACACCCATGCGAAGCGGTTTTTCGACAGCTACTGGGTCGCTGAGCCCGCCGGCTCGCTGCTCGCCAACGCCCGGCAGATCGCGGAGGCGAAAGACGAGATTTCGGTTGCGATGACGTGCGACGACGCGCTCGGCGCTACGCAGGTGTCGGTCTACGCACCCGACCATCCCGGCCTTTTCTACCGGATCGCGGGCGGCATCACGCTCTGCGGCGCGAACATCGTCGATGCACGCATCCATACGACGCGCGACGGCATGGCGATCGACAATCTCGTCGTGCAGACGCCCGCGGGCCGCGCGCTCGAGGAGGCGCACGCGCTCGAGCGGCTGAAGACGACGATCATTGAGGCGGCTTCGGGGCAGGTGAAGCTTGCGGAGCGGCTTGCGGCGCGGCCGCTGACGCGGCACCGTGCCGATGTGTTCAAGGTCGAGCCGAACGTGCTTGCCGACAACAAGGCATCGAACCGCTACACGGTGATCGAAGTGCATGCGCTCGATCGCCCGGCGCTGCTCTATGGGCTGACGCGCACATTGTTCGATGCGCGGCTTTCGATCAGCTCGGCGCATATCGCCACCTACGGCGAGCGCGCGGTCGACGTTTTCTACGTGACCGATCTCACCGGCGACAAGATCGAGAACGCGCAGCGGCTGAAGAGCATTACGCGCAAGCTGCTGGCCGTGGCCTCGGGCGACATTGAGGCGAAGGCCGCCGCCTGAAAAAGGACCCGCGCCCCTCAGGGCACGGGTCCAACTCCCCGGGTCAGCGTGGAGTGTCTCCGAATTTCCCCATCACGGCTGCAAAACCGGAACTACAGCCGGACGCACGCGCGAAACCTGCCGAGAGCGTCTTCTCGCGTAAAGACCTAACTTGGGACGAAGCGCACAAAGCTGCAACCGCCCGTTTCGGATGCAGCCGTGTTGCTGTCCTGCATCCCCGCTTTCTGTTGCCGAAAGATCACAGATTCGGGGTGGGCGCCGGAACATATCGGCTGGGCATGGCTTTGAACCTTCGGAAGCAAGGAGAACGCGGTGCTCGAGGTGGTGAAGTGGACGGCGTCGATCAGCGGCATGATTGCGGCGTGCGCGGTTGCCGCCGATCTCGGCCGGCGTGTCACCGGCTGGGGGTTCGTCTTGTTCCTGCTGTCGAGCGCGGCGTGGATCACAGTCGGGCTGCTCGACGAGGAGGCGGCGCTCTCGACGCAGAACGCCGTGCTCTTCGTCATCAACGTCGTCGGTGTTTACCGCTACCTGATCCGCAAGGTGTCGCCCGTCAGTGCGACAGCACCAGCGGCAGCGGCGCGTCCGCCAGCAGCGAGCGGGTGACGCCGCCCAGGATGAACTCCGCGAACCGCGAGCGGCCATACGCGCCCATCACCAGATAACCGGCGCTGATCTCGGCGGCGATGCTGCAGAGCGTATCCGCGACGCTGCCGCCCTTCGCGCGGGCATGGACATCGGCCTTGATCCCGTAGCGGGAGAGGTAGGAAGCCGCCTCTCGCGCCGGGATGTGCGACGCGAAATCCTCTTCGATGCAGGCGATATGAACGCCCTTCGCGACGCTCAGCATGCTCATCGCGTTGCGCACGGCCTGCGCCGCCTCGGGCGAACCGTTCCACGCGATGAGCGCGGCGCCCGAGGGATCGAAGCCGATCTGGTCGTCACGAACCGCGAGCACCGGCGCGCGGACTTTCGTGGCGATTTCGCCGACGATCGGCAGCGCCGCGTCGGGATCGGTAAGTTTGCCGCTCGGGCTCAGCACGATGAGGTCGGTGAGCTGGCTGTGCATCATCACCGCGACCGATCCGCTGCCGCGCGAATCGATCCAATCCCAAGGCACGCCTTCCTTCTGGAGCTGCGCCTCGATGCGCGTGCGCGTCGCCTCCATCGTTTCGGCGTAGGCCTCGTAGGCGATCATCGCGCCCGTGAAGGGTTCGCCGGCATAGGCCGCGAAGGGCATGGCCTGCAGGCAGGTCAGGTGTCCGCTGTAGTAGCGCGCCATGTCGAGCGCCGCCTGAAGGCGCGCGTTCTGTCCGGCATCGTCATGGATATGGACGAGAATCGATTTCATCTTCCGCTCTCCTGCTGTTCACCCGGAAAGGGTGGTACCACCGCCAACGCAAGCAACATTGCGGCAGATCAAGAAGGAGTGCGCGCCGCCTAGACGTCCAGATTGGCGACGTTCAGCGCGTTCTCCTGAATGAATTCGCGGCGCGGTTCCACCACGTCGCCCATCAGTCGCGTGAAGATATCGTCGGCAAGGTCGGCCTGCGCGATCTCCACCCTCAGCATCGACCGCACGGTGGGGTCGAGCGTCGTTTCCCAGAGCTGCTCGGCGTTCATTTCGCCGAGACCCTTGTAGCGCTGAATGGCAAGGCCCTTGCGCCCGATCTCGAAAATCGCCTCCAGAAGCGCGGAAGGACGCGTCACCTGCCGGTCGCCGAGCAGGATCGGCGTGCGGTAGGCGGCGGCTTCGCCCGCAAGCAACTGGTTGATCTTGCGCGCCTCCGCCGAAACGATGAACGCGCGGTCGATCGCGTAGTGATCGGTCACGCCGCGGAAGGTGCGGGCGAGCTTGTAGCCGCCATCGACACGCTCGGCGCTCCACTGGGCGTCGTCGTGGCCGTTCAGCCACGCGGCGACATCTGCCGCGGCATCGCGTTCGGGATTGAGCCCGCCGGAAATCGCCAGCGCCTCGACGATGCGGGAATCATAACGCCCCGGCACGTAGGCCATGAGCGCGCGGAGCTTGCGCGCCTGCTCGACGAGGCCGCGCAGATCCTCGCCGGTGCGCTGGCCGTCCGCCGTCTCGGCGACGAGCCCGTCGAGGCCGGTGCGGATCAGATAATCGTCGAGCGCCGCCTGGTCCTTCAGGTATACCTCGGAGCGGCCGCGGCTCACCTTGTAGAGCGGCGGCTGCGCGATATAGACGTGGCCTGCCTCGATGAGCTCGCGCATCTGCCGATAAAGGAAGGTGAGGAGCAGCGTGCGAATGTGCGCGCCGTCCACGTCGGCGTCGGTCATGATGACGATCTTGTGGTAGCGCAGCTTCGAAATATCGAAGTCGTCGCGTCCGATGCCAGTGCCGAACGCCTGGATGAGCGTGCCGATCTCGCGCGATGCGAGCATCCGGTCGAAGCGTGCGCGCTCGACGTTCAGGATCTTGCCCCGAAGCGGCAGGATCGCCTGGAAATGCCGGTCGCGGCCCTGCTTGGCGGAGCCGCCGGCCGAATCGCCCTCGACGAGGAAGAGCTCGGATTTCGCCGGGTCTTTCTCCTGGCAGTCGGCAAGCTTGCCGGGCAGCGAGGAGATCTGCAGCACGTTCTTGCGGCTCGCTTCGCGCGCCTTGCGGGCAGCCTCGCGCGCCACGGCGGCGGAAACGATCTTCTCGACAACCACGCGCGCTGGGCCGGGGTTTTCCTCCAGCCACTCGGCAAGCTTCTCGCCCATCAGCGATTCGATCGGCTGTCGCACCTCGGAGGAGACGAGCTTGTCCTTGGTTTGCGACGAGAACTTGGGGTCGGGCACCTTCACCGAAACGATCGCGGTCAACCCCTCGCGCATGTCTTCGCCCGTCGGCGACACCTTCTCCTTTTTCAGGATGCCCGAGCTTTCGGCGTAGTTGTTGAGCGTGCGCGTCAGTGCGCTGCGGAACGCCGCGAGGTGGGTACCGCCGTCGCGCTGCGGGATGTTGTTGGTGAAGGGCAGGACCTGCTCGTAATAGCTGTCGTTCCATTCGAGTGCGACATCGATGGAAATGCCGTCGCGTTCGCCCTGCATCAGGATCGGTTCGGGGATCAGCGGCGTCTTGGTGCGGTCGAGGTACTTCACGAAGGCCGCGACGCCGCCTTCGTAGAACATCTCGATCGTTTTCGGCTCGGTGTGGCGGGCATCGGTCAGCACCACCTTCACGCCGGAATTGAGGAACGCCAGCTCGCGGTAGCGGTGCTCCAGCTTTTCGAAATCGAACTCGATGACCTTGAACGTCTCTTCCGAGGCGAAGAACGTGACGTGCGTGCCCTTGCGGCCGTTCGCATCGCCGACGACCTTCAGAGGCGCGACGGCATCGCCGCGCTCGAAGCGCATGTAGTGCTCCTTGCCGTCGCGGAAAATGCGGAGGTCGAGCCAGTCCGAAAGCGCGTTCACGACGGAAACGCCGACGCCGTGCAGGCCGCCTGAAACCTTGTAGCTGTTCTGGTCGAACTTCCCGCCTGCGTGCAGCTGGGTCATGATGACCTCGGCGGCGGAAACGCCCTCGCTCGGGTGAATGTCGGTGGGGATGCCGCGCCCGTTGTCCGTCACCGTCACCGAGCCGTCGGCATTAAGCGTGATCGTCACCGTGTCGCAATAGCCTGCGAGCGCCTCGTCGATCGCGTTGTCGGAAACCTCGAACACCATGTGGTGCAGGCCCGAACCGTCCTCGGTGTCGCCGATGTACATGCCCGGCCGCTTGCGCACGGCGTCGAGCCCCTTCAGGACCTTGATCGAATCGGCGCCGTATTCGCCGGAAGACGCGTTGCTGCTCATGATTTCCTTAAAGTCTGCTCAGGCGACCGTTTGACACGTCTATATAGGTAGCGTGCGCGCCGATTGCACGGAAAAGTGACACGTCCGTGCCCGTCATCCACACCTGCATCGCGTCGGCCTCCAGCATCGCGAAAAGCGCTGCGCGCCGCGTTTCGTCGAGGTGCGCGGCGACCTCGTCGAGCAGTAGCACGGGTCGCCGCCCGGTGCGCGCGGCGACGACGCGGGCGTGGGCGAGGACGAGGCCGAGGAGAAGCGCCTTCTGCTCGCCCGTGGAGGCGCGCGCGGCGGGCTGATCCTTGGCGAGGTGCGTTACGGCAAGGTCGCTGCGGTGCGGCCCCACGGTGGTGCGACCCGCCGCCGTGTCGGCGCGGCGCGCGGCCCCAAGCGCTTCCGCCAGCGCCCCGGCCTGCCACGCCTCGCCTTCCAGCAGCAGCGCGCCCTTGGGGAACGGCCCCGTATCCGAGGCCGCGATCTCATGCCCAAGCGCTTCGATCGCCATGCGCCGCGCAGCATCCACGGCGGCGCCATGCTCGGCCATCTGCTTTTCGAGCGAGGCGAGCCAGTCCGTATCGGGCGCGCGCTCGCCGCCGAGCAGCTTGTTGCGCGATTGCATGGCGGCATCGTAGCGCTGCGTGTGTCCGGCGTGTTGCGGCACCAGCGCCAGCGTCAGCCGGTCGAGGAAACGCCGCCGCCCGCCCGCGCTTTCCAGGAACAGCCGGTCCATCGCCGGGGTCAGCCAGAGCACGGAAAGCCATTCGGACAGCGCGTTCGCCGCCGCGCCCGCGCCGTTCACGCGCACCAGCCGCCGCCCCGGCGCCTCGGCCTGCGTGCCCGTGCCGATCTCGACGGGTGCCTCCGCGCCGCAGCCGAGCGTCGCCGATACGGCGAAGCCGCCGCTGCCGCCGATACGCGCCATTTCAGGAAGTCCCGCGCGCCGAAGGCCGCGCCCGGGTGCGAGCAGCGAGATGGCTTCGAGAAGATTGGTTTTCCCCGCCCCATTGTCGCCGGTCAGCACGACCGCGCCTGGCCCGGCGGTGATGTCTGCAAGCGCATAGCTGCGGAAATCCGTCAGGCGCAGCCGGTCTATGGTGCGGGGCTGTGTCGGCATGGCGGCCCCGTCTATCGCGTGCTAGTCTTGGGCGAAAGGGAGACGTCCATGATCCGTGCCGCCGCGTTGGCCGCCATCCTGCTGTTTTCGCCTGCCGCATTTGCCGACCAGACCGCCGTCTACAAGAGTAAGGACGGGAGCCAAATGACGCTGGAAATCGCAGATAGCGGTCTTGTTCATGTCACGGGAATGGCACCAGGCGGGTCCGGCATTGTTCGCGATGGAGAGTTTTTTCTCATTTTTCATCATAAGGGCGCGGTTCGTGTAATTCGCAGCACGGACTGGGCCGCGGTTATGGAAAAAACAATCGGCGCTCGGATGCGGCAAATTCGCGAAAGGTTGGGCAAGTCAGAAGCCGAGCCATCCCCAGCGCCTGTTATCAAACATATGGGAACGGCAAGGGTCGCGGGATTTTCGGGCGAACGGTATATCGTGGATAGATCGGACGAACTCGGAGAGGACGAACTGGAATGGGTTGCTACGCGCGATCCGAAGTTCGCCAGGGTAGGTGCCGCATGGGAAAAATTGATGCGCAGCATGAGAACGGTGAGGTCATCACTCCAGGGGACGGCCGCTGCCAACAAGCAGGACATGGAAATTCAACTGTTTGCGCTTGGAACGCCGCTTCGTACTGCGAGATATGAACTCGTCAGTATGAAGGCAGGGAAGATTGATCCCGCACGCTTCGTCCTACCGGCTGATCCCATTAGCCGTGCGCAGTTACTGGAAGAAATGACAAACCCTCGGATACCCCACATCTCGATCCAATAAGTAAATCAGCTGGTCGCGCATGAAGGGATGGCCCTGCGTCGGCATGGCGGCCCCGTCTATCGCGTGCTAGTCTCGGGCGAAAGGGAGACGTCCATGATCCGTGCCGCCGCGTTTGCCGCCGTCCTGCTGTTTTCGTCCGCCGCGCTCGCCGACCAGACGGTCGTCTACAAGGGCGATGACGGCAAGAACCTGACGCTCGAGATCGCGGACAGTGGCGCCGTGCACGTCGGCGGGCCGACACCGGGGCAGACGGCGGTGATCCTGAATGGCGAGCTTTATCTCGTCGATACCACGCGTCCCGAGGCGCGCGTCATGCGGATCGCCGATTTCGCCGCGGTGGTCGATGAAGCGATAGGGCCGATCTTCAAGGGCCTGTTCGAGGCGGCGGCGAAGGCCGACCCCAAGCCGAAAGCCCCGCTTGTCATCGAGGCGGCCGGTACGGCGAGTGTCGCGGGCTTCACCGGCGAGCGCTATCGCGTGAAGGGCCTCGATGATCAGAAGCCGGACGAGGCGGTCGAATGGATCGCGACGCGCGATCCCGCGCTCGCCCCCGCCGGAAAGGCGATGCAGCAGTTCATAGAGGCGACGATGGTGCTCGCCGTGCCGTTCCTCGGCGAGGCGGCGCCGGAGATGATCGGCGAAATGCGACAGGCGTTCGCGCTCGGCACGCCCCTCCGCGCGGGGACGAAATTCGAGCTGGTCAGCGTGAAGGACGGTGCCGTCGATCCCGCCCGCTTCAAGCTGCCGGCCGAACCGATCAGCCGCGCGGCGCTGCTGAACGAGATGAAGGCGGGGATGCCGGCACAGTGAGGTGACGGCCGCGCGCGGTCTCTGCCTTGCATTCCGGTTCGGCTGCAGGCGCAGCGCCTTCAGCGAAGGGGCGAACCTTCAGCAGCGCGCCGAGCACGCGGCCCGGTTCTTCCGTCACAAGGAAGTGCGCGGAATTTTCGATCACGATCATTTCCGTGTGCGGCGCGCACAGCTCGGCGGCGAGCCGGGCCGCTGCCGCCATCGGCGTCTGCAGATCATGGCGGCCGGAGACGAAAATCATCGGCACATCGAAATCGTGGCCCAGTGTCTCGCGGAAATCCCAGTCTGCCACAGAGGCCATCAGTGGATCGAGGGCAAGTTCCGCGTCGGTATTCAGCATGCGCCACATGCCGCGGAGCGACAGCGTGGGCGAGGCAAATGCCGTCATGAGCATCCGGCTGGCGATATCTTTCGCACCGGCGCTGTTGTACCAGGAGCCGCGTGCCGCGGAGAGATGCGTCTGTATCTTCGCAATCCACGCCGAAAAGGCTTCGGTGTCATGGGCGTCCGGCGCCGGACCCGCATCGGCCATGGCTTTTACAAGCGCTGCATTGCCCGTGGTGCGGCCGATCTCGGCAAGCGCCGCCCGCGTTTCCTCCATATTGCGTTTCCAGCCGGTCAGCTGCCCGAAGCCGACATAGGCATAGAGCAGGTCGGGCCGGCGTTTGGCGACCTCGGCGCCCAGCACCGTGCCCCAGCTGTGCCCAAGAAGGATCACCTTCTGCTGGCCGGTGCGGCGACGCAGATGCTCGATGAGCGCGATGGCGTCGTCGACGAGCTGGGTCTTGGTTATGGTACCGCGCAGGGCTTCGCCATCGATCGCGGATCGACCAAAGCCCCTTTGGTCCCACTGCACGACGGTGAAATAATCCTCCCACGGACGCTGGAAGCTATAGGCCAGATCGCTCGTCGTTCCGCCGGGACCGCCGTGAAGATAGACGAGGATCGGCTGCCGGCGGTCCTGTCCGCGAATCGTCACCCACTGGCGGGCACCGCCCAGCTGCACGTATCCCGCTTCGTTGATGCCGCGGGGCGAAACGATGCGCGCGTCTGCAGAATTGGCGCTTTGCAGGAACGCCCGTACGCCGAGCACAGAGCCGACAGCGACCGCAAGAAGCAGCACCGGCAGCAAAACAAGGTAGCGCAGCACAAACCGCAGCACCTTCCTCTTCCGTGATACGGAAGTTTGCGGGGCAGCGGTCACGTCCGGCGAGGATGGCACTTGCGCGTCAGACGCGCATCGGCATCAGCACGTAGAGCGCCGGCGAGGACTGGCCTTCGCGGATCAGCGTGGGCGCAGCCGCGTCGGCGAGGTGAATCTCGATCTCGTCGGTCTCGATCTCGCTGAGGATATCCAGCAGATAGCGCGCATTGAAGCCCACATCGAGGCTCTCGGACGCGTAGTCGGCGGGGACTTCTTCGGCGGCGGTGCCGGTTTCCGGGCTCGTCACCGAAAGCACGATGCGATCGCGGTCGATGCTCATCTTCACCGCGCGCGTCTTCTCGGTGGCGATCGCCGCCACGCGGTCCACGCCCTCGGCGAGCGCCTTCGTATCCACCTTCAGCAGCCGGTCGTTCTTCGTCGGGATCACCCGCGAATAATCGGGGAAGGTGCCGTCGATCAGCTTCGAGGTGAGCACGGCGGTGCCCGCGCGGAAGCGGATCTTGGTGGAGGAGAGCGAAATCTCGATCTCGCCCGTCACCTCGTCGAGGAGCTTGCGCACTTCGGCGACGCACTTCCGGGGCACGATGATGTCGGGCATCCCGTCCGATCCCGCAGGCGCGTCGAGCGCGACGCGTGCCAGGCGGTGGCCGTCGGTCGCGACCGCAAGCAGCTTGCCGTCGACGACATGCATGAAGATGCCGTTCAGGTAATAGCGCGTCTCTTCGGTGGAGATCGCAAAGCGCGTCTTGCCGATGATCTGCTTCAGCGTTTCGGCCGGAAGCTGGAACTTCGTCGGCAGGTCGCTTTCGGCGATCATCGGGAAGTCGTCGCGCGGCAGCGTCGCGAGGTTGAAGCGCGCGCGGCCCGCCGCGATTGACATCTTGTCGCCCGCAACCGCGATCTCGACCTGGCTGCCTTCGGGCAGCTTGCGCACGATGTCGAACAGCGTGTGCGCCGAAACCGTCGTCGCGCCCGCCGTTTCCACCTGCGCGGCGATCGAATCGACCACCTGCAGGTCGAGGTCGGTCGCCATCAGCTTGAGGCCGCTGTTCTCGACCTCGATAAGGACGTTCGACAGGATCGGGATCGTGTTGCGACGCTCCACCACCGACTGGACGTGACCAAGGCATTTGAGCAGCGTCGCCCGCTCGACCGTCGCCTTCATGCGTTTCCCTTCAAACCCCCGATTGTGAGCGCGAGACTATAGCGCCTGCGCCAGCCTTCGGTAGGGTGAATCCGGCCTAGAATGCAAGCCCCCCGCGTCCTCAATCGATGCGTTCCACGCGCCCGTCGAGCATGTGGATGCGCCGGTGTGCCGACGCGGCCACTTCGGGGTCGTGCGTTACGCAGACGATGGTGCGGCCCTCTTTCGCGGCAAGATCGTGGAAGATCTCGATGACGCGCGCCGAATTGACGCTGTCGAGGTTGCCGGTGGGCTCGTCGCCGAGGATCAGCGCGGGGTCGTTGGCAAGCGCGCGGGCGATAGCGACGCGCTGGCGCTGCCCGCCGGACATCTTGTCGGGCGTTTTGTGCTCCTGCCCATCGAGGCCCATCGCGCCCAGCAGGTCGCGGCCGCGCGCGGCTGCCTCCCGGTCGGTGAGACGCCCGAGCCGCCGCATGGGGAGCGTCACGTTTTCAAGCGCGGTGAACTCGGGCAGCAGGAAGTGGAACTGGAACACGAAGCCGAAGCGCGCGAGGCGCATGTTCGCGCGCGCATTGCCGTCCGTATCCGTCGTGTCCTCGCCGTCGAAGAACAGCCGGCCCTCCGTTGGCCGGTCGAGCAGGCCGAGCAGGTAGAGCAGCGAGGACTTGCCGCACCCCGAAGGGCCGATCACCGCGACGAACTCGCCCTGCCTGATCTCGAACGACACGTCCCGGATCAGCGTGACCGGCGGCTCGACGGCGAGCACGCGTGTCAGCCCCTCGGCGCGGATCAGCGGCGCGGGCGTCATACCGCGCCCCGCAGGATATCGACCGGATCCACCTGCGCGGCCTTCCGAGCCGGCAGCCACGCCGCGATGATCGCGGAAAACAGGCTGGCGCCGGCCGAAATCGCGTACTGGAAGAACGAGCGGTCGAGCGGTATTGTTTCGGTCGCGCCCTGGATGTTGAACTCGATGCCGCCGAGCACCTGCATCAGCCCGAAGCCGAGCGCCCAGCCGGCGAGCACGCCGATGCACGCGAGCGTGAAGCCTTCCATCACGAACACGGCCTGAAGGTCGCCCGAGGAGAAGCCCATCGAGCGCATGATCGCGATGTCGCGGCGCTTGTCGGCGACGCTCGTCGACACGACGGTGTAGATGCCGAACGAGGCGACGAGCAGGATCGCGGAGATCACCGTGTACATGATGACGTTGCGGGTCACGAGGAGGCTGAGGAAATCGGCGGAACGCTCCTGCCAGCTTTCCGCCTTGTAGCCGTAGCGCGCCTCCAGCCGTTTCGCGATGTCTTCGGCGGCGTAAGGGTCGTCGAGCCGGATGCCGATGCGGTTGATGACGAACGGCTGGCTCGTCAGCGACTGTGCCTCGCGCAGCAGCACATAGCCGGACGAACCGCCGAACTGGCCGCGGCCGCGCTCGAACAGTCCGACGATCTTCAGTGTCCGCGTCACTCCGCGCGCCGAAGTCGCGGCCATGATGTCGCCCATGCGCACACCGAGGCGGCTCGCCATTTCCTCGCCGATGATGACGCCGCCCTGCGTGGTTTCCAGGTTCCGGAGGCGGCCTTCCTTCAGATACTGCTCGACGTCGGAGACCTGCGCCTCGATGCCCGGCTCGACGCCGACGATGGCGAGTGCCTCCTCGCGGCCGCCGACGCGCAGCGTGACCGCGCCCGACAGCGACGGTGACGCCACGGCGTCGGACCGTGCGCCGATCGTGCGCATGATCCCCTGCCAGTCCTTGATGCCCCGCACTTCGTTGCGCGTTTTGTAGTGGCGTACTTCGACTGCGGCATCCGGGAAGGCAAGGACCGCAGGCTGCGGTGTCGGGCTGCGGATCTCGTCGGAAATGATGATGTGCGGCGCCGCGTCGATCAGCGTTTCCACGAAGTCGTTCTGGCTGCCGATCATCAGCGCCGAGACGGCGAGGAAGAAGCCGACGCCGATGCCGACGCCCGCGATGGCGACCAGCGTCTGCCGCTTGCGCTTGGAAATGTGGCGGAGCGCGATCCCGAGCAGCAGGGAAAAGCGGCGTAGCACCGGCTCAGCGTGTCTCTGCGCTCACGGTGCTGCGCACGCGCGTTCCGTCTGCCATGCCTTCCGGCGGGTTCGCGAGAATCGTGTCTCCGGCGGAGAGGCCCTCCGTCACCTCGGTGCGGTCGGTGCCGACGATGCCCGTTTTCACCGGCGTGCGCTTTGCCCGCCCGTCCGCGACGCGCCAGACGTGGTCGTCTTCGACCGCGCTGTCGGGCACGAGCAGCGCGCCTTCCTTCTCGCGGGTGACGATGTTGACCTCCAGCGTCATCCCCACGGGCAGCGGATCGTTCGAAAGCGGCTCCAGCCGCACGCGGAACGAACGCTGATCGGGGTCGCCCCCGGGCGTGATCTCGCGCACGCGCGCCGGGAAAATGCGCCCCGCATAGGCATCGCTCGACATCAGCGCCTGCTGGCCGACGCGCACGCGCGGAATATCGCGCTCGTCGACGGTTGCGGTGATCTTGATGCGCGCCGGGTCGCCGATCACGAAGAGCGTGCGGCTCGGGCTCGCGAGGTCGCCGGGCTCGGCATCGCGGCGCAGAACGACGCCGTTCACGCCGGCACGCAGCGTATAATTCTCCAGTCGGTCGCGTGCGGCTCTCTCGGCAGCCCGCGCGGCGTCGCGTGCGGCGATCACGTTGTCGCGCGCCGCTTTCGAAGCGAAGCCGCGTTCGACGAGCACCAGCGTCCGCCGCGCTTCGGCCTCCGCGCCGCGTGTCTGCGCGGCCAGCCGGGCGATTTCGGAATTGAGATCGGCGATGTCGAGCGTGGCGAGCAGCGTGCCGCGCGTCACGCGGTCGCCCTCCTTCACGCGGATGTCGACGATGGGCGCAGTGACACGCGCGGCGATCTCGACGGGTTCCTCGACCTCGACGAAACCGGTCGCGTAAACGACCTCCACGGCCTTGCCGCGCGTCACCTCGGCGGTTTCGACCGGCGTCGGCCGCAGGGTGCGATAGGCGAAGGCCGTGGCGACGAGTGCCACCAGAAGCCCGAGGAAGATCCAGCGCGCGCGCATGTGCGATTGCTAGGCTGAAAGCCCTTGCGTCGCAACGACCTGGATCAAATTGCCGCTACTGTTGGAGCGCGACCTCGTAGTGCGCCTCGGTCTTCGCGGCGACCTCCTCGAGCGTCACGTCGGGCGCAAGTTCGATCAGGCGGAACGGCTGGCCCTTTGCCGGGCGCTCGAACACGCCGAGATCGGAGATCACCATGTCGACCACGCCCTTGCCGGTCAGCGGCAGCGTGCAGGCCTTCAGGAACTTCGATTCGCCCGCCTTGTTGGTGTGGTCCATCAGTACGATGATGCGCTTCACGCCCGCGACGAGGTCCATCGCTCCGCCCATGCCCTTCACCATCTTGCCGGGGATCATCCAGTTGGCGAGATCGCCGTTCTCCGCGACTTCCATCGCGCCGAGGATCGAAAGATCGATATGGCCGCCGCGGATCATCGCGAAACTGTCGGCGGAGCTGAAATAGCTCGTGCGGCGCAGTTCGGTGATCGTCTGCTTGCCCGCGTTGATGAGATCGGCGTCGACTTCATCTTCGGTCGGGAACGGCCCCATGCCGAGCATGCCATTCTCGCTCTGCAGCGTGATGTCGATGCCGGGTTCCACGTGGTTCGCGACCAATGTGGGCATACCGATGCCGAGGTTCACGTAGAAGCCGTCCTTCAGTTCCTTCGCGGCGCGCGCCGCCATGCCGTCGCGGTTCCAGGGCATCAGTGGTTTCCTTTGTACGTCCAGCGTTGGTCGGGCGCGACGACGTCGTCGCGGTTCATCGGCGGGTTGTTCCAGCCGCCGTAAAGGGGGTTGGGGAACACGAACCAGTCTGCGCCCCAGTGTGCGCCATGGCGCGCGGCGGCGATGTCGCGCCGCTCCGCCATCGGGCGCTTGCCGGCGGCGCCGTTGTCGATGCCGTCGGTGAAGTCGCCGTTCTGATCGCCCGCGAGCGCGAGCACGCAGAAGCGCTTGGCGATCTCCGCGCGGCGGCCGTCCTTGCCGGATTTGCCGTCGACGTCGCCCTTCAGGAACAGCGTCTCACCGTGGACGGCCGGGCCGAGACCCGTATGCGCGAGCGCAGCTTCGGTGTGCTTTGCGTTTTCGGCGTTGCGGTTGGTGTTGAACACCGGCGTCACGCCCATCGCGCGCAGCGCATCGAGCGCGGCCTTCGCGCCGGGGACCGCCACGGCCTTTTCGGCACCTTCGCGTTCCCACGCGCCCCAGGCTTTCTCGTCGAACGGCGCATCGCCGCGCGCTTCATAATACGCGTGGCCGACATTCCAGATAAGCGTTTCGTCCACGTCGAACACGGCCGCCGGGCGCTGCGCCGTCTCGGCCGTGCAAGGCAGCGGCGTTCCGTCCGCCGCAAGAATCGCGGAAGGCGTGCCTGCCGCGACCGGCAGCCGCGCCTCCACCGCACGCACCAGCGCGCGGTACGTCTGCGTCGTGATCGCGCTCGCTTCCGCCGAACCCAGCGTCCACGCGAGCGGCTGCGTCGTGCGCGGCACGCCCGTTGCCGCGCAGCCATGCAGCGCCGCCATCAGGCAGACCGCTGCGAGGCGGTTCACGCCGCCTGCCTCACGGTGCGCTGTTCGATGCGCTTTTCGTAATTCTTGCCGACGATCAGCCGCTGCACGAAGATGCCCGGCGTGTGGATGTGGTCGGGGTCGAGCTCGCCGGGGCCGACAAGCTCTTCCACCTCGGCGACCGTCACCTTGCCCGCGGTCGCCATCATCGGGTTGAAGTTGCGCGCGGTCTTGCGGAACACGAGGTTGCCGTAGGGGTCCGCCTTCCACGCCTTCACGATGGAAACGTCTGCAACGAGCCCGGTTTCGAGGATGTACGTCTCGCCGCCGAACTCCTTATGCTCCTTGCCCTCTGCAACGAGCGTGCCCACGCCGGTCTTCGTGTAGAAGCCTGGAATGCCCGCGCCGCCCGCGCGGATGCGCTCGGCGAGCGTGCCCTGCGGGTTGAATTCAAGCTGCAGCTCACCGGAAAGATACTGGCGCTCGAACTCCTTGTTCTCGCCCACGTAGGACGAGATCATCTTGGCGACCTGACGTGTCTTCAGCAGCAGGCCGAGCCCGAAATCGTCGACGCCGGCGTTGTTGGAGATGAACGTCAGGCCCTTCGTGCCCGAATCGCGGAGCGCCGCGATCAGGTTTTCCGGAATGCCGCACAGCCCGAAGCCGCCGGACATCACCGTCATACCGTCGAAAAGCAGGCCATCAAGGGCGCTCACCGCGTCGTCGTAAAGCTTGTTCGCCAAGGGGAACCTCCCGCGCTGCAGCAAAGAATGTGGCCCTGCTAGCGCACGCGCTTCGCTTAGGAAAGAGTAGGTTTTCTGTAAAATTCTTTGCATAAGCGCGCACCATGACACCCACGCTCTATCTCGCCCGCCACGCGGAAACCGTGTTCAATGCCGCCGCCCGGATGCAGGGGCACATGGGGCACACGCCGCTCACCCGAAACGGCATCCGGCAGGCGGAAGACATGGGCCGCGCGCTTCGCGACATCCTCGGCCCGAAGCCCGACATCGATCTCTGGGCGTCGCGATCGGGCCGCACGATGCAGACCGCCGCGATCATCGCCGAGCATCTGGAGCGCGACTTCTTCGATATCCGCGCCGACGACCGGCTGCTCGAAATCGACGTCGGCGACTGGGAAGGCCGCAGCTATCAGGACATCGTCGCGGAATCCGGGCCGATCGTTTGTCCGGACCGCCGCGTGTTCCTGAGGAAGCCGCCGAACGGCGAATGGTATCCCGATATCGCGCAGCGCCTTGCAAGCTGGATCGCGGACCTCGACCCCGCACGCCCCGCGCTCGTCATCAGCCACGGCATCACCGCCCGCGTGCTGCGCGGCGCGCTTGTCGGCGGCACCCCGTTCGAGCCTGGATGCGTGCCGCTCGCACAGGATGCGCCGCAAGGCACGGTGTTCCGCATCGAAGCCGGCCGCGAGGAGCCGATCCACGTCGGCCACGGCTCGGTCGACGGTAAATCGAAGGGCTTCTAGGCAAAACGCCCGAAAAGCCTTACATGGCGCGCCATGCCGACTGCAGCCATGACGATTCCCGGCGGGGCCGATCCCGTCCCCGTGCCGCGCGCACCCACTGCGCGTGAGGACGGACGCGTCGATCTCGTCGGCCTGAACAAGGCCGAAATGGCGGCGGCGCTGATCGCTGCGGGCGTTCCCCAAGGCCAAGCGAAGCTGCGCGCCAAGCAGGTCTGGCACTGGATCTACCACCGCGGCCTCACCGATTTTTCGGGCATGACCGACATCGCGAAGGACACGCGCGTGCTGCTGGCCGAGCGCTTCGTCGTCGGCCGCCCGGAGGTGACGACGCTGCAGGTGTCGACCGACGGCACGCGCAAATGGCTGCTGAGGACCGATGACGGCAACGAATACGAGATGGTGTTCATCCCGGATGCGGACCGGGGCACGCTCTGCGTGTCGAGCCAGGTCGGCTGCACGCTCAACTGCCGTTTCTGCCACACCGGCACGATGAAGCTCGTCCGCAACCTGACGGCGGGCGAGATCGTCGGGCAGGTGATGCTCGCGCGCGACACGCTCGGCGAATGGCCGCAGCCGGGCGAGGATTTGACGGGCGAAGCGCGGATGCTCTCCAACATCGTGATGATGGGGATGGGCGAGCCGCTTTATAATTTCGACAATGTTTCCAAGGGCCTCGGCATCGTCATGGACGAAACGGGCCTCGCGCTCAGCCGCCGCCGCATCACGCTGTCGACAAGCGGTGTCGTGCCGATGATGGCGCGCGCGGGCCAGGAGATCGGGGTCAACCTCGCCGTCTCGCTCCATGCCGTGACGAAGGAGGTGCGCGACGAGATCGTGCCGATCAATCGCAAGTACGGCATCGAGGAGCTATTGAAGGCGTGCGCCGCGTATCCCGGCGCCAACAACGCCCGCCGCATCACGTTCGAGTACGTGATGCTGAAGGACAAGAACGATTCGGACGAGGATGCGCACGAACTCGTGCGCCTCATCCGCAAGTACAAGCTGCCCGCGAAGGTGAACCTCATCCCGTTCAACCCGTGGCCGGGTGTCGCTTACGAATGCAGCGACGACGACCGCATCGCGCGCTTTTCGGACATCATCTTCAAGGCGGGCATATCGGCGCCGGTGCGCACGCCGCGCGGGCGCGATATCATGGCTGCCTGCGGCCAGCTGAAAAGCGAAAGCGAGAAGCTGTCCCGCGCGGAGCTCGATCGGATCGCGGCGGAAAAGCAGGCTGCGCTCGCCTGAGCGCCGACATCAGTCTGGTGCGTCCCCTCGACTTCGCTCGGGATGATGCACGTTTTTGCAAGGTACAAAGGCCTTCATCCCGAGCAAAGTCGAGGGACGTAGGGCAGTCCTGTCAGCAAAAAATCAGGCGGTGGGGAGCAGTTCCAGCGTCACCTCGGTGAGCCCGGCGTTGAGCATGCCGAGTTCGCGTGCCGCCGCTTTCGAGACGTCGATCACGCGGCTGCCGGTGAAGGGGCCGCGGTCGTTGACGCGTACGGTCACGCTGCGGCCGGTCTTTTCACAGGTTACCTTCACGAGGCTGCCCATCGGCAGCGTACGGTGCGCGGCGGTCAGTTCGTCCTGGTCGAAGATTTCGCCGCTGGCGGTGCGGCGGCCATCGAACTTGTCGGCATAATAGCTCGCGCGGCCGGCGCCGATAAGCTGGGTTTCGCTCGCAAAAACCGCATCTTCGGCGTCGAGCGTCGCGGAAAGTTCGTCGGAGAGCGGAGCGGGTGATGAGGCGTCAGCAAAGGCGCACAGCGCAAGCGCCGTGGCCGCCGCAGCAGCAGCGCGGATCCAGCGTCCGCGAATCTGAACGAGAGTAGCCCCCATCGCGGTTTTTCACTGACGACTTCGCTTCACCGCATCCACTCGCCTGCGACGAAGCGTTCTGTCCCTGCGTTCCGGCGAGCCGTTCAACGGGGATTTGCACGCGCCAAGTTCTTGATTAGGGTCAGATCATGCTGCTGCTCGATCGCATGCTGAAGCGGCTCGTCCGCGACGGCGAACTGACGGTCACGACCACGGATCGGCGCGTGCGCCGTTACGGCAGGCCGCACCCGGCACGGGTGCCCGTCTCCCTGCATTTCACCGATGCGCGCACGCCGCTCCGCATCGCGCTCAATCCCGCGATCGGGGCTGCGGAAGCCTATATGGACGGGCGGATGCAGTTCACGGCGGGTGGAATATCGGAGCTGCTCGACCTCGTCGCGTGGAACGCGCGCTGGTCGGACGACAATACGATCCGCAGCGAAACCCGCCGCGCGCAGAGCATCGGCGCCTACCTCTATCAGCTGAACTACCGCCGCGCCGCGAAGCGCAACGTCGCGCACCACTACGACCTTTCGGATCGCCTCTACGACCTCTTCCTCGATGCCGACCGGCAATACAGCTGCGCCTACTACCGCGCCGGGGACGAGACGCTCGAACAGGCTCAGGCCGACAAGAAGGCGCACATCGCTGCGAAACTGGCCCTGAAGCCGGGGCAGACCGTGCTCGACATCGGCTGCGGCTGGGGCGGCATGGCGCTGTACCTCAACCGCGTCGCCGATGTGGACGTGCTCGGCATCACGCTTTCGGAGGAACAGCTCAAGGTCGCGCGCCGCCGCGCCGCCGAGGCCGGGGTCGCGGACCGTGTGCGCTTCGAACTGATCGACTACCGGGATGTCAAAGGCGCGTTCGACCGCATCGTTTCGGTCGGCATGTTCGAGCATGTCGGCATCCCGAACTACCGCACTTTCTTTCGCCGCGTGCGCGAATTGCTTGCCGAGGACGGTGTAGCGCTGCTCCACACGATCGGACGGGCGGACGGTCCGGGCGCGACCGACACGTTCACCGCGAAATACATCTTCCCCGGCGGCTATTCGCCCGCGCTTTCGGAAATCGTGCCCGTCATCGAGCGTGAAATGCTGTGGATCACCGATATCGAAGTGCTGCGGCTCCACTATGCGAAGACGCTGGACGAATGGCTGCGCCGCACCGAGGCCGCCAAGGCGGAGATCGTGGCGCTGTATGACGAGCGCTTCTACCGCATGTGGACCTTCTATCTTGCAGCCGCGCGCGGCGCCTTCCGCCACGACGGCCACGTCAATTTCCAGATTCAGCTCACGCGCCGCCGCGATGCGCTGCCGACCACCCGCGACTACATGGCCGAGGCCGAAGCGCGTTACACCGGGATGATATGAGCCACCGCTTCTTCGGGCGCTCGCGCGCCGCGCTCGGTCTTGCAAGTGCCGCCCTGCTGGTTCCGCCCTGGCTCCTGATGCCGCCCGCGAGCCTCCCCGCCAAGGCGCTCGAACGCCGCTTCCACCGCATGATCGCAGCGGGCTTCGGCCTTCGCCCAAAGGTCGTCGGAACCCCGGGCGCGGCGGGCACCATGTTTGTCGCCAATCACATCAGCTGGGCGGATATCATCAGCGTCGCGGCGGTGGTGGATACGGATTTCGTAGCGAAGGCGGACGTCGCCGCCTATCCCGGCATCGGTGCGCTCGCGGGGCGCACGGGCACGATCTTCGTCGAGCGCGAGCGGCGATCGCAGGCCGGAAGCCAGATGGAGGCGATCCGCGAGCGTCTGCTCGCCGGGCGGCGCGTGCTCATGTTCCCGGAAGGCACGACGTCCGACGGGCGCGGGCTGCTGCCGTTCCGCAGCAGCCTCTTTGCGGCGGCGGATGCGGCTGTCGCCGTGCAGCCCGTCACGATCCGGTATACCGCGCCGGGCGGTGCGCCGCTCGATCCGGCGGCGCTTGATGCGATCGCGTGGATCGGTGACGAGGACATGCTGCCCAATGCGCTCGCGCTTGCGCGTCAACGCGCCGGTATCGTTCTCCATTTCCACGAGCCGGTCGCGCCTTCCGCGTTTGAAACGCGCAAGGCGCTCGCCGAGCATTGCCGCGACGTGATGCTCCGCCACTACCGACCGTGAAACGGGGCGGCCGCTTTTCCAGAGATTTCTTCAATATATTCATGTGGGCTGCAGGGAATACGCTGTACGTCGCACGTATGGCGTCTGTGGCGATGCTCCGTTGCCGCCGAATATCGAAAAGGTGCGCGTGAAGAAGCTGTTTCCCCTCCTTTCCGGGCTGGCGCTCGCCGCGTGCGCGGCCGGGCCGGACTACCGGGCGCCCGTCCCAACAGCGCTCGGCGTGCCCGCCGCATGGAGCGACGGCAGTGCCGCGCCGGAGGGCGATGCCGCGCTTGCCGAATGGTGGCGCGTCTACAATGATCCGGTGCTCGATGGGCTCGTCGCGCGCGCCGTCGAAAGCAACCTCGATATCGCGCAGGCGGCATCGCGGCTGCGGCAGGCGCGCGAATCGCTTCGGCAGGCGCAGGCCGATTTCCTGCCATCGGTCAGCGCATCGGGCAGGGGCGGGCGCAATTTCCGCGAAGGCTCGTCCGACAACAGCAGCTATTCGCTTGGCGCCGATGCGTCGTGGGAGATCGACCTCTTCGGCGGCACCCGCCGTTCGGTGGAAGCCTCGCGCGCCGATCTTCAATCCGCCGGCTACAGCCTTGCGAACGTGCGCGCGGCGATCGTCGCGGAAACGGTGCGCAACTATGTCACCGCGCGCCTGGCGCAGGAACGGCTGCGCATCGCGCGCGACACGCTGAAAACGGTCGAGGACAACTACGATATCGCGCGCTGGCGCGTGCAGGCGGGTCTTGTCTCGTCGCTCGACGAGGAACAGGCGCGCGCCCAGCTTGCGCAGAACCGCGCCTCGATCCCGTCGATCGAACAGAGCCTCGCAGGCGCGCTCAACCGCATCGCGGTCCTGACGGGCGATGCGCCCGGCGAGGCGACGCGCGCACTTGAAACCGCCGCGCCGATCCCGGATGCGCCCGATACGATCACCGTGGGCATCCCCGCCAATACGCTCCGTCAGCGGCCCGATGTGCGGCAGGCGGAGCGCGCGCTCGCGGCCGCCACGGCGCGCATCGGCGTCGCGGAGTCCGCGCTTTACCCGTCGCTTCGCATCAGCGGCGACGTGGGCACCAGCGCGCTCTCGCTTGGCGGTCTCGGCGATGTCATCACGGGCGGCCTGTTCGCCTCGATCGGCCAGCTCATCTTCGACGGCGGCGCCACGGCTTCGCGTGTCCGCGCGCAGGAAGCGGCGGCGGAAGGCGCGTTCGCGGCCTACAAGGGCTCGGTGCTCGGCGCGCTTGAAGACGTGGAGAACGCGCTCGTTGCGCTCCGCGCCGCGCGGGAGCGGCAAGTGCAGTTCGCCGACGCGTATGACGCGGCGAACAACAGCGCCATTCTGGCGCGCAGCCAGTATCAGGCGGGTCTCACCGATTTCCGGACGCTGCTCAGCGCCGAACAGTCGCTGCTGTCGGCGCGGCAGGGTCTTGCCGATGCGGACGCGGACGAGGTGTTCGCGGCGGCGCAGCTTTACAGCGCGCTCGGGGGCGGATGGCAGACAATGAACACGATCGACGGATGGCAGCCCGAATGAACGACACGAACACCCAGTCACTCGATGACTTCCTGGGCGCACAGCCGGAAAAGCCGTGGCGCAAATGGGCGATCTACGCGGGCGTGGCCGTGGCGCTGGTCGTTCTTGTCCTCGTCATCCGCAACTTCCTCTCCGACGACACGCCGCAATACGACACGCGGCCTGTCGAGCGCGGCGACCTCACCGTCACCGTCGCGGCGACGGGAAACCTGAAGCCGATCAACCAGGTCGATGTCGGTTCCGAACAGTCGGGTCTCATCACCAAGGTGTTCGTCGACGTGAACGACCGCGTCACGCGCGGCCAGCAGCTTGCCGAACTCGATCCCTCGCGGCTTCAGGACGCGGTGGCGCAGGCGCGCGCGCAGGTCGCGTCCGCCGAAGCCGGCATCGCGCAGGCGAAGGCGAGCGTCTCGCTTTCGAAAGCGACGCTCGATCGGCAGGAAGAGGTCTCCCGCCTGTCGGGCGGCCGTGTGCCCTCGAAGACAGAGCTGGACAGCGCGCGGGCGAGTTACAGTCAGTCCATCGCGAGTCTGCGCTCGGCGGAAGCCCAGCTTCTCGTCGCGCGCGCGCAGCTGTCTTCGGCGGAAACCAATCTTTCCAAGGCGCGCATCGTCTCGCCGGTCACCGGCGTCGTGCTCTCGCGCGATATCGAGCCCGGCCAGACCGTCGCCGCCTCGTTCAACGCGCCGGTGCTGTTCACCATTGCCGAGGATCTGCGGCAGATGGAGGTCGAGGTCTCCGTCGACGAGGCGGACGTCGGCCAGGTGAAGGACGGCCAGAGCGCGAATTTCAGTGTCGATGCGTTTCCTGGCCGCACGTTTCCGGCGAAGGTGACCCGCGTGAACGTCGGTTCGAACGCGAGTTCGAGCAGCAGCGGTTCGTCGTCCTCGTCCTCGGGTGCCAGCACCAACACCGTCGTCGCCTATACGGCGGTGCTCAATGTTGACAACCGCGACGAAACGCTCCGCCCCGGCATGACCGCGACGGCGGACATTGTCGCGAGCCGCGTGGAAAACGTGCTGCTCGTGCCGAATGCTGCGCTGCGCTTCAATCCGGCGACGCAAGCGGGCGCGTCGCAGGGCGGCGGCATCACCAGCCAGCTGGTCATGCGCCCGCGCCGCGGCGGCAATGCGCAGAAGTCGGTGGGCTTCGGCGCGGGCAGCACGCAGACCGTTCATGTCGTCGGCGCGGACGGCCAGCCCAAATCGGTCGAGGTCGTCGTCGGCGACAGCGACGGGGCCAACACGGCGATCCTGAGCGGCGATATCAAGGAAGGCATGAAGGTCATCGTCGGCCAGCTCGTCGCCGGGCAGGAAGCGCCGCCTGCGCGGGGCAACCGGCGTTCGGCGGAAAAGGCCGGCAATGGCCGATGATCCGATCATTCGCCTGCGCGGGATCACCAAAACCTACGGCACAGGCGCGACCGCCTTTCAGGCGCTGAAAAGCATCGATCTCGATATCACGCGCGGCGATTTCGTCGCGGTGATGGGCCCGTCGGGATCGGGCAAGTCGACGGCGATGAACATCCTCGGCTGCCTCGATGTGCCGACGAGCGGTGAATATCTGTTCCGCGGCCACCACGTCGAAACGCTGGACCGCGATCAGCGCGCGCTGCTCCGCCGCCGCTATTTCGGCTTCGTGTTCCAGGGCTTCAACCTGCTGTCGCGTACCACCGCGCTCGAAAACGTCGAGCTGCCGCTGCTTTACCGCGGCGAGGACCGGCGGACACGCTACGAACGCGGCATGGCGGCGCTCGACAAGGTGGGGCTCAAGCCGTGGTGGGACCACACGCCCGCCGAGCTATCGGGCGGCCAGCAGCAGCGTGTTGCGATCGCACGCGCGATCGTGACGAGCCCCGACGTGCTGCTCGCCGATGAACCGACCGGCAACCTCGATACGGAGCGCTCGTTCGAGATCATGGAGCTGCTCACCGATTTGAACCGCAGCGGCATCACCGTGCTGATGGTGACGCACGAGCCCGACATGGCCGCCTACGCGCGCACCATCGTGCATTTCCGCGACGGCCTCGTCGAACGCGTCGAAAACACTGGAAAGGCGGGGGTGTAACCGATGCTCGGCACCACGATCACGCTCGCCTTCCGCGCCATCATGCGCCACAAATTGCGCTCGTTCCTCACCACGCTCGGCATCATCATCGGCGTCGCCGCGGTCGTCACCATGACGACGCTCGGCAACGGCGCGACCGCCGCGGTGCGCGAGCAGATCGCAAGCCTCGGCGCGAACATCCTGCAGCTTCGCCCCGGTCAGGGCTTCGGCCGTGGCGGCGGCGGGCCGCGCCCGCCGGACTTCAAACCCGAGGATGTCACCGCGATCGCGAACCAGCTCACCGGCGTGCGTGCGGTCGCGCCGATGGCGCAAAGTTCGGGCACCGCGATCTACGAAGGCAACAACTGGAACACGACCGTGAACGGCACCTCCGCCTCCTATTTCGAGGCGCAGCAGTGGCCGCTGAACAGTGGCCGCCTGTTCATGCCGGAAGAGGAGCAGGCGGGTAAGCCCGTCTGCATCATCGGCAACACGCTGAAGAACAACCTGTTCCGGCAGACCGACCCGCTCGGCAAGCGCTTCCGCATCAAGGGCGTTTCCTGCCAGGTAATCGGCGTACTCGGCACGCGCGGGCAGGGCGGCTTCGGTCAGGATCAGGACGATGTCGTCGTCATGCCGATCAAGTTCGTGCAGCGGCGGTTCACGGGCGACCGCGAGATCGGCCAGATCATGGTCGCGGTGGACGATGCCTATGATACGCAGACCGTGCAGGCCTCGCTCGAAGACCTGATGCGCGAGCGGCGCAAGATCAAGCCGGGCGATCCCGACAACTTCAACGTGTTCGATACCAAGCAGATTTCGGACACGCTGACCGGCACCACCACGATTCTCACGCAGATCGTCGGCGCGGTCGCCGCGATCTCGCTGCTCGTCGGGGGCATCGGTATCATGAACATCATGCTGGTGTCGGTGACGGAGCGCACGCGCGAGATCGGCATCCGCCTCGCGATCGGTGCGGTGGCGCGCGAGGTGCTGATGCAGTTCCTCGTCGAAGCCGTGGTGCTCTCGTGCCTCGGCGGGCTCATCGGCCTCGTCATCGCGCTGTTCGCCTCGATCGCGATCGCGCCCCTGATGCAGGTGCCCTTCATCTTCGATCCGAAGATCAACGTGCTTGCGTTCATCTTCTCGGCGGCAATCGGCGTGGTGTTCGGCTATTTCCCCGCGCGCCGCGCGGCGTCGCTCAACCCTATCGACGCGCTCCGCCACGAATGAACCTTCAGCCGCGCCGGCGGCGATATTCGGCAAGGCCCGTGGCGATGGGGCGCGTCAGCCAGCCGCGCAGCTTGCCGAGCTTGTAGGCATGGACGCCCGGGTGGGAGAGCGGCAGTGGCCGTTCGAGCAGGCCGCGCAGCGAGGCCTCGCCGAAGCGCTGTACGGCCTCGGGAATCTCGCCGCGGAAATAGCCGATCAGGTTCTGGCGATACCACGGCGCGATGCGCGCGTCGGTCCACAGCGCGTAGCGCAGGAAGTCGAACGGCCGGTAGCCGCGCGCGCGGAATTTTTCCGCCCAGTATTCGGGCCAGCGCTCGTTGACATGGCCGGTGCCGCCCTGATGCGGCGCGGCGGCGGAAATCAGCAGCGTGTCCGAAAGCGAAGCCATCAGGTCCGCGAAGGCGTCGGCGCGCGTTTCATCCAGATGCTCGGCGACCTCGAACGACATGGCAAGGTCGAAACGCGCCTGCGGCAGCGGCGGACGGAATGGTGTCGGCGCGCTGCCGAGGTCGAAGCGCACGAAGTCGCTTTCGGCGATCCGCAGGCTTTTCGCGGGCACCCATGGACCGTCAAGGCCGATCGCCGTCTCCACGCCCTCGGCGCGGAATCCGTTCAGCCAGATGCCGTCGCCGCAGCCGATATCGACCACCGACGATGGGCCGATCAGATCGACGACAAGCGGCACCAGCGCCTGCGCGGAGCGGGCGGCGCGATCGGCGCGGCGCGTGTAGAACTGCTTCGAATATTCGTGCTTCATTGCACTGTCTCCCGAACGGCCGCGTGTAGGTACGCGGCGTATCCATCCATCATCGCGCGCAGGCTGAAATCGGCGGCGCGCGACCGGCACGCGGTTTCGCCGCGCGGGCCTGCGAGGCGCGCCAGCATCGCGCGGGCCATCGCGGCGGCGTCCCCCACGGGCACCAGGGTGCCGCAGCGTTCGGTCAGCACCTCGCGCACACCGGTGGGGCAGGCGGTGGCGACGACCGGCGTGCCGCAGGCAAGCGCTTCAATCAGCACGTTGCTCGCGCCTTCCCAGCGCGACGACAGCACTGAAAGCGCTGCGCGCGCGACGAAGGCGTGCGGGTTCGCCTGATAGCCGCCGAGCCACAGGTCGCCGCCGATGCCGAGCGCTCCGGCAAGCGTCTTGAGCCGCGCGCGTTCCGCGGCGGGGCCGTCGCCGAGGATGACGAGCCGCATCGGGCGCACTTGCCGTGCGGCAGCGAAGGCGCGGATCAGCGTGGCGAAATCCTTTTGCGGGCTCAGCCGACCCACGGCGATCACGACGGGCGGCGCGCCGGCGGCGAACCACGGGTGATCGACGGGCGCCTGCGCCTCCCGCACGATCGCGTCGATATCGACGCCGTTCGGGATCACGGCCAGCCGCTCGGGCGAAACGCCCTGCGATTGCAGATCGTCTCCCAGCTCGCGCGATACGGCGATCACGCCGTCCATCATGCCGTACTGCGCGCGTTCGAGCGCGGCGGCGCTTCGCCGGATCAGCCCCGCCGCCAGACCGGCGCGCTTCGGCGGCGTGGCTGCGGCGAGGGCGTTGCTCGCGCGCGCCACCAGCCGCGTCCCGGAAGCGCCGGACAGGCGGTGCGCGGCGCAGGCGAAGGCGTGCATGTGGTTCCCCGAGGAAAACAGCACGACGGGCCGGAGCCGCCGGATCGCCGCGGCGAGCGCCGGCACCGCCCGGAGACTGTCGGCAGCGCGTGAGAGGCGCGGCGGGCCTCCCGCGATCACGCGCACGGGCAGGCTGCCCGTATCCTCGGCGAAGGCGCCGCTGCGGCGCACCACCCACAGTTCGGCGGCAAGCCCCGATGCGGCGGCGGCTCTGGCGATCCTGATCGCATTGCGAACGACACCGCTTGCGCGCAGGTCATAAACGAGGATCGCCGCCTGAACCGCGACCGTGCTGCGGCGAACCGGGGCATCGGGCGCGCGCAGCGGACGCCATGTGTCGGTCTCCACGCGGCGAAGGGTGCCGGCACTCTGCATAAGGGTCTCCGAAAGCTACGGAGACCCCCTGCGCGACGGGGATGGCGGCGGCGTTGGCCGAAGATTTGGATATGTCCATGTTGCGGCGGCGCGGGCGCCGCGCGTGTTCAGTTGGCGATGGGCAGCCGCAGTGTGGCGGCGAGACCGGGACTCCTGTTCTGGAAGCCAAGCTCGGCATGGTGGCAGCGCGCCACGGCCTCCACGAGCGCGAGGCCAAGGCCTTGTCCGGCGGCGGCGGCCTGCGCGGGCGCGCGAAAGAAGCGCTCGGTGATGCGCGGCAGGTCGGCGGCGTCGACGCCCGGTCCGTCGTCCGTCACGTCGATCCGCGCGCTCGCTGTCTCGCGGGCCAGAGCGACGCGCACGGTGCCGCCCGGCGGCGTGTATTTCACGGCGTTGTCGATCAGGTTCGTCACCGCCTGGAACAGAAGGTCGCGGTCGCCGCGCGCGCGGATGCCTGGCGCGATGTCGGTGGCGAGGTGCAACGCACCCACTTCGGTGGCGGGGGCATAAAGTTCGGCGGCGTCGCTGACGAGCGCCGAAAGGTTGACGCTCTCCGCCGCAAGCGTGTGACGCCCGGCCTCGATGCGCGCGATGCGCAGCAGCGCATCGAACGTCGCTTGCAGGCGTGCGGCGCTTTCGTTCGCCTGCGCGATCAGCGTTTCCCGGGTCGCGGCATCGTCCGCGCTGTCCAGCTCCTCCAGATCCGCGCGGATGCGTGCAAGCGGCGTGCGGAGTTCGTGCGCGATACTGTCGGAAACGCGCGCCACGGACTGGATCAGGTTCTCGATCCGATCCAGCATCGCGTTCAGCGTTTCGGCGAGGTGATCGAAGTCGTCGCCGGTGCCGCGAAGCGCCACGCGTCCGGTGAGGTCGCCCGCCATCACGCGCTCCGCCGTTCCGGCGATGGCATCGATGCGGCGGCCGACCGCGCGGCTCGTCAGCACGCCGCCGATGAGCCCCAGCGCCAGCGCTACGGCGGTGCCCCAGCCGATCGCCTGCCCGATCAGCTCCTCGCGCTCATCGACATCCTCGGTGTCGCGCGCGATCAGCAGGCGGGTGCCGTCGGGGAAGCGCTGCTCATAGGTGTAGGCCTCGTTTTCCCGCGCGACGCCGCCGTCGAAGGTTTCGAACTCGAAGCGGAACCACGGGCTTTGGACGAGCGGTGGCGGCGCGGGCATGTTGGCCGTGATCCATTCGCCGTCGGGCGCGACGAGGGCATGAAAGGCCCGCCGTCTGGAGGGGCTCTCCCGGCGGACGTCGAGCGCATCGACCAGCGCATCGTCGCCATGCTTTTCGTGGAGAGCGGAGAGCGTGCGCACCTCGGCAAGAACGGTCGCCCGCACCTCGGCAAGCGGCGCGGTCACGAATATCCGCCACGCGATCGCCCCCATTGCCGCGTAGGACACCACGAACCACGCGCTGTAGGCGAGCGCGAGGCGGAACGTCATGCCGCGCGTGAAGCGAAGGGCCGGGTGCTGTATCACTGGGGCCGCCGCAGGCTGTAACCAGCGCCGCGCACGGTTTCGATCAGCGGCACGTCGA
Source organism: Sphingosinicella sp. (assembly GCF_013911755.1). Lineage (GTDB taxonomy): Bacteria > Pseudomonadota > Alphaproteobacteria > Sphingomonadales > Sphingomonadaceae > Sphingosinicella. The sequence continues at coordinate 48,273 of NZ_JACESP010000024.1, forward strand.
AGCCCTTGTCGATCTTCTGGCGCAGGTGGCTCACATGCTGGTCGACGATGTTGGTCTGCGGGTCGAAATTATAATCCCACACGGCCTCCAGGATCATGGTGCGGGTCAGCACGTGCCCGGCGTGCCGCGCCATGTATTCGAGCAGGCGGAACTCGAGCGTGCTGAGCGGGATGCGCCTGCCGCCGCGCGCCACGGTGCGCGCGAGAAGATCGATTTCAAGGTCGGCGACGACAAGCGTCGATTTCGAAGGCGCCGCGGCGGGCCGCCGCCCGAGCGCATCGATCCGCGCGAGCAGTTCCGACATCGCGAACGGTTTCGTCAGATAATCGTCCGATCCGGCGCGAAGCCCCCGCACGCGCTCGTCCACCTCGCCGAGCGCGGAGAGGATGATCACCGGCGTGCGGTTTCCCGCCGCGCGCATCGTCTGCAGGATGGTGAGCCCGTCGACGCCGGGCAGCATCCGGTCGAGGATGACAACGTCATAGGCTTCGCCCGCCACGCGGTAGAGCCCCTCGCGCCCGTCGGCGATATGTTCGGCGATGTGGCCCGCTTCGCCGAGGCCCTTCACCACATAGGCGGCGACGCGTTCATCGTCTTCGATCAACAGGATACGCATGGGCGGCAACAAGACGCACGCAGCAAGCGCATGTCAATTCTCGTCTGCCCTTGCATTGCCGCATTGCGCCGTCATAGGAGGAATATGCTTTCTCAACGGACGCGGTATACAATTCGCGCGCTCCAGCACCTTGCTGACCATTACGGCGAGGGGCCGATCCGTCTTTTCGACATCGCCGAGGCGCAGAACATCCCGAAAAAGTTCCTGACCGTGATCCTGTCGGAGTTCGCCCGGCTCGGCATCGTCGGCACCAAGCGGGGGCCAGATGGCGGCTACTGGCTCGCGGTGCCGCCGGTGGACGTGCGCTACGGCGATATCGTGCGGCTGACGCGCGGTTCGCTCGCGCTCGTGCCCTGCGCCAGCCGTTTCGACTACAAGCCCTGCGAGAACTGCGTCACCGAAACGGAATGCCGCCTGCACCGCCTGATGGTGATGGTGCGCGACGAGACGGCGCGCGTCCTCGATACGGTTACGCTCGCCGACCCGATCCCGCTGCCTGAGCCTGAGCCCGAGCCGCTCTGATCGCGTCCTTCACCAGCGCGTCATTGCCGATCTGATTGATGAGCAGCAGGATGAGCCGCGCCGAAAAGCGCAGGCTTTCCGCCTCGCTCATGCCCGCCTGCGCGGCGATCAGCGCCTCGTAGATGTCGTCGGGCCGCGCGACGTTCGGCTTCGTTTCAAGGCTCATGCGGCGGCTCCTTCGGCGCGCGCGATCGCGGCGCTGATCTTCTGCGGCGTGGGCTTGCGCCAGCGCGCCGTGACATACTGGTCGGGCCGGATCAGGCAGGCGCTGCCGGGCGCAAGGTCATAGCGGTCCACGATCAGCGCCTCGCCCGTCACGTCGATCACCGGCACGGGCGCCTCGCCCTGCCAGCCGTTCGCGATCAGCCGGAAGCCGCCGCCGAGCCTGCCGAGCAGCCAGTCCTCTCCGATGGGCGCATCGAGCGCGGGCGATCCCGGCGCGACACCGTCCCAATCCCCATCCTCGTCGGGCGTCGAAAGCGGGCTCGCCGGATAGGACACCGCCGTCGAAAGCCGCCCGCTGTTCACGAACGGCCGTGCGAACGGATACTCGCCCGCAAGGCTCAGCACCGCGTCGCGATAGGCCGCGCTCGCAGTCGATTTCGGCGTCAGGAAATCGGTCGAGCGCGTCGAATTCAGGATATTCTCGTCCGCGGTCGTGATCGCCTCGTGGTTGTAGCTTTCAAGGAAGCTCTCGGGCGCCTTGCCCTCCAGCACCCGCTCCAGCTTCCAGCCGAGGTTGTCGATGTCGGCGAGGCCCCCGTTCGCCCCGCGCGCGCCGAATGGCGACACCAGGTGTGCGCTGTCTCCAGCGAAGAGCACGCGCCCGTGCACGAAGCGCTGCATCCGGCGGCACTGGAAGGTGTAGACGCTGTACCACTCGCGCTCGAATTCGATCTGGTCGCCCAGCATTGCGCGCACCAGCGGCTCGACATTCTCGGGGCGCATCGCCGCCTCGCGGTCGATGTTCCAGCCGAGCTGGAAATCGAGCCGCCACACGTCGTCGGGCTGCTTGTGCATCAGCGCGGACTGGCCGGGATTGAAGGGCGGATCGAACCAGAACCAGCGCTCGGCCGGGTGCTCGCCCTTCATTTTGATGTCGGCGATGAGGAAATTGTCCTCGAACACGCGCCCTTCGAAATCGAGGCCCATCAGCCCACGCACGGTGGACTTGTTGCCGTCGCACGCGATCAGCCAATCCGTGTTGAGCGTATAGCGCCCGTCCGGCGTCTCCACGGTGACGCTGACGCCGTCAGCGCGCACATCGAGCCCGGTCACCTCGTGCCCCCAGCGGATGTCGACGTTGGGATAGGCGGCAAGCGCATCCACCAGGATCGCTTCCACATGATACTGCTGCAGGTTGATGAATGCCGGCCGCCGCTGGTCCTTCACCGGCAGCAGGTCGAATTCATAGATCGGCGTGGTGTTCTCGCCCCAGAATACCTTGCCGAGGTTCCACACGACGCCCCGGTCCACCATCGCCTGCCCGACGCCGAGCCGGTCCCAGATGTCGAGGCTGCGCTTCGAATAGCAGATGCCCTTGGAGCCGGCGGCGATGAAGTCCAGCCGGCTCAGCACCGTCACCTTGCGCCCCCGCCGCGCGAGGTCGAGCGCCATCGAAAGCCCCACCGGGCCTGCGCCGACGATCAATGTTTCAAGATGTGCGCCATCCGTCCCCACCGGCGAAGCGCCGATGGGGCGGTGGACCGGAATTGCTGTCGTCATGGTGTCAGTCCTGAAGTTCAGCCCAAACCTCGCGGTCGCGCTCCATCGTCCAGATGCGCGGCCAGTCGATACCCTCGAATTCGTCCCACAGCCGTTGCACGTCGAAGGGCAGGCAGTGCTCGAAGATCGGCCAGCGGCCGAATTTCGGGAACAGCGCCTCGTGCGTCGCCTCGAACGCCTGCTTCAGCGTGCCGCCCGCGCGGTGCACGGTGCCGACCTTTTCGATCATGGTCTTCAGGAACTCGCGCGTCTGCTCGATCGCGGCATCGGTTTCGGTGAGGCCCCGCGGCACGCGCCCGCGTCCGCCCACAAGGTTCTCCGCGCGGTACGCCTTCACCTTGTCGAGCGTGTCCGCCGCCCAGTCCATGTGGAAGGCATCGCCCGTGTAGAGAGCGGCTTCCGCCTCCACGAGATCGCCCGCGAACAGCGTTTTCGATTTCTCATGCCACACCACGATGTCGCCCGCCGTGTGCCCGCGCCCGCAGAAGGCGAGATCGAGCTTGCCGCGATTTCCGCCAAGCTCGATGCTGAACGTATCGGTGAAGGTCTGCGTCGGCCAGGTGAGCCCCGGCACCGAATCCGGCTCCTTGAACAGGCGCGGCATCCGGCCGAACTCGCTCGCCCAGTCCTCCATGCCGCGTTCCTCGATCAGCTTCCGCGTCATTTCGCTCGCGATGATGTGCTCCGCCTCGAACGCGCTCGCGCCCAGAACGCGCACGGCGTGATAGTGCGTCAGGATCAGGTATTTCACCGGCTTGTCGGTGTGCTCGCGCAGCTTCGCCAGCCAGTCGCGCGCGGCGACCGGCGTCGCCCGCGCCTCGATGGCGACAACGAAATCCTCGCCTTCGAACGCGCCCACATTCGGGTCGCCCTCGGCGGTCAGCGCGTAAACGCCGTCCGCCAGGATCTCCAGCGTCTCCGTCTTCTCGGCGGTGTCCGCCGACGACGCGAATGGTTTTGCCACAGGTAAACCTCCTCAAATGTCATGCCGCATTCGCGGACCTTGAGGAGAAGTTTAGCGGAAGCGCAGGCAAGCGTCTGTCATTAGCTCTGATGACAGGGGCGCTCCTGTCAGCGAAGCCCGTCCAGCATCTGGTCGATCACCGTCCCGGCCAGCGCCTCCACAGTGAAGCGGCCCGTGGGGCGGAACCACGTGTGCGACCAGTTGATCATGCCGAAATAGAGCATGGCGCGCACGCGGGCGTCCTGCTTCGAAAGCGCGGGCGCGATCTCGCCGATCGTGTGCGCGACAAGGTCGACCAGCATCCGCTCGGTATCCACGATATGCCGCCGCCGCTCTTCGGGCAGCTTGTCGAGATCGTTCACCAGCACGCGGTGCCGCGCCGAAGCGTCGGCATAAAGCTCAAGGAAGCCGTGCGTCAGCTTGCCGAACCGAGCGACGGGATCGGCCTCGCCCCGATACGCGTCCGCCACCTCAGCAAGCGCGCCGATGTGCCCGTCCATGATCTCGAACAGGATGTCCTCTTTGGACGCGAAATAATGATACAGCAGCGACTTCGACATGCCACACGCGGCGGCAAGGTCGGCGATCGAGCAGCCGTGAAACCCCGAATGCGCATAAAGCTCGGCAGCCTTGTCGAGCACGGCCATCCGCCGCTCGTCATAATCCGCCGCCTGTGTCCGGGCCACTCACGTGCCTTTCGTTCGGGAATAACAGAGCGTTCGTGTCTAGGCGGTGCGCGCGGTGCCCGCAACGGGTTCGTCTGGTGAATTTCCGCCCGTATGACAACGCCGTGGCTATGCCGGAGCGTACGTCAGCCTGACCACCTGCTCGCTGATACGGTCGTGCGCCAAGAGCCGCAGCGACGGCCGCGATCCGGCAAAGAACGTTTTTCCCTCGCCGATCACGACGGGATGAACGTAAACGCGATATTCGTCGATAAGACGCAGTTCGGTCAGGCTCGCGGCCAGTTCCGGCCCGGCGACTTCGATCTCTCCGTCAAACCGATCTTTCAGCGCACGGATCGTCGTCTCTACGTCATTGTCGACAAGCATGGCGTTCGGACCGACAGAGTTCAATGTGCGCGACACCACCCACTTCGGCAGGCTACGCCACGCCGCCGCATAGTCTCGCCGTGCGTCATCCCAATCGGAATGGTCTTCGTCCCAGTACCGCATCGTCTCGTACATGCGGCGACCGTAGACCGTGGCGGCCAGTCCACGAACGTCGTCGATGAAATGACGGAAAAGCACAGGATCGGGCGCAAACGCCGTGTGGTCGACATAGCCGTTTAGCGATTGGTTCAGGGCATAGACGAGCTTCGCCATAGGGATATCCTACCCGCAACTCTCCCGAAACCCAATGGCACGTCCCGATGTTGTGATCCGCACGGCAGACTTTGAAGAGACTTCTGTAACTGCACGCGACCTTAACGCGACCGCTTGTCGACCACCCGTGCTGCTTTACCCTGTGACCGCGGGAGCGACCCCGCAGGCTGAACGTCGATCTTCACGCTGATGCCGACCATGGTCTTGATGCGGTGGGCGAGCGTGTAGGCGTGCTCGGCGTGGGTGTTCTGGTCGGTGTCCTCGCGCGCCTCGACCGAGAGGCGCACCATGTCCATCCGGTCCGGGCGGGTCAGCTCGATCAGGAAGTGCGGCGCCAGTGCGGGGACGGAAAGGATGTGCTCTTCGATCTGGCTTGGGAACACGTTGACGCCCCGGATGATCATCATGTCGTCGCTGCGGCCCGTGATCTTCGCCATGCGGCGCATGGATCGCGCCGTGCCGGGCAGAAGCCGGGTGAGGTCGCGCGTGCGGTAGCGCACGATCGGCATCGCCTCCTTGGTGAGCGAGGTGAACACGAGCTCGCCCTCTTCGCCGTCGGGAAGCACCGCCCCCGTTTCGGGGTCGATCACCTCAGGGTAGAAATGATCCTCCCAGATCGTGAGACCGTCCTTGGTCTCCACGCACTCCTGCGCCACGCCGGGGCCCATCACCTCGGAGAGGCCGTAGATGTCGACGGCATCGATCGCGAACGCGCTCTCGATCTCGGCGCGCATCGCCTCGGTCCACGGCTCGGCGCCGAAGATGCCCGTCTTCAGCGAACACTTCGCCGGGTCGATGCCCTGCCGCCGGAACTCGTCGAGGATCGCCAGCATGTAGCTCGGCGTCACCATGATGATTTCCGGCGCAAAGTCCGTGATCAGCTGCACCTGCTTCTCGGTCTGCCCGCCCGACATCGGGATCACCGTACAGCCCAGCGCCTCCGCGCCGTAGTGCGCGCCGAGACCGCCGGTGAACAGGCCGTAGCCATAGGCGACGTGCACCTTCATCCCCGGGCGTCCGCCCGCCGCGTGGATCGACCGCGCGACGAGCCCCGACCATGTCGCGATGTCGGCTTTCGTGTAGCCCACCACAGTGGCCTTCCCCGTCGTCCCCGAAGAGGCGTGGATGCGGGAGAGCTTCTCCTGCGGCACTGCGAAGAAGCCGAACGGGTACGCGTCGCGCAAATCCGCCTTCGTCGTGAACGGGAACTTCGCGAGGTCGCCGAGCGATTTCAGGTCGTCAGGATGCACACCCGCCGCGTCGAACTTCGCGCGGTACGCGGGGTTCCCCGCATACGCATGGGCAAGGCTCCCGCGCAGACGCTCAAGCTGCAGCGCCGATATCTCGTCCCGGCTCGCCATCTCAATGGCGTCGAGACCAACCTTGTCTGTCATGGGTTCAATGTGCCCTTATTCGGCCGGGGGCTGCAACACGCGGATCGGGTCGCTGCCGTCCCAGTTTTCCGACGCGGTCTTCATCATCGTGAAGAAGGCCTCGGTCTGGTCGGTCATCTCGATGAGCTCGATCATGCCCGGCAGCACGTCCGACGTATCCATATAGGCCGCGCGCGCGCCGACGCCCGCGACGCCGTACAGCGCCATCTCGTGGCCAAGCGCCTTGTATTTCGCAACGTCCGCGTCGAAATCCGCGCACGAGACCGCGAAGTGGTGGAAGCCCCAGCCGCGCTTCTGCTGCACTTCGGTGTAGACCGAAGGCGTCTCCCAATTGTTCTGCTGAATGAGCTCGAAGCTCATCGAACCCGAAAAGCCGATCGCGAGCGTGATGTCGAGTTCGGTTGGCGCGCCGCGATACTGCGCGTCGAGCAGGGGGAAATGTTCGATCACGAACCACGGGCCGCAGTTGAGGCGCGGCATGTAGTGTTTCATCGCGGCGGTGATGTCGGGCACGATGTAGGCGATCTGCATGATGCCGCCCATCGGCTGGCCGAAGTCGAGAGTTCTCACGGCAGTTCTCCTAATTGGTCAGGCTCATGCCGCCGTCGACGATGACGGCGGTGCCGGTGATGAAGCGCGCCTCGTCCGACACCAGGAACAGCACGGCGTTCGCGATATCCACGGCCTCCTGCCACGTCTTCATCGGCACCTTGGTGAGAAAGGCCTGCGCGGCATCCTCCGCGCTGATGCCGTGTTCGGCGGCGGTGCGCGCGATCAGCACGTCGTGCATCGGCGTTCGCACCTGACCCGGGTGAACGCTGTTGCAGCGGATCGCGTAGTTCTTTTCGCAGCAGTGCAGCGCGAGCGAGCGCGTGAACTGCGCCACCGCCGCCTTCGATGCGCCGTAGGCCGCGATGAACGGCGTGGGGACGAGCGCACCGATCGACGACATGTTGACAATCGCGCCGCCGCCGCCCTTCGCGATGGCGGGCATCGCGTATTTGCACCCCAGGAACACGCTTTCCACGTTCACCGTGTTGATGCGGCGCCAGTCTTCAAGCTCGGCGCCTTCCGGGTCCATCGGGCTCTTGCTCGACGAGATGCCCGCATTGTTGACGAGCCCGTCGATGCGGCCGTGTTTCGCCATCGTCTCGGTGATCAGCGCCTTCCAGCCCGCTTCGTCGGCGACGTCCTGCCGGATGATGCCCTCTCCGTCCGCGATGTCGGTGCGGATCACGGTGGCGCCTTCTTCCGTCAGACGCTCTGCGATCGCCGCGCCGAGGCCCGCCGCCGCGCCGGTGACGATGATGACCTTGGTTGAAACACGTCCCATGATGTTCAGCCTTTCGTATGCGCGCTGGAGGGGCCGGCGAGTTGCGCCCCGTCGATGATCAGCGGCGACCCGCTCAGCATGGCGGCTTCGTCGGAAACCGCGAAGAGAATGGCGTTTGCAATGTCCTCGGGTTTCGCGATCCGGCCCATCGGCACAAGGCTCGCCATCGCCGCCACCATCGCCGCGCGGTCTCCGATTGCGTCGGCGATCGGATCCAGCATCTCGCTGTCCACATACGTCGGATGCACCGACACGCACCGTATCGGCAGCCTTCGTTCCGCGCAGTAAAGCGCGACCGATTTCGAGAGCGTGGTCACTCCGCCCTTCGAAGCGCAGTACCCCGCGACGTCCGAAATGCCGACCAGCCCCGCGAGCGACGAGACGTTGACGATCGCGCCGGAACCGCCCGTCTCCGAGATCGCCCGGATCGCCGCTTGGCACCCCAGCATTACGCCGGTCAGGTTCACCGCGATCATCTTGTTCCAGTGGTCGATCGTCAGGTCCATGATCGTGCCGGGAAAGCCGATGCCCGCCACGTTCGCGAGGCTGTCGAGCTTGCCGAAGCGCTTGATCGTGGCGGCGGTCGCCTGCGCCCACGCCGCTTCGTCCGTCACGTCGAGCCGAAGCGCGAGCGCCGCCTCGCCGATCGTGGCCGCGGTCGCCTCGGCGCCCGTGAGATTGATGTCGGTGACGCCGACCCGCGCGCCTTCGCGTGCGAAGGCGACGGCGGTCGCGCGCCCGATGCCGGACGCCGCCCCGGTCACGATGGCGACTTTGCCCTGAAGGCGCATGATGTCTGAACCTCTCCCCAACGGCCTGCGCGCAGACCTCATGATGCTGCACGAAAGGCTAGAGGGGCGGCCGGTCATTCCAATAGCGGGAAATACCTAAGCACCTAGGTGTTTCCCGCCATTCCGCAGCCCGGCGCTTCGGCCCACAATAATGTGCATTGTTCAAAATGAGGGAGGTTTGATCATGGTCCTGCTGACGCGCGAGGATGCGCCCGACATCGAAGAGACGAAGCGCCACACGCCGGCGTTCTACAATCTGAAGGACCTGCCCTGGCATGACTGGGTGATGCCGGAGACATGGTTCAAGCTGCTCAACATCAACCCCTTCACCGGCGGCTTCACGATGCTCCTGAAGGTTGGGCCGAACAACACCGCGCCCGTTCACGGCCACGTCGGTTCGGTCGAGGGCATCCTTCTCGAAGGCGGTTTCGGCTATGGCGACGATCGCGGCCGGGCCGGCGATTACGTCCGCGAGATGGGCGGCATCAACCACATCCCGAATACCGACGACGACGGCATGGTCATGTTCGCGGTCGTGAACGGGCCGCTGATGGGCTACAATGCCGATGGCAGCATCGCCGCTGTTGTCGACGCGAAATTCATGTACGGTCTTGCTGCGGCGCAGGGTGCTGCCGATCACATCGAAAAGCCGGCTGACTGGTAAGGGGAACAATGCTGGGGTTGATGCAGGCGAGCCCGCTGCTCATCAGCGGGCTGCTCAGCCACGCCGCCGCCGCGCACGGCAAGCGGCCGATCGTGTCACGACTGGTCGATGAACCGCTGTGGCGCTACGATTATGCCGGTCTCGCTGCGCGCACGGCGCGCGGCGCGCATTTGCTGCGCAGCATGGGCGTGGCGCCCGGCGACCGGATCAGCTCGCTCGGCTGGAACACGCATCGCCATATGGAGCTGATGTTCGCCGCGCCCGGCATCGGCGCGGTGCTGCACACGGCGAACCCGCGCCTCACCGACGAGCAGATCGCCTACACGATCGAACATGCGGGCAGTTCGATCCTGTTCTACGAGCGCAGCTTCGCCGATCTCGTCGAACGTCTTGCACCGATGCTGCCGCAGCTCACACGCTTCGTGATGTTGAGCGATGCGACGCGCACGGTCCCCGGCAGCGTTGGTGCAGAATCGTGGGAAACGCTGATCGCGGATCAGCCCGATACGATCGACTGGCCGCGCCTCGACGAGAATACGGCGGCGTTCCTCTGCTACACCTCGGGCACCACGGGGCACCCCAAGGGCGTCGTCTACAGCCACCGCTCGACCGTACTCCACGCGATGGCGGCGAGTTTGCCCTCGGCGTTCGGGCTCGATGTGTTCGATTGCATCATGCCGTGCAGCAGCTTCTACCACGCGACCGGTTGGGGGCTGCCCTTCGCGGGTGCGCTCAACGGCTGCGCGTTCGCGCTGCCCTGCGACCGCATGGACCCGGCGAGCCTGCATGAGCTCGTCCTGGGTGAAGGCGTCACCTTCTCGGGCGGCGTGCCGACGATCTGGACAATGTATCTCGATTATCTCGGGCGCACGGGGGAAACGACGGGCAAGCTCCAGCGCCTGGTGATCGGCGGCTCCGCCGTGCCGCGCGCGATGGCGGAGGCCTATTCGCGCACCTACGGCGTCAAGGTGCTGCAGCTCTGGGGCATGACCGAACTCAATCCGCTCGGCGTCGTCGC
>NZ_JACESP010000025.1 GCF_013911755.1 Sphingosinicella sp.
TCTCGCAACGCATAGCGAAGGTGCCCGGAAGGATGCCGCGAGGGCGCTAGCCGAAAACGTCGTGCGGCGGCTCGAAGGTGAGCCCGAAATCGACCGCAACCAACTTCGGCTCCCCATCTAGCTCACCCTCGGCGCCCATGCCGTTCACCCGCGAACAGATGATCTACAAGGCGGTCGTGGCGCTGGACGAGGCTATCGGCGAATACACCGCCGAGAAGCCCCGGCCGACGTTCGCGCTGCGGTTCTGCCTCGCGTACCTGTTCAGCCAAAGCGACGGCAACCGGCTGCCCTACGATGAGTTTTGGAAGTACCTCAGCTACGAGGGGCACAGCGGTTACGATGAGGACGCAGCGCGCTACGTGCAGGGCACGCGGCTGCGGGGGTGCAGGAACGCCATTATGAAAAGCGTGGGCATGGGCGGGACGCCTGAGGTGTTTGAAGCGGTCGCGAGGGGGCACCGAAGGAAGCGGGAGGCGACGTTGGCGCCAGAGGGTCAATTTCGCCCGTAAAACCCTGCCGAAATGAGGCAAGGACGCACGAAACGGCTCCTCAGGTAGTCCTACCTACCCCGAGGGCGCCCAGCGTGTTCTTGGCGCGTTTTGAGGTGGTTTCCGATGTGGCGCGGCCACCTGCTTTCCGGCCTTGAAACAGGGACTCAAACGAGGTACACATGAAAACACTTCAAGCGGCGTTTCGGTTATATTTTTCAGCTACTTAGGGGTAGGGTCGGCTAATCCTTTCCTGGGCACCATTTGTTCTCCTCATGACATTCCAGAAGCATGGACAAAACGGCAGAATTCTGCCATTTTAGCCTTGGTCCTGTCCTGTGGCGTCCGAGGGAATTTCACTCCATCCCAGACAAAAACGGGCCACCAAAAAGGGCATCGGTGGCCCGGAAAATGCGGTGGCCCGGGTGCTGATAATTGGTGATGGCCCAGCGATGGCCCGGACTGACCCTTTTTGAAGGAGATCAGTGGTGGCTCTTACGGATGTGGCAATTCGCGCGCTCAAAGCGAAGGAGCGAAGCTACAAATGCACAGATGGGCGCGGTCTTTACATCGAGGTGCGTCCCACGGGTGCGAAGCTGTGGCGGTACAAGTACCTTTACCACGGAAAGGAGAAACGGATTGCGCTTGGCGTCTATCCTGATGTGGGCCTCGCGGACGCTCGTCGTAAAAGCGACGAGGCTCGAGAAAGCCTCGCAAGCAACCGCGATCCGCTCGCCGAGCGAAAGCGCGAAAAACTGGCGGCCGCCTTTGCAGCCGCCAACTCATTCGGCGACATCGCGAAGGAGTATATCGACAAAATGGTTGCCGAGGGGCGGGCCGATACAACCATCACCAAAGCCAATTGGCTGCTCGAACAGCTGAAACCCATCGCCGGTTTTCCCGTAAGTGATCTCAAGCCGCTTGATGTTCTCTCCGCATTGAAGCGCCTTGAAGCGCGCGGAAAGCATGAAACCGCTCGTCGTTGTCGCTCGTTCGCCAGTCGCGTTTTCCGATATGCCGTTGCGACGGGCCGGGGAGAGGCCGATCCCACGTCGCTTCTTCGCGGGGCTTTGATCGCTCCGAAGACAAAACATCACAGCGCGCTGCTTGAGCCGGAAGCCGTCGGTGAGTTGCTGCGTGCCATCGATGCGTATTCTGGAAATCTGATCACGCGCCTCGCTATGCAGATCGCGCCCCACGTGATGGCGCGTCCTGGGGAGCTGAGAAAGGCATTGTGGTCAGAAATCGATCTGGAATCCGCCGTCTGGAAAATTCCGGCCGAACGCATGAAAATGCGCCGTCCCCATACCGTCCCGCTGTCCCGGCAGGTGCTTGGATACCTGAATGAGCTTTATGCGGTCACTGGCCCCGACGGCTTCGTCTTTCCGGCTTTTCACACGTCCCGTAGACCCCAGAGCGAAAATACCATCAATCAGGCGTTCCGCCGCATGGGCTATGCGGTGGGAGAAATTACGGCCCATGGACTCCGGACAACGGCTTCAACGCTTCTCAACGAGAGTGGAAAGTGGAGTCCGGACGCAATTGAGCGCTCCCTTGCTCACGCTGACAAGGATGCGGTCCGAGGAATCTATAACCGGGGCCGGTACTGGGGCGAGCGGGTGGAGATGCACCAGTGGTGGAGCGATTATCTCGACGACCTACGCGCGGGAAAAATCCGCTGAGCTTGCACGTCAGTCTGATTTCGGCGTGACCCAGACCTCGACGGGGGCGATGAACTTGCCCGGCGCAGGCTTGCCGACATGCACGCGATCTGCGGTGACGCGCTCCCCGGTCTCCAGGTGGAACGTCGCCCACGGCTTGGGCATCCGGCCGAAGGTCATCTTCTGAATGGGCTGGCCGGTGGCCGTGTTCATGATCGTTGCGATGATTGCCATGCCGCGCCGATAGCGGGCGCGCCCTCATCTTGTCCAGCGAAGGCCTGCCTACTCCGCAGGCAGGTCGTCGACATGGAAGAACATCGGGTTCTTCATCCATGCGCTGACGGCGGACTCGCGCCAGCCAGTACAGCGCGTGGCGATCCGGACCTGCCTTGGGAACGTGCCGCTTTGCATCTTCCGGTAGAGCGTCGAGCGGCTGAGCCCTGTACGGTCGAGAACCGCGTTGAGGCGAAGAATACGGTCGTGGGACATGGCTGGTCCTTCCTTAAGCGGTTGTCAGCTGCCCCCTTGCGAAGATCAGGAAGTCCAGAATTGGCGCACGCGTCAAGAGTGCCAAAACAGTGCCAAACGGACGAATAGTACGTTCTGGAAGCATACGGACGCACGTGAACGCATATTGACGCTTATTGACGCAAAGATATTTTTGATAGGCGCCGAGAATTACCGTCTCAGAAGGTTCCGTAGGGCGGAATCTACGCGAATCACTTAACGTCAAAAGTACAGCGGGGTGGAACAAGACGTCGTTTCAGCAATTTCGCGTTCATGTGCGTTGGTGTAGGGGAGCGCGCAAGTCCGGCAATGCAGCGGGACGCAAAACCAAGGGGGTCTTACTTCATGACTGAACAGAACACGCAACAGGATCTCCTGGCGCTCACCGCCGACATCGTTTCATCGCATGTCGCGAACAACACGGTGGCAGTCTCCGACCTGCCGACGCTCATCCAGAATGTCTATGCCGCGCTCGCGAACGTGGGCGGTGCCGCTGAGCCGGAAAAGCCCAAACAGGAGCCTGCGGTGTCTGTCCGTTCGTCGGTGAAGCCCGACTTCATCGTCTGCCTTGAAGACGGCAAGAAGCTCAAGATGCTTAAGCGTCACCTGATGGTCCACTTCAACCTGACTCCCGACGAATACCGCGCGAAGTGGGGGCTTCCCGCCGACTATCCCATGGTCGCCCCGAACTACGCGCTGCAGCGCCAGGAACTGGCGAAGAAGATCGGTCTCGGCACCAAGCGCACCGGATCAGGCCGGGGCAAGAAGAAGGCCTGAGGCTACGGCTCCCACGCCGCCGCGTGCGGCGCGGGGCTTCCTGATTATGTGACGCCATGCGTCGAAGCGGATAGCCACCCCGCCCTCACGGGCGGGGTGATGTCGTTTGGGCCGTCCTGAGGATCGGGAGCGGGCGTCACGGGTTTTGGGCGGGCCGCGCCGGCCTGCAACCTGCCTGCGGCAGGTCTTCCACATCCGTTCCAGCCCTTCGGGTGCAGGCCGCCTCATGCGGGCCGCCTGATCCCGTTCCTGCCGCCCGCCCCCGCCCTCCAGCCGGGGCCGCGGCTTTGGCAGGAGAAAGATTGTGAACGGCAAATCTGTATCGGAACCCGGCGTGCCCCTTGAGCGGGATCGTCACGCTGTCATGCGGGCGTGGCTGCGGAAGCTCCCCGAGCGAACGCTGATGGTGTTCATCGCGCATAGGGTCGAGGGCAAGTCCTATGCCGAGTTCGCCATTGATATGGGGATCGGTGAATGGCGCGTGCGCTGGCATATGCGCCGGGCCATCCGGCACATCATGAAGATCGGCAGGCCCTACCGGGAGGCGTTCGAAGCGCTTGACCCCATAACGCAGCAGGTCATGGAGCTCGCCTGGGATGGCCTCCTCAATGACCGCATCGCGCTGCGGCTGGGCCTCTCAGTGCGCGAGGTGGAAACCCGCATGGCGGCGGCACTGGTCGCGCTGCACAGGGCCGCAACCCCCTGATCAGGGGGTTGCGGTGCCCGTACCTGCAGCAACAGCCTGTTCTTGCAGTGCAAAGTTGTGCCTGAGTTGCTAGGAAGGTCTCCTATGCGCACGAGCCTCGATCATCTTCCCTTGCCCAAGCAGCGCGAGCTTGAGCGCGTCCTCGAGATCCTGTTCGAGGAGTTCAACGACACCCTCGCGCTCGCCCAGCACCAGTGGAAGAAGAAAGGGCGCATCACCAAGGTCATTCTTTACGGCAGCTATGCGCGCGGCGGCTGGGTCGACGAACCGCACACCGCCAAGGGCTACAAGTCCGACTTCGACCTCCTCGTCATCGTCAACGACAAGCGGCTCACCGACTATGTGAAATACTGGGCGAAGGCCGAGGAGCGTTTTCACCGCGAGTACGGCATCACGAAGAGCATCAAGACCCCAGTGAACTTCATCGTGCACACGCTGCAGGAGGTGAACGACGGCCTCGCGCATGGTCGCTATTTCTTCATGGACGTCGCCAAGGACGGCATCGCGCTCTACCAGAGCGACGACACCGTGCTGCATACGCCGAAGCCCAAGACGCCGAAGGACGCGCTCAAGATGGCGCGGGAATACTTCGATGAGTGGTTTGGTAGCTCCTTAGGTTTCTACGAACAGGCTACCTACGCCCTTGGAAAAGGGCGCAATAAGATTGCCGCGTTCGAAATGCACCAAGCCACCGAACGCCTGTACCACTGCGTGCTTCTGGTCTGCACGTTCTATACCCCACACGTTCACAACCTTGGTTTCCTGCGGTCGCAGGCCAACCTCATCGACCGGCGCTTGATGTATGTCTGGCCCGAGGACAACCGCAAGCAGCGCGCGATGTTCGAGAAGCTGAAGCAGGCCTATGTTAAAGCCCGCTACTCCAAGCACTACCGCATCAGCGAGGAAGAGCTCACGTGGCTCGGTGAGCAGGTCGAGGAGCTCGGCCGTGTCGTCCATGCCGTGTGCAGCGCGCGCATCGCCGAGCTCGAAGCGGCGGCGAAGGGCTGATTTGGACCAGTCGCTAATAGTTCGCTCCCGAAGTGAGCCATCGAATAGCTGACTATCCGCTGCTCACGTCGAACGGGATCGCTTGCCGCATCGGGCGAGGGCATTGGAATACCATGCATAGCTCGATCGCACCGGATGCCTCCCAGCCATTGACAGGGGCCTCTACGCTTCCCATTGTTACATCGCGGGCCGGGCCCCTCTGGCGAGACAAGTCTCGTGATGTCGGACCGCATCGGATGATCCGATGCTCGAGGCCCTGCGCAACGCGCTCCCGAAGCACGGATCCTCCGGTGACCAACGGTCCACAAGAGGAGACATACGAATGCACCTGCGCTTGTACCGCCTGATCGAAATGCATCAGCGAATCGACGAGCTACTTCGCTTCGCACAGCAACGCGTCGACAGCCACGAGGTTGCCCGGCTGTACAGCCTGAAACTGAAGGCAAGGCAACTGATCCACCGTGTCACCATGCGTGCCGCGATCTCGTGCGCATAAGCAGGCCTAGCCGGACAAAGGACTTACCAACATGATGAAGAAGACCATTCTCCCCGCCATTGCGGCGCTAGCGCTCGCCGCGTGCAGCAATGCCAGCGAACAGGCTGCAGAGCGAAGCGCTGAAGCCACGACCGCAGTCAATACAACCGCCGTCGCGGAAGCCGTTGTTTCCGCGGTGGACCTTGAAGCGGCCAAAAACATGGCAGAAGGGGCCACAAGGAATGCACTACGCGAAGCGCTGCACGCCAGCGAGATTGCAGCTGCCACAGCGATTGTCGATGAGGAGGCGCTCATCGATGGCCTTGGCAAAGCCATCGACACCCAAGCCATCGAGCAAACGGTGGAGGGAGCTGTCGATGGCATGCGGAACAAGCTCATTTCCGAACCCGCGGAATAAGACGAAGTAAAACGCTGCAGCCCTGCGCCGCCTATGCCTGCAGACGAAAGCGAGAGGACAACGATGACCATCAAGACGGTGCTACTGCACGCCGCTTCCGAAACTCTGGACCCGGACCGCAGCGCCGGTGCCTACGCGCTCGGTCTAGCCGGAGCCTTTGAAGCGCATCTCGAGGCCCTGGTCCTCGAGCTCGACGTAATAACGCCCAAGGGTGCCTACGGCCACCATATTGCCGCCGAAGAACGCTCCCGGATCCGGAGCCGCAACGAGGAGGTGGGCGTGGCCGCCGAAGCCTTGCGAATGGCGGCGCAGAAACAGGGCGTCAAAGCATGCGTCATTACCGATCGATCGCACGTCCATAGCACTCCGGAGATTGCGACCGATCACGCGCGCCTCGCCGACATCGCGGTCGCCGGGGTCTGCGATGAGGGACTGCTCAGCGAGCGCATGGTGGCGGAGGCGTTGATCTTCCAGTCGGGCAGACCGGTGATCATCATTCCGGTCAAAAACGAGACCGGCTTCCGCGCCGAGCGCATCGTTATAGCCTGGGATTTCAGCAAGGTCGCCGCCCGCGCGCTATCAGATGCGCTGCCGCTTCTTCGGCGCGCTTCCGAGGTGACCCTCGTCTCCTTCGGCGACGACAAGGATTTCGCCTCGAGCCTGTCGCCAGAAGACGTGATCTCCGCGCTTCGCCGCCGGGACGTAGAGGCGACTTTTCGGAAGATGGAACGGGGTAATCGCGACATTGGCGAAGCGATTAATGCTGTTTCCGCCGAAAGTCGGGCTGATCTTCTGGTGATGGGCGGGTTCGGTCATTCCAGGTTCCGCGACTTCGTGCTCGGCGGCGCGACCCGGACCATTCTGACAGAGCCCCGATTGCCTACGCTGATCTCTCACTAATTCGGTCCT
The DNA here is from genome assembly GCF_013911755.1 of Sphingosinicella sp. GTDB lineage: Bacteria > Pseudomonadota > Alphaproteobacteria > Sphingomonadales > Sphingomonadaceae > Sphingosinicella. The sequence goes on from NZ_JACESP010000025.1 coordinate 6,950, forward strand.
GCCGTTAAACCAAAGAGAGGATGCCTTAGGTGGCGGTGAATCCCGGCTCGCTCGGCGTTCCGGCAAGCGCAGGGCGGCGGTTCAATTTTCGTCCTCGGAGCGCGGAAGCGGAACCGGGCAACCAGCGAACGGATTGCCGCGCTCGAAGCCGCGGCGAAGGTGTGATTTTCGCGAAGGCTGCAATGCCGTGAATGAATTATTCTAAAATAGCGTATTGATATTTCAGAACCATACTACACTGTTCGCGAACCTGCGGACTCACTTAAATGGTGCAACATTTAAGAACACTAGGTTCCATTCCGCACTTGAAAGGGGCAATGCCCCTTTAATCTCGGTAAAATATGACTTCGGAGGCCCCATACCGGGCCAGTCAGAACCCGCCACGAAACGATCGAGACCGATACGCCGCATCGTTGCCACGAGAGCGTCAGGCGTACCTTCGGTGTCAGGCTTGGAAACCAGAAGCGCAAGATCGAACACGAGGTTTCGCGTGCCCGGCATTCTGGCTTCGATCGCCTCTCGATAGGCATCAAGCGTGTCTACCAACCTTTGATCAATGTAGCCGCTCCCTCCGCAGTGCACGACCTGCACCGGCTCATCTCCGGCGTGCGACAGAACATTGCGAATAAATAATTGCGTATCCTGGCGACTGTATGTTTCGGGGCTACTAACATGAATGACAAGTGCCAGATTTCCCTCACGTGCGCGATCGATAATCGTTGCAAGGGCTTTCGTGTGCGCCTCGGAATTCTGGTCATATCCGCTGTTCGCAAGGTGCAGCTTCACCCCCGAAACACCTTCCCGTCCCCTCCAGTATTCCAATTCCGAAAGCGCATCGGAATGCATCGGATTGACACTGATGAAGGCCTTGAGACGTCCATGCGATTTCAGTGCCATATCGACGACGTACCGATTTTCGGCGCGTGTCAGTTCTGCGATGTCCGAGCCCTGTTCACCAATCAGTGGAGACGCCAACATATAGGCGGCCGACAACAGGATTCCGCCCTTGATGCCACCTTCGTCCAAAATCCGCAGTGTATCAACGCCCGAGCGTTCGTTCACAATTTCCGGTGCGATATCCTTGAACATCTCCGGGCTCGCGGCCATCACGCGTTTCAATAGCGCGCTGATCGCCGGTCCTTGCGGGTGTAGATGGTGGTCCACGACCGGCACAACAGCCTCCTCAGCGGCGATCGCCGTAGCAGAACCAAAAATAATAACGAGAACGGCGGCGCTCGCCAACCATGTGACCAGCTTATGACGAGTTTTCATTTCGCGTCTCCGTTGCTTCGCGAATTCGAAACAACTTCAGAAGTTCTTGGCGAGCGTCAGTCCGAAGGTTCGCGGCTGCAGGATCGCCGCTTGTTCAACAGTACCCATTGTCGTTGAATTCGTATAGGCACGCTTATTGGTCAAGTTACGAAGGAAAAGACCCAATTCTACGTCCCGACTTTCCAGGCGGGCATAAAAATCGAACGTGTCATAAGCAGGAAGTACGAAGCGCGCGGTCGATGCGGTCGGCTGGAATCCGCTTAAGCGACGATCGACATGACGAAAGCCCCCGCCGAACGAAAACATCCAACGGTCATCAATCGGCATCTCATAGTCGAACGCCAGATAGCTTGCCCAGTCTGGGGTATCCGGAAGCGGATCGCCCGCAGCCGAATAGCTTGGCGAAGGCGTACCCTTGCGCACATAGGCATCCGTGTAGGCAACGTTTCCGATCAGGCTCAGCCCCGTCATGGGCCTCAATACCACCGATGCTTCAAAGCCCTGACTGCGCGCTTCGTTTGCATTGTAATAATAATTGATACCTGTAACCGGATCGGTGCCGCGTGTCTGGATATCGGTCCAATCAATCAGAAACCCGGCGAGATCGAGCGAGATCAGGCGTTCCGCGAGATCGGCTTTAAAACCGGCCTCGTAGCTCAGCACTTTGTCTGTGCCGTACGAGACCAACGTCCCGGTCTGACCGGCATTAGGACCACCCGGGCGAAACCCGCTCGCGACACGTCCGTAGACCATTAGATCGTCGGTCACACGGTAGCGAGGGTTTATGAGAAACGTTGCCTGACTCTCGGAGGAGGACGCTTTTGTTACACTATCACCGCCCGCAAGCAGGCCGGAAACAGCTGATCTGGAAGATTGCTTGTTGTGGCTGTACCGAAGGCCGGCCGTTACATCGAAGCGGGAGGTAAAGTTCAGCGTTAAATTGCCGAAACCGGCAATCTCCTCATACTTTGATGGCGCAAGAACGGTAAGAAGGTCAGGTAGCGGAACGCTGAGCTCACCGCCGGTTGCGCCCTCGAGCGTGTTCACGGTTTGAAACGTGTCAGATTTCTCATGCGTGTAGAAAACACCGATCTGCCACCCGAGAAATCCCTGCGACAAGGAGGTTGCGCGAAACTCTTGAGTGAACTTTTCCGTATCCAGATCCGTGACCAATCCTGCGCCTGCACCTGGAACGCCCGATATGGCTTCGATCGCTGAACCGAGGATTTCAGAATAGTCGACTAAACTTGAGAAGCGCCGCTCGCTGTAATTGGTATTAGACAGAATCTCGAAAGCATCGAAATCCAACTTCACGGCTGCGTTGTAAAATTCGAGCGTGAATCTCGACGTGTCGGTTCCTGGGATCCGCGCGGTGTTGAGATCCGTATAACGTGGTGTCCCTGTAACAGCGTCGAGATCGATTGTGGCACTACCATCGCCGCGAATATGCTGGCGCATGGCGGAAAGGTCGATCGAGACCATCTCGGCGGGTTTCAACGCGAGGGCAATGCGGCCGCCATCATAGCGCGTCTCGTTCCGGTCACGGTTCCGACGGATGGGATCATCGATGAAACCGGGGTCGAGGCGAAACAGACCGCTTGCCGATACTGCCGCATAGTCGGACAGCGGGACGTTGAGACGCCCGCGTACGGCTAGTCCCGCGTCACCATCTTCAACCGCCGATCCCGTCAGCTCGACTCGGCCGGACAGCGTATTGAAATTGGGCGCGCGCGTGACGTAGCGAATCAAGCCGCCAAGACTGCTGGCTCCGTAAAGTGTGCCTTGCGGCCCCCGAAGCACTTCGATGCGCTCAAGATCACCAGGATCGAGATCCGGGATGGACGTACCGAGGCCGTAGAAGGTACTCGAATTGAAGGGGGCATCATCAATGTAAACCGCAACCGTAGGGTTGCCGCTTGTGCCCGTGGTGAGACCACGAATGCTGACGCTCGACTGTGCGCCACCGGCAGCGGAATTAGTGACCGAGAGACCGGGTACACGATCGGCATACTCCTCAAGCCTGACAGCGCCCCGCTTGGAAAGCGTCTCCGCGCTTAGCGCCGAGATTGCGATCGCCGTATCCCGCAAACGTTCGTTACGCTTGGTCGCCGTTATAATGATGTCGCCGTTCTCCGCTGTACTGACACCTTCAATGGCAGCGGTTTCGACCTCTGTGGCTGCTGGAAGCGCAGGGTTGTTTCGGCGTTCTCCCGCCTTCGGCCGATAACCTAGAACGATAAGGGCCTTATCATCGGAAACGATGGTAAGACCGGTTCCATCGATCAGCATTCGCAGCGCGGCACGCGTATCGAAGCTGCCTTTTATCGCACGGGTTTTTACGCCGCGCAGCTTTCCCGTCGGAGCCGATATCTGGATTCCAGCCTGCCGCGCGAATTCGGGTATCGCTTTTCGCGCATCCTGCGCCGCCACGTCGAAAGCTCGCTGCTGAGCCCTTACGGGTGTTGAAACGGCAATGCTGATCACTGCAGCGCCCACGGCAGCTGCACTTTTCCAATACCCAACCGTCATCTTGTTCCCCCTCTTCGCCTCTCGGAATCTTGGGCGTTCGGACAAAGACGCACGGCAAAGACATTTCCCCCAATACGCAGACACTTTTTTTGGAAGGTGCGTTGGCTATCGGGACAGTCGAACCTCACCGGGACCGACCGTCGCTTGGAGACCGAGGCTGGCAGCAGCTGCGCGGGCGAAGCTCACGGGATCGTTCATTGAGAAAAGGCCACTAATCTCCTCTCGGGCCACGTCCGGGTCGTCAATTATGATCCGCGTATCGCTGTAGCGCGCGAATGTCTGTGCCGCCTGCGCCAACGTATCGCCCTCGAAAGCGATACGTCCCGCGCTCCAGGCGAGCTCTCGTGAGATATCACCCGGAGAAATGGATGAGGGCGCTATCGTCTTTATAGCCGTTGCAGACATGCGCGTGTTGGCGGCCATGCGAACCGGACGGGCTGAATCACGTGCGGACACATCCACGATTCCCTCGCGCACCATCACCTCCACTGGCGCCGATTCCAGGCGTTTTACCGTGAAGCTGGTGCCGACAGCCGTTACAAACGCCTCGCCCGCATGGACGACGAACGGCCGGGCCTTGTCCTTCGCGACATCGAAGAGTGCCTCGCCCTCGTCAAGTGTGACACGCCTTCGCTCCTCGTTGAAGGCAACACGGATTCTCGAGCTTGTATTCAAGGTGATGACCGAGCCATCCTCCAGCGTGACAATGCGCGTTTCGCCGATGCGCGTCTCATAAAGCTCGGGCTGCCGTAACGTCAGCCCGACCACCCCAATGCCGCTCGCCGCGATCGCCACAAGGCCGACCCAGACCGCGCGGCGGCTGATGCGACGCGGCCCGGCGTCCGCCTTCGGCAGAAAGTGCTTTGGATCGTAGTTAGCACCGAGTGCTTTTGCCCGTTCCGTATGCAAGGAGATCGCGCGCATGCGCATGAACGCACCGCGCCTGCGGTCGTCGGCGGACAACCACATCTCCAGCCGCTTGTCGTCTTCGGGAGACAGCGGGCCACGATCGATGCGCGCCGCCCATTCGGCCGCAACCGCGTCAATCTCCTGACTTGTCACCCTTGGCATGTGCCCGTTCAACCTCTCTCGTCTCCTCTCTAGACGCATCACGCCCCTGTCTTCCGCAACGTCCGAAAACGCGCGCCAGGCGCCGGAAGCCGTTGGCCATCTGTTTTTCCACCGTGCTTTCGGTGACGCCCAGGCGCTCCGCGACTTGTCGCTGGGAAAGGCCTTCGATGCGCCGCAACACGAAAACCTCACGCATACGGGAGGGCAATGTCGCGATTGCTGCACCCAGCCGATGCAACTCGTCGCGATCCCCAGCGACCGTTTCGGGATCCGGCTCCTCGTCAACGAAGATGTCTGTGTCCATTTGCGCGAATGACTGCATGGGGACCACGCGGGCACGCCGCAAATGTGTCATCATCACCGAGTGCGCCGTTCGGACAATATAGCTCCGATGGTCGACAATACCGTCTACCGAACCGACCGTACTCAGTCGCGCATAGGTTTCCTGCACGACATCGTCTATCTCCAGCCCGTCCACGCGCCGCCGCAACAGCCATGCACGCAAGGCAGGTTCGTGCGGAAGCACATATTTTGCCAGCCAGTGCGCGCGTGCGTCGGAAGAATGCATTGCCAACAAGAATACCAAACAGATTTTCGCCGCAAGAAGAATCAATTTTCAAGCGTGCCAACTTCTGCCGATGCGAACGCTCGTTTCCCCTTGCGTCGCCACAGCGCAATGACCTCATCCCGCCGCTCGCCAGCCGCCTGCTGCACGAGCCCGAGCAGCGCCCCGTAGATCGCCGCCCGGTCGTCATCGACGAGCACATCGAGCCTGGCCTTGACGATGAGCCCGCCGAGTTCGATGAGCCGGCGCGTCCGCTCGCGGCGCTTCACGACCCAGTCCTGCGTATCAGCCCGCGCCCGCCGCACCTGCAGCCGATTGCAGAGAGCCCGGAGCCTTCCCTCGGCGCGGAGTGTCCTTCGCAGCGCCGTCAGCGTGCTTTCCGTGCAGAAAGAACGCGGCGCCCGCGGTGCGCCACTCCTCCTTCTGCACCATGTCGGTGGTCGCTGCGGCTTTGACCAGCACGCCCGCAAGCACATCGACCCCGAGGCTGTCTGCGCCGGTCGCCGTGACGAGCTGCCCAAGCTCGCGAAGCTTCCGATCCTGAAGCGCCTTCGCCTTGTCGGCGAGCAGCTTCATCTCGGCATCATAATCACGGGGCCTGCGCATGGGGTTCGCTCCTTCGGTTCTCGCGGAATGTGCCGACGCTACGAGTCGTTCTGGCGCACGGTAAAGAGGCCGAACCTCAGTGAGACCGCCCGGTCCCTCGCGAGATTCGATCTTGTGAGGGCGCGCTTATACGTCGTGCCGACGTGGCTTTGGGGGTGTAAATGGCTAGCCCTCATGGCGATCTACCACTTCAGCGCGAAGATCATCGGCCGGAGTACCGGCGCGAGCGCGCTCGCGTCTGCCGCGTACCGCTCCGCCGCACGGCTCCACGATCAACGCCTCGATCGGCACCACGACTTTACGAACAAGGCGGGCGTCATCCATTCCGAAGTCATGCTACCGGAGAATGCGCCTGCGCATCTTCGCGACCGCGAAGTGCTCTGGAACAGCGTCGAGGCGGCAGAGGTGCGCAAGGACGCACAGCTCGCCCGCGAGGTCGAGTTCGCACTGCCACGGGAACTGGACCAGGCCGACGCGATTGAAGTGGCGCGCGACTTCGTGCGAACCGAGTTCGTCGATCGCGGCATGTGCGCGGATCTCAACGTCCACTGGGACATCGGCGCCGACGGCATGGCGAAGCCCCACGCCCATGTCATGCTCACCATGCGCGAAGTGGACGCGGACGGCTTCGGCGCGAAGATGCGCGACTGGAACAGCACGCAGTTCCTTGAACACTGGCGCGAGGCCTGGGCGGTACACCTCAACCGCGCGCTCGCCGAGCACGACATCGACGTCACCGTCGACCACCGCAGCCTCGAGGCGCAGGGCATCGATCTTGAGCCCCAGAACAAGATCGGCCCGGCTGCCGCGCGCATGGCCGATGTGGGGCTTACGGCCGAGCGTCTCGACGAGCACCGCGCCATCGCGCGCGCCAACGGCGAGCGTATCCTCAAGCAGCCCGACGTGGCGCTCGATGCGCTGACGCACCAACAGTCAACGTTCACGCACCGCGAGCTTGCGATGTTCGTGCACCGGCACAGCGACGGCAAGGAGCAGTTCGACCGCGTGCTTGCTGCGGTCGAAGCCTCGCCGGAGCTGATCGCGCTTGGCAAGGACGGGCGCGAGCATGAACGCTTTACTAGCCGTACGATGCTGGAGACCGAGCAGAGGCTCGAACAGGCCACGGAGCGCCTGCAGCGGAAGGACAAACACGCCGTCCGCGACCTGTTCCGCGACCATGCCGTCGCGCGCGCCGAGCGGCACGGCCTCGTGCTCTCGACCGAGCAACGCGCCGCGCTCGACCATGTGACCGAACCCAGGGGCCTCGGCATCATTGTCGGCTATGCCGGAACGGGGAAGTCCGCACTGCTCGGCGTGGCACGTGAAGCCTGGGAGGATGCGGGCTACCGCGTACGCGGCCTCGCGCTCTCCGGCATCGCCGCCGAGAACCTCGAAGCGGGATCGCGCATCGCGTCGCGAACGATCGCAGCTCAGGAGCACGCCTGGGCGGGCGGCACCGATCGTCTGACGCCGCGCGACGTGCTCGTCATCGACGAGGCCGGGATGATCGGAACGCGGCAGATGGAGCGTGTGCTGTCACATGCCAGTGAGGTCGGCGCGAAGGTCGTTCTGGTCGGCGATCCCGAGCAGTTGCAGGCGATCGAGGCGGGCGCGGCGTTCCGCAGCATCCATGAGCGCCATGGCGGGATCGAGGTCACCGAGATCCGCCGTCAGCACGACGCCTGGCAGCGCGACGCCGTGCGCCAGCTCGCGACGGGCAGAACCGCAGAAGCGATCCACGCACTCAAGGAGCATGACCGCATCCATGCCGCACCAACCGAAGCCGACGCGAAGAAACAGCTCATCGATCGCTGGGACAAGGACCGGAAGGCGCAGCCGCAGAAAAGCCGGCTGATCCTCGCGCACACGCGCGCCGACGTTACATCGCTCAATGCACTCGCACGCCAGCGCCTGCGGCTTGGCAAACAGCTTGGTGATGACGTCCGTGTCGAGACCACCAAGGAGCCAAAGCCGTTCGCGCGCGGTGACCGGGTGATGTTCCTGCGGAACGAGAAGAGCATGGGGGTGAAGAACGGCTCGCTCGGCAGGGTCGAGAGCGTGAGTCCGGCACGCATGGCGGTGATGCTCGACGATGGTAGAGCCATAAGCTTCGACACGAAGCTCTATACCGACATCGACCATGGCTATGCCGCCACGATCCACAAGGGGCAGGGGGTGACAGTCGACCGGTCCTATGTCCTCGCAACGCAGGGCATGGACCGGCACGGCGCCTATGTCGCGCTCTCACGTCACAGGGAGCGCGTGGACCTCTACTACGGCAAGGAGACGGTCAAGAACGAGCAGCAGCTGATCCGCACGCTGGCACGCGATCGCGGTAAGGACATGGTCGGTGACTATGGGCCGTTCGCCGACAAGGCCGAAGCGTTCGCCGCGCGGCGCGGCATCACGCTTAGGGAGCGGGTCAAGGAAATCGCGGTCAAGGTCCGCGACATGTTCGAGGGGCTGCAACTGAAAAGCGCCCCGATCCAGGCGCCGAAGCCCCAGCTCGAGCCGGCGGTCGAGCAGTATGCGCGCACGGTGCAGAAGGTCCGCGAGATGGGACTTGCGCGCGTGCCGATGAGCGATGGCCTTCGCGCCATGCACGAACGCGACGAGGCCGCGCTCGATGCGATCCGGCCCGGCGCGGCGCGTGACCTTCGGAATGCATGGCGCGCGGACCTGAAGCTGCTCGACACGATGGCACGCGGCGACGTGCGGCAGGCGCGCGCCGTGCTCGACGAGGCCGAGCGTTATCGCAGCGACCCCACCTACCGTGCCGACCGGTTCGTCGCGGAATGGACAAGGCTCCGCAAGCAGCAGGAGCATGCCAGGTTCTGGGGTGAGGAGCACAAGCTCCCGAAGATCAACGCCGGCATGGCGGGCCTCGCGAAGAGTCTCGAACGCGATGCGCAGATGGAATCGCTCCTTCGTCCACGCGCTCGCGAGCTCGGGCTCGGCATCGGGATGGAACCGGCGCGCGGCCTGTCCCGGGAGCTCTCAGACTGGTTCGACCTCTCGCGCGGGCGGGGACTCAGCCGTTAGGCTCATGCTCATGGCAACCGACTCATCCCCGGCAGACGCGTTCGAGGCCCTCCGGCGCGAGGTGGCGCTGCTGCGCCGCGCGCTCGAAGGGCTTGCCGCCGAGCAGAAGGCGCAGCCCGATTACAGCGGCGCGCTCGCCGGCATCGGGGCGCGGATCAGGGAGCAGAACGGGGCACTCAGCGCCATGGCCGAGGCGCCGGCGTTTCAGCTGACGCCCGAGATGATGGCACAGCAGATCCTGCGCGCAAGCGAGCAGGTGCGGGCGCAGGACGCTCGGCTGCTCGGTCATGCGCAGCAGGGAATGACGAACGCGGCGCACCGGATGGAGGCAGTAGTGGAGAAGGTGAAAACTGCGCAGGAACAACGGCGGGCGCGGATTTTGGCGGCGGTCGTTGGAGCCCTGTTCGGCGTCATTATGGCTTCTATTGCGTGGATAATAATCGGATGGCGGCCAGGATCGAGAGAATCCGAAACACCAGTTTCAACCGAGGTCTTGTACCAGCCTGCAGAGGTTTTCACTTGCGCGCCGACTTCAGCTTTTTATTCGGTGCAGGTCCGGGGCCCTATACACTTTTCCTTGATTGGGGAGCCCGGCAAGGGGAGGTATTCTCCATCGATCAGCGGATCGCCTGAAAAGGTACCTTCCAATGTCACACCGGTCGAACTCGTATCGACCGCGTTGGCGTAAAGTGCGAGATTCCGTCCGATGATGCGGCTGCCGCCTGTCGCATTGAGTGCTATGGGGCCACTTCGCAGGATGAGCGAGTCAGAGACGTAGAGTGTGGCCTTGTCTTCGGCGTAGAGGCCATCGTCGGCACTCCGGTCGACCGCAATGCGCGTGAGATGGGCTACACTGTCGTCGTACACAGCAACCGCCGAGGAGTCGTTGCCACGGAATACACCCCGGTCCAGACGTAGATAGGCTCCTTCATACAGCCATGTCGCGACATGGCCGTCGAGGACCTGAAGATTCCGTACGTCCAGAATTGTGTCGCCGCGGCCAGTCAGACCCATTTTCTGATAGCGGCTGATGGATACGTTTCGTAATCGCACACGGCTATCGACTGCAAAAATACCGTGACCTTCATAAATGTCGTCTTCCTCGACATCGAAACGAAATCCGGTGATGACAAGGCCTTTGATCGTCACGTCGGCGTTGCGAAGACCGATCGCTGTTGTCGGCAGTCCGGTGCTACCGTCAAGGATAGCTCCCTCTTCACCCTGGATTGTCAGACGCTTCCCATCGATGGCGGCAAACGCGCGCACGATGATTTCCTTGTAAGGAAGGTCGCGATACGCGCGAGGCGTGTATACGCCCGCGCGCACGAGAACGGTGTCACCGTCCGCGGCCTTGTCGATGGCAGCTTGAATTGCTCCGTCGCCCGTGAAAGTGCAGCTCTTTGCCGTTGCATTTGCGGGGCAAGCAACAATTGTTGCAGCCAACGCGGGCCACGCTGCTCCAACAAGCAAAACCATGAACGCGAGCGTGACTTTCATTCTTAATACATCCCATTGTTCCGCTCTATTGTGACGAATCCATTATCGCAGTTGAGGTGCGAACAGCTGTATAATCGGTGCTCCCCGATCACCGTTGATGCTGGAGTGGTGCGTGCATCGCACCGTGCGGAGCTCGGAATTGGGCTTGCCCACGGAACGTGGCAACGGTCAAACTGACGGAATCGGCTGTATTGCGTGGATGAAGAGCATGAACAGATTCGTTGGAGCTTTGCTGGCCGTTGTGCTCGGTCTCGCACCGCAGGCCGGGGCGCAACCGCAGCGCTGGAACGTCGAGGAAACCGGCCAGCCGTACCGCGACGTGACGGTCTCGACGACCGAAGGCACGTGGATGAGCCTCGATGTCAGCCCCGACGGCAGGACCATCGCATTCGACATGCTTGGCGACATTTATGTGATCCCGGCGGCGGGAGGTGATGCACAGGCGCTCCACGCCGGCCCGGCGATGCAGCGCTCGCCCCGGTTCAGCCCGGACGGCACAAAGCTGCTCTATATCAGTGATGCGGACGGCGGCGACAATCTCTGGATTTCGAACGCGGACGGAAGCGCGCCCCGGCGTGTAACCGCGCAGACGGTCGAGAACGTGAACGGTCCGGCGTGGGGTGCGGACGGAAGTTTCGTTGCGGCTGCGAAGATGTATGCGGACGATCACCGCCTGCACGGTTCCGAGCTTCGCCTGTGGGATCTTGGCGGCGGGTCGGGGCGCCTGCTCGTGCCCGCGCCGCAGAACACCGAAAACGTCCATGAGGCGAGCTTCTCTCCTGATAGGCGCTATCTCTACTACACGGAGAAAGTCTCACCGCCGACCGTGTCGCGCGTCTATATCGATGCCAATCACAGCAATTACGCGATCATGCGCCGCGAACTGGAAACGGGTGCCACGGAGGAGCTGATTCGCGGCTTTGGAGGCGCGACGACGGCGGAACTGTCGCGCAACGGCAAACGGTTGGCGTTCGTCCGCAGGGTCGCGGACAAGACCGTGCTTTTCGCCTACGATGTGGAAACGCGCGAACAGCGACCCGTCTTCGACCGGCTCGACCGCGACGCCCAGGCCGATTTCATCGGTCAGGGCAATTACTACCCGCGTTACGGCTGGTTCCCGGACAACAGACATGTGGCGATCTGGGCGGGCGGCAAGCTGTGGAAGGTGGACATGGATGGAGGCCTCGCTTCCGAAATTCCTTTTCGTGTCGTCCAGAATCACCGCGTTGTGGAACCTGTGCGCTTCACACATGACCTGGCACCGGAAGAATTCACGGTGCGGGCGATCCGACAGCTTGCCGTATCGCGGGACGGCGCACTCTACTTCAACGCGCTCGGCCGTCTCTGGCGCAAGCAGGGAAATTCGGCGCCGCAGCGGCTCAGCCACGGTACGGCTCTGGAGTTCGAGCCGACCGTCTCGCCCGACGGGCGGCGTATCGCCTACGTGGAATGGGCGGACGAAACGGGCGGCGTCCTGAAACTCGCCGATGCCGATGGTAAAGCGGCCCGAACGCTGCTCGCATCCGGCGGCGTGCTGCGATCCCCCGCTTTTTCGCCCGATGGACGAAAGCTCGTCTACAAGATCGATTATGGTGATCGCTGCCTCGGCGGGCACCAATCGAAGCCCGGCCTCTACTGGATGAACCTGACGGACGGGCAGAGCCACTACATCGGCCCGCCCGGCAACGATCCGATGTTCGCGCCGGACGGCACGCGCGTTTACTACACGGTGGTTGCCTATGACGGTGAAAACACCGCCACAGCACTTGAAAGTGTAAACCTCGCCGGAGCGGACAAGCGCGTTCATGCGAAGACGCGCGATGCCGACACTTCGGAAATCCGCATCAGCCCGGATCTCAAATGGATCGCATTTCGCGATCACCAGCAATACTGGATCACGGCTTACCGCGAGACGGGCATTCCCCTTGCGCTCTCGGCGGCGAGCCAAGAAACGCTCGCGAAGCGCCTCTCGGCGATCGGAGGCTATGCGCTGACCTGGGCGGGCGATTCCTCCCGAATCGTTTGGGCGATCGGCGAACGGATCGCTGCGGCATCGCCATCGGATGCGTTTTCCGCGGGCTGGACTCCGCTGCGTTCGGGAAGCCCGGTCGGACTCGTCGCGAAGTCCGACAGGCCTGCGGGCGAAATCGCGTTCGTGGGCGGGCGCATCATCACCATGAAGGGCGAGGAGGTCATCGAGAACGGCACCGTTCTCGTACGCGGCAACCGGATTGCCGCCGTCGGTGCCGCTGCGGATGTGGCAGTACCGGCGTCTGCGAAGCTCATCAACATCGCGGGCAAGACCGTGATGCCGGGCCTTGTCGACATGCATGGGCATATCGACAATTGCTATTACACGTCTTCGGGGCTGATGCCGCAGAAGCAGTCCGCGCGCTATGCCGATCTCGCTTACGGCGTCACGACGAATTACGACCCTTACAGTTCGGAGCTCCCGACCTATTCGATGAGCGAAATGACGCGCACGGGTGATATGGTGGGCCCGCGTGCGATCGATTCCGGCCTCGTCGCGTTCGGGCGTTCAGGTAAAGGCGACAACGCTTACATACCAATCACCGCATACGAGGATGCAGCCACGCTGATGGCTCGCAAGTCTGCACTCGGCGGGCAGATCGTGAAGAGCTACCGACAGCCGATGCGCAGCCAGCGCCAGATGCTGGTGAAAGCCGGCCGCGACGCAGGCGTGATGGTCGACGTCGAAGGCGAGAGTAGTTTCTACAACAACATCACGATGCTGACGGACGGTAACACCAACCTTCAGCATAACATGCCGATCCCGAACTATTACGACGATGTGGTGCAGCTGATGGCGGGCGCCCGCGCCTCCCATACGCCAACGCTCGTTCTGCTGTTCGGCGAGCTTGCCGGAGAGAATTACTGGTATCAGCATAGCGATGTCTGGAAGGAGCCGAAGGCGCAGGCCTTCGTGCAGGTCACGACCAGCGGCTACAGCCCGCTTGGCGCCCCCTACGGTGCGCCTCCCTATGTGCGCGGCATGACGACGATTCACGCGGCGGAAGAGCTGTGGGACATTGGCTTCCGGTCGGTCGCCCGCTCGATGAAGCGCCTCGATGATGCCGGTGTGCGCGTAAATGTCGGCTCGCACGGACAGTTCTCGGGCCTCGCACAGCATTGGGAGATGTGGCTTCTGGCGCAGGGCGGCATGAGCAACCATCGGGTTCTTCGCGCCGCGACAATGAACGGCGCCGAGACGCTCGGGATCGACGGGCAGATCGGTTCGCTGGAACCCGGAAAGCTCGCCGACCTCATCGTCCTCGACGAGAACCCACTCTCCGATATCAGGAATACCAATAGCGTACGTTACACGATGGTGAACGGCCGCCTCTACGATTCCTACGCAATGGATGAGATCGGCAACCGGCCGCGTCCGCGCGGCAAGTTTTTCTGGGAAGTCGGCGCGGCGCGCGGCGGCAATATCATCGACTGGAAAAGCGCGTGGGCACATCAATAGCCATCGTCGTTGAAGAACGAGTACCGTATCTGCCTGAATAGACTGGTGGAGCGGCGCTGGTGCGCGGCGGGCGCCTTGACGAAGCGGGGCCGGGCCACGGCTTCGGGCTTGCCATCGTCAGCGACCTGGTGCGCGCGACGGACGGTACGCTTGCGCTTGGCACCGGCCCGCTCGGCGGTCTTGAAGTCCGCCTCGCATGGCCGGTGGCGCGCGCCTCCTAGAAGTTGACCAGGAAATTCAGACGCAGGCGGTTCTGCCAGTCGACGGGGCCGATGACGCCGTCCTTCTGCCGGTAGCGGTAGTAGGTGGCGTTGAGCACGAGGTTGTGCTGTGGCACGAAATCGATCGCGAGCGTGTGCTGCATGTAGTTCGTGCCGATGTTTGTGTTGTCCTGGCTGAACGCCGCGAGCACGGCGTCGGTCTCCGCCTCGGCATAGCCGTAGGTGAAGCGCCAGTCGCCGGGCTTGCTGGCGCGGCCGACGAGAAGGTCGACGCCGAAACCGGTGTCGGCATCGGTCGCCGCGCCATAGTTGTGAACATAGTCGCCGACGACACGCACCGGCCATTTTTCGCCGAGGCCGTTCCACGTGAGTGCGGCGATGACGTCGAGCAAGTTGAAGTCCGATAGGTAGCGCCCGCCTGCGAAGAGGTTTGAGCGGAAGTCGCCTGCGTCACCGCCCGCGACGCTGCGGAGGGCGTAGTCATAGTATCCGACCGCGAGTTCGGCCTGAATGGGCGCCGGGGGCGTCTGCACCGAGAGCTGGCCGCCGATCATGCGGCTGTCCGGCCCGGCGACGGATTCGTCGACGAGGAAGTAGAGCCCTGTCGCCTTCACCTTCACGCCGCCGAGATCGGCGGTGTACGCGGCGGACGCGCCCTGGGGGGAGACGTCGCCGTCCCACACGAGTTCGGTGCGCATGAACGGCTGCGGGATCTTGCCGAGGTGAACCTGGAGATCGCCGGGGGTGAGGCGGATATAGGCCTGATCGAGGCTGACCTGCAGATCATCGTCGAAGTTCGACAGCGTCATGTCGGTGGAGTTGGGATCGTCCGGGTCGCCCGTGGCGAGCTGGCCGCCGACGGTGAGCCAGTCGTTCACCGCGTATGCGGCGCGCAGCCGCGCACGGAAGACGCCGCGATCCCGGTTTCGCGCGCCTGCGACGCCGAAATTGGATTCGTAGCGCACGCGCATGTCGCCCGAGAGGCTGAGGCGCGAGGGTTCGCTGCCGACGGGCGCTGCGGTCGTGACGATGGCGTTCGGTGCCGGGGCGGGCGCGGCTGCGACGGCGACCGGAGTTTCGCGCTGCTTCGCGAGTGCGCCTTCAAGCTCTGCGATGCGCGCCTGCGCGCGGGCCTGATCGGCGCGGAGCGCTTCGACCGCGGCTTTCAGCTCGGCGATGTCATCGGCAGGTGCGGCTGCCGCCGACACCGACGCTAATGCACTGCCCAATAGCAATGACGCGCCTACAAAACGGGAAGTTAAGGGGGTTCCTACTTTGAAAATCATTAGGCGTTCTTCTTTCTACCGATTTGATATTCGATTTGCCCACGCGCGATAGCCAACAGTTCGGTGATACTGGGTTTCAGCAAACCGTCAGCTATCGCGCGTTTACTCCTAATCTCTTGCTCTCAAGTTTTAGCCCTCCAGCACTGGAGTTTAGGCTATCAGCATAACGGCTTGAACCGTAGGCTTGGTGCATTTTCGCGCAATGCGTTGATGAAAGGCTGGCGACAGGTTCCGCAAACTACACGTCTCTGCTCGTGTGCACATTTAGTGCCGTTCATTTATCGAAGGCAATTGCCATGAGCGTTCTGCGAAAGCCGTTTTTCGATCTCCACAGGTTCTTCCTTGCCCTCTTCATTTTCGCTGTGCTCGCCCTTACCGGGTCGGAGGTGTATGCGGCGGGTCCCCAGCACCTCCTCATCACCTACAAGAGCACAGCGGCGAAGCGCCCTGCGTTTCGCCAATACCTGGAAGGCGCCGGAACCCAGCGTTTCGAAGCCCTGAAGAAGGCCGGCAAGATCGCGGACTACCAGTTCCTGTTCAACTGGTACAACGACACGCTGACGTGGGACGCGATGGCAATCATCCAGTTCAAGGACTATGCCGACGTTGCGAAATGGAAAACGCTGGAGCGCACGTCGCCCGGCGGACTCGGCGCAAAAGGCCTTGCGCTCGGCGAGCCGGTCATCACCGTTTCCGCCGATCTCCTGTGGGAAGACGGCGTCGCCGCGCCGCCCGCCAGCGGCCGCGTATTCTACGTAATTCCGTATGAGTATCGCGAACTCGCCGAATACAAGAAATACGTCGACGGGTACGTGATACCGCAAGTGCAAGGCTGGATGCGCGAGGGCATTCTCTCGCGCTACCGCATCTTCCTCAATCGCTATCCCGTCGGCGCCTCCTGGGATGCGCTGTTCGTATACGAGTACAAGGACATCGAATCCTTCGGAAAGCGCGAACCCACGATCACCAAGGTGCGCGAGCCGCTCCGCAAGGACCCCGAATGGGCCGCGCTCAACGCGATCAAGCAGCAGATCCGTGCCGAAAGCGAAAACATTATCGCGGACGATCTTGCCGGACGTTGAGTCTCGCACTGCCCTGCGACTGACAATTCACTGACAGCCGCAGCGGGGCGCGTGTCAGGTACATTCAGGCAGATGCCCCTCGTCATCATACGAGGGGCTTTTCACCAATGTTTTTGTGTTCTCCTTCCCGCCAGGCGCTTGCCGCGGTTATTCTGGTTTCAACGCACGCCGCATCTGCGGTTGCGGCTGACACAAGCAGCAGCGTTACAGCGTTCGAACCCGGCTATTTCGCCAGCGCGCAGCCCGTGTCCGCGCTCGACATCGTGAAGCTGGTGCCGGGTTTCCGTCTTGAGGAAGGCGACAGCGAACTGCGCGGCTATTCCGGTGCCGGCGGCAATGTTCTCGTCGATGGCCAGCGTCCGCCGAGCAAGGAAGATGCACTTGAAGACGTGCTGAAGCGCATTCCGGCGGGAAGTGTGGAACGCATCGAGCTGATCCGCAGCGGCGCGGGATACGATATGCAAGGCTACACGCTGCTCGCCAATGTCGTCCGCAGTCATGCCCAGTCGCTGAGCGGGCGTATCGAGGGCACCTACGCGAATTACCGCCACGGCTATGACGCGCCGCGCCTTGCCGGTGAACTCCGCCATGTCGCGGGCGACCACATTCTCGATCTGTCCGGCGCCATCTATCGAGATATCGACAACGAGCATGGTTTCGGCAGCCGCGATCGCGTGACGGAGGATGGTACGCCCGTTCGGCTCGGTGTCTACGGCCAGCCGGAAGGTGACAATATCCGCGAAATTCTCGGCAGCTATCAATTGCCGCTGGCAGGCGGCACGGCGCGCCTGAACGGCCTTTACAAGATGAAGAAGATGTTCGCGAACATAGACGAGCAGGTCACGTTTCCAACGCCTTATGATGCCTCCGGCACTGAACGCGTGAATACCGAATCGACAGAAATGGGATTCCATTACGACCGCGCGATCGGCGCGCGCAGCCAGGTCGAGCTGCTCGCGCTGCGACGGACGACGGGAATAAACGGCACGGACAGATCATTCGTGCCAGGCGGCGACGACGTGACGCGCGAGAACTCGGACGGGAGCGAAACCATCCTGCGCGGCGTATTGCGCCAGAAAGCCGGCAACATCTCGCTCGAAGGCGGTATCGAGGGCGCGTTCAACGTCCTCGACAGTCACAGTGCGCTCGAAGAGGACGGCATCGACATTCCCCTTCCCGCCGCCAGCGTCCGCATCGAGGAAAAGCGCGCGGAAACCTTTTTCACCGCGGCATGGCACATATCGGGTGCGCTGACGGTAGAAGCGGGCAGCCGCTACGAAACCTCTACACTGACGCAGAGCGGCGACAGCGCGCTCCGGAAATCGCTTTCCTTCATCAAGCCGCGCGTACTCGTGCGGTGGGCGCCGTCGCCCCGCGACGAAATCCGCGTGCTGTTCGAGCGTTCGGTCGGGCAACTCGATTTCGCCGATTTCGTCGGCTCGGCATCGCTCACCAGCGGCAGCGTTACCGCAGGCAACAAGGATCTGGAACCCGACAGTCTGTGGCGCACTGAACTCGCCTGGGAACGCCGCATCGGGAAAGGGTCCGTCGTCGTTACAGCGCGGAACGAATCGATTAGCGATGTTGTCGACCGTATCCCGGTCGTTACGGACAGCGGCGTTTACGATGCCGTCGGCAATATCGGCAGCGGGCGCCGCCAGGAATTGCAGTTCGATTTCAATCTACCATTCGACCCGGTGGGGCTGGCCGGCGTCGCCCTGCAAGGCAGTGGTCTCTGGCGCCGCAGCCGCGTCACCGATCCCGTGACCGGCGAGCGTCGGCGCATTTCGGAAGACCTGCCGCTCGAAGCCAAGGTGAGCCTGACACACGACATCGCGCGTTGGCACACCCGCTGGGGTCTCAACTATGTGCACGCCGAGAAAAAGACCAAGTTCAAGATCGACGAGGTCGAGATCGACCGCGTACCCGACCGGCTCGACGCCTTCATCGAATACAAGCCGGATACGGCGTGGACGCTGCGCGCCTTCGCCAAGAATCTTACGAGCAGCCCGGCGGTCCGCACGCGCAGCATCTACACCGGACTGCGCGGATCGACCCCGATCCGCTATATCGAGCGGCGCGAACTGAACAGCGGTCCCTATGTGGGCTTCACGATCCAGCGTACATTCGGCGGATGAGCGCCCATGCAAGCTTCCTGACAGTTGAGGCCGCTAAGCTCGCGATCCTTTGGAGGGGGTAAGCGATATATGCGGTGGAACATTCATGCCGGTGCAGGCGTCCTGCTGCTGTCGATAACGGCGGGCATCGCGCCCGCCGAAGCCTCCGATCGCTTCCCTCCGCCGGAGTGCGAAACCTATGTCGCCTACGACCGCGACATGGTGCTGCCCGGCTATCTTATTCCTTCGAAGGCGGGCGCCAAGGTCTGCGTTCCGTTCACGACCGTGGGCGCGAGGCCCCCGGCGGACTACAAGGGCGATTTCTACGTCGATGAATTCGCGGAGCCCGTGCTCCGCGCGCGCTGGCTTCAGTGCAAGGCCGATCCCGTGTGCGCGGCGCGGGTGTCGCCGGTCGTGAACGGCCGCAAGCCCCCGAACCGCGAAAAGCGCATCACCGATCCGCACCATCGCCACCTGCTCGGCAAGATCGACGAGAATGCCGACCTCGCGGCGATCCGGCGCCCGGCGTTCTTCGGGCAGGCGCCCTATCGCGAACCCATCGCTGCCGTCGAAGCGAGCACTTACGCGATCGAATTCACCGCCCCCGCCGAAGCGCACGAGCGCATCCACAAGGGTATCGAAGCACCGGTGAAGCTGCGCGGCTGGTACATGGAGGGGCGCGGCGTGCCCGACGCGAAGGGCCGCACGGTCCGCGCGCTGATCGTGATGAGCGGCGGCGGCGGCACGCGCCTCACCGCGATCGATCATCCCGAGGACCGGCTTTACAGCGTCCATCCCGAAACCCGGAAAACCGCGATCAATGCATTCCCGAACGCGCGCACCGGCTCGCCGGGTCAGGCCGGGTGGCGATCGCTGATGGCGATGCTGAATGCGGCAGGCTTCGATGTGCTCGCCTACGACCGGCGCGGCGTCGGCGTTTCGAGCGGCTACAGCGACACCAACACGCTGCAGCAGGGCCGCGATCTGCTCGCGGCGCTCGCCAGCCTCCGCTCGGGCGAAGGAATGCGCGCACTATCGCCGAAGGGCAGGCTCTATGCGGGCGCCGATGCGGCCCGTGCGCTACGCGGCAAGGCCAGTGAACTGCCCACGCTATTGCTCGGCAACTCGCGCGGCACGATGGCAACCGGCTGGGCGATGACGATGAACTTCGACAAGGACTGCAGCTACGACCTTCCGGAGATC
This sequence comes from Sphingosinicella sp., assembly GCF_013911755.1. Lineage (GTDB taxonomy): Bacteria > Pseudomonadota > Alphaproteobacteria > Sphingomonadales > Sphingomonadaceae > Sphingosinicella. The sequence continues at coordinate 26,931 of NZ_JACESP010000025.1, forward strand.
GCCTGCACGCCGCCCCGCCGCGACCCCTCGATCAAGGGCGCGATGCTGATGGCGGAATTTACGAGCGGCCCCGGCTTCGTCTCCGCAACGCCGACGCCCGAAGACGAAGGGCGCGGGCTCGGCAAGGATCGCGGCCTGTTCATCGGCGCGAGCCAGATCGAGCACAATATCGTCTTCTTCCCCGGCTCGGCGATCCTTGCGGGCATGAAGACATGGCCCGCCGCCTTCTTCGCACGCGGGCTCTGGGACTATGCCGCCAGCCTTGAAGGCACGATCGCCTCCTACGACCGCGTGCCGGGGCTCAAGGAGCTTGTCGTGGTGCGCGGGCCGCACCCGTTCGAAACGTGGCCCGAGGCGGAGAAGACGCGCGTCCGGGAACGCCTGCGCGCCTTCGCTTTGGCCGCGATCCGCGGCGCACACGACGTGCCCGGCGCCCGCCCGTGGACGACGATGAAGGATCTTGTCGCGACGACTGAAGATGTTTGGGAGGCATCGTCAGCGCCGTAACGAGCGGAATAGACTGCCCAGCCCTAACGCGCAGGCCCCATCCAGCGGTTGAACCAGGCGACGATGCGCTTCAGCGCGTCATCGCGCTCAGGTGTCGCGCCCTTCATGAACACGTGACCACCGGGAGCCTCGTCGTAAATCTTGGCCTCGTGGACCTTGCCGTTCGCCTTCAGCGCATCGATGAGCCGACCGGTATGGATCGTATGCGGCACGATCTTGTCGCCGCTCGTGGCGAGCACGAGCACGGGCGCCTCGATCTTGTCGACGAAATTGATCGGCGACACATTGATGTAGGCAGGCAGGTTCTCGTGCGGGAGCTTGCCCTTGAAGCTCGGGTTGGTCTCCGCGATCTCCTTGCGGCGGTAGTCCGGCTTGTAGGACATGTAGGCCACGAAATCGGTGAGCCCGACGATATCGACCGCCGCCTTGAACTGCTTGGGCGCGCGCTCGATAGCGAGCAGCGTCACCATGCCGCCACGGCTCTGACCGAGGATGCCGATGCGGCCGCCGTCGATATCCGGGCGCGTCGCAGCGTAGCGCGCCGCCGCGAGCACATCGGCGACATCGGTGTTGCCGTAATCATTCTGGTAGATCGCGTCTCCGTAGCCGCGGCTGCCGCGATATTCCGGGAACAGCACGACATAACCCGCCTCCACCACCGCTTCGATGAGCGGAAACCATGACGGCTCCAGCCGCTCGTGGAAGCCGCCGTGCACCATAACAACGGCGGGACGGCGAACAGTCGATGCCTTGACGGGCGTGAACACGTGCGTCGGGATCAGTTCGCCATCGCTGTTCACATACTCGGTCGAGAGCCGGATGCGGTCCGAATAGTCGAGCCGAAACTGGGTAAGGATCGCGAGCTGCTGGCTGACGTAAATCTCTTGCTGAAGGTGCTTCAGCAGCGCGGCAGGATCGTCCGTGCCTGTGTTGGTGAAACTGTCGAGCGCACCTTCGCGCTCGTCTGCCGAGCGCGCAAAATTGTTTGCGGCGCCCTTTCCGGCAGCAGGGGTTTCCGGCGCCGCCGACGCGGCCAGCGATGCGATGAGAGCCGTAACAAGCAGCATAGTCTTCCCCCTTATGCCCCTTGTGCCCGCCATAGCTGACGCCACCCTGTCGCGTTCAGGCGCCTTCCCAGACCCGAGCGTAGAGCGCAGCCACCTCCGCCTCTGCAGGAACGCGCGGATTGTTCGCGGGCGATCCCGAGGCAAGTGCCTGCGTGCACATCAAAGGCACGAGATCGTTCCAGCGTGTTTCGTCAATGCCCCACGCGGCGGGCGACGGCACGTCGAGATCGCGATTGAGCGCCGAGAGTTCCTCCAGCAGGCGTGCGACTGCCGATTGGTCGCCCTCCCCTTCCTCCGCGACGCCCATCGCCCGCGCGCAGTCCGCATAGCGCCCCATCGCGGCAGGTGCCGACCACGCCGTGACGGTGGGAAGCAGCATGGCGTTTGAAAGACCGTGCGGCACATGGAAATGCGCGCCGATCGGCCGGCTCATGCCATGCACGAGCGCCACCGAGCTGTTCGAAAAGGCGATGCCGCCCTGCATCGCGCCGAGCATCATCGCCTCCCGTGCCGGACGATCGCCGGGGTCGGCGCAGACGCGGCGGATGTTGGGCGTAATGAGCCGCATCGCCGAGAGCGCCATGCCGTCGCTGAACGCATTGGCCTTTCGCGAGACGTAGGCCTCGATGGCGTGGGTAAGCGAATCGATGCCCGTGTCGGCGGTGAGCCTACGCGGCTTGCCCAGCGTCAGCTCGTAATCGACGAGCGCCGCGACGGGCAGATAGGCAAGGCCCGCGCAGAGCATCTTCTCGTCGGTTTCGCCGTCGGTGACGATCGTGAAGCGCGTCGCTTCCGAGCCTGTGCCCGCTGTCGTGGGAATCGCGATCACCGGCAGGCCGGGCGCATCCTGCACGTGCGGCACCTTGTAGTCCGCCATCGCGCCGCCGTGGACGGCGAGCATGGCGATCGCCTTGGCGCTATCGAGCGGGCTGCCGCCGCCGAAGCCGACGACGCAATCGTGGTCGCCCGCCTTCAGGAATGCGAGACCCGCCTCTATCGAGGCGACGGTCGGGTCCGGCACCGTTTCGGTGAAGACGCGCGCCGTGATCCCGGCCGCACGCAATCCGTCCAGCAGCCGCTCGACCATGCCCTGCCCGGCGAGGAAGGCATCGGTGACGACGAGCGGCCGCGACACGCCGAGCGTGCCGAGCACCTCGGCAAGCTGCTGCGCGGCGCCGCCGCCGATCCGCAGGATGCGGGGGAGTGCGATGCTGGCAACCGTCAACGGATCATCTCCTCCCCCGATCGCAGCAGGCCTCAATCCGCAGGGGAGCCCTGGCGCTTGCCGCCCGCCTTGTGGACGACGCCACGGCGCATCACGAAATCGACGCTTTCCATGCGCGTCACGTCGTCGAGCGGGCTGCCCGCGACCGCGATGATGTCGGCATCCTTGCCCGGCGTGATCGTGCCGATGGTTGCCGAGCGGCCGAGCGCTTCGGCGGCGTTCACGGTCGCGGTCTGGAGCGCGGCGGCAGGCGACATACCCGCCTTCACCAACAGCGCAAATTCTTTCGCATTGTCGCCATGCTTCGAAACGCCGCTGTCCGTGCCGAACGCGACCTTCACGCCCGCCGCGAACGCCTTCTTGTGGCTGTTGAACGCATTCGCCGCCGCTTCCTCCGCCTTCGGAATCACCGCGGGCGGCAGCGCACCGGCGCGTGCCTGCGTGACCGCCGTATTCGCGGCGAGCATGGTGGGCACGAGCCATGTGCCGTGCGTCTTCAGCAGCTTGATCGCTTCGTCATCGAGGAACGAGCCGTGATCGACCGTGTCGACGCCCGCCGGGATCGCCGCCTTCGTGCCCGCGGCATGGTGACTATGCGTCGCGACCTTGCGGCCAAGACCGTGCGCCGTGTCGATCACCGCCTTGATTTCCTCGTCGGTCATCGAGCGGCCGAGACCGCCCGAGACATTGGAAAGCACGCCGCCCGTCGACATGAACTTGATGACCTGTGCGCCGAGCGCGACCTGCTGGCGCACCGCGCGGCGGCAATCGTCCGGGCCATCGCACGTGTTGATCTGGTGCTGGTGGACGGCGTTGAAATATGTCTCCGCAAGGCCGTTCGACGGGTCGCCGTGGCCGCCCGACACCGAAATCGGCGCGCCGGCGTTCACGATCGTCGGCCCTTCGACATCGCCGCGCTCGATGCCGTCGCGCAGCGCGCGGATGCCGCGCGGGCTGCCGCCGAGGTCGCGCACGGTCGTGAAACCGGCATCGAGCGTGACCCGTGCGTTCGAGACGGCGTACATCATCTCGTCGGCTTCATCGCTCGTCATCGCGGTGAGCCGGGCGCGCAGCGGATCGCCGCCAATGCCCCAGAAGTGAACGTGGAGGTCGATGAGGCCCGGCAATACGAAGCGGTCCTTGAGATCGACGACCTTCGCGCCCGCCTGCGGCTCGGCATAGCCGTCGCGCACTTCAGCGATCTTGCCGTTCCGGATGACGATCGTGCTCGGCCCGCGCGGCGCCTTGCCGGGCTCGGCAAGCAGCGTTCCGGCGTAAACGAGAGTAACGGCCTCGCCCGTTGGCGCGGGCTGCGCGGCAAGGAGCGAGGTGGAAAGCAGGGCGAGGCTGACGGCAGAAACACGACGCATATGGAAAATCCCCTGAAACTTTGGATATGGACCCGTCATAGTCCTGCTTCTTTCGAGGGATCAAGGCCGGCCGGTGCCGCGATGGCGGAAACCGGGTCAGGCCGGGTCGCGGTGCCTTTCGATATGCCGGCGCAGGATCATCAGCGACACGGCAAGCAGCGCCATCAGCAGGGCTATGGTGACGAAAAAGCCGCCGGCCTGCCAGCCGATGAGCACGCCGCCCGCCACCGCGCTCATCATCGCACCCGTCCGCCCGAAGCCGAGCGCCACGCCGATCGCCGTCGACCGCGTTTCGACCGTGTAGAGCTGGGCGGCGACCGCAAAGAGGATCGACTGGATGCCCGCGCTGGAAACGCCGAGCACGGCGATCAGCGAAACGCTGAGCAGGAACGCGTCCGGATGCGGCGGAAAGACCGCGAGCAGCACGCTGGTGACGGCGCCACCAAGCGCCATCGTGACGAGCACGACCCGCGACCCGTACGTGCGAATGAGGAGCGCGCCGAGCAGCGCGCCCACGATGCCGCCACAGTTGAAAAGCGCCGCGCCGATGCTTGCATCACCGAGGTCGAAGCCCGTTCCCACAAGCAGGCTCGGCAGCCAGTTGAGCGAGAGGTAGACGGCCATCAGCGACCAGAAATACGAAATCCAGATCGCCAGCGTATCGCGCCGCGCATCCTTGCCGAGTACCAGCGCCAGGGTCTTGCCGAAACCCAGTGAAGGCGTGGGACTGATATCGGGCGTTTCGGGTGCGGCCGAGACCTCATATTTCTGCAGGAACAGAAGCACGCCGAGCAGGATCGAGGCCACGCCGCAACCGATGAACAGCGGCCGCCAGCCGAACGTGGGCAGCACCCACGATGCAATGATACCGCCCAGCATTCCGCCGAGCGGAATGCACAGGATCGTGGCGGTGACCGCAACAGCCCGCCATCGGGGCACTATGGTTTCCGACATCAGCGCGGCCGCATTCGGAAGCGCGCCGCCCATGCCGAGACCGGCGATGAAGCGCAGGAGCAGGATTTCGTTCACGCTGCCCGCCATGGCGCAAAGCCCCGTGAACAGGCCGAAAAGCACAACGCTGATGCCGAGCGCGATGTGCCTGCCGAAACGATCGCCGACATAGCCGAGCACGATGGTTCCCGCCGCCATGCCGACAAGCCCGGCCATGAAGACGAGACCGAACGCACTCTTCTCCGCGCCCCATTCGGCAGCGATGGCGGGCAGCGCAAAACTCAGCGCCTGGCCATCGAGACCATCGAGCAGGATCGCAAGGACGGTAAGCACACCAAGCGGCCGATACGCCGGCCGAACGAAAATCACCTGCACCCGATTCCCCCCCACGCAAGGCGCACCACGGCCGCCCCCACGCAGCACATATCGCAGTCAGGCCGCCGTGCGAACGCAATTTGCGGGCGTGACGCACTTTGCGCTCAGGCTTCGGGGTTAGAATAGAAATCCATGAAAGCTTTGATTGTTGAACATTCATCCCAGAAATCAGGAAAGACCGCCGCGCATTTGGGGACACCTTCTGCACCCCTCTCCGTATTCTACGCCCATCACCGGACGAGGGCGGAGGTTACACATGCGATCATTTTTAAGGCTCTTCACAACTCATCCGGCTTCGATAGGGGAGAGCTATTTCGAGCACATGGCCATGTCGTTCGGCTTTTCGATGCGCATGTTCGGCGGCTGTCTCGCCTGCCTGCTTCACGGCCTGCTGCCGTTCCTGTTCGTGCGCACCGGCAGCGACCAGATTCGCATTCTTCATGACCGGATGGTCGCGCACCGCGACCGCCGGCTTCCCCGCATCAACGGAGACCTGAGCGGCGCCCGCTAGCGATGGCCAGCATGGGAGGCGATCCGGCGCAGGCCAGCGCAAACACACGGCCCGGCGCAGCCCCCTTCCTGGCGGGCATCGCGCTCTGCGCCTGTCTGGCGGCAGGCGCCATGGGAATCGCGAGCGTTTCGGGCGTTCCCGGCGTGGTTGCCGGGCTGGTGATCGGGATGATCGCCCGCTTCCTGTTCCCGGGGTTCGTGGACGCGAGCGAACCCGGCATACGCTATTGCAGCCGCACAGTGCTGCGCATCGCCGTGGCGCTGCTCGGGCTTCGGCTGGCGGCACCCGACCTTGCCGCGCTCGGCCCCCGTGCGATCGGCATCGTCGCGGTATCGCTCGTCGCCACGATCGGCACCGGCTACCTGATCGCAAGGCCGATGCTGCGCGACCGGCATGTCGCGGCCGTGGCCGCCGCGGCGGTGGCGGTGTGCGGCGCGTCTGCCGCGCTGGCGGTTTCCGCGATCTTTCCGCAGCGCGCCGCGCTCGAGCGGATGACTACGCTCGTCGTCATCGTCGTATCGCTGTTGAGCACGATTGTGATGCTGGCGTATCCGCCGCTCGCAGTCGCGCTCGGCTTTTCGCCGGCGGAAACCGCGCTGCTGTTCGGCGCGGCCATCCACGATGTCGCGCAGGTCGCCGGGGCCGGCCTTGCGATCTCCCCGGAGGTCGCGACGCAGGCGGTCGCCGTGAAGATGATCCGCGTCGCGGGGCTTTTGCCGATCGTTCTTTGCTTCGGACTCCTGCTGCGCGCGAAGCACGACGGCGGCACGCGCCCCGGGCTGCTGCCCGCGTTTCTGGTCGCCTATGTCGCGCTTGCCCTGATCGCCGGGTTCGGGCTCGCTCCGCCGCTCCTCATCAGCCTCGGCAGTACGGCGGCGACATGGTTGCTGACCGCGGCCGTCGCCGCGCTCGGGCTTTCCACCCGGCTTGAAGACCTGCGCGCCGCGCCGCCGCTCCTGCTGGTGTTCCTTGCCGCCCAAACGCTGTTGCAACTGGCGATCGTGGTGCTGCTCGTTCGCGCGTAACCGTCCGGGCGCGCCGTTCATTCTCCAGCCATGTTCTGAGGAAGAAAAAGAGGTACAGTCTTCAGATCAAGCGAAAAGGAAGGCCAGATGAATAGGACGTTCTTCATCCTTCTCTCCGGCGCATTGCTCGCCGGCACGGCGGCGCAGGCCAAACAGCCGACCCCCGACGAACAACTCGCGCGCGCGATCGAAGGCCGCGTCGCCGGCAAGCCGCAGGACTGCCTGAGACAGCGGGACATCCGCTCCTCGCGGATCATCGACCGCAAGGCGATCATTTATGAAACGTCGGGCGGCACGATCTATGTCAACATACCCGACTCAGGCGCGGCATCGCTGCGGCGGGATTATGTGCTCGTCACGAACACGCATTCGGATCAGCTCTGCTCGGTCGATATCGTGCGCCTGTTCGATTCCGGATCGCGCATGCCGGCCGGATCGGTGGGCCTCGGCAAGTTCGTGCCCTACACGAAGCCGGCCAAGGCAGACGCTGACAAGCACTGATCGCGGCGTCAAACCCGCGGTGCGAGCAGCTTTCCGATCGGGCGCATTACAATCAGCATGATCAGGAACGCTGCGAACGCGAGCGCCGCGTGGAGCGCGAAGAAGCTGGCGTGGCTCAGCGTCTCCCAGAGTCCGGCCAGCGTGCCGACGAGGAGATTGCCGAGGAAGATGGACAGGAAAAGGATGCCCATCATCGTCGAATTGACCTGCGCCGGCGCTGCCCGCGAATAGAGCGCGAGCTGTGTCGGCCAATAGAATATGAACCCCAAGGCGTTCAACGCATAGAGCGCGACCGGCCAAAGCGCGCTGACGGTTTCGCCCTTGTCGGCCCACCCGGCGGGAACGACCATCATCAGATTGGCAGCGGCAATGATCAGATAGCCGATCGTGATCTTGGTGAGATCATGCGGTTCGCGGTTCCGTTTCGCCTGCCACTGCCAAAGGGCGATCAGGAGCGGCACAGCCATGATGCAGAACAGCCCGTCGAGCGCGTTGAACGATGTCGCCGGAATGGTCCAGCCGAAGAGGCCGCGGTCTACCGATGCTTCGATGAACAGCAGGCCGGCATTCATTTCCTGGAAATAGGCCGCGCCGGGCAGAATCCCGATCATGCTCACGAACAGCAAGGCGGCGATGATCCGCCAATCCCGCGGTGCCAGCGCTGTGGAGGCTGCCGCGCTGCTCTGCCGCTTGCGGTCGGGAGGGAGATGCTTCCAGCCCGCGCCGTAAACCACAAGCGCGATCAGCATCAGCGCCCCGGCCGCGCCGAAACCGACGTGCCAACCGTAAACCTGCGCCAGCACGCCGCACACCAGCGGGCCGAGCAGGGCGCCGGTGTTGATCGCGGCATAGAAGATCGCAAACGCGCGGGTCCGCCGCCCCTCGTCGCCCGGCGCGTAAAGCTGCCCGACTTGCGCGGAGATGTTGCCCTTGAGGCATCCCGTGCCCAGGATCAGCAGCGACAGCGCGATCAGGAAGCTCGCATCAAAGACCATCAGCACATGGCCCGCGACCATGAGCAGCGCGCCGAGCACTACGGTGCGCCGCTGGCCCAGAAGACGATCTGCCAACATTCCGCCGAACACCGGCGTGAAATAGACGAGCCCCGAATAGAGGCTGAACACCTGGCTCGCGAAGGCCTGGTTGGAAAGCGGGCCGGTCAGCGTCTCGATCCCGGCCCGGAGACTGCCGAACGCAAGGACGCTGCCTGCGATCTCCGGCGTCAGCAGCCGCTGGAGGATGTAGAGCAGCAGCAAGCTCGACATGCCGTAGAAGGACAGGCGCTCCCACGCCTCGGTGAACGCGAGATAGGCGAGGCCCTTCGGGTGGCCGAGGAAGCCCTGCTCCTCACCCTGCACGGCGGAGGCGATTGACGCTGTCGTCACGATATTGCTTTCTGCCCGAGTGCGATCAGGCGCTGCCTGCCTTCGCAAGATCCAATCGCAGCGAACCCACCGCGGCATAGAAATGCCATGCCGCCCAGATGCCTGTCAGCCCGAAGCCCGCCAACGCGTAACGCAGCGATTGGGCGGGATCGGCGATGCGGCTGGCGAGAATGTCCGAGACGAACCCGATCAGCTGCGGCGCGATCGCAAGGTTCGCGATGTTCGCCGTGAACAGCAGAACCGCGACCGTGAAGCCGCGCATATCCGGGCGGGCCAGATTCTGGATGAGCGCGAGGCTTGGCCCGATCATCACGTTGATGAAGGGCACGAAAAGCCACAGCAGCGCGATGGCGGTCGCGCGATCCGAAACCACGTGGGCTGCGACACCGGGAATCGTGATCAGCAGCGTCAGGCCCGCGAGGAAATAGCACTGCCATTTCGGGTCCATGCGCGCCATGCGGAACATCAGGAACATTGCCGCCACCATCGCCGCCGCACCGGCCGCGCCGCTCATCAACCCGACCTGAAGCCCGGCCTCGCCGACACTGAATCCGTGCGACCTTCCAAGGAAGGCGGGGGTCCACCATACAAGGCCACCGCCGGCGAACGTCGCCACGGTGCCGCCCGCAATCACATGCATCAGCGCACGCTGCGAACGGATGAAGTCAAGCGATTGCCGGAAATCCGGCTTTTGCGCGTTGGCGCTGGCCCCGGGATCGCAGGCCCCGCGACGCGGTTCGCGAATGGTAAGAAGCATGAGGAGCGCCGGGGTGCTGGCGAAGGCAAAGATGATGAGGCAGGTTCGCCATCCGAACTGCTCCGTCAGCAGCCCGCCGCCGATACCGCCGATCGCGGACCCGAGCGAGACGCCGAGCGCGTAGATCGACATCGCGACGACGCGTTCGGACGGCAGGAAGTAGTCAGCAATGATGGAATGCGAAGGCGGCGTTCCACCGGCTTCGCCAACGCCGACGCCGATGCGCGCGATGAGCAATTGCCAGAAATTCTGCGCGAGCCCGCAGCAGGCCGTGAAGATCGACCAGATCGCCAGCGCCCAGCCGATCATTTTCCGGCGGTTGACACGATCTGCGAGGATGCCGAGCGGCAGCCCGGCGGTCGTGTAGAACAAGGCGAGTGCAACGCCGGTGAGAAAACCGACGGCGCTATCCGACAACGCGAACTCCGCCTTGATCGGTTCGATTAAAGTGGAAAGGACGAAACGGTCTGCGATGTTGAGCGCGTAGACCAGCGTCATCACCGCCAGAACCCAATAACGCTGGAGAAGACTAGCGCCCGAGGGATGCGAGATTGCAGACGTACTTCCCGAGGCGCTGACGTCCATTCCCGTATCCCCCTCCCGTGAGCCGCGCAGAAAGAGCGACAGGCGCCTTCTTGTCAATACATAAGTGTATGTGAATCTAGACAAGGTCCTGAACGGCCTGTGCGGAACGCTTTCAGAAAGGCGCCTGGTCGAGGAAGCGCTTCGCCTCGGCCCTCAGCCAGTTTCCGACAGCGTCGATGGCCGGCGTTTCCGAATACGCTCTTGGAAAGGCGAGCCAATAGGATGCGGGGCTTTTCACCTTCAAGGCGAAGGGCGCGACAAGGACACCCGCTTCCAGTAGGTCTCCGACCAGCGCAGTTCTGCCCATGGCGATCCCCTGATCATTGAGTGCGGCCTGGATCGCCATGTCGGCAAGACTGAAGAACCGCCCCTGCCCTGCCGCCACCTGCAACGCGCCGGCTTCCTGAAGCCAGACCTTCCATTCGGCATCGTTCGCGCCGCCGCTCCAGGCATGGGCATCGTGCAGGAGCGTACAGGCTTCCAGTCCGCCGGGCGCTTCCAGAGGATGGTCTTTCAGATAGGCCGGTGTGCAAACCGGCGTGATGTATTCGTCGAACAGCCTTTCGGAATGAAGACCGGCGAGCGGCTGCACGGCCTGTTCGATCGTGATATCGAAATCGCGCCCGGACAGATCGATATCGCCGTATTCAGCGATCATGAAGAGTTTGCTGCCGGGGTGTTTGGCATAAAAATCGCCGACGCGCGGCATCAGCCAGCGCAGCGCGAACGACGGATTCACACGGACACGGATTTCCGTTCTTGCACCGCCCGCGCGGAGAGCGCGCGCTTCATCTTCGATCTCTGCCAGCGCTTTGCGCACGGTGGATGCGAAGCGCTCGCCCGCCTCCGTGAGCGCGATGCGCCGAGGCAAGCGAAGAAAGAGCTTCTGCCCCAGCGCCTCTTCAAGATGCTTGATCTGCTGGCTGACGGCACCGTCGGTGACGTGGAGCTCGGCCGCCGTTTTCTTGAAACTCAACTTGCGTGCGGCGGCTTCGAAGAAGCGAAGCGAGGCGAGCGTCTGTGAATTCAGGAACATGGTCTAGCAGCGCTCGCCCTTGCCTTAGGACTACTGGTTTGTCTTGTCCGCAGCGACCGGTCAAACCCGCGTTCCCATGACAACGCACTGGTTCGGTGCCGGCTTTCGCCGTGCCTGCACACAGGCATTACGGATTTGTATAGGCAATATGCTGACGATCAAGAAACCGTTTCTCCTCATCATCGGCGATATGACGAACCCGCGCAACGCGAAGACCGCGTTCGGCCTGCGTGATTGGGCGCGCGCCGATTGCCTGGGCCAGCTTAGATTCACAGAGGAAGCGGTCGACATCGGCCTGCCTTCGATGACGGTGCTGCAGGCCGCGGCCGAAGGCGTGAAAACCGCCGTGATCGGCATTGCACCGCACGGCGGAGTCTTGCCGACGCAGTGGGTGCCGATCCTGCAGGATGTGCTTCGCGCAGGCCTCGATATCGCCTCGGGCCTTCACAGCCGTTTGAACGATATTCCGGAAATCGCGGACCTGGCCGCCGCGCTCGGGCGCACGCTCCACGATGTGCGCCACACCACGCTCTCCCTGCCCGTGGGCAACGGCAAACCGCGCGCCGGGCTGCGCTTGCTGACCGTCGGCACGGATTGCGCGCTCGGGAAGAAATACACTGCGATGACGATCGCGAAAGGCATGAACGCGCACGGTTTGAAGGCCGATTTCCGCGCGACCGGCCAGACCGGCATTCTCATCGCCGGGGGCGGCATCGCGATCGATGCCGTGGTGGGCGATTTCATTTCCGGCGCCGCAGAAATGCTGTCACCCGAAAACGACCCGGATCACTGGGACGTCATAGAGGGACAAGGCGCGATCCTGCATCCCGCCTATGCGCCGGTCACGCTCGGGCTGCTGTATGGTTCGCAGCCCGATGCGCTTGTTCTGTGCGACGATCCGCTGCGGGAAAGGCTGAACGATTTCCCCCACGTCCGATGCCCGACGATTCAGGAAGCGATGGACGCCTACCTGCCGCTGGCGCGCGCGGTCAATCCTGCCGCGCGCTTCGTCGGCATATCCCTGAACACATCATCGATGTCGGAAAGCGAGGCGTTCGCAACGATCGCTCGCACGGCGGAAGAGACCGGCCTCGCCTGCTTCGATCCGATACGAACCGGCGTGAGCGCTGTCGTAGATGTGCTGGCGGAGTTCCCTGGGAGCGCAAAACATTGAAAATACAATGATGTATGTTGAGACCTTTGCGCCGGCTGGGAAGCGGGTTATGCCGGGCTGCACCCTGCCCGGGTTGCAAGGAGTTTGGATTGCGACATTTCTTTGAAGAAAAGTTTACGGGTTTTCTCTCCTCGCCGGTCTTCATCTGCAGGGCTGGTGTGAAGATCCGATACGCGCCATTATGCCCGGCCAGAAATGGGAGGGGTTGAGTTTGCGTCGGCAACTCACGCTTGGCGGTGCTTTTGCCGTCTTCGTGGTCGTTGCCGCGAATGCTCAAGCTTTGCCGGTGCGCTCTTACGATCTTCGCATCGAAGAGCAGACTCTCGGTGAAGCGTTGTCGTCACTGGTAAGTCTTACCGGTGCACAGCTTCTCTACCCTCCCGATCTGGCCGATGTCCCGGACGCACCGCGCGTTCGCGGACGGCACACGGTCGATGAAGCGCTCGCAATTCTGCTTCAGCGCACAGGATATTCCGCCCGCCTCACCAAGAAAGGGGTGATCGTCATCACCCCGAAACCAACAGGTGAAGGCAGGGAGATGAAAGTGGCAAGCAGGGGATTGAAAGCATCGCTCTTCGCGGGGATTTCGACGTTCATATTCGGTGCGAACGGGGCAGCGGCACAGGATGTCGCCCTTGAAAGCAACGACCGCGAAGAGATCGTCGTAACCGCGCGATTCCGCCAGGAATCCATTCAGAACATCGGCGGCAGCGTCGCCGCGCTCGATGGCCGGGAGCTTCGCCGCTCCGGCATCGTGGACTTCGAAGACCTCTCGAACCGGGTCGCCGGCGTGGAGCTTCTGGATCGCGGCCCGAACACGAACGAAATCAACATCCGCGGCGTGACGAACAGCACGCAGGTTTCAGGCAACCAGCTGCAGCCGCTCGTTTCCATCCTCGTGGACGATATTCCGGTCGCGTCGGCATCCGCCTCGCAGCGCGATTTCAACTTCTTCGATTTCAACCGGGTTGAGGTTCTCCGCGGTCCGCAGCCGACCTATTTCGGTGAGGGCGCGATGGGCGGCGCGATCCGCTATTTTTCGGCCGACCCCGACCTCGATAGCGGCAAGATGATCGAGGGCATGTGGAGCAATGGCCTCAGCACCACGAACCACGGCGGCTTCAACTATCGCGTCGACAACGCGACGAGCTTCATTCTGGTGCCGGGCAAGCTCGGCGTGCGCGTGGTCGGCTTCTATCGCAAGGACGACGGCTACATCGACAACCTCGGCCTCGACAAGAAGAACATGAACGACTTCGAGTCCTATGGTGGACGCGCTATTGTTCTCTTCAAGCCGACGGAAGATCTTAGCATCCGTCTTGCCGCGCATTTCGGCCGCGACGACATCGGCGAGCTCAACTTCATCGAACCGACGACGATCGGCAATTCGGTGGGGACGGAAGACCTGATCGCGCCGTCGCTCAGCCTCATCGACGGCCTCGGCCAAGATGATTTCGAACTCTACAGCGGCAAGGTTTCATGGAACGGTGGGCCGATCACGATCGAATCGATCACCGGCCTCTACAAGCGCAAACGCCAGGCGGAAACGTTCAGCTCGGCGTATACATACGGCTTCGAAGGCTTCTTCAACGCCTTCCCGCCGTTCGATACGGCAAGCAACCTGCTCTCGTCCGACCTCACGGCCATTGCGCAGACGCGCGGCAAGGAAAAGAGCGTTTCGCAGGAATTCCGTTTCGTTTCGGACTTTGAATCGCCGCTGAACTTTGTGGCGGGCGCGTTCTATCAGGACACCGAAGCGACCGACACGGCGCTCGTTGCCGGCCCCGGATACGCCAACATCACCGACAGCGGCACAACCGAGATCGAACGTTCGACCACGCGGGTCGATACGCGGCAGTTCTCGGCGTTCGCGGAATTCAGCTATGACGTGTCGGAGCGTTTCCGCGTCTTCGCGGGTGCGCGCTACGTGAACGAAAGGGTCAGGTCGACGCTGGTCGAATCCTTCGTGATCGGCATTTTCTCGCCGATTTTCACGGATCCCGATGACATCTTTGCACCGATCTATTTCCCGGTTCCGAACGACGTGGAAGCGCTCACCGCGCCGGGCGGCCCCGGCGTGAGCTTCGATTTCAAGCTGAACACCTTCCTGCCGCGCGCCGGCTTCGAATATGACATGACCGACGATGCGATGCTTTACGGCACGATCGCGCGCGGCGTTCGCAACGGCGGCCTCAACAGCCCGTTTTCGGCGATGGGCTTCGGCCCGGTCGGCTCGCCGGAATTCGAAGACGCGCTGACCTATGGTTCCGACGATATCGTGACGGGCGAGATCGGCCTCAAGTCGCGGTGGATGGATGGCGACGTGACGTTCAATGTCGCCGGCTTCTATTCCGATTTCGATACGCCGCAGATCGGCATCAGCAATCCGGGCGCACTCACGGCAAACGGACCGCAGCTGCGCATCTACGGCCTTGAGATCGAAAGCCTTTACAAGGTGAACCCGAACGTTTCGCTGTTCTTCAGCGGCAACTATACCGAAGCGGAATACACCAAGGGTATGACGGTCTTTTCGATCGCCGGCGCACCGGCGGACTTCCAGGATCTCGCCAAGGGCAACCGCCCCCCGAACGTCCCGAAGGTTTCGTTCTCGACCGGCGCGGATCTCAACTATCCGCTCGGTGTCGGCGATATCGAGCTGACCGGGCAGGTTGCGTTCCAGTACATCGGCGAGCGTGAGACCTTTCCGCAGAACTTCCCGTCGGGCAGGCTCGGCAGCATGGAGATGCTGAACCTTCGGCTGGGCCTCGAAACCGAACGCTGGTCGCTGACGGCATATATGAACAACGTGTTCAACGACCTGGAACTGCAGGCGACGACCATTCCGACGAGCGCGGCGACACTGGTTGACGGTGTGCTCGACGGCAATCTTTCGTCGGCCTTCATCAACAGGCCGCGGACGACCGGACTGACGTTCACAGTCCGCTACTGACACTACGCAGTAGACGGCGGCGCTTGCGGGCGCCGCCGTCCTTGCCTTGGGAAGAGTGCCATGCTGAAGGCTTGTGTACGGCGAATACTGATCGGGACGCTGGTTCTGCTTTCCAGCTCCTGCGGAAGCATCGACCGCTTGGGAACGGCCGACGCGGCGCCAAGTCTCACGCACGCCGATTTCCAGCGCGCGGCACGTTTCTATCCGGATGCCGTTCGCGGCCTCGTGCTAAATGCCGCGCCGGTTCCGAACTGGATCGGGGACACCGATCAATTCTGGTATCGCCGCGACGTGAACGGCGGCTATCGTTTCGAGACCGTGAATGCCGCGACCGGTGAAGCGTCGCCCTCGTTCAACCACGAAGCGGTCGCGCGGATGCTCTCGCTCGAGCTCGGCAAGACGATTTCAGCGCAGAAACTGCCGTTCACATCCTTTCGCTATTCGGACGGCCTGAAAAGAGTCGTCTTCGCCGCAAGCGAAAAGACATTCGAATGCAGCCGCGACGCCAATTTTTGCAACATGAAGGCGGAAACGGCGCCCGATCCGGCCGCCGCCCTCTCGCCGGACGGCACGCAAGCGGTTTTTGTTCGCGATCACAACCTCTGGCTGCGCGAAACGTCGACCGGCAAGGAGAGATCGCTGACGACAGACGGGACGGCGGAATTTCCCTACCAATATACCGCGTTCCGAACGACCTATGTCGAGGAGCGTCGCGGCACCGAGCCGTCCACCTACCCCGGCGCGACCTGGTCGCCCGACGGGCGGTATATTCTTGCAGTCCGCACGGACTATCGCGGCGTCAAGACCGCGCCTTATGTCGTCGAATATCTCGCGCCGGATTCGTCGCGCCCCATCGCGCACCAGATTGCTATGCCGATGCCCACGGATGCGCCGCAGGTGCCCTACACGCTTTCGCTCATCGACCGGAAGAGCGGCCGCGCTGTCGAGGTCGACGGCGGCGCTTTCGGCTTCAACGATTACGCACCCTACTGGGCGATCGTGGGTGAGCCCGGTTGGGATATGGAGCGCGGCGAACTTTATCTCGTGACATCGACGCGCGATTCGCGCGCGCTCGACCTCATTGCCGTCGATCTCGGGACCGGCAAAGCGCGGACTATTCTCGAAGAACGAGACGGCCAGTACCTCAATCTCAATCCCTTCGACTACCATGTGCCGAACGTGCGCCTGCTGGCGAGCCGCAGCGACATTCTGTGGTGGTCGGAGCGCAGCGGCTGGGGGCATCTCTATCGCTACGACGTCAGGACCGGCACCCTCAAGAACGCCGTGACCAAGGGCGATTGGGCGGTGTTCGATATTGTGCGTGTCGATGAGGCCGCAGGTGTCATCTACTTCACGGGCGGCGGCAAGGAGGCAGGACGCAACCCCTATTATCGCCATCTCTATCGCGTCAATCTCGACGGAAGCGGGCTGAAACTGCTGACCCCCGAAGACGCCGACCATGCCTACACGAACTTTCCAGTGCGCGGCCTCAATGGTCATTACGACACGCCGGTGCAGCGCTTTTCGCCGAGCGGGCGCTATTTCGTCGATACCTATTCAACCGTGTCGGAGCCGCCGCGTACTGTCGTGCGCGCTGCAGACGGCAGGCGCGTTTCCGATCTTGTCGATGCGGACGCAAGCGCGCTTCTTGCCACCGGATGGTCCCCGCCCGAACGCCTGATCGCGAAAAGCGCGGACGGCGCACACGACATTCACGGCGTTCTCCTGAAGCCCACGAATTTCGACAAGTCCAGACGCTATCCCGTGATCGAGCAGATCTACGCCGGCCCGCAGGTATCGTTCGCGCCGCAGAGCTTCACGGACGCCCTTGGCGCGCGCGCCGCCTACATGCAGGCGCTTGCGGAACTCGGGTTCATCATCGTCGTTCAGGACGGGCGCGGCACGCCGCGACGGTCGCGGGCCTTTCACATGGCGCCGATGAAGGACGAAGATTCGTTCGCCCTTGCCGATCATGTCGCCGGAATCAGATCGGCTGCGCGAACGCGGCCCTACATGGATCTGGAGCGCGTCGGCATCACCGGCATTTCGTTCGGTGGCTACGCCTCGGCACGCGCCATTCTACTGTTCCCGGATTTCTACAAGGCTGCCGTCTCGATCGCGGGCCCGCACGACTATCGAACCATGATCTCCTCGATCTCGGTAGAACGCTTCTTCGGCGTTCCGAGGGATGGCGAGGAGGATGTCTACGCGCGCGTCGACAATCTGCATTTGGCGAAGCGGCTGGAAGGCAGACTGATGCTGATCGCAGGCGAGATCGATCAAAACGTGCCGTTCAATCAAACGGTGGCGTTTTCGAATGCGCTGATCGAGGCGGGCAAGGAGTTCGAGTTCGTGCTCGTGCCGAACGCAGCCCATGACGTGGGATATCATCCCTATGCAGCGCGGCGGCTCGCGGGCTTCTTCATTCGGCATTTGCAGCAACAGGAACCACCCGTGCCTTTTGCACAGGCGGCGAACTAGGGTTTGGACAGGGAGGTTTTCTGATGGGATCCGAAATGAACCGCCGCGGGCTGATGAAGCTGACGGGAGGAAGCCTCCTTGCCGCCGCGGCGAGCACGGCTGCGGGCCGCGCCGTGGCGGACGAGCCTTCCGCAATTGGCCCGATCGTGGTGGATGGATGCAGCCCGGCTGCGCCGACCACCGAATATCTTGAACTGCTGCGAAAAGGCGGCGTCGATTGCTGGAACGTCAGCATGTTGCCATCGCTCCTCCAAATGTCGCAGCTGCTCGAATTCGCGGCCCGAAATGCGGCATACGTGGAGATCGCCAAAACGGCCGCCGATATCCGGCGCATCAAGCGCGAAGGCAGGATTTCCCTCACCATCGGTTGGCAGGAAGCCGACCTTTTCGTCATGAAGGGCGAAAGCGACTGGTGGTCCAAACCGCCAAAGACGACGATGCGGCTTTTCTACGATCTCGGCCTTCGCGTTTGCGGCCTTATCTACAACCTGACCAATGCCTTTGCCGGCGGTTGCCTTGATCCGCACGTCGGCCTCACCAAGGCTGGGCGGACCATCGTCTCGCAGATGCAGTCGCTCGGCATATTGGTCGATGTCGGCGGCCATACCGGCGAGCAGTCCAGCCTCGACGTCATTGCGATGGCGGAGCGCCCGGTCGTGTGCACCCATTCGAACATCGCCGCGCTCAACGCCAACCCACGCAACACATCGGACCGGGTGATTGAAGGCATCGCGAAGACCGGCGGCCTTTTTGGCGTCAGCGCGATCGATCCCTTCATGAGCTGGGGCCGCGGTGATGTGGGCAAGCGCAAGGAACCGCGACGCCGCGCGGACATCAAGCGCTACGTCGACGAACTCGACTATCTGAAAAAGCTCGTCGGCGTGGATCACATCGGCATCGGCGGCGATTTCACGACCGGCGCGACGTCTTCCATCAATCCGGAGGAGTCTTTCGCATTTCCGCCGGAGATGACCTATGTTCAGGACCCGATCCAATATGCGCAGGGATTCGAAGATATTTCGAAACTCCCGGCTGTCCGCGCCGAGATGGAACGGCGGGGCTGGCGCACGGCCGACATCGACAAGGTCATGGGCGAGAACTGGATGCGTGTCTACGAGGCAAGCTTCGGGGCCTAGATATGCGGATGGCAGGCATAGAAAGCCGAGGCAGCGTGATGGATTCTGGCCTGCCATTCCGCTTCGTGCTAGCGTCCGCGTCGCCGGGTGCCCTCGGCCGCTTCGGAAAGCATCGATGTCGCGTTTGCTGAACACGTTTATCGACTGCGAGATGACGCTTCGGCGCGTCGTCTCACGCTATCGCCGCCGAGGGGACGACGTGGACGACCTCGTGCAGGAGGTCTTCCTGCGCACTTTCGTGGCCAGCGAGAAGCAGGATATCGGCAACCTCAAGGCCTTCCTTATCCGCGTTGCCAAGAACCTGGCGATCAGCGAGGCGACGAGGAAGGAAAACAGCGTGACGGAATTCTTCGAGGATTCAAACGGCGCCGAAGCGCTCGTCGACGAGCGTCATGGCACGGTCGAGGAGCAGGTCGACGGACGCCGAAAATTGTTCGTCCTCTCTCAGGCGATGGCCAGTCTGAAACCGGAACTGCGGCAAGCCCTGTGGATGTGCAAGGTCGATAAGCTGAAGTTCAAGCAAATTGCCGCGAAACTGGACGTCTCGGTCAGCACGGTTGAAAAGCGCGTGGCGGCGGCCTTGATCGCGTGCAACGCCTATCTGCGCAATCAGGGCTATGACCCGGCGGAATTCAGCGGCAGCGCACTGCGCAAGGCGAGCACAGGCGCGGTCCTGAAAATGGCGGCTCCCGAAACCGAAATGGCGCGCAAAGCCAATGACTGACGCCCACAATATCTATCTTCTTCCCGATCCGAAGAAGAGCGAGGCGGAAGCTGCCGAATGGGCGGCGCGCCTTGCCGGCGGCGAGATGACCCCCGCGGACCATGCGGCGTTCGCCCGGTGGCGCGGTGAAAGCGAGCAGAATCGCGATGCCTTCGAACGCTTCTCCGGGCTCTGGGATGGCCTCGACAGGCTGGAAGCCCTGAACGCTTATGCCTCGGCAGGAGACGCGCCGGCGAAGCGGTCGTTCCTGCGCCGCGCGGCGGTGGCATTGCCGGCACTGGCTGCGGTTCTGCTGGCTGTGGTGGCCATCGGTGCGCTTCTCAACCGCGATGGGCTTGAGCCCCGCCCTGCCCGCTTCGCGGCAGACTATCAAACGAAAGTGGGGGGGCAGGAAATTGTCACCTTGCCGGATGGTTCGAAGCTGACGCTCAATACGGACAGCCGCATCGCCACAGAGTTCACGGAAACGGAGCGGCGCGTAAAGCTTCTGCGCGGGGAAGCGTTTTTCGAGGTCGCGCATGATGCATCGAGGCCCTTCTCCGTCTATGCCGGAAACGGCGTGGTGAGAGCCGTGGGAACGGCATTCTCCGTGCGCCTTAACAAGGCAAACAAGCTCGATGTCATGGTCTCCGAGGGGCGTGTCGCCCTCGCCGCGGCGAAACCGCTCGCAGGAACGCCGAGCGTCAGCAGACCAGCCCGCACGGTCATGGAACTGACAGCCGGCCAGAGCGCGGTCTTTTCGGCCGAGCACGTCGAGATCCTGGAGCATGTGACGCCCACCGAGATCGATCGCAAGCTATCGTGGCGCGTCGGTATGCTCGCCTTTGCGGGGGAACCGCTGTCCGATGTGGTGGATGAGGTCGGCCGCTATTCGGACGTCGACATCGAAGTTCGCGGCGATGAACTGCGCGCCATGCCCATAGCGGGCTACTTCAAGGCCGGCGAAGTCGAAGGCTTCGTGGAGGCGCTGCACATCATGACGGGCGTGGAAGTGACGGAGGTCGCTCCGGGTCACCTGGTATTGTCCGCATCGAAGTGAGATTTATTGCGGGACGGGGCAGCTGACTGGTGATGCGTGTTCCCCTGGCCGACCTGTCAGGAAGGAGAGAGAACGCCCAGCCAGCTGACAATGGCAAGAATCAGAAATGCCGCACCTGTTTCGAGCGCAAGTGACAACTTCAGGTATCCCAGGTTTCCAGTCGGATCACGCGCGAGCCGAGGCGTGAGTAGCCAGCGGTTGAAAACAGCGAGCGCCAGCATCCCGAGGAACAAGGCAAGCTTGGCGCCCAGTAGCCATGTCCAAGTCGAGGCTAGGTCGATCGGCCAGCCGGCAATCGCCAGCGTGTTGGCGATCCCGGTCAGCAGGAGCAGGACCACGATCGCGCTGCCGATCGTGGCAAAGGCGGATAAGCGGCGCAGCAGCGTCTCCCGATCCTGGCTGGAGATCGCAGCACCGGAGAACAAGGTCAGAGCCCCAGTCCAGATCGATGCTGCAAGTAGGTGGACGACATCGCTGGCCCGGTGCAGCGCGCCCGTTCCGCCCTCTCCCGCCCCGGCGTGACCGGTCCACGCCATGGTCGCCAGCGCCACGGAAGCGGCGAGAGCGGCAAGGCCCATGTTACAGCGCCACAGGGCTGCGAGCGCTGCAAGGAGCGCCACCAGACGGACGACCATCACCATGCCTAGCGGGGTCGCATCGAGCACGGCAAAGGCCATTTCCGGATCGATCTGACCGACCGGCTGCCCCGCCATGGAGGCAATGGCTTCCAGCACCCACCAAGCCGAGGCGGCCATGGCGGCAAGCGTGACTCCCCCGGACAAGCGCCAGGCGCCGCGCTCACGCGCAGCCGTCAGGTAGAGCGGAACTCCCGCCGCCAGCAGCAGCGTTGCATAGGTCGCCAGGCGGGCGACGACGAAGCAGGCGTCATCCATCGGCCTAGCGGACGGTAAAGGTGTAGCTATTCTCGATCCGGTGCTGGTCGGCAGCGACAACGTGCCAATTCAGCTCATAAGTGCCCGCCGCCAGCTGGCGGGGCAACTTGACGGTGAGTGTGCGGCCTTCAACCTTCGTGTTGAAGCCGCGGATTGGCATTCGCGGGTGATCGGCCATGCCGGGCATCGCCGTCATCGTCAGCTCGATCCCCGACAGCGGCGCAACGAGGGATTCGGAAAAGGTCAACACGATCTGCGTCGGTGGGGCAACCGAGGCGTTGGCCGCGGGCGAGGCCGATACGAGGCGCGGATGCGCGGCGGCAGGCACGGTCGAGACGAAGAGGGCGGAAACGGCGAGGGACATCAGGGACAGGCGGCGCATGGGGTTTCTCCATGATTTGCAGGATTGTACCGGGCTATACGCGGACGGCTCACCCATCCCTCAAAAACGGGTCGGGACAGATGATTGAGGGATGCAGTCGCCGCGCACGTATCCTATGCTGAAACCAGTAGGACGGGAAATGATGACCAAGCTCGACAGCCAATTTACCCAATTGCGCGAGGCCCCCCTCCCGGATGGGTTGGACATGATCGAGCAGCGCGTCTTCGCCGGCATTGCGGTGCAGCGCGAGGCAGCGATTACCCGGCGCGGGCTGGTGCTTGCCGGGGCCATTTCACTGGTGATCGTCCTTTCGGCCGGCCTCGCGCCGGCCGATAAAGCGCGGGCGGAGCCGCTGTTCGGGATCCCGGCGGCAGCCCCTTCGCGGCTGCTGAGCCTGTGATGGGAAACGCCGGCCGCTACCTCCTCGTCGCGCTCATTTCCGCCGCCGTGGCGCTGGGGACATTGTGGGCGTCGCGAAGCCTGCTCGCACCGCAAGGGCATTCCGGTGGAGAACTCCATGCCTTCGTACACCAGCAGCTCGATCTCGACCGCGAACAGGAAGCCAGGATCGAGGCGCTGGAAGTCCGCTTCGCCAGCCGTCGCGCCGAACTGGAAGCGACGCTCGGGCAGGCCAACGCCGAACTGGCCCGGGCGATGGCCAGCGAACACCAGTACGGCCCCCGCGTGGCCGCTGCCGTCGATCATGCGCACATGGCTATGGGCGACCTGCAGAAGGCCACGCTTGAGCACGTCTTCGCCATGCGCGCGTTGCTGCGCCCCGACCAGGCCGTGCGCTTCGACCGGGCCGTGGACAAGGCGCTGACCGAGGCAGGCGGCGGATAGCCCGGCATGTCCGGGCCCGATGATCTTGCAGCCGACGCAGGGCTCTCCAGGGCCGCGCTGGGCGGCGACCAATTGGCCTTTGCCGCATTGATGCGCCGCCACCGCGAGGCGGTGTTCCGCCTTGCCCGCCACCACGTCGGAGAGGAATGCGAAGCACTCGACATTACGCAGGAAGCCTTCATCGCCGCCTTCGCCGCGCTGCGCCGCTTCGATGACGAGCGTCCGTTCCGCGCGTGGATCCTGCGCATCGCGCTCAACAAGTGCCGGGACTGGAGCCGCCGCCGCAAGGTACACCGCCTGCTGACCTTCGCCCGCCCGATCGACGAGGCCGCTGCCATCGCCGATCCGGGGCTCGACCCCGAAGCGGCGCTGCGCTCGGCCCGCGCAGTCGAGCATATCCGGCGCGAGGTTCAGGCGTTGCCCGCCAGGCTGCGCGAACCACTGATACTCTGCGCGATCGAAGGGATGAGCCAGGACGAGGCCGCGGAGCTGCTCGGCGTGAGCCGCAAGACCATCGAAACCCGCATCTATCGCGGGCGGCAGAAATTGTCTGCCCTGCTTGAGGGCTGACGGCCGGCCAACCCCGCAAGGCTTTTTTTTCGATCGCTGTATTATTCGGAATTCGCACGTGGTTTTGACAGAAAATGTCAGCACGTATGGCCACTTCGACACAATGAGCCTGCAAAGGCGTGCGAACAAAAATGCATGAAAAACCGTGTCCCTCTGCAGCTCGCCGCTGCCATGATCGCTCTCGGTTTCCAGCCTGCCATTGCCGCGGCACAGACCGTCGTGGAGCTGGAGGTGGATCTTCTCGAGGTGCACGTTGGACGGGGCGACGATCACCTTGTGCTCGATAGTACGCTGACGTTGGGCGACGGTGCGGACCAATTGCTCGTCAAGGCGGCCGGAGGCAGCGACACGCGCACCGCCTTTGACGATTTCGAGGTCCAGGCGCTCTATTCGCGTTCGCTCTCGGACAAGGCCGCGCTGCACCTCGGCGTGCGCCACGATGTGCGGGCCGGTTCCGACCTTACCCACGGGGTTGCCGGGATGGTCGTGGACGTACTGCCCGGACTTGAGGCGGAGCATTACGTGTTCGTCTCGCAGGATGGCGACCTGGCCGGCGCAGGCCAACTCCTGCTCGGTGTAGACCTTACCCCCCGGCTGGTCCTCGAGCCGCGCCTTGCCGTCGGCTGGTCGGCGCAGGAGATTCCAGACGAAGACCTCGGCAACGGCTTCACCGATGTGGAGGCTTCGCTCAGATTGCGCCATTCTTTGGGCGAGCATTTCAACGTTTACACCGGCGTCGTCCACGAGCGATTGCTTGGATCCACTCGCTCGATTGCTGTCGCGGCAGGCGACCCATGGCGGGTAACGCGCGCTGTGCTCGGCTTCGGCTTCAGCTTCTGATCGATGGAATTGCCGAAAGAACGTGACCCCTAGCCGACCTGGCCCGGCGCTCCGCTCAAGCGTTTTGCGAGAGACGGCTACAGCGGGATTGAGGCGAACAAAGGGAATCGAGCAGGAGCTCAAGCTTCAAGTCAGGTGCAAAAAATCGGGCCGATAGCAGTTCTCGACTTTGTCTTTCTGCCCCCAGCCTTGCCAAGGGTGACCTTGGTTCGCTTGGCGACATCTCGACGCTTTCCGGGCCAGAATTGATAGATCAACTAGTTCGAGAGAGAACGGGCGGCCAATAGCCAATTGGGCTTAGTGTACAGGTCCAATCCATGGTGTGGGCCCAAAGGCCTTGGCACCTTGCGAGACTCAAAAATACTTGAGCCAGGCGATGTCGCGCCGACGCCGCTTTAGACGCGAATACCACACGGTGGGAAGGTACAGCGGCACGATCATCGCTGCGTACCAGACAAACACCCAGTTGTAATCGTCGAACATATAGGCCTGCCCGTTGTTCGGCCCCCAGATCGCCAGGGCGCTGTGATAAAGTATCCTCAGCACCGTGAGATGGAGCAGGTAAAAGAACATCGGGGCGGCGCCGAAAACCGACAGAGCTGCGACCAGCCGCGAAGTATCGATCTTCTCGAACAGGACAAGCAAGAGCGCACCGCCCCCCAGCGTCGGCAGCAAGAAAAGCAGCGAGGGGGGATACTTCGTCATCGATATGAAGCTGATGAATGTCCGGACCGGATCGCCTTCGACGACGGACCAGGGCTTGTCGCCATAGACATTGAGAAGTCGCAACAGGATAAACGCGCCAATCATTCCGAAGCCAAGCAGAAGCAGCTTGCGCTGCCGGGCTTCCGGCGCGACTTCGGGGCGGAACCAGTTCCCGATCGCGAAGCCCAGTGAGATGACGCCGAGCCAGGGCAGAATTGGATAAGTCGTCTTGGCGACAAAGCCGAAGGGCAAGGCGATCACGTCGCGCTGGTGCAGTATCGCCCACAGCGGATAAAACGAACTCTCCGGCGTCAGCTGGATCGGATCGAGCAGGTTGTGAAGACCGACCGTGACCAAGCCAAATGCGATCAGGGCGGGGCGGGGCAAACGCATCAGCGCGGCCAGCGCAATCATGCTGAGGCCGATGCACCATATCACCTGCAACCAGAACGTTGGCTGGGGCGCGATCCCCCAATACAATGGGGACAGGTAGACAAGTTCGATCGCGATGAGCAGAAAGCCCCGCTTCAAAAGGTACGAGGTGGTCTCCTCAACGGTATGATTGATGCTGAACAGGTAGACGCCAAGACCCGTAAGCGCCACGAATACCGGAGCGCAAAAGCTCACGGCAAAGCGGGCAAAGCCGATAGCGATCAGGCCGATACCGGCATTATATGGGTCGTCCACCGCGTAGTTGACGAACCAGGTTTCCCGCAAATGGTCGAGCAGCATGAGGACCATCACGAAACCGCGCAGGGCATCGATATTGGCAAGCCGGGTGCTGACCGCGGTTGCGCTCATCTTCGGCACTGCGTCGCTAAAGGATGCTGCTGGGATTGAAATGCTGCTCGCCATTTTCCTGCCCCGTTTCGATTTAAGAGTGCATCATGCGGCACACCACATGGATAATCTTTATACCTTATTGTTATTAAACCAAAATTCTAAAAGGAGCTGACCCAGGGACCAACATAATGGGCTGGTCTTCCACGCAGCCATCATGAATGCGGACGCCGCCTAGCGAATGTCGAGTTTCGGGTTAATCTTGGCAGTTCA
This sequence comes from Sphingosinicella sp., assembly GCF_013911755.1. Lineage (GTDB taxonomy): Bacteria > Pseudomonadota > Alphaproteobacteria > Sphingomonadales > Sphingomonadaceae > Sphingosinicella. The sequence continues at coordinate 53,016 of NZ_JACESP010000025.1, forward strand.
TACCGAATGTGCTTGCCCGGGTGGACGATTATTTCGCCGGACCAATCGGGCTGCCGATGCGGGTGATGCCGCCACTGCCGTGCAGGCGCTTCCATGAAAAACCATCCCATAGCGCATCCCTCCATAGTTGGCTGAATAATGCACCATCAAATGCCGGGACCAAACACCTAGAATTCCGAAACGTCGACCCGCTCGCCGCGATCGAACCGCGACAGCCGATAAGGGCGCGGGTCCACGATCGGCTCATGGCCGGTCGCGATATCGGCGACGAGGTGACTGGCACCGGGCCCGATTCCGAAACCATGTCCGCTGAAACCGGCGGCAAGGATAAGGCCGGGCACGGACGAAACCTCGCCGATCACCGGAACACCGTCGGGCGTGCTGTCCACAAAGCCTGCCCAGCTTGCCACCACCGGCGCCGTCGCCACAGCCGGGATCAGCCTGGAAACACGCTCAACAGTCAGGCGAATGGTCTTGAGGTCGGGGGCCGGATCGAGGATACGGCGGGCCTCCATCGGAGTGGCCCGGTCCAACCGCCAGCGCGAGAGCTTCTCGTGCCCGGCACGCAGGCCCTGCAGGCCGCCGGGCGAAACCTTTCTCCAGCGCTGCTTGAACATCGGCAGGAACTGCCTCTGGTACTTCAGGAATTGCATGGTCGGATCGACCTTGGCCCGGCCGCTATAGGCCAGAGCGTGGCATCCATCACCGCGCCGCGTGATCGACATTGAATCGCCGTAGAACGCATCGGGCAGGCTCATGTGCCCGGTGCCCACGGCGAGGATCGACTGGCGGACAGTGGCCTGCGGAAAACGCACGCCGAGCTGCCGCATGAATGAAGATGCCCAGGCGCCGCCCGCGTGAATGACCAGCGGGGCGTGGATCGTGCCGCGCTCGGTTACCACCGCGCTCACGGCGCCGCCGGTCGTCTCGATCCCGCGCGCCGCGCAGGCCTGGTGGACGGTACTGCCCAGCGCCATCAGCGCGCGCGCCACGGCCGGAACCGCCAGGCCGGGATCGGCGATTCCGTCCATCTGCGAATGCACGCCGCCCTTCCATACCTGTCCGGTGAACTTGCCATGCTCGGTCGCTTCCTGGCTGTTGAGCATCCGCGTCTTGACCCCGATCGATCGCGCGTATTCACCCCAGCGTGCCCAAGCGTCGATCTCAGCAGAATCGTTGCTGACATAGAACAGGCCGCAGCGGCGAAAGCCTGTTTCCTCACCGCTCTCCAGGCCGAACTGTTCCCATAGATCGAGCGCTTTGGTCGCCAGCGGCAGTTCGCGCTCGTCGCGGTTCTGCTGCCGGCACCAGCCCCAGTTGCGGCTGGATTGCTCGCCGCCGACCACGCCCTTCTCGATCAGCGCGACCTTCAGGCCTCGCTTGGCCAGATAGTAGGCCGTGAAGCTCCCGATGATCCCCCCGCCAATGACGACGGCGTCGGCTTCGCGCGGCAGGTCGGGCGTGGAATTGATGAAAGCGAGAGGCGCGGGCATGTCAAACTTCTCCGGTGAATTCCGAATTCATGCGAAACCAAGGACAGCCTTTATTTCAAGGTATTCCTCAAAGCCGAATACCCCGTATTCGCGACCGTTGCCGGACCGTTTGTAGCCGCCGAACGGCGCATGGGCGTCCCACGCAGGGTGATTGATGTGAACCTGGCCAGTGCGGATACGCAGGGCCACGCTGCGGGCCAGGTCGATGTCCGTACCCTGCACATGCCCGCCAAGGCCAAATATGGAATCGTTGGCAATCGACACGGCCTCGTCGATGTCGTCGTAGGGCAGAATGGCAAGAACAGGCCCGAAGATCTCTTCCTGCGCGATGCGCATGGCGCTCGACACTTCGGAAAACACGGTCGGGCGAACGTAGTAGCCGTGGTTCAGCCTGTCCGGCTGCCCCGGACCGCCGCAGACGAGCTTCGCGCCCTCTTCCAAGCCCACCGCAATCATGGTTTGCACGCGCTGGAACTGCGCCCGGTTGGCAATGGGGCCAAGCGTCGTCGTCTCCTCCGCCGGTTCGCCAACGACGATTGCTTCGACCGTTTTGCGCGCAATGGCCCCAACCTCTGCGAGCCGTGAACGCGGCACGATCATGCGCGTCGGCGCGCTGCATGACTGACCGACGTTGCGGAACGCTGCCATCACGCCAAGCGGGACAGCCCGTTCGAAATCGGCATCGGGAAGCAGTATGTTAGGGGATTTGCCGCCTGTCCGTCGTCAGAACATTTGGCGCAACTCGCGGCGTAAATTAGCGGAGTGCGGGCCTCGTCTGGGGGTTGATGTTAGGCGGCGAGCTTGC
>NZ_JACESP010000026.1 GCF_013911755.1 Sphingosinicella sp.
GCGGGCGCCGACGCTGCATGGGTGCAGACCGTCACGACCTATGTGACCGGCCCGATCGGCCAGTTGTTCCTGCGCCTGCTGTTCATGCTGGTGATCCCGCTGCTGTTTTCGGCGCTGGTGCTCGGTGTCGCGGAGATGGGCGACATCCGTTCGCTCGGCCGTATCGGCTGGAAAACGCTCGCCTACACGATCGGGGTTTCGGCCATCGCGGTCGTGATCGGGCTCGTGCTGGTGAACGTCCTGCGCCCCGGCGACGGCATTGATCCAGCACTCGCGCAGCGCCTGCTCGCCGATGCGAGCGAGGGCGCGTCCGCCATCGTCAACACCTCGCGCACCGCGCCTTCGGGCATGGACGCGCTGCTCAATATTGTCCCATCGAACGTCATCCGCGCGGCCGCGGACAACGACATCCTCGCCGTGATGTTCTTCGCCCTGATGTTCGGCATCGGCCTCGTTATCGCGAATACGCCGGGAGCCGAGCGTCTGAAAGGCGCGATCGAAGGCCTGTTCGACGTCACGATGACGCTCATCAATCTCGTCATCCGCCTCGCGCCTTATGCCGTCGCCTGCTTCATGTTCAACCTTGCCGCGCTGTTCGGGTGGGATCTGCTCGCCCGCCTCGCCTCCTACGTCGGTGTCGTCGTCCTCGCGCTCGGCATCCACATGCTTGTCGTCTACTCCCTGGCGGTGAAATATCTCGGCGGCATGTCGCCCATGCGTTTCTTCAAGGGATCGGAGGAGGCGATCGTCATGGCCTTCTCCACCGCCTCGTCGAACGCCACGCTACCCACGGCGCTGCGCGTCGCGGAGACCAAACTGATGCTGCCGCGCCGCGTCTCGCGCTTCGTGCTCACCATCGGCGCAACGGCGAACCAGAACGGCACCGCGCTGTTCGAAGGCGTCACCGTGCTGTTCCTCGCGCAGTTCTTTGGCGTCGAACTCAATCTCGGCCAGCAGGTGGTGGTGATGCTGGTGTGCATCCTCGGCGGCATCGGTACGGCGGGCGTGCCTGCGGGCTCGCTGCCCGTGGTGGCGCTGATCCTCGGCATGGTCGGCGTGCCGCCCGAAGGCATCGGCCTCATACTCGGTGTCGACCGCTTCCTCGATATGTGCCGCACGACGCTGAACGTGACGGGTGATCTTGCCGCCGCCGTGGTGGTGTCGCGCGGCGAGACCGACCCGCCGTTGCTCACCCCGGAGCCTATGCGATAAGGCTCTCGACCGTCTCGTGAAAGCGGCGGATGCCGAGTTCGAGGCTGCCGAGCAACAGCTCCGAAACGGCGCCCGATTCCAGCCCCTGCTGACCGCGCGCGGCGGCGCCGAAATCCTCGGTGCCGAACACGCCGCCGTCGAGCAACTCCCATGACCGCCGCCAGTGATCCTCGGCCTTCGCCGTCGCGGGCTTTTCGGGGATCAGCATGAAGTCCTCGACAAGCGTGCGCCCCGCTGCCTGCGGCATCAGCGTCATCAGGTTCACATAGTCGGGCGAGAACACCAGCACCGTGCCGGGCACGAGCTGATAGGCGTAGGTGACGACACGGCGCAGCGCCGCCCAGTCTTCAAGGTCGACCTTGGCAAGATAATCGGCACGCGCCACCGCCGAGCGCGCGTGCGGGCCGATGAGGTCGCCCGCCGTGATCCCGTCCACGAAGAACGGCGCGATCGTTTTCGCGTGCAGGCGCTGCACATGGTAGCTTTCAAGGAACGCGTCCATGATCAGCTTCCAGTTCGCGGGCACATCGTGCGTGCGGCGATTGTAGAGATACATCTCGCCAAGCCCGAGCGCATCGAAATCGGCAGCAAGCGGCCCCTCGACATACGAGAAATCGTAAGCCCGATCCCGCTCCAGCCCCGCCCAGATGATGCCGCCCGCCTCGCGCGAGGGCAGTTCCAGAAGCCCGCGCTCCGCCTTGTCCAGCCCCGGAAACGTGTCGGCGCGCGGCACGCCCGCCAGATGGCCGTCGGGTCCATATGCCCAGGCATGATAGGGGCAGACGATGCGCGGCGCCTTCTGCACCTCGGCACCGTCCATCAGCCGCGTGCCGCGATGGCGGCAGACGTTCAGGAACACGCGCACCGCGCCCTTGCCGTCACGCGCGAGAAGCAGCGGCACGCCGAACCCGTCATGCGGCACCGCCATGTTCGCCTCGGGCAGCAGCGCCGACACCGCGACGGCCACGGGCAGCCGCCCGAACAGCCGCTCGCGCTCCAGCGCGAACCGGGCCGCGTCGGTGTAGACAGCGGCAGGCACGGTCGCCGTGCGCGCCTCCTCCATGCCGCCGCCCTCCGCTACCGCGCGCGCCAGCGCAAGCTGGCCGGGCGTCGGACGGCGCGGGGGTGAAAGAGCATCCATGCGGCCCATTCTACCGCGCCTGTGTCTCTCCGACACCTAGCGCAAACGCGGGAGATTCCCGTGCGGCCATTTCTCGCTTACACACGCACCCGGTCAGCATGAAGGAGCACGCATGGCGGGCAATTTGGCATCGGTTCGGGACCGTCTTCCCGCAGGTGTCCGCCCCTATTTCGAAGCCGCGCCGTTCGCTGCGCTGTTCCTCGGCATGTCATCGGGTTTCCCCTACGCGATGATCGGCGCGACGCTCACCACGCGGCTTGCGCAGGACGGTATCGACAAGAAGAGCGTCACCACCTTCGCGCTCGTGTTCCTCGCCTATAATTTCAAGTTCCTCTGGGCGTGGGTTGTGGAAGGCGTGCGCCTGCCGCTGCTTGGGCGCCTCGGCCAGCGCGTCTCGTGGATGCTGTTCACGGCGGTGCTGGTCATCGTCGCGGTCATCAATCTCGGGCTTATGGACCCGAAGGCGGATATCATGGCGGTCGCGCTCGCCGCGATCTTCGTGGGTGTCGCCGGCGCGACGTTCGATATCGTCATCGACGCTTATCGCATCGAGCTGCTGGAGCCGCGCCAGCTCGGCGTCGGCGCGGGCATGTCGCAATACGGCTGGCGCATCGGCGCGGCGGGCGCAGGTGCGCTCGCGCTCGTGGCCGCCGACCCGATGCAATGGAATCTCGGCTGGGGCGCGGCCTATATGCTGTGCGCGGTGTTCGCGCTTCCGGCCGCGATCACCGCGCTCATCATGGGCGAACCCGCGCGCCACAAGGAAGTGGCTGCGCGAAAGACACTGAAGACGCTCGGCACGGCGATCATCGGCCCGTTCGCGGAGTTCCTCCAGCGCAGCGGCGCGTGGCTGGTGCTGCTGTTCATCCTCCTCCACAAGATCGGCGACACGCTGGCGAACCTCACGCTTCGCCTGCTGTTCGAAGACCTTGGCTATTCGAATACGGAAATCGCGATCTACGACGTGGGCGTCGGCTTCTGGGCGCTGCTCGCGGGGATCTTCGTGGGCGGCGTGCTCTATGCCCGGCTCGGCCTCAAGCGCTCCGTTCTGCTCAGCCTGATCCTGATGGCTGTGTCCAACTTCAGCTTCGCGCTGCTCGCCGCTGCTGGACACAGCAACACCGGCATGGCGCTTGCCATCGGCTTCGAAAATTTTGCGAGCGGCATCGGCGGTGTCTGCGTCGTCGCCTATTTCTCCGCGCTCACCGATCTTCGTTTCACAGCGGCGCAATATGCGCTCATCTCCGCCTTCGCCAGCATCGTCGGCCGCTTCATGACGGGAACGACAGCGGGCGCTTTGATCGAAGCGTTCGGCTATGTGAACTACTACCTGTTCACCACGGCCATCGCGCTCCCCGGCATCCTCCTCTTCTGGCTGATGATGCGCGCCGGGCTCATCGACGCATCGATCGGCACCGCGGGAACGGAGAAGGCCGAAGATTAGACGGGCAGCGGTCCGTTTATCTTCAGCACATCCCCCGCAAGGTAGAGCGAGCCCGCGATCAGCACCACGGGGGGCGCCTTGCGGTCGGCGGCGTGGCCGATGCGGCGGAGCGCTTCGTCGACCGACGCGGCGGGAGTCGCGGGCAGCCCCACATCGCCGGCGAGTTTCGCCAGCGCTTCCGGGGGCAGGCAGTCGTGCTCGGGGATCGGTACGGTGTGTGCCGCCGTCACGCGGCCCGCGAACGCTTTCAGGAAGGCAGCCGCATCCTTGCTCTGGAGCATCCCGAGCACGAGGTGGAACGGCGTCGCCGCGATATCCTGGGCGCGAAAGGCGTCGACGATGACGCGGGCGGCAGAAGGATTGTGGCCGCCGTCGAGCCAGAGTTCGCTGCCCTGCGGCAGGTGCGCCACAAGCGGGCCGCTTTCCAGTCGCTGCAGGCGCGCGGGCCATTCCGCCCAGCCCGGCCCGGCGCGCAGCGCCGCGTCCGGCACGGCGAGCGCGCTCTGGTGGCGCAGCATCGCGGCGGCGAGGCCGACATTGTCGATCTGGTGCGCGCCCGGCAGGCGCGGCATGCCGAGCGTCAGCTTGGCTTTGCTGTCGCGATAGTGAAGCTGGTCCTGATAGATGCCCACGTCCCAATCGATGCCGCGCGCGATGATGCGGGCGCCCTTCGGCCCCGCCACCTCGCCGATCGCCGCCGCAACCGTTTGCGGGTAGCGAGAGGTGACAAGCGGCACGCCCTTCTTGGCGATACCCGCCTTCTCGCGCGCGATGTCGAGGATTGAATTGCCGAGGAACTGCTGATGATCGAGCCCGAGCTGCGCGATGCCGCAGATCGCCGCCGTCGGAAGCACATTCGTCGCATCCCACGTGCCGCCGAGCCCGACCTCGATGACGCAGGCGTCGGCGGGCGTGCGCGAGAAGGCCGTGAACGCGGCCGCCGTGGTCAGCTCGAAGAAGGTAATCTGCTCGCCGTTGTTGACGCTGATCACATCGTTCAGAAGCTCGATCAGTTCGCCGTCGGTGATGAGCCGCCCGGCAAGGCGGATGCGCTCATTGAAACGCACCAGATGCGGCGAGGTGAAAACGTGGACGCGGTATCCCGCCGCCTCAAGGCAAGCGCGCAGGAACGCGGCAGTCGAGCCTTTGCCGTTCGTGCCGGACACGTGAAACACCGGCGGCAGGTGGTGGTGCGGATTGCCGAGCTTGCCGAGCAGCCGTTCGACGCGGCCGAGCGTCAGGTCGATCAGATTGGGATGCAGCGCCTTCGCCTCGACGAGCAGGGCATCGAGCGCGGGATTTTCTGACCGGGCCCCCTCGGTCGCCATCAGTGCGGCATCATCCGGTTCATGCGGCTTTCGCAGGGGCTTGCGTGAGTATGCCGAGCAGGCTGCCGAGCTGTGCCTTCAGCCGCTTCCTGTGAACGACCAGATCGACCATGCCGTGCTCGTGCAGATATTCGGCGCGCTGGAAGCCTTCGGGCAGCTTTTCGCGGATCGTCTGTTCGATGACGCGCTGGCCCGCGAAGCCGATGAGCGCGCCCGGCTCGGCAATATGGACGTCGCCGAGCATTGCGTAGGACGCCGTGACGCCGCCCGTCGTCGGATCCGTGATGACGACGATGTAGGGCAGCCCCGCCTCGCGCAGCAGCGAGGTAAGCACGGTCGCGCGCGGCATCTGCATCAGGCTGAGGAGCCCCTCCTGCATCCGCGCGCCGCCCGCCGCGGTGAACACAACGTATGGCGCGCGCGCATCGAGCGCGGCTTCCGCCCCCGCGATGAACGCTTCGCCCACGCCCATGCCCATCGATCCGCCCATGTAGGCGAAGTTCTGCACGCCGACGACGGCGGGCACGTCCTCGATCCGGCCCTTCGCAACCGCGAACGCCTCGGGGTCTCCGGTCGCGGCGCGCGCGGCCTTGATGCGATCGGTATATTTCTTCTGGTCGCGGAATTTCAGCGGGTCTTCGGTCACGGACGGGATCGCCAGCCGCTCGTACTTGCCGCCGTCGAATATCTGCTGGAAGCGCTCCTTCGGGCCGATGCGCTCGTGGAATTCGCAGCGCGGGCAGACGTTCATGTTATCCACCAGTTCGCGGTGGAAATTCATCTGACCGCAACCCCGGCATTTCGTCCAGAGATTGTCCGGCGTTTCCTTCTTGGTGAGGAAACTGAGCGCGGGGCGGATGCGTTCGAGCCAGCTCATGCGGCCTTCTCCCTTGCAGTGGCGAGCGCGGCGGCGAGCCCGGCCACATAATCCTTCACATGCGGTGCGGCACCGGCGCCGTGCGCGGCAACGATATCAACGATCGCCGAGCCGACGACAACACCGTCCGCAACGCGGCCGATCGCGGCAGCCTGTTCCGGCGTGCGAACGCCGAAGCCGACCGCGACAGGCAAATCCGTCGCCGCCTTCAGCCGTGCGACAGCGTCTTCGATGCTGCCCTGCGCGGCCTGCTGGAGCCCGGTGATGCCCGCGACCGAAACATAATAGAGGAAGCCGGACGCGCCTTCCAGCACGGCGGGCAGCCGCGCGGCGTCCGTCGTCGGCGTCGCCAGCCGGATGAAATCGATCCCCGCCGCGCGCAGCGACGGGCCAAGCTCGCGGTCTTCCTCTGGCGGCAGGTCGACCGCGATCACGCCGTCCACGCCCGCATCTTTCGCGGCAGCGGCGAACCAATCAGCACCGCGCCGAAGCATCGGGTTCGCATACCCCATCAGCACGAGCGGCACCTGCGGATGGCGCGCACGGAACGTCTTCGCAATGCCGAGAATATCAGCCGTCGTCGTCCCTGCCCCGAGCGCACGGAGGTTCGCGCGCTGAATGGCGGGGCCGTCCGCCATAGGATCGGTGAATGGCATCCCGAGCTCGATCACGTCCGCCCCGCCCGCGACGAGCGCGTCAAGCACGGCGCCCGTGTCGGCAGGCGTCGGATCGCCTCCGGTAACGAAGGTGACAAGCGTCGCGCGGCCTTCGGAGCTGGTGCGGGCGAAGGCGAAAGAAATTCTAGTCTGCATTATACGCCCGTTCCAGTGAACTTCGAGCGCCTCTCAAAGTAAGAAAAAAAGTCGGCACTTGGCATACGATAGCGAATGAAAAGAATCTGGGGGCACACGTATTGGAATAATCAATTGCAGAATGCATTTGCATTGCCACAAATCCATAATCACAAGATTCTCTAAATGCCCAATGAGCAAAATAGAACAATATGCTTACAAAAAAGTAATACCAATAATCATGATAATCATAACATTTTTTTGAACGCAACCTCTCAAGATTTTCATCTACAAAAACACCAAAAACAGCACCCCATAAGAGCGGCAATAAAAAAACAAGTGCGGCTATTGTGAGATGAAAGCCTTGATGATCGTAGTCTGGTCCATCACTCAAGATCTTTGTCAGAATAAAAACGATCCAGAAGGGCAGAACAGCAAGCACGGCATTCTTCAAAACTGAAACGGCCAGACGCCCCCTCACAGCTTCACCCCCAGCGCCTCGGCGACCGTGAAAATGTCCTTGTCCCCCCGCCCGGAGAGGTTGACGATGATGATCTTGTCCTTGCCCATCGTCGGCGCGATGCGTTCTGCCGCCGCGATGGCGTGCGCGGATTCGAGCGCCGGGATGATCCCTTCCAGCTTGCACAGCCGCTGGAAGCTGGTGAGCGCCTCGGCATCGGTGACAGGCTCATAGCGGACCCGGCCGATGTCGTGCAGCCACGCATGCTCCGGCCCGATGCCCGGATAGTCGAGCCCCGCCGAGATCGAGTGCGCCTCGGTAATCTGGCCGTCCTCGTCCTGCAGCAGATAGGTCTTGTTGCCGTGGAGAACGCCCGGCGATCCGCCCGCGAGGCTCGCGGCGTGCTTGCCGTCCAGCCCCTCGCCCGCCGCCTCGACGCCGACGATCTCGACATCCGTGTCGTCGAGGAACGGGTGAAACAGGCCGATGGCGTTCGATCCGCCGCCGACGGGCGCGATCAGCATATCCGGCAGCCGGCCTTCCGCCTCCAGAATCTGCGCGCGCGCCTCGGTGCCGATCACGGACTGGAAATCGCGCACCAGCTCCGGATAGGGGTGCGGCCCCGCCACCGTGCCGATGATGTAGAAGGTATCGTGGACGTTCGCGACCCAGTGGCGCAGCGCCTCGTTCATCGCGTCCTTCAGCGTCTTTGCGCCCGATTCCACCGCTACGACTTCCGCGCCGAGCAGCCTCATGCGGAACACGTTCGGCTGCTGGCGCGCGACATCCACCGCGCCCATGAAGATCGTGCACGGCAGGCCGAAGAGCGCAGCCACGGTCGCGGTCGCAACGCCGTGCTGGCCCGCGCCGGTCTCCGCGATGATCTTTGTCTTGCCCATGCGCTTCGCGAGCAGGATCTGGCCGATGCAATTGTTGATCTTGTGCGCGCCGGTGTGGTTGAGGTCCTCGCGCTTGAGAAAAATCTTCGCGCCGCCGAGGTCCGCCGTCAGCCGCTCCGCCAGCCACAGCGGGCTCGGGCGGCCGACATAGTGCTTGAGCAGATAATCGAACTCGTCGCGGAATGCCGGATCGATCTGCGCGGCGCGGTATTCGCGCTCAAGATCGAGGATCAGCGGCATCAGCGTTTCAGCGACATAGCGCCCGCCGAAGGCGCCGAAATGGCCGCGCTCGTCCGGCTGCTGTCTCAGGCTGTTCTGAACCGTCATCGTGCGCGCACCGCCTCGCAAAACGCCCTGATCATCGCCGGGGACTTGACGCCCGGCGCATTCTCCACCCCCGACGAAACGTCGACGAGCGGCGCCTGCGTCGTAGCGAGGGCTTCGCCGACTGTCGAGGCGTCAAGTCCGCCCGCCAGCCCCCACGGCGCCCCCGGATCAAAGCCCCCGTTGTCCCTGGCAAGCAACCGCCAGTCGAAGCGCACGCCCATGCCGCCGGGAAGCGCCGCGCCGGGCGGTGTCTTCGCATCGAACAGGATACGATCGGCGACGCCCGCATACTGCCGCGCCGCGGCGAGATCCGCGCGGGTTGCGATGGGCAGGGCTTTCCATACCTCGACGCCAAAGCGCGCCTTCACCGCCGCCACGCGGTCCGGCCCCTCGTCCCCGTGAAGCTGCACACCGTCCAGCCGCGCGGCGCGCACGGCCGCGCCGATCGCCTCGTCGTCGGCGTTCACGAACAGGCCGATACGGCGAATGCCGGACGGCACCACACCGGCAAGTCCGCCCGCCTCGTCCAGCGAGAGATTGCGCGGGCTTTTCGCGAAGAACACGAAGCCTACATAGTCCGCGCGCCCGGCGGCTGCGGCATCGATCGCGGCACGGTCGCGCACGCCGCAGATCTTGATGCGCGCCATGCTCAAAGGCTCTGAAGGATCGCGTCCGCCGCCGCGCCGGGATCATCGGCGCCGGTGATCGGCCGTCCGATGACGAGAATGCTCGCGCCCGCGCCCATCGCCTCGCGCGGCGTCATCACGCGCTTCTGATCGCCGACGGCACTGCCCGACGGGCGGATGCCGGGGACGACGAAGAAACCTTCCGGCCACGCCGCGCGCATCGCGGCGACTTCATGGGCGGAGCACACAATCCCGTCGAGCCCCGCGCCCTGCGCCAGCACCGCCAGCCTGCGGACCTGGTCGGCCGGCGTGCCGATCACGCCGGTGGCGGCCAGATCGTCCTCGTCCATGCTGGTCAACACCGTGACGCCCACGACCTTCGCGCCAGGCCGCGCCGCATCCTTCGCCGCGCGCATCATCGCGCTGCCGCCGCCCGCATGGACGGTGAGGATGTCGTAGGGGCACGAAGCGAGCGAGCGGACGGCGCCCGCGACAGTGTTCGGAATGTCATGGAGCTTGAGATCTAGGAAGACAGGCACCCCGCCCTCCCCCGCAACCGCAGCCACGCCCTCGCGGCCGTTCGCCATGAAGAATTCAAGGCCGAGCTTGATTCCGCCGACGCGGCCCGCGACCCGCATGGCAAGTGCCCGCGCGTGATCCTTGTCGGCCGTATCGACCGCACAGAAGACGGGGTTGGTCATAGCGGCGCGATGGGCGGCGGCGGGGCCGGATCCGTGACAGGCGCCGCCTCCGGGGCCTGCGTGTCTTCAAGCGCGCGCTCGAGCTTCTTCACCCGCCGCGACCAGTGCCAGCGGCTGGTGTAGCGCAGGATCGCGAGCGGAAGTGCGCCGATCAGGAACGTGAGGAGCAGCAGAACGGGGAGCCGGATTGCCAGCTCGTAATCGCCCCACAGCTTCAGCGTGACGAAATCCCAGTTTCGCGCGGCAAACCAAGCCAGCAGCGCGCCGAACAGGAAGTAGAAGATCAGCGTGACGATGCGCATGATCTCTGCTTAACGGACACGTGGACACGATGCCAGCGCCGATGGCGCATAAACCGCCATCAGTGCTCGGGGCTCCGCTTATTTGTTGAGCCGCTCGCGCAGTTCCTTGCCCGCCTTGAAATACGGTACGCGCTTCGCATCCACGGCCACCTTTTCGCCGGTGCGGGGATTGCGCCCCGTCCGCGGATCGCGGCCGCGCGTAGAAAAAGCGCCGAAACCACGCAGTTCCACGCGGCGTCCTTCGGCGAGCGCCTCCGAAATCGAATCGAAAATGGTCGATACGACGCGTTCAACATCCCGCTGCGACAAATGCGGGTTCATTTCCGTGACTGCTGCGACGAGTTCAGATCGAATCATCTCTCACCCCGTTTCTCGAGCCCCAATTTTTTGTTCAAAACACCTTGCGGGCCACCCAGCACGGCCCGGGTCCACTGTCCCCCGACTCGGTCCGCGCAAATCATACAACAGCTTGAGCAAGTTAACAAAAAGCAAGCGGCCCGTCAGTAGCGGAACTGACGGGCCGCAAAACGGCTCACAAAGGCGCGTCGCTTACTTTTTCGCGTCCTTGGCCTTGTTCAGCGCTTCGCCGAGGATGTCGCCGAGGCTCGCGCCCGAATCGGAGGAACCGTACTGCTTCACGGCTTCCTTCTCCTCGGAGATCTGCAGCGACTTGATCGACAGGTTCGGCTTCTTCGAGCGATCGAAGCCGATCACCTGCGCGTCGACCTTCTGACCGATCTGGAAGCGCTCCGGACGCTGCTCGTCGCGGTCCCGGCTGAGATCGCCGCGGCGGATGAAGCCAGTCGAACCGCTGTCGCCCAGCGTGACCTCGATGCCGCCGTCGGTGATCGCCGCCACGGTGCAGGTGACTGTTTCACCCTTGTTGACACCGCCGCCGCTGGAGACCGTGGCACCGCCGCCGCCGCCCGATGCGGAATCGAGCTGCTTCATGCCGAGCGAAATGCGCTCCTTCTCCACGTCCACGTCGAGCACGACAGCCTTCACCGTCTCGCCCTTGTGGTGCAGTTCCAGCGCTTCCTCGCCGTTCACGCCCCACGCGATGTCGGACATGTGGACCATGCCGTCCACGTCGCCGTCGAGGCCGATGAACAGGCCGAATTCGGTCGTGTTCTTGACTTCGCCCTCAACGACGCTGCCCGCCGGATGCTGGGACGCGAACGCTTCCCACGGATTCTGCTGGGCCTGCTTGAGACCGAGGCTGATGCGGCGCTTGTCCTCATCGACCTCGAGCACCACGACGTCGACTTCCTGGCTCGTCGAAACGATCTTGCCGGGGTGGACGTTCTTCTTGACCCACGACATTTCGGAGACGTGGACGAGACCCTCGACACCCGCTTCCAGCTCCACGAAGGCGCCGTAGTCGGTGATGTTGGTGACGCGGCCCGTGGCCTTCTGACCCACCGAATACTTGGCGGCGGCGCCTTCCCACGGATCCGATTCAAGCTGCTTCATGCCGAGCGAGATGCGCTGCGTGTCGCGATTGATGCGGACGATCTGCACCTTCACCGTGTCGCCGATGTTCAGCACTTCGGACGGATGGCCGACGCGCTTGTAGCTCATGTCGGTGACATGGAGCAGGCCGTCGATACCGCCGAGGTCCACGAACGCACCGTAGTCGGTGATGTTCTTCACGACGCCGTCGACCGTCTGGCCTTCGGTGAGCGTCTGGATGAGGCCCGAACGCTGCTCGGCGCGAGTTTCCTCAAGCACGGCGCGGCGCGACACGACGATGTTGCCGCGCTTGCGGTCCATCTTCAGCACCTGGAACGGCTGCGGCATGCCCATCAGCGGGGTGACGTCGCGCACGGGGCGGATATCGACCTGGCTGCCGGGGAGGAACGCCACCGCACCGCCGAGATCGACGGTGAAGCCGCCCTTGACGCGGCCGAAGATGATGCCGTCGACGCGGGCGTTTTCCTGGAATTCGGACTCGAGCTTGTCCCAGGCGGCTTCACGGCGCGCGCGGTCGCGCGACAACATGGCCTCGCCATAGGCGTTCTCGACGCGGTCGACATAGACTTCGACCTGGTCGCCGACCTTGATTTCGGGCTTCTCGCCCGGCGCTGCGAATTCGCGCAGCGGCACGCGGCCTTCCGACTTCAGGCCGACGTCGATGACCGCCATGTCGTTTTCAATGCCCGTAACGGTGCCGGTGACGACCCGGCCTTCGAATGATTCGCTGCCGCCGAGGCTCGCTTCGAGGAGCGCCGCGAAATCGTCGCGGCTCGGCGTGGGGTTGGTTGCCATAAGTATCAGTTTTCCTTCGTGTCTGTTTACTGGCCGACCGGTTGTTTCCGGCGGTCTGGAAAGACGTCCGGGCCCCATGCCCGTCCGCTCCCCTGCAAAAGCCTGCGCTGCAAAACCTTGCGTTTGGCCCTTCATTTCCGGGTTCAGGGAACGCGGAAAACGGGCGGCATCCTGAAGGCTGCCACCACGAAAAGCGGCGTCGCTCTATCGCAAAGCCGTCTTTTCCGCAAGCCGCGCCTCGGCCAGAGCGATCGCGCGGGCAATCGCCGCCTCGCGATCCATAGCCGACGTGTCCAGCAGGATCGCGTCCTCCGCCTGCCGGAGCGGCGCGGCATCACGCCCGGAATCGCGTGCGTCACGCTCGGCGAGATTCGCGTGAACCACCGCGAGGTCGCGCTCCGGCGTTTCCGCCTGCCGTCGCCGTGCGCGCACTTCGAGGCTCGCGGTCACGAAAATCTTGATGTCGGCATCGGGGGCGATGACCGTGCCGATGTCACGCCCGTCGAGCACCGCGCCGCCCGGCTGACGCGCGAACCCCCGCTGGCATTCGAGGAGTGCGGCCCGCACCTCCGGATGCGCGGAGATGACGGAGGCTGCGCGCGCCGTCGCCGATTCGCGCAGCGCCGGGTCATCGAGCGCAGTGACGTCGAGCATCCTCGCGCACTTCGCAGCGAGCGCGGCGTCGGCCGGATCGCCGCCCGCGCGCAGCACAGCGAGGCCGACCGCGCGATAAAGGCTTCCCGTATCCATGTGCGGAAGGCCGAAATGCGCGGCGAGCGCGCGTGCGATCGTTCCCTTCCCCGAGGCAGCAGGGCCATCGACGGCTATAACGATGTCGAAACGATTTGCATTCGGCGCGGTCATGCCGCTCCTATAGAGCGGAGAAGCGCGATGTGAACAGCGGGCGGGGGCCTTCGTGACATCAGCAGAGACGGTAATGGTCGTGATCGGCACACGGCCCGAGGCGATCAAGCTCGCCCCGGTCATACTGGCGCTGCGCGCGCAGCTGCTTTCAGTCCGCGTATGCCTTACCGGACAGCATCCCGAGATGGCCGTCGAGGCGCTGGGACCATTCGGCATCCTGGCCGACGTGAACCTCGCGCTGATGCGGCCGGGGCAGTCCCTGGCCAAACTCACCGAGCGGGCGGTGGGCGCCCTCGCGCTGCTGCTGGCGCGTGAGCGTCCCGCGTGGGTGGTCGTACAGGGTGACACGACATCGGCACTCGCCGGCGCCATTGCGGCGCGGCAGGTCGGTATTCCCGTCGCCCACGTCGAAGCGGGGCTACGAAGCTTCGATCTCGCCCAGCCCTATCCGGAAGAGCTCAACCGCACGCTGATCGCGCGGCTCGCGACACTGCACTTTGCGCCGACACCCGGTTCACAGGCCAACCTCCGCGCCGAGGGCGTGCCCGAAACAGCCATTGAAGTGACAGGCAACACTGTCGTCGATGCGCTGCGCCAGATGCTCGGAGAGCTGCCGGTACGGCGGCAAACCAATCGACGCCTCGTACTCGCGACGCTGCATCGACGGGAAAGGCGCGAAACAGCCTTCCCCCAGATCATGGGTGCGCTTGCAGCCATCGCAGCGCGCGGCGACGTGGATCTGCTGTTACCCCGCCACCCCAGCTGTTCGCCTGAAACCTACGCCTCGCTCGAAGCCTTGCCGGCCGCACGGCTGGTGCCGCCGATGCCCTACCCCGACTTCGTCGCCGCACTCGCCGATGCACACCTCGTCATCACCGACTCGGGTGGCATCCAGGAGGAAGCCTCCGCGCTCGGCATCCCGACACTTATCGTGCGCGCCCTTACCGAGCGGCCCGAGGTGGTGGAGGCAGGAACGGCACTGATCGTGGACACGGTGCGGGACAGCATCCTCGCCGCGGCAACGCGCTTGCTGGACGACCACGCCGCGCATCGCAGCATGGCAATCGCTTCGACGCGGATCGGAGACGGCAAAGCCGCCGATCGGATCGCCCGGAGGCTGCGTGATGAGCTGCGCGCCGCGCAGCGCCCAGCCGCGTAAAATCAGTCTTCGGCGGGCTTCGTCTGAAGCTGGATATAGTTCTGAATGCCCATCGCGTCGATCAGCGACAGCTGCGTTTCGAGGAAGTCGACATGCTCCTCCTCGCTTTCAAGAATGTCCTCAAGGATCTCGCGGCTTATGTAATCGCGCACCTTCTCGCAGTGCTCGATGGCATCGCGCAGCGGCGGAATCGCCTCGCGTTCAAGCTCCAGATCGGCCTTCAGCACCTCTTCGACCGATTCGCCGATGCGCAGTCGCCCGAGCAGCTGGAAGTTCGGCAGTCCGTCGAGGAAAAGAATGCGCTGCGCGAGCTTGTCGGCGTGCTTCATCTCGTCGATCGACTCGCCGTACTCGTATTTGGCGAGACGCGTGACGCCCCAGTTGTCCAGCATCCGGTAGTGCAGGAAATACTGGTTGATCGCCGTCAGCTCGTTCTTGAGCGCCGCGTTCAGATGCTTGATGACGTCCTTGTCACCCTTCATGGCGCGCCTCCTTTGATACGGAACAGGGAAAGCGCCATGATGCGCCCCGGAAAATCCAGCGTCAACAATGACTTGCGATGATGCGAAGCACTATCAGGCAGCGCGAGCGCCTCGGAGCAGGCGGCGGGCATGCGGGAGACACTGGCCACACTGCGGGCGCGCGCCCAGGCGCGCATAGGTTTCCACCGGACAGCCTTTCGGTCCTGCGGCAGCACGGACGTCGTTTTCCCGCAAGGCATTGCACACACAAAGGATCATCAGAACGGGACCATCCACAAGGCCAATAATGCGAACGATTAGCAGAATCGCATCGTTTCTGCAAGTCGTTCGCATTCGCGGTTATGCGCGCCATTTTCGGACTTCCCAATCGTTAACGATTTGGTAACTTTGTTAACAGCAAAGACGTTGGGAGTAAGGCCGTGGTCTCCGAGCAAGAGTATGTGCAGGTTCGCGCGCGCGTTTCCCGGGCGGCACTGATCAACGATTTGCGCTTTTTCCTGACGACCTATGTCGCCGGAACAGCGTTTGCGCTGGTCTATCTTTTCTAGCGGGACGTTGCGCCCATACGCTGCATGAGCGGCAGGAAATCGGGAAAGCTGGTCGCGATCGGACGGGCGTCGTCCACAATGATCGGCGCCTTTGCATTCAGACCGAGCACTGCGAAGCTCATCGCGATGCGGTGGTCGAGATGGCTCGCCACGGTTGCGCCGCCGGGTACCGCCGCGCCGCCGCTGCCGTGGATCACGATGCCGTCTTCCCGTTCCTCGACCGGCACCCCGCAGGCGGCAAGACCCGCCGCCATCACCGCGAGACGGTCCGATTCCTTGACGCGCAACTCCTCCAGCCCGCGCATTACGGTTGTGCCCTCCGCAAACGCCGCCGCGACCATCAGGATCGGATATTCATCGATCATCAGCGGCGCGATCGCCGGATCGACCTCGCCGCCTCTGAGCATGGCATGGCGGACGCGAAGCGCCCCTACGGGTTCTCCCCCCGCCTCGCCCCTGTCCTCGACCACGACCTCCAGGCCGAGCATGGCGAGCGCATCGATGATGCCCGTGCGCGTGGGATTGAGGCCGACATTTTCGATCACGACTTCGCTGCCCGGCACCACCAGCGCCGCCACAAGCGGGAACGCCGCGGATGAAATGTCTCCCGGCACGGTGATTCGCTGCGGCTTCAGCTCTGCCTCCCCACGCACGGAGATGAGGCGCGCACCATCCCGCAGCGTTTCCACCGTCAAATCCGCGCCGAAACCACGCAGCATCCGCTCCGAATGGTCGCGCGTCGGCACGCTTTCGATGACCCGCGTAATCCCCGGCGCGTTGAGCCCGGCGAGAAGCACAGCGGATTTCACCTGCGCAGAGGCGACCGGCAGGCGGTATTCGATCGGCAGCGCGGGACAGGCACCCTCCACCGTCATCGGCAGGCGGTCGCCGTTCCCCGAAAACCGCGCGCCCATCCTCGACAGCGGCGTGATGATCCGCTGCATCGGGCGCTTCGACAGTGAGGCGTCGCCCACAAAGGTCGCGCGAATCGCGTGGCTGGCCACAAGCCCGGCTAGCAGCCGCGTCGAGGTGCCGCTGTTCCCCATCTCCAGCACGCCCGCAGGCTGCAACAGCCCGCCCACACCGACACCGCGCACGCGCCAGCGCCCCTCCGCACCCCGCTCCGCGTGCGCACCCATCGCCCGCATTGCAGCGGCCGTGGCGTGAACATCCTCGCCTTCGAGGAGGCCATCGATCACGGTTTCACCGACCGCGAGTGCGCCAAGCATCAGCGCGCGGTGCGAGATCGACTTGTCGCCCGGCACGCGCACACGACCGGAAAGCGGCCCCTCGGCAACAAGCGAAAGCGGCATGGGTGTGGCGGCGGACAGCGGTCGGCCCCTTTATCCTTGAGGAAACGGCTATGGGAAGCTGCCGGCACAGCACCAGCGGCCGCGCCCGGAGGCCCCCGGCGCGATTAGGTTTTGACAGCGCGGCACGCGCATGGCAAGGCACCGGCCGCGAATCCGCCCCGTACGGCGCCCTTTTGTGCGCTTGGGTAGCGGCTACACGACAGACAGCTGTACGAAATACGAACGTCCGGAGACATATCTTGGTGAAGCCCGAATGGGGAACGAAGCGTACCTGCCCGAAATGCGGCACCCGCTTTTACGATCTTGGCGCCGATGATCCCGTCACCTGCATCGAATGCGGGACCGCCTGGGCGCCCGAGCCGATCCTGAAGTCCAAGCAGCCGCTGCCCTTCGAGGTGGCCAAGAAGGAAGTTGATCCGGAGAGCGCCGAAACCGCCCTCGACGAAGACGATCTCGACGTGGATGTCGACGACGACGACGTGAACCCGGACGACGAGAACGACCTCGGCGGCGACGACGACCTCGGCGAAGTCGCCGTGACCAAGGAATCGGGCGAAGACGTCTGATTTTTTGAAAGGGAGCCGCACAAGGCGCTTGCGCGCGACGCGGCTTCTGAACTAAATGCCCGCCGCCCGGGACCAGACCGGGCCGCAAACGAGATGTGTGGGGCCGTAGCTCAGCTGGGAGAGCGCTACAATGGCATTGTAGAGGTCAGGGGTTCGATCCCCCTCGGCTCCACCACTCGCTTCTCATCCGCCTTCATTCTCAATCACAAGACACCGTCCAATCTCACTTGTCGGCGCATATTGGCATTCGGCCAACGCCGAGCGCTGCGCATATTCTCTGAGGGATCTCAGTCAAAGCGAAGCGTTCACGAACCGGAACAGCGTTCCCAGTATCCAAAAAATAACCGATACCGTTGTGCTCACCGTTCTTTATGGCGACAAACGCGACATCATTGCGTAAACTTTTGAAGTGCACGTTACCTGCGCGGAATCCCAATGCATCCCCGATTTCGTGGGGATAAGTGAGCATAACGAAAAGATCACAGCCGCGATTGTGGATGTCGAAGAGCGGCACACCATCGTCTGCCACAATGTCTTTTAGACGCTGCTCAGCCGCTAATGCCTTTTCCGGTGTTTGGCATTTCACCAAGAAATCTCGAGACATCCGCGGCTCGACCGCCTCAAAAAGCACGCCAGCCTTACGAAGAAAATCGTCGTGCCTCTTTAGCCGCCAGTACACGGTGAGTTTCGGATATGGGTCTTGATGCAACCCCGTTGCAATCATCAACCGGTAATCTGGAAAAACTCTTATTATTTCGCCGAGAATTTTATCGTAAACCTGATAAGCATCCAAAAGGGGATCCAAATTTTCCGAAACATACCAGGACGGGTTCCGCATTTCTCCGCGATATGCGGAAGAATTAAACATATAGTGATGCTGTATATGAGCAGAGGAATTTAGAAATAAAGAGCAGAATTCTGGATTTTTATTAATTGATTCCTTTATAAATACATCTGACAATAGCAGATCCAGAAACATAGCCTTAAACCAGGGCTTCATTCTCGCACCCTTAGCCAACCGAAAGTATTCCGGATAGCTATCGACTCTCGCGTAGCGCAGAGCACCCAATGCAAGCCATAGTAGAGACGAAAGGGCTAACCGTGACTGCGCATTATCGTTTACCGCCTGCGACACCGCTGAAGACAACCGTTTAAGAATTACGCCACCAGACGTCGACGCGGGCGTCCAAGGATCGGGCACAAAGAAGGCGGGGTTTTTCAGACGATTATTCGCATTCATCGGGCTGATCGCACCAACTACTAGCCCATTGGCTTCTAAATGCTCCCAAATTTGAAGAATATCCCGCTGCATGATGTCGCCCAATCGGCACACGCCATGCTGCGCAAGCGATAAACCGGTATGAGCTGTTACCCACTGTATCCAGGGCTCCAACTCTTCATAGCGAGCTTCGGACGTCGTCTCTGCAAAGCCGTAGCGCTCAATGAGAGTCTTGAAGTTTGGCAGAAAACCACGATCGATATAAGTTTGAACAAAATCGAAATTTACTTCGTTCAGCTCAAGCATGAGCAACTTTGGCCGGGCCATAGATCGAAAACCTTAAAAGAAACAACCAAGAAAACTGTCGACACGCCTTGCCCACTTGGAGACAACGCGCAAGCCTAGCTAACCAGCGGTTGGACCATTTTAAGCACGCTTGATAACAAAACACAGCCCATAAAGGATCGATTGCCGTGCCGCGCCCTGCCCCCCAGTTGCTTATCGCCAGCCGTTGCGCGCAAACTATGCTTTCACAACGGCGCGCGCTTGCACACGCTGCGATGCGCCAAGGCTTCAAAGTCGTCGCGGTAGGCGAAGACACGGATAACGGATGTTCTGCACGCAAACTGGAACGCGAAGGTATCGCGTTTCACGCCATTCCGGTCCGGCAAGGCTCACTTAATCCTATCGCCCTGGCCTTGCTCATTCTGCAATTCATCAAAGTTTTCCGAAAGATAAAGCCGGACATTTTTCACGCCTTTACCGTGAAACCTGTGATCGCCGGCATGATTGCCGCCAAAATATGCGGCATCGATGTAAGAGTGGCCACCATTCCAGGGTTGGGGCATGGATTTTTGAGCAAATCAAAAATAATTAGCAGGACAATTGTTTTGCTTTACAAAGTTTCACTGAGCGTGTGCGATCATATATTTTTCTACAATCGGCACGATTGGATCGTTTTTTCAGAGTTAAATATCGTTAATACTAAAAAAACATCGATTGTAAATGGTAGCGGGGTGAATACGGAATATTTTAAATCCTCAAAAATAATAAAAAATACAGAAATTTTTAAATTTCTTTTCATAGGCCGACTTATAAAAGAAAAAGGAATAAACGATCTTATTCAAGCTGCAGCCATAATTAGAAATAATAACAGACTAATATCCATCGATATAGTTGGAGAAATTGACAAAAATAACCCGTCAACACTCACAGAGAAAGAAATATTTCTAGCTAAGAGTATGAATATTGTCCATTTCAAGGGGCAAACTGACGACGTTCGCCCCTTTATTGAGGCCGCGAATGCCATCGTATTGCCTTCATATAGAGAGGGCATCCCTCTTGTCCTTCTGGAAGGAGCAGCCATGGGCCGGCCTTTAGTCGCCACGAACGTGCCCGGATGCAGCGACGTAGTGCGCCCGGGCGAAACTGGATATCTCGTCCCGGCAGGTGACCCGGAAGCGCTCGCGGCCGCCATGATGCAAATGGCCGAAAATCCAAGCCTCGCAAGGTCTATGGGCGACGCAGCGCGCCAAGACGCCATCGCCCGATTTTCCGACGAGGCGGTTTCCTCGGTCGTCCTTGAACGTTACAGCGAACTACTAGCGCGTCATTCGGCCTTTGACGCCTGATGCCAAGACTGGAACATTAGTACGTCCCACAATAAGTATCGATGATCCCGTTTCCCGGACAGGTGTTCGCTCCATAACTGGCGAACCGGGGCGGGGGCGATTGGTCCATCACGCAACTTGCGATCACTCAGCAAATCTTCCACCCAGTCGCGTAACCCTCCGCGCATCCAATCCCCTATCGGGACGCCGAAACCCATCTTCGGCCTGTCCACGAGCGCGCGCGGAACATAGCGGTACAGTACTTGCCGCAACACGTGCTTCCCCCCGTCGCTCCCCCGCTTCATGCCGAGCGGCAGAGTCCACGCAAACTCAAATATACGATGATCGAGGAGCGGCACTCGGGTCTCAAGACTGTTGGCCATGGCGGCGCGGTCCACCTTCACCAAAATGTCATCAGGCAGGTAGCTGACCGTATCCATCAGCATCATCTTGTGCGTCATGTCGCTTATAGTCTCCGCGTACTGCGGATCGAAAAATGGCAATAAGGGTTCGCTGGATCCTGCCACAAGGTTCTGTGGCTCGGTCCAGTGAGAAACCAGCATCCGATAGACCGCCTCGGGGCTGGGCTGACGAAGCACCCCACCCGCCTTGAACAGACGATCACCCAATCGCACAGGCCCCAAACCAAAGGCTCGGCTTATGGCATTTCCCGCAACGTTGACCATCGACGATGGAAGTTCCTGCAGCGCCGTACCGACGAAAGTGCGGAGAGGCTGAGGAAACATGCGGATCTTGCGCCATAGGTCGCCATGCAGCGCATAACGCGAATACCCACAGAACAACTCGTCACCGCCGTCCCCAGACAAGGCTACCGTTACCGACCGACTCGCAAGCTGCGAAACAAGGAACGTCGGAATTTGGGACGAGTCTGAAAAGGGTTCATCATAGATTGTTGGAAGTAGGGGAATGACGGCCTGCGCCTCCTCAGGCCGGATGTAGAGCTCGGTGTGCTCCGTTCCCAAGTGCTTTGCGACAATCTTTGCGTGCTTGGCCTCGTTGTAACCCTCTTCATCAAAGCCGATCGTAAAGGTCTGAATCGGGCGGGAAGATTGCGCCTGCATCAGAGCCACCACCGTTGAGGAGTCAATTCCTCCTGATAGAAATGCGCCGAGAGGAACATCAGCGACCATCTGCCCAGCAATGCTATTCTGGAGATGCCGCTCAAGCGAATCTGCGGCCTCTGCCTCAGAGCCCGTGAATGGCGCGCGAAGCCCTGCTTCCGCGGCACCCTTCGCGCTCCAGTAAACCACGGCCTTACCTGCGCTACGGGCGCGCCGCGCTGCGGAATCGAAATACAAAATTGTCCCGGGAGTGAGCTTGGAAATCCCCTGGTAGATCGAAAACGGTGTCGGAATGTAATTATGCCTGAACTGGAGCGCGATCGCGTCGGGGTTTAGCTCGCCGAGAAATCCGGGATGTCGACGTAACGCTTTCAGTTCAGAACCGAATATAAAGGCCTCACCCTGCCAACCGAAGTAGAGCGGCTTCTCGCCGAAACGGTCCCGCGCCAGCGCCAATCGCTTGTCGCGAATATCCCAAAGCGCAAATGCGAACATGCCTACACAGCGCTTGACGGCCTCCTCAATTCCCCAAACATCAACCGCTGCGAGTATCGTTTCCGTATCCGAATGACCGCGCCACGAGATCGACTCAACCGTTTGAAGTTCACGGCGGAGATCAAGGTGATTGTAGATTTCTCCGTTGAAGATGATGACGAAACGACCGCTGGGCGAAATCATCGGCTGGTGTCCAGCGGCGGACAAGTCAACGATCGACAGGCGGCGGTGCACAAAGCCCACGCCATCGCGTTCGTCGAACCAAAGTCCCAGATCGTCCGGACCGCGGTGAGCAATTGCCTCTCCCATGCGAACCAGAGTCGTGTTCGCTTGTTCAGACGAGGCAGAGAAGGAGAGGAAACCGGCAATGCCACACATTATATGTTCACCACGGAGTCATAGAGACGCTCATACTGACGCGCGATCTGGTCAAGCGAGTAAACCGAAGCAATCCTCTCCCGCCCGAACCGGCCCATTGCCTGTCGCTGTTCGACCGGCATAGCGGCCAGTGCCTTCAGCGCGGCACCCAAAGCAATCTCATTTTCAGCCGGCACAACCAAACCCGCCTCCCCTACAATGTCGTGGCAATCGCCAACGTCTGTCACGACACAAGGTATCCCACATGCCATGGCCTCTCCCACGACGTTGGGAAAGGCCTCACTTTTCGAAGCCAAACAAAGTGTATCTATGGCCGCATAGTAGCGAGGCATGTCAGGCTGCTCTCCCAGGAGTATCGCATGGCTTCGTAAGCCTGCCGCCTCCAACTGCCGCAGGAGCAGAACATTCTTCTCGTCGACACCTCTCCCGCACATCAAAATACGCAATTGCGGGACCTCAGTCAGAATTGAGGCACAAGAATCGATAAAGCCTGTATGATTCTTCACCGGATCAAGACGTGCAAAAAAGCCCACAAGAAAATCATTGTCTGAAATGCCGAGTTGCTTTCGAATGGAAGCTCGCTGTTCCGAATCCGGAGAAAAGCGCCGAGTGTCAAACCCATTTGGTATGATACGAAATTTTGTATCCCGATAGCCTTCACGGACGTGCACGTCCCTCGCCATGTTCGAATTCGTGACAATGCGGGTCGGCACGCGGTCGGAGAGCAGAGCGCACGCGCGCATCGTGAAGCGCGTCGGCAACGACCCAGCACCGGCTGGCAACTCGTTATTCCGGATATTCCAGATCACCGGTCGATCGGTCAGCATCCTTGCAACGATGCCGCCTAGGAGATCAGCATGATACATCCATGTTTGAACGATATCCGCGCGGGTAGACCGAATCTTCCCGACAAGACCTGAGATACCAGCGAGGCGGGGTATGTGCAGGGCAGATACATTTACACCTGTATCTCTCATACGCTCAGCTATTGGACCAAAGTCTGTCAAGGAAACCACTTCATTTTCGAAATGATCCTTGTTCATTGCGCCGATCAGTTTGGCGAGCATGGTTTCCGCGCCGCCCACCGACAAGCCTGTAATGATGTGCAATACGCGGATCATGCGCGTTCACGATTTCCGTATCGAGACGATATCAGGATGAATGCCAACAACCAATGCGTGCTATTGAACAAATTATGAGAAAACATGCCGAAATATACAGCCAACAACGCTCCCCCAACCTGTAATCTATAGTTTGAGAAATACTCCCCCTTCGATAGAATCCACAGAAGGCTGCCCCATAACGCCAATCCCACGAGACCTAACTCTGCGGCAAGCAGAACGACCTGATTATGGGTGCTTGCTCGCAGATGCCAGTTCCGGGTCGCGCCTGCGCCGCCACCAAGGATGGGGTTCTCGGCGAACATTTCGATGCCGGCCTCCAGAACATAAAGACGTTCGAGGCTGCTCGCATCCTCCAGGCTTCCACTCTGAAAAAAGTTGATCCGACCCACTAGGTTCTCGGCCCCTTCCGCCAAGTCCTCACGGCCCGCCACATAAGTCACGATCACCGCGCTGAACGCCACGATTGAAACGGCACCAATAAAAAGCGATCCCACTACTTTTTTGGAAACCGCGCCGGCATAGACGAGGATTAGAAGCACAAGCCCCCAGCCCAGCATTGCTGCTCTTGAAAACGTTGCCAGAACCCCGATGCCGGAAACAACCAAAAGGATAATCCGCCAGCGCGGTGGCAATATGGGAGCCACGAGAAGCGTGGCCAACAATGCAGCCTCTCCAGCGCCATTTGGATTGATGAAGGTTGCCGCCCCCCGACCAAGGACGGCACCTTCCGTCCCCAGAGGATAGAGAAGACCCGGCCGAACAAAGTCCAGCACGATCAACGCGGGCAAAAGAAGCGCCGCAACTGCTAAGCTTGCATGTTTGACACGGCGATCCATCAGAGTGAGGGCTGCAGCCGGAAGCAATGCCGCCAGAATAATCATTAAATCAATAGCAATAGTTGACGAAACTCTTTCAGAATACGTGATGTACGAAATTAAAAGATGTATATAATATATAATTATAACAAACGTTGCCCAAATAAAAAAAGGCTGAGTTAAAACAATTCTAAATTTATTTCCATGTATTACTATAGAAATAAAACATAACAATGATAAAATGGAATAAAAAAGAACCGGCGGGAAATTATAATTTACAGATAAAAAGTTTGGAATATTTAATATTAGTGATGCTATTGAAAAAATTCCGACAATATTTAGATATAAAAATGACCAATATCGAGCATTATTATCATAATATTTTATTGAATTACTTGTCATAACTATTTTTTAAAAAATACATATTCGTTGCACCCTAGTCCTCCGGCGCATGTAGCCAATCTTTCCAGAGAAAACCCCTTCTTGTAGTAGAAATCGAAGATTTGCTCTGGCTTAGCCACTTCAAACGGCAAACCTCCCACCCAATCAATAATATCGTGCCAGCGACTCATGCCTCTCTGTTTTTTGTATTGCGTCCAAGAACGAAAATATCCACTTGGATTTCCTCTTAGGATATGCGCGATTAACGATGCCATCTCACGGGGAAACATCACAAAAAATGCAAATATATCGCGGAGAAAGTTTGGCAATTTATTATAAATTTTCTTTACAATTAGCCAATATCTGCTGAACAGCCCTTGATCATTATATATCGAGATAAACAACTTTCCGCCGTTATCTTTTACCTTCAGCGATGCATTCTGCAACGCATCCCACATGGAGCCTGTGTGATGTAAAACGCCCCAACTGTACACGATATCGAATTCTGGCAGAGCATCCAGATAATCTGTGTCCAACGCTGACCCTTGTTCGATCTTCCATTCCTTGCAGTTTGGGAAATATCTCCTCTTTAACTCGATCGCGCATGCGACGGAATTCGGGTCAAAATCAAAGGAATGTACCGTCGCACCCAATCGCCGCGCCGCAAGAGAAAACAGGCCGGAGCCGGAGCCGATATCAAGAAATGATAGACCCTTGAGAGTTTCGACTTCCAGCATCGTACGGAGTGATTTTTCAGCCTGCTCAATCCGCGCCTCGTCCAATACTTTGAGAAAGTTTGACCAGTTCTTTCCAAATCCAAAACGTTCTCCGGAATCGATTTCGCTCACAGCGTCCATTTCCACCTCCTTACAAACTCCAGCTTGCCGACATTCCCTTCCGCAATTAGCCTGCGAGGGTATACGTTCGAAACAGCACTTCCCAGCGATCATAAACCTGATCGACAGACAGGCGCGAAATGATATCTGGAGCAGCCGCACGATATCTCGCAAGGAGATCAGGATTTGCCATCAATTTTTCCATCGCGTTAGCCAGTTCTTCAACTTCCCCGGGCCTGACCAAAATGCCGTCTATACCATTGCGTACGATATCTGCCGGTCCAGCCAAACAGTCGTAGGCAACTGCAGCACATCCCGAAGCCAAAGCCTCCACCAAGACGTTAGGAAAGCCCTCGAATCTTGACGAGAGGACAAACATTTCGGCCCGGGCATACCACATCGCCATGTTGCCCACGCGACCCGGCAAGCTCACCTGGTTTTCAAGACCCAATTCAAAGACGCGTTGTTGGATCGAACGGTACTGTTCACCAGTGCCCGCTATTGCAAGTCGCCAATCGGGAAAACGATATGAAATTCGCCCCCAAGCCTCCAGAAGCAGATCAAATCCCTTTTCGGGTCCAAAACGACCGGCCGCCAAGCAGATTTTGTTACCGTCTGGGATCGGAACAAATGGCGGGCTATCTGCAACGGGCCAATGGCAGGCATTAGGAATTACCTCAACCCGCTCCATTTTGCATACGCTTCTGATCCAGACGGCTGCAGCCTCCGTTTGCACTGTCACTGCATTTGCATAACGGTAAAGCAGCTTACGTAGAACCCTCCAGTGCATGGGCAAAAGTATAGCGCCGGGATGAGATCGTTCGGCAACAATTACTGGAATTTTCGTGGAAACCGTCGCCAATATACTTAATATGCCTGCAGCTGGCATCACTCCGACAACAATGTCTGGTCGTAAACTCTTGATAGCGTTTCGGATTCTAAAGACCCGGCATAAGGATAATAATGCACCAATCACCGGGTTACGACTGGTTATAAATAGCCCCAATTCTATTCGTTGAACACCTTGGTCAAGCTGGTAGGCGTCAAGGTGGCTGCTACCAAATGTAGCAATGGTGACATTCCAACCCTTCGCCCGAAAATGACTCGACAAGTTAACAAAGGCTCGCTCCGCTCCGCCCCCCTCCAAAGAGGGAATCACGATCATCACATTCATGAACGGACGGCCCTGCGCGACATAATAAACAGAAAAATCAGGGAGATAGAATACATTATTGTAGTGCCCAGCGCTATCCCAGCCGCCCCGTAATGGGGGGCGAGGACGGTGTTCGCCGCCAGTTTCACAAGCACGTTTAGAACGGCTCCGATCGCAATCCATCGATAATGACCGGTGGAAGCCAGGGCCTGAACAAGAATTATGCCAGCCATGTACGCCGGCACCTGAAGAAGTCCACACTGAAAGATTGCAGAGACCAACTGTGTGTCGTCAGATCGGAAGGCGCCGCGCTCAAAAAGAAACGCAATGGCATGTGGAGCAGAAAACCACCCAACCAAAACTACACCCAATCCAGCAAGAAACGACCACCGAGCCCAGAGCATGGCGTGTTTGAAGACGCGGGCATGACCCTCTCTCGCCGAGAGATCGGAGAGCACAGGAAAAATTGCACTCGCCACCATCGAGCCACCAAAGGTGACGAGTAAGCTTACCACGCGATTTGCGTAACCCAGCGCAGCAACATCGCCTCCGGCCAACTCCGCTGTCATCCAAGGATCGATTACGTTCGTCAGGCTCATGACGACCTGACTGAAAATCATGACGCCCAGCCCTCTGCGGATCGGTAACCAATAGTCGGAGCGAAAACCCAAGCGCGGTAAAGCGAAAACACGATGTTTGCGCGCATAGAAAATAGCAACGCCGAGGAAAGCACAATAGCCGGCAACTGTCCCCAAGAGCAGGGTATCTACGCCTGAAGCAAGCAGGACGACAAATGGGATGAGGACAAGGGCAGGAATGCTCTCGATCAAATGCATACCATAACGTTCTTTTGCGAGAAGGCGAACCGCTAGGCCTGCACCTATCGCAGCCAGGGTACCAACGACAGCAAGCTGCTCCAGCATCGATCGCCCGAAATATCCAAGTTCGTCCGGAAGTACGCCCAGCTGCGCTGCCGCGACCAGCCCTCCCGTCCAGAACATGCCCACTAGCGCGGTGAAGGCGGCAAGCTCGCGAGTAAATAGCTCTTTCGAACCACGTTTGCCCAGTTCCGTCCTCATCATTACCGGCACTACGACAGACGTCAGCACGGATTGAAGCAACATCGGAAGCCAGAGAACGATCGCCATTGCAAAAACGTAAGCATTGGCAATCTCGCCGGCGCCGAAGTGCCACGCGACAACAACCTCTTTAAGTGCACCAACCGCCTTGGAGATTAGGAGAAAGACGAACAGCCACGACATGTTCCGCAGTACACGCACATGGAGCGGCTTGTCGCGATCAGGGTTATGGGTCAATTCAGATCGCCGTCAAAGCCCTGCAGATCTTGGGTTTCGCTGCTGAAATTCGATGGTCAGAGATATGACCATTCCCAGCAGAAGGGAGCCGACTATGGTCAGCACGAGCAAAAGACCAGCTCTTGGCCTGGTCGGCCTGTCCGGCGTGTAAGCTTCCCCAATGGGTTCCGCGGCATAAGCTACATTTGCGCTGGCCATCATTCGCGAACGTTCCTGAATAGCAAGAATATCCGCAATCGCCTGTCGGTATGACGCGATGTCCGTTTGCCTGAGCCGCTGTTCAAGATTGCGAATATTCTCGTTGGCGCGGCGAAGGTTGCGCGTGCGAATGATATCGTCCGTCGCTTGGTGGAGGCTTGTCAGAAACCGTTTAGCGAATGCCCCATCGGGATGTGCGAAAGACAATGTGACAATCGACGTGAGCTTGTTCTCTTCTACCTCTAGCTGAAGTTCCAAAAGCCTTTGAAGTTGCGCCGCACCGGGCTGCCTCCATTCGTAGACAGGCACCCCCAAAACGCCCTTAACCACGTCGCGCAATCCTGAAACGAGAGTTTTGTGTTCCCGCCATCTTCGGGCCGCAGGATCCCACTCAGCGGCAAAAAGGCCTCGCATGATAGTCGGGTCCCTGCTCAGCCTCTCCGCAACTTCTCGCGAACGCAATTGCTCTGTATAGACCAGAAAAGGTGGAAGGTTTTGACCTTCATTTAATCGTAGACCGGCAAGAGCAGCAAGACCACCAATGCCTGATCGCAAAGAGTTTTCACTTGATGGCGCCGGAGCAAGTTTTATTTCGGCGACATATTTAAAAGTAGCGAAATTGATGTACGTGTAATATGCCGTCATGAATACTGTAAAAGTTCCCAATATAAGCCACCATCTCGATAGAGACATCTTCAGAACTTCAAAAAATGTAAGCTCTGCGAGCGCTGTATACTGGGTCATCTTTTCACGATATTCGGACACTGCAGCTTCTCCGGGCACGCCGCTATCGGAATGAAATTGGTCCAAAAAATTACCTCCCGATCTCGCGTCTCACCGTCCTCGTGGTCAGTAGAGCCGACAGCATGACATGGCCGTGGCCTGTCGCCATACAACGGTATAACCCTTTATCGAAGCGCCATTAGCTGCAACCTGACACGCAGGCAACGCCCCACGCTAGGAAAAGCTGCACGCCCCGCCCAGATGCCGGAGAAGCTGATCAAGGGCTACTTGCCCTTCCTTGGTCCTTGCGGCAAGGCCGTCTCAGAGGGCAATCTACGGAGTAGGCTATGCAAATTGTAATGATCGGTAGCGGGTACGTAGGCCTCGTGTCTGGAACCTGTTTTGCGGAATTCGGTCACAGCGTCGTCTGCATCGACAGCAATTCCTCCGTAATTGAAAAGCTCCAAGCTGGCGTCATTCCTATCTTCGAGCCCGGCCTCGACACGCTGGTTGCTCGAAATATAAAAGCCGGAAGGTTGCGCTTTTCATCAGATACGGCATCCGCCGTCGCAGCCACGGATGCCGTTTTCATCGCCGTCGGAACACCATCGCGACGGGGCGACGGGCATGCAGACCTCACCCACGTTTATGCTGCGGCGCGCGAAATTGCATCTGCAGCCCCCGATGGCTGCGTAATTGTCGACAAATCGACAGTCCCTGTGGGTACGGCGCGCGAAGTTGAAGCCATATGCCGGGAAGTGGCGCCCGATAAACAGCTTAGCGTGGCATCCAACCCGGAATTTCTTCGGGAAGGATCAGCAATTGAGGATTTCATGCGCCCCGATCGGGTGATTTGCGGTGTAAACGACCCGAAAGCGGAATCTGTGTTGCGCGCGATCTACCGGCCGCTTTCGCTGAGAGAGACCCCTTTGGTTTTCACCGATCGCGAAACGGCCGAAGTGATCAAGTATGCAGCAAATGCGTTTCTCGCGATAAAAATAAGCTTTATCAATGAGATAGCAAACCTGTGCGAGGCCGTCGGCGCGAATGTTCAGGATGTTGCGAAAGGCATAGGCCTTGACAAGAGAATTGGACCGAAATTTCTTCACCCAGGGCCCGGCTACGGCGGCTCCTGTTTTCCCAAAGATACGCTTGCACTTCTGCGAACGGCGCACTCCAACGGGGTACCGCTTAAGATCGTTACCGCTGCGACAGAAGTGAATAACACGCGCAAAGAAGAGATGGTTGAGCGTGTAGTCCGGCTCTGCGGCGGCTCAGTTGCGGGAAAGAAGATCGCTGTCCTTGGCGTTACCTTCAAACCCAATACAGACGATATGCGAGAGGCGCCTTCACTGGTGATGATACCCTCCTGGCAGGCCGCAGGAGCACAAATCTCAGCATACGACCCGCAAGGACGGGAGCAGGCAGACAAGTATTTTTCAGGAGTGAACTGGGCGAACGATCCCTACGAAGCTCTTGTAGGGGCCGACGCCGCCGTACTGCTAACCGAATGGAATGAGTTGCGGGCACTCGATTTAGCCAAGGTAAAGGCTCAGCTCAAATCACCCCTTTTTATCGACTTGCGAAACGTTTACCCGCCCGAGGACATGCGATCTGCAGGATTGCATTATCACTCGATCGGTCGCCCGGGCCGAGACACAGGGGCACGATCACTTCCGGCCTAGCTCTCAGCCCGCATGGCCGAACTGAACGGGGTTCGGACCGCGCTGCTTTTCATCGATGATGAGGCTGCTGTTCGCGGGGGGCCGAGCGCGTTGGCGACAATGCGGCCGCTCGCAAAGTTCGCAGCCGAGACCGATCGGCGTCGCCTCGCCACTGCCGAGATCGAGCCCGCGCGCGTAGACGAGGCCGTGTGCGTGGCGCGCCTCGCAGCCGAGCGCGATCGCGTACTCGGGGCGGACGCCGCCGTAGGGCTGCGCGTAGGCGCGCACGGTGCGGGCGATCGACACGTATTTTGCGCCGTCCTCCATCTCGACGAGCTGGCGCAGGATTTGCCCCGGGCGCTCGAACGCCTTGTGCAGCGTCCAAAGCGGGCAGTTGCCGCCGTGGCGCGAAAAGGGAAAGCCCCCTGCGGAGAAGCGCTTGGAGATGTTGCCGGCGCGGTCGACGCGGACGAGGAAGAAGGGAATGCCTCGCGCGCCGGGGCGCTGCAGCGTGGTCAGCCGATGCGCGACCTGCTCCAGCCCCGCGCTGAACCGCGCCTGCAGCAGGTCGAGGTCGTAGCCGGTCGCCTCGCAGGCCGTATGGAAGCGGCCGTAGGGCATCATCAGGGCGGCGGCGAAATAATTGGCGAGGTTCTGGACGAGCAGCCGCTCCGAGGCCGCATCGGGCATCCCGGCACGCGCGACGATCGCGTCGATTTCCCCGCGGCCTTCGGAAAGCGCTAGCTGGTAGGCCGCCTGAAAACTGCGCGAGGCGGGATCCAGCAGCTCCGAAAGCTGGAGCTGGCGGCCGTGGAGATCGAGGCGGCGCAGCAGCTCGGGCATCACCTCGGCGGGCAGGATGCGCACCGTGAGGCCGTGGCGGGCGCGCAGTCTGTCGCTGACCGCCGCGAAGAAATCCGGTGCCGCGAGGCGTAGCTCGTCGGCCAGCGCCTCCGCGCGGGCTTCAAGCTCCGGGAAATGGTTGCGGCGGTCCTGAATGAACGCGCGGACGAGCTCGAGCGGCCCGTCGCCTTGCGGCGCTTCGGCGCCCGTACCGCTGCTGCGCGCATCGCGAAGCGCGCTTCGCAGCCGCACGATCGCCTGTGCAATGCCGGGTGAAGCCGCGACAAATTCCTGCACTTCGGCGCGGCCAACATCGAGGCCTTTGAGCAACGGATCGGCGAGCGCTTCGGAGACGTCGAGTGCGAGGCGGTCGTCGTCGGCGCCGGTGAGCTGGCGGAGGTCAAGATTATACTGATGCGACAGCTTGAGCAGAAACGGTGCGGTCAGGGGGCGCTGGTTGCGTTCAATGAGGTTCAAATAGGAAATCGAGACGCCCAGCTCCTCGGCCATGCGCGTCTGCGTGAGACCGAGCTGGCTGCGCAGGCGGCGCACGCGGGGCCCGGCGAAGAGCTTCCCGCGCGGTTCGGCAGTGTCGATTGCGATGCTCGCCATTTGTATGTCTCTTTTACTTTTTAACAACCAAGACACGAAATTTACAGACACTTACACACGTTTTTTACACGATCCGCTTGCTGCGAGTAGGGGAAAGACCACAAGGCATCAATAGCAGATTTACAGGGCACTGCGATTCGCCAGGGTTCATCTGAAGCCCCGTTTCCGCGCTGCAATGTAAAAAGACTGTGAATGGTTAACACGGAGTCATACACGATGAGCGCCCAGCCGACCTTCGAATCGCTGATCCCCTCTGCCCCTGCCGGCCGCTTCGACGGCATCAAGCGCCCGTACACGCCCGCCGATGTGGAACGTCTGCGCGGTTCGTTCCCGATCGCCTACACGCTCGCCGAGCGCGGCGCGAACAAGCTGTGGGAGCTGTTGAAGACGGAACCCTACATCAATTCGCTGGGCGCGCTTTCGGGCAACCAGGCGATGCAGATGGTGCGCGCGGGCCTGAAGGCCATCTATCTTTCGGGCTGGCAGGTCGCCGCCGACGCCAACACGGCGGGCGCGATGTACCCCGACCAGTCGCTCTACCCCGCGAACGCCGGACCCGAGCTTGCCCGCAAGATCAACAACACGCTGATGCGCGCCGACCAGATCGAGCATTCCGAAGGCGGCGCCAAGCGCGACTGGTTCGCACCGATTGTCGCCGACGCCGAGGCCGGCTTCGGCGGACCGCTCAACTGCTTCGAAATCATGAAGGCGTACATCGCGGCGGGCGCCTCGGGCGTCCACTACGAAGACCAGCTCGCCTCTGAAAAGAAGTGCGGCCACCTTGGCGGCAAGGTGCTGATCCCGACGCAGGCGCACATCCGCAACCTCGACGCCGCGCGCCTCGCCGCCGACGTCTGCGGCGTGCCGACCGTGATCTGCGCCCGCACGGACGCCGAGAGCGCCAAGCTCATCACCAGCGACATCGACGAGCGTGACCGCGAGTTCCTGACCGGCGAACGCACGCCTGAAGGCTTCTTCCGCCTGAAGGATGGCACCGGCGTCGATCATTGCATCAAGCGCGGCCTCGCTTTCGCCGAGCACGCCGACCTCTTGTGGTGGGAAACCTCGGTTCCCAACCTCGACGACGCGCGCCGCTTCGCCGAAGCGATCAAGAAGGTCTTCCCGAACAAGATGCTGGCGTACAACTGCTCGCCGAGCTTCAACTGGGAAAAGAACCTCGATAAGGACACGATCGCCAAGTACCAGCGCGAGCTGGGCGCGATGGGCTACAAGTACCAGTTCGTGACGCTCGCCGGTTTCCACCAGCTGAACTTCGGCATGTACGAGCTGGCACGCGGCTACAAGGATCGCGGCATGGCGGCCTATTCCGAGCTGCAGCAGGCCGAGTTCGCCGCGGAAGCCAACGGCTACACCGCGACGCGCCACCAGCGCGAAGTCGGCACCGGCTATTTCGACATGGTCGCGACGACGCTCGCAGGCGGCGAAAGCTCGACGACGGCACTCGCCGAATCGACCGAAGCCGATCAGTTCAAGAAAGACGCGGCATAAGCCTACCCAATCACCGGGGAGGGTGACGAAGCGCCCGTCGGGACAACCGGCGGGCGCTTCTTTTTGCATGTCGCGTATCCGTCACAAACGCGGTGCAAGGATGCGGGTCAGATCAAACGCCGGAGCCAGCGATGACCCGATTCAACCCGAAGCCGCAGGACGCGCCGTGGCTGACCCCCTATCTGGTTCTCACCGATTGGGTGGACAATCGCCGCTACTACGAGAAAGTGTTCGGCTTCGAGCTGGGCCTCGTGCTCGACGGTCCCGGCCATATGCCGATCCACGCTGAGTTCCGCTACAAAGGCCAGCTGCTCTTCATGTGTGCGCCCGAAGGCACCGGCGGCAGCCCCATCCGCAGCCCGCGCTCCGAAGCGCTCGATCATTCGCCGGTCAGCTTCTGCGTCTACGTTGACGATGTGGACGCCTTCACCAATCATGCGCTCGAAGCGGGCGGCATCATGACGGAAGAGCCTGCCGACCAGTTCTACGGCGAGCGCCGCGTCGTCTTCACCGACCCTTCGGGCTACACGTGGATGTTCATGTCGAACATCAAGGCGATGAGCGAGGACGAGATCCGCGCCGCCGCTTCAGCGATGGCCGACTAGCGCCGCGCGCGTTTCGTCGTCTGCGGGAAAGAATGTCTCCAGCGACAGTTCGGCGAGCGTCACGTCGGCAGGCGTGCCGAAGTTCGTGATCGTGCTGATGAAGCTGAGCGTGCTGCCCCCCTCGCCGCGCAGCATCAGCGGCAGAAAGATGCCGGCCGCATCGTGGCCTTCCGCATCCGGTGCATAATCCGCAAGCTCGCGCCAGAGATCGGCAAGCACAGGATCGCCGGTGGCGAAGGCATCGCGCTGCAGGCGTGTGAGCAGATGGCCGCTCCACGCCGCGCGGTTCACGATACGGGGCGCTAGGCCTTCGGGGTGCATCGCAAGGCGAAGCACGTTGACGGGCGGTTCAAGAAGATGGGCCGCCGCGCCCCCGAGCAAGGGCCCGATCGCGCCGTTCGCCGCCACCAGTGTCCAGTGCCGATCAACGGCGATCGCCGGAAACGGCTCGTGCGCCTTGAGGATATGGTCGACAGCCTGCCGCGCCGCAGCAAGCGCATCGGAAGCAAAGCCGTGCGCGCTGAATGCAGGCGCATAGCCCGCTGCGAGCAGCATCGCGTTCTGCTCGCGCAGCGGCACCCCTAGCCGGTCCGCCAGCGTCAGAACCATTTCGCGGCTGGGGCGCGAACGCCCGGTTTCCACGAAGCTGAGATGCCGCGCCGAAATCTCGGCGTCGAGCGCGAGATCGAGTTGGCTCATGCGCTTGCGTTTGCGCCAGTCGCGAAGGTGATCGCCGATCGATGAAGCCTGCGTTGCCATGACCCGAACATAACGGCGCGGGGCATGTTTCCAATTACCTCCGGGGTAATCGACACGCCTCCACGGCAAAAGGCAGGCTTGGCGGCGTTCAACATGCTCAAGGAGAATCGCCATGTCCCTTAGTCCTGACAGCGCCCTGCGCCGCGCCCTGATGCTCGATGCCGTCATGTCCGGCGCCTGCGCGATCCTGCTGCTGGCGGGCGCAAGCGCGCTTGCCGGGCTGCTCGGCCTTCCCGAAACCTTGCTCTTCGCGTCGGGTCTCGTCTTCGTGCCGTTCGTCGCACTGCTGTTGTGGTTGATGCGCGCCGCAAGTCCGCCCGCGGCAGGCGTTCGCGCCGTCATCGCCATCAATCTGGCCTGGGCCGCGTCGAGCGCCGCCCTGCTGCTTTCGGGTCTCGTCGATCCGACGCCGCTTGGCACGGCGTTCGTGATCGTGCAGGCGGCCGCGGTGCTGGTCTTCGCCGCGCTTCAGATCGGCGCGCTCAAACGGACGGCGTCCCTCCGGGCGGCGTGACACCGCCGCCCGCGGGCGGCACGCGCTTTTCAACCGGTGGCCGGGCCGCGCTCGGCCGCCGAACAAGGATGATCGCCGCGAACAGGATCGCGACACCCGTGGCGGCAACCGGCGTCAAAATCTCCGCGAACCACACATAGCCGAACACCGCCGCGAACGCGGGCTGGATCAGCAGTCCGATACCGCTCGCGAGCGGCGGCAGGTGCGGCAGCGCGTAAACAATGAGCCCCTGCCCGATCACCTGGCTGCCAAGCGCAAGCAGGACCACGGGCACCCAGTCCCGAGGCCAGAACGCGCCCGGCGCCAGCAACGCCAGCGGGAGCATGAACAGCGCCCCCGCGAGCGTCACCGGAGCGAGCGTCGCCATCGCGGAAAGACCGCCGCGCGCGCGATCGATGACGACGAGATAGGCCGTGTAAAAGACCGCCGCGACGAAACAGAGCAGATCGCCGAGAAGATGATCGGCGGACAGGCTCGCCGACTGGCCCATCAGAAGCGCGATGCCGATCGCGGCCATCACCAGCGAAAGCGCGGCCATGGGCGTCGGCCAGCGGCGCATGACGAAATAGCCCCAGATCGGGAACAGGAACGCCGCGCTGTTTGCGATGATCGTGGCGTTCGCGAGCACCGTGTAGCCGATGCCGAGATGCCACGCGACGAGGTCCGCCGCGAAGAAGAAGCCGGCGAGGAGCAGCCACGGCAGGCTCTGGCGCGGCGGCAATAGCGGTGCCTGCCGGTCCGCAAGGCGGGCGAGCCCATAGAGCAGCGGCACGGCAAGCGCCAGCCGCCAGAACGCGGACTGGACCACACCGACGTCGGCCAGGCGCACAAGGAGCGGCCCCGCCGAGAGCATGGCACTGCCTGTCAGAAACAGCGGGAAGGCGAAGCGGGGAGTTTTCATTGGCGCGGCAATACCTAATCTTGTTTGTCGCCGCCATCCCGCGTTCCCACGTTGCGGCGGGATGGACACAACAGGAAGGTTCGTGATGCCGACACTCTTCGACCCCGTTCAGTTCGGCGCAATCAGCGCCGACAACCGCATTCTGATGGCCCCGCTCACCCGCGCGCGCGCCGACCGAGACGGCGTCCCGCAGGCGTTCGTGAAGGACTATTACGTCCAGCGCTCGGGCGCAGGCCTCATCATTGCCGAAGCGACTGGCATTTCCCGGCAGGGCCTCGGCTGGCCGAACGCGCCGGGTATCTGGTCGGAAGCGCAGATCGAAGCCTGGAAGCCGGTGACGGCGGCGGTGCACGCGGCGGGCGGCAAGATCATCTCCCAGCTCTGGCATATGGGCCGTCTCGTTCACCCCTCGGTGAGCGGCATGGAGCCGGTGTCATCAAGCGCGATCCAGGCACCCCACTATGCCCACACTTATGAAGGCAAGAAGGACTATGTCGTCCCGCACGTCCTGACAAAGGACGAAATCGCCGGTATCGTTTCCGACTATGCCGTCGCTGCCCGCAACGCGATCCGTGCCGGGTTCGACGGCATCCAGCTCCACGGCGCGAACGGCTACCTGATCGACCAGTTCCTGCGCGACAATTCCAATACGCGCGAGGACGAATACGGCGGCAGCCCGGAGAACCGGACGCGCTTCCTGAATGAGGTGCTGGACGCGGTAATCGCCGAGATCGGCGCCGACCGCACGGCGATCCGCTTTTCGCCGAACGGCAACACGCAAGGCACCGACGACAGCGACCCCGCGACGCTGTTCGACATCGTTGCGCGCCAGCTGGCCGGACGCGGACTCGCCTTCGTGGAACTGCGCGAGCAGCGCCCGGACGGCACGTTCGGAAAATCGGACGTGCCGCTCGTATCCCCGTCGTTCCGGAAGCTCTACGATGGTCCGTTGGTGCTGAACAACGACATCACGCCCGCGATGGCGGCGGAGATCGTCGAGAGCGGCAAGGCCGACGCCGTCGCCTTCGGTCGTCCGTTCATCGCGAACCCCGACCTGCCACTACGCATCAAGGACGGGCATCCGCTCGCGACCGAAGACTACAAGCTCTGGTACACGAACGGCACCGAGGGCTACACCGACTATCCGACGTGGGAACAGGCGCAGGCCGCAGCCTGACACGAGAGCGCCCCCTCCCTTGAAGGAGGGGGCAGCCCTTACAGCTTGGGCGCGATCACCATCAGCATCTGGCGGCCTTCGAGCTTCGGATGCTGCTCGACCTTTGCGTATTCGGCCGCATCCAGCTGCACGCGCTCAAGCAGCTTCATGCCGAGCTGGAGGTGCGACATCTCGCGGCCGCGGAAACGCAGCGTCATCTTGACCTTGTCGCCT
This sequence comes from Sphingosinicella sp., assembly GCF_013911755.1. Lineage (GTDB taxonomy): Bacteria > Pseudomonadota > Alphaproteobacteria > Sphingomonadales > Sphingomonadaceae > Sphingosinicella. The sequence continues at coordinate 37,436 of NZ_JACESP010000026.1, forward strand.
TCCTCGATGAAGCGCTGAACGGCCTTCATCTTGGTTTCGTAATCGTGGTCGTCGATGTTCGGACGCATCTTGATCTCCTTGATCTCCTGCGTCTTCTGGTTCTTGCGGGCGGCGTTCGCCTTTTTTTGCGCCTCGTACTTGTACTTGCCGACGTCGAGGAACTTGGCGACGGGCGGATCGGCATTGGGCGAGACCTCGACGAGGTCGAGGCCGACTTCGGCTGCCGCTTCAATCGCTTCTGCTGTGAGCATCACACCGAGGTTTTCACCTTCGTGATCGATGACACGGACTTTCGGGGACTGGATGAACTCGTTGTAGCGAGGGCCCGAAAAGTTTTGCGGCACCGGGGGGCGCCGGGTCAGAGGCGGTCGAATAGCAGTTTCTCCATGAATCGTGGTTCAAGCGTGGCTATTTAGTGTGTTGCGCGCGTTAGCGAAAGGGGTAGCACTGCAACAGTCCCACACAAATTTAATCGGAAAGCCCGTCAGGCAAGCAGACGAAAAAGCGCCGAAGCCGCCGCGATTCCGAGAACCAGACCAACACCCGCTCGCCACAGCCGCACCGGAACGCGACCAAACAGCTGCCCGCCGAGCCAATTGCCCGCCAGCATCGGCAAAAACAATGCCGCTGAAAGCGCCAGCAGCGACGGAGTCGCAAGCCCGCGCAGTGCCGCCACAAGGCTGCCCATGATCGCGGTGGCGAAAAACACAAGGATCATGGACGCCCGCGAGGACCTGGGCGGCAGATTGCGGCGCATGTAATAAGGCACGACCGGCGGACCGGGCATACCCGCGAAGCCCGCGAGCAGACCGGCCGCGCTCCCCGTGAGCAGGGTTGCTATCCGGCTCGGCGCCCGGGCCGACGCCGACGCCGGCAGGGTGACGAGGACGAAGGCGCCGATGGCGATCACCGCGATGAGCAGCCGCGCCTGATCGGCCGGGATCATCGTCAGTGCGAGCAGCCCGAGGGGCGTCGTCGCGACCGCGGTGAGCGAGATCGGCAGAACGCTCTCCTTCTCGCTGTCCGCGATCACGCGGCGCAGGCCGACAGGGCCGATCAGCAATTGCAGCAGGATCGCCCCGACCACGGCCTGCTCAGGTGCGATTACGAGGCCGAGCAGCGGCACGAGAATGATCGCCATGCCGAACCCGGTAACGCCGCGCACGAATGCGGCGCTGAAGGTCATCAAGACGGCAATGACAAAGCCTTCGGGCGACAGGCCGATTGCATCGAACATCGCGCCCCGGCCGTGCCGCTAACGCAGGTCAGGCGGTGTCGCCTCGGCCTGCAGCCACGCAATGGCCTCTTCGAGTGGCATCACCTTCTGGCGCTCTTCTCCAAGCGTGCGGATGGCGACGGTGCCTTCCTCCGCCTCGCGCTTGCCGACGACGAGGAGGTGCGGGACCTTGGCGAGGCTGTGTTCGCGGACCTTGTAGTTGATCTTCTCGTTGCGCGCGTCCGCCTCTGCGCGCAGGCCGGCGGCGCGGAGCTTTTCGACCACATCGTGAGCATAGCCGTCCGCGTCGGACACGATCGTCGCGACGACCGCTTGCACGGGCGCGAGCCAGAGCGGGAACTTGCCCGCGTAATGCTCGATGAGGATGCCGATGAAGCGCTCGAACGAGCCGAGGATCGCGCGGTGCAGCATGATCGGGCGGTGGCGCTCGCCGTCCTCGCCCACGTAGCTCGCATCGAGCCGCTCGGGGAGTACGGTGTCGGTCTGGATCGTGCCGACCTGCCAGGTGCGGCCGATCGCGTCGGTCAGATGGAACTCCAGCTTGGGCGCGTAGAAAGCGCCCTCGCCCGGAAGCTCTTCCCAGCCGAACTCCGCCGTGTTGCGCCCCGTGGCGGCGACGGCGTCGCGCATCGACTGCTCGGACCAGTCCCACATCTCCTCGCTGCCGAAGCGCTTTTCGGGGCGGAGCGCGAGCTTGATCGCATATTTGTCGAAGCCGAGATCCTTGTAGACCGTGTCGAGCAGGTCGACGAACTTGGCGACCTCGCTGACGAGCTGATCGGCGCGCACGAAGATGTGCGCGTCGTCCTGCGTGAACTGGCGCACGCGCATGATGCCGTGCAGCGCGCCGTGCGGCTCGTTCCGGTGGCAGCAGCCGAACTCCGCCATGCGGATGGGAAGGTCGCGGTAGCTCTTGATGCCTTGGCGGAAGATCAGCACGTGCGCCGGGCAGTTCATCGGCTTCAGCGCCATCCAGTCCGCGTCCTGCGAGATCACCGGGCCTTCGTCCTCGGTGTTCGGCACCTCGTCGGGGATGACGAACATGTTCTCGCGGTACTTGCCCCAGTGGCCGGACTGCTCCCACTGGCGCGCGTCCATGATCTGCGGCGTTTTCACCTCTTCATAGCCACCCGCGTCAAGCCGGCGGCGCATGTACGCCTCGAGCTGACGCCAGATGAGATAGCCCTTGGGATGCCAGAAGACGCTGCCGTGTGCCTCCTGCTGAAGGTGGAACAGGTCCATCTCCTGGCCCAGCTTGCGGTGGTCGCGCTTGCCCGCCTCCTCCAGCATGTGGAGGTGCGCATCGAGCTGCTTCTTGTTGAGCCACGCCGTGCCGTAGATGCGCGAGAGCATCGCGTTCTTCTGGTCGCCGCGCCAGTAGGCGCCCGAGACGCGGGTGAGCTTGAACGCCTGCGGGTCGAGCTTTCCGGTGGAAGCAAGATGCGGCCCCCGGCACATGTCGAACCACTTGTCGCCCGACCAGTAGACACTGATCTCGTCGCCCGCAGGCAGCTCCGCCGCCCACTGCGCCTTGAACGTCTCGCCCTGTTCGCGCCAGCGCGCGATCAGCGCGTCGCGATCCCACACCTCGCGGCGCAGCGGCTGGTCGGCGCGGATGATGCGGCGCATCTCCTCCTCGATCGCCGGAAGGTCTTCCTCGGTGAAGGGCCGAACCGGCGCAAGGTCGTAATAGAAGCCGTCCTCGGTCGCCGGGCCGAAGGTGATCTGCGTGCCCGGGAACAGGTTCTGCACCGCCTCGGCGAGCACATGCGCGAAGTCATGCCGCACGAGTTCGAGCGCATCCGCCTCGTCCTTCGCCGTCACCAGCGCCAGCGCCGCGTCCTGCTCGATCGGCCGTTCGAGGTCGATCACCTCGCCGTTCACCTTCGCGGCGAGCGCAGCCTTCGCAAGCCCCGGGCCGATTGAACGCGCCACATCGCCGCCCGTCGTACCGCGCGGCATCTCGCGCACGGAACCGTCAGGCAGGGTGAGGCGGATCATCTCGGACATGGCTGTTTCTGGACTTTGCGTGATTGAACGACGCGGGCTTATGCCTTTTCAAAGGCCAGATAAGCAAGGCGCAAGAGCGCAGGAAAAAGGACGATAGCGATTCACGAGCGGGTCACTCCGCAGGACGTGTCGCCTGGGAAGGCACGGTTTCGGCAAGGAATTCCACGAGTGATGTCGTTACCGCAGATGTCGACTTTGTAAGTGCGTCGAACAAAGGCTTGCTGGACAACTCGAAATTTTCAATGCGCACCGTTGTGCCAGAGGAACGCAAGGCTTCATCAAAGAGCTGAACCTGCCGCTCCGAACCAGTGGTACTGGTCGTTGGCATCATAAGAAAGGCACCGGCATTGGGTGCGCCCGCGTGTTTGGCCGGAGAGAGATTTTCAGCAGCTTCGACGGCGCCGCATTTCTTACGGATAAAATCTGATCGTTGTGCACGCGACGAATTGTTCTGCGCGGCAACATCGAGACACACGGGATCCAGAAGAACGACCGCTTTGATGGCCGTAAAATCGATCGGTCCATTCGAAAGATAAGAGGGGTCCGTGGCCAGCAACGCGGCAGGCATTGCATGTTCACGAAATCCCATCAGTACGATCCGCGATGTATCGAACCCATATTCCTTAGATTCTTCCAAAAAATCTCTGATCGAATCCAGCGTGATTTTAATTCTTTCCTGAACGGTCAACCGATCTTGATAGTAAACTCTAACGCTCGCCATAACATAGCCGTAACGAACAAAAATCGGAGGAATTCCGCCCATGGATATTATCAGTGGCGCATTTTTAGTATTTCCGGAATAATAGAAAACTATTCTTCCATCTTTTCTTTTTTTAAAATGAAATTCCTTGCTGTTAAATGGAAAATTTAGTTCTATATCTTGATAATAATAACCTTCGGGATAGTGTTCTCGGGAAATTATAAAGCCTTTCGGAGAAGAGCTTTGCATTGCACAGGCCGATTTCACAGAAATCAACGACAGGAAAATTAAAACATACAGTAATTTCATGGAAAAATCTCTTTTGTGCGAATTATTTCCAATCATTGAAAATTCACAAATACATATCACAATACCTCCCTCTTGATAAGCTACGCCATTAGAGCGTATTGACCCCATTCGAGGCAGGGGGATTGTATTCATGGACGACGCGACTCCGGATCATACGAGAATCGGCGACTTTTCTGACGGCTTTACTTTCCACGGCCGCTGGCAGGAATTCCTGCCGATTGCGCTCACCAACCTGCTCCTCACCATTGTCACGCTCGGAATCTACCGATTCTGGGCGAAGACGCGGGAGCGCAAATATCTGTGGAGCCGCACGCAGTTCATCGACGAACGGTTAGAATGGGCGGGCACGGGCAGGGAGATGTTCATCGGCTTCCTGATCGTGATGGCGATCTTCGTGCCGATCCTGCTGTTCTTCCAGTTCGGCCTGCAGGCCCTGATCCTGCGCGGTCAGGGCGTGCTCGCGTCCGTTCTCGCCCTCGGGCTCTATCTGGCTCTCTTCTATCTCGCCGGCCTCGCCCTGTTCCGGGCGCTGCGCTACCGGCTGAGCCGCACCTATTGGCACGGCATCCGCGGCGGCAGCGATGACGGCGGCTGGAGCTATGCCGGTTCCGCCATGCTGAAATACATCATCGGGTTCGTGACGTTCGGTCTCCTCGTGCCGTGGGCGATGGTGAAGCTGTGGCGGGAACGCTGGGGCAAGATGAGCTTCGGCCCCCATGCGTTCGAAGCGGGCGACGGACCCGCCGTGCAAGGCCTGATGGGGCGCTATCTGCTGATCTATGCCACACCCGTGCTGTGGGGAATTCTCGTCTTCGCGCTCGGCATGGGCACGCTCTTCACGGCGGGCACGAATCCCGATCCGCGGGTCATGGCGGGCATGATGGGGACGTTCTTCATCGCCGTGATCGGCTTTTACGCCCTCTTCTCGCTCGTCAGCCTCGCTTACTACGCCGTGTTCATGCGCAAGGTGGTGGGAGAGATGACGCTCGGGAACCTCAGCTTCGCGTTCAACGCGCGCACGATGGACTGGGTGATGCTGATCCTTGGCAACATCGCGCTCGTGGTGTTCACGCTCGGCTTCGGCATCATGTACCTCGGCTATCGGCACTGGTCGTTCTACGTTCGGCACCTCGAAGTGCAGGGCGAAGTCGATCTGGCGGCGCTGACACAGTCCACCACGCGCATCAGAAGCGATGCGGAAGGGCTTGCGGACGCATTCGACATCGGCGCAATCTGACGTCGGATGACGAACGCTTGGTTGTATGATGGCGAATCCGCGCTGCGCCGGAGCGTAACGCTCGACGCCCGCGACGAAACGCTGGAAATCGCGGGGGAGGACGGCACCGTCCGCGTCGCCCCCGCCGATCTCGTCTTCATCGAAAGTCGCCCCGAAGAGCGGGTGTACGGGCGGAAGGATGTGCTCGGCTGGCGGCTCGGCGTTCCCGAACCTGTTGCCGACGAAATCGCCGCGCTGCTTCCGAACGCGGCGCACTACGGCGGCTGGATCGACCGCATCGGCCTGTGGCGCGCGAGCGCCATCGGCCTTGCGGTATCGGCGGCGGTGCTGTTCGCGGTCTACCAGCTGCCGCACTGGCTGGCCCCGCTGGTGCCCGACCGCGTGATGAAGAGCTACGGCGATGCGATGGTCGGCGATTTCGGCGGCAAGTTCTGCGCAGGCCCGGGCGGACAGGCCGCGCTCGACGCGCTCACCCGGCGGCTCGCGCCCGATGTGAAAGGCCTCAACGTGCGCGTCGTCGATCTGCCCATCGTCAACGCTGCCGCGCTTCCCGGCGGCAACATCGTGATTTTCAACGAGCTGCTGAAAGAGGCAAAGAGCCCCGAGGAATTCTCCGGCGTGCTCGCGCACGAAATCGCGCACATAGAGAACCGCGATGTCGCCGAGGCGATGGTGCGCGAGCTTGGCCTCGGCCTCGTGCTCACGACGCTCGGCGGCGATGTCGCGGGCAACGTCCACGGCCTGCTCTCGCTCAGCTACAGCCGCGACGCGGAGGGCGAAGCCGACGCCGAATCGATCGCGATGATGAACCGGGCGCACATATCGCCCGCGCCGACGGCAGGCTTCTTCGAACGGCTGGCGAAGGCCGAGGATACGATCGGCGGCGCGGACATGCTCGTCTACCTCTCCTCGCATCCGATTTCGAAGGGGCGCGCCGCGACTTTCCGAAAGGGCGCCGCGAAAGGCGCGGCCTATACCCCAGCGCTTTCCCGCGACGAATGGGACGCGCTCGTCGATATCTGCCATAACGATCCCGACCGGCAAGACTGACGACAGGAGTTCCATGCCCACGATCACGTCGCGCGGCGGCATTCCCCTTGCCTATGCGCACCGCACGGGAACCGGCCCGACATTCGTGTTCCTGCCCGGCTACATGTCCGACATGGAGGGCAGCAAGGCGCTCGCCGTTGACGCGTGGTGCGCCGAAAACGGCCGTGCCTGCCTGCGGCTCGACTATTCGGGCTGCGGCGGGAGCGGTGGCGCCTTCAAGGATGGCACGCTGACGCGCTGGCGCGATGACGTGCTCGACGTGATCGCGGCGGCGGCGCCAGAGGGTCCGCTGGTGCTGATCGGCTCATCGATGGGCGGCTGGCTGATGCTGCTCGTCGCGCTTGCCATCCCTGCGCGCGTCTCGGCGCTCGTCGGCATCGCCGCCGCGCCGGACTTCACCGACTGGGGCTTCACCGACACCCAGAAAGCCGCCTTCGCGCGCGGCGAGGACCTGGTGGAACCGTCCGCCTACTCGGACGAACCCTATGTCACCACCGCCGCCTTCTGGCGCTCGGGCGAAGCGAACCGCCTGCTGGATGCGCCGATCCCACTTACCTGCCCGGTGCGGCTGCTGCACGGGCAGGCCGACCCGGACGTGCCATGGTCCGTCTCGCTCCGGCTCGCCGAAGCGCTCGGTTCAGCCGACGTACAGACGCTGCTGGTGAAGGACGGCGACCACCGCCTTTCGCGGCCGCAGGACATCGCTCTGCTGCTGCGCGTGATCGAGGATCTGTAGATGCCGATGCTTGCCGCCCTGATGCTCATGCAGGTGGTCGCGCCGCTCCCCGGCCCCGCCGCCCCCGCCAGCGACCGCGCGCTCTATGCGGACTGCGTGCGCGCCGCGAACGAGGGCGTTCCGGGCGCGATCGACGCGGCGACGCGCTGGCTGAACGCGAACGGCGGCGTGCCCGCGCGGCATTGCCTCGGCCTGTCCTACATGGGCGCGAACAAGCCTGCGGAAGCGGCGCGCGCCTTCGAGGATGCGGCGCGCATCGCCGAAGCAAAGGGCGACGCGTCCGCTGCGGACCTTTATGGGCAGGCGGGCAACGCGCTGCTGCTTGCCGAGCAATATGCGCGCGCCGAGGTGGTTCTCAGCAACGCGCTCGTGATCGCCGCGCGGCAGGGCGGCAAGCCGAAGGGCGAACTGCTGATCGACCGCGCCCGCGCCCGCGAGGCGCAGGGCAACAGCACCGGCGCCCGCGCCGATCTCGAACAGGCGGTCACGCTCGCACCCGACGATGCGGCAGGCTGGCTGCTGCTCGGCGTGCTTGCACGGCGCGAGGAGCGACTGGCCGATGCTCGCCCGGCGCTGGCGAATGCGCTGAGGCTCGCACCCAACGACCCGGACGTGCAGGTGGAAGCCGGCAACATGGCGGCGATGGACGGCGACTATGCGAAGGCGCGCGCGCTCTGGAACGCCGCCGTAAGGGCCGGGCCAGATACGCCCGCCGGCAAGGCCGCCGACGCCGCGCTGCTCAGGAACCCTAAGTAGCCCTACTCGCCCTTCGGCGGCAGTTCCCACGGCGTGAACGAGGACAGGCCGCAGCTTCCCGTCGTCATCTTCGTCGTCGTGTCGAACGTCGTGATGATGTCACCCCGGCAATATTGCGCGATCGATGAGCTGTGCTTGAACGCGTCGTGCTTCAGGCCCCGGCAGCTTTGCGGGAAGTCCATCCGGTACACGCGGCTGCCGCGCATGTGGAAGAAGGCGACATAATCGTTCACGGCTTCAACGCGATCGACATCGCGTTGCTGGATGCAGGTCACGGGTTCGCCGACGGCCTTGCCGGGAACGGCGGCAAGCGCCTCCTGACGTGCCGGGCCATCGTTCGCGGCGCACCCGGCGAGGGCGACCGCAGTGAGCAGAAACAGGCTACGCATGTGTTCGATCTCCACTGATCCCCGCCGAACAAATTTAGCAGAGCGCGAAGGGATTTAGTAGCCCGCCGCCTGCCCGTCCTTGCGCATTTCAGAAGCACCCCGGTAGACGCCCGTATCGGTGTCGCGCCAGATCGCCTGATAGCCGCCAAAGGGGCCGGTCGTGTAACGCACCGTGTGACCGCGCGCGCGCAGCGCCTCGGCGACCGTCTGCGGCACCCCCGATTCGATTTCCAGGATACCCCCGTCCGTCATCGGCGCGCCGCCTTCGGGATCGGTGGAGCCGTCGTGGTGGAAGCGCGCCGCGTCGCCGGCCGCCTGCACGCCCATGCCGAAATCGACCATGTTCACCACGATCTGCGCGTGGCCCTGCGGCTGCATCGCGCCGCCCATCAAGCCGAAGCTCATCAGCGGCTTGCCGCCTTTCGTGAGGAACGCCGGGATGATGGTGTGGAACGGTCGCTTGCCGGGCGTGTAGGCATTGGCGTGCTTCGCATCGAGATTGAACTGCGCGCCGCGGTCCTGGAACATGAAGCCGAGCGTACGGCCCTGCCCGTCGTCCGGCACCAGCCCCGAGCCCATGCCGCGATAGTTGGACTGGATGAGGCTGACCATCATGCCGTCCTTGTCCGCCACGGTCAGATAGATCGTATCCTTGCCCGCGCCTTCGATGGCGAGGCCGGGCATATCCGTTTTCGACGCGATCGCCATGTCGATCGTTGCGCGCTGCCTTGCTGCGCGGTCCTTCGAAAGAAGCTGGCCGAGCGGGATTTTCGCAAAAGCCGGGTCCGCATAGAAGCGCGCGCGGTCGGCGAAGGCGCGCTTCTTCGCTTCGACGAACACATGCCAGAAATCCGGGGAGGCGCGGCCCATCGCTTTGAGGTCATAGCCTTCGAGGATGTTCAGCATCTGCAGTGCGGCGACGCCCTGCCCGCTGGGCGGCAGCTCCCACACGTCGTATCCGCGATAATTGACCGAGACGGGATCGATCCATTCGGATGTGTGCGCCGCGAAATCGCTGAGCCGATGCGGCGCGCCGATGCGCCGGAAATACTGGTCCATCGCCTGCGCGAGGCTGCCCTTGTAGAAGGCGTCGCGGCCGCCTTCGGCGATTTCGATCAGCGTCAGCGCGAGATCGGGATTTTTGAAGACCTCGCCTTCCTTCGGCGCTGCGCCGCCGGGCATGTAGACGCGGCGCATGTTCTCGATTTCCTCGATAACACCCGCCTTCGCGAGCGCCTCGAAGTTCGCCGTGCCGTTTCTCCAGCCGTCGGCAATGAGCTCGCTGACCGGGAAACCCTGCTGCGCGTAGCGGATCGCGGGGGCGAGCACGCGCTGCATCGGCAGCTTGCCGAACTTGCCGTGCATTTCGAACCAGCCGTCGACCGCCCCCGGAATCGTCACCGAGAGCGCCCCCCAATCCGGCACCGTGCCGTCCCGGTCCTGCGCGGCGCGCGGTGCCTTCGCGATGCGGGCCTTGAGCTGCGCAAGGTTCTGCCCCGCAGGCGCGCGGCCCGAAGCGTTGAGGCCGTGCAGCTTCTCCGTCTTCGGATCCCAGATGATCGCGAACAGATCGCCCCCGATGCCGTTCCCGGTCGGCTCCATCAGGCCGAGCGCCGCGTTTGCCGCAATCGCCGCGTCGACGGCGCTGCCGCCCTGCTTCAGGACATCGAGCGCGATCTGGGTTGCAAGCGGCTGGCTGGTCGCGGCCATGCCGTTCAGGCCGAGTACGGCGGAGCGCGTAGCGTGCGGGGCGCCCGAATAGCGATCACCCTGATCCTTCACAGGCTCTGCGGCGAGACCCGACGTCGACAGCATGAGAGCACCCATCGCAAATCCCGCAAACCGCTTCATGGCCCTCTCCCTTATCGGAAATTGTCCTTCGCCGTGCGCCGCGCCGCGAGCGCGTCCACGTCAGCCGCGCGGGTGAACGGGTTCGTCGCGCGTTCAAGGCCGATCGTGGAGGGCACGGTCGGCTCCCCGCGTGCGCGCATCGCAACGACCTCCGCCTGCCGCGCGGCAAGCGCCGCATTCTCCGGTTCGGCAGTGATCGCGAAACGCCCGTTCGACTCGGTGTATTCGTGCGCGCAGTAGACGCGCGTTTCATCAGGCAGCGCCATCAGCTTGCCGAGGCTGTCGAACATCTGCGCGGCGGTGCCCTCGAACAACCGCCCGCAGCCCATCGCGAACAGCGTGTCGCCGCAGAACAGCGCCCCGTCGAAGCTGTAGGCGATATGCCCCGCCGTGTGGCCGGGCACGTCGATAACGCGGCCTTCGGCCCCGCCAATCGCCACCGTATCGCCTTCACTGACGGCGCGGTCGATGCCGGTGATCTTCGCCGCCTCGCCCGCGGGACCGGTGACGGTACAGCCCGTCGCCGCCTTGATCTCGGCGTTGCCGCCAACGTGGTCCGGATGCCAGTGCGTGTTCAGGATCTGCGTGATCCGCCAACCCCGCGCGTTCGCTTCCGCGAGTACCGGCTCGGCGACCGCCGGATCGATCACCGCCGTCTCGCCGCTCGCTGCGTCGTGCGCGAGCCAGATGTAGTTGTCGGAAAGCACCGGGATGCGAATGACTTCCAGCATGGCGCTTACCAGACGCCCGTGTTCGGCATCGAGGCCCACGGCTCGACGGGGGGCTTCGCCTCGCCCTTCTGCAGCAGTTCGACCGAAATACCGTCCGGCGAGCGCACGAACGCCATGCGGCCGTCGCGCGGCGGGCGGTTGATGGTGATGCCGCCGTCCATCATGCGCTGGCAGTCCGCGTAGATATCGTCGACCTCGTAGGCGAGGTGTCCGAAATTGCGGCCGCCGGTGTAGACTTCCGGGTCCCAGTTGAAGGTCAGCTCGACCTGCGCATCCTCGTCGCCCGGCGCGGCGAGGAAGATCAGCGTGAAGCGGCCCGCCTCGTGGTCGTAGCGTCGAATCTCGCGCAGTCCGAGAAGCGTGTAGAATGCGAGGCTCGCTTCGAGATCGCTGACGCGCACCATGGTGTGGAGATATTTCATGCCGCAGCCTTTTCCGCCCTGAGTGGGCGCCCTTCATAGTCTTCAAAACAACGGACCACCCAGTCCGGCACCGGCGCGGGCGCGCCGCGCGATTCCGCGACGTTCACGGCCACCTGCTCGCCGACTGCCCGCAGATCGTCGGCGCTTGCACCGTGAATCTCGAAATCCATCATCATGGAGCTGCTGCCGATGCGGCGGCAACGCAGGCAGATGTCGATCATTTCATCGAGCAGCACGGGCTTCTTGTATTCCACGACATTGCGCGCGACGTGGAAATCCGGCCCCACCCCCGTTGGCGACAAGGCATAGATGCCCACCGCACGCCAGTATTCGGTGATGCCGATATCGAGATATTCGAGATAGCGGGAGTTGAAGACGATACCCTGCGGATCGCATTCCGCATAGCGGACGCGCTTGGGGAACGAGAACCGGAAGTCGGCGCGCGGCATGGAGGCCTTTCTTCGTTCAGCTGTTGTGCAGCGGCAAAGCGCGATAGAATGCGCCGACACCGCTCATGGGGGCACACAATGGCCGCTGACACGACCAACCGCAACTCATCACTCATCATAGCCGCCGTCGTTCTGGCGATCGGCGTCATTCTCGGCGGCTATCTGCTCGGCGACGGGCTGAAGCGCGCGCGCCTCGCCGACCGCGCCGTAATGATGCGCGGCCTTGCCGAGCGAGACGTGACCGCGGACCTTGCGACGTGGACGATCCGCACGCTTTCGACCGGCAGCAACTTCGACACCGTGCAGGCCGACGCCGCCCGCGATGCGGACGCGATCCGCGCCTATCTCGGCGAGCACGGTTTCAGCGGCGCGGACATCCAGCCCGCCGGCATCAGCGTCAACCAGTGGAACAACAACGGCGTCGACCAGATCCAGGTGCGCCAGCAGTTCCGCCTGCGCACCACGAAGATCGCCGAGGCGAAGGCCGCGCACGCCGGGCAGGCCGCACTCCTCGCGCGCGGCGTCGCGCTCGAAGACGGCGGTCCCTCCATCGCCTACAGCTTCACGAAGCTCAACGACGTGAAGCCCGCGATGATCGCGGAAGCCACCAAGGACGCGCGCAAGGGCGCCGAACAGTTCGCCAAGGATTCGGGCGCCAGCGTCGGCGGCATCCGCTCCGCGAGCCAGGGCTATTTCTCGATCCAGTCGCGCGACGGCGACTCGGGCGGCCCGGCCGACGCCTCGCCCGAGCAGAAGGTGCGCGTGGTGACGACGGTGGAGTTCTACCTGAAGGATTGAGCGGCCGTTTGGGGCGCTGACCCGATGCTTGTGCGCCCCTCGACTACGCTCGGGATGAAAGGCCTCTGCACCCTGTAAAAACGTGCATCATCCTGAGCGTAGTCGAGGGACGCACCGCACCTGTATCGGGAAACAGCGCCTTCAGGCGTCGATGATGCGCGTCAGCCGCGTGATGTCAGCGTCGAGTTCGCTATCGTCGGCGCGCAGTTCCTCGATGCGCTTCACGGCGTGCATCACCGTAGTGTGATCGCGCCCACCGAAGCGGCGGCCGATATCGGGGAGCGAGCGCGGCGTCAGGCGCTTGGCGAGGAACATCGCCACCTGCCGCGGCCGCGCCACCTCGCGCGCACGGCGCGCCGACAGGAGATCGCTCAGCTTGATCGCGTAGTAGTCCGCCACCTTCCGCTGGATCTCGTCGATCGTGACCTTCCGGTCGTGCGCCTTCAGCACATCGGCGAGCACCTGGCGCGCGAAATCGAGGTCGATCGGCTTCCCCACCAGCGTCGAGTAGGCGACGATGCGGTTGAGCGCGCCTTCGAGCTCGCGCACGTTCGAGGTGATCTTGCGCGCGAGGAAATCAATCACGTCCTCGCCGACATTCGCGCCCGGCAGCCGCTTCATCTTTTCAAGAAGGATGCTGAGCCGCAGCTCGTAGTCGGCAGGATTGATGTCGGCAACGAGGCCCCATGCGAGGCGCGACAGGATACGATTCTCGATGCCTTCGAGGTTCTGCGGCGAGCGGTCGGCGGTGATGACCAGCCGTTTCCCTGCCGAGATGATCTCGTTCATCGTGTGGAAGAATTCTTCCTGCGTCGAATCCTTGCCCGCGATGAACTGCACGTCGTCGATCATCAGGAGGTCGGCGGTGCGCAGCTTCTGCTTGAACGACAGCGTGTCTTTGTCGCGCATCGCCGAGACGAACTCGACCATGAACTTCTCGGCCGACATGTAGACGACCTTGGCGCCCGGCACGGCATTCCGGATCTGCCAGCCGATGGCGTGCATCAGGTGCGTCTTGCCAAGACCCGTGGTGCCGTGAAGGAACAGCGGGTTGAAATCGATAGGCCCGCCCTCGGCGACCGTGCGCGCGGCATTGTAGGCAAGCTCGTTCGCCTTGCCGACGACGAAGCTGTCGAACGTATAGCGCGACTCCAGCGCGACGCCGAACGTCGGCACCTCGCGCACTGACACGGGTAGGGGCTGTTC
>NZ_JACESP010000027.1 GCF_013911755.1 Sphingosinicella sp.
GTGGAGGCCCATGACGACGCTCGACCTGAAGCTGATGCCCCCGCCACCGCTCGGCGCACGCCCGGCACTGTGGATCGTGGGCGGCACCGCGCTTGTCATGCTGCTCGCTTCGGCGCGGTTTATCGCGCTTGGCGCTTGGCCGATCCTGCCGTTCGTGGTCGCTGACCTTGCGCTGCTCGTCTGGGCGTTTCGTGCCGCCGCGCGCGCCTCCCGCGCTTATGAGCGGCTGCGGCTCGATGCCTCGGGCCTCGTCTACAGCCGCGTCGCGGCTGACGGCAGCGCGCGCGAGTTCCGGCTGGAGCCGCTGTTCACCCGTGTCGAGTTGGAAACGTTGAGCCCGCCCGAAAACCGGCTCTGGCTCGGCGAGCGCGGACGCCGCCTGCTCGTCGGCCGCTTCCTCAGCCCGCGCGAGCGGCAAGAGGTCTATGCCATGCTGAAACGCGCGCTTCCGGGTCGGTAGCTAGCCGAGCCCGAGCACCGCGTTCATCGTGTAGCGCCCGGCGGGCTTCCCCGCGAGCCACAGCGCCGCGCGCACCGCGCCGCGTGCGAAGATCTCGCGCGATTCGGCGCGGTGGCCGAGTTCGATGCGCTCGCCGTCCGCCGCCAGGATCACCATGTGGTCGCCCGCCACCGATCCGCCGCGCAGCGCGGCGAAGCCGATCTCGCCGACCTTTCGCGCCGCGTCCGCGCCCGCCCGGCCCTTCACGGCGGCGGCGGAGAGCTTGACCCCGCGCCCGGCGGCGGCGGCCTCGCCCAGCATCAGCGCAGTGCCGGAGGGCGCGTCCACCTTGTGGCGGTGGTGCATTTCGGCGATCTCGATGTCCCAGTCGTCACCGAGGCGGCTCGCCGCCTCCTTCACCAGCGCGGCGAGCATGGTGACGCCAAGGCTGGTGTTTGCCGTCTGCAGCACGGCGATTGTCTTCGCCGCCTCGTCGATCAGCTTGTGGTGCTTGGGTGTCAGGCCCGTCGTGCCGATCACGATCGCGCAGGCGGCGTCGCACGCCGCGGTGAGGTTCTCCTCGAGCGCGTCCGGTATCGTGAAGTCGACGAGCACGTCAGCGCTGTGCGCGAGCGCCAGCGTGTTCGCGCAGATGACGAGGCTCGGCGCGATGCTGCGGCCCATCGCGGGGTGCCCCGGCTTCTCGGCGGCGCCCGCCAGCACGGCGTCTTTCGTGGCGAGCACCTGTTCGATGATGCTCTGCCCCATGCGTCCGCCCGCACCGAGGACGCCGATCCGTGCCGTGCCGCCGCGCTTCGCCATAACCCTTGAACCCCTTGAACGCTGATGCGAAGGCGTATCTCTGGCCAATCGGGGAGCGGTGCGCAAGATCATGCGGGCAGCGGGGTTTCAAAGCATCGTCGTGCTCACGGGCGCGGGCATTTCGGCGGAAAGCGGTGTTCCGACCTTCCGGGGGCCGGACGGCCTCTGGGAAGGCCACCGCGTGGAGGACGTCGCGACGCCGCAGGCGTTCCGGCGCGATCCGGCGCTGGTGCAGGCGTTCTATGACGCGCGCCGCGCCGCACTCGCCCGCGTCGTGCCGAATGCCGCGCACGATGCGCTCGCCCGGCTCGATGCCCGGTGGCCGGGCGATCTCCTGATCGTCACGCAGAACGTCGACGACCTCCACGAGCGCGCGGGCGCGAAACGCATGGTGCACATGCACGGCGAGCTCAAAAGCGCGCTCTGCCTTGCCTGCGGAGAGCGGCAGCCCGCGCCCGAAACCCTGTCGGACGGCCCGGCCTGTACCCACTGCGGCGCCCGCGCGCGACTGCGTCCCGATATCGTCTGGTTCGGCGAAATGCCCTACCACATGGACCGGATCGAGGCCGCGCTCGCCGCGTGCGACCTGTTCGTTTCGATCGGCACCTCGGGCGCGGTGTATCCGGCTGCAGGCTTCGTGCAGGGCGCCCGCCACGCCGGCGCGTATACGCTCGAAATCAATCTCGATCCGTCCGAAGGCACGCATTTCTTCGCTGAAGCCCGCCACGGCCGCGCGGGCGAACTCGTTCCCGCGTGGGTCAGGGAACTGCTAGAGCGCTGACTCCTCGATCCGGTGCATGGCCTCGTCGGACAGGCCGAAGTGATGCCCGACCTCGTGGACCAGCACGTGCGTCACGATATGCTCCAGGCTCTCCTCGCCCTCGGCCCACAGGTCGAGCATCGGGCGGCGATAGAGATAGACGGTGTCGGGCAGCGCCCCCGAGACATCCACGGAACGCCCCACCGCGTGGCCCTGATAGAGTCCGAGCAGATCGAACTCGCTTTCGAGCTGCATGTCGCGGCACACCTCCTCGTCGGGAAAGTCCTCGATGCGCAGCACCACGGCGCCGAGGTGCGCCTGAAACACCTCCGGGAGCCGCGCGATTGCGGCGCGCGCCAGCGTCTCGATGTCATCCAGCGACGGCGCGAAGGTTTGACGGACACTCATGACCCACGACATAGGAGGAAGCGCCCCGCCGCGCCAGCAGGAGGACAGCCATGGTGGAGAAACTTTCGGATGCCCAGCGCGCGGCGCTGCTCCCGGCCCTCCCCGCGTGGACGCTGGATACGGCGCGAGACGGCCTCGCCCGCAGCTTCCGCTTCAAGGATTTCTCCGAAGCGTTCGGCTTCATGAGCCGGGTGGCGCTCCTCGCCGAAAAGGCGGACCACCACCCGGAATGGTCGAACGTCTGGAACCGCGTCGATATCCTCCTCACCACGCACGACGCGGGAGGCCTCTCGATGCGCGACATCGAGATGGCAAAGGCGATCGACGCGCTCTAAGCCCCTACTTCGTCGCCGCGATAGCCTGTCCGCGCACCGGCTCGCCGTCACGCACGGGCCGCCCGTCCACCCGCATGTCGTGGAAGTTCGCCGGAAGTCCGTTTCCGGCGTCGGCGAAGGTCGCGCCCGTCTGCAGGTGGAAATGGATGTGCGGCTCCGATGTGCGGCCGCTGTTGCCGCACAGGCCGAGCGGCTGCCCGGCCTTCACCGTGTCTCCCGTCTTCACCTTCGTTGATCCGCGCTGCAGATGCGCGACAAGCGCGTGCTGCTCCGGCCCGACGCGGACGATCACGTGGTTCCCCGCCGCCGCCGTCGCGCTCATGTCGCCGATCGCCATGTCGGGCAGTCCGTCGACGACATCGCTGACGATCCCGTCCGCCACGGCAAGCACCGGCTCGCCCCAGCAGTAATAGGATGCGTGTTCGTTCGCCGGTCCGGAAAAGCTCTTGCTGTCCTTCACCACCACGAGATCGAACGCATAGGTCTGCGCGCGCGCAACCATGTGATAATTGCGGGCAAGGTTGCGCCCACCCCAATAGGTGAACCACGTTCCTTCGCGCGGCGTGCCAAACGGCGGGCGGACGGAGACACCCGCACCGGCGGGAAGCGCGGCCGGCGGCGGAGACGAAGGCTGCACGGTCGCCGCCACCACGGCGCCATTGTCGTCCCACACCACCGTGGTCATCGCGGCGGGCGCGCGCTCATGCGCGGCGAGGCGCTGGTAGAAGGTCAGGCCATTGATGGCCATTTCCACCTCATCGAACACCGTCGTCTGCTTGCCCATCTGCGCATTGATCGCGGCCGAGAACGCTGCCGGGCCGCCTCCCGCGTCGATCTTCGCTTTAAGGTCGGGCGCGGCCGCCGCGGCAAGCGCGCCGACGCTCTCGGGGGACGTCCAGTCGGAAACCGCGCGCCCGCGTTCGATAACGCTGTCGGGCGCCGCTGCGGCAGCCGCCACCACGGCTGCGATCGTGAAAATGTGCATCAACAAATCTCCTTCTGATTGCGGACTTTGCAGCTTCAGCCGCGTTCATGGTCTTCGAGTTCGTCCGCGATCCTCTGCGCGCCGCGCCGATTGATGCGGATGACCCACGCCATCGCGATCCCCGTCACCGCCGCCAGCGCGATCACGAGCACGCGGCCGCCCGGTGGAACCTTCAGGAATGCCCCCGCGTAGATCGTCACCATGCCGGGCACCATCGGCCCGATGTACCAGCGCGCGACGGAGGCGAGCGCATCGCGTTCGCGGCGCAGGCTGTCGCGATACGCCTCGATGCTCGGCCGCGCGCCGTCGATCGGCATTGCGCTGCCCGTGCGCCGGTGAAGTTGCCACGCCACGACCCCGCCGCCGATCCCCAGCAGGATCAGTCCCACCGTGCCGACCCCGAGTGCGCCCAGCCGCACGTCGAGGAGAACGAGACCCACGACGCCCACGATCATCAGCGCCGCGGTCAGATATTCGATCAGGTTGCGCCGCCCCACGCGGCGTTCGAGCGCGGCGTGCCGTCGGTGGATTTCGTCTGCGGGCAGCACGTGCGGCTGCACCGCCTGCGCCTTCCACAGCGCGCCCATTTCGCTCATGTCGTTCGTATCGGTCACGGCCGGTTTCCTCCCGCGAATTGCCGGGCGAGCAGTGCCTTGATGCGGTGAATGCGCGTGGTGACGGCGCCCGGCGTCAGCCCGGTGATCTCGGCGCAGGCGGCGGCGTCCAGACCCTCGAGATGCAGCAACATCACCTGCCGATCGATCGGCCGCAGCCGCCAGATCAGCGCGTAAAGTCGGTCGAGCGTCAGCGCGGCGTCGGCGCTGTCCTCCGGCCCGGCGCGGGTGTCGGCGACATCGACGGTGTCGAGATCGACGAACCCGGCGGGTTTCGCCCGCACCGCGCAGTGGACATGCCGCGCGCCGACATTGTGCGCGATGCGGTGCACCCATGTCGCAAGGCTGCACTGCTGCGCGAAACCGGCAAAACTCCGCCAGAGCTGAAGATGAATCTCCTGCTCCAGATCCTCGCGCAGCGCCGGATCCGCCTCATAGCCCGCCGAAAGCCGCGCGATCATCCCGCCGTGCGCCGCTACCGCGTCCGCATACAGCGCATCCTGCCGCACGCTCTGGCCTTCGGGGCCGCTCATTCCACGCTCCGCTTGCTGCTCCTGAAGGAAACAGTCGCAGGCGCGCGGTGTTTCTTACGAAGAAAATTCTCAGCCTTTCGCGCCGGTCCGGCGTCGTCTGCATCGGCTTGCCGGAACTGACTCTCGAAACGCCTACGTGACGCTGGCGTGGTGCACAGCGCTGTGTCCGCAAGATTTGCGCGGGTGCCACATCTCAGATGGTGCGGTGATATAACTGCTTGTCGCCGAGGCAGATGATTTGGCAGCGCCAGCCCGTTGGCTTAGGTTTTGACTGCCTAAGAGGCGGGAAGGCTGATCGCCCCCCAAGCTGAGTTTTTGATTGGTTGTGAAACCCCACAATACAAGAATTATTCTATAATACCAATTGCACTATTGGAAAAAAGAGCGAGACACATCTCTTTTGTCTACTCTTAATCCGCATATACTTTTCCGTTCTGTGAGAATGATTTCTAGATGATTTTTGTCTTTTGGAAAGTTATCGACCACATTTTTTATAAGACGGCACCAATGTAAATCGTCATCATTGGACTTTCCAATAAAGGGCGGGTTCATCAGTCCCGGAAAATTAACTGTCATAACAGATATAATAACATAATCACAAAATGAAATATTATCATTAGTGGGTAAGAGAATTTTTTTGTCTAAACTCCCAACGTAACCCAAAAGAACACGCTCTTTGTGGTAACTTTTAAACTGAGGAATAAAATATCTAACATAATCATCGTCGTCACCCGGCGGCAAAACAAAAAAAATCTCACTTTTCTTAAAGTGTATCAGAATTAAACCTATAGATTCCAATATTTCATATATTGTTATTTTATAATTATCCCTCCCGGCCATCGTTGCGATTTCCTCCAAATATATAAGCACCTTTTTCAATTTGCCCTATAGCTTGCAAAATTTGGCGGAGGTTTTCCATGCCCAAAATTTATCAATAGCTATATACCGTTTGCGACACCGCGTTGAGGGGCCGAGCTTGAAGTGTGATCGTCAGACTGAGTGGTGGCTGGAATTATTACAACTGGCCTCAAGACTTGGAATACTTACCACCGGAGGCCCCTCAAAAAAACGGGGGCGGCTTCCACCGCTGTCGCAATCTCGAGACCGATGAAGCCCTTGCCGTCCCCTACACAGGCACTCGAGAATTAAAGTGGTCGAAGCCGTGACGTAGTGCTTTGGCGCGGCGAGCGTCGTTGTTGCGCCAATGGCTTCCCGTGCCAGTTTTGACTCATTGGCCAACCGGGGGAATGAAGTCAGTCTCAAAGTGGCTGACGGCGCAGAGAGGTCATGGTCGGCCGCGCTGCGGGGCGGTATCCAGGTCGTGCTAGACTGCGGCCCTCAGCTTCTCCACCAGATCGGTCTTCTCCCATGGGAAGAAGTCGCCCTCGGCCTTCCGCCCGAAGTGCCCGTATGCGGCGGTGCGGCTGTAGATCGGCTTGTTGAGGCCCAAGTGCTCGCGGATGCCCTTGGGCGTCAGCCGCACGAGCTGCGGGATCACCGCTTCCAGTTTCGCCTCGTCCACCGTGCCCGTGCCGTGCAGATCCACATAGAGCGACAGCGGCTCTGCGACGCCGATCGCGTAGGACAGCTGGATCGTGCAGCGCTTGCCGAGGCCTGCCGCCACGATGTTCTTCGCAAGATAGCGCGCGATGTACGCCGCTGAGCGGTCGACCTTCGTCGGGTCTTTCCCGCTGAACGCGCCGCCGCCGTGCGGGCTTGCGCCGCCGTAGGTGTCCACGATGATCTTGCGTCCCGTCAGGCCCGCGTCGCCGTCCGGCCCGCCGATCTCGAAGCGGCCCGTGGGGTTCACGTGGATCGCCGTTTTCTCGGTCACGAAGCCGTCCGGCAGCACGTCCCGGAACACGCCCATCACATAGTCGTGCAGAATCTTGAACTTCTCCGGGTCGCCCTCGCCGCCGTGCCAGAAATAGCCCGGCGCGTGCTGCGTCGAAACGACGAGTGCGGTCGCTTCCACCGGCACGCCGCCCGCGTAGCGCAGCGTCACCTGGCTCTTGCTGTCCGGTTCCAGAAACGGCGCCGCGCCCGAATGGCGGTCCGCCGCCAGCCGCGCGAGGATCTTGTGGCTGTAGTCCAGCGTCGCGGGCATCAGGTCGGGCGTCTCGTCGGTCGCGTAGCCGAACATGATGCCCTGGTCGCCCGCGCCCTCGTCCTTGTTGCCCGCCTCGTCGACGCCCTGCGCGATGTGCGCGGATTGGCCGTGCAGATGGTTCTCGAAACGGAATTGCTCCCAGTGGAAGCCGTCCTGCGCGTATCCGATGCGCTTCACCGTCTCGCGGACGGTCGTCTCGATCTCGTCGAGCGCGCCCGGCACCCATGCGCCGTTTTCGTACACGCCCTTGCAGCGGATTTCGCCCGCCAGCACGACGAGCTGCGTCGTCGTCAACGTTTCGCAGGCGATGCGCGCTTCGGGGTCTTTCGACAGGAACAGATCGACGATCGCGTCTGAAATCTGGTCGGCGACCTTGTCGGGGTGGCCTTCCGAAACCGATTCGGACGTGAAGAGATAGTCGCTGCGCGCCATGCATCTTTCCTGAAACAGCTCTTGGACGGTCCCGCTCTAGCGCCGCTACGCGGCCCGCGCAAGCGGACATAAAGAATCGTTTATGTCTGCTGAGCGCGATTTCGCACATAGTCCAGCGCATCCGCGCGCGCCGCCTCGTCGGGCAGCGCCCTGAACGCGGCAATCAGCGCGCGGGTCTGGTCGTGTGATGTCGGCTCGACCTCATAGGCGCCCTGCGTCTCCGCGAGCAGCACCGGCGCTGGCGTTTCCAGCCCGTCGAAAAACCAGTCGATGCCCGTGCCGAGCCGCCCGGCGATCTCAAACAATTTGCTGGCGCTGATGCGGTTGCTGCCGTTTTCGTATTTCTGCACCTGCTGCGCGCTGATGCCGAGCCCCGCGCCGAGTTCGGCCTGCGTCACCCCGCGCGCCGTGCGGCTTTCGCGCAGGCGTTTGCCCACGTGAAGGTCGACGGGGTGGACGGTTTCGTTCGGCATGGCTCCGGGATCGGATGAAATACAACCATAGCGGGTGTATTTGCATCCGTTCCGGCGCGCAAGGCGTCAGCGTGTGCGGCCGAGCCTCCAGCCGAAAAGCACGAGCAGGGCCGCGAGCAGCAGCGGCAGCATGCGCCCCGCATGGCTGAACAGCGTCGGCGCGTTGGCCTGCGGCAACCGCGCATCGATCGTGCCCGCCTGCCCGCGCGGCATCGAAGCCGTCACGCGGCCGTTCGCGTCGATCACCGCGCTGATGCCCGTGGGCGTGGAGCGCGCCATCGGCAGGCCCTCCTCGATGCTGCGCAGGCGCGCCTGCGCCAGGTGCATTTCGGCGCCCGCGCCTGCGAACCAGGCGTCGTTGGACACGTTCAGCAGCCACGCCGGGCGGTATCCCGCCTCGGTCACGCGGCCGTCGAAGATCACTTCATAGCAGATCAGCGGGCCGACCGCCGGGAAGCCACTTGGCAGCGGCAGCGTGCGCGGCCCCGGTCCGGGCCAGAAGTCGAGCGCGCCGGGCGCAAGCCGGTCGAGCCCGATCGCGTTCAGCAGCGTGCGCGCGGGCAGGAACTCGCCGAACGGCACCAGCCGCTTCTTGTCGTAGCGCGCAAGGATGCCGCCTTCGCTGTCGAGCACGAACAGGCTGTTGCGCGCTGCGATCGCGGTGCCGTCGTCTTCGCGGATCGCCTTCAGCGCGCCGAGCAGCATCAGGTCGTTCGGCCCGAGGTGTGCGCCCAGCCGCCGCCGCATCGCAGGCATTTCGTCCAGCAGGTCGGGAATCGCCGCCTCGGGCCAGATCAGCAGGCGCGCCGCGCGCGTCGGCTTCGGCGATAACTGCAGATACTTCGCAGCGGCGCGCTCGACGCCGTCCTCGGACCATTTCTCATCTTGTCCGATGTCGGCCTGCACGATGTTGAGTCGTGCCGGGGTCAGCGGTGTCGGCGTCCGCAGCGGGAACAGCCCCGCAAGTGCCGCAGCGGCCGTCAGTCCAAGGATCGCGGCGCCCGCGCGCCATTGCCGTTCGAGGAGAAGATAGAGCCCGCCCGCTGCCAGCACGATCAGTGCCGAAAGCCCGAGCCCGCCGACAAATGCCGCGCCCTGCCCCAGCCCCGCCATCGGCAGCGCGACCGCGCCCAGCGGATTCCACGGAAAGCCGGAAAACAGAATGCCGCGCAGCGCCTCCGCGATCGTCCAGCAGCCCGCGAAGCTCAAGATCAGTGGGAGCCCGGTCAGCCGCCGTGTCGCCGCTGTCGTCATCGCCGGGAAAACCGCGAGATAGGCGGACAGCAGCACCACCCCGATCCATCCGGTCCACGCCGGCATGTCCTGCTGATACTGAAAGGCTTGCGCGATCCAGTGCGTCCCCAGCAGGAAGTGCCCGAACCCGAACACCCACCCCGCCTTCGCCGCTTGACGCACCGTCTGCGTCGCCGCGGTTTCCCGGATCAGCCAGGCGATTCCGATCAGCGTGAGCGGCCAGAGGTTCCACGGCGCAAAGCCGAGGCTGCTCGCGATTCCGGCAACGAACAGGAGGCCCGCCCGCCCCGCGGAATGTCTCACGCCCCGTTGACCGCGGCCGAAACCGCCGCCGGGGGATACGCGCGCACGCGCTCGATCTTGCGCTCGTCTCCGGCGGTCACCTCGAACGACCACCCGCCTGGATGCGCCACGATCTCGCCGATCGCGGGGATATGTCCGGCAAGCATGAATACCAGGCCGCCCACGGTATCGACGTCGCCGTCCGCCGCCTCCGACAGCGGCGCCCCCGTCGCCGTCTCCAGCGCCTCGATATCAACCCGCGCGTCCACTTCGAAGCCGCCGTTCGGCAGCGGCGTGATCGCTTCGGCCTCTTCCTCGTCGTGCTCGTCGGCGATGTCGCCGACGATCTCCTCGACCAGATCCTCGATCGTCACGAGCCCGTCGGTGCCGCCGTATTCATCCACGACGATCGCCATGTGCGTGCGCCCCTGCCGCATCCGCGCGAGCAGATCGAGCACGCGCATCGCGGGCGGCACGAACAGCACCGGGCGCAGCAGCGTTTCGGCATCGACCACGGCGCTGCGTCCCTCGCAGGCGATCACGGCGTAGACGTCCTTCACGTGAATCATGCCGATCACGTCGTCGAGTGATTCGCGAAACATCGGCAGCCGGCTGTGGCCCGCATCGACGAACGCAGCCACCAGGGTCTGGAAATTGTCCTCGACATCGCAGGCGATGATCTCGCCGCGCGGTACCATCACGTCGCCGACGCGGCGCTCCCCGAAATCGAGCAGATTCCGCAGCATCAGGCGTTCGGTTTCGGAAAGATCGTCGCCTTCGGGTGTGTCGCCGGCGTGATCTTCGAGGGCTTCCTCGATGCTTTCGCGCAGCGTCGCTTCGCCGCCACGGCCGAAGATCAGGCTCCGCAAGGCGCGGAGAAGGGGTCGGAACGGCTGGTCGCCGCTGCTACTCGGAGGTTCGTCGCTCATCGTTTCCCCGCCGTCATGCCTCGCCGGCGTAGGGGTTGGCAATCCCCAGCGATGCAAGCGCGCGGCGTTCCATTTCCTCCATCGCCTCGGCTTCGGCGTCCTGCTCGTGGTCGTAGCCTACGAGATGGAGCAGCCCATGGACGATGAGGTGCGTCGCATGATCGGCGATGCCGATACCGCGCTCGACGGCTTCGCGCGCCACGACGCCGTCGGCAAGCACGATGTCGCCGAGGAGCACTTCGCCGTCGTCGCTGTTGGCAAGGCTCTCCAGCAGGTCTGCCTGCACCATCGGAAACGACAGCACGTTGGTTGGCTTGTCCTTGCCGCGGTACTGCGCGTTCAGCGTCCGCACCTCGTCGTCATCCGTCAGTCGGATCGAGATTTCGCAGCAGAAGCTCGCATCGATAAGACCCGCATAGGGTGTTTCGGTGAGCGCTGCGCGACAGGCGGCTTCGGCAAGCGTCGTCCAGTCGGCGTCCGGCCACGCGCCGCCGGCAATGCCTGCGGCAACGTCAAGCATTGGGGCCTTCGTAAGCCTCCACGATCCGGCCGACGATCGGGTGGCGCACCACGTCGGCGGCGCCGAAGCGGACCACGGCGATGCCATCGATGCCTTCAAGGCGCTGCGTGGCGTCATTGATGCCCGAACGGCCAGGGTTCGGCAGGTCGATCTGTTTCGGATCGCCGCAGACGACCATGCGGCTGCCTTGCCCGAACCGGGTGAGGAACATCTTCATCTGCTCGGGCGTCGTGTTCTGCGCCTCGTCGAGGATCA
This sequence comes from Sphingosinicella sp., assembly GCF_013911755.1. Lineage (GTDB taxonomy): Bacteria > Pseudomonadota > Alphaproteobacteria > Sphingomonadales > Sphingomonadaceae > Sphingosinicella. The sequence continues at coordinate 11,152 of NZ_JACESP010000027.1, forward strand.
CGAAGGCGTTGGCGAGCGTGCGGCCGCGCATGAAAGCGATGGGCGCGATCTCGATCTCGCCGCTGGCGATGCGCCGCTCCACCTGCTCGGAAGGCAGCATGTCATAGAGCGCGTCGTAGAGCGGGCGGAGGTAGGGATCGACCTTCTCGCGCATGTCGCCGGGCAGGAAGCCAAGCCGTTCGCCCGCTTCCACCGCCGGGCGCGACAGGATCAGCCGGTCGACCGAACCCGCGATCAACTGGCTCACCGCTTGTGCCACCGCCACATAGGTCTTGCCGGTGCCCGCCGGACCAAGCGCAAAGATGATGTCCTGCCGCGCGAGCGCCTCCATATAGCGGAGCTGCGTCGGCGAACGCGGCACGATGGTCTTGCGGCGCGTGCGGATGATGATCGGCGAGCCGCCACCGTCCTCGGCGCGGACCAGACCCTCCAGAGACGGATCCTGCGACATTGCGAGCGCGCCTTCCACATCGCCGATATCGACGCCCTGCCCAAGCGCGAGACGGTTATAAAGCCCCGTCAGCACGTCGCGCGCCCGCGCCGCCGCGTGCGCATCGCCTTCGATCGAAAGCCGGTTGCCGCGCGCGGCGATATAGACGCCAAGGCGGTTCTCGATAGCGATCAGGTTCTGGTCGTACTGGCCGAACAGTGCGCCGAGCAGTTCGGCGCGGTCGAAATCCAGTTCGAGTCGGACACGATCGTTGGCGGCGGGCGGGGAGAGCGGAGCGGATTTTTTTGCCATCGTCAGGCAGCTTCGGCGAATGCGATGCGTCCTGCAAGACTGTTCGCGAAGGCGCCCTCGATCTCCACCGTCACAATGTCTCCGATGTGTGTGCCGTCTGCATCGACATAGACGGATTGCAGCCACGGCGACTTGCCGATCAGCTGCCCGTCGCGCTTGCCGGGGCGTTCCAGCAGGATGGGCATGGTGCGGCCGAGCGCGGCGCGGTTGAACGCGAGCTGCTGTTCCTGCACCAGCGCCTGCAGGCGGTGCAGCCGGTCCGATTTCACGTCCTCGTCGATCTGCCCGCCCATCTCCGCCGCGGGCGTGCCCGGGCGCGCCGAATATTTGAACGAATAGGCCTGCGCGTAGTTCGCCGCGCGGATGATCGCGAGCGTTTCCTCGAACTCGGCCTCGGTCTCGCCGGGGAAGCCGACGATGAAATCGCCCGAGATCGCCATGTCCGCCCGCGCGGCGCGCAGCTTCTCGATGATGGCGAGATAGGTCTCGGCCGTGTGCGAGCGGTTCATCGCCTTCAGCACGCGGTTGGAGCCGGACTGCACGGGGAGGTGCAGATAAGGCATCAGCTTCGGCGTGGCCGCGTGCGCGTCGATCAGCGCATCCGTCATGTCGGCGGGATGGCTCGTCGTGTAGCGGATACGCGCAATCTCATCGATGGCTGCGACCTCGGCGATCAGTGCCGCGAAATCAGTTCCGCCGTGGCGGTAGGCGTTGACGTTCTGGCCAAGCAGCACGATCTCGCGCGCGCCCTCTCCGGCGAGACGCCGTGCTTCCTCAAGAATGGCGGCAGCCGGCCGCGAAACCTCGGCGCCGCGCGTATAGGGCACGACGCAATAGGTGCAGAACTTGTCGCAGCCTTCCTGGATCGTCAGGAACGAGGACGGCGCGGCCTTGCGGCGCTTGCCGAGTGCCTCGAACTTCTCGAGCGTCGGCAGGTCGGTCTCGACGGGCCGCTCCTTCGCCCGCGCGATCAGATCCGGCAGCCGGTGATAGGCCTGCGGCCCAACGACGACATCGACCGAAGGCGCGCGGCGCACGATCTCGGCGCCTTCGGCCTGCGCCACGCAGCCGGCGACGGCCACGATCGGCTTCGGTCCGTCGCGGTGTTTCAGGCGACCGATCTCGGAATAAACCTTCTCGCTCGCGCGTTCGCGGATATGGCAGGTGTTGAGCACGACGATGTCGGCATCCTCGGCCGACGCGGCGGGCGTGTGGCCTTCCGCTTCCAGCAGTTCCGCCATGCGCTCGCTGTCGTAGACGTTCATCTGGCAGCCGAACGTCTTCACGAAATAGGAACGGGGATCAGGCACGTGGGCTTCGGATATCAGTTGGCCGGCTTCGTCTTGATCGGGCGCCCGTAGAGCTCCAGCCGATGATCGACGAGTTCGAAGCCGAGGCGTTCGGCAATGAGGCGCTGCAATTCTTCGAGCGCATTGTCATGAAACTCGATGACGGCGCCGGTCTCCACATCGATCAGGTGATCGTGATGCTCTTCGGGCGTCGGTTCATAGCGCGAGCGGCCGTCACGGAAGTCGTGTCGTTCAAGGATGCCCGCCTCCTCGAAGAGGCGCACGGTACGATAGACGGTCGCGATGGAAATGCCGGAATCGATCGCCGATGCCCGGCGGTACAGCTCCTCGACATCGGGGTGGTCGTCCGCATCGGACAGCACCCGCGCGATCACGCGCCGCTGCTCGGTGATGCGGAGGCCGCGCTCGGCGCAAATGGCTTCGATGTCGATCTTTGTCATTGCTGGAGTTTAGGCGCGGAAACAGGGACGGACAAGTCCGTCCCTGTTCCTTCAATGCCGTTGAACGCGGCCGCTCGCGCTACTTGCGCTTGCCGGCGCGCTTCGTGCCGAGGCCGATCTTTTTGGCGAGCGCCTGGCGCTGCAGCGCGTAGTTGGGGGCGACCATCGGATAGTCGGCGGGAAGGTTCCACTTCGCGCGATAGTCGTCCGGAGTCATGTTATAGTGGGTCATCAGATGGCGCTTCAGCATTTTCAGCTTCTTGCCGTCTTCAAGGCAGATGATGAAGTCCGGTTTGATCGACGCGCGGACAGAAACCGCAGGTTCCTGCTTCGGCTTCACGGGTTCCACCACCCCGCCAAGCTTCGCCAGTGTCGAATAGATATTTTCAATCAGGTTCGGCAGGTCCGAAACCGCCACCGTATTGTTTGCCACGTGCGACGATACGATGTCCGCCGTAAGTGCAAGAAGTTCCTGATGATTATCGCTATGTTCGCTCATAGTAGCTGTTGGACCCCGACCGTTTTGTTGTTGGTGCCCGGATTTATGTAGCGTTCGGATGAATTTCGCAAGAATTAACGCGAATTTTTACGGCAAGGAATATCTAGAGTGTCACTGCCATGGTCATTGCGTCATAGCGCAAATGATTCTCACCCACATAATAATCTTTTCTCTGTCCGACACAGATAAATCCGTGGCGTTCATAAAGCCCGCGCGCTGCGCTGTTGCCGGTGCGGACTTCCAGGAACATGCGTCGGACGTGCGCGCGTTTTGCAAGATCAATGGATCTTCTCAGCAATTCTGTCCCGATACCCTGCCCGCTGCGCAAGGGGTCAACCGCGATCAACAGAAGTTCGCAATCCTCGGCGGCAAGGCGCGTCAGCGCGAAACCGGCGGGCGCGCCGTCCGCAATTGCCATTTCGGCGCGCGTGCCGGACATCGCGAGCGTGCCAAGGAGCTGGCTGCCGTTCCATCCCTCGCCGTAGCGCGGATCGAACGCGCGCGACATCAGCGCCGCGAGCGCGGGCACGTCGTCAATCGTCACGGCCCGGTAGTGCCTCATGCGGGCAGCTTCGCGTCGGGCGCACGCACGTAAAGCGGCGTTGGCGGCAGGCTGCGGAGCGTGGCCGGAAGCAGCCGCACGTCGCGTGCGTCGGGCGGCGTCTCGGAGAGGATCATCGCTGCACTGCCGGCTGCTCGCAGCAACGGTGCGCCCGTCCCCGCAAGCGCCCCTTCATATGCCGTGGCCGCGGCGGCGATCGGCAGCGCGGCGGCGGGCGCCGCCGGTTGGAGATCCCGATCGAAGCTTTGCACGAACACTTCGCCGCGCCCCGCGTCCATCACGACGGTGAGCGGCGCGGCATCGTGTGCAGCGAGCATGCTTGCAGCGACCAGCGTCGTCGATGAATAGCCATGAACCGGCACGTTCCACACGAGCCCGAAACCCCGCGCCGCGGCAATGCCGACCCGAAGCCCGGTGAAGCTGCCCGGCCCCACGTCAACGGCGATGGCGCGGGGGCGCCCGCCCGCCTCGGCAAGCACGGCCTCGACAAGCGGGACGAGCCGCTCGGCATGGCCGCGGCCGATGATCTCGTGCCGCGCTGCAACGATGGTGGTCCCGTCGATCAGCGCGACCGAACAGGCGGCGGTGCCGGTTTCGATCGCAAGCAGCATCAGACGATGGACGCGGCCTCTTCGAACGACAGACGCGGACTGCGCGCGAACAGGTCCTTGTCGGTGCCATAGCCGACGGAGCAGATGAAATTCGTCTCGATATCGGTGCCCGCGAAAAAGGCGGCATCGACCTTGGCCTTGTCGAAGCCGGACATCGGACCGCAGTTGAGCCCGATCGCACGCGCCGCGATGATGAAATACGCGCCTTGCAAAGATGAATTGCGGAACGCGGTTTCGCGGATGAGCGCGTCGTCGCCCGTGAACCAGCTGCGCGCGTCCGTATGCGGGAACAGCTTGGGCAGCTGGTCGTAGAATTTCATGTCCATGCCGATGATGGCCGTGACGGGCGCCTGCAGGATTTTCGGGCCGTTGGCGCCAGAAGCACAGGCGGCGAGCTTTTCGCGTGCCTCCTGGCTTTTCGCGAACACGATTCGCGCGGGCGAGGCGTTCGCCGATGTGGGGCCCATGCGCATCAGGTCATAGATGGCGCGCAGCTGCACGTCGCTGACCGCGCGGTCGGACCAGTCGTTGTGGGTCCTCGCGCTGCGGAAGATAAGGTCGAGGTCGCGATCGCTCAGCAGATGATCGGTCATGGGGACTCCCTGTTTTCTTGCCGCACCCGTCAAACGGCGCGGACGTCCGTCACTTCGGGCACATAGTATTTCAGAAGGTTTTCGATGCCGTTCTTGAGCGTTGCCGTGGAAGACGGGCAGCCCGAGCAGGCGCCCTGCATCTGCAGGTAGACGACGCCTTCGCGGAAGCCCTTGAAGATGATGTCGCCGCCGTCGTTCGCGACCGCGGGGCGGATGCGCGTTTCCAGCAGGTCCTTGATCTGCGCTACGATGTCCGCGGTTTCGGGATCGTCCTCGATTTCGGTTTCAGCGGCGACGGTTTCGTTCAGGAGCGGCGCGCCGCTCGCGAAATGATCGACGATGATGCCGAGCACCTGCGGTTTCAGCTCGCGCCAATCGCTGCCGCCCTCGGCGCGGGTCACCGAGATGAAGTCGCTGCCCAGGAACACGCCGGTCACGTCGCCAAGCGTGAAGAGCGCGCTTGCAAGCGGCGATGCTTCTGCAGCCTCGGGCGAACCGAAATCGATGGTTCCTGACGGCATAACCGGTTGGCCCGGGAGGAACTTCACGGTCGCGGGGTTGGGTGTGGCCTGGGTTTCGATGAACATGGTGGGCGTCCTTGGGGTGGGAGTCCTTGGGAAAGTGTCCTGTCCTGATGCCCACCCCATGTGGCGTGCCTTGGCCGCCGGATCAAGCCAGACGGTCGATCGCGTCGGGATCGAGCCCGCCCGGAACGATCACCACCACGCACGGAAGGTTGCCTGCGCGTTCGCCCGAGAAGTGGCTGACGAGCGGCCCCGGCGCGCCTTTCGCGGCGGCGCCCAGGATCAGCGCGTGAACATTGTTCTCGGTCAGCATCTGGCTGACTTCGTCCACGGCCTTGCCCTCGCGGATCAGGAGCGCCGGACGTTGCCCCGAAATCGCCATCACCTCGTCGGCCTTGCGGCTCAGCAGTGCTTCGGCGGCTTCCTGCGCCTCGGCCGCGATCATGTCCTGAAGCCCGCCGGAAAGCAGGAACTCGGGTTTGGGAACGACATGTGCGAGCACAATGCTGCCGCCGGTCATTTTCGCGCGCAGGGCGGCATAGCGCATGGCGAGCGCCGATTCGTCGGTGTCGTCGACGACGACGAGGTAGTTCGGCATCGTCATCGCGCAAGACCCGCCGCAAGCGTGCGCAGCGATTCGCGCGCGCGCATCAGGAAATAGCCCTGCTCGACGAGATCCTGCCTGCCGGCGGCGAAGGTCGGGCGTTTTCCGGCAACGGCATCCAGCGCCTCCGTCGTTTCGGCCCACGTCGCGGCAAGCTGGCGCTGGCCGATCGTCGTGCCGAAATCCTCCCGAAGGCCGCGCATCAGCATGGCGGCGGCATAGGCGGCACCGCGCACCTCGTTGAACTGCGCATCGGCGCTGCCGACACGGCTGTCGTCGATCATGCGGTCGACCGCGCCCGCCTCTTCCCCGAGCGCGGTGCTGAGACCAAGCAGCGCAAGCCGGAGGGCACGCGCATCGCCTTCGCTCGGTGCTTCGCTTTCGGCAACCGCGCGGTTGTAGCGCGCAAGCGCGTCGACCGCGTCGCGGTAGCGGCTTTCCGCGGAACCGCCGACGAAGGGAAAGTCGCCGTGCAGCCAGCCGCGATCCGGCGGGGTCTTCAAAGCGTCGGCGGCCTCGCTGAGTTCAGGATCACCGCCGACACCCTGGTCGAAGCTGGTGACGAACGCGCTGATCGCCGATTGCTGCCCGCGCTGGAAGGCGGGCATGTCTTCAAGCAGGCCCGTGGGGCGCAGCAGGCTGTCGTTCGGCGTCCAGCCCTTGCCCAGCGCCTGATCGATCAGCATCGCGGCCGTCGCGACGGCAACGCTCCCGCCGGGCGGCAACACCGTCGTGCCCGGGCGCACCGTCAGATCGGCTTTCGTGTCCGAAAGCAGGCTGCCGATGACGCCCCAATACAGGATCGCGGCAAAAAACGCGCCGAGGATCAGAAGCATCCAGCGCGGCATCGCCGCGATTCGTCCGATGACGCTGGTGCCGCCCTTGTCGATGCTGGCGGCCGTGACGGGATTCACCGTCTGGCGGCGGAAGATGTCAAATATACCCACGCGCCATTCTTAGAGCATCGCGCGCAAAAGTGGGAACCGGTTTTGGTCATCATGCGGATATGGTCGGGCAACCCCCGCCATATCCGCGTATTTCAGTAGCCGCTTTTCTTCTGGTCGATCTTCACGCGCACAGTCTGCCCGGAATTGCCCGGGAAGCCCGAGAACATGGCCTCGACGAGATTGGGCACCAGCTTGGTGAGGTCGGACGAGCGCGTCGTTGCCTCTGCGCGGCCCTCGAACACCGGCGCGCCATTCTTGCGCACGATGTCCATGTCCAGGAACGAGCGGTAGACGGTGTAGCTGTAAACCTCGGTGCCGCCGCCGAAGCCCGGGCCCCAGAAGGGATCGTAGAACGAGCCCCAGTAATAGGGGTGATAGCGGTAGCGGCTGTAATAGGGCCAGCCCCAGCCGCCCCAGCCGTAGCCCGCACCGAAGCCGGTGTAGCGGGTGTCGAGCTTCTCGCGGCCGTCGTTCACGCCGTAGTCGAGCTTGACGACGAGCGTCGCCGCTTCAGGCGAGGCCGCGCGCTGATAGCCCTGCTGCGTGAGCTTGTTCTCGACGTAGGACGCATATTGCGCGAACTCGAGCCCGCCCGAACGTGCCGGATCGCGCGCCTCGATCGTGAAGCTTTCGCCCGACGGCGCCGGAAGGCGCTGGAAACGGGAAACATCGGCAGTGAAGGGTGTCGTGCAGGCGGCAACCAGCGCCAGCAGCCCCAGCGACAACAGGATCTTCGGCAGTTTCATGCTCATCACCTACGGGCTTTCTCGTTCGCACCCACGCTATCTCTATATAGTGCATGTGCGCGGCTGAACGATCCCTGAATTATCAAAGCCCTCAGCCGAGGAAGCCGACGGTCCGTTTCACCTCCGCGAGCACGGGTGCCGCGATCGCATCCGCGCGCGCCGCGCCCTTCGCGAGCACGGCGTCGAGATGGCCCGGATCGGCGCAAAGCTCGCGGAAACGCGCGGCGATCGGCGCCAGCACGCTCACCGTGAGATCGGCGAGTGCGGGCTTGAACGCGCCGAAGCCCTTGCCTTCGAATTCCGTGAGAACGGCCTGCGCACTCGTACCGGCGAGCGCCGCGTAGATCGAAACGAGGTTCCGCGCTTCGGGCCGCGACTCAAGGCCAGCCATATCGCCGGGCAGCGGCTCGGGGTCCGTTTTCGCCTTCTTGATCTTCTGCGCGATCGCGTCGGCGTCGTCCGCCAGGTTGATGCGGCTCATGTCCGAAGGGTCGGACTTCGACATTTTCGCGGTGCCGTCGCGCAGCGACATCACGCGCGTCGCCGGGCCCTGGATCACGGGCTCGGGGAGCGGGAACAGCTGAACGCCGTAGTCGGTGTTGAACTTCTGCGCGATGTCGCGGGACAGTTCGAGGTGCTGCTTCTGGTCCTCGCCCACCGGCACATGCGTCGCCTTGTAGCCGAGGATGTCGGCCGCCTGCAGCACGGGGTAGCCGAACAGGCCGACGGAGGCGCCTTCCTTGTCCTTGCCCGATTTTTCCTTGAACTGCGTCATGCGCTGCATCCAGCCCATGCGCGCGGTGCACATCAGGATCCAGCAGAGCTCGGCGTGCATGTGCACCTGGCTCTGGTTGAAGAGTACGGCGCGGTCGGGATCGATGCCGCTCGCGAGCAGCGCGGCGGCCATCTCGTGGATGCCCCGGCGCAGCGCTTCGGGTTCTTGCCACAGCGTGATCGCGTGCAGGTCCACGATGCAATAGACGCATTCGTGCTCGTGCTGCATGTCCACCCAGTTGCGGATGGCGCCCAGGTAATTGCCCAGGTGCAGGTTGCCTGTCGGCTGGATGCCGGAAAAGACGCGGGGTGCGAAAGTCTGTGTCATAGCGCGCCGCCGTTAGGCCCCGCTTGGGCCACAGGTCAAGCGCCGTTGCCGCGCCTCAGCTTTGCGAGGTGTTCGTGGTGGAAGCCGCCGATCGCCCAAAGCGTCCCGAAATAGAGACCCGCTCCGCTCGCCACGACGGCGGCGAGTGCCCCCGCGCGCGCCAGCGCTCCGCCCGTGAAGGCGTCGCCGAGCGCGTTCGTCACCCACCAAAGCCCGCCGGCCATCACGAGCGCCGCCAGAAGCTGCTTGCCGACGCGCAGCATCACCGCGCCGGTCAGCGTGAAATGCCCGCGCCGGTGCAGGATCGTGTAGAGCATCGCGCAGTTGAACCAGCTGGAAACGGCGGTTGCGGCGGCGAGTCCCACGATGCCGAAGCGGTCGATGACGACGAGGATCACCGCGACGTTGAAGCTGAGCGCCGCCGCCGCGGTTTTCACGGGTGTTTTCGTGTCGCCGCGTGCGAAGAAGCCGGGCGTCAGCACCTTGATGAGCACATAGGCGGGTAGCCCCGCCACAAGCGCGACGAGCACGCCCGAGGTGACGGAAACGTGCTCCGCCGTGAACCGCCCGCCGAGGAATATGGCCTCCACGATCGGGCGCGCCGCGACGATGAGCGCGACGGCAGCAGGAAGCGTCAGCAGCATTGAAAGCTCGACCGCCGTGCCCTGCAGCTTCTGCGCGCCGTCTGCGTCCTCGCGCGCGATGAGGCGGCTGAGCGCGGGCAGGATGGCGGTGCCGAGCGCGATGCCGACGACGCCGAGCGGCAGCTGGTTCAGCCGGTCGGCATAGTTCAGGAAGCTCATCGCGCCTTCGTCGAGCCGTGTCGCGAAAAACGTGTCGATAAGCTGCGAGAGCTGGTAGATGCCCGCGCCGAACGTCGCGGGCACGATGATGCGGCCGAGTTCCTTCACCTTGGGATCGAATCGCGGCCAGCGCAGCCGCAGTGTCAGCCCCGCGCGGCGCACCGCCCAGAGAAGCCAAACGAACTGCACCACGCCCGCCACCGTCACCGAAACCGCCAGCGCCCGCGCCGTTTCCGCGCTGTCGCCGGTGGTGCTGCCAAAGAGCAGCACGCCGCCGATCAGGCAGATGTTGAGCAGAATGGGTGCCGCGGCCGCCGCGGCGAACTTCGACATCGAATTGAGCACACCCGAGAGCAGCGACACGAGGCTGATCAGCAGCAGGTAGGGAAAGGCGATTCGCGTCAGCTCGACCGTCAGCTCGAACTTGCCGGGCACGTCCTTGTAGGCGCTCGCCATCAGCCAGACGACGCCGGGCATGAAGATCTCGAACAGCGCCGTGAACAGCAGCAGGATCGGCAGGAACACCGAAAGCACATTTGCCGAGAATCGCTCGGCGGCGCTGATGCCGCCAGGTCCGTGCAGCTCCTTGCTGAACATCGGCACATAGGCTGCGCTGAACGCGCCCTCCGCGAACAGGCGGCGGAAGATGTTGGGCAGCTTGAACGCCACGAAGAAGGCATCCGCGCCCGCACCCGCACCGAGCAGGCGCGAAAGCAGCATGTCGCGTGCGAACCCGAACACGCGGCTGACGAGGGTCAGCCCACCGATGACGCCGACGCTCTTGACGAGCGACATGGGCGCGGCCCCCGGCCTGGCCTCAGGCGTGCCCGATCTCGCCGGACTGTCCGGCGTCCGCCTGCTGCTGGCGGGCGAAATAAAGCTGCGCGAAGTCGATCGGGTCGAGCATCAGCGGCGGGAAGCCGCCATCGCGCGTCGCGTCCGCGAAAATGCGGCGCGCGAACGGGAACAGCTGGCGCGGCGCCTCGACGACGAGGAACAGCTCGAGGTGCTCTTCCGGCACGTTCTGCAGGCCGAAGAGGCCGCCGTAGAGCAGCTCGGTGATGAACGCGGTCTTGCCGGTTTCGAACGTGGCGTTCGCGGAAAGCTTCAGTTCGACCTCATAGACGTTCTCGCCCTGCTGGCGTACGCCGACGTTCACGTTGATCTCGATCTTCGGCTGGCCCGCGCCCTGCTGCAGCGACCCCGGGGCGCCGGGATTTTCGAACGACAGGTCTTTCACATACTGCGCCAGGATGCTCACCTGCGGCAGGGCTTCCGCCGCGGCTTCGCCGCCGTTGCCGTTGATGTAGCCTTCGTCGCCCGTTTCGTTCTCGGCCATGATGCAGGTCTCAATTCTGTTGGACAGGAATACGGCGCGCTCGCTAGCAGGCACATGGAACCGGCGCAAGGCAGCGCTGTTCCTTGTATGCGGCCTGGAATAGCCTATCTTAACCGAAAACAGGTTAAGCTGCGTGGACTGTGCGGCGCGGCGCTGTTAAGCAAACGCGTTTGGAAGGGCGCTTGAAGGTAGAATCATGGGCGACAGCAGCGGACTGATCGAGATCGTCGTTCTGGCGATGCTCGCGGGGTTCATCGCCCTTCGGCTCGTCAGCGTGCTTGGCCGCCGCACCGGGCATGAAGAGCCCGCGGGCGAAGTCGTGCGCCGCAGTCCGGCGGAACAGCAGACGCCGCCGCGCGCCGGCAGCTACGATCTGCCGCCCGCCGCGCCGCTCGATCTTCCTGCCGACATGTCGCCGGCGATCAAGGAATCGTTGAACGCGATCGCCGCCGCCGACCCGACGTTCGATCCGGCGCGTTTCGCCGAAGGGGCGAAGGCGGCGTACCGGATGGTGCTCGAAGCCTTCTGGAAGGGCGATACCGACGCGCTCCGCGATCTCGTCTCCGATGATATCGCCGATCAGTTCGCCGCAGCGATCAAGGCACGTGAAGACGAAGGTCTCATCCTCGAAAACCGGCTCGTGTCGCTTGAAAAGGTCGAAATCGTCGCAGCGCAGCTTCGCGGTGCGATGGCCGAGGTGACGCTGCGCTTCGATGCCGATCTCGTCGCCGTCACGCGGGACAAGGCCGGAAACGTCGTCAGCGGCTCGCTCTCGGATGCCGTGCAGTCACACGACGTCTGGACGTTCAGCCGCCACACCGGCGCTGCAGACCCGAACTGGCTGCTCATTGACACCGACGAAGACGCCTGATTCCGGCGTCCTTTCGGCGAATGCGGATTCCAGACGCGGCCGAAATCCGCTAGCCCTGCGCCTCGTCAAGAGCATCGGGCGGGAAAGTGGGAACCGGTTTTCCGCCAGAAACGGTGCGACAACAAAGAGATAGAGCAAGCACTGTGATTCCGAAATCACGCTGTTTGCCCTAGGTTTGCTGGAGTTCCGCGTGCGTCATCGCTTTTTCCCTGTCCTGCTGCTGCTCGCGATCGCCGCGTGCGCCTCGCCGCGTTCCGTCACCACGCCTGCCGGGCCCGCGTCGCCGGGTACTGAACCCGCGCCGACCGCGCCTTCCGTCCCCGCCGGGCCGGCGACAGCCGCCGCGCTCGGCGCCGCGCCGGCCACCTTCGCGGACATTCCGGGCTGGGAAACCAACGATTTCGCGGCCACGCTCGCCGCCTTCCGCAAATCCTGCCGTGCCGTCACGCGCCGCACCGACGTCAGCGGCCTCACCATCGCGGCGGACTGGGAGACGGCGTGCAACCTCGTGCCGGTGGCCACCGACCCGCGCGCGTTCTTCGAACTGAATTTCACGCCCGTGCGCGTCGGCACCGGCGCGGCGTTCGTCACGGGCTATTACGAGCCGGAAATCGCAGGGTCGCGCACGCGCGGTCCCGGCTATCTGGTGCCGATTTATGGGCTTCCGGACGATCTGGTGCGCGTCGATCAGCCCGACCCGGCGAATCCCGGCCAGATGAAGAAAGCCACCGGCCGCATCGACGAAACCGGCGCCTACCAGCTCTACTGGACGCGCGAGGATATCGACAACGGCGCGCTCCTCGATCGCAACCTCGAGATCGCGTGGGCGGCGGACGAGGTCGAGTTCTTCTTCCTCCAGATCCAGGGTTCAGGCCGCCTGCGCCTGCCCGACGGCAGCGTCATGCGCATCGGCTATGCGGGGCAGAACGGCCGCGAATATGTCGGCATCGGGCGGCGGCTGAGGGAGATGAACGTGCTCGCGCCCGGCGAGGCTTCGATGCAGGGCATCATGCGCTGGCTACGCGCAAACCCCGAGGATGGCCGCAAGATCATGCACGAAAACAAGAGCTACATCTTTTTCAAGGAACTCACCGGCGAAGGCCCGCTCGGTGCGATGGGCGCGCCCGTCACGCCCGAGCGCAGCCTCGCCGCCGATCCGATGTTCGTGCCGCTGGGCGCGCCCGTGTGGCTTTCCACGCGCTACACCGATGTCGATCGCGGCGTGAAGCCGTTCGCGGCGCTGATGGTCGCGCAGGATACCGGCGGCGCCATCAAGGGTGCGAACCGCTTCGATCTGTTCTGGGGCGCGGGCGACCGTGCGCGCACCATCGCGGGCGGGCTTTCCAGCGAGGGCGCCGCCTTCATCCTGCTGCCGAAAGCGGCGGCGGCGCGGCTTCTCCGTGGCCCGGCGGCCTGAACCGCCGTCGGAGGCCGAAGCCGCACTCTGGGCGAAGGTCACGGCCTCCGTCCGCCCGCTGAAAGCGCGCGCCGCGCCGCCGCCCGAAACACCGCGTCCGCGCGTGAACGTCCGTCCGCAACCGGTCGAGGCGCCCGCCATTTCCCGTGAGCGCGCCGCTGCCGCGCCGGAGGACGCCTCGCTCGACGGCGGCTGGGATCGCCGCATTCGCAAAGGCAGCATCGAGGCCGAGCGCACCGTCGATCTCCACGGCCACACGCAGGACGAGGCGTACAATGCGCTCTCGGGCGCGCTCGAACGCGCGTGGCGCGACGATGTGCGTACGCTCCTCGTCATCACCGGCAAGATTCGTCCTGCGGGAGAGGACGGGCGCCCGCGCGGTGTCATTGCCGCCAATTTTTCCCGCTGGGCCGCGACCCCGGCGCTCAGGCCCTTCATCGCCGCCATCCGCCCCGCGCACCCGCGTCATGGCGGTGGCGGTGCGTGGTATGTCATCCTGCGGCGCAAGCGGTAGCTGTACCGTCACCTCCCCCGGTGGCATGATCGGAAACAGGACTCAGGGGAGAATACCGATGAAATCGAAGACGTTCCTGCTGCTTGCCGCCGCGCTGCTCATGCCCGCATTGCCCGTGGAGGCCGCGCCTGCCGCCATCGCTGCCGCCGTTGCCGCGAAGGATCGCCCGGCCGACGAGGTGAAGCTCGACGAGAGCCGAAAGCCCGCCGAAGTCCTGAAGTTCCTTGGTCTCGAACGCGGCGACCGCGCGTTCGATTTTATGGCCGGGAGCGGGTACTACAGCGAGATCATGGCGCGCGCCGTCGGCCCGAAGGGCGCCGTCATTGCGTGGAACCCGCCCGGCATCGCCGCGAACGATCAGGCGAAGGCGGCATGGGCGGGCATCCGTACCCGCTTGAAAAACGCTTCGGCATTCGCGGTGCCGCTGCCGAACCTTGCGCTCGCGCCCGCAAGCTTCGATTTCGCGTTGCTGCATCTCGTCTATCACGACACCTATTGGGAAAGCGCGGAATACGGCTTCGTGCGCGTCGAGCCTGCGGACGTTCTCGCGAAGCTCTACGGCGCGATGAAGCCGGGCGGCATCGTCGGGGTGATCGACCATGTCGGGCCTGCAGGCGGCGATACGCGCGCCGAGGTCGACAAGACGCACCGTATCGATCCCGCAGTGATCCGCGCCGATTTCGAGCGTGCCGGTTTCGCCTTCGAAGGTGAATCGGATGTGCTCCGCGTCTCGGGAGACGATCTCGCCAAGTCGGTGTTCGATCCCGTCGTGCGCGGCAAGACCGACCGTGTCGTCTACAAGTTCGTGAAGCCGGACGGCGCCATGGCCTGCGATGTGGAGAAGGCGCAAAGCTTCATCGGCCAGCCCGCCGACGATGCAACCGTCGCGAAGATGAAACAGTCCACCGGCGCCCGCACCGCGCGTGTCGTGCCGCCGAACGGCGCGGTGACGATGGACTTCCGGCCCGACCGGCTGACCATCGCCACCGACGAAGGTGGAAAGATCACCCGCGTTTCGTGCGGGTGATCGACTACAATATATACTTCGACAGATCGTTGTCCCGCGCGATGTCGGAAAGCTGCGCGTCCACGTAAGCCGCGTCGATCTTCACAGCAGTGCCGCCGCGCTCCGAAGCGTCGAAGCTGATCTCCTCGAGCAGCTTTTCGAGCACGGTCTGCAACCGCCGCGCGCCGATGTTCTCGATGCGGTCGTTCACCTGCGCCGCGATCCGCGCGATGGCGTCGATCGCGTCGTCGGCGAATTCGAGGTTCACGCCCTCGGTGCCGATCAACGCTGAATACTGCTTCACCAGCGATGCCTCGGTGTCCGTCAGGATGCGGCGGAAATCCGCTTCCGTCAGGCCTTTCAGCTCCACCCGGATCGGCAGGCGTCCCTGAAGCTCGGGTAGCAGGTCCGATGGCTTCGCGACATGGAACGCGCCCGAGGCGATGAAGAGAATGTGATCCGTCTTCACCGGGCCGTACTTCGTCGCGACCGTCGTGCCTTCGATCAGGGGCAGCAGGTCGCGCTGAACGCCCTCGCGCGAGACGGAGCCGCCGCGCACGTCGGACACCGCGATCTTGTCGATCTCGTCGAGGAAGACGATGCCGTTCTGCTCGGCGGACACGATCGCCTCGCGGTTCACCTCTTCCTGGTCGAGCCGCTTGTCGGATTCCTCGTTGACGAGCGCCTCCCACGCCTGACGCACCTTCAGCTTGCGCTTCTTCGTGCGCTGGCCGCCCAGCTTGCCGAACATGCCGCCGAGGTCGATCATCCCGACCTGTCCGGTCATACCGGGAATCTCGAAGGGCATCTGCGGCGCCTCGTCGACCTCGATTTCGATCTCCTTGTCGGAAAGCTCGCCCGCCAGCAGCTTCTCGCGGAAGCGGTCGCGCGTCGCGCCGCTTGCGTCCTTGCCGACAAGCGCATCGAGCACGCGCGCCTCGGCCGCCTGCTCGGCCTGTTCGCGCACGCCCTTGCGCTTCTGTTCGCGGACGAGGCGGATGGCCTCCTCCACGAGATCGCGGATGATCTGTTCGACGTCGCGGCCGACGTAGCCGACCTCGGTGAACTTGGTGGCTTCCACCTTCAGGAACGGCGCTTCGGCGAGCTTCGCCAGGCGGCGACTGATCTCGGTCTTGCCGCAGCCCGTCGGCCCGATCATCAGGATGTTCTTGGGGCTCACCTCGTCGCGCATGTCTTCGGGCAGCTGCTGGCGCCGCCAGCGGTTGCGCAGCGCGACGGCGACCGCGCGCTTGGCGTCGTTCTGGCCGACGATATAACGGTCGAGCGCGGCGACGACGGCCTTGGGGGTCAGTGCAGAGATGGCCTCGGCGGGTTTGATGGGAGCTTCGACGTTCATTGGGCCGCCTCCAGCGTCTCGATGGTGAGATTGTTGTTGGTGAAGACGCAGATGTCGGCAGCGATCGCCATGGCCTTTTTCGCCACGTCGTCCGCCGAAAGCCCGTCGATTTCGACGAGCGCGCGCGCGGCGGAAAGCGCGTAATTGCCGCCCGAACCGATCGCGGTCACGTGGTGCTCGGGTTCCAGCACGTCGCCCGTGCCGGTCAGCACCAGCGTCACCTCGCGGTCGGCGACGATCATCATCGCCTCCAGCCGGCGGAGGTAGCGGTCGGTGCGCCAGTCCTTGGCAAGCTCCACCGCCGCGCGCTTCAGCTGGCCCGGGAAGCGTTCCAGCTTCGCCTCCAGCCGCTCGAAGAGCGTGAAGGCGTCGGCGGTCGCGCCGGCGAATCCACCGATCACGCTGCCGTCGCCAAGGCGGCGCACCTTCTTGGCGTCGCCTTTCATCACGGTGTTGCCCAGGCTGACCTGTCCGTCGCCGGCGATCACCACCTTGCCGTTCTTGCGCACGGCAAGGATGGTCGTGCCGTGCATCACCTGTTCTGCCATGTCGGAAAAGTGTCTTTCGTATGGATGTGAGACTGTTCGGCAGTTGATATAGGAAGTGAAAAGCCCGCTTCAATTCCGGGTTCCGGAGACCGCTGTGTACAAGACCGTCATCCTTGCCGCCCTTCTTGGTCTCGCTGCGTGCGGCGACACCGCGAAACTGACCGTGGAGGACGGCACGGGGCCTGATCCGAAGCTGCCCGTGCCCGTGCAGACGATGATGCCCACGGTCAACATCGCGGACGTCAAGCCGTGGGCGGAGGGCGAAGCGCCTGTTCCCGCCGAAGGCTATTCCGTGGCGCTTTTCGCCAAAGGCCTCGATCACCCGCGCTGGCTCTACCGCTTGCCGAACGGCGACATTCTCGTTGCCGAATCCAACAAGCCGCCGCGCCCGGCGAAGGGTATCATGGGCCGCATCGAGGCCTACATCATGGGCAAGGCGGGCGCCGGCGTCGATTCCGCCGACCGCATCACATTGCTCCGCGACGAAAACGGCGACGGCGTGGTGGACACGCGCAGCGCGTTCCTCACCGAAGGCCTCGGCTCGCCGTTTGGCATGGCGCTCGTCGGGGACCGCTTCTACGTCGGCAACTATGCCGACGTCCGGGTCTGGCCCTATGCGGAGGGCGCCACGTCGCTTGCGGGCGCCGGCACAAAGGTCGTCGATCTACCGAACAAGGGCGAGCGCACCGGCCACTGGACGCGAAACCTGCTCGCGAGCCCGGACGGCAGCAAACTCTATGTCGCCGTCGGCTCCGCCTCGAATGTCGCGGAAGAAGGCATGGCGGTCGAGGAAGGCCGCGCCGCCATCCACGAGATCGACCTCGCCACCGGGAAATCGCGGATTTTCGCAAGTGGCCTCCGCAATCCCGTCGGCATGGACTGGAACCCGGTCACGAAAGACCTCTGGACCGCCGTCAATGAACGCGACGCGCTCGGCAGCGACCTCGTGCCCGATTACATGACGAGCGTGAAGGACGGCGGCTTCTACGGCTGGCCCTACAGCTACTACGGGCAGAACGAAGATACGCGCCCCGATCCGAAACGTCCCGACCTGGTCGCAAAGGCATTGAAGCCCGACTACGCGCTCGGCGCCCACACCGCCAGCCTCGGCCTTGCCTTCCTGCCCGATGGCAGCGGCGCGTTCGTTGGCCAGCACGGCTCGTGGAACCGCAAGCCCCGCTCGGGCTACAAGGTGATCTTCGTGCCGTTCGCGAACGGAAAACCCGCAGGAATGCCGCGCGATATCCTCACCGGCTTCCTCGTCGACGATCATGCGAAAGGCCGCCCCGTCGGCGTCGCATTCGACCGCACGGGCGCGCTGCTGGTGGCCGATGACGTCGGCAACCGCATCTGGCGCGTCACCGGTCCCGCCCTCAAGAACCTTGAGCCCGCCGCCGAACCCGCTATAGCGCCCGAATGAGCCAGCGCACTGCAAGCATCGTCCGCAAGACGAACGAAACCGACATCGCGGTCGAGGTGAACCTCGACGGCACGGGCCAGTACGAGATCGAAACCGGCGTCGGTTTCCTCGACCACATGCTGGAGCAGCTCTCGCGCCATTCGCTCATCGACGTGAAGCTCAGCTGCAAGGGCGACCTCCACATCGATCAGCACCACACCGTGGAAGACTGCGGCATTGCGCTCGGCGATGCCATTCGGCAGGCGCTCGGCGACAAGCGCGGCATTCGCCGCTACGGCGACGCACTTTCGCCGATGGACGAGGCGCTCACCCGTGTCGCGCTCGACATCTCCGGGCGGCCGTTCACGGTGTGGAAGGTCTCGATCCCGCAGCCGAAGCTTGGGGAAATGGACACGGAACTGTTCCCGCACTGGTTCCACAGTTTCGCGGGCAGCATCGGCATGACGCTGCATGTCGAGCAGCTTTCGGGCGAAAATTCACATCATATTATCGAATCCTGCTTTAAGGGTCTGGCAAGAGCCTTGCGTACGGCGACGGAGATCGATGCGCGCAAGGCGGACAGCGTGCCGAGCACCAAGGGCGTTCTCGGCGGTTGACCGGGAAGCTCTAGGGATCAGGCACGGTATGGCGGAACGGATTGCAGTCATCGATTACGGCGCGGGCAACCTGCGCTCGGTGGCGAAGGCACTGGAAGCGGCGTCGGACGAGATCGGCGTTGCGGTGCAGATCGTCGTCACCGACAGCCCCTCCACGGCGTCGCAGGCGGACCGCATCGTGCTTCCGGGCGTCGGCGCCTTCGGCCAGTGCGCGACCTCATTGCGCGCGATCGAGGGCATGGAGGATGTGCTGAGCGAGGTCGTGCTCGTGAAGCAGCGCCCGTTCCTCGGTATTTGCGTCGGTATGCAGCTTCTTGCCAAGCGCGGCGAGGAAAAGGGCGTCCACCAGGGTCTTGGCTGGATTCCGGGCAAGGTCGTGAAGCTCGATCCGCACGATCCCAACCTCAAGATTCCGCACATGGGCTGGTCGCCCGTCTCGATGAAGCTCGCGGGCATCAACCACGATGCGCTTCGCCATATCGAAGATGGCGGCGAAGCCTATTTCGTGCACAGCTTCCACTTCGAGTGCACCGATCATTCGCATCTGCTGGCCACCTGCGACTACGGCGGGCCGGTCACGGCGATCATCGGCCGCGACAATATTCTCGGCGCGCAGTTCCACCCGGAAAAGAGCCAGCATTACGGTCTCGCGTTTCTCGCAGCGTTTCTGGGCTGGACGCCGTAGATTTGGAGGGGCTAATGCAGCCCCGCAATGTCCTTCACGATCTTCCCAGCCATCGACCTCAAGTCGGGTCAGGTGGTGCGCCTCGCCGAAGGCGATATGGCGCGCGCCACGATTTATTCCGATGATCCCGCCGCGCAGGCGGCTGTCTTTGCGCGCGGTGGCGCCGCGTGGCTGCACGTCGTCGATCTCGACGGTGCCTTCGCGGGCCGCAGCGTCAACGGAGAGGTTGTCGCGCGAATCGTCGCTGCCTTCCCCGGAAAGGTCCAGCTCGGCGGCGGCATCCGCGACATGGCGGCTGTCGAAAGCTGGTTCGCGCGCGGTGTCACGCGCGCCGTGATCGGCACGGCCGCTCTCAAGGACCCGGAATTCGTGAAAGCGGCGGCGAAGATGCACCCCGGCCGGATCGTTGTCGCGGTCGATGCCAAGGGCGGCATGGTCGCCACCGAAGGCTGGGCGGAGGCGTCGGACATGCCGGTTGCCGATCTTGCCCGCCGCTTCGAGGACGCGGGCGTCGCCGCCGTGCTGTTCACCGATGTCGGCCGTGATGGTCTCCTGAAGGGCGTCAACCTTGAAGCGACGCACGCGCTCGCGAAAGCGCAGACGCTGCCCGTCATCGCGAGCGGCGGTGTCGCGGGCGAGGCCGACATCGTTGCACTGAAGGCGATCGCGGCGGATGGCATCACCGGCGTCATTTGCGGTCGCGCGATCTATGATGGCCGTCTCGATCTCGGCCGAGCGCTCGCCATCGCCGCATGAGCGCCGTGCGAATCATCCCCTGCCTCGATGTGGCGAACGGCCGCGTCGTGAAGGGCGTGAACTTCGTCGATCTGCGCGATGCGGGCGATCCGGTGGAGGCCGCGAAGGCCTATGACGCGGCAGGTGCCGACGAAATCTGCTTCCTCGATATCACCGCGACGCACGAGGACCGCGGAACGCTGCTCGACATCGTCCAGCGCACGGCGGACCAGTGTTTTGTGCCCCTCACGGTTGGCGGCGGCGTGCGCTCGGTGGAGGACGCCCGCGCCTTGCTGCTGGCGGGCGCCGACAAGGTCGCGATCAACAGCGCGGCCGTGCGCGACCCCGACGTTGTCACCGCGCTTGCCGAGCATTTCGGATCGCAGTGCGTCGTCGTCGCCATCGATGCACGCCAGTCCGGCCCCGGCCGCTGGGAGATCTTCACGCACGGCGGGCGCAAGGCCACCGGGATCGATGCGCTGACGTTCGCGCTCACCGTCGTTGACAAGGGGGCGGGCGAAATCCTGCTCACCTCGATGGACCGCGACGGCACCAAATCGGGCTTCGACCTCGCGCTCACCCGGACCATCGCTGATTCAGTGCCGGTCCCTGTCATCGCGAGCGGCGGCGTCGGCAATGTCGCACATCTCGTGGAAGGGGTCCGCGAAGGCCACGCGTCGGCGGTGCTCGCGGCGTCGATCTTCCACTTCGGCGAGGTGACCATCGGCGAAGCGCGCGCCGCGATGCGCACTGCCGGAATCAGGGTGCGAAACCGTTGACGGCTCGCGCCGCCAGCGTCAGGGTCGGGGCATGACTGCAACGCTCGACCGCCTCGCCGCCATCGTCGCCTCGCGCCGCGCCGCCGATCCCGCGGAAAGCTATGTCGCGAAACTCTTCACGAAGGGCCGCGCGAAGATCGCGCAGAAGGTGGGCGAAGAGGCTGTTGAAGCCGTCATTGCCGCGATGAAGGACGATCGCGAGGGCCTCATCGGCGAAAGCGCCGACCTGCTCTTTCATCTTTCCGTTCTCTGGGCGGACGCGGGTATCACGCCCGACGACATCGATGCCGAGCTTGCCCGCCGCGAGGGCGTCTCGGGCATTGCCGAGAAAGCCTCAAGAAAAGCCGAAGCACCGGGAGACTGACATTGGGCGTCGAAACGCTGGAGCCTTACGACGACGACAACATCTTCGCGCGTATTCTGCGCGGCGAGATTCCGGCGCGGAAAGTCTATGAAGATGACCACGCCTTCGCCTTCCACGACATCAACCCGCAGGCGCCCACGCATGTGCTCGTGATCCCCAAGGGGCGCTATGTCAGCTGGGCGGACTTCGCGGCGAAGGCGCCGGATGCCGAAATCGCCGGCTTTGTGCGCGCGGTGGGCACGGTCGCGCATGAACTGGGCATAGAGGACTCTGGATACCGCCTGCTTGCCAATGCCGGGCCGAATTCGCATCAGGAGGTGCCGCATCTCCATGTGCATATCTTCGGCGGAAAAAAACTGGGACCGATGCTCGTGACGTCCTGACACGCCTCCTGCTTTTCGCGCTGAATCGCGCGCTTTTCAGTTTGTCGTGGGCGCGAAAGCCGCTAGACCACGCAACATTGTTTCAGCCTCGACGGGGAAGCGGGGCGCGTATTTTTCTGGGGGGAGTACCCGAATGATCTTTGGCCGTGTGAAACCGCTCGACGCCATTCTGGCGACAGCGAAAAAGAAGTCGCTGCACCGATCTCTTGGCGCGGTTCAGCTGACGCTTCTCGGCGTCGGCGCCATCATCGGCACCGGCATCTTCGTGCTGACGTCGGAGGCCGCGCAGAAGGCGGGCCCCGGCATGATGATCAGCTTCGTGATCGCCGGCGCCGTCTGCGTGGTCGCGGCGCTCTGCTATTCGGAAATCGCCTCGATGCTCCCTGTATCGGGCTCCGCCTACACCTATACCTATGCCGTCATGGGCGAGCTTCTCGCCTGGATGGTCGGTTGGGCGCTGGTGCTTGAATATGCGGTCGCGGCGAGCGCCGTTTCGGTCGGCTGGTCGGGCTATTTCGTCGGACAGATCAAGGGCTGGTTCGGCATAGACCTGCCGATTGCGCTCATATCCGGGCCGTATGTGCCCGGCGGCATCATCAATCTTCCCGCTGTCGTCATCGCGCTCTTGATCACCGGTCTTCTCGTACTCGGCACCACCGAAAGCGCGCGCGTCAACGCTGTCCTGGTTGCCATCAAGGTCACCGCGCTCACGGCGTTCGTCGTGCTCGCGCTGCCGGTGATGCAGATGGAAAACTTCACGCCGTTCGCCCCGCAAGGCTGGTTCGGTTCGGGCGGCGCCGGCATTGTCGGCGCGGCGGCTTCCATCTTCTTCGCCTACGTCGGCTTCGACGCCGTCTCGACGGCGGCCGAGGAGACCAAGAACCCGCAGCGCAACGTGCCGATCGGCCTCATCGGCTCGCTCGCCATCTGCACGATTTTCTACATGCTTGTCGCGGCTGGCGCGATCGGTTCGCCGCTCGGTTCGCAACCCGTCACCTCGGCGATGGGCGAATGGCTAGCGCCGGGTTCGGCCGAGCTTGGCGCGCGCTGCACGACGCTGATGGCGGCCGGTCAGGAACCGCTCGCCTGTTCGAAGGAAGCGCTCGCGCACGTTCTGCGGGAGGTCGGCTATCTCAACGTCGGCAACCTGATCGGCCTCGCCGCCTTCCTCGCGTTGCCGTCGGTCATTCTCGTCATGCTGTTTGGCCAGACGCGCATTTTCTTCGTGATGTCGCGCGATGGTCTGCTGCCGGAGAAGCTCTCGACGATCCACCCGAAGTGGAAGACGCCGCACGTCATCACCATGATCACCGGCCTTGCCGTCACCTTCACCGCCGCCTTCCTGCCGGTGGGCAAGCTCGCCGACATCGCCAACGCGGGCACGCTGTTCGCGTTCATGATGGTGGCGATCGCGGTGATGCTGCTCCGGAAGCGCGATCCCAACCGCGTGCGGCCGTTCCGCACGCCGGCGCTGTGGCTGGTCGGCCCGCTCACGGTAATCGGCTGCGTTTCGCTCTACTTTGCGCTGCCGTTCGACGCCAAGATCGTCCTGCCGCTCTGGGGCGGCATCGGCCTTCTGCTCTACTTCGCCTATGGCTACCGCAAGAGCCACGTCGGCCGCGGCCTCATCGAGGTGCACGAGGCGGACACCGATGTGCCGCCGCAGCCGGTGCCCCCGATGCCGGGCGCGCCCGCCCCCGGCAGCAAGCAGGCCTGATACGGATCGGCCCGGTTCTCACCAGAACCGGGCCGAACTGTTTTTCAGCCCAGCCGTTTTGCGACAAGTGCGGCGAGATCGGCTTCGGGGCGCGCGCCGATGTGGCTGATGACCTCCGCAGCCGCCACCGCGCCCATCACCGCGCAGTCGCCAAGCGCGCGGCCTTCGGAGAAGCCGGCAAGGAAGCCGCCCGCGAACAGGTCGCCCGCGCCCGTCGTATCGACGACGCGCGTGGCGGGCTCGGCCGGAATCGTGATCGCTTCGTCCTTCGTCAGCACGAGCGCGCCCTTTTCGGAGCGCGTGATGACGCTCACCTCGCAGGCGCCGCGCTGCGCCGCGACCGCCGCATCGAAATCATCCGTCTCGTACAGGCTCTTCAACTCGTTCTCGTTCGCGAACAGAATATCGACACCGCCATGCGCAAGGCGCAGGAAGTCCGCGCGGTGGCGCTCAACGCAGAACACGTCCGAAAGCGTGAACGAGACGCGGCGTCCGTTTGCGTGCGCAACCTCGCAGGCCCTCGCCATCGCCGCGCGCGGCTCGGCGGCGTCCCACAGATAGCCTTCGAGGTAGGTGAGCGGGCTCGCGGCGATCAGGTCGTAATCCACGTCTGCCGCGCTCAGCATGGCGCTCGTGCCGAGGAACGTGTTCATCGTGCGCTGCGCGTCGGGGGTCACCAGGATCAGGCAGCGTCCCGTCGGCGTGCCGTCCACCGCGTAAGGCGTCGTGAAGTCCACGCCCGAGGCGCGGATGTCATGCGCGAACACCTCGCCGAGCTGGTCGCTGGAAACGCGACCGATGAAGTTCACCCGCCGGCCCAGTGCCGCCATGCCGACGGCGGCGTTGGAGCCCGAACCGCCGGAAATCTCGCGTCCCGGCCCCATGCGACCATAAAGGCGCTGCGCCTCCGCCGTGTCGATCAGGTGCATCGAGCCTTTCTGAAGGCCATTGTCCGCGAGGAAGGCGTCGTCGGCGGATGCAATCACGTCGACAAGGGCATTGCCGATCACGACGATGTCGTAAGCGCTGGTCATCGGGGCTGTTCACCTGCGAAGGAGGGGAGAAAACCGACCCCTAGCCGCGCGTCTCGCCGTCCGCAACCTTCGGTGCTAGCATTGCGCCATGCTCGCCGAACTGCCGCGTGTCCTTGCTCAGCTCTCAGACCGGCGCTTCATCGCCGTGTTCCTGAAATCGGTCGCGCTCACGCTCTTCATCCTCGGGGGCGTCTGGTACGGTTTCGATAGTTGGCTCAGCGGCATCAGCGCCCCCCCGATGCCGCTGTGGATGCAGCGTTACTGGGCGGACGCGGCGGATTGGGCGGCGCTGCCCGTCGTCATCATTGCCGGCTGGTTCCTGTTCCCCGGCATCGCCACGGGCGTCATGGGCCTGTTCCTCGACGACGTCGTCGATGCCGTGGAAGACCGCCACTACCCGCACGCGATGGCGCATCGCCGTGTGCCGATGGCCAAGGCCGGGCTGCTCGCACTGGCGTCCGCCCTGCGCGTCGTCCTGTGGAACCTCGCACTCGCGCCTGTCTACGTGTTGTTGCTGTTCACCGCAGTCGGCCCGCTCATCCTCTTCACTGCCGTCAACGGCTGGCTGATGGGCCGCGATCTCCTGGAAATGGTTGCCATCCGCCACATGCCCCGCGCCGAGGCGTCGGCGCTGATCGCGTCAAACCGCGCGCTGCGTCTCCGCCTCGGGTTCACCGCCGCGCCGCTGTTCCTCGTGCCCATTCTCAACCTGTTCGCGCCGATCATCGCCGCTGGGCTCGCCGCGCACGCGTTCCAGATCCTCGGCAAGCGCTGAAAGCCCCCAGTTCGCGGCCTCGCGCACGAGGTCGGAGGCGTCCTCGCGCAGCCGTTCCAGCACAGGCACGGCATCCGCCGTCCCGCTGTTGCCGAGCGCGATGGCGACGTTGCGCACGAAACGGTCGCGCCCCACGCGCTTGATCGGCGACCCTGCGAACACCTGCCGGAATCCCGCGTCGTCGAGCGCGGCCAGCTCGGCGAGGCGCGGCGCGGTCAGCTCGGTGCGCGGCTGGAACGCCGCTTCGGCGGAGGCCTTCGCGAAGCGGTTCCACGGGCACACCGCAAGGCAGTCGTCGCAGCCGTAGATGCGGTTGCCGATCGCGCGCCGGAATTCATGCGGGATCGGGCCTTTCAGCTCGATCGTGAGGTAGGAGATGCAGCGCCGCGCATCGAGGCTATAGGGGCCCGTGAACGCCGCCGTCGGGCAGGCGCGCTGGCAGGCCTCGCACGATCCGCAGCGGTCGGCGTGCGGCGCATCGGGTGTCAGGTCCAGCGTCGTATAGATCGCGCCGAGGAACAGCCAGCTGCCATGTTCGCGGCTCACGAGATTGGTGTGCTTGCCCTGCCAGCCGATCCCGGCCGCGGCGGCGAGCGGCTTTTCCATCACCGGCGCGGTGTCCACGAACACCTTCACCTCGCCCTCGCCCGCCGCCTCCAGCAGCCAGCGTGCGAGCGTCTTCAGCCGCGCCTTGACCGTGTCGTGATAGTCCTGCCCCTGCGCGTAAACGGAAATGACGCCGATGTCGGGATGATCCGCGTGGCGCAGTGGATCGAGCGCGGGCGCATAGCTCATGCCGAGCATGATGATGGACCGCACGTCATCCCAAAGCGCGCGCGGGCTTTCGCGGCGATCGGCCTTGTCGGCCATCCAAAGCATGTCGCCGTGGCAGCCCTCTGCGATCCACGCCTTCAGCCGCGTGCCCGCTGCCGGGGCGGCGTCGGCAGGCGCGATGCCGATCGCGGAAAAGCCCAGTTCCGCCGCTTTCGCGTTCAAGTCCTTCAAGATTTTGTTCGTATCCACCCGCTATTCATAGCATCGTACACGGCCTGCGTGTGAAGGATCGGTTTGTTGGATTACGCCATTGAAGCTGAAGCCCTGTCGAAACGCTTCGGCGACAAGCAGGCGGTCGCGGGTGTCGATCTGCGGGTGCCGACGGGCGCGATCTACGGCTTCCTCGGCCAGAATGGCGCGGGCAAGACGACGACGCTGCGCATGTTGCTCGGCATTCTGGAGCCCGACGGCGGCACGCGCCGCCTGCTCGGGTCGGCGCGCCCCCTCTCGGTCGCTGCGCGCGTCGGCTATCTCCCCGAAGAGCGTGGGCTCTATCCGGCGATGACGGCGCGGGAAGCCATCGCCTACGTCGGCGCGCTACGCGGCCTGAAGCTCGGCGAAGCCCGCCTTCGCGCTGACGAATTGCTCGCCGCGCACGGTCTCGGCGATGAGGCGAACGCGCGCATCCGCACCTTCTCGAAAGGCATGGCGCAGAAGGTGCAGCTCCTCGCCACCTTCGTGAACCGCCCCGATCTCATCGTACTCGATGAGCCCTTCTCGGGCCTCGATCCCGTGAACCAGCAGGATCTTGAAAACATGATCCGCGCCGAGCGCGCCCGCGGCGCCACCATCCTCTTTTCCACGCACGTGATGGCGCATGCCGAGCGCATGTGCGACGGCCTTGTCATCATCGCGCACGGCCGCACGCGCTTTTCGGGCAGCGTCGATGCGGCGCGGGCGCGGCTCCCTTCGCGTGTCGTGCTCGTCACCGAACGGCCGCTCACCGATCCTCAATCGCTGCTCCCGCCGGGCAATGTGGCAGAGCCCATGCCGGGCACCGGAAACCGCTATCGCTTCCCGCTGCCGCCGGGCGGGATCGAGCCGCTGCTCGCACGCCTTATCGAAACAGGCAGCGGCATCCGCGACATGCACATCGAGCGCCCGACGCTGCACGACGCCTTCGTCGCGATTGTCGGCGATGTGGAGATACCGGCCGAAACGCAGGAGGCGGCATGATCCGCGCCACGTTCGTCATCGCCCGCCGCGATATCATGGCGACAATCCTGTCGCGCGGCTTTCTCATCTGGCTCGCAATGCCGGTGATCGGCCTCGCCTTTGCCGTGTTCGCTTCGGTGGTGGGCGGCCCGCGCGAGACGGCATCGGTTTCTCAGGCGGTCGCGGTCATCGACCCCGCGGACGAATTCGCGCCATGGATACAGGCTGTCGTGGCGCGCGAGCAGACGCGGAACGCGTACGAACGTCTCCGCACCGCGCACACGGATACCGGTGCGTTCGCAAGACCCGCCGCGCTGCTCACTGATGCCGAGCTTGATGCGCTGGCGAAGCGCGAGGACGTGGCGGCAATCGCCGGGCTCGGCGCGCAGTCGTTCACCGCGGTCACCGCCGAGGCCGATCCGAACGCGCAGGCGCGGCGGCTCCTGTCCGGTGACAGCCGCTTCGGCGCCGTGCTGGTCGTCGCGCCAGAGGCGGTCATGCTGTTCACCGGCGACAAGGCGCCCGCTGCCGAACGCATCCGAACCCTCGTAGGCCTTGCATGGACCAAGCGCGCGCTCGCGGCCGAGGGTCTTTCCGCGCGCGTCGAGGCGGTTCGCGCGGCGCAGCCGGACGTTTCCGTCACCGTCCTCGATGAAGGCGTGCAGCCTGCGGGGCGGAAGGGCGCGTCGGTCCTCGCCACGGGCGCGGCGACTGTGCTCTTCGCGCTCATTTCACTGCTCGCGGGCGCGCTCCTTTCGAACATGGTCGAGGAAAAGTCGAACAAGATCATCGAGGTGCTCGTCGCCGCGGTTCCGGTTCCGGCGATCTACGCGGGCAAGCTCATCGCCATGCTCGCGGTGTCGCTGATCGGCGTCACCGTCTGGGGTCTGCTCTTCGGGGGCGGCTTCATGGTGGCGGCGGCGCAGCTTCCCGCCGGGCTCCTTCCGACCCCGCCGCGCGGCTGGCCGGAGCTGCTCGCGCTCGGTCTCGCCTATTTCACCTGTGCCTATCTCATCTACGGCGCGATCTATCTCGGCATCGGCAGCCTCTGCTCCACGATCCGCGAGGTGCAGACGCTTTCGATGCCCGTCACCATCCTGCAGATGGTGATCCTGATCTCGACGCTCGGCGCGCTCGCGAACCCCGGCGGCCTTTGGCATCACTTCGTGTCGTGGTTCCCGCTTTCGGCGCCGTACATGATGCTCGGGCGCGCCGCCGCCGATACGGGGCTCGCCGTGCATCTCGCATCGATCGCCTGGCAGCTCGCCTTCGCGGCGCTGGTCATCGCGTTCGCCGCGCGCCTGTTCCGCTACGGCGTGCTGCGCTCAGGCCCGCCGCCCAGCTTGCGCCAGCTGGCGGGCCTGAAACCGCGAACGGCTTAACGGGGCGCCATGCGGATGCCGCCGTCGAGGCGCACATCCTCGCCGTTGAAGTAGCCGATGGTGATCATCGCGATCGCGAGCTTTGCATATTCTTCCGGTTCGCCGAGGCGCTTGGGGAAGGGCACGGAGGCAGCGAGCGAGGCTTTCACATTGTCCGGCGCGGCCTGCAGCAGCGGCGTGTTGAAGATGCCCGGCAGAATGGTGTTGACGCGAATGCCTTCGCTCATCAGGTCGCGCGCGATGGGCAGCGTCATGCCGACGACCCCGCCCTTGGAAGCGGAATAGGCGGCCTGGCCGATCTGCCCGTCCTCGGCAGCGACTGAGGCAGTGTTCACGATGGCGCCGCGCTCGCCGTCTTCCATCGGCTCCAGCGTCATCATGCCGGCGGCCGATTTGGCGATGCAGCGGAATGTGCCGATCAGGTTGATCTGGATGACCTTTTCGAAGGCGCCGAGCGGATAGTGCTTGATCTCGCCGGTCGCCTTGTCGCGGCTCGCGGTCTTCACGGCGCTGCCGACACCGGCGCAGTTGACGAGGATGCGTTCCTGCCCGTGCGCGGCGCGCGCCTTCGCAAAGCCTGCGTCGACCGAATCGTCGCTCGTCACGTCGACATTGCAGAAGATGCCGCCGATCTCGGCGGCCAGCGCCTCGCCCTTCTCGACGCTCATGTCGAAAATGGCGACCTTCACGCCTTCCTTCGCCAGCGCGCGCGCCGTTGCGGCGCCGAGGCCGGAGGCCGCGCCCGTCACGACCGCTGCGGTTCCTGCAAGCTTCATTCCTGATCTCCCGTGTCCGAAATTGTCCGTCGCGCGCCTTCCTAATCGAAGCGGCGGCAGGAGCAACCTCTTCACATGCGAAGGTTCAGTCGAGCGCAGGCGTGCTGGCCGGTCCCTTCCGGGCGAGCACGGCTTCGCGGTAGGCGAGGTAGATTGCACTGCCGAGGATCAGCGCGCCGCCGATCAGCGTGATGCCGTCGATACTCTCGCCGAACAGCAGGTATCCGATGGCGATGGTGATGCCGAAGCGCACGAAATCATAGGGCATCACCGCAGTCGCCTCCGCGATGGAAAAGGCCCGCACGGTCGCGATCTGGGCTATGAGCGTGGCGGCTCCGATACCGAGGATATAAAGCCACGCCGCGCCGGAGGGCGTTGTCCAGAAGACGATCGCGACGAGCAAGGTCGGCAGCACGGGCAGTGCAAAGCTCCAGAACACGACCGCCATCGGGCGGGCGATTCCTACAAGCCGTTTTATCGCGATGATCGAGAAGGCGACCGCGACAGCGGCGACCACGGCGGAAACGATG
The DNA here is from genome assembly GCF_013911755.1 of Sphingosinicella sp. Classification (GTDB taxonomy): domain Bacteria; phylum Pseudomonadota; class Alphaproteobacteria; order Sphingomonadales; family Sphingomonadaceae; genus Sphingosinicella. The sequence goes on from NZ_JACESP010000027.1 coordinate 40,852, forward strand.
CCCGGCGTCAACGGCTGTGCGCCGGGGCGCAGCACGACGAGCACACCCGCAAAGCCCGTCAGCAGCGCGCCGACTCGCCGCGCGCGCAGCTTTTCTCCCAGAAACAGCGCCGCACCCGCGGTCGCGAAGATCGGCGCGGCGAAGTTGATGGCCTGCACCGTCGCCATCGGCGCGTTCGCAACGGCATAGAAGACCGTGAACATGCCGATCACGCCGCTCGTGGATCGCATGGCATGGCTTTTCCACTGGGCGGGCGATGCGATCGCCGGGTCGCGCAGCACGAACGGCAGGATCAGCAATAATCCGGCGGTGTTTCGCCAGAAGACGAGCGCGAACGGGTGGATCGTCTCGCTTGCCAGACGGATGAAAACCCACGCCGCGGAAAAACCGACCGATGCCACGAGAATCCATGCCGCCCCTGCGAGCGGACGGCTTGCCGAGACAGTGCTACTTGAAGAGGGCGTCAAGGCGCTCCCCGTACACCTGCTTCAGCACATGCCGCCGGATCTTCATCGAGGGCGTCATTTGCTCGTTCTCTACGGTGAACGCCTCGTCGGCCACGATCACGCGCCGCACCTTCTCGATCACCGACAGCTGGGCGTTCACGCGGTCCACCGCCGCGGCGATGGCGCGGTGGAATTCGGGGATGCCCTTCAGCAGCCCAGGATCGCCGGTGTGGCCGTTCGCCGCCGCCCAGTCCGCAGCCCATTCGGGGTCCGGCACGACGAGGCCGACGAGGTGGGGCCGCTTGTCGCCGTAGACCATCGCCTGCAGGATTTCGGGCTGCAGCGTCAGCATCCCCTCCACGCGCTGCGGTGCGACATTGTCGCCCTTGTCGTTGACGATAATGTCCTTCTTGCGGTCGGTAATGACGATGTGACCGTCCGCGTCGATGTGGCCGATGTCGCCGGTGTGCAGCCAGCCGTCCTTCAGCACGCGTTCGGTTTCCGCCGGGTTCTGCCAGTATCCGTGCATCACGAGTTCGCCGCGCACCAGGATTTCGCCGTCCCCCGCGATGCGGACCTCCACGCCCTTCAGCGGCGGGCCGACGCTGTGCATCTTCAGCTTGCGGCTCGGCCGGTTGCACGAGATGACCGGCGCCGCCTCGGTCTGGCCGTAGCCCTGCAGCAGCGTGACGCCGAGCGATGCGAAGAAGATGCCGACCTCGGGATTGAGCGGCGCGCCGCCTGCCACCATCGCTTTCAGCCGCCCGCCGAGGCGACCCTGCACCTTCTTGCGGATGGTGCGGTCGAGCAGCAGGTCGAGCGGCTTGTCGCTGAGCGGCAGCCGTCCCCTCTCGTAGCGCTTGCGCCCTAACCTCAACGCCTGCTCCAGCATCCACGCCGCCGCGCCGCCCTGTTTCTCGATCGCTTTCGACATGCGCTGGCGCAGCACCTCGAACAGGCGCGGCACCACCACCATGATCGTGGGGCGCGTTTCCTCGATGTTGGACGCGAGCTTTTCGAGGCCTTCGGAATAATAGATCTCGCCGCCGAGCGCGATGGGGAGGAACTGTCCGCCGGTGTGCTCATAGGCGTGGCTCAGTGGCAGGAATGACAGGAAGGTCTCCGTGCCCTTGGGGAAGTCGTTCCACAGCACGTCCTCGCACCCCGCGAGGTTGCAGAGGATGGCGCCGTGATGCTGGCAGACGCCGCGCGGCGCGCCGCCGGTGCCGCTCGTGTAGATGATGCACGCCATGTCGCCGCGCTGCATTGTCGCGCCGGCGCGCACGGCCGCGACGTCACCCTTGTACGCCGCCATCAGCTCCGCCCAGTCGATCAGTTCGGCGCCGCTCGCCTGCCCGATGCGCAGCTTCTCCATGCCGATCACCTGGCGGCAGTTGGTGGATCGGTAGACGGCGGGCAGCAGCACCTTGGCCAGCTTCGCGTTGGAAACGATCGCCGCCTTCGCCCCGCTGTTTTCCAGGATGTGAAGGTGGTCACGCTCCGTATTGGTCGTATAGGTCGGCACCGTGATCGCGCCCGCCGCCATGATCGCGAGGTCGGCGATGCACCACTCGGGCCGGTTCTCGCTCACCAGCACCACGCGGTCGCCCTTGCCGATGCCGCGCGCGTTCAGCGCCGTCGCCAGCGTCGCCACCTGCTGCGCTGCTTCACCCCATGTGGTGGTCCGCCACACGCCATCCACCTTGGCGTGCAGCATCGGGCGCTTGCCCCGCCGACTCGCCTGATCGAAAAACATCTCGACGAGGTTCGGCCACGTCTCTGCGGTCTGCATCGTTCGTCTCCTCCCCGGATCGGCTAAAGCCCGGCGACTGCGCCCTCGCTGCGTGGGTCGGCGCCGCCGATCCATCCCCTTGCTTTGCGTTCTATGCCGTTGGCCTTCAGCGGCAGTTTCGCCGCGGTCGGCGTATGCCCCTTCGCGGTAAGCGCCGGGGTCATGTCTTCAAGCCGCGACCCGGCCTCGATCGCGACACGGTCTCCCGGCGCGTAGATCTGCGGCAATGCGATCGCATCCCCAACATCCATCCCCCAGTCGAGCACGCCGACGAGCGCTTTCGCGACCTGCGCGATGATCGTCGATCCACCCGCCGCGCCAATCGCGAGCACCGGCTTGCCCGATGCGTCGTAGACGATGGTCGGCGACATGGAACTGCGTGGCCGCTTGCCTGGCTCCACGCGGTTCGGCGCGGGTTTGCCGTCCACCTCGGGCAGCATCGAGAAGTCGGTGAGCTCGTTGTTGAGGAAGAAGCCGTTCACGGTAAGCCCGCTCCCCCACGTGCCCTCGATGGTGGAGGTGTAGCTCGCGACATCGCCCTGCCGATCGGCGGCGGCGAAATGCGAGGTGGAGGGCACTTCCCCGTCGGGCACGCGCGCCACGGCGCCCGCGCCCGGCGGCGTTCCCGCCTCGACCTTCGCAGCGGCCTTCGCCGGGTCGATGAGCGCGCTACGCCCCGAAAGGTAGGCGGGGTCGACAAGGCCTGCCGTGGGCACGGAGACGAAGTCGGGATCGCCGAGGTACGCCTCGCGGTCTGCGTAGGCGAGCCTCATGCTCTCCGCGATCAGGTGCCAGCTTTCCGGGCTGGCGGGGCCGAGCGCCTTGAGGTCGAAGCGCTCCAGCTGCTTCAGGATGGCAAGCACGGTGGTGCCGCCCGAGGACGGCGGCGCCATGCCGCAGACGCGCCATGTCCGGTATTCGCCGCACACGGGATCGCGCCACACGGCCTTGTAGCCCGCAATGTCGCCCACCGTCATCGCCTGCGGGTTCTTCGGCGCGCTCGCCACGGTGTTGACCAGCCGTGCCGCCTCGGCGCCGCGATAGAAGGCGTCGGGGCCCTCTTCGGCGAGCTTTTCGAGGAAGCGGGCGAGCATGGGGTTGCGGATTGTCTCGCCGGCAAGGCGCGGCGTGTCGTCGGCGTGGAAAAAGGTCGCCTTCGCCCATTCGGTCATGCCCGCGTGCTGCGGGCGCGCCGCCAGCATCTCGTGCAGCCGCGGGCTCATCTCGAAGCCGTCGCGCGCCAGCCGGATCGCCGGCTCGAACAGCTTCGCCCACGGCAGACGGCCGAAGCGCGCGTGCGCCATCGCCATAAGACGGATGTTGCCGGGCACGCCGACGCTCTTGCCGCCGGGCACGGCCTCGCGGAACGACATGGGTGTGCCGTCGGCATTCAGGAACATCGTGGGCGTCGCCGCCTTGGGGGCCGTTTCGCGCCCGTCGATCGTGTAGAGCTTGCCGCTTTCGGCGTCGTGGTATAGCAGGAACCCGCCGCCGCCGATACCGGATGACTGCGGTTCCACCACCGTCAGCGCCAGCATCGTCGCGAGTGCGGCGTCCGCGGCGCTGCCGCCGGCCGCCAGCATGTCCTTGCCCGCATCGGCCGCGAGCGGGTGCGCCGCGGAAACGAGGCTGCTGTAGACCGGCGTGTCCTCGAACACCGGCGGCGGCAAGGCCGCGGATGGCGCGGGCGTCTGCGTGGCACAGGCGGCGAGGCCGAGGAAAAGCGCGCCTGTCGCGCCGCGGGCGATCATATGCATCAACACCCTGACGTCATAGGACGTCGGGGCGCGTGCGGGCAAGGCTTCAGCCGCGCCTTGAGGGTGTGTGAGGATTCAGTGCGAGGCGAAAACGGTGGATTTCGAGAACCGGCGCGCAGCGTCCTTAAGGACGTGAGCAGCGGAAGCGTAGAAAGCCGCCGTTTGCAGCCCGGCATGGGCTGAATCCCCGCACCCCCTAGGCGTCGGCGCCTACGGCTTGGGAGACGCGTTCGAAGCCGTCCGCCCGAAGGTGCGCGGCGAGCCCCGTCTTGATCGCGCCGACCAGGCTTGGCCCCTGATAGACGAGTGCGGTGTAGAGCTGCACGAGGCTCGCGCCCGCGCGGATCTTCGCATAGGCATCGTCGGCGCTCGCGATGCCGCCGACACCGATCAGCGGCACAGCGCCGACGGTCGCCTGCCGGAACGCGCGCAGCACATCGGTTGATCGCGCCATCAGCGGTCGCCCCGAAAGGCCCCCGGTTTCAGGGGCGTGCGCGCTTTTCAGCGTTTCCGGCCGCTCGATCGTGGTGTTGGAAACGACAAGGCCGTCCACGCCTGCCGCCACCACCGAAACGGCGATATCGCCGATGTCGGCGTCGGTGACGTCGGGGGCCACTTTGAGGAAGATCGGCGTCTTGCGATGGCCGCGCGCGTCCATCACGCGGGCGAGCAGTTCGGCGAGCTCGTCCTTCGATTGCAGCGTGCGCAGCCCAGGCGTGTTCGGTGAGCTGATGTTGACCGTGATGTAATCGACGAACGGTGCCGCGTGCTCAACCGAAAGCGCATAATCGGCAATCCGGTCGCGCGAGTCCTTGTTTGCACCGACGTTGAGTCCGGTCACACCGCGCGGCCCCCGGTGCCAGGCGCGCTCCTTGAACTTGTCGAGCGCCTGTTCGAGGCCGTTGTTGTTGAAGCCGAGCCTGTTGATCACGGCCTGGTCTTCGGTCAGGCGGAACATGCGCGGTTTCGGGTTGCCCGGCTGCGGCAGCGGCGTCACCGTTCCCGCCTCCACGAAGCCGAAGCCGAGCCGCAGAAGCGGGTTCAGCACCTCGGCATTCTTGTCGAAGCCCGCCGCGATGCCCACCGGGTTTGAAAAGCGCAGCCCCGCCACTGTCGTTCGCAGGCTGGGCGGGTCATCGGCGATGCGCGACGGCGGCATCGCGGTCAGCAACCGCAACGTCAGGCGGTGCGCGCGTTCGGCATCGAGCTTGAAAAGGACGGGGCGGACCAGCCCGTAAGGGATCTGCATATGTCGCAAGCCTTAGCGCAGCGACGGGGGCATGGTCAAAAGGAAGCGCACGGGCAGAGCGGCGAACATGCGACTCGGCGAACACGGGCGGCAGCGGCGTCTGCCGAACCGCGGCCTCGCGGCGGTGAATGCGCATAAACCTCTGGATCAAAACACAAAGCCCACCTGATGTCGGATTCGTACAATCCACGGTCAGGGTCGCCCGCTAGGGTCCGCCTCGCGACTCAGGGGACGTCTTTTCTTCCGGTAACCAGCAGGCCGGAATGAACACGACCCTCACTTTCCGGCCCGGGCGTTTCAATGCGTCCGGGCCTTTTTTTCGCCCTCACGACGTTTTTGCGAACGACTCACAGCATTTTGACGGGGCTTTGACGATGCCGCCCTAAACGCAGCCCTGCGACCCAAGGGTTCGTCTCCTATGCCACCAAGGCATTCACGACCCCGACTGACAGGGGGGGTCCGCTCCAACCCGGACCCCCCCCTTTTTTTTGTCGGTTGCGAACTGCGACTCGCAGGGCGCCGCAAGCTTTGGTATCTGTGCCGAAACTTTCGGCTCAGGCAGGGTGCACGAAAGGCCGGTCGCAATCTCATGTTTTCCATGCGTTACCACTCGCCAGCGCCGCCGCTTCGGCGGCTGCTTTCGAGCTATTACGTCGTCGAGATCGGCCCCGGGCGCATCACCGATGTGATGCGTGCAGAGCTGCCCAATGTGCGTTTCGTGATTCGCGGCCATTCCGATCTCACCTGGCCCGACGGCAGCGTGCGGCGCGGCTATGATGCCAGCCTGTTCGGCCCGCGCTGCCTGCCGCTCGGTATGGTGCTCGAAGGCCCGGCGCTGGTGTTCGGCGCCGGGATCATGTCCGATGGCTGGCTGCGTTTTTTCGGCGTCGATTCCGACGAGGTGGCCGACACGATGCTGCCGCTGGAAGATGTCGCTGGAAGCGCGGCGCGTTCGGCGCTGTGCCGGATGCAGAATGGCGTCACCGATCATGATCTCGTCGCGGCGGCCGACGCGTTTTTCCTTTCGATGGCACGGCGCCAGGCCGTGCGGCAGGATGTCGGCTTCGGAATGTTGGTGGAGGACTGGCTGGTTCGTGGCAGCCCCGGCGGCGTCGATGCGCTGATCGGGGCGGCCGACCGCTCGGCGCGGCAGGTGGAACGCCTGTGCCGCCGCACCTATGGCGCGCCGCCGAAGCTGCTGATGCGGAAATATCGCGCACTGCGTGCGGCGGTGCAGATCAGTGTCGATCCCGATGCCCGCTGGTTCGATATCGCGGGAGAGGACTTCTATGATCAGTCGCATTTCATCCGCGAATTCCGCACCTTCGTGGGGATGACGCCCACGCAGTTCGCCGCGAACGGAGCTGCGGTGATGAGTCACAGCATCCGCCTGCGCCGCCAGCTTCCAACGCTTCCCAGGCTCTCGCTCGTCAGCTAGAGGCGTGCCCGCCGCTTGACTCCGGCGTCCGGTTCCCCACATAAGCCGGACCGATTTTGTCTGATTTAGCGCCGGGAACCCATGTGATCCGCCTCACGAACCTTGCTGACTATGCTGTCGTCGTGATGACGGCTGCGGCGCGCGCGCCCTCGCGCCGCTTTTCGGCGGCCGAACTTGCCGCCGAAACCGGCGTCCCGGCGCCCACGGCCGCCAAGCTCACTGGCATCCTCGCCCGCGCCGGCCTCCTCGAATCGGCGCGCGGCGTCATGGGCGGCGTCCAGCTCGGCCGCGACGCGGCATCGATCAGCATCGCCGACATCGTCGAGGCGGTGGACGGCCCCATCGCCATCGCGCAGTGCCTGCA
>NZ_JACESP010000028.1 GCF_013911755.1 Sphingosinicella sp.
GGCTCCGAATGCGGCGCGCACACCGTGCCCTACATCGAAGTGAAGAACCCCTCGGCGCAGATCGAGCACGAGGCGACGACGAGCAAGATCAGCGACGACCAGCTCTTCTACGCCCAGTCGCGCGGCCTCGACCGCGAGGCGGCGGTGGCGCTCATCGTCAATGGTTTCGCGAAGGAGGTGCTCCAGCAGCTCCCTATGGAATTCGCCGTGGAGGCACAGAAGCTCCTCGGTATCAGTCTGGAAGGAAGCGTCGGCTGATGGCCATGCTCAAAATTGAAAACCTCCACGCCAACGTCGGCGACAAGGAAATCCTCAAGGGCCTGACGCTCGAAGTCGGCGCCGGCGAGGTTCACGCCATCATGGGCCCGAACGGCTCGGGCAAGTCGACGCTCGGCTACGTGCTCGCCGGCCGCGAAGGCTATGAGGCCACCTCGGGCTCGGTGACGTTCGACGGCAAGGACCTCCTCGCCATGGAGCCGCACGAGCGCGCCGCCGCCGGCTTCTTCCTCGGGCTGCAATATCCGGTCGAAATTCCCGGCGTCTCAAATCTCAATTTCCTGCGCACTGCATTGAACGCCCAGCGCAAGCTGCGCGGCGAGCCGGACGTTTCGGCCGCCGATTTCATGCGCCTCGCGCGCACCGAGGCGGATGCCTTCGATCTCACGATGGATCACATGAAGCGCGGCGTGAATGTCGGCTTCTCGGGCGGCGAGAAGAAGCGCAACGAGATGGTGCAGATGGCGCTGCTCGCCCCGAAGTTCGCGGTGCTCGACGAGACCGATTCCGGCCTCGACATCGATGCGCTGAAGACGGTCGCGGGCGGCATCAACCGGCTTCGTTCGCCCGAGCGCGGCTTCCTGCTCATCACGCACTACCAGCGCCTGCTTGACTATGTGAAGCCGGACAAGGTGCACGTCCTCTCCGGCGGCCGCATCGTCCGCTCCGGCGGGCCGGAGCTGGCGCACGCGCTCGAACGCGAGGGTTACGGAGAGCTGGCGGCGTGAACGCCCTCGCGCTCCCAACCCGCCGCGACGAAGCCTGGCGCTACAGCGACCTTGAGGCGCTCGGCGAGGTCTGGCCCGCCGGTGTCCAGTCCGAAACCATCGCCGTTCCTGCCGGCGAAGCCCGCGCGCTCACGCTCGTGGCAGACGCTGCGCAGCCCGTCTCGGTGCGCGACTGGACCGTCACCATCGCAGACGGCGCCCGCCTCGACATCCACATCCTCAACGTCGGCGGCGGCTATGGCCGCGTCGCGCTCGACATCACGCTCGGCGAAGGATCGCATTTCGAACTCGGCGCCGCGCAGGTCGCGGGCGGCAAGACCACGCTCGAAATCGTCACCCACGTCCGCCATGCCGCCCCGAACGCCACCAGCCGCCAGACCGTGCGCACCGTGCTCGCGGGCCAGGCCACCGGCACCTATCTCGGCAAGGTCGCCGTCGATCGCGGCGCGCAGAAGACGGACGCCGCGCAATCGGTGAAGGCGATGCTACTCGATCGCACCGCGACGGCGAATGCCAAGCCCGAGCTTGAAATCTTCGCCGACGACGTGAAGTGTGCGCACGGCGCCACCGTCGGCGAGCTGGACGCGACGCAGTATTTCTACCTCACCAGCCGCGGTCTGCCGCCTTCCGAAGCGCGGCGTCTGCTGTTGCAGGCCTTCCTCGCCGATGCCTTCGCGGGCATGGACGATGCAGAGGGGCGCGAAACGCTCGAAACCGCCGCGCTCGGCGCGCTGGAGCAGCTCGCATGAACGCGCTGACGCCCATCACCGTCTCGCGCCGCACGGATTTTCCCGGTGTCAGCGACTGGGCCTATCTCGATTCTGCCGCCACCGCGCAGAAGCCGCAGGCCGTGATCGATGCCGTCGCAGCCGCTTACGGCCCCGAGTACGCCACCGTGCATCGCGGCGTCTACGCGCGATCGGCGACGATGACCGAGCGTTTCGAGGCGGCCCGGAATACCGCCGCGCGTTTCATCAACGCCGCGAGCCCGAACGAGATCGTCTTCGTGCGCGGCGCGACCGAGGCGATCAACCTCGTCGCGCAGACGTGGGGGATCACTCTCAAGGCCGGCGACCGCATCCTGCTCTCGCGGCTGGAGCATCACTCGAACATCGTGCCGTGGCAGCTTCTCCGCGACCGCACCGGCATCGAGATCGACGTCGCGCCGCTCACCGCCGATCACCGTATCGACGAGGATGCGCTGGAAGCGATGCTCACCTCCGCGCACAAGCTCGTCGCCGTCGCCCACGTCTCGAATGTGCTCGGCTCGGTCGCCGATATTGCCCGCATCGCCCGTGCCGCACACGCTGTCGGCGCGAAGCTGCTTGTCGATGGCTGCCAGGCGGTGCCGCGCATGAGCGTGGATGTGCAGGCGCTCGGCGCGGATTTCTACGCCTTCTCCGGCCACAAGCTCTACGGCCCCACCGGCATCGGCGTGCTGTGGGCGCGCGGTGACATCCTTTCGGCGATGCCGCCATGGCAAGGCGGCGGCTCGATGATCGAGACGGTGACGTTTGAGAAGACCACCTATGCGCCCGCGCCCACCCGCTTCGAGGCAGGCACGCCGCATATCGTCGGCGCCGTCGGTCTCGCCGCCGCCATGGATTATGTGTCGGTGATCGGTTTGGACGCCATCGACGCGCACGAACGGCACCTCGCGGGCCTCGCGCGCGCAGAGCTGCGCAAGGTCAATTCGCTGCGCCTGTTCGGGCCGGAGGATTCCAGCGGCATCGTCAGTTTTGCGATGGAAGGGGTGCATCCCCACGACATCGGCACCATATTGGATGAAGAAGGCGTCGCGATCCGCGCCGGGCATCACTGCGCCCAGCCGCTGATGGACACGCTCGGCGTGCCGGCCACGGCGCGCGCCAGCTTCGGTGTTTACAGCGATGAAAGCGATGTCGAGCGGCTGCTTCGCGGCATCGCGCGGGTGAAGAGGATTTTTGGATGAGCGAGGACACGCGGCCCTACACGGTCGAAAACGTCGACGCCGCGCCTTCGGCGCCGGAACGCCCCGTGCTTCAGGAAGCGCGGCGCAAGGCGGATTATCTCGAAGGCTTTCTCAGCCAGAAGCCCGCTGCGCCCGATCCCGGCGCTCCGGGTGGCAGCGTCTACGATCAGGTCATCCAGGCGCTGCGCGAAATCTATGATCCCGAAATTCCGGTGAACATCTACGATCTCGGGCTCATTTACGGCGTCGACATCGTGGACGATCACGCCGTCGTCACCATGACGCTCACAACGCCGCACTGCCCCGTCGCCGAATCGATGCCCGCCGAAGTGGAAATCCGCGTCGGCAGCGTGCCCGGTGTCGGCTCGGCAGAGGTCAACCTCGTCTGGGATCCGCCGTGGGACCCGCAGAAGATGTCCGACGAGGCGAAGCTGGAGCTTGGAATGCTATGAGCACAATCGTCCGCGAACGCCCGGCGCCCATCGCGCTCACCGAGAACGCCAACGCGCGCATCGCCGCGATGATGGCGCGCGCGCCTGAAGGCACGCTCGGCGTGCGACTGTCGACGCCCCGGCGCGGCTGCTCGGGCCTTGCCTACAGCATCGATTACGTCACCGAGGCGAAGCCGGGTGACGAGCGCATCGAAACGCCCGGCGGCACCCTGTTCGTCGATGGCGGCTCGCTGCTCTACCTGATCGGCAGCCGCATGGACTGGAAGGAAGACGATTTCACTGCCGGCTTCGTCTTCGAAAACCCGAACGCCAAGGGCAGTTGCGGCTGCGGAGAGAGCTTCACCGTCTGAGGCTTTGCGGTTACGAAAGCGGGATGAAAACACTTCGTGTCGCTTTCGCCGCCGCCCTCCTTGCCACCACCGCCCACGCCCAATCGCTGCCATCCGCGGTGCCGGCACCCATCGTCGATGGTCACAACGATCTGCCGTGGGCGCTGCGTCAGGAAAACGGCAGCCGTACCAGCGACTTCGATTTTCGCAACCTGCCGGAACGGCTGCGCGGCAAGGTCGTCACCGATTTCACGATGATGAAGGCGGGCGGCGTCGGCGGCCAGTTCTGGTCGGTTTACGTACCCGCCGATACCGAAGGCCCCGAAGCCGTTCGCCAGACGCTCGACCAGATCGACATCATGCAGCGCCTGATCGACGCGAACCCGTCGATGCTCGTCAAAACCAGCACCGTCGACGACTTCGAGCGCGCCATGAAGGCGGGCAAGATCGCGTCGCTGTTCGGTGTGGAGGGCGGCCATTCGATCGGCAATTCGCTCGGCGTGCTTCGCCAGTTCCACGCGCTCGGTGCGCGCTACATGACGCTGACGCACGGCAAGACGACGGCGTGGGCCGACAGCGCTACCGATGCGCCCAGGCACAACGGCCTCGCCCCCTTCGGAAAGGAGGTCGTGCGCGAAATGAATCGCCTCGGCATGCTCGTCGATCTCAGCCACGTCACGCCGAAGGTGATGCACGACGCGCTCGACGTGAGTGCCGCACCGGTTATCTTCAGCCATTCGGCGGCAAAAGCCGTGCAGAATCGGCCGCGTAACGTGCCGGACGACGTGCTCGTTCGCCTCAAGGACAATGGAGGCGTCATCATGGTGTTCTTCGCCGAGGATGCGGTGGCGGAAAACGTGGCGGCGTGGAAACGCGAGCAGGCCGCGCAAAAGGCGCGGCTCGGCTACGATCATCCGGACCGGCCGGATCTCGTCGAGAAGGGCCTCGCCGACTGGCGCGCGGCCAATCCGCAGCCGCACGCGAACGTGGCGCTGATCGCCGATCATATCGATCATATCCGCAAGGTGGCGGGGATCGACGTTATCGGCATCGGTTCGGATTTCGACGGGCTTTCGAGCTACCCGCAGGGGCTCGGCACGGTCGCGGACTACCCGGCGCTGTTCGCCGAATTGCAGAAGCGGGGCTATTCGAAGGCCGATCTTGCGAAGATCGCCAGCGGCAACATCCTGCGCGTGATGCGTCAGGCCGAAAAGGTCTCGGCCCGGCTCAAGGCTGAGCGCGGGCCGAGCGAGGTGGGGTTTACTGGCTAAACGCTACGCAGCCAGCGCGAACCCTTCTGCACCGAGTTTTTTGAGTTCATCGGCCGCAGCGGCGATCGATTCCGTGCGCGCTTCGGGCGAAATCGCCAGGCGTTCGGCGCGGACGAAAGTGATGTCGGTGATGCCGATGAAGTTCAACATGGCGCGGATGTGCGGTTCCTGCGCGTCGAGCGCCTTGCCGTCGCCTTCGCTGTAGAAGCCGCCGCGCGTCTCGACGACGATGACGCGCTTGCCGGAAAGATAACCGACAGGCCCTTCCGCCGTGTAGTGGAAGGTCACGCCGGCGCGCAGCACGCGGTCGAACCAGCTCTTGAGGTTCGATGTGATGCCGAAATTGTACATCGGCGCGCCGATCACGAGGACGTCCGCGGCCTGAAGTTCGGCGATCAGTTCATCGGAAAGCGCGCGTTCGGCGGTGGCTTCCGGGCCATCCGCGCCGCTGAAACCGCCGAGCGTGGTGCCCGAAAGATGCGGTAATGGGTTGGTGCCGACGTCGCGGGTCGTAACGTTTGCACGCGTTCCCAGGGTGGTGAGGAAATCATTGATGAGGCCCCGCGACGCCGATGCGTCGCCGAGTACGCTGCTTTGCACGACAAGAATATTCTGCATGGGTCTGGTCCTTGTTCTCGGTTGCAGACCCCTAGCTAATGTGCGACCGGTGTTGCCGATAGCGCAGCAACACGAACACCGGAGTTGCATGAAATGGAACAGTCGAGCGACCTTTCCGATATCGCGGCGCTCGTCGCGGTCGTCGAAACCGGCAGCTTCAGCCGCGCTGCGGAGCGGCTCGGCATCTCGAAGTCGATCGTCAGCCGCCGCGTCGCCCGGCTTGAAGCCGCGCTCGGTGCACGATTGCTGACGCGCAGCGCGCAGGGCGCGCGGCCGACCGATGTCGGCGTGGACTATTTCGGCCGCGTGCGGGAGGCGATCGCCGGTCTTGAAGCCGCGCGCGATGCGGTTGCCGCGGCGATGGCCGAGATCGCGGGGCCGATACGGCTGTCCGCACCGCTTTCGTTTGGTCTCGCCTATCTCGCGCCCGTGCTCGCCGAATTCGCGGCCGCGCATTCGCGCGTCGAGTTCGACATCGCTTTTGACGACCGCCGTGCCGACATCATCGGCGAAGGGCTCGATCTGGCCGTCCGCATCGGCCAGCTAGCCGATTCGACGCTCATCGCGCGCAAGCTCGCCCCGATCCGCGCCGTCGCGATTGCGAGCCCCGCCTATCTCGCGCGGATGGGAACGCCGTTGCATCCGCGCGAGATCGCGGATCACGACGTGCTCCAATATGCGAATGTCGCCCCCTCGGAAGCCTGGCGGTTCGAAATCGACGGGCGCAGCGAATATGTGAAGGGCCGCACACGGCTCCGTGCGAACAGCGGCGAGATGCTGCTCGCGGCGGCGGAAGCCGGTCTCGGCATCGCCATGCTGCCCACCTTCATCGCTTCCCCGTCGATCGCGAAGGGAAGCGTCGAGATCGTGCTCGCCGACTGGGCACCGGCTGAAACCGGCCTCTATGCCGTCATGCCGCCCGGCCGCAGCGCGACCGCGCGTGTGCGCGCGCTTGTCGATTTCCTCGCCGCCCGCTTCGGCCCCGAACCGACGTGGGACCCGTGCTGGCGGGCGATGAAAGAGGTTCGTTAGCCGCGACCCTGCCCGCGCCAGCGATGGATGGTGCGGCTGAGGATTCCGGCTTCGTCACCTTCCTCGGTCCAGAGCTGGCTGAACAGTGGATCGTCCGATGCGGGGCGAAGCTGCGGCGCGAGGTCGTCGAGCCGGACGCGGATCGGGATCGAAACACCCTCGCCGCAGATGATGCATTCGCGGTTGCGGAGCGCCGGGATCGAATCGAGGAAGCCGCGTGCGCCTTCCGGCATCGCGTTGCGCACGTACATCTGGTCGCGTTCGTTGTTGAGACGCATGGAGATGATCGTGCCGCACTGCGACAGCACGCCTTCGGCAAGGTCCGATGGGCGCTGCGTGATAAGGCCCAGCGAAACGCCGTATTTACGGCCTTCCTTGGCGATGCGTTCGAGAACCTTGCGAACCGCGACGCCCTTCGTCTCGCGGTCTGACGGCACGTAGCGGTGCGCCTCTTCGCAGACGAGCAGGATCGGGCGTTGCGGTTCACGGCGTGCCCAGATCGCATAGTCGAACACCATGCGCGCGAGCACCGCGACCACCACGGTCACGATGTCGGAGGGCACGCCCGACAGGTCGACGATCGAGATCGGCTTGCCTTCCGCGGGAAGCCGGAAAATCTTCGAAAGGAACGGCGCCATCGAATCCGAAACGAGCAGGCCGTTGAACATGAATGCGTAGCGCGGATCGCCCTTCAGCTCCTCGATCTTGGTTTTCAGGCGCATGTACGGGCCGAGATCGCTCGCCTTGTCGAGCTTGCCCATCTGCGCGTTGATGGCGCCGAGCAGGTCCGAAAGCAGGTAGGGCACGGGCGAATCGACCGTCATCTTCCCGAGCGATTCGGCGATCCGGCTCTTGGAGCGTGCGGCGAGCAGGCACTTGGCCAGCACGTCCATATCCCGCTCGCGCTCGGCACCGTCGGTGGTGATGAAGACCTCGCAGTGCTCCTCGAAGTTCATCAGCCAGTACGGCAGGTTGAGGTTGTCGACGTTGAAGATCATGCCGTTCGAGCTGAACGCGGCGGCGTATTCGCCGTGCGGATCGAGCATCATGATGTGGCCCTTGGGCGCCTTCTCGACGATGCGGTGCAGGATCAGCGCGGCGCTCGTCGATTTACCCGTACCCGTGGAGCCGAGCAGCGCGAAGTGCTTGCCGAGCATCGCATCGATGAGCAGTGAGCCCCGCACGTCCTCGGTGGGGTAGACGGTGCCGATTTCGATGTGCGGGCGGTCTTCGGCGGCGAACACGAGCACGAGGTCGGCGCGCGAGACGGTGAACACATCGTCGCCCGGCACGGGATAGCGCGTCACGCCGCGGCGGAACGCCTTCATCGATCCGGTCGCGGGGTCTTCGGGGCCTTCGCCGAGGAAGTCGATGTGCGAGAAGATGGTCGCGCCTGCCTCGTCCATGCGCATGTCGCGGACGTTGCCGAGCAGCCAGAGGTCGCCGACGCGCATCTTAACCTGGCTGCCGACCTGCCCGGACATGGCGACGGTCGTGTCCTCGTGGCCGGTGATCGCCTTCAGCTGCGTCGGGTCGAGGCTGCAGATCGCGGAGCCGCCGGCGATCTCGCGCACGCGGCCGATCACGCACGTGCTGGGCAGGCTTGCGGCCTTCTGGGGCTGCATGAAGACGTTGTGACCATCGGCCGACGACGCGCTCACCGGCATGAACGACTGATCCAAGACGTACTCCTTCACTGCGATAAGGCTTTGCCGCAGCGGTGTAACAGCGAAGGGATAAAGAAGCGTTTATCGCCGCGTGAAGAGCCCGGCGGTCCAGCCGAGCAGCAGCGCCAGTACGACCGCGAGCATCCCGTAGGAGAAGCTGTGCTCCTCGGCAGCGACGGAGACCTGCCGCTCGAAGCCGGATTTGTCGATGCTGATCTCGCGCATCGCGCTCGCCACCACCTTGCCCTCGTCGATCAGGTGGATTTCGACCGTGTAATTGCCCACGGGCACCTGGCTCGGAATCTGGATGCGGGCGCGGTAGAGCACGTTTTCGGTAAGTTCGACTCCCTGCGCATCATCGGAATACAGACCCTCGCGGCGGCGCAGGCTGAGAAAGCCCTGCTCGAACGTGCGAATATCGCTGGCATCGCTCGAAACCGGCGAAAGCTGCAGGTGCGAGAGGCCCAGCTCGTAGATCGCAGCCGTCTCGTCGTTGACCAGCTTCGAAATCGGGCGCGTCGTTGCGACGCTGTAGAACGACGGCGCCGTCTCGAAGCGCACCGCGCGCGTGTTGATCCAGATGCCCGCGACGCGCGCCTTGCGCCGCACCGTCACCGCCTCCGGTGGTCCGCGCACGATCACTGCGATGTCGGGACGCTCGTCGGGCGTCTGCCCGCCCGGATACTGGATCGCACCGAAGATCAGCAGTTCGGCGCCCGCGAAGCTGTAGACGATGTCGATCTTGCTGTGGCTGATATCGGTGATCAGCCGCGGCGGCGCCGCCGCCGACAGCAGCAGAAAGAATAGGGGCAGCCAGAATCGCTTCATTCGGCAAAGACCGAATAAAGCTCGCTCGGCGTCCACGTCAGGCCGACAAGCAGGCGGATCGCCACCGCGACGACGAGCAGCGCGAGCCCGAATCGCAGTTTTTCGGGCGGCAGGCGCTGCGCCATGCGCGCCCCGATCTGCGCGCCGATGACGCCGCCGACCAGCAGCATCAGCGCAAGCACGATATCGACCGTTTTCGATTGTACGGCGTGGAGCAGCGTGACCACGGCGGTCGTGAACACGATCTGGAACAGCGAGGTGCCGACCACGACCGAGACGGACATGCCGAGCAGGTAGATCATCGCCGGCACCATGATGAAGCCGCCGCCGATGCCCATGATGAAGGTGAGGATGCCCACAGCCACGCCGATGCCGAACGGCGCAAGCGGGGAGATGTAGAGGCCCGACTTGTAGAAGCGCATCTTCCACGGCAGCGCCGCGATGAACGGGATGTGCGGGTGCAGCTTCACGCGGCGGATTTCACCGGCGCGCGCGCGCCGCAGCGTCTGCCACGATTCCACCAGCATCAGCCCGCCCATCGTCGACAGGAACACCACGTAGATCAGGGAGATGGTGATATCGATCTGGCCGATTTTCTGGAGCAGCTTGAACACGTAGGAGCCGATCCCGGAGCCCACGATGCCGCCCGCCACGAGGACGGCACCCATCTTGAGATCGACGCCGCCGCGCCGCCAGTGCGCGAGTGCGCCGGAGACGCTCGATCCGGTGATCTGCGTGGCGGACGATGCCACCGCGACCGCGGGCGGAATCCCGTAGAAGATCAGCATCGGCGTGGTCAGGAAGCCGCCGCCGACGCCGAACATGCCGGACATGAAGCCGACCAGCACGCCGAACCCCACAATCACCAGCGAATTGACGCTGAGTTCGGCGATCGGGAGATAGATGTCCATGCCGTCCTGACTAACCCAGCGGGGAGTCGCCCGCCACCACCTTTGCTGCCAACATGCGCCTGTATCGAGACAAAATTTGGGCCGTGCGTATCGCTGCAAGGATCGGAACGTCTGCCGCTTCCGGCTCGCCTAGCTTGCGGGCCTGTCCGAAAAGGAGGAGCAGAAGATCATGGAAACGGAATTGGCCGATCAGTCGCAATTCTGGGATGCCGTCGTGCGGCGGGATCGCGCGTTCGACGGGCGGTTCGTCTATGCCGTGAAACGGTCGGGGGTCTATTGCCGCCCGTCGTGCCCGGCGCGGACGCCGAAGCGCGAGAACGTGCGCTTTTATCTAAGCGGTACGGCTGCCGAGGCGGACGGCTACCGGGCGTGCCTGCGCTGCCGCCCCGGCGCGCTCGAGGGGCGCGATCCGGCGGCGGAGAAAATGGCATCGCTCGCCCGTTATATCGAGGCGCACGTCGACACGCCGCTGCCGCTCGCCCACCTCGCGGAGATCGCGGGGCTCAGCAGCTTCCAGGTGCAGCGGGCGTTCACGGCAGTGATCGGCGTCAGCCCGAAAGCGTTCCAGATCGCGCTCCGGATGAAGCGGCTGAAGGCGAGCCTGAAGGAGGGCGACGGTGTTGCCGGCGCGATCTTCGAGGCCGGTTTCGGATCGACGAGCCGCGCCTACGAGCGGATGGACGGCCATCTCGGCATGACCCCTGCCGCCTACCGCGCGGGCGGCGCAGGCGAGACGATCGCATGGGCGTGCCGCCCGACCGGCCTCGGCCTGCTGCTGATGGCGGCCACGATGCGAGGCGTTTGCGCGGTCGATTTCGGTGACGATGAAAGCGCCCTCGTCGCGCGGCTGCGGGCCGAATTCCCGCGCGCCGACATCGCGCCCTCGGATGCCGCCGCGTCGCCGCAGCTCGATGCCTGGATCGATGCGCTTCGGGCGCATCTCGCGGAAGGCGCGCCGCATCCCGATATCCCTGTCGATCTGCGCGGCACGGCATTCCAGATGAAGGTCTGGCGCTTCCTGCTCAGCGTGCCGCGCGGCAGCGTCGTCTCTTATGCCGAAGTCGCCGCCGGGATCGGTGCGCCCAGCGCCGTCCGCGCTGCGGCATCCGCCTGCGGCGCGAACCGGGTCGCCGTTCTGGTCCCCTGCCACCGTGTTCTGCGCGGCGACGGCGGGATCGGCGGTTATCGCTGGGGCGTGGAGCGGAAGCGCGCGCTTCTGGACGCCGAGCGGAAGAAGGGCCGTGCGGCATGACGATCGCGCTCGACTGGAACGCGCTTGAAGCCATGCTGGAGGAGCGCAGTTACGCAGTAACGCCGCCGCTGCTCGATGCCGACGCCTGCGCTGCTTTGGCGGAGAGCTTCAACGACGACGCCGCGTTCCGCAGTACCGTGGTGATGGCGCGGCATGGTTATGGACGGGGAAGTTACCGCTACTTCGCCCACCCGCTGCCGCCCGCCGTCGCGTCGCTGCGCGAGGCGCTTTATCCGCACCTCGCACGCATCGCGAACGGCTGGGCGGAGCGCCTCGGCCTGCCGGCTGACTGGCCGCCGACGCACGCGGAACTCATCGAACGCTGCCGCGCCGCCGGGCAGATGCGGCCGACGCCGCTGCTGCTCCGCTACGGA
This sequence comes from Sphingosinicella sp., assembly GCF_013911755.1. Lineage (GTDB taxonomy): Bacteria > Pseudomonadota > Alphaproteobacteria > Sphingomonadales > Sphingomonadaceae > Sphingosinicella. The sequence goes on from NZ_JACESP010000028.1 coordinate 11,690, forward strand.
CCCGGCGACTACAACTGCCTGCATCAGGATCTTTATGGCCCGGTACATTTCCCGCTGCAGGCGGTCGTTCAGCTCGATCGACCGGGGGTGGATTTCGATGGCGGCGCGCTTGTCATCGTGGAGAACCGGCCGCGCCGTCAGTCGCGCTGCGAGGCGGTGCTGGCGCCGCAGGGCGCGATCACGATCCTGCCGGTGCGCGACCGTCCGCGGCAGGGTCCGCGCGGCGCGTATCGAACACAGCTGCGCCACGGCGTTTCCAGCATCGAACGCGGCGAGCGGCGAACCCTCGGGATCATCTTCCACGATGCCCTATAGGGCAGAACGGCGACCCTATCAGATTTTGCGTATGACAACTCCGTAAAATCTGATAGCTTCCGAGTCGCGCTCAGGAGGGAGATGCACGGCGTGCGTATGCGCGAACTTGAACGGCTGACGGGCGTGGGGCGGGAAACCATCCGCTTCTACATACGCGAAGGCCTGCTTCCCGAACCCGATCGTGCGAGCGCGAACAGCGCTTTCTACAACGACATGCACGTCGCGCGGCTGAAGGCGATCAAGCGCCTGCAGGAGGAACGCTTCCTGCCGCTCGCGATCATCCGCACGCTGCTCGATGGCGAAGACGGCGACCGCTGGCTGCACGCCGACGCTTTCCCCGATCTCGACGCCATGCTGCGCGCCCGGCTCGATACCGGCGGCGAGGGCGCGACGCTCGAAGAGCTTGCCGCCCAGACCGGCTTCACGATCGAGGAGCTCGGCCGCGTGGTGGAGGACGGCGTGCTTTGCCCCGATCGCGATGGGCGCTTCGGGCCTCGTGATCTCGCTGTGGCGCGCTGCCTCAAGGAGCTGAAGGCCATCGGCTTCACCGAGGAGCGCGGCTTTATCGGCAGCGGCGTCCTGTACGCGCAGTTCGTCGAATGGCTCGTGGGACAGGAGATGCGCCTGTTCTTCGAGAACACGGCGGGCAAGATCAGCGACGAGGAAGCGCTGACCATGGCCGAGCGCGGCATCTCCACCATCAACGAAATGCTGAGCCTGATGCGGACACGGGAAATCCTCCGTCAGCTGGAGGCGCGGCGCAGGATTGCCAACGATAACACATGATCCATTGGGAAGAGGACACGTCATGGCTTTTTTGGACCTGTACCAGCTGACGCCGAGCGGCCCGACCTGGAACGTCGCGCAGGAGTTCCAGACGGTTTTCGATTTCGAATATTCCGACGATCGGGACGATCTCCTCAGCCTCTATGCCAAGGGCAAGAAGATGCAGTGGGATGCGGCCGAACGCATCGACTGGTCGCAGGAGCTCGATTGGGAAAACCCGCAGGGAATGCCGGAGCAGACCATCGGCATCTTCGGCTCGCCGATGTGGGAGAAGATGTCGAAGCAGGAGCGCATCGAACTGCGCCGCAACATGCAGGCGTGGTCCGTCTCGCAGTTTCTGCACGGAGAGCAGGGCGCACTCATTTGCTCGGCGAAGATCGTGCAGCAGGTGCCGGATCTTGAAGCCAAGTTCTACGCCTCCACGCAGACCATCGACGAGGCGCGGCACGTGGAAGCCTACAAGCGCCTGATCGAGAAGATCGGCATGAGCTATCCGATCACCGGTCCGCTCGCGACGCTGCTCGAACAGGTGCTCGAGGACAAGCGCTGGGACATGACCTACCTCGGCATGCAGGTGGTGATCGAAGGGCTCGCGCTCGCTGCGTTCGCGGGCATCCGCGACATGTCCACTTCGCCGCTCGCCGGCGCCGTCAACGCCTATGTGATGCAGGATGAAGCGCGCCACGTCGCCTTCGGCCGCCTGACCTTGCGCGAATATTATCCGCACCTGACAGCGGCCGAGAGGAAGGAGCGCGAGGAGTTCCTCGTCGAGGCGTGCTACCACATGCGCGATCGGTTCCAGTCGCGCGAAGTCTACGAGACTCTCGGGCTCAATGTCGCCGAGTGTGTGGCCTGGGCGGATGAGAGCGAGGGCGCGCGCAACTTTCGCAACCACCTCTTCAACCGCATCGTGCCTGTCGTTGCCGACATCGGCCTGTGGGGCGAGACCGTGCAGCGCGGCTATGCCCAGATGGGTGTGCTCGATTATGTGAACGTTGATGTCGAGGCGCTGCAGGCGAACGACGAGAAAATCGCCGAGGATTTCGACGCGCGTCGCAGGAATATCGAGGAGGTCGCCGGCGTCGCTGCCGAATAGGTTCAGAACCGTGTCGCGATGGTGAGCGCCGGGCCGCTATCCGGCGCGGCATCGCCCGCGACGCGGAACCGGTATTCGCCGCGCAGCTCGATCGTGCCCGTGCCGATCCGCTGCGAAAGTTGCGCGCCTGGTCCGAATTCGAGGCGCGATGCCGTGCGGCCGCCCCCGTCCTGCACGCTGCCCCACACGGCCCCGCCGAGCCCGATCCGCGTCCCCTCGCGCGCTGCGACCGGGTAGAGCGCGAGTGCCTGCGCGCCTGCAAACCCGTCCCGGCTGCTCGCGCCGACGACACCGGCTTCGGCATAGGCGCTGAGATCGATCGGAAGCTTCGCGTCCGCTGCGCGCCACGCGCCGCCGGACACGCGGATGGCCCACGCATTCCGTCCCTCCCGGCCGATCGCGATCAGCCGTTCCCCGCTGACAGCGGGCCCGTCGCGCCCCAGCGGCATCCACGCCGCGCCGAGGGCGCCCTGGGCGCTGCGGCCTTTGAGGTCGAGCCAGTCGTGCGCGATCGCGAGGCGGCCAAAGAGCTCGATCGGTCGCCGCGCCAGCGGACCGGGCGTGTAGCCGAGCCGGATGCCGCTTTGGCCCCCGCCGAGCAGCGGACGGTCGCTAGCGAAGCCCGCGCCGCCGCTTCGGACCAGGCTGTAGGCGTCGACACGCCACGCCTTGTGTAGCGCCGCGCGTTCAGCCTGCCAGAGCGCGGCATTGGCGTGGCCCGGATCGGCGGCGAGCGCCGCGTCGAATTGCCGTGCCGCGGTGCGGCGGTCCCCCAGCGCCAGCGCGGTGTAGCCCGAGGCTGCGAAATCATGGGCTGTCGGGGCGTCGCGTCTCACCGGAACAGATGCGACCACCTGTGCGACGTTTCCGGCAACTTCTGTCAGGGCGACAGGGTCCGGCAAGACGCCGACGGATGGGGCTGGGCGGAGCGCGCGAACCGGCAGCATACTAGGTGTCCCGGCCGGTGAGGCGGCCGCGATGTCTGCGCGTGGGCTGACCACGAGACGCTTCAGCGCCCGTGGACGCGCCGCCGGAGCAGGCCGGGCGTGCGCGGCGAGCATGGCGGCAAAGGTCTCGCGTGCCGCCTCGAAGCGCCACGTCGACCACAGCGCGAGCGCGGCGGCCATGACCGCGAATGCGCGAACGGGGCGCATCTATTCCTCCGCCACGATTTGCGGAAAACGGTGCGCGGTCTTTTCCCAGACCGGGCGCGTCTTGCTGATGAGGCCGCCGACATAGAGCCGACAGGCGCGGAGGGCAGCGAGGACGTTCACGATGTTGGCGATGAAGGCGCGGGGAAGCGCGCGAAGCGCTTCGGCAAGCCCATGCTGGCGTCCGGTGAACATCATCCGCATCGCGAGCCGCCAGACGAGAAGCGCGGTCGTGAGTCGCAGCAGCCAGTCCAGCCCCGCGCCGCGTTCGACGACCGCGGGGAGCGCGCGCGCGTCGGGTACCGTCCCCTTCAGCACGATCGCCGCCGCGTAGGCGATGGCCGCGACGTAGGCGACGACCACGACGAGCGCGTTCAGCAGCGCCTTGCGGTCGCGCAGCAGCATGTAGCGCGCGGCGATCCCGCCCTGCCAGCCGATCCGGTCCCAGCCGTGGAGCGCGATGCCGAGCAGCCAGCGCGATTTCTGCCGCACGGCCGTTTCGAGCGTCGCCGGGAAATGTTCGCGCGTCGTCACGTGCGGCTCGCCGCGCGTACCCGGAATGCGCACGAACACGGCCTTGCCGCCGCGCGCGTGGATGCGGTGGCCGAGTTCGTAATCCTCGGTGAGCGAATCGGGATCGAACGGCGCGCCGCCCAGCGCGTCTGCAATCTGGCCCATCATCTCCCGCTCGAACCCGCACGCGACGCCCGCGGCGGGCAGCGCGGCGCCGATCGCCTCGCGCACCACCATGTCCTTGGTGTGGCTCTCGGCGAACTCGTCGAGGTAATGCCCGGCGATCCAGCGCGACTGCGGATCCGCGAAGGGCACGACCGGAAGCTGCACCATCGCCTTTGCGGGGATCAGATAGTCGATGACATCGAGTTCGCGCGCGTGCGCCACGTCTTCGGCGTCGTGCAGCACGACCGCCTTGAAGCGCACGCCATGCGCCCGCTCATACGCCTCCATGCCGCGCCAGATCGCGTTCAGGCAATCGGCCTTGGTCGTGGGGCCGGGGTACGGCGCGACGATGATTTCAACGCGCGGATCGCCGACCGCGTCCACCGCCGCGCGTGTGCCGGCGTCATTCGGATAGACGCCGACGAAGATCCGGTAGCGTGAATGTCGCATCGTGCGCGTGAACGTCGCGAGCATCTGGCCGATCACGTCCGCCTCATCCCAGGCGGGCACGAACACCGCGATCGGCGCGCCGGCCTCGGGTCCCGCGAGCGAGCTCGCGTCCGCGCGCGCCCAGACGCGGTAGACGGTGAGCCGCCGCCAGAGCTCCCGCGCGAAATAGAGAATGTCGAACAGAAGGTCGTCGAGACTCGAAACGGCAACGCCCGCCGCCGCGAGAAGCAGCAGCTCTCGCGTCAGCAGCCAGTATCCGGCCAGCCAGACATATGCATCCACCAATGCTGAACGATCCCCCCGTTCAGAAACGCATCCGTAATGAAAACGGTTCGCAATGATTTGGCAAGTCCTTATTTTTGAAGGATTTGTGTCTTTTCTCGCCAAGCGGCTCGGGGCGTCGTATATCTCTCGCCATGCAGCAATATCTCGACCTTCTCGCCCGCGTCCGCCGTCACGGCACGGAGCGCGGCGACCGCACCGGTACGGGCACGCTCAGCGTGTTCGGGCACCAGATGCGTTTCGATCTCGCCGACGGCTTCCCGATGCTGACGACGAAGAAGCTGCACCTGAAATCGATCGCGCACGAGCTGCTCTGGTTCCTCTCCGGCGACACCAACATCCGCTACCTGAAGGAAAACGGCGTCTCGATCTGGGATGAGTGGGCGGACAGCGAAGGCGAGCTCGGCCCCGTCTACGGCAAGCAGTGGCGCCGCTGGGAAGCGCCAGGTGGGCGCGTGATCGATCAGATCGCGAACCTCGTCGAGATGATCCGCCGCAATCCCGAATCGCGCCGCCTCATCGTGTCGGCATGGAACGTCGCGGAGGTGGACAGCATGGCGCTGCCGCCCTGCCACTGCCTGTTCCAGTTCTACGTCGCCGAAGGCCGGCTTTCCTGCCAGCTCTACCAGCGCAGCGCCGACGTGTTCCTCGGCGTGCCGTTCAACATCGCCTCCTACGCGCTCCTCACGCAGATGATGGCGCAGGTCACGGGCCTGAAGCCGGGCGAATTCATCCACAGCTTCGGCGACGCGCACCTTTACCTCAATCACCTCGATCAGGCCGACCTGCAGCTGACGCGCCGCCCGATGGCGCTCCCCGAAATGCGCATCAACCCGGACGTGAAAGACATCTTCGGCTTCCGTTACGAAGACTTCGAACTCGTCGGCTATGAAGCGCAGCCGCACATCAAGGCGCCGGTGGCGGTGTGACCAGGGCGTACCGGCCGGACATCGTCCTCGTCGTCGCGCGTGCCGACAACCGGGTGATCGGCAAGGACGGCGCGATGCCGTGGCACCTTTCCGAAGACCTGAAGCGCTTCAAGCGGATCACGGTCGGCAAGCCCGTGATCATGGGTCGCAAGACCTTCGAGTCGATCGGCAAGCCGTTGCCCGGTCGGCACAATATCGTGCTCACGCGCCAGCCGGGATGGCAGCCGCAGGGTGTGACGGTGGTCCCGAATCTCGCCGAGGCGATCGCCGCCGCCGGCCTCGATCCGCGCACGCGCGCAGACGCGATCATGGTGGTGGGCGGCGCGGAGATCTACGCGCAGGCGCTCCCCTTCGCCACGCGCATCGAGCTCACGGAAATCCACGCGGAGCCCGAAGGCGATACCTATTTTCCAGAGCTTGATCCGGCGCGCTGGCGTGAGACGTTCCGCGACGTTCATCCGGCGGGGGAAACCCACCCCGCCTTTGATTTCGTGACGCTGGAGAAGGTCTGATGGCAAAGGCGAAGGTGCGCAGGCGGCGCTGGCCGTGGATCGTGGCGGCGCTGGTCGTGCTCGCCGTCATCCTCTTCTTCGGCCTCGCGCCCGGCATCGCGGAGCGGTCAATGAACCGCATCGCGGGTTCGGGCGAATGGACCGTCAGCCCCGCCGCGCAGGCGCTGCATGACCGGCTCGTGATCGCCGATCTCCACTCCGACACGCTGCTCTGGAAGCGCGACCCCGAAGCGCGTGCCGAGCGCGGCCATGTCGATCTGCCGCGGCTACAGGACGGCAACGTCAAGCTGCAGGTCTTCTCCTCCGTCACCAAGTCGCCGAAGGGCCAGAATTACGAGTCGAACGGCGCCGACACCGACACCATCACGATGCTCGCCATCGCGCAGCTGCAGCCGCCGCGCACATGGGATTCGCTGCTCCAGCGCTCGCTCTGGCACGCCGAGCGGATGCAGCGCGCCAAGGGCTACACGCTGGTGCAGACCGTGCGCGATCTCGATGCGCTGCTGGCCGACAGGACCGCGACCGGCGCGCTGCTCTCGATCGAGGGGCTCCAGAACCTCGAAGGCAAGCTCGGCAACGTCGATGTGCTCTTCGATGCCGGATACCGCATGGCGGGCCTCACGCACTTTTTCGACAACGAGGTCGCGGGCTCGATGCACGGGCTTGAAAAGGGTGGGCTCACCCCGCTCGGTCGCGACGTCATCCGCCGCATGGAGGCGAAGGGCATGGTCGTCGATCTCGCCCACGCCAGCCACAAGACCGTCGCGGAGGCACTCAAACTGGTGACGAAGCCGGTCGTTTACAGCCACGGCGGCGTCAAGGCGACGTGCAACACCAACCGCAACCTCACCGACGAAGAAATCCGCGGCATCGCGGCAACCGGCGGCGTCGTCGGCATCGGCTTCTGGGATGCCGCCGTGTGCGAGCCGACCCCGCAGGCGACCGCGCGCGCGATGCGGCACGTGCGCGATCTGGTCGGCATCGATCACGTCGGCCTTGGGTCGGACTGGGACGGCGCGACGACCGTTGGCGTCGATGCCGCGCATCTCCCGGCGGTCACGCAGGCGCTGCTCGATCAGGGCTTCACGCAGGCCGAAATTGAGAAGGCGATGGGCGGCAACGTGCTTCGCGTCCTCCGCGCCACCTTGCCGCGTTAAGCCGGGCGGGATAGCAGAGCGCGCATGGAACGCATCACGGGGGATGCGCCGCTGCCCGACGCGCTTCGCGGCGGCATCGCGGCGATCGGCAATTTCGATGGTTTTCACATCGGCCATCAGGCGGTCGTGGGCCGGGCGCTGGCGCGTGCACGCGCCGAAGGGCTACCCGCGCTCGTCGTAACGTTCGATCCGCACCCCGCACGCCTGTTCCGCCCGCAATTGCCGCCGTTCATGCTGACGACGGTGGATCAGAAGCTCGATCTGGTCGAAGCCTTCGGCATGGATGCGGCCGTCGTGCTGCGCTTCGATGCCGCCTTCGCGGCGCTTCCTGCCGATGATTTCGTCTCGGGCGTCCTCGTCGGGCGCCTCGGCCTTGCCGGCACCGTCACCGGTGAGGATTTCACCTTCGGCCGCGGCGCGAGCGGCGATCCGGCGAAGCTCCTCGAACTGGGCAGCGCCCACGGCCTCATCCCCGAAACCGTCGTGCCGGTGCGCGATGAAGGTTCGGCGATCATTTCCTCCACGCGCGTGCGCGCCGCGCTGCAGGCGGGCCACTGCCGCGAGGCTGCGGCGCTGATGGGCCGCCCCTTTGCCATTCGCGGCATCGTGGAGCATGGCGACAAGCGCGGCCGCACGATCGACGTGCCGACCGCGAACGTCGTGATCGGCGCCGAATACGTCCGCCCCGCCTACGGCATCTATGCCGCGCGCTGCCGGCTCGAAGACGGGCGCGTGGTGGATGGCATCGCGAATCTCGGCATCCGGCCGATGTTCACGCCGCCCAAGGAACTGCTCGAAGTCCACCTGTTCGATTATGCGGGCGATCTCTATGGGCAGACCATTGAGACCCAGCTCATCGCGCACCTCCGCCCCGAAATGAAACTCGCGAGCCTCGAGGCGCTGAAGGCGCAGATCGCCAAGGATATCGTGGACGCGCGCGCCGCTCTCCTCTAGGGCGTATGCCCGATATGAACGACGATACCCGTAAAGACTACCGCGACACCGTCTTCCTGCCGAAGACCGATTTCCCGATGAAGGCCGGACTCGCCGATGCAGAGCCGAAATGGCTTGCGCGCTGGCAGGGGCTGGATTTCTACAAGCGCCTCCGCGCCGAGCGGAAAGGCCGCGAAAAGTTCGTCCTTCACGATGGCCCGCCCTACGCGAACGGCGACATGCACATCGGCCACGCGCTCAACCACGTGCTGAAAGACATGGTCGTCCGCACGCAGACGCTGCTTGGGCGTGACGCGCCTTACGTTCCGGGCTGGGACTGCCACGGGCTTCCGATCGAATGGAAGGTCGAGGAAGAATACCGCAAGAAGGGCAAGAACAAGGACGAGGTCGACCCCAAGGCCTTCCGCGCCGAATGCCGCGCCTACGCGCAGAACTGGGTGAACCGCCAGCGCGAGCAATTGAAGCGCCTCGGCATCAACGGTGATTGGGACAATCCCTACCTCACGATGGATTTCCAGGCGGAAGCGACCATCGTTTCCGAGCTGCTGAAGGTGGCGGAGAGCGGCCAGCTTTATCGCGGCGCGAAGCCGGTGATGTGGTCGCCCGTGGAAAAGACCGCGCTCGCCGAGGCGGAGGTCGAGTACGAGGACATCGTCTCCACGCAGGTCGACGTGGCGTTCGAGATCACCGAGGCGCCGAACGCGCCGGAGCTGGTCGGCGCTTATGCGGTGATCTGGACGACGACCCCGTGGACGATCCCGGTGAACCGGGCGCTCGCCTATGGCCCGGATGTTGAATATGTAGCGCTTCGCGTTTCTTGGGCAGTTCGCGATAGCGCGGAAACGCCGAATGTGCCGCCGGTGGTCCTTGTAGCGCGCCCGCTCCTTGAAGAGGTGTCACAACGGACCGGAATCGGTGGCTATGAAGAGCTGTGGTCTGGCAAAGGCTCTGCCCTCTCGGGCGCCGTCGCCCGCCACCCGTGGCACCATCTCGGCGGCTTTTTCGCCGAGCCCCGCCCGCTCCTCGCCGGTGATTTCGTCACCACCGACACCGGCACGGGCATCGTCCACATGGCGCCGGACCACGGCGAGGACGATTTCTGGCTGTGCAAGGCCAACGGTATCGAGCCGAAGTTCGTGGTGGGGCCGGACGGCACCTATCAGGCGGACTGGCCGGTCGTCGGTGGCAATCACGTCTACAAGGTGAACGCGCCGGACGGTCCCGTCTGCACGGCTCTGAGAGAGGTCGGCGGCCTGCTCGCGGCCTCCGCCGACTACAAGCACTCCTACCCGCACTCGTGGCGCTCCAAGGCGAAGGTCATCTTCCGCTGCACGCCGCAGTGGTTCGTGCCGATGGACAAGCCGATCGACGGTCAGATCCCGCTCTGCAAGACCGAAGCGGACATCCGCAGCGCGCAGGGTGAGGGCCGCACGCTCCGCGAAACCGCGATGGCGGAGATCGAGCGCGTGCGCTGGGTGCCGGAGCGCGGCGCGAACCGCATCGGCGCGATGGTTTCCGGGCGGCCCGATTGGGTGCTCTCGCGCCAGCGCGCGTGGGGCGTGCCGATCACGCTGTTCGTGCATCGGCAGACGGGCGAATATCTCGTCGATGCGGACGTGAACGCCCGCATCGTCGCGGCGGTTCGCGCCGAGGGCGTCGACGCGTGGACGGGCACCGATCCGCAGGTCTTCCTCGGAGACGCGTACAAGGCCGACGATTACGAGCGCATCGGAGACATTCTCGACGTGTGGTTCGATTCGGGCTGCACGCACGCCTTCGTGCTCGAATCGGGCCGCTGGCCCGATCTGCGCTGGCCCGCCGATCTCTATCTCGAAGGGTCGGATCAGCATCGCGGCTGGTTCCAGTCCTCGCTGCTGCAATCCTGCGTCACGCGCGGCCGCGCGCCCTATGATGCGGTCGTCACGCACGGCTTCACGCTCGATGCGTCGGGCCGCAAGATGTCGAAAAGCCTCGGCAACACCATCGATCCCAACAAGGTGATCGGCGAAAGCGGCGCGGATGTGCTGCGCCTGTGGGCGGTGAACGTCGACTGGCGCGAGGATCACAGGATAGGCCCGGAAATCATGCGCGGCATGACCGATGCCTACCGCAAGATCCGCAACACCTTCCGCTACCTCCTCGGCGCGCTCGACGGCTTCGACGAGGCCGAGCGCATCGCGGCGTCCGACATGCCGGAGCTGGAGCGCTGGGTGCTGCACCGCCTCGCGGAACTCAGCGACGAGCTGCGCGGTTGCGTGAACGACTACGATTTCACGCGCTACGTGACGGCTTTGCAGGCGTTCTGCGTCCACGACCTCAGCGCCTTCTACTTCGATGTGCGCAAGGACAGCCTCTATTGTGACGCCGTGACGTCACCGAAACGACGCGCCTGCCGCACGGTGATGGACACGCTGTTCCACGCGCTCACCCGCTGGTTCGCGCCCGTGCTCGTGTTCACCGCGGAAGAAGCCTGGCAGGCCCGCTTCCCCAGCGAAGATGGCTCGGTCCACCTGCTCGATTGGCCGGAGATCGATGCGGCGTGGCTGGACGCGGCGCTTGGGAAGAAATGGAACGAACTTCGTGAAATTCGTTCGGAAGTCACGGAGGCTATCGAGCCCTTGCGACGCGAAAAGGTTGTTCGCTCTAGCAATGAAGCCGAGGTGAAGCTCTCGGACATTCGGGCAATACTAGCCGGGATGGAGACCCACGATCTTGCTGAGCTGTTTATCGTGAGCAAGGTTCTTCTTGTACCCGGTACAGAGCAAATCTCCATTGCTCGCACCGAGGCCGAAAAATGCGCCCGCTGCTGGCGCCACACCGGCGACGTTGATCCAGCCACCGAGCTTTGCGTGCGCTGCGACGAGGTTCTCGCGTGAGCGCGGCGAAGGGCTATCTCGTCGCGGCGGCGATCTTCGTCGTCGATCAGCTCGTGAAGCTCTGGATCATCGCCGGGCTGGGCCTGCAGGCGAAGGGCAGCATCAATCTCTTGCCGGTCCTCAGCCTCACATGGGTGGAAAATCGCGGCGTTTCGATGGGCCTCCTCCAGGCGGACGGCGCCAAGGAGCGCTGGATTCTCACCGCCGTCACCGCGCTCATCGCGGCGGGCGTTGCCTGGTGGATGCGCAAGGAAACGAACCGCATCGACATCCTCGCGCTCGCGCTGGTGCTCGGCGGTGCGCTCGGCAACATCGTCGATCGCGTGCGTTTCGGCTATGTCGTCGATTTCGTGCACGTCCATGTCGGCGCGTGGAGCTTTTACGTCTTCAATGTCGCCGACGCGGCGATTACGATAGGTGTCGCAATCCTGCTGCTGCGCGCGTTCTTCGAACGCAAGCCTGCGGCAGCAGAATGAAGTGGAGTTGAAAAGCATGTCTTCCCTGACGCGCGCCGCGCTCGCGGCGATCACGGCGCTTGGACTTTCCGCCTGCGGCAGCAGCGGCATCTTCGGGCGCGACGCGCCGGACGAGTTCGCCATCGGCCGCTCCGCGCCCCTCGTCGTGCCGCCCGACTACAACCTCGCGCCGCCGCGCCCCGGCGCCCCGCGCCCGATGGAAACCGATGCGCAGACGCAGGCGATGGAAGCGCTGTTCGGCCCCGGCGTGCGCCCTGCGCCGAAATCGGCGGGGGAGCAGAAGCTGCTTGACGACGCGGGCGCCGCGCGTCCCGATCCCTCGGCGCGCTCCACGGCGGGTGATCCCGCCACGGAGGTCGTCAACAAGGGCGCGCTCCTGAAAACGATCATCGACGCGCAGCCCGCCAATACCGATCCGGCGACGGCAAACGTCTCGATCAACGGCTGATCGTCAGCCGAACTTCTTCGCCATCCCGCGGCTGAAGCTTCCGAGCACGCCGCGGCCGATGCGTCCGCCCATCGGGCCCGCGATCGCCTTGCCGATCTCGTAGCCGATCTGGCTGCCTGCGGTTCCGACGGCGGTTGACGTCGCCGACGCGCTGCGGCGCGAGGGCTTCTTGCCCGCCAGACTGTCCCCGAAATCGCGCGCCTTCTTCGCCACGAAGGCGCCGATCACTGCGCCCGCGATCTTGCCGAGGATGCTGTTCGACCAGCTGCCGCCGCGTCCCCCCGTCGCTTTCGCTTCGGCCTTCGTTTCGGCTTCTGCCTCTGCATCTTCAAGCGCCTGCTCCGCCCGGCCCTTCAGAATCTCGAACGCCGATTCGCGGTCAAGCGTCTCCTCGTAGCGCCCCGCGAACGGTGAGCTTGCGATCATCACCTTGCGCTCCTGCTCGGTGAGCGGCCCGAGCCGCGAGCAGGGCGGGCGGATGAGCGCGCGCTCCACGGGCGCGGGTGCGCCGTCGCGATCGAGCAGCGAGACGAGCGCCTCGCCGACCTTCAGCTCGGTGATCGCGGTCACGACGTCGAGCCCCGGATTGACGCGGAACGTCTCGGCCGCCGCTTTGATGGCCTTCTGGTCGCGCGGCGTGAAGGCGCGCAGCGCGTGCTGGATGCGGTTGCCGAGCTGCCCGCCGACGCCTTCGGGCACGTCGATCGGGTTCTGCGTGATGAAATACACGCCCACACCCTTCGAACGAATGAGCCGCACGACCTGCTCGATCTTCTCGAGCAGTGCCTTCGGGGCCTCGTCGAACAGCAGGTGTGCCTCGTCGAAGAAGAACACCATCTTCGGCTGGTCGGGATCGCCCACCTCGGGCAGCGCCTCGAAGAGTTCGGAGAGCAGCCACAGCAGGAAGGTTGAATAGAGCCGCGGGCTTTGCATCAATTTGTCGGCGGCAAGGATGTTCACCTGGCCCCTGCCGTCGCCTGCCACCTGCATGAAGTCCTTCACGTCGAGCGCGGGCTCGGCGAAGAAGCGCGCGCCGCCCTCGTTCTCCAGCACCAGCAGTTGCCGCTGGATCGCGCCGACGCTCGCCTTGGTGACGTTGCCGTAGCGCGTGCCGATCGTCGCGGCGTTGTCCGCCACATATGTCAGCATCGATTGCAGGTCCTTGAGGTCAAGCAGCATCAGCTGCTCCTCGTCGGCGATACGGAACGCGATGGTGAGCACGCCCTCCTGCGTTTCGTTGAGCCCCATCAGGCGGGAGAGCAGCAGCGGCCCCATCTCGGAGACGGTGGTTCGCACCGGATGCCCCTGCTCGCCGAACAGATCCCAGAACACGACCGGAAAGGCCTCATAGGCATAGTCGGCAAGGCCCATTCCGGCGGCGCGTTTCTGCAGGGCGTCGTGCGCCTTGTGCGTGGCGGAACCTGGCATCGCGAGGCCCGCGAGATCACCCTTCACGTCGGCCATGAACACGGGCACGCCCACCTTGGAGAAGCCTTCGGCAAGGATCTGCAAACTCACCGTCTTGCCGGTGCCCGTGGCGCCCGCGATCAGCCCGTGCCGGTTGGCGCGTTTCAGGTCGAGTTCGAGCCGCTTTTCACCCGCCGCACCGACGAAGATCGTTCCCATTGCCAGCTCCCTGTCCGCCTGCCGTCAAGTAAAGCATGTCGCGCGAAAACGGGAAGCCGGAAAACAAAACCCCGGCCGCGAACGTGTCGGGGCCGGGGTTTGCGCTTCCGTGCAAAGGGTTGGGGGCTTAGTCCTCGTCCTTGCCCATCATCGCGATGCCGATGAACTGCGGCGGGCGTGCGCCGCGCTTCACGAACAGCACCACCGTATCGCGCCCGGCCTTGCGCGCCGCGTCCACGGCGGCGGCAGCGGCTGCGGGCGTCTTCGTCGGCTGCTGGTTGATCGAAAGGATCACGTCGCCCCGCTGCAGGCCACGCTTGGCGGCGTCGCTGTTGCGGTTGAGGCTGGCGATCACGACACCTTCGACATCGCTATCCACGCCGAGCTGGCGACGCACTTCCGGCGTCAGTTCGGCAAGCGTGATGCCGAGGCTGCGCCGCGCCGAGGCCGTGGCCTCGTTCGCCGCCTTGTCGTCACCCGGGGCCGCGTCGTCGCCGCCCGCGACAGCGATCTCGGCGGGACGTTCCACGAGCGTCGCCTGCACGGTCTGGCGCTTGCCCTTTCGATAGAGCTCGATCGGCACGCGGCTGCCGATGCCGCTGTTCGCGACGATCGAAGACAGCGTGTTGTCGACGGTGACTTCCTGGCCGTTAACGCGTGTGATGACGTCGCCGGCAAGGATGCCCGCCTTCTTCGCCGGGCCGTCGTTCTCGACGCTGGCGACGATCTCGCCGCGATCCTTCTGGAGCCCGAGCGCGGAGGCGATTTCAGGCGTCACCGGCTGGATGCTGACGCCGAGATAGCCGCGCCGCACGCGGCCGATCGAACGCAGCTGGTCGATCACGGGGGAGGCCTGTTCCGCGGGAATCGCGAAGCCGATACCCACATTGCCGCCGGTCGGCGAGAAGATCGCCGTGTTCACGCCGATCACGTTGCCGGCAAGGTCGAACATCGGCCCGCCCGAGTTGCCCTGGTTGATCGAGGCGTCGGTCTGGATGTAGCGGTCGTACTGCCCCGCCTGGATGTTGCGGTGGAGCGCCGAGACGATGCCCGCCGTCACCGTGCCGCCAAGGCCGAAGGGGTTGCCGATCGCGATCACCCAGTCGCCGACGCGCACGCGCTCGGATTGGCCGAAGCGCACATAGGGCAGGTCCTTGCCCTCGATCTTCAGCAGCGCGAGGTCCGAAAGCGGATCGCGGCCCACGATGCGCGCCGAATATTCGGTGCGGTCGGAAAGCGTCACGGTAATCTTGTCGACGGGCTCGGTGCCGCCGCGCCCGGTGACGACGTGGTTGTTGGTGACGACATAGCCGTCGGGCGAGATGATGAAGCCGGAGCCGAGCGACTGCGCCTCGCGCGTCTCGGGTTCCTGTCCGTCCTGCTGCTGTTCCTGGAAGCGGCGGAACAGCTCGTCGAGCGGCGTGCCGGGCGCAAGGCGTGGGATGCCGCGCAGGCGGCCGACCTCGATCTCCTGCGTGGTCGAAACGTTGACCACCGCGGGTTGCAGGCGCGCGGTGAGGTCCGCGAAGCTGCCGGGTGCGCCGCCGGGGGCAGCCAGCGGCTGCGCGCTCAGCGATTCCTGCGCCGTCTGCTGGGCGTGGCCCGGTTCCTGAAGGGCAAGTGTAGCGGCGCTGGCAAACAGAACAGCCGCGCCGGTCATGGCTAATGCGATACGCACGTATCTCGTCTCCTCAAGTTGACGCCATGTAAGCACCGCCCGGCGTCAATACAATCAGCCCCTATTGTCTTCATCCCTGTAACCGAACCGCCGCGACGATCGCGACACCCGCGATCACTGCGCCGAGCCCGGCAATACGCACCGTGCTTTCTCCCTGCGCAAACAGCATCGCGGCCGCCCTTCGCATCGCATCGGGAAACAGCGCATAGGCCGCGCCCTCCAGAACGAGCGCGAGGCCGATCGCCGCAAGGAGATCGCTTCCCATACGGATCAGCGACCGCGGACCCCTTGGAACTCGCGCAGGAATTCATTGTCGGGCGAGAGAATCACGCTGGCATTGCCGTCGTTGAACGTCGTCCGATACGCCTGCATCGCGCGGTAGAAGGCGTAGAAGTCCTTATCCTTGCCGAAGGACTGCGCATACACGCGCGATGCCTCGGCGTCGGCTTCGGCGCGGATGATCTGCGCCTGTTTGCGTCCCTGCGCACGGATCGATTCGGCTTCCTGCTGGCGCGCTGTCTGCATCCGCAGGAACGCGGACTGCAAGGGATCGCCAGGCGGCAGGTCGGCGCGCTTGATGCGCACGTCGACGATTTCGGCGCCGTAGCGGCGTGCTTCGCGGTTCACCGCCTCCTGGATCGTGTCCATCAGCTGGCCGCGTTCGGGGCTGAGCAGCGTTGCGAAGGTCTGCCGGCCAAGCTCGTTGCGCAGGCGGGAGCCGAGAATGCGAGACAGTTCGTCGGCGACGCGGTCTTCCGATCGCACGGTCTGGTACATGCGCAGGGGATCGACGATCCGGAAGCGTGCGAAGGCATCCACGACAAGGCGAAGCTGATCGGTGGAAAGCACCACCTGCTGCGGCATGTCGAGATCGCGGATGCGCTTGTCGACCCACACGACGTTTTCGATGAACGGCGCCTTCAGCGTCAGCCCGGCGCCCGTCGCGCCGAAGGGGTCGTTCGGATTATACCGGTTGACGATCCTGTCGGGCTTGCCGAGGCGCACGATGATCGCCTGTTGCGATTCGGAAACGGTGAACAGCGACGTCGTGATCAGGATCAGCGCGAGGAAGGCGAGGCCGACGAGCGCGATCGGGTTGCGCAGGGTCATTGCGCGTCTCCCGTCGCGTTCGCAACGGCGCGTTTTCGCACCTCCGGCAGTGGCAGATAGGGGACGACGCCGTCAGCTTCGATGATCGTCTTGTCCACCTTGCCCAGCACCTCCTCCATCGTCTCCAGATACATGCGCTTGCGCGTCACTTCCGGAGCCAGCCGATATTGTTCGTACACCGCGTCGAAGGCGGCGGCCTGCCCCTGCGCCAGCGAAAGCAGCGACTGGGAATAGCGGCGCGCCTCGTTCAGATATTGCTCGGCGTTCTGCTGCGCGGCAGACACGTCCTTGAACGCCGTATCGACGGCGGCGGGCGGGTCGGCCTGCTTGATGTCGACGCCGACGATGTCGATACCGGCCTTGTAGCTGTCGAGCATTTCCTGCGTGCGCACCCGCACCTGCTCGGCGATCTGCGCGCGCTGCGGGCCGATCGCGGCGTCGAGCGGAACGCGCGCCACTTCCGCGCGCATCGCCGATTCGGCGACCTCGCGGATCGTGGTTTCGGGCTCGGCAAGCTGGAACAGGTACTGCACTGGGTCCTTGATCTTCCAGCGGATTGCATAGGCGATGTCGATGATATTCTGGTCGCCCGTCAGCATCAGGTTCTCGCTGGAGGCGTCGACCGTGCCGATGTCGATCGTGGAGACGGTTTCAACCGCGGGCTTGGTCACGGTTTCGAACGGTGCGGGCAGCTTGAAGTGCATACCCGGCCCCGTCGTGCGCGAATAGGCGCCGAAGCGCTGCACGACGCCGCGTTCTTCGGGCACCACGCGGTAGAACGACGTAAACGCGATCCAGACGAGCACGATGCCGAGGATCACATAGCCCCACGGCATCGAACCACCCTTGGAGCCGCCGGGCAGGCCGGAACGAAGCCGTTCCTGGCTGCGGCGGATGAACTCGTCGAAATCGGGTCCGCCGCTGCCGCCGCCGCGATTGCCACCGCCGCCGGAGCCGCCGCCCGACCCGCCACCCCAGGGGTTGCGCGGACCGTTGCCGCTGCCGCTGCCCCAGGGCCCGGAATTGTTACTGTTGTTCTCCCAAGGCATTCGCTACCCGTCGATTGCTTCCAATGAGCAGCCTATATACGGACGCCTCCGCGCATTTGCGAGACATGCTGACCGGCAAGGAGTGAAAATGGCGGGTGAAGACCTGTTGCGCGCGGCGCTTGAGCGGCTTGCGGACCCGGTATCGGGCAAGGATATCGTAAGCGCCGGGCGTGTTTCGGGCATCGTGCTCCGAAGCGCGCAGGCCGGGCTGGTGCTTGCCGTGGACGGACTTTCGCCGCACGACGCGAAGACGCTGGAGGCGCGCGTCGAAGCCGCGCTGCGCACTGTGCCGGGCGTCGAGGGTGCGCGCATCATCACCACGGCCGAACGCGGCGATGCGCCGCAGGGGCCACACCCGACCGCACCCGCGCCGCTTCCCGAAATCCGCCACATCATCGCCGTCGGCTCGGGCAAGGGCGGCGTCGGCAAGTCCACCGTCGCGGCGAACCTCGCCGTTGCGCTGGCGTCGCAGGGGCTCAGCGTCGGGCTGCTCGACGCCGATATCTACGGCCCGTCCGTGCCGATGCTGATGGGGCGGCAGGAGCGGCTGACGCTGCGCGAGAAGCTCATCCAGCCCGCCGAGGTGCACGGTTTGAAGGCCGTCTCGATCGGCGCGATGACCGATCCCGATCGTGCTGTCGTCTGGCGCGGGCCGATGGCGTCGAGCGCGCTGATGCAGATGCTGACGCAAACCGAGTGGGGACCGCTCGATGTGCTCGTCGTCGATCTGCCGCCGGGCACGGGCGATATCCAGCTCACGATGGCGCAGAAGGTTCCGCTCGCGGGCGCGGTGATCGTCTCGACGCCGCAGGATCTCGCGCTCATCGACGCGAAGAAGGCGGTCGCGATGTTCGGCAAGGTCGGCGTGCCGATCCTCGGCATGATCGAAAACATGTCGACCTTCCATTGCCCCGCGTGCGGCCATGAAAGCCACATCTTCGGCCATGGCGGCGCGGAGGAGGCCGCGAGGACGATGGGCATCGCTTTCCTCGGCGGCATCCCGCTTGAAATCGGCATCCGCGAGGCGAGCGACGCCGGCACGCCCGTTGCCCTTCGCGATGATCCGGCGGGGAACGCCTTCCGCCGCATCGCCGTTCAGGTGCTGGATACATTGAAGGAGACCGAACGTGGCCGCTGACGAGATTCGCGACCTGCTGACGACCACCCGCACAATCGCGATGGTCGGCGCATCCGATCGCCCGGACCGCCCGAGCCACGGCGTCATGGCCTATCTGCAGGGGCGCGGCTACCGCGTCATCCCGGTGAACCCGACGCTTGCGGGCGCCACGCTTCATGGCGAAACCGTCTACGCTTCGCTTGCGGATATTCCCCAGCCTGTCGACATGGTCGATATCTTCCGCCGCTCCGATGCGGTCGGACCGGTCGTCGATGAAGCCATTGCGATCGGCGCGAAAGCAGTGTGGATGCAACTCGGCGTCATCAACGAAGATGCCGCCGCGAAGGCGGAGGCCGCCGGTCTCAAGGTGGTGATGGACGATTGCCCCGCCCGCGCGATTCCCCGCCTCGGCGTCCCGAAGGTGTTGGAATAGGAAAGCCGGCCGCAGATTCGACCGCCGTCCGACTACTTCCTCTACTTGTGAAGTCTCAGGCGCCCGCGACCGTCATGCCCTCGATGCGCAGCGTCGGAGCATTTACGGCGTAGCGGAACACGAGGTCGTCCGCCGGCGTCAGGTTCAGGAACATGGACTTGAGGTTGCCCGCGACGGTAATCTCGGCGACCGCGCCCGCGATCTCGCCGTCCTCGATCAGGAACCCCGCCGCGCCCCTGCTGTAGTCGCCGGTCACGCCATTGACGCCCTGGCCGATGAGTTCGGTGACGAGCACACCGCGGCGGATGTCGGCGATGAGTGCGCTGCGGCTGAGCTCGCCCGCCTCCATGTAGAGGTTCGACGTGGAAACGCCGGGCGGGCCCGAGACGCCGCGCGAGGCGTGGCCGGAGGGGCTGCTGCCCAGCTGCCGCGCCGAGGCGCTGTCGAGCAGCCAGCCGGTGAGGCACCCGCTGTCGATGAGCCGCGTGCGCGCGGTCGGCAGGCCCTCGCCGTCGAACGGCCGGGAGCGGAGCCCACGCACGCGCAGCGGGTCGTCCACGACCGTAACGCCCTGCGGGAAGATGTCGTGCCCCAGCGAATCCTTGAGGAAGCTCGTCCCGCGCGTGATCGTCGACCCGCTGATCGCCCCCGCAAGGTGGCCAAGCAGCGAGCCCGCGACACGTGGATCGAACACCACCGGCATTGCGCCGGTCGCGAGTTTCACGGGCGACAAACGCGAGACGGCGCGCTCGCCCGCAAGGCGGCCCACGGCTTCGGGCGCTTCGAGATCGGCATCGTGCCGCGCACTGTGATAGGCGTAGTCGCGCTGCATCGCGTCGCCCGATCCGGCGATGATCGAGGCTGACACGCCGTAGGAGCTGCCCGAATAGGCGCCTGCAAAACCGTGCGAAGTGGCGAGCGCATAGACCGCGCGACCGCTGCTGGCCGACGCGCCCTGCGAATTGCTGACACCCTCCACGGCGCGGGCGGCTTCCTCGGCCGCAAGCGCGCGGCCCCTTAGCGCCTCGACCGGGATGTCCGCGCCGTCGTCGATGTCCAGTGTGGGCCAAGGCCCTTTCGTCAGCCGCTCGGCGGGGGCGAGGCCCGCGTAGCGATCCTCGGGCGCCTCACGCGCCATCGCGACCGCACGCTCGGCAGCAGCGGCGAGCGCGGCGGCGGAGAGATCGGACGAGGAGACGTTGGCGCTGCGCTGGCCGATGAAAACACGAATGCCGATTTCCTCGGCCTCCGAGCGGCCGATGTCTTCAAGTTCGCCAAGCCGGACATGCACGCTCGACGACATGTCGCCAAAGTAGACCCCGTCTGCAGCATCGGCGCCGAGCGCCTTTGCGCGGGCGATGGCGTGGTCGAGGCGGTCGAGCGCGGCGTTCGGATCAAGCATGGTTGCCGCGCATAGGCGCTCGGCACGCGTCCGTCAAAGTCCCGCCGCGAGGCAGGCCACGAACACCAGCGTGCCCGTCAACGTATTCGAACGGAATAAGCGCAGTGCGCCCGCTGTGTCGGCGCAGCGCAGATCACGGACCTGCAACAGCAGATGGAGCGCTGCCGGGAGCAGCGCCGCAAGCACGAGCGGTCGTTCCGGCGCGGCGAGCCAGAGCGCGGTGGCGAGCAGGACGACCGTGACGGCATAGAAGATCGCGACACCCGCGCGCACATCGCCGCCGAGCCGCCGCGCCGAGGACTTGATGCCCGCGAGCGCGTCGTCCTCGATGTCCTGAAGCGCGTAGATCGTGTCGTAGCCGAGCGTCCAGAACACGCCCGCCGCATAGAGCGCGAGCGCTGCGGGCGGTAGGTCGCCGGCGATTGCTGCGAAGCCTACGAGCGCCCCCCAGTTGAAGGTCAGGCCGAGCCACGCCTGTGGCCACCACGTGATGCGCTTCATGAAAGGATAGGCGCTCACCAGCAGCAAGGAGCCGAGCGCGACGAGCTGTGCGAACCCGCCGAGCTGGAGCAGGACGACGAGGCCGACGAGCGACAGGCCGACGAGCAACGCCCAAGCGGCCTTCAGCGACACCCTACCGCTGGCGAGCGGACGGTCACGGGTGCGCTCGACACTCGCGTCGAGATCGCGGTCGATGATGTCATTGTAGACACAGCCCGCCGAGCGCATCGCAAACGATCCGATCAGGAACAGCAGCAGCAGATATGTTTCCTGCGGAAGGCCGCCCGCCAGCGCCGTGCCCCAAGCGCAAGGCCAGAACAGCAGCCACGCGCCGATCGGCCGGTCCGCCCGCGCCAGCCGGGCGTACGGCTTCCACGACCGCGGCAGCATTTCGACCCAGCTTCCGGCAACAGCATCGGGCGTCGCGCGATCGTTCGGCTCCGGCGTGGTCAGGGGCGGGGTCTCCATGCTAGCGGGTCAGCATGGGTGATCGATCATTGTCAAGCAAGGCAGGCCCCCGCCTGTTCGTGGACACGCCGCTGGGTGCGGGGAAGATATTGCCGCTAGCTTCGGCAGCCGGGCATTATCTGACGCGCGTGATGCGGCTGCGCGAAGGCGACGGTGTCAGGCTGTTCGACGACCGCACGGGCGAGTGGCAGGCAGTGATCACCACCATCGGCAAGCGCGAGGTGGTGGTGCGCGCCGAGGCGTTGCTGAAGCCGCGCGAGGTGGTGCCGGACCTCTGGCTCTGCGCCGCGCCGCTGAAAGCAGGGCGTATCGACTGGCTCGCGGAAAAGTCCTGCGAGTTGGGCGTCGCGCGGCTCGTCCCGACAACCACGCGCCGAACCGTTGTGGGTAACCTGAAACTCGACCGCCTCCGCGCCCACATGATCGAGGCCGCCGAACAATGCGAACGCACGGCCTTGCCCGAGCTTGGCGGTCCCGTTCCGCTCGTGGCGCTGCTTGCGGATTGGCCAGCGGAGCGCGCGCTGATCTTCTGCGACGAGGAAGGTGGCGAATCGGTCGCGGAGGTGCTGCCCGGCGTTGCTGCGCCCGCAGCAATCCTCATCGGCCCCGAGGGCGGGTTCGATGATGCGGAGCGCGCGGCCATCCGGGCACTGCCACAGTGCGTGCGCGTTTCACTCGGGCCCCGCATACTCCGCGCCGACACGGCAGCAGCAGCGGCGGTCGCGATCTGGCAGGCACTTGCGGGGGATTGGCGAGGAGCTTGAGCCTCGCTCATTTCCTCTCTGGCGCGCGGCCGCGCGGACGGCTAAGCGCTCGCCATGAGCACGCGCAAGGCCGGTGAAGGGGATGCCCTTCCTATCGAGTCAAAAGACGATTTGCTGAGCGTTTTCGAGCGCGGCAGCAAGCCCGCGGAGCGTTGGCGAATCGGTACTGAGCACGAGAAGTTCGTGTATCGCACCAGCGATCACCGCGCGCCCTCCTATGACGAGCAGGGCGGTATCCGAGACCTCCTGATGGCGATGACGCGCTTCGGCTGGGAACCGGTCGAGGAGAACGGCTATGTCATTGCCCTAGCGGGGGACGACGGGAACGTCAGCCTCGAACCAGCCGGACAGTTCGAGCTTTCAGGCGCGCCACTCGAAAACCTCCACCAGACCTGCGCCGAAACCGGGCGCCACCTGCGGCAGGTGCAGGAGGTCGGCAACGAACTCGGCCTCGGCTTCCTCGGGCTCGGCATGTGGCCGGACAAGCGCCGCGACGAACTGCCGATCATGCCCAAGGGGCGCTATGCAATCATGCTGCGCCACATGCCACGCGTCGGATCGCTCGGCCTCGACATGATGCTGCGTACCTGCACCATTCAGACCAACCTCGATTATTCGAGCGAGGCGGACATGGTGAAGAAGTTCCGCGTCAGCCTCGCGCTGCAGCCGTTAGCGACGGCGCTGTTCGCGAACTCGCCCTTCACCGAAGGAAAGCCCAACGGCTTTCTCAGCTATCGCAGCCATATCTGGACCGACACCGATGCAGCGCGCACGGGGATGCTGCCGTTTGTGTTCGAAGACGGCTTCGGTTTCGAACGCTGGGCCGATTATATTCTCGACGTGCCGATGTATTTCGCCGTGCGCGACGGCAACTACGTTGATCTCGCGGGCCAGGATTTCCGTGCCTTCATGGACGGCAAGCTCGATGCGCTGCCGGGTGAGCGCGCCACGCTCGGTGACTGGAACGATCATATCTCGACCGCCTTCCCGGAAGTGCGTCTCAAGTCCTACCTTGAGATGCGCGGCGCGGACGGCGGCCCATGGAACCGTATCTGCGCGCTGCCTGCCTTCTGGGTGGGGCTGCTCTACGACGACATCGCGCTCGATGCGGCGTGGGACGCGGTAAAGCACTGGTCGATCGAGGATCATCACCGCATTCGCGAGGAGGTGCCGAGACTGGGGCTGCAGGCGAAAGGGCCGCGCGGACGCACGTTCCAGCAGCTCGGCAAGGAAATCCTCGCCATCGCCGAAGCCGGGCTGACACGTCGGGCGCGGCTCAACAGTTCGGGCGACAGCGAGGCGATCTTCCTCGCGCCGCTGTTCGAGATTGTCGAAAGCGGCAAAACTCCCGCCGAGCGTTTGCTCGAGGCCTATCACGGCCGCTGGAGGGGCGATCTCTCGCGGATCTACGCCGAAGAGAGTTTCTAGCCGCGCCGCCTAAATGGCGCGGCTCACGACTTCCTTCATGATTTCCGATGTGCCGCCGTAGATGCGCTGTACGCGCGCGTCGCGCCATAGGCGGGCGATCGGGTATTCGTTCATGTAGCCCGCGCCTCCGTGAAGCTGGAGCGAGAGGTCGCACGCATCCCATTGTAGCTCGGTATGCCAGAGCTTGGCGGCGGAAGCCTCGGCGGCGGTGAGCTTGCCTTCGACGTGGCGCTTCAGCGCCCAGTCGAGATGCGCCCAGCCCACCTGCAGTTTCGTCGCGAGGTCGGCGAGCGTGAACTTGGTGTTCTGGAAATCGAACACGGTCTTGCCGAACGCCCTGCGCTCCTTGGTGAACTTGACCGCTTCGTCGAACGCGCGCTGCGCGACCGCCTGGCCGGAGAGCGCGATCTGGAGACGCTCCTGAGGGAGCTGCTTCATCAGGTAGATGAAGCCCATGTTCTCCTCGCCGATGCAGTTGGTGATCGGGACGCGGACGTCGTTGAAGAACAGCTCGGAGGTGTCGGCGGAGTGTTGCCCGATCTTGTCGAGGTTGCGGCCGCGCGCAAAGCCCTCGCGGTCGGCTTCGACGAGGATGAGCGAGGTGCCCTTGGCGCCTTGCGACGGGTCCGTTTTGGCGACGACGATGATGAGGTCGGCGTTCTGGCCGTTGGTGATGTAGGTCTTGGAGCCGTTCACGACATAGTGGTTGCCGTCGCGCTTCGCGGCTGTCTTCACGCCCTGGAGATCGGAGCCGGCGCCGGGTTCGGTCATCGCGATCGCGGTGATGACCTCGCCGGAGACCATTCCGGGGAGCCAGCGGCGCTTTTGTTCTTCGGAGCCGTAGTTGATGATGTAGTCGACGACGATGTCGGAGTGGAGGGTGATGCCTGCCGAGGAGCCGGCGTAGCAAAGTTCCTCCCCTATGACGGCGTTGTAGCGGTAGTCGAGGCCGAGACCGCCATATTCTTCAGGGACTTGCGGGCAAAGTAGACCCGCTTCGCCGCAGGCGCGCCAGAAGTTGCGGTCGACGATGCCCTCGTGCTCCCACCGGTCGAGGTTGGGATAGAGTTCGCGGTCGAAGAACTTGCGGACGCTGTCGCGGAAGAGGGCGTGATCCTCGTCGAACGCGGTGCGGCGGGCGGTATCGAGCATGAAGGGTTCCTTTCGGCGCCGCGGTTAGCGGCGGCGCCTTCGGGCGCATACTCCCTAAAGTGGGCGTACCAATGTTGCCGCGACCGCGAGCCAGGGGGTTTCGGAGACGACGAGCTGCCGCGCGCCGGGGACCAGCGGCAGGATGGCGAGGCGCTGGCCATCGAGATCGACGAGGCGGCCGAACACGAAGCGCCCGGCGGGGCGGGGGACGAGCACGTCGCGGTTGCGCGCGCGCTCGAAATCGGCCGGGGCAAGCCGTTCGCACCAGATCGAATCGCCGGTGCGGTAGTCGCCGATGCCCGAGACGACCTGCACGGCGATCATCGCGCCGGAGGGGCGGGGCGGCAGCAGCGTCTGCGGCATCGTCGGCGCACGCGCGCCGTCTGCGGCGAGGAGGGCGGCGACGGGGACGTCGGGGCGTTCGGGATGCGTGACGAGCTCGGCAGCTTCGACGCCGAGCGCGGCGGCGATGCGGTTGAGCCAGCCGACCGATACGGTGCGGGTGCCGGTTTCGAGGCGGCCGATGGTTTGCGGGGTGGTCGCAGGGCGGCAGCGTTCGGCGACGTCCGCCAGCGTGAGGCCCTTGCCCTTGCGAACCTCGCGGATGCGTGTGAGCATCGAATTATCCTATTGGGTTATTTTTCACTGTCCTACAGCGGACACGCGATGGCAAGGGCGATTCGCAACTGAACGCGAGGGAGCGCCATGCCCGAAACCCGTAACCGTATGATCGTGAACAGCATCGACAGCCCGCCGCACCGCCGCGCGGCCACCGAAGGCGCGCGGCACGCGAACCGCGCCGAGGAGCCGATCGCGTGGCTGCACGCGCGCGGCAAGATCAGCGACCGCCAGTTCGAGGCGGGCGTGCGCCTGCGCCGCGACTTCATGATCGCCGCGCGGGGCCCGCGCGTGACGATGGCGTGGGACGCGGGGCCGGTGGCGAAGGGCGCCCGCAACGCGCCCGCGTCCGATCCGACGACGGCGCAGATCGGCGCGAAAGCGCGCGTGGACGCGGCGCTCGCGCACGCGGGGCAAGGCCTTGCCGACGTGCTGACGCGTACGGTGTGCCTGGGCGAGGGGCTGGAAACGGCGGAACGGGCGATGGGCGGGCCGGCGCGCGCCGGAAAGGTGGTGCTGTGCCTGGGGCTGGACCGCGTGGCGGACTATTACCGGGTGTGAGCGGCAGCGTCTGCGGCGGCAGGCGGCGTGGAGGCGATCGCGCCCGCGTGCGGCGGAATCGCAATGGCGCCGACGGCGGCGATGAACAGAAGGCAGGCGCAGACGATGATCGTTTTCATTTCAACCTCTTTTGCCCGGCCCCGGTAAGCTCCTCTTACAGCGCATAAAATTACGATCCGATGAACGACATATCAGGATCGACGCGGGAGGTGGCCCAGCCGCCGAGATGTTACAACCCGGGTGCGACCATAAGGACCAAAAATAACCAAATAGGCAAAATAATGCTTGACGAGCGAACCGCTCTTCGCTAGAGATCAGACACGCTGAGGAATTGCGGCTCCGGGGGTTCAGGCCCTTCGGAGCCGTTTTCATGTCGGGGCTCGGCGCGGCTTCTCCTGTGAAAGACCCCGATGACGAAAACGACACCGGCGAAAAAGCCGGCGCGCCGCGCATCCCAGCGGCATGACGGATGGACGGCGAAGCGGCGCGGCATCTTCCTTGAAACGCTGGCGGAAACGGCGAATGTGCGCCGCGCCGTGGCGGCGACGGGCAAGACGACATGCGGTGTCTATGCACTGCGCCGCCGCGATGCCGACTTCGCGCGGGCCTGGGACGACGCGCTTTCGCTCGCGATGGATGAACTGGAGGCGATCGCCTTTGATCGCATCCGCAACGGCGTGGAAAAAACCGTGGTGCGCGGCAGCGGCACGCCGGTGACGATCCGTGAATATTCGGACCGGCTGCTGATGTTCATGCTGAGCCGCCGCAGGCCGCAAGCCTATGCGATGATCGTGGGCGAAGAGGGGGGGGGAGGCGGAGGACGACGCGCTAGCGCTGTATCGCACCGTCGAAGCGCGTGCCGCCGCGATCGAGGCGCGGCGCGGAGACGCCGACGCATGACCCCGCCGAACCTGAAAGCGCGGCTGGAGGCGATGTCTCCCGCAGAGTTCGCCGAGGCGTTGGAGGGGATCCACCTTGAAGATCGCAACGCGCTGGTCGGAAGCTGGTATTGGCGCGCACGGTCTTCGCAGGTCATGCCGCCGGGTGATTGGCACACGTGGCTGGTGATGGCGGGCCGCGGCTTCGGCAAGACGCGCACGGGCGCCGAATGGGTGCAGCGTGCGGCGCGAAACGGCGGCGCGCGCATCGCCATTGTCGGGACGACGCTGCATGAAGCGCGCGCCGTGATGGTGGAAGGCGAATCCGGCCTGCTCCGCGTGCGTGCGGATTGGCGCCCGCAGTTCGAGCCCTCGCTGCGGCGGCTTTCGTGGCCGACGGGCGCGAAGGGCTTCCTTTATTCGGCGGAGGACCCGGATGCGCTGCGGGGCGCGCAGCATAGTCATGCCCACCGGGCAGGCCCAGAAAGAACTCACGCACAACACCGCGATCCATGGCCTCGACCGCCTTGTCCATCTGTGCGCGGAGAGTCGCACACTTACGGTGCCGCCCGCATTGCCTGCGCCGGACACGACGTGGATCGTCGGCACGGACGCGACGGGCGCGTGGGCGGGGCACGCCGGCGCGCTCGCGCACTGGGACGGCGCGTGGGTGATTGCGCCGCCGCCGGAAGGGATGCTGTGCTGGATCGCGGATGAGGCCGTCCTCGCCGTGTTCGGCGGCGGGGTGTGGAACGCCGCCCTGCCGGTCGCCGGCCTCAGAATCGGCGGCGCCGTGATGCTGACCGAGCCCCCGGTTGCGATTGAGGCACCGGCGGGCGGAAGCGTGATCGATATCGAGGCGCGAGCCGTGCTGGCGAGCCTGCTCAGCTACCTTCGCGAACAAGGTTTACTGACGTCATGACCCCACTCAAAGCGCCAAAATCTGCAGCAATGTGCGATATTTATGCAACATTTCAGGGCTATATTCGGTTGCGCGGGATACTTCCGTGATATAGATCGTTAAGGCGACTTCCATGGAAGTTCGTGGAGACTGAGAAAGGGGATTTCAATGCGTAGACTCGCCGTAGTCTTGGCGCTGGCCGGCACCGCTCTTGCGGGCCCGGCGCTCGCGCGCGACAAGGCCTGGTATGCAGGTATCGAGGGCGGTGCGCTGCTCATCGAGAATATCGATTTCGACGTGACCAGCCCGCAGGGTGTCGAAACGAGCAATGGCGTCACCGTCAAGCACAAGATGGGGTATGACGTCGATGGTATCGTCGGATATGATTTCGGCGGTTTCCGTACCGAGTTCGAACTGGGCTTCAAGAAAGCTTCGCTCGACAAAGTGACGCTGACGGGCCTTGCGGTTCCGGGCAGCGGAACGGCAGCCAGCGGATCGTTCTCTGACGCGGGCGGCACCACGAGCGCGCTCAGCTTCATGGTGAACGGGCTGTTCGACTTCGGCGACGACGATGGCTGGAACGGCTATGTCGGTGGCGGCGTGGGTATCGCCCGCGTCAAGGCCGACATCTATCAAGTTGTTGATCAAGGAACTGATTTTGTCGACGACAGCGACACCGGATTTGCGTGGCAGGTCATCGCGGGTGTCCGCAAGGCGATCAGTGACAATGTCGATCTGGGCTTGAAGTATCGCTACTTCAACACGGATGCGCTTGATGTTGTTGGTGTGGACGGATCGGCATATGATGGCCGCTTCCGCAGCCACTCGCTGCTCGCGAGCGTGATCTTCAACTTCGGTGCGGAAGCGCCGCCGCCTCCGCCGCCTCCGGTTGCGGAACCG
>NZ_JACESP010000029.1 GCF_013911755.1 Sphingosinicella sp.
GCGTTGATGTCATCGACATCGTCGCTGTCGAGCACCGACTTCAGCGCGGCGACGGCGGTTTCGATGCTGCCCTTCGTGGCGGCATCCACCTTGTCGCCGTGCTCGGCGAGCTGCTTCTCGGTCGAGTGGACGAGGCTGTCCGCCTGGTTGCGGGCCTCGGCCTTCGCGCGGCGCTTCTTGTCTTCGTCGGCGAACTTCTCGGCGTCCTTGACCATCTGCTCGATGTCGGAGTCCGACAGACCACCCGACGCCTGGATGCGGATCTGCTGCTCCTTGCCGGTGCCCTTGTCCTTCGCCGAGACGTTGACGATGCCGTTGGCGTCGATGTCGAACGTCACCTCGATCTGCGGAACGCCGCGCGGCGCCGGCGGGATGCCGACGAGATCGAACTGGCCGAGCGCCTTGTTGTCGGCCGCCATCTCGCGTTCGCCCTGGAAGACGCGGATCGTCACCGCGCCCTGATTGTCCTCGGCGGTCGAGTAGACCTGGCTCTTCTTCGTCGGGATCGTCGTGTTGCGATCGATCATGCGCGTGAACACGCCGCCCAGCGTCTCGATGCCGAGCGACAGCGGCGTCACGTCGAGCAGGAGCACGTCCTTGACGTCGCCCTGCAGCACGCCCGCCTGAATGGCGGCGCCCATCGCGACGACCTCATCGGGGTTGACGCCCGTGTGCGGCTCCTTGCCGAAGAACTTCTTCACCTCTTCGCGGACGAGCGGCATGCGCGTCATGCCGCCGACGAGGACGACCTCGTCGATCTTGTCCTTGTCGATGCCCGCATCCTTCAGCGCCTTGCGGCACGGCTCCATCGTGCGGGCGACGAGATCGCCCACGAGCTTTTCGAGGTCGGCACGCGTGATCGTCTTCACGAGGTGCTTCGGGCCGGTCTGGTCGGCGGTGATGAAGGGCAGGTTGACCTCGGTCGACTGCGCCGACGACAGCTCGATCTTCGCCTTCTCGGCCGCTTCCTTGAGCCGCTGCAGCGCGAGGCGATCGGAGCGGAGGTCGATGCCTTCGTCCTTCTTGAAACCGTCCGCGAGCGAATCGACGATCTTGGCGTCGAAGTCCTCGCCGCCGAGGAAGGTGTCGCCATTCGTCGACTTCACCTCGAACACGCCGTCGCCAATCTCCAGGATCGACACGTCGAAGGTGCCGCCGCCGAGATCGTAGACCGCGATAGTTTTGCCGTCGTTCTTCTCGAGCCCGTAGGCGAGCGCCGCCGCGGTCGGCTCGTTGATGATGCGCAGCACTTCAAGGCCGGCGATCTTGCCGGCGTCCTTGGTGGCCTGGCGCTGGGCGTCGTTGAAGTAGGCGGGCACGGTGATGACGGCCTGCGTGACGGTCTCGCCAAGGTAGGACTCGGCGGTTTCCTTCATCTTCTGAAGGATGAACGCGGAAATCTGCGACGGGCTGTAATCCTCGCCGCCGGCCTTCACCCACGCGTCGCCATTGCCGCCCTTCACGATGTGATAGGGGACGAGCGCAATGTCCTTCTTGGTGACCGGATCGTCGAAACGGCGGCCGATCAGGCGCTTCACCGCGAACACCGTGTTGTCCGGGTTCGTCACCGCCTGGCGCTTCGCCGGCTGGCCGACGAGACGCTCGCCATCCTTGGTGAACGCGACCATCGACGGCGTCGTGCGCGCGCCTTCCGCATTCTCGATAACCTTGGGCTTGCTGCCTTCCATGACGGCGACGCAGCTGTTGGTCGTACCAAGGTCGATACCGATTACCTTGCCCATATCTCCCGTGCTTCCTCTTTCAAATTCCAAGCAGGAACAAACGATTGATCCCGCCACTGCGCAGACTTGCCGCAGCGTCGTTGATCTACGCGGGCGATGTAGGAACAGCGCCAGCGCCATACAAGAGCGCGGGTGCGCCGCCGATGCGTTTTGCGTCCGCGATGGGGACGTGCTGCCGCATGGCGCAAAGGCCCCGAGCTGTGGCATGAAGCATTCATGCGGAGCGTGGATGTCTCTGGCGAAGGATCGAAGACCGTGGCGCGTATCGACAGAAACCTTGGAATTGCGGCGTGTGTGACGGCGCTGTTGCTGCTCGCGGCGGCAGCGATCGGCGGCCGGGCGCTTGCCGCGCCTCCCACGCCGACCGTCAGCAACGCCTGGATCCGCCTGCCTGTCGTCGCGGGCCGCCCCGCTGCCCTGTATGCAACGATCGCTGCAGGCGCGATGGGGGATCGGCTGATCGCCGTGGAAGGCCCGAAACCCGCGCGCTTCGAGCTGCACGCGACGAAAGCCGAGAACGGCGTGATGCGCATGGTTCCGCTCGTCGGCCTGCCGGTGAACCCGGGCCAGAAGATCGAACTGAAACCCGGCGGAATGCACGTGATGGTGTTCGGCCTGCCCGCCACCAAGCCCGATTCGCGCGTGCCGCTGACCTTCGTGTTCGAAAAGGCCGGCCGCGTCGCGGTTTCCGCGCACGCGATGAGCGCGACGGCGCCGGAGATGAAAAGCGGAGAGCATTCGCATCATTAGGGCGCTGACGGACGGCGAACGCATGATGGCGCGCCGGGCCTTCGGCGACGCGATCGATCTCGCGCGCGTCACCATCCGGCGCGCGAAATGGTGGTGGCTGCAACCCGCGTGGGTGGTGATGGCGCCAGACGGGCACATCTGGTTCCACCCCAACAACGCCTCCTGGCGCGAGGATTTCAGCCGCGCCTCGCTGTTCCTGCAGGGCCTCATCGTTCACGAGCTGACGCACGTGTGGCAGCACCAGCAGGGCGTGAACCTGATCCTGCGGCGTGGCCCGCTGGCGCGCTACGACTACCTGCCGCTGAAAGCGGGGCTCGGCTTTTCGGGCTATGGACTCGAACAGCAGGCGGAGATCGTGCGCGACGCCTATGTGAAACGCATGGGCGGCGACGTACCGGGCACCCCGCCGCTCGCGACATACGACGCGCTCTTGCCGTTTCGGGCGGAGAGCGGCGAGCGGGGGATCGTTTAGGGCACGCGGCATCGGCTCGCCGCACGAGACTCTCGAAACGTCTCCGTAATACTGGCGTTAACCAGAATGTTGTGCGCGAAGGATGCGCCCGAACATGCAAGGCATCCGTGACGTTCCCTGGGAGAGGAGCCGGGCAGCCGGATACGGCGTCACGGAAGTGCTGATCGGCCGACACGCGCGCCTACGCGCGGTCGATGGGTCGAGTTTGATGGAGGAACGCGATGAGTATTATTTCCAAGAGTCCAAGAATGTTCCTGCTGCTTGCGCTTTCCGGCATGGTGCCGGCCAGCCTGCACGCGCAGCCTCAGGATATGAGCGGGGCCGACCCGTCCATTGACGTGAACGCCTATCCACCGGCCGACCTTTCGGGAATGCCCGAAGGGCCAGATGTCGAAGGGTTTATCGCGGCGCGCAAGGACCAGAAGATGCTGGTCACGATCCCCGGCGGCGCGAAACAGACGGTTTTCATCAGCGAGGCGACGAAGGTGAAATCCAGCGGCGGCTTCCTCGGGGCGAGCAGCAAGAAACTGGCCCTGGACGCACTGCTGAACGGTCTGCCGGTCACCATCAAGACGGTGCAGTGGGGGCAAGGGCTGGTGGCGAGCCAGGTCGCGCTCAAGAACAAGGACCTCAAGACCGCGTCGATGATCCACAACGCGACCGACCAGCGCTTTGCCGAGCAGTCCGCAGCGACGGAAGCGCTTCGCGGCCGCGTGGCGGATATCGATCAGTATAACGTGAAAAACACGATGAGCGTGAACTTCGACACCGGCAAGGCGGTGCTGTCAGAGCAGGCGAAAACCGATCTCTGCGCGGCCGCGAGCGAGGCCGAAGCGATGGACAACGCGCTGCTGCTTGTCGTCGGCTACACCGATTCCACGGGAAGCGAGGAATATAACCAGGTTCTGAGCGAGAAGCGCGCCGCCCGCGTCGTGAATTATCTGCAGCAGGCCTGCGGCTGGAAGCCCTATCGTATGCTGACGCCCACCGGAATGGCCGAAGCCGACCCGGCGGCAAGCAACGACTCCGTCGAAGGCAAGGCACAGAATCGCCGCGTCGCGGTGAACATTCTGGTCAGCAAGGGCCTCGACGGGATTTGAGGCTATGCGGGGTGGGTTCGCGCCCACCCCGCGTCACATTTTCCCGGTGGCGAAGCGCTGCGGTTAAACCGCCCGCACCCAGATCAGATCGTGGAAGAACTCGGCGCCCGAGCGGCTGGTCTCGGGAGGCGTGCGGAGCAGAAGGCGGCCGTCGCCGGTGGGGTCGAACTCGACCACGCGGCGCGTGAGCGTCGTGCCGACCCAGCGCTGGACAGTGGCGTGCTCGACGGCGTGGTGCACGTCGTCGCCCTCGCGCTGCCAGCGGCCCGCGTAGGCGATGACGAGCGGATCTGCGCCGTCCATCTGCCGCGTGAGGATCGCGCTCACGTGACCCTCGGAATGGTAGAAGATGCGCCCGCTCGCATCGAGGACGTAGGGATCGCCGTCGCGAAACTCCACCCACTGGTCGAGCTGCCACACGCCGCAGATGGGATCGGGCTCAGCCATCAAGCTTCCTTCGCAACAGTGACCATCGCGGGGCGCAGCAAGCGATCCTTGAGGACATAACCGGTTTGCAGCTCGGCCACGATCTGGCCGGGTTCGGCGCCTTCCTGCACAACTTCGAGCATTGCCTGGTGCCGGTTCGGATCGAGCTTCTGGCCGACGCTTTCGACGCGCGCGATACCGTGCTTTTCGAACGCCTTCAGCAGTTCCTTCTCGGTGATCTCCACGCCCGAAAGCAGCGGGCTGGCCACGACATCGTCCTTCGCGGCAGCATCGAGCGCGCGGCGCAGGTTATCGGCGACGCCGAGCAGATCACGCGCGAAGCCGGTGACGGCGTAGGCGACTGCGTCCGCCTTCTCGCGTTCGAGACGGCGACGCACATTTTCCGATTCCGCGACGGCGCGCAGCAGCCGGTCCTTGAGATCGGCAATCTCGGCGTCCTTCTCGGCGAGCGGATCGGCCTCCGGCACCTCCACCGGCTGTTCGGCGGCAGCGATCTCTTCGGGGGTCAGCTTTTCGTTGTCTTCAATCATCCTATCAGCCTGCTGAGTGTTCGGGCGGTGTAATCCACCATGGGCACGATGCGTGCATAGTTGAGGCGCGTGGGACCGATGACGCCCACGACGCCGACGATCCGGCCTTCGGCGCCGCTGTATGGCGCGGCGATAACCGATGAACCGGAGAGCGAGAAGAGCTTGTTTTCCGAGCCGATGAAGATTTTCATCGCCCGCGCCTCGCGCGCATCGTCGAGGACGCGCAGCATTTCGACCTTGTCGTCGAGATCGGCGAGCAGCGAACGCACGCGCTGCAGGTCCGCCTCCGCCGCATCATCGAGCAGGTGCGACTGGCCGCGCACGATGAGCACGGCGCGGTCGGCATCGTCCGCCGACCAGCTCGCAATGCCGCGCGCGACGAGATCGCGTGTGGCACTGTCGATCAGCGCACGTTCGGTTTCGATCTCCAGCTTCAGCAGCGCCGCCGCATCGGCGAGCGTGGAGCCGGCGAGGCGCGCGGTGAGATAATTCCCCGCCTCGATGAGCGCCGCCGGGGACACCGGATATTCCAGTTCGACGATACGGTTTTCGACCGTGCCGTCGTCCGCGACGAGGATCGCGAGGATGCGCGTCGGTGACAGCGCCGTGAAGCTCGCCTGCCGCAGCACGCGCTCGGTACGCGGCACCATGACCACGGCGGCGCAGGATGAAAGCCCCGAAAGCACGGCGGTCGCGCGCGACAGCACATCTTCCACGGCGCGGTCGGGCGCACTGAGGCCTGCTTCGATCGCGGCGCGTTCCTCCGCCCCCGCCTCGCTCGCCTGCATCATGCCGTCGACAAACAGGCGCAGGCCGAAATCGGTGGGCACGCGGCCCGCCGAGGTGTGCGGACTACCGAGCAGGCCGACGCGCTCCAGATCGTGAAGAACGCTGCGGATTGATGCAGACGAAAGACCGAGACTGTCGGCGCGCGTCGCGAGCGTCTTCGAACCGACCGGCGTGCCCGAGGCGATATATTCCTCGACGACCTGCCGAAACACGGCGCGCGCGCGGTCTGAAAGCTCTGATATGGTTGGACCGCTCGTCATCGTGACGCAATGTAGGGTGGCGCATCGCCCCTCTCAAGTGATCTGGACCCCGGTGGCGCGAGCCGGTACACGGCGCGGCAGAACCTATTCCCCCGTACAGGAGTTTTCATGCGACCTTCCGGCCGCGCGCCCGACGAGATGCGCACCATCGAAATGATCCCCGGCTTCTCGCGTCATGCCGAAGGCTCGTGCCTCGTGAAGTTCGGCGACACGCATGTGCTGGTGACGGCGAGCCTGGAAGAACGCGTGCCGCCGTTCCTGCGCGGCAAGGGCGAAGGCTGGGTGACGGCCGAGTATGGAATGCTCCCCCGCGCCACGCACACGCGCGGATCGCGCGAGGCGGCGAAGGGCAAGCAATCCGGCCGCACGCAGGAAATCCAGCGCCTGATCGGCCGCTCGCTACGCACGATCGTGGACCTGAAGGCGCTCGGCGAGCGGCAGATCACCATCGACTGCGACGTGCTGCAGGCTGACGGCGGCACGCGCACGGCGGCGATTTCCGGTGCGTGGGTCGCGCTGCGCATCGCGGTCGACAAATTGATGGCGGACGGATTGCTGACGGTGGACCCCATTCGCGCGCAGGTCGGCGCGATCAGCTGCGGCGTTTACGAGGGCACGGCGGTGCTCGACCTCGATTACCCGGAAGATTCCGCCGCCGAGACCGACGCCAATTTCGTGATGACCGACAAGGGCGGCATCGTGGAGGTGCAGGGCACCGCCGAGCGCGACCCGTTTGACGAAGAGACGCTGCTGCGGATGCTCCGTCTCGCACGCATCGGCTGCGGCAAGATCTACGCGGCGCAGGCGAAGGCGACGGGGCGCTAGGCGCATGGCGCGGAAGCTCCTCCCCGGCACGCTGATCGTGGCGAGCCACAACCCCGGCAAGGTGCGGGAAATCCGCGATCTGCTGTCGCCGTTCGGCATCGCGCCGGTGTCGGCGGGGGATGCGGGCCTGCCCGAGCCGGAGGAAACGGAAACGACGTTTCGCGGCAATGCCGAGTTGAAGGCGCTCGCGGCCGCGCGCGGATCGGGGCTGCCGGCGCTTGCCGACGATTCGGGGCTCAGCGTCCACGCGCTCGGCGGCGATCCCGGCATCTATTCGGCGCGCTGGGCGGGACCGGAGAAGGATTTCGGCCTCGCGATGCGCAAGGTGCACGACGCGCTCGGCAATGCCGCCGACCGCCGCGCGCACTTCACCTGCGCGCTGTCGCTGGCGTGGCCGGACGGACACGTCGAGACGTTCGAGGGCCATGTGCACGGCACGCTCGTGTGGCCACCGCGCGGCGAGAAGGGTTTCGGCTATGATCCGATGTTTGTGCCGGAAGGGCGCGACATCAGCTTCGGCGAAATGGAGCCCGGCGCGAAACACGCGATGAGCCACCGCGCGCGGGCGTTCGCACAGCTGGTTGAGGCATGTCTGAAATAACGGCGCCGCTGGCGCTTTACGTCCACTGGCCGTTCTGCGTCTCCAAATGCCCGTACTGCGACTTCAACAGCCATGTCCGCGAGCGCATCGATGAAGCGGCGTGGCGCGACGCGCTGATCGCCGACATGGACTATGAGGCGCGCCTGACACCGGGACGGCGGCTTTCGAGCCTGTTTTTCGGCGGCGGCACGCCTTCGTTGATGTCGCCCGAAACGGTCGGTGCGATCATCGATGCCGCCGACCGGCTGTGGGGCTTCGAGAACGCCGAGATCACGCTGGAGGCGAACCCTTCGAGCGTTGAGGCCGGGCGCTTCGCGGGCTTCGCGGCGGCGGGGGTGAACCGGGTGTCGCTCGGGCTGCAGGCGCTTGATGACGCGGCGCTGAAGGCGCTGGGACGCGCGCACGACCTTGCCGAGGGGCTCGCCGCGCTCGACGTGGCGCAGAGGCATTTCCCGCGCGTGAGCTTCGATCTCATTTACGCACGCGAGGGGCAGAGGCCCGAGGAATGGGAGGCCGAGCTGACACGCGCCTTGGCGTTCGGCACGGAGCACCTGTCGCTTTACCAGCTCACCATCGAGCCGGGGACAGCGTTCGCGACCCGGGCGCGGCTGGGACGGCTGACGCTGCCGGAGGAAGACGCCTCGCTCGGCATGTTCGAAATGACCCGGGCGATGACGGCGGCGGCGGGGCTGCCCGCCTATGAGGTTTCGAACCACGCGCGGCCCGGCGCGGAGAGCCGCCACAACCTCACCTACTGGCGCTACGGCGACTACGTGGGCGTCGGCCCCGGCGCGCACGGGCGGCGCGGCGGCATGGCGACGACCCGCGAACGGCTGCCGGAGACGTGGCTTAAAACGCCGGTGGCGAACGAAACCCCACTCGAAGCGAGCACGCGCGCCGACGAGGCGCTGCTGATGGGACTGCGCCTGCTTGAGGGTATCGATGAGGCGGTTTTTGCTGAACGCACGGGGAAGCGGCTCGGCGATGTCGTTAGCCGCGCGGGCCTCGACGAGACCATGCAGCTTGGGCTCGTTGTCTGGGAAAATGAGCGTCTGCGGCTGACCGATAAGGGCCAGCCGCTGCTCAACGCGGTGGTTTCTCGGTTGCTGACATAGGGGTCGTGCGTCCCTCGACTACGCTCGGGATGATGCACGTTATTACAAGGTACAAAGGTCGTTCATCCCGAGCGTAGTCGAGGGACGCACGACCTCCCCGTCAGGCCCCCGGGCGCTTGGCGAAGGTGCGCGGGGCGGGCGAGACGACTGTCGTGCCGGACGCGCCCACCTGCCCCACTTCGAGGCCGCGGTCGGCGATGCCTGAGGCGCCGAAGCGGAAGATGCCGTCGACGCCCGCGAAACCGTCTGAATCGCGCAGGCGCGCTTCGGGGAAGCTGGAGCCGATCGTCCAGCTGTCCGCGATCGCATTCACCAGCAGCACCGAATCATAGCCAAGGCTGGCGAGCCGCGAGGGCGCGCCGCCGAACTTCGCCCGGTAGCGCGAGGCGAGCTGCTGGAAACGCGTGTCGGGCACGCTGGCGTACCACGCGCCGTGCAGCCCCTGAACGCTGCGGATGCCGGGTTCGGCGTTCCAGAGTTCCGGGCCGAGGTAGCGGACCTTGCCCGGCCCGGCGCCGTACTGCGTGAGCGGGCCGAGGAAGGCGGACGCGATCTGGCTGCCGTCCGCGATCAGCAGCGCCTGGAAGGAGACCGGCCCAAGGCGGTCCTGCACCGGCGCGACGGTGCCGTCGGCGCGCACGATGCCGCCCTGGCTCGCCCGTGCGACGCGCGCTTCATAGTCGGTGAGGCGGCGAACGGCGGCCTGCAGCTTGGCGCGCGAGCGTTCGTAGGTTTCGACCGCCGTGACCTTGCCGCCCGATTCGCGAACCGCGCGCAGCATGGCACCCGAGGCGCGCTGACCGTAGTTGCCCGCCGGCACCAGCGCGCCGAAGCGCTCCACACCCTGCGCGCGTGCATAGCGCACGACGCGGTCGATCGACTGATCGGGCTGGAAGCCCAGAATATAGACGCCGTTTCCGGCGACATCGGCATCGTTCGAATACGAGATGATCGGAATGCCCGCCGCCTTGGCGACGCCGCGCACGGCGGTGACATCCGCCGCAAGCAGCGGGCCGAGGAACAATTTGTTGCCCTCCGCGACCGCGCGGCGCGCAGCGGCGGCGGCGCCGGGCGCGGTATCATAGACGGTGAGCTTGATGTTCGTGGCCTTCACATCGAGCAGCGCCATGTTCGCGGCGTTCGCCAGCGATTGGCCGACACGCGCGGTGCCTCCGCTCATCGGCAGCAGCAGCGCGACGCGGTTTTGCGGAATTTCCTTCGGCGCTTCCACGGTCGGCGGCGGAGGCGGAGGCGCCTCGACTTCCGGCGCTTTCTGGACGGTTTGCGTACAGGCAGCGGCGGCGAGCGCCGCCATCGGCAGCAGCGTTCGCTTCAGGCCGGAAAAACAGCGATTCCAAAATCGCCCGCGGCCCTCCATGCTGTAGATCGACATGTCCATGGCACCCTTACCCCTTGATCTGGAACCCGGCCTTTACATCGTGGCGACGCCCATCGGCAACCTGGGC
This sequence comes from Sphingosinicella sp., assembly GCF_013911755.1. Taxonomy (GTDB): domain Bacteria; phylum Pseudomonadota; class Alphaproteobacteria; order Sphingomonadales; family Sphingomonadaceae; genus Sphingosinicella. The sequence continues at coordinate 10,098 of NZ_JACESP010000029.1, forward strand.
GACATTACGTTGCGCGCCGCCGACGTGCTGAGGTCCGCCGCCTTAATCGCCGCTGAAGATACGCGCGTGACAGCAAAACTGCTCGCCCGCATCGGCAGCGACCGCCCGATGGTGCCTTATCACGACCATAGTGACAGCCGCGTGCGCGCACGGCTGCTGGAACGTATGCGAAATGAATCGGTTGCCCTGGTGAGCGACGCGGGCACGCCGCTGATCTCCGATCCCGGTTTCAAGCTGGTGCGGGAAGCGCGCGCCGAAGGCATCACCGTGACGACGATTCCGGGGCCGTGCGCGGCGATTGCGGCGCTGACGCTCGCGGCGCTGCCCACCGACCGCTTCCTGTTCGCAGGCTTCCTTCCGGCGAAGGTGAAAGCATCGGCGGATACGATCGCGGAGTTCGCGGGGCTCGACGCAACGCTCGTGTTCTACGAATCCGGCAATCGGCTCACACGGTCGCTGGAGGCGCTGAAAGACGGGCTCGGCGATCGGCCTGCCGCCGTGGTGCGCGAAATCACCAAGGCCTTCGAGGAAACCGTGACGGGCACGCTCGGCACCCTCGCTACACGCTACGCGGACGCGCCGCCGAAGGGCGAAATCGTCATCGTTGTGGGCCCGCCCGAACCGGCCGCCCCGGCGGACGCCGACACACTCGACGCCGCGCTTGCCGCCGCGATGGAAGCGCAGCCGCTGAAATCCGCCGTCGCCGAAGTGAGCGCCGCGCTCGGCCTGCCCCGCAAGCAGGTCTATGCCCGCGCGCTTGAACTGCGCGGGGGCGAATGAAGCGGCAGGCCGCCGAACGGCGCGGCCGCCGCGCCGAACGCATCGCGGCGCTGTGGCTGCGGCTCAAAGGCTACCGCATCCTCGGGGAACGCGTGCGGACCCCGGCGGGCGAGATCGACATCGTGGCGCGGCGCGGCCGGATGCTCGCGTTCGTCGAGGTGAAGGCGCGCGACGACGACATGGGCGCTTCCGCCGCGCTCGAAGCCCCGCGCATGGCGCGCGTCGCGCGCGCCGCGAACCTGCTGCTCGGCCGCTACATGGCTGGCTGCGAGGGTGCCCGCATCGACGCACTGGTGGTCTCGCGCGGCCGCCTGCCCCGCCATATCGAAGGCGTGGTCGACGGCGATTGGGCTTAGCTGCTAGACGGCGTTCGAATCAAAGGAAACGCCCCATGAGCCTCACCGTCGCCGTCCAGATGGACCCCATCGAGCGCATCAACATCGCGGGCGATTCGAGCTTCGCGCTGATGCTGAAGGCGCAGGAGCGCGGCTACACGCTCTATCACTATCTCGCCGACCAGCTTTCGTGGCGCGACGGGCGCGTGATCGCACATGTGCGGCCCGTCTCCGTGCGCAACGTGGCGGGCGATCACTACACGCTCGGCGAGGCGCGCAACCTCGACCTCGGCAGCGATGTCGACGTCGTGCTGATGCGGCAGGATCCGCCGTTCGACATCGGATACATCACCGCCACGCACCTTCTGGAGATGCTGGACGGGGAAACGCTGGTCGTGAACAACCCGCGCGAAGTGCGGAACGCGCCCGAGAAGCTGTTCGTCACGCAGTTTTCCGACCTGATGCCGCCGACGCTCATCACGCGGCGACTGGAAGAAGTGCTGGCGTTCCGCCGCCGCTACGGCGCGATCGTCGTGAAGCCGCTGCACGGCAACGCCGGCGCCGCCGTGTTCAAGCTCGGGGAGGACGACGGCAACCTTCCGGCGCTCGTCGAGCTGTTTTCGAACGTTTGGCGCGAACCCTTCATGGTGCAGCGCTTCCTTCCCAAGGTCAGCGACGGCGACAAGCGCATCGTGCTCGTCGACGGAGAGATCGCGGGCGCGATCAACCGACTGCCCAAGGCGGGCGAGATCCGATCCAACCTTGCGGCGGGCGGCAATGCGGCGAAAACGCAGCTCACGGCGCGCGAAGAGGAAATCTGCGCGCGACTGGCGCCGGAGCTGAAACGGCGCGGGCTGCTTTTCGTCGGCATCGACGTGATCGACGGCTATCTCACCGAGATCAACGTCACGTCGCCCACGGGCATCGTCGCGATCGATCGTTTCAACGGCACCGACACGGCCGGGATGATCTGGGATGCGATCTTGAGGAGGCTCGGCCGCTGACATGGGTGAATGGGTTCAACAGCTGATCGCCGAGAGCGGCTATCTGGGCGTCGCCTTCCTGATGTTTCTGGAAACCGTATTCCCGCCGATCCCGAGCGAGATCATCATGTCGTTCGCGGGGCTGGAAGCCGCCAAGGGTGCGTTCAGCCTGGTTGGCGCCATCCTGGCGGGCACCACGGGCGCGATGTTCGGCAACATCTTCTGGTATCTGCTCGCCAAGCAGATCGGCATCCACCGCTTCGATCCGATCGTCCGGCGCTTTGGTCGCTGGCTGACCGTCAGCCTTGGCGACATCGAAAAGGCGCACAAATGGTTCGACCAGCACGGCGCCGCGTTCGTCCTGTTCGGGCGGATGCTACCGACGCTGCGTTCGCTCGTTTCCGTCCCCGCAGGCTTCATGGAAATGAACTTCCGGCAGTTCGTGATCTATTCAACCATCGGCACTGCAGGCTGGACGACGCTACTCGCGGTCGCGGGCTACAAGCTCGGGCAGGATTATGCCGAGATCGAAGCCTATATCGGCCCGGTCGGCACCGCCGTGATCGTGGTGTGCGTCGCAGGCTATCTGTGGCGCGTCATCACCTGGAAGCCGCACGCCTAAGCGCGCGGGTGCGCGTGCCGGTAAACATCGAGCAGACGCGCCGCATCGACCTCCGTGTAGACCTGCGTCGACGACAGGCTGGCATGGCCGAGCAGTTCCTGAATTGAACGCAGGTCCGCGCCGCGCGCCAGCAGATGCGTCGCGAAGCTGTGGCGGAGTGCGTGCGGCGTCGCTGAGGGCGGCAGGCCGAGCGCTGCGCGCGCGGCGCGCATCGCGGAGCGGATCATCCCCGGCGACAGCGCGCCGCCTTTTGCGCCCCGGAACAGCGGCGTTCCCGGCGCGGGCGTGAACGGCGCAAGCGCGAGATAGGCTTCGATCGCCTCGCGCACCTTCGGCAGCACGGGGACGACGCGCGTCTTTCCGCGCTTGCCGGTGACGGTGATCGCCGCGCCGATCGGGAGCACGTCGCCCGTGAGCGACAGCGCCTCCGCGATGCGAAGGCCCGAGCCGTAGAGCAGCAGCAGCACCGCCGTGTCACGCGCTCCGATCCAAGGTTCGCGCGCATCCTCGCCCGCGTGGTCGGCAACGCCGGCCGCGTCGGCGGGGGCGAGCGGACGCGGCACCCGCTTTTTCAGGCGGGGCGAGGCAAGGCCTGCGATCGCCTTGCAATCGATGCCGCGATGCTTTCTTGCCCAGCGGAAGAAACTGCGGAGCGATGCGACTTCACGCGCCACGGAGGCGTTGGCGAGGCCTTCGGCGCGGCGGTGCGCGAGATAGGCGCGGAGATCGGCGAGGCTGAGCGCGGCGAGCGCGCTGTCCGTGACCCCGGTACCCAGATGCCCGCCAAGGAAATGCACGAAGCCGTTGAGGCTCGTCTGATAGGCGCGGAGCGTGTGCGCGGAGCGGCGCTCGGCGGCTTCAAGGTGGCCGAGCCATTCCGCGACGCGGGCGTGCGCGGGCTGGTTCAGCGCAGGCGTTTCTAGGGTTCGATCTGCATCCACCGCGCGATCATGCGCGAAACCACATCGCCGAGAAAGGCGAGAAGCTCGTTGCCATGATAATCACCGAAGTTGTGAGGCGCGCGCGAGCCGAGCGCGATGATGCCGGTGGGCGCGGGCGGTGTGGGTTTGAGCGCGATCAGCGCCTCGGAACGGATGAGGTCGGCGGCGGGGCCGAAAACCGGCGAGCCGTGCTTGACGCTGCGTGCCTGCCCCACGGGGAGCAGGTGGCACCAGAGCTCGACCTGCTCGGGATCGACGAACTGCACGCCGCTCGCGCTCGCGCGGATGCCCTGCCCGCTTGTGGTGAGCCCGAGGCCGACGGCATCGATACGGAGGATATCCACCCAGTCCTGCGTGACAACGTGGATCAGATGCTCGAAGTCGGTTGCGTCCATCGCGGCGAGCGCGGCGGCGTGGATCTGCTGCACGGCGCCGGCGTGACCGCGCGCATAGGCCAGCAGATCGCTATTCGCCTCGCCGAGCGCGGCGACGCGGGTGCGCAGGCGGACCAGCGCTTCGGACTGGAAATCGAGAACGGCCATGCCCGCGACACTATCGCGGACATGGTTAAGAGAAGCTGAGCGCTAGAGGATGGACTGGCCAGTCTTTTCCCAGTCGGCGAGGAAGCCGGCGATGCCCTTGTCGGTGAGCACGTGGTTGAAGAGCGCGCGGATCACGGCGGGCGGCGCCGTCATCACGTCCGCGCCGATCTTCGCCGATTCGAGCACGTGGATCGGGTGGCGGACGCTGGCGACGAGGATTTCCGTGCCGAAATCGTAGTTGTCGTAGATGAGACGGATGTCGCTGATGAGCTGCATCCCATCGAAGCCGTTGTCGTCGTGGCGGCCGACGAACGGCGAGATGAAGGTCGCCCCCGCCTTCGCCGCGAGCAGCGCCTGATTCGCCGAGAAGCAGAGCGTGACGTTCACCATCGTGCCGTCGCTGGTGAGCGCCTTGCAGGTCTTGAGCCCGTCGATGGTGAGCGGCACCTTGATCGCGATGTTGTCGGCGATTTTGCGGAGGACTTCGGCCTCCTTCATCATTGTCTCGTGATCGAGCGCGACGACTTCGGCGGAAACCGGGCCTTCGACGATCTTGCAGATTTCCGTCACGACCTCGACGAAACCGCGCCCGGATTTGTGAATGAGGCTCGGGTTCGTCGTCACGCCGTCGAGGAGGCCCGTGGCGGCGAGGTCGGCGATGTCCTTGGTGTCGGCGGTGTCGACGAAGAATTTCATGGGTCGGGCTTTCGAAAGAGGCGTTTGAACAGCCCTTAGCGATTCGAATCGCCGGGCGTCCATAGCGCGGCAAAGCGAACCACCGGCGGCTACTGAGGTCGTGGCAGAACGTCGTATGCGTATGGCACATACAGGAACACTTCCGTCAGGCTGGCGCGTGACCATTCAACAGGACGATCAAGCCCCTTGGCTTGGACTGCATAATCTTGCCCAAGCTTTGCTGCCGTCTGCCGCGCGTCTGCGGCAACGAGATCGATGATCTGTCCCCGGTACTGATCCGGGCCAACCACGGACAACGTAAGCTCCCCTTGCGGCTTGAGTTCAGCGCGACCCACGGTTGGAACAGACTTTATGAAGTTGTGAATACGCTCCAGCGCCGCCTTGGCATCGACACCGGAGAGACGCGTCTTGATAAGAAACGATGTTCGCTCGCTGTCGGGACGACCATCATTCTGAAGAGGCAGGTTGCGATAGTTCGTCAAAGTCAACGGTTCGACGACCATTTCCCCGGTCGCAAGCTCGATACCCCCGCGTCCTGTGGCGAGTTCGATGGCGCCCTTGATCATCGCATAAATCTCGCTTCGCCGCTGATCGGCCTCGCGCGTGTCTCCGGCGACATACACCTGTTGCACGGCATAATCCGCGATACGTCGCAGACCGATGGCTGGGATGCGCTCGTCATAGTTGTCAGCGTCTCGTCGCATCGCCGTCACTACGACTTCCTCGAGCGCAGCGCCGGATTGGGCAGATGCCCCCGATGAAATCAGCATCGCCAAGAGGCACAATGTTCGCATGCCGCATCCCCCCAATAGCTTAATGACGCCATTGAGCCGGGATGCCCGGAACGCGTCAATGTCTATCTGGTTTTAGAACACGCACAGCTTTGCCTTCGCCGCCAAGCCCCTACATAAGAGCCCGATGCCCGCCCCCCGCCTCCGTGTTCTCACCCGCAACGCCGCGCTCGGCCCGCTCGATTACCGGGCGCCGGCGGAAGGCGTGCCGGTGGGGAGCGTGGTGCGCGTGCCGCTGGGGCCGCGCGAGCTTCACGGCGTGGTGTGGGATGCCGACCGGCTGCCGACGACCGAGGTCGCGGACGCGAAACTGCGGCCGATCCACGGCGTCGCCCCGGTGCTGCCGATCCCGGCGAGCGTGCGGCGGCTCGTCGAGTGGGTCGCCGCTTACTATCTGGTGCCGCCCGCCGCCGTGCTGCGCATGGTGATGTCGGTTTCCGCCGCACTCGACGGCGCGCGCACGGTCACCGAATACCGCGTTTCCGGCCAGCTTCCCGAGCGGATGACGGAGAAGCGCGAGGCGGCGCTTACCACGCTCGGCGACGCGCAGGGGCTGGTACGCGAACTTGCCGAATGGTCGGGCGTATCCGACGCGGTGATTCGCGGGCTCATTTCGGCAGGCGCGATCGAACCGGTGACGGTGTCGGTGGACCGCGCGCCGCCGCTTCCCGATCCCGGTTTCGGCCCGCCCGTGCTGGAGGCGGAGCAGGAGGCCGCGGCTTCGGCGCTGGTTGCAGCGGTGAAGGCGCATGACTTCGCGCCCTTCCTGCTCGACGGCGTCACCGGATCGGGCAAGACCGAGACCTATCTGGAAGCCGTCGCTGCCGCGCTCGATGCGGGCGGGCAGGCGCTCGTGCTGCTGCCCGAGATCGCGCTGACCGAGCCGTTCCTGCGCCGCTTCGAGGCGCGCTTCGGCTGCAAGCCCGTGCAATGGCACAGCGATCTGCGGTCATCCGAGCGCCGCGCCGCGTGGCGCGCGGCGGCGAGCGGCGCAGCGAAGGTGGTGGTGGGGGCGCGCTCGGCGCTGTTCCTCCCCTACCCCGACCTGCGCCTCATCGTGGTGGACGAAGCGCACGAGACGAGTTTCAAGCAGGAAGACGGCGTTCCCTATCACGCGCGCGACGTCGCGGTGATGCGCGCGCAGATCGAGGCGATCCCCATCGTGCTCGCCACCGCGACGCCCGCGATCGAGACGCTGGCGCAGGTGACGCGCGGCCGCTACCGCCACCTCGAACTCCCCAGCCGCTTCGGCGGCGCGCAGATGCCGGAGATCGAGGCCATCGACCTTCGCGTCACGCCACCCGAACAGGGTCGTTGGCTGGCGCCGCCGCTCGTCGAGGCGATGAAGACGACGCTGGCGCGCGGCGAGCAGGCGCTGCTGTTCCTCAACCGGCGTGGCTATGCGCCGCTCACGCTCTGCCGCCATTGCGGCACGCGCATCGAGTGCCCGAACTGCACGGCGTGGATGGTCGAGCACCGGCTGGTGAAACGCCTGCAATGCCATCACTGCGGGCTCGTGGAGGCGGTGCCGGACGCCTGCCCCGAGTGCGGCGAAGAACACAGCCTCGTCGCCTGCGGGCCGGGCGTGGAGCGCATCGCCGAGGAGGTCTCCGCGCTGTTCCCGGACGCGAACGTCGCGCTCGTCACGTCGGACACGATCCACTCGCCCGCGCAGGCGAAGGCGCTCGTCGACAGCGCGCTTGCGGGCGAAATCGACATCTTCATCGGCACACAGCTCATCACCAAGGGCTATCATTTCCCCGAACTGACACTCGTCGGCGTCGTCGATGCGGACCTTGCGCTGAAGGGCGGCGACCTCCGCGCCGGCGAGCGCAGCTTCCAGCAGATCAGCCAGGTGGCGGGGCGCGCGGGGCGCGGACAAAAGCCGGGGCACGTCTATATCCAGACGCACCAGCCCGAAGCGCCCGTGCTCGCCGCGCTCGTCGCGGGCGATGCGCCCGGCTTCTATGCCGCCGAGACCGAAGCGCGCCGCGCCGCCGCAATGCCGCCCTTCGGTCGGCTGGCCGCGATCATCGTTTCCGGGCCGGACGAAGCGGAAGTGGCGGCAACGGCGCGCGCGATCGGCCGCGCCGCGCCCACGGGCATCGACGGGCTCACCATCCTCGGCCCCGCGCCGGCGCCGCTCTCGCTGCTGCGCGGCCGCTTCCGGCATCGGCTGCTCGTCCACGCCGCGCGGCGGGCGGACGTGCAGGGCCTGATCGCGGACTGGCTGGGAGGTGTCGAGGTGCCCCGGAACGTGCGCGTCGCCGTGGACATCGACCCTTACAGTTTCGTTTAGAAGCTTGTAACCTTTAGTGCCCCTCATACGTATACTCCCACGGAGGATGTGAGCATGATCCGACGTGAATTTCTGGGTTTGGGCGCGGGCTTGCTGGGTGCCGGTCTGGCGGGCCGCTGGGCGCTTGCCGGGGACGAAAAGCCGGTCGGCGATTTCCCCGTCCGCTATAGCGACGCCGAATGGAAGCGCCGCCTGACGGACGAACAATATTATATTCTGCGCAAGGCGGGCACCGAGCGCCCCTTCACAAGCCCGCTGCTCAAGGAAAAGCGCAAGGGCACCTTCACCTGCGCGGGCTGCGCGCTGCCGCTCTACCGCTCCGCCGACAAGTACGACAGCGGCACCGGCTGGCCGAGCTTCACGCGCGCCGTGAAAGACGCCGTGCTGACCGAGCGCGACCTCAGCCTGGGCATGGTGCGCACCGAAGTGCTCTGCCGCCGCTGCGGCGGGCATCTGGGGCATGTCTTCAACGACGGGCCGCTGCCCACGGGCAAGCGGCACTGCATCAATGGCGACGCGCTCGATTTCGTCCCCGGCCGGACCACATGACAGGACAGAAGATGGACAAGTCACTGACCGAGACCGAATGGAAGGCGCGCCTGACCTCCGAACAATATCGGGTGCTGCGCGAGGCCGGCACCGAGCGGCCATGGACGAGCCCGCTCAACGAGGAGAAACGTCCGGGCGAATTCGTCTGCGCTGGATGCGGCGCCTTGCTTTACCGTTCCGCCGACAAGTTCGACAGCGGCTGCGGCTGGCCGAGCTTCACGCGCGCGGACGGCGAGATCATCGAACGTCCCGACCATAGCCACGGCATGGTCCGCACCGAGCTGCTGTGCGGCAACTGCGGCGGGCACCTCGGCCATGTGTTCGACGACGGCCCCCTCCCCACCGGCAAGCGCCACTGCATCAACGGCGTGTCGCTCGCGTTCGAACCGGAAAGCGAATGAAACGCTCCCTCGCCCTTGCGCTGCTTGCAGCCGCCGGATTCGCACCCGCCGAAAGCCCGCGGCGCGCGGAGGCTGTCTTTGCGATGGGCTGTTTCTGGTCCGCCGAGGCCGCGATGGAAAAGCAGCCCGGCGTCATCGAGGCGGTGTCCGGCTTTGCGGGCGGGCACGTGAAGAACCCGTCTTACCACAAGGTCATTGAAGGCGGCACGGGCCACCTCGAAGCGGTGCGCGTCGTCTATGATCCGGCGAAGACGAGCTATGCGAAGCTCCTCGACGCTTTCTGGCACAACATCGATCCGTTCGATCCCGCCGGCCAGTTCTGCGACAAGGGCGCCTCCTACCACACCGCCGTATTCGCCGCGAACGCCGACCAGCGCACGCTGGCGGAAGGCGACAAAGCGCGAATCGAGAAGCATTTCGGCAAGACCGTGACGACAGAGATCCGCGACGCCGCCACGTTCTACCCTGCCGAGGGCTACCATCAGGATTTCGCGAAGCGGAACGCGCTGCGCTACCGCGCCTATCGCTCCGGCTGCGGGCAGGACCGGCGGCTCAAGGCGGTGTGGGGGTAGGATGCCCCGCTAATAGCGCACGCTTTCCTGCGCGATCGGGCACCATTTCTCGTCGTATTCTCCGCGCTTGCGGGCATCCTCGCACTTGCGGCGGGCCTTGCCGATGCGCTCTTCCTGCTTCCTGATCTCGCGGCCGCGCTTCTCGTCCGCCTCCGACTGGCTGGTGGTGACGGCATCGACCCCGGCGCTCGCCGCCTTCACGGGCAGTGACACGATATCGACCGCCGTGCGGGCGATGCACGCCGGAAGCAGCAGCGCCGCGAGCGGCAAAAGGAATCGGGCGGGCGCGAATCGAACAGTACGCAAGACATTCAACCCTTGGGCAAAGGACGCCCCCTCCATACGCCCATCCCGATGAACAATCGCAACCTTTCGTGCTTTTTCGGCGTACAATGTGGGCATTTCGTCGCGTGCCCGGCAGGCCGTGTTTTGCTGCCTCTTGCTGCCTTGCAACATGGAGGGGTGCGTGCTAGTCGGCCCCCGCCAGTCGTGAAGGGGGTGTATTCGCGCACCCTTCGCTATGCGCAGGCAATTCGACATCCGGGCTTACACCGAACGAGACCCAAGAGGACGCGTGGATACAGGCGGCAATACAGGGAGCAGGGCACACGGACTTTCGGGGCGTTACGCCACCGCATTGTTCGATCTGGCCCGTGACGGCAAGGCGATCGAAGCTGTCGAGACGAGCCTCGCTGCGGTTCGCGGCGCGCTTTCCGAATCGGAAGACTTCCGCGCGCTGACGCTGTCGCCGCGCATCGGACGCAGCGAAGCGGCGAAGGCCGTGGCGGGCGTCGCGAAGGCGCTGAAGCTCGATCCGCTGACTGCGAAATTCCTCGGCGTGCTTGCGGAAAATCGCCGCCTCGGCGCGCTTTCCGCGATCATCCGCGACTATAACGGTCTCGCTGCCGCCCACCGGGGCGAGGTGACCGCCGAAGTCACGGCCGCGCAAGCGCTGACCGCGAAGCAGCAGGATGCGCTGAAGGCAAAGCTGAAATCCGGTCTCGGCCGCGACGTGGCGCTCGACGTCAATGTCGACCCCGCCATTCTCGGCGGCCTCGTCGTGAAGGTCGGCAGCCGCATGATCGACAGTTCAATTCGTACCAAGCTTGGCGCGATGGCGCAGGCGATGAAAGGCTAAGGCAAGATGGATATCCGCGCCGCCGAGATTTCGGCCATCATCAAGGACCAGATCGCGAACTTCGGCACCGAAGCGCAGGTCTCGGAAGTCGGCCAGGTGCTGTCGGTCGGCGACGGCATCGCGCGCGTCCACGGCCTCGACAACGTCCAGGCGGGCGAAATGGTCGAGTTCCCGGGCGGCATCAAGGGCATGGCGCTGAACCTCGAAGTCGACAACGTCGGCGTCGTGATCTTCGGGTCGGACTCGTCGATCAAGGAAGGCGACACCGTCAAGCGCACCGGCGACATCGTCGACGTGCCGGTCGGCAAGGGCCTGCTCGGCCGCGTCGTCGACGCGCTCGGCAACCCGATCGACGGCAAGGGTCCGATCGAATCGACCGAGCGTCGCCTCGTCGAGGTGAAGGCGCCGGGCATCATCCCGCGCAAGTCGGTCCACGAGCCGGTGCAGACCGGCCTCAAGGCGCTCGACGCGCTCGTCCCCGTCGGCCGCGGCCAGCGCGAGCTGATCATCGGCGACCGTCAGACCGGCAAGACCGCCGTCGCGCTCGACACCTTCATCAACCAGAAGGGCGCGAACGCCGGCACGGACGAATCGAAGAAGCTGTATTGCATCTACGTCGCCATCGGCCAGAAGCGTTCGACCGTGGCGCAGATCGTGCGCGCGCTCGAAGAGAACGGCGCGATGGAATATTCGATCGTCGTCGCCGCCACCGCTTCCGAGCCGGCGCCGCTGCAGTTCCTCGCGCCCTACACGGGCTGCGCGATGGGCGAGTATTTCCGCGACAACGGGATGCACGCCGTGATCGTGTACGACGACCTTTCCAAGCAGGCCGTCGCCTACCGCCAGATGTCGCTGCTGCTGCGCCGCCCGCCGGGCCGCGAAGCCTATCCGGGCGACGTGTTCTATCTCCACTCGCGCCTTCTGGAGCGCGCCGCGAAGCTCAACGACGCGAACGGCAATGGTTCGCTCACCGCGCTCCCGGTCATCGAGACGCAGGCCGGCGACGTGTCCGCGTACATCCCGACCAACGTGATTTCGATCACCGACGGTCAGATCTTCCTTGAAACCGACCTGTTCTATCAGGGCGTGCGTCCGGCCATCAACGTCGGCCTTTCGGTCAGCCGCGTCGGTTCCGCCGCGCAGACCAAGGCGATGAAGAAGGTCGCGGGCTCGATCAAGCTGGAGCTGGCGCAGTACCGCGAAATGGCGGCGTTCGCGCAGTTCGGCTCGGACCTCGACGCTTCGACGCAGCGGCTTCTCAACCGCGGCGCGCGCCTCACCGAGCTTCTGAAGCAGCCGCAGTTCTCGCCGATGCCGGTGGAAGAGCAGGTCGCCTCGATCTTCGCCGGCGTGAACGGCTATCTCGACGGCATCCCGGCCAGCGCGGTGACACGCTTTGAAAGCGCCTTTCTCTCCGACCTCCGCGCCAACCACGGCACGGTGCTGAAGGACATCCGCGACACGGGTGCGCTTTCTGATGAAACCACGGCCAAGCTGCACGAGATTCTCAAGGAATTCGTGCGGACCTTCGCATAAGGCCGGAACCTAGATGGCAACCCTCAAATCCCTCAAGCTTCGGATCGCCTCGGTCAAATCGACCCAGAAGATCACGAAGGCGATGAAGATGGTGGCTGCCGCCAAGCTTCGGCGCGCGCAGGAAGCCGCTGAGGCGGGCCGTCCCTACGCGAGCCGGATCGAAGCGGTTGTCGCCTCTCTGGGCGCGCGCATCACGCCGGGCCCGCAGACCTCGAAGATGCTGACGGGCTCGGGCAAGGAGGAGACCTACCTTCTCGTCGTCTGCACGTCGGACCGCGGCCTTGCCGGCGCGTTCAACGCGAACATCGTGAAGGCGGCGCGCCAGCGCGCGCAGGCGCTGATCGCGGCGGGCAAGACGGTGAAGTTCTATCTCGTCGGCAAGAAGGGCGCCGCGGTCATCCGCCGCCTGTTCCCCGGCACGATCATCGCGTCCACCGAGTTCGCGGGCGTCAAGCAGATCGCCTTCGAACACGCCGCGCCGATCGCCGACGACATCGCCGCGCGCTACGAAGCGGGCGAGTTCGACGTCGCCTACATGTATTATGCGAAGTTCCAGTCGGCGCTGGTGCAGGAGCCGACCGAGCAGCAGATCCTCCCCGTTCCGGTCCAGGCCGGTGGCGGCGAGGCAGCGGCGGGCGTCTCCGCGGCCGTCGAGTACGAGCCGGACGAGGAAGGCATTCTCGCCGACCTGCTGCCGCGCAATCTTTCGGTCCAGCTCTTCCGCGCGCTTCTTGAAAACGCCGCGTCCGAGCAGGGCAGCCGCATGACCGCGATGGACAACGCCACGCGCAACGCCGGCGACATGATCAACCGCCTGTCGATCCAATACAACCGGCAGCGTCAGGCGGCGATCACCACCGAACTCGTCGAGATCATTTCGGGCGCCGAAGCGCTCTAGTCAGATACGAAGGCAAGGATAGAGACCCATGGCCAAGACGACCAACAACACCGGCCGCATCGCGCAGGTCATCGGCGCCGTCGTCGACGTGCAGTTCGACAGCGCGCTGCCGGCGATCCTTTCGGCGCTCGAAACGACGAACCAGGGCAAGCGCCTCGTCCTCGAGGTCGCGCAGCACCTCGGCGAGAACATGGTCCGCACGATCGCCATGGACGCGACCGACGGCCTGACGCGCGGCCAGGAAGTCACCGATACGGGCGCGCAGATCCGCGTGCCGGTTGGCCCGCAGACGCTCGGCCGCATCCTCAACGTCATCGGCGAGCCGATCGACGAGCGCGGCCCGGTTAACACCGATCTCAGCGCCCCGATCCACGCCGAGGCCCCGCTCTTCGTCGACCAGTCGACCGAAACGAGCATCCTCGTCACCGGCATCAAGGTCATCGACCTTCTCGCGCCTTACGCGAAGGGCGGCAAGATCGGCCTGTTCGGCGGCGCGGGCGTCGGCAAGACCGTGCTCATTCAGGAGCTGATCAACAACATCGCCAAGGGCCACGGCGGCACCTCGGTGTTCGCGGGCGTCGGCGAGCGCACCCGCGAGGGCAACGACCTTTACCACGAATTCCTCGACGCGGGCGTCATCGCCAAGGACGCTGACGGCAACCCGACGCCGGAAGGTTCCAAGGTCGCGCTCGTGTTCGGCCAGATGAACGAGCCGCCGGGAGCGCGCGCGCGCGTCGCCCTGTCGGGCCTGACGATCGCCGAATATTTCCGCGACGTCGAAGGCCAGGACGTGCTGTTCTTCGTCGACAACATCTTCCGCTTCACGCAGGCGGGCTCGGAAGTGTCGGCGCTGCTCGGCCGTATTCCTTCGGCCGTGGGCTATCAGCCGACGCTGTCGACGGACATGGGCGCGCTTCAGGAGCGCATCACCTCCACGAACAAGGGCTCGATCACCTCGGTGCAGGCGATCTACGTGCCCGCCGACGATCTTACCGACCCGGCGCCTGCCACCTCGTTCGCCCACCTCGACGCGACGACCGTGCTCAGCCGAGCGATTTCGGAGCTGGGCATCTACCCGGCGGTCGATCCGCTCGACTCCACCTCGCGCGTGCTCGAGCCGCGCGTCGTCGGCCAGGAGCACTATGAGACGGCCCGCCGCGTTCAGGAAATCCTGCAGAAGTACAAGTCGCTGCAGGACATCATCGCCATTCTCGGCATGGACGAGCTTTCCGAAGAGGACAAGCTGACCGTCAGCCGCGCCCGCAAGATCCAGCGCTTCCTTAGCCAGCCGTTCCACGTCGCCGAGGTCTTCACCGGCATCCCCGGCAAGTTCGTCGCGATCGAGGACACGGTCCGCTCGTTCAAGGCGGTTGTGGACGGCGAGTACGATCACCTGCCCGAAGCGGCCTTCTACATGGTCGGCGGCATCGAGGAAGCGGTCGAGAAGGCCAAGAAGATGGCGGCGGAAGCAGCCTAAATGGCGGACAACCTCCACTTCGAACTGGTGAGCCCCGAGCGGCTTCTGCGCTCCGGCGACGTCCACATGGTGGTCGTGCCGGGCACGGAAGGTGACTTCGGCGTGCTTGCCGGCCACGCCCCCTTCATGTCTACGATCCGCCCCGGCGCGATCGAGGTGTATGAAAGCGCGAGCAGCCCGGCGACGCGCATCTTCATCGACGGCGGCTTCGCCGAGGTGAACGACAGCGGCCTCACCATCCTCGCCGAAAACGCGGTTCCGGTCGCGGACATCAAGGCGGACGAGGTTTCAAAGAAGCTCTCCGAAGCCCGCGAGGACGTGCGCCTCGCGAAGACAGACGTCGAGCGCGCCGTCGCGGAAAAGCAGGTCGCCCGCTACGAAGCGATGCAGGCCGTCGCCGTCAACTGAGCGAATATTCCTCTGCCGCTTGCGGGCGAGGGGAAATCGGAAAATACGTCAGGTGCGCGATCGATAGGGCGCCCAGCTCCCATCCGGCTGCGCCAGCCGGTCGGCGAGGATGCGGAGCACGTCGGCGTTCCACGCGAGCCCGATATGCGTGCCGCGCACGTTCAGCGTCTCCCATGTCGGCCCGCTGCCGATATCGGCACTGCCCGGTGCGACGATACCGTCAAACGGCGTCAGGATCGACGTCACCGGTACCGGCGGCAGCTCCATGAGATTGGTTTCGATCGGCGGCGCGTCCACGCTATGGTCGTTCAGCCGCTCGTAGAGCCGCCACGCGTTGTTGGCGTGGAGGTCGCGGGCGGCGGGCGTGCCCAGCGTCACGATCAGACGTACGCGGTCCGGGATGCGTTTCGCGATCTCGCGCGTGTAGAGACCGCCGAGGCTCCAGCCGACGAGGCTCACTTTGCGCTTCTGCCCGGCGTGCACCGACTTCACATAATGCACCATCTGCGCAAGCAGGCCGGGTTTGAGGCCGAGATTGGTGCCGAAGCGCCACCCGGCATTCCAGTAGCCGAGCGCAGTGAGACGCCGCCGGAGCGGCCACGTGAGCGTATCGCCCGCAAGGAAGCCGGGAAACACCAGCACGGGATGACCGTCGCCCTTCGGCAGGCCGTGCGTCCGGCTTTTGATGACGAACCGGCACAGCTCCGGCACGGCCTTCACCTCCAGCGCAAAGCGCCCGAGCGAGGGCGGTTGAAGGCGGGACGGCGGCGTCAACGCACGTTCGCGTCGATCCACGCCCTCACTTCCGGGCCGATGTCCGCGCGTTCGAGCGCGAGCGCGATGTTCGCCGTCACATAGCCGGCCTTGTCGCCGCAATCGTAGCGCGTGCCTTCGAACGGAAGCGCATGGAAGGGCGAACCGCCGATCAGTTCCGCCATCGCATCGGTGAGCTGAATCTCGCCGCCCGCGCCGCGCTTGCGCGCTTCCAGCTTGTCCATGATGGCCGGTTCGAGGATGTAGCGGCCGATCGCGGCCATGGTCGAGGGCGCATCGGCGGGCTTCGGTTTCTCGACAAGGCCGAGCACCTCGGTGAGTGCGCCGCGCTGCGCGCCGGGCGAGACGATGCCGTAGCGGTGCGTGTGTTCGCGCGGCACATCGAGCACGCCGATCACATTGCCGCCAACCTCGGCGTGCGCCTCGATCATCGCTTTCAGGCACGGGCGCGCCGGATTCCACAGCAGCTCGTCGGGCAGCAGAACCGCAAACGGGTTGTCGCCAATGAGATGTCGCGCGCACCAGACGGCATGGCCGAGCCCGAGCGGCTCGCGCTGGCGGACATAGGCGATCGTCCCGGCTGCAAAGCGCGTGCCTTCAAGTTGCGCGAGCACCTCGCTCTTGCCGCGTTCGCCGAGAGTGGATTCGAGTTCGTAGTGGCGGTCGAAATGGTCTTCGATGGCGTTCTTGCCGCGCCCGGTGACGAAGATCATCTGCTCGATCCCCGCCGCCACCGCCTCGTCGACCGCATACTGGATCAGTGGCCGGTCGACGACGGGCAGCATCTCCTTGGGCATCGCTTTCGTCGCAGGCAGGAACCGCGTGCCGAGACCGCCCACGGGAAACACCGCTGTCCGAACCTTGCGCATCCGCTCTCGCTCTCCCGTCCTAGAACCGCTTGAGAAGCCTAAGGTAATAGCCCCGTTCCTCTTCCGAACGCGAGGGGTCGCTTGCGCGTTCCTCCAGAATTTTTCGGATCTGCTGGATGCGTCGCACGTCCGCCTGATCGGGCAGCTTGACCGCACCCTGTCCAAACCCCGTGCCCGGGCGCCCAAGCGGATCGAGGCCCGAGCCTGCCGCACCGGGCTGCATCGCCCCCGCGCCCGCCGCCTGCGCCATCTGCTGCGCCGCTGCCTCCGCCGCATTCGCCGCCTGCCGCAGCAGATCAAGCGCGCGCGTTTGCGCCCGGATCGCACCGCCGGCATCCCCGGCACCGAGCGCGCGCGCTGCTTCCCCCATTGCCTTCGCGGCCGCGCCGAGCGGCTGCGGGGCGGGCATTCCGGCGGTGCCGAACTGCTTCACCAGCGCCTCCGTGTCCGACTCGAGTGTGCGCTGCGGCGGGGCATTTTCGCGAAGGCCGCTGTCGTTTCCAAACGAGGCCTCGATCATGTCGGCGATCGTCGCGTCGCGTAGCACGCCCTGCCGCGCCTCGATCGCGCGGAGCGCCTGCGCGGCCTCGGCAGCCGCCGCCGCGCGGGCCTGCGCCTCGGGATCGGGCGCGGCATTGCCGAAGCGGATCGTTTCCATCAGCTGTCGAAGGTTCGCGAGCGCTTCCGCCGCCCCCGCCTTGTCGCCCGCCGCCAGCCGGTCGCGCAGGTCCGCGAACATCTGGTCGAGAAAACCGAGATCGACCGACGCGCCCGCGCCACCTGCCGATGAGGGCGGCTGGGCACCGTTTTCCGCGAGCGCGGCGGCAATCTGCCGGCTGAGATAATCGCTCATCGCGGATTCCAGCCGGTCCGCCATCGCCGCGAGCGAGGCGTCGTCGCCCGCGCCGATGCCGCGCGCCAGATCTTCCATCGCGCGGCGCATCGCATCCATCGCCTGCGTCGCGCCGCCATCTTCAAGATCGGTGGCGATGTCCCACAGCAACGCCGCGATGCTGTCCCGCGCGTCCTTGCGCGTATCGTGAACGAGCCGCCACGTCGCGGCGCGCAGCCCCGCGAACACGCCGAGGTCGCCCTGATACGCGGGGTGGTCTGCCGCCAGCCGCGAAAGACGGCGGGCCACGGCGCTTCTTTTTGCCCCGGCGAGCAGATCGGCGCGCACGGCGACAATCGCTTGCGCGAGCGGATTGGCGAAGCGGCGCTGTGGCAGCGTGATACGGATGGGCGGCGACACGCCCTCCTGCCCCGCGCCGTCGGTGGCGACGAGCATCAGTTCGACGATTGATCCGGCGAACGAGTGCGGCGTGAGATCGGCAAAGACGCTGCCCCGCCCCGGCGGCACGCGCGTTTCAAGGTCGACGTCGCGAACTTGCTTGCCGCGCCGGACACGCAGCGATAGGGCCGAGACACCGTGATCGTCACGCAGGCGGAAGCCGAGCCGAAGCGCGCCGGTGGGCGTGATGGCAGGATCGCCATCGAAACGGATTGCGGGCCGGAGATCGGCGGCGAGCGAAAGATCGAGCGCGGCAATGCGCCGAGCGCCCTGCTGCACGCTGTATTCGCCTGCGCGTTTCAGCGGAAAGGACACGCGCCCGCCTTCCGCCGCCGCATCTATGCCCGGTCCGGCGACATGCCAGCCGCCTTCAAGGCCTTCGACGCGGATCGTCACCCGGCTTGCGGCGAGGCCATCCAGCGCAGCGTCCGCGCCGCCCTTCAGATCGATGCGGCGCGGCGGCGCGCCCACATAGGCGGGCGGCTCCAGCGTGACCGCGATACGCACACCTTCGAGCGTCGTCGGCCACGGCGAGAAGGCGGCCGCCAGCCTCTGCGGCGCTTCCGCCTTCGCGAGCATCAGGCCGAGGAACAGCGCCGTGCCGATGAGCGGCCAGAGCCCGTAGCGGGTTTCGAGCGTCGGCTGCCATTCGAGGCGGCCCAGGCGTGGACGAGATTTCCGTGCATCGGCCAGCGCACGGTCCCAGAGCGCGGCCCCAAAGCCATCGGGATCGCTGATCGGCGCGTCTGCCACGAGCGCAAGCGCCCCCCGGCTGAGCCCGCCGCCCCGCTCCAGTCGGGCCCGGCGCGCAGCGGGCGTGGGAATGCCGATGCGCCATGCTGCACGGACCAGCAAGGCCGCACTGCCGACGATAAGGAGCGCGAGCAGCGCGACGCGCAGCGTGCCCGGCAGCGCCTGCGCGAGGCCAAGCAATGCGGCTGCGATCCACAGCAGCCAGAGCGTGAGCACAAGGCCAAGCTCGCGCGGCAGTGCGCGCTCGGCGGCGAGAACGATGCCCGAAAGGGCGAGCGGCACGCGCATCGCGGCAAGGAAGGCTTGCTGCGTCGCGGGTGCGGTCATCGCGCTATCCCACCCAGTTCGGCACGCGGTCCTGCGCGATCAAATCGTCGATCGTGCTGCGCGGCCGCACCAGCGCCCACTTGTCGCCCTTCACCAGCACTTCGGGCGTCAGCAGGCGGGAATTGTAGGTCGAAGCCATCGCCGCACCATAAGCGCCCGCCGTGCGGAATACGACCAGATCGCCGGCCTCCACCGCCGGAATCTCACGCCCTTCCGCAAACGTGTCCCCGGTTTCGCATACGGGGCCGACGACCGTCGCGGTCATCCGCTCGGCTGTCTGCATCACCGAATCGATGTCGTGCCACGCATCGTAGAGACTGGGGCGGAGCAGATCGTTCATCGCCGCGTCGATGATGACGAACTCGGTCGTCGCGCCGCTCTTCACACGGATGACACGCGAAACGAGAACGCCCGCGTTGCCGACGATGACGCGCCCCGGTTCGAAGGTGAGCCGCACGTCCCAATCCGCCGTGACGCGCGCGACCATGGCACCGTAGGCCTCCGGAAGCGGCGGTCCGGGCGTGTGCGCCGCATAGGGCACGCCGAGCCCGCCGCCGAGATCGGCGCGGCTCACCGGGAAGCCTGCCGCGCGCAGCTCCGCAATCAACGCGCCGAGGCGGGTGAAGGCCTGCTCCAGCGGCGCAAGATCGGTCAGCTGGCTGCCGATGTGAAGCGCGACGCCGACCGGCTCGATGCCGGGAAGCGCTGCCGCGAGCGCGAACGCTTCGCGCGCGGTGTCAATGGGAATGCCGAACTTGTTCTCGGCCTTGCCGGTCGAGATCTTGGCGTGCGTGCCCGCGTCGACATCGGGGTTCACGCGGAACGCCACCGGCACCGTGCGCCCCATGCGCGCCGCGACGGCCGAGAGCATCTCCGCCTCGGGCAGCGATTCAAGATTGATCTGAAAGACACCCGCCAGAATCGCAGCCTCCATCTCCTCCGCCGTCTTGCCGACGCCGGAGAAGACGATGCGTTCGGCAGGAACGCCCGCCGCGAGCGCACGCTTCATCTCGCCGAGCGACACGACATCTGCCCCGGCTCCAAGCCGTGCCAGCGTCGCGATCACCGCCTGGTTCGAGTTCGCCTTCACCGCATAGGCGACGAGCGGCGGGGCATTGCCCGCACCCGCGACGGCATCGCGGAACACCGTGAAGTGCCGCTCGATCGTTGCCGACGAATAGCAGTAGAAAGGCGTGCCCACGGCGTCGGCAAGCGTGGCCACGTCGACGTCCTCGGCCGTCAGGCGGCCGTTCCTGTGTTCGAAATGGTCCATCAGAGCCCCGGCGGCAGATCGAATTCATCGTCGCGGCGTTCTTCCGAACGGCGGACGGGATCATCGACACGCTCGGGCGCGGCCTGCGGCGGAGGTTCGAGCATCTGTTCGGTCGTCAGCGGTTCCTTGACGCCCGGCGGCGTAGGCGGCGGGCCGCCTTCGGGCCACGCGAGCGGACCCTTCGCGCCGCACGCGGCGAGCAGGAACAGAAGCGGGAGCGCGGCGGCCTTCATTCGCCCGCCCCCCGCGCCGCAGCAACCGCTGCGCGCACGTTCGCGGGCGATGTGCCGCCGAAGCTGGTGCGGCTCGCGACCGAGGCATCGACCGTGAGCACGCCGTAGACGCGCTCGTCGATCCGCGCATCGACGCCGCGCAGCGTTTCCAGCGGCAGGTCGGCGAGATCGCAGCCCGCCGCCTCCGCCGCCGCAACGCAGCGCCCGGTGATATGATGCGCCTCGCGGAATGGCACGCCGCCCTCGCGGACCAGCCAATCGGCAAGGTCGGTCGCGGTGGAAAAGCCCGTACCCGCCGCCGCGCGCATCCGCGCGGTGTCGAAGCTGATCGTCTCCACCATGCCGGTCATCGCGGCGAGGCAAAGCGCAAGCGTGTCGAAAGCCTCGAACACCGGCGCCTTGTCGTCCTGCATGTCCTTCGAATAGGCGAGCGGTAGCCCCTTCATGATGACGGCGAGGCGCTGATAGGCGCCGAGGAACAGCCCCGCCTTGGCGCGCACGAGTTCCGCTGCGTCGGGGTTGCGCTTCTGCGGCATGATCGAAGAGCCGGTCGAGAAGGCATCGAGCAGCTTGACGAAGCCGTAGGGCTGGCTCGCCCAGATGATGATCTCTTCGGCAAGCCGCGACAGATGCAACCCTGCCATCGCCGCCGCCGACAGGAATTCGAGCGCGAAGTCGCGGTCCGAGACGGCATCGAGGCTGTTCGCCATCGGACGGTCGAAACCGAGCGCCTTCGCCGTCGCATGGCGGTCGATCGGGAACGAGGTGCCCGCGAGCGCGGCGGCGCCGAGCGGCGATTCGTTGAGGCGCGCCCGTGCATCGGCGAAGCGGCCGCGATCGCGCCGCGTCATCTCGTGATAGGCCATCAGGTGATGTCCGAGCGTGACGGGCTGCGCCGTCTGCAGATGCGTGAAGCCGGGCATCACGTCCGCCGCGTGCTGCTCTGCGCGCGCCAGCAGTGCCTTCTGGAAACCGCCGAGCCCCGCGTCGATCGCGTCGATCGCGCCCCGCACCCACAGGCGGAAGTCGGTCGCCACCTGATCGTTGCGCGACCGCGCGGTGTGCAGCCGCCCGGCAGGCTCGCCGATGATCTCCTTCAGCCGCCCCTCGACGTGCATGTGGATGTCTTCAAGCGCCGCGTTCTCCACGAGGCCGCCCGCCGCATATTCGGCTTCGATGGTATCGAGACCGCGCACGATTTCGGCGGCGTCGCCCTGCGAAAGGATGCCCGCCGCGGCCAGCATCGCGGCGTGCGCACGGCTGCCCGCGATGTCCTGCCGCCACAGGCGCTTGTCCACGCCGATGGAAACATTAATGTCGCGCATGACTGCCGACGGCCCTTCAGCGAAGCGGCCGCCCCACATGTCATTGGAGTTTGAAATGCGGTCCGTAATGGTTGCGATCCTTGTTCTCATGCCGCTTTCCGCCTGCGGCGAGGCCAAGGAGGCCGATAAAGCAGACGCGCCCGCCCCGCAAGAAAGCGCGGCCCAGGCAGCGAAGAAAGCGGAGACCGGCACGGTCGATACGTCGCGGGCCGGCACAGCCGCGCCCACGCAGGCCTTTGCGCGCGCGGACGGCGGCAAGGTGACGCTCGCCGACTATCGCGGCAAGCCCGTGCTCGTGAACCTCTGGGCAACGTGGTGCGCGCCGTGCGTCGCCGAAATGCCCGCGCTCGACCGGCTTGCGAAGGCAAAGGCGGGCGAAATGGCCGTGGTCGGCATCAGCCAGGATCTGCAGGGCTGGGAGAAGGTGAAGCCGTTCCTCGCCAAGGCGAAGCTTCAGCACATGACCATCCTGCTCGACGAGGAAGGCGCGCTCGCCACCACGCTCGGTGCGCCGGGCCTGCCCTTCACCGTGCTTTATGACGCAGCGGGCAAGGAAATCTGGCGCGTCAACGGTCCCCGCGAATGGGATCAGCCGGGCGGCTTTCCCGAACCGGCCGCATCAGGGCCTCCGGTTCGCTTCCATGCGGTTGGGCAGGAGCCGGGCTGGACGATGGACATCGCCACCGGCCACAATGTGGAGGTGATCGCCGACTACGGATCGAAGACCGCCACGTTCAAGGCGCCCGCCCGCCTCGCGCTCGAAGGGACGAGCAACTTCGCGGTTTCGCAGGGAAAATCGTCGCTCGCCGTCTCGATCGTGAAGAAGGCCTGCGAGGACACAATGAGCGGCAAGCCCTACGCCTACACCGTCACCATGACGCTCGACGACAAACGCTACGAAGGCTGCGGGGAAACGCTTTAGAACTCGATCCGGTCGAGCCGCCAGGCCTCGGCATCCGCGCCAGCGTACCAATCCTGCATGAAAGGATGCGCGAGAACGGCGTTCACATAGGCTTCCGACGTACCGGAGAGCGGCACGTCGTAAGTGCGGAAGCGCGTGACGACGGGCGCGTACATGATGTCCGCCGCGCCGAACGCACCGAACAGATACGGGCCACCTTCACCGCCGAAGCCCTGCAGCGCCTCGCGCCACAGCGCGTCGATGCGGCCGATGTCGTGCTCCACCTCCGGCGTCAGCGCGAACGACGGATAGGTCCGCCCGGTGTTCATCGGACAGTGCCTGCGCAGATTGGCGAAACCCGCGTGCATCTCTGCCGCGATCGCGCGGGCGAGCGCCCGCGCCGCGTCATCCTTCGGCCAGAAGACATCGCGGCCGACGCGATCGGCGAGCCAGTCGATGATCGCGAGGCTTTCCCACACCGCGACGTCGCCGTCCCACAGCACGGGCACGGTGCCCGAAGGCAGCAGCGCCGCATCCGCCTTCGCCGCGGCGAATTCGGGCGTATCCATCGGGATCACGACCTCTTCAAACGCGAGGCCCGATTGCTTCATCGCGAGCCAACCGCGCAGCGACCACGACGAGTAGCGCTTGTTGCCGATGACCAGTTTCATATGCCCGCCTCGTCCTTCGCAGCGCCGAGCACCGCCGTGCGCAGCTCCTCGATGCCGTGGTTCTTTTCGGAACTGGTGGCGAGGAGGCTCGGGAACGATGCGGGATGCCGCTTCAGGAGCGCCGGAAGATCCTCGCGCAACTTGCTGACCCAGCTCTCCTTAACCTTGTCCGTCTTGGTGAGCACGATCTGGTAGGAGACGGCGGCGCTGTCGAGCATGTCCATCACATCCTCGTCGACCTTGCCGATACCGCGCCGGCTATCGATCAGCAGCAGCACGCGCTTCAGATTCGCGCGCCCGCGCAGATAATCGAACACCGCGCGCTTCCACGCGTCGACCATCTTCTTGGGCGCCTCGGCATAGCCGTAGCCCGGCATGTCGACGAGGCGCAGCACAGCCGGTTCGCCGACATCGAAGATGTTGAGAAGCTGCGTGCGCCCCGGCGTGTTCGACGTGCGCGCGAGGCCCTTGCGCGCCGTCAGCGCGTTCAGCAGCGATGATTTGCCGACGTTGGAGCGCCCGGCGAACGCCACCTCCGGCAAATCCGCCGGAGGCAGATCGTCCATCGTCGGCGCCGACTTCACGAACGCGATCGGCCCCGTGAACAGCCGGTTCGCCTCCCGGGGGCTGATGCCGGTCATTTCGCCTTTGCGGGTTCCGGCGCGGGCGCCGGATGCTTCTTGATCAGCACCCACTGCTGCGCGATCGAGATGATGTTGTTCACCGTCCAGTAGAGCTGCAGACCCGCCGCGAACGGCGCCATGATGATCATGAACATCCACGGCAGGATGGCGAACACCTTCTGCTGGATCTCGTCGAGCGGCTGCGGATTGAGCTTCTGCTGGAGCCACATGGTGATGCCGAGCAGGATGGGAAGCACGCCGATGCCGATGTACGGCGGCGGCGTGAACGGCAGCAGGCCGAACAGGTTCACCGGCGTCAGCGGATCGGGCGCGGAGAGATCCTTGATCCACAGGTAGAACGGCTGGTGCCGCATATCGATGACGAGGAACAGCGTCTTGTAGAGCGCGTAAAAGATCGGAATCTGGAGGAGGATCGGCAGACAGCCCGCGAGCGGGTTCACCTTCTCGGTCTTGTAAAGCTCCATCATCTCCTGCTGGAGCTTCAGCTTGTCGTCCTTGTAGCGCTCCTGCAGCGCCTTCATCTTCGGCTGCACCTGCCGCATCTTCGCCATCGAGGCGTACTGCTTGTTCGCGATCGGGAAGAGCACGAAGCGGATCAGAATGGTGAGGCCGATGATGGCGACGCCAAGGTTGCCGGTCTTATCGAACAGCCAATCGAGCAGGTGAAAGATCGGCTTCGCGATCACCTCGAACCAGCCCCAGTCGATGGCGCTGCCGAGGCGGGGGATGCCGAGACCGTCCTGATAGCGATCGAGAACGTCCACTTCCTTGGCACCCGCAAACAGGCGCGTCGTCGTTGAAGCCGTCTGCCCGGGGCCGACGGCAATCGGCTCGCCGCGCACACCCGCCTGATAACGCGCGTCGCCGCCGCTGCGGAAGTTCGCGTCGAACGTCTGGTCGTTCGCGGGGATCAGCGCGGACAGCCAGTATTTGTCGGTGAAGCCGATCCAGCCGCCCTTTGAGCGGAAATCGATCTGTCCGCCGGGCGCCTCGTCGATGTCGTCGTAGTTGTTGTCGTAATTGGTCTTGCCGCCGAACACGCCGATCGGGCCGGTGTGCGCGTTGAACGTGCTCTGGTCCGGCCCGGTGCCGACGCGTGCAACAAGGCCGTAGGGTCGCGCGACAAGCGCCTGGTTGCCGCGGTTCACGACACTTTGCTTCGCCGTGAACAGATAATCCTTGTCCACCGACAGGGCGATCTGGAAGGTCTGGCCCGCAGCGTTCGTCCACGACAGCGTGACTGGCTGTTCGGGCGTCAGCGTCGGGGCGCTTGCCGTCCAGCGCGTCTCGGCGGTCGGCAGGCCCGCGGCCCCGGTCCAGCCGAATTCCGCGAAATAGGCGCCCTGCGTTCCCGAAGGCGAGAACAGGCGGACGTTCGGCGAATCCTTCTTGAGCGTCTCGTCGTGGCGCAGCAGCAGCAGGTCATCGATGCGCGCACCGGCCAGATTGATCGAGCCCGAAAGCGCGGGCGTGCGGATCGCAACGCGCGTGCCTTCCGCGATCACGGTCGCCCGGTCACGGAGTACGGTGGAGGCCTCAGCGACCGGCGCCGCGCCGTCCGCCTTCTGCGCCGCGCTCACCGGTTCGTTCGACTTCGGCGTCGGGAAGAAGCGTTCCGAAACGGCAGTCCAGCCGAACAGCACGACGATCGACAACAGGATCGCCAGGAACATGTTGCGATTATCGCTCAAGCTCGACCACCTTCTTGCGGCCCGCAGCAGGGCCTCGACTTCGTTATGGTTTCAGGACCGGGGACGGGATCGAACCCCGAACCGCCCCACGGATGGCAGCGCAATATCCGACGAAGCGCGAGCGCGCCACCCTTGATAGGGCCGTGCCGCTCGATCGCCTCGATCGCGTAGGCCGAGCACGACGGCGCGAACCGGCACGTTGGCGGCAGGATCACCGAGAAGCTGAGCTGCCAGCCGCGCGCCACAAGGATCATCATCCGGCCGGCCAGCCTGCCGATCATTTTGCGACCTTTCGCACGGCGCGCTCAAGATCGGCGATCATATCCGCATAAGCGCGGGTGAGCCCTGCCTCGCGGCCGATCAGCACATAATCGTGGGCAGGAGACGCGAGCGCCGGCATCGATTCGGAAACGAGCGCGCGCAGGCGACGCTTCAATCGGTTGCGGACAACCGAATTGCCGATCTTCTTGGTGACGGTGAAACCGACGCGCACGGCGCCTTCATCGGCGCGGTCGCGGGCCAGCAGGATGAAGCCGTCGGTCACGGCGCGGCGTCCTTTGTTCGCGGCGAGAAAATCGCGCCGCGCACGGAGCCGCTCCGGCTTCGGAGCTACGCCGACAGCCGCTTGCGGCCCCGCGCACGGCGGGCCGCCAGAACCTTGCGGCCGCCCGGCGTCGCCGAGCGCGTGCGGAAGCCGTGGCGCCGTTTGCGGACGAGCTTGCTCGGTTGGTAGGTGCGCTTCATCGGACATGCCTTCTTGCGAATCGAATCAATAAAAACGGCCGCGCACGCGTGCTCGCGCAATCGCGGCCGAAACCTTCGGGCGAGCGCATAGGCAGGCACGCGCCCAAAGTCAACGGAAAGCGTGGGCGCGCCTACTCCGGACGCGGCTGTTTGCGGCGGCGAAGCCCCATGTCCACCCAGCGCGCGATCTTCGGATGGCGGCGCTTGAAAGCGACGTACCGTTTGCGCGCCGCGTGCGAGTTCCTAAGCACGAGCGCAAGGCCGATCGCCGAGCCGATGAAGCCGAACGGCCCTGGAATCAGCGGCCCGCCGATGATCGGCGATAGAATCATCAGCATCACGCCCGCCGTGATCTCCGCCCCGCGGCGCGCGAGCGAGCGCGGCCGCCGCGTCTTGCGCGGGGATGGAGAAGGCGTGGTCAAGCGGAATCCCCGAGGAAGCGCGAATCGACTTTGCAACCCAAGATGCGCCTGCGGCGTGTCAAAAAAGAGGCCGCAACCCCAAGGGTTTGACGATGCTGTTGGCGCACAGTAACCGGTGTCCCGATGCTTCGTTTCGCAGCATCAACGGGGGAAAGCCGGTCATGGTTGCGCGCGTGCAGACAGTCGCGTTCATCGGGCTTGAAGCGCGCAGTATCGATGTGCAGGTGCAGATCGCGCGCGGCGGGGCCAAATTCACCATCGTCGGCCTGCCCGACAAGGCAGTCGCCGAAAGCCAGGAGCGGGTGCGTGCGGCACTTTCCGCCATCGGCCTCGCGCTTCCCTTCCAGCGCATCACCGTCAACCTTTCCCCCGCGGACCTGCCCAAGGAAGGCAGCCACTACGACCTTCCCATCGCGCTCGGCCTGCTCGCGGCGATGGGCGTCGTCGATCTGGAGGCGCTAGCGGGCTATGCGGCGGTCGGCGAACTCGCGCTCGACGGGCGGGTGAGCCCGGTGCCCGGCGTGCTCCTCGCGGCGCTTCACGCGTCCACCAACGAACTCGGCCTCATCTGCCCGGCCGTGCAGGGCGGCGAGGCGGCGTGGGCGGGCTGCGACGTGCTCGCCGCGCCCGATCTGCTCAGCCTGCTCAACCACCTGAAAGGCACACAGTTGCTCGCCGCGCCCGTCGCATCTGTCGCCGAAGATGCCCCCCAAGCGCCCGACCTTGCCGCCGTTAAAGGCCAGGAAACCGCCAAGCGCGCGCTCGAAATCGCGGCGGCTGGCGGTCACAACCTCCTGATGTCCGGCCCCCCGGGCGCCGGAAAATCGCTGCTCGCCGCCGCGCTGCCGGGCATATTGCCGCCGCTTTCCCCGCGCGAGGCGCTTGAAGTCTCGATGGTCGCCTCGGTCGCGGGCGCGCTCGACGGCGGCAAGCTGATCCGCGCGCGGCCCTTTCGCGCGCCGCACCATTCGGCATCGATGGCGGCGCTCGTCGGCGGCGGCAACAGAGCGCGTCCGGGCGAGGTCAGCCTTGCGCATCTCGGCGTGCTGTTCCTCGACGAACTGCCCGAGTTCCAGCGCCAGGTGCTCGATTCGCTGCGCCAGCCGCTCGAAACCGGCGAGGTGAGCATTGCGCGCGCCGCGCTCCACGTCACCTACCCCGCGCGGGTGCAGCTGATCGCCGCGATGAACCCCTGCCGCTGCGGGCATCTGAGCGACCCAGCGCTCGCCTGCGCCCGTGCGCCCCGCTGCGCGGCCGACTATCAGTCCAAACTCTCCGGGCCGCTGCTCGACCGCATCGATCTGCATGTCGAGGTCGAGCCCGTCTCCGCCGCCGACCTCGCGTTGCCGCCCCCTGCGGAAGGCTCGGCCGAAGTCGCGGCGCGCGTCGCCGCCGCCCGCGCGCTGCAGACCGCGCGCTACGAGGCGCACGGCGTCCGCACCAATGCGGAAGCCGACGGCAAGCTGCTCGAAGACGTCGCGACGCCCGACGAGGCCGGCCGCAAGCTCTTGATGCAGGCCGCCGAATCGATGCGCCTCACCGCGCGCGGCTACCACCGCGTGCTGCGCGTCGCCCGCACGCTCGCCGATCTCGCCGGCGCGGAATGCGTCGCGCGCATCCATATCGCCGAAGCGCTCAGCTACCGTCGCCGCGCCCCCGTGAACTGAAGCCATACACGCAGGCTATCCGCCGTCGACGCCTGAACGCATTTCCATCGCCAGACCGCTCGTCTATCGTCGCTGCGCGGGCAGAGGGAGCAATTGATGCCGTTACATGTGAAAATGCTGATCGGGTTCGCGTTCGGTCTCATCGCGGGGCTTGTCGTGCATTTCAC
>NZ_JACESP010000003.1 GCF_013911755.1 Sphingosinicella sp.
CTTCAATACCGGACATCCGCACACGCATATCATCGTCCGCGGCAAGGACGTCCGCGGCAAGGATCTCGTCATCGCGCGCGAATATCTCTCGCAGGGCATGCGCGAGCGTGCCGCCGAGCTTGTCGATCTGGACCTCGGGCCAAGGCTGGCACGCGACGTGCGCGCGTCACTCCGGCGCGATGTGGAGCAGGAACGCCTGACGGGCATTGACCGTGCCCTTCTTCGGGATGCCGATGCAGCAGGATGGCTTGAGGCCGGCGGCAAGGATGTATTCGACCGGGCCATCCGTATCGGGCGTCTTCGCAAGCTCGAACGCCTGGGGCTTGCAGCGCCCGCGGGGAAACAGCACTGGCAGCTCGCTCCTGACCTTGAAGCGGCACTGCGGCAGATGGGTGAGCGCGGCGATATCATCCGCACGATGCAGCGCGCGTTCAGCGCGCGGGGCGAGGCGCCCGCTCTGGCCGATCAGCTCATCTATGCTCCCGCCGGGCCCGGGGCGCGTCCGCTTGTCGGCCGTGTGATCGAACGCGGGCTCGCCGACGAGCTCGAGGATCATCATTATCTGATCGTCGAGGCCACCGATGGCCGCAGCCATTACGTTGCACTCGGCAAGGTCGAGTCTGTTGAATTGTGGGCTGACGGTGCCATCGTCCGGATCACGCCTGAAACGCCCCGCATCCGCGAGGTCGATTATACCGTCGCAAGGGTCGCGGCTGCGAATGATGGCCGGTACGACGTCGAGGCGCACCTTCGCCATGACCCGGCGGCCAGCCGCGCCTTCGCCGAAATGCACGTCCGGCGCCTTGAAGCGCTCCGGCGAAGAATCGGCAGTGCCGCGCGCGAGGCGGATGGCAGCTGGAGCATTGCGCCGGATCATATCGAGCGGGTTGCGGCGTACGAGAAGGCGAAGCTGAGGGACATGCCCGTCAAGGTCGACGTCCTCTCACCGCAGCCGCTTGGCAGCCTGATCGGCGCGCACGCCGCGACCTGGCTCGACAGGCAGCTCATAGCAGGCGTTTCGGATGTCGAGCGGGACGCAGGGTTCGGACATGCCGTGAACGGAGCGCTCGAGCGGCGGCGACAGTGGCTTATCGCCGCCGGCTTTGCCGAAGAGGTTGCGGGCGAGACAATCTATCGGCCCGACCTTCTCGAAACACTGCGTCGGCGCGAGATCCTGCGCGTCGGATCGCAGCTCGCGCGCGAACTGGGTCTGGAGTTTGTCGAGTCCGGGGAAGGCGCGCAGATAAGCGGCGTCTATCGCCGCTCGGTCGAGACACCGGGCGGCCGCCTTGCGGTGATCGGACGCTCGCGCGATTTTACGCTGGTTCCGTGGCGGCCCGTGCTCGAACGGCATGTGGGCAAGGCCGTCTCGGGCATCGACCGCGGCGACGCCATCGACTGGACGATCGGTCGGGGGCGAAGCGGTCCGGAAATATCGTGACCGGCATTCGAACGGGCGCTGACGATTCGGCCGTCGGGGGGGCGACTCCCGCGCTGCGGCCGGACGATGTTTTTACGTGTTTGTCAGGCCGCCCGTCGGTGTGCCATCGTGCCGTCATGCGCACCGTGCCCATGCTTCCCGACGGGAACTACCCGTTCAACGACGAGCGCCTGCCGTTGGCACAGCTGGCGTGGATCGAGATGCCGCGTGAAATGGAAACGCTGTTGCGCGCGCAGGCTCGCGAGAACGACACGCCAATCATCCGCGGCGTGCCCGTGGAGCTGCGCTGCCAGGGGCTTGAGACCGGCGATGCCGTCTTCATGGTGTACTGGCCGCACGAGGACGACAGGCTGCACATGCTGGCGCCGCAGTCGTTCCAGACGGGCCGGGCTTGATAAGAACAAAAAAAGAACACTTGCTGTCCGGGAGTCTTTCCGCCAGGGTGACGTAAATCGACACAGATGGGGGCGACGATGCGCAAACCGGCGGTACGGCGGAACGAGTTCACGAGGCTCTGCGCCCGCGCCGGACTCACCCTCGGGGAAGCCGCGACGCTGATCGAGGTATCAGAACGCACTGCGTACCGCTACGCCGATGGTACGGGCCGTCCGTCGCGCCTTGCCCTTCGCGTTCTGCGCGATGCTGCGCACACGGGCGGGGAAGATAGGGACACCGACGGAGAGGTTCCGTTCCGCTTTATCGACCTGTTCGCGGGCATTGGCGGCCTGCGAATCGGCTTCCAGGGCATCGGCGGCCACTGCGTGTTCACGTCGGAATGGGACCCGCACGCGCAGAAGACCTACGCGCTCAACTTCCGCGACAACCATCCGGTGGCGGGCGACATCCGGCCCTATGCTGAAGACCCCGACCTTGTCCCCGGGCATGACGTGCTGCTGGCGGGCTTCCCCTGCCAGCCCTTCTCGATCGCGGGCGTTTCCAAGAAGAATGCGCTCGGTCGTCCGCACGGCTTTCTGTGCGACACGCAGGGGACGCTGTTCTTCGACACGGCGCAGATCATCGCGCACCACCGCCCGGCCGCGTTCGTTCTGGAGAACGTCAGGAACCTCGAACGCCACGACAAGGGGCGTACATTCGCGACGATCATGAACGTGCTCGAGAAGGAACTCGGCTACCACGTACAGGCGCGCGTCATCAGTTCGGCGCCGTGGGTGCCGCAGAAGCGCGAGCGCATCTTCATCGTTGGCTTCCGCGAGCCGGCTGCGTTCGACCTGAACGCGCTGAAATTGCCTGAAGGCGGCCCGAAGCTCGGCAGCATCCTTGAGCCGCACGAAGCTGTCGATCCGAAATACACGCTGACCCCGAAGCTCTGGGCCTATCTTCAGGCCTACCGCGAGAAGCACAGCGCGAAGGGCAACGGGTTCGGCTACAGCCTGTTCGGCCCCGGCGACGTCACGCGCACGCTCTCCGCGCGCTACTACAAGGACGGCTCGGAGATTCTCATCGACCGGCCCGGCGGCCGGCCACGGCGCCTGACCCCGCTCGAGTGCGCGCGGCTCATGGGATTCGACCGCGGCGAGCGACGCTGGAAGATCGCGGTCTCGGACACGCAAGCCTACCGCCAGTTCGGGAACGCCGTCGTCGTGCCCGTTGTCGAGTTCCTCGCAAACGCCATGAAGCCCCATATCGAGGCGGCGCTGCGGAAGCCGCAAGCCGCACGTCAAGCTGCCGTCACCGTGAGCCGTCCGGACCGGGCGCCGCGCTACGCGCATGGCTGACGTCGTTCCGGCTGACGTGCGCAGCCGGATGATGGCGGGCATCCGCGGCACGAACACGAAGCCCGAACTGCTGCTGCGCTGGGGCCTTCACGCGCGCGGCTTCCGGTTCCGCCTGCATGACCGCACGCTCCCCGGCAAACCCGACATCGTGCTGCCGCGCTACCGGGCCGTCATCCTCGCGCACGGCTGCTTCTGGCACGGCCATGACTGCCACCTGTTCAAATGGCCCTCGACACGGCCGGAGTTCTGGCAGGCGAAGATCGCGCGCAACCGGGAGGTCGACGCACGGGCTGAGGCGGCCCTCGCCGAGCTGGGGTGGCGGCAGGGCGTCGTCTGGGAGTGTGCGCTGAAGGGCAGGGCGCGGCTGCCTCTGGACGCGGTGATCCTTGCCTGTGCAGACTGGCTCGGATCGGACCGGCCCCGGCTGGAGATCAGGGGGAGAGAGGCATGAGGCGGGGACAGCTCTCGGATTTTTTCGAAGGTGTCGTGGTCAAGCGGCTGAGCGCCGTGGAGACGACGCCTGCGACGTCCAACCAGCATGAGTTCAACGGTGCAGCACCGCTGCGCCGCCTGCTCGGGGATGATGATCGCAGGAACATTCGTGCCCGCTTCATCTGGCTTGGGCAGGAACAGGAAGCAGTGAGCGTCGACGGGATGGTGAGCTGGTACGACGCCCGCCGCAAACATCCGACACGCAGCGAGCACAGGCTCTACTATCCGGCCAATGAGGTTACGGGGATGATGGAGGCCGGTGACGTCTTCTTTCTTGCCCTCTGCCGCGACGGCTCCGCCATGGTAATCATTGTACCTTCAGGCAGCACGATCCAGAACCAGCTGCTGTGGCTTTTCGGTCTCGAGGCGCAGCCGGAGTTCAGCTTCACGTTCCAGGAGATCGATCCGGCGCACAATGCCGAGCTCGATTTTGCCGCACGCTACATTCTCGACGAACTCGGGATCGAGCCGGACGAGCCCGAGGCCGATATTCTGGACGGGCTCATTGACGGCTTCGGGTTCACCTTTCCGACAACCCGCATTTTCTCGCAGCTCGCCCGCACTTCGCTTCCGGATGTCTCGGCCGCCGATGATCCGGACCGGGCGCTGATCGAATGGATGGACCGGGAAGAGCAGCTCTTCCGCCGCCTTGAAAGACGGATCGTCGCGGCGCGGATCAGCGACGGCTTCCGTGCCGCAGACGGCGCCGACGTCGACGGGTTCCTGTCTTTCTCGCTTAGCGTGCAGAACCGCCGCAAGGCGCGCGCAGGGCAGGCGCTCGAGAACCACCTCGAGGCTGTTTTTACCGCGCAGGGCATCCGCCATGCGCGTGGCGCCGAAACCGAAAACCGCAACAGGCCCGACTTCCTGTTCCCAGGACAGGCAGAATACCGCGATTCAGCATTCCCGGCCGCACACCTGACCATGCTCGGCGCAAAGTCGACGCTGAAAGACCGCTGGCGACAGGTCCTGTCGGAAGCCGTCCGCATCGAGGAAAAGCATTTGCTGACCCTCGAACCGGGCATCTCCGAAAACCAGACTGAGGAAATGCAGGCCAAGCAGCTCCGGCTCGTCGTTCCGCGCCGTCTGCACGGAACCTTCCGGCCTGCCCAAAAGGGCTGGCTGATGGATGTGTCCGACTTCCTCTCGGTGGTCCGGGCCCGTCAGGACAGGGCCTGAGGCCGGGCAGGAGACCGGACGATGCCGCTCAGCTGTCTGGGACCCGCATGGCACACGTATTCAGGCGTTCGACCTCGATGAGGCCGCGTGGCAGGCGCTCCGGACAGGAACCGGCAGAAGCGCCATTTGCGCATGACGTGCTGCCTGGCAGAGGTTGTTCTCAAGCAGTCCGCGCGCGGGACGCGGTTTTTCTCGCACAAACGTACCGGAGCGTGCACCACTGGTGACGAAAGTGAGGAGCACCGTCACCTGAAGCTTCTGGCGGTCGAGGCCGCGCGGGCGGCGGGCTGGCATGCCGAGACCGAGGTTTGCGGTATCTGCTCCGACGGCGCGCAGTGGAGGGCTGACGTCCTTGCGACACGGGGTAAGGCGCGCGTCGCTGTCGAGATCCAGTGGTCCGGACAGACCGACGACGAGACAATGAGACGACAACGGCAATATCAGAGCGCAGGTATCAGGGGGCTCTGGCTTCTACGCCAGCCACGCTTCCCCGTCCTGCACGATCTCCCTGCTGTCTGCGTGGGCGGTAGCCTGTCCGAAGGTTTCATCGCGCTTCTGCCGCATGCCGGTAGGCGCATGACCCGCGCAGACCGTGTTGACCATGGTCAGTGGCGTCAGGCGGTGCCGATGGCGGAATTCCTGAGGGCGGCGCTGGAGCGGCGCCTCAGGTGGGGCACGGCGGTGGATGTCTTCGGCGCGAGTGTCGAGGTCGACGTTCGCGCAGCACGTCAAGCCTGCTAGCATGACAGCTGTAACGCCCGCACCGATATCATAACGGCGGTAACGCTCTCCAATCCGGGGATGTGTCTGGAATTTTCGCTGGCCGACGTTGGTGAATATCCATCGGTTGCAGACCGGATCGTCGGAAGTCTGCCTCAGAACCCGGATGGCAGCATATCAAGCCGCGATACAGCCGTACACAAAAGCGGACTGTGAATCGGCCTGCAATATTGACCCTGTTTGGAGTGGGCCCTTTGGGTCGGACAGAGGTTATGCAGCTGATTTGACCATGGCGCGGGCGTGATGCTCCTCGAACTGCGCGGGGCTGAGGTAGTCCAGTGCGGAATGCAGGCGACGTTGGTTGTACACGTGATCGATGAAGCGCGGAAGTGAGGCGGTTACGTCCTCGAAAGTTTCGAACGCCATCGGGTAGACGGCCTCGACCTTGAGCGTCTTCATGAAGCTTTCCGCCTTTGCGTTGTCGTACGGATTGCCGCGCCGGCTCATCGATCCAGCAACCTCGTGTGCTGTCAGGATCTCGCGGTAGGCTCGAGCCGCGTATTGCGATCCGCGGTCCGAATGGTGAATGAGACCGGGCGGTGGCCTGCGGCTCTCAAGGGCGACCTTGAGCGCCGCCATGGCGAGGCGGGCGTCGATCGAGCGGCCGATCGCGTAGCCGACCACCTTGCGTGACCAGGCATCCAGGATGATGGCGACGTAAGCAAAGCCGCCCGTGATCGCGACATAGGTGAGATCGGCAACCCAGAGTTGATCAGGGCCGGTCAGTACGAGTGCCTTGGCCAGATCCGGGAAAGTCGGCAGGTCATGAGCGCTGTCAGTGGTGGCGATATAGCGCCGCCGACGGCGCGGCTGCAGATCATGCTCGCGCATCAGGCGACGGATGCGCTTGTGGTTGGCAACGATGCCCTGGTGTCGGAGGGCCGCGCGCACGCGGTGTCAATGGGCACCGAAGTTTCCGCAGATGTGGGCACTTAAAATTCCCTATGTTGGTGGTTTGGGTGTGTTGCGGTGATCAGCCGTATTCGTGATCGGATTTTCCTTTCGTCGGTGGTCGTCCGCGGCGTTTTTGCGGCGGATTGAACGCGGCGCCGTTGCGCACGTTTTCGGGGACGAGCGCGGCGTGCTCGCGCATGCGGTAGCTGGAGCCCTCGATCTGGATCACGACGGCATGGTGCAGCAGCCTGTCGAGCAGTGCGGTGGCGACGACGGGATCGCCGAAGACGTCGCCCCATTCGGCGAAGCCCCGGTTGGAGGTGAGGATCATGGCGCCCTTTTCGTATCGGGCGTTGACGAGCTGGAAGAACAGGTTGGCGCCGCCCGGCGTGACCGGCAGGTACCCGATCTCGTCGACGACGAGCAGCGATGTCCTGGCGAGGAAGCGGATCTTCTCCCTGAGCATGCCTTCACGCTCGGCTTTGGTGAGTTGAGCAATCAGATCGGCGAGCGGGATGAAGTAGACCGCTTTGCCGGCGCGCACCGCCTCGACCGCAAGTGCCGTGGCAATGTGGCTCTTGCCGGTGCCGGGCGGGCCCAGCAGATGGACAACTTCGGCGCGTTCGATGAAGTCCAGGCCGGCGAGCGCCAGGATGCGGTTGCGATCGAGCGATGGCTGGAACGAGAAGTCGTAGCCGGCCAGCGTTTTGACGACCGGCAGCCGGGCCATGCGCAGGGCCGCCTTGATCCGCCGGTTCTCGCGCAGCGACAGCTCTTCGCCCAGCAGCTCGTCGAGCGCCTCGATTCCGTCGATCTGTCCCTGCTCGATACGCCGCAGGGTCGCGTCGAGGATTTCGAGCGCGCGAGGCATCTTGAGGCTGACCAGGCTCCGGCGGATGGAGTCGACGCGCGCCGATGGTGCCACGCCGTTCATGGCCGGCTCTCCATGGCGAGGCTCGCGCCGATGGCCTCGTAGACCGCCAGCGAGCGCAGCGGCACATGGTCGCCGATCCGTCCTACCGTCATCGGCCGATCCTGTGGTCGCGACGTGGGTCGTCCCATGCGATGGTGCCGGTCGATACGATATTGTCGGCGCCCTTCGAGCACGGGGTGTTCGGCAACGACGATGCCGCGGTCGATGATGCGGACCAGATCCGGCAGCTGCTCGATCTCGACGACCCGGCGCGTTCGGTCGGGAACGCTGTAATAATTGCCGCCGACGGCCACGAGCCCGTCGTGGCTGACCCGCCGCTCGAGCTTCAGGACCGCATTGAAGCGGTGCTCGGGCAGGCGCTGCAACTCTTCCTGTTCTTCGGCGAAGGCCTCGGCCACCACGCGCTGGGTCGTACCGTGCACCCGCGCATTGGCGACGGTGTCGAGCCAGTCGATGAGCTGGGCGTTGAGATCCTCCATGTTGCGGAAGGATCGCCCGAGGAAGAAGTCCTCCCGGATATAGCGGAAGGGCCGTTCGACCTTGCCCTTCGTCTTGGCGCGGTAGGGACGGCAAGCTCTGGGCTGGAAGCGGTAGTGCCTTGCCAGCCCCAGCAGCGAACGATTGTAGACGATGTGCCCCTGGTCATCCTCCCCGGTCACCGCCGTCTTCATGCGGTCGTAGAGAATCTCGATCGGCACGCCGCCCAGCGCCTCGAAGGCCTGCATGTGACAGCGCAGCAGCGTCTGCAGGTCCTGGTGCAGGACATAGCGGGCGAACAGGAAGCGCGAGTAGCCGAGCACCAGGCTGAACAGCCAGACGATGCGTACCACCCCCGGTTCGTCGGTAAACTCGACGACGAAGCGGGCGAAGTCGACCTGGCCCTGAACGCCGGCCCTGGTCTCGAAGCGAACCTCGTAGGGCTTGGGATCGTGCTCGGGGCGGATCGCCGCCAGATAGCGCTTCACCGCCGTATAGGCGCCGGAATAGCCCATCTCCCTGATCTCGCGGGTCAGTCGCGAGGCCGTCAGATCGGGGAACGCCGTCACCCGTTCGCGCAGGAAATCCATGTAGGGCGCGATCTTGCAAGGCCGACCCAATTTGCGCGGGCCGTACGCCGGCACCTCCACGCCG
Organism: Sphingosinicella sp.; assembly: GCF_013911755.1. Taxonomy (GTDB): domain Bacteria; phylum Pseudomonadota; class Alphaproteobacteria; order Sphingomonadales; family Sphingomonadaceae; genus Sphingosinicella. The sequence goes on from NZ_JACESP010000003.1 coordinate 8,588, forward strand.
CGCTCGATTTATTTGCGCACGGTCTTGGGATCGCGCCCCGTTCGGCGCGCAATCGCCGTCACCGACAGCCCCTGCCGGTGCAACTCCAGTATCATCATGGCTTCTCCAAGTCGGATCATCGGCGCCGCCTCCCACAGGAGGTCATCGCGCCGATTTTGGCGTTGCCCAATGCGCCGGGGTTAACCCCGGCGCATTGGGCAACCACGTCCAACAATCAGGGAATTTTCAAAGCCCACTTTCGCGGAGAATTACACGCCCACTGACACGCGGCGCCAGCCATAAGCCTCGAACTCATCGCAGATCGCCTTGATCGCGTCGAGCAGTTCAGCCTCGGAAAGGCTTGGCGGCGGCTCGCGGTAGTAGGTCGAGCGGGCGATCTTCATCAGCTGGCAGCCCCGCTCGATGGATATACCGCTGGGCCGGCGATCGCGGATGTAGGCGCGCTTCTCGCGCGCTGTGTGCTGCGAGCAGCCCCTTTTAGAAACTCAAGCTCGAGCGCCTGCTTGCCGACCAGGCGTTCGAGTGCGGCGATCCGCGCCTCGTACTGCTGGATCAGGTCGGCCGCGTGGGCATCGTCGTCGAAGGCTCCTGCTTCGTACTTCTCGATCCAGACACGGACCAGCTGGCGGGAAATGTCATGGCGCTTCGAGAGCCCATGAAGCGTCTCACCCCCGAGGTACTCCTGGACGACCTGCCGCTTGAACTCGAGGCTGTGGGATCGGTGTTGTCTCGACATAGGCTCTTCTCCAGGAGCCCGACACCAGGGTCAAACAATCTCATTCCGCGTGTCCGACCCAAAGGGCCCACTCCACTCGGGGGTCAAGATCCCGCGCCGGTTGACAGCCAACGATTATTCCTCCGAAGTATCCCATGTGCGGGCTCGGTCGGCACGTACACCCTCTACCCATTCGAGGTCCGTCTCTCCGCGTTTCCAATAACCCGCAGCCCATCCTTGCGCACACGCAGATAGGCTTCGCGGCCGTCAGCGTTCGGATCGAAGCGAAGCTCGTGCGGTCGAAATCGCGCCCAGTCACCCAAGCCGAGATCGTCGGCCTCTTCCTCAGCCTTTTCCGGCTTCGGCGGCACCTCTTCAAAGACGGCGTAGTCGCGCTCAGGTCCGTCCTCACTCGTCGAGAACTGGTGCACCGACAACTCGGTCCCATCGGGAACGTCCAAAGGATCGACGCGGGACGCATGATGAAAAAGCACGACATTGCGCTGATCGCCCGGCTGCTGGACCGAACGGAAGAGGATGCCGTCCAGGCCCGGCGCGGGTCGCCGCGCAAGATAGCCGGCAATCATCTGCGTGATCAGATACTCGGTCGGCTCGTCGTCCGGCATCACTGGCGTCGTGATCCGGTCGCTCAGCCGCGCCATGAATTTCGCGAGCGCAAGGCGCCTCTCATAGTCAGGCTCGAACAGGCTGCCCTCGACATACAGCGACTGCAGCGCCGTTACGTCCAGGAGACGCACGTCCCTCAACAACTCGAACTCGCCTATGACGGCCCTGCTGCCGACCGGCGGCCGCACCTCGGCGAGCGCCACCTCGGGATCGGATGCGCCATAGAAAGCCGCAATGCCATGGGCGTTCATCCGCCCGGCTCTCGCTTTCGTGGCCGGCGGGGGTCCTAGGTGAAGGTCCGGCCGCAATAGCGCGTCGTCCAGCTCGGTGTCTTGATGGAACGCCCGTGCCCGGAAGAAGGTCTTGATCTCGTGATCGGGGCCGGCGGTCACGATCACCGGCTTGCCATCCCGCGTGACCTGCCCGTCGACTTCGTCGAACAGGCAACCCATCAGGGCCTCGGCGGCAGGATTGAAGTAGCGCGCCTCGACCTTCAGCGAGCGTTCCAGCTCGTGCCACTCTGCCGCGATCTCGCGATCGTCGACCCCCTTCGACTCATAGTGGCTGTCGCCTCCGAACTCGCATTCGTCGCCCATCTGCGCCGCTTCGAGATCCGCGTGTCGTTCCTCAAGGATGTCGAGTACGGCTTGAGCAAGCTCCTCGCTGATCGAGGCAGCATCGGCTATCGCGTAGAGCACCGGTTCGCCATGACGGTACCACTCAAAACTGATCTCGCGGTCGCGGATCAGCATTTCCTCGAACATATCGGGATCGGGCGACGTACGTTCGAAATGGCGGTCGAATGCGCCTTCGACATGGTCTGCTAGCTCCTCGACCGTAATCGTCGCTTCCTCCTCGGCACCGCAGAACGCGCACTCCGCTACGACGCCGTCTTGATCGATCAGCCCGCGAAGGAAGTCCTCGCCGACACAGCCGCGGCAGACCCGTTACTCATCATCCTTATCATTCGCCATCGACTCCTCCCGCGGAAGATCGCTCTATCCGGTAAGCGTGGTATTGCCATTTTACGTAAAATGATATAGTTACGTCAAACAATGATTCTGCGTGAAGGGCCAACCCTATGGAGTTCCGCTCGCCTACCGTCGCCGCCCAGCAGAACGCCGAGGCAATCGCCTATCTCACCAAGAACCTCGCAGATCAGGACGCCGGTCGCGCCCAGGTCAATGAGCTGATCCATGAGCTTGGCAACGCGGTTGACCGCTATCCCGACTGGCATCCCATCCTTACCGCGGCCGCACGGAAGGCTGGTGAGCACATCTCCAGCATAGAACAGCTCGAAGCCTATAAAGGCATCGACCACACGCGGCAGTTCGTCCGCGGCTTCGTGACCTGCCCCTATTCGCGCGAAAGAGCCGATAAGATCGTGGCCTCGGTAGGGAAGATACCAGACTTATATGCGCGCAGGCTCGACACACCGCTTTACGCGAACGATGCCCACCCGGTCGTCGTCGTCGCCATGAACGTCGAACTGGAGGCCGATGGCACCATCCGCAGCCGAGACGCGATCGCCTGGTTCGTGCAGCGTGCCGCGGCCTCTGCCAACGGTGCTCAAGTGGCGGAGACTTGGTGGAACATCCGCTCCCATATTCTCGGCAAGCCGCACGGCTCGCGATCGTCGCTCTTTGTGAACCAGCATGCCGGCCTTCACATGCGCAAAATCCTCGAGGCAATGAACGCCAGCGGCATGTTCGGCCCCGTCCTCGAATACTCGCTCGACATGCTATCACCCAAGAAGCGCGATGCCGTTGCCCGGACACTCCTCCGAAGCGCGATAGATGCTTGGGATGGGGAGAGCCCCTCATTCGAATTCGAGCTGCGCGGCGAGACCTGCATGGCGGCCATTCGGGACACCTGGAGCGACGGTATGGAATTGTCCATCCGCATCGAAATCGGCAAGCACGACCTTTACGTCACTGGGTTCCACTACCCAAAGGAAGACAAGATCACGCATGCGGACCCCACCGGCCGCCGCGATGTTGCGGAAAAGTTCTTATAGGATCCATGCCCCGAACAGCGGCCCGTCGCCCCCGCCAACAACTTGGACAAGAGATAACGGTCATCATGCGAGAAGTGCCCAACGAAGCGCTAGCCTCCGCGTTCGAGCAGCTTCTCGACGACGCGGACAAAGACGAGAACGACGTTCAGGCTTTTTTGGAACAGCACACCGAGCTGCTCGACACCAGCCCTTGGCTGCTCAATCACCGCCTTCACATGAACTGCGTGATTGCGAAGTTCCCGATCGGCGGCCGGACGGCTGACTTTGCCTATCTCACCAAATCATCCGACCGATGGACCTTCGTGCTCGTCGAAATCGAGCGTGCCAGCAAGCCGCTTTTCACCTCCAGCAGCAAGCACGTTGGCAACTCGTCGGAATTCAATGAGGCGCTCGCCCAAACCGCCGTATGGCGCGACCATTGGGAGCAACATCAAGCGGAAGTGCGCGAGCGTCTTCTGCCGCTGCTCGTCCCGCCCCCGATGGCGCGGAATCGCATCGAACTGCGCCGAGTCCTAGTCATCGGTCGGTCGACCGGAAAGGATTTCAGCCAGGCACAGCGCGATCGTATCGCTAGCATCGAGGAGGATCAGAAGATCAAGATCCTCACCTATGACTCGCTCCTGCGGAGCTACCGATCCGGATGGGGCGAGAAGAAGTGCGTCCTGTCGCCGCGCTCCACCGGCTATGCGATCAAGCACCTGGACGGCTGGCCCAAGCTGATCTTCGCCTATGTCCTGCCCGAGCACCTCTCTGTGCCGGCATCGATCGAGGCACGGCTGAAGACGGAGGGCTACCAGATGCACGCGTGGCGCAACAATCAGCTGCTGCGTTTCAACGAGAAATGGGCAACCGAGCCGACCGACGAGGAGGCCGGCGACGTGCACCCTGCGGTGCTCAGGGTCATTCGCGCCGCTGACAGAGCGCGCCCATCAAAGGCGAAGCGGCGATGAGCAGCCTGCGCTCGATCGAGCTTGGGCTGATCGACGAGGTCTTCCGCGGCGGCGAGAAGGGCTATGTGCTCGATTTCTCGAACCGGACCTTCGCCGAGTTCTTTGTGCGGGAGCTCGATATCGACATTGACGCCCCTCAATACGCCGTCGATGGGTCCTCCAAGGCTAAGCGGTTGCGCTGCTTTCTGGGCCAAGTGGACGACGGGACGGCAGCGCGGACACTGCGCGTCCTCTGGGAGCAACGTGAGGCGCTCCGTGGGCCCGGCACGCCGGATCCGATGCCTCGGGCAGCCGCTCAGGTCGCCGGATTAATCGCCAGGCTCGAAGGCACCGCTCCGCTCACGCCAGACAACGTCGTGCCGGCGCCGATGCTCGATGCGATCGATTTCGCACGGCTGCGAGACCGGCTGATCGCCATTCGTGATCTTGAGCCGCATCGCCGAGGCTATGACTTCGAGCGTTTCCTCACCGAACTCTTCGACGGCTTCCGTCTGAAAGCGCGCGAGCCCTTCCGCCTCGACGGCGAGCAAATCGACGGCAGCTTCGAACTCGGGAACGAGACCTACCTGGTCGAAGCGAAGTGGCTCAACCGCAAGGTCGGCGTTGCTGAACTCCACACCTTCCACGGCAAGGTGGAGCAGAAAGCGTCTTGGGCGCGTGGGGTGTTCATCAGCTTTGGCGGCTTCACTGAAGAGGGACTCCGAGCGTTCGGTCGCGGCAAACGCGTGATCGGTGTTGAGGGCAAGGATCTGTACGATGCGCTGGACCGCTGTATCGGCATCGATCGGCTGCTGGCGCTTAAGGTGCGCCGCGCCGCCGAGACCGGGGAGGTATTCGCGCCTCTCGCAGGTCTAATGCCCTGAGTCGTTGAACGTACGGGCGCAAAGCCGACCGGCTGATCTGCGCGACACGAATGACGGGTTTCAGCAAGAGCCGCCGCTCACATCGAAGACGCTGAACCTCTTGAGCTGGTCGAGTGCTGCCCGTGCGATCGGCACCAGTAGCGTGGCAAGTGCCGCCGCCAAAGGCGCCATCCGGTAGGTTGATTCGGATCCCTCAAACCTGCCTTTCATCTGTCAAACGGCCACACCGGTTCGTCAAATGGGTTTGGGACATTCCCGCCGTCCGCGGGCCTGAAGACGAAAGTCTGCTTTTGGCAAAACCGGCCTTGCCTAGGCGGTTAGCTGCTACTTTTGATCTGACTTTGCGACAAGAATCCTGAGCCACTAAGGAGCAATAAGCGGTAATGGGGGTGGTGCGGTGCTCGTCATGTCCGTTCCTATTGGCGAGAATCCGGGGAAGTTCGCCAATCGGGGGTGAAGAGCATGCATCTGGCGCAGCTGACGATCAAGAATTTCAGGCGTATTGCCGAGGCGACCTTGCTCTTCCGGCCCGGCCTCAACGTTATCGTCGGGCCCAACAATATCGGCAAGACTGCGGTGGTCGACGGCCTGCGCGCGCTGCTCGCTGGCGTCGACGATCCCTATCCTCGCTTCACGCTGGACGACATCCATCTACCCAAGGGGGGCACGGCATCCGGCGAGATACTCTTCGAATATGTCTTCCGCGGGCTCAGTCTGGATGACGAGGCCGACTTCATCCATGCACTGCGGGAGCGTGAAGACGGGACAATCGAAGCCGTGATGGGTGTGACCTACGGCGATGCCGATAAGTCCGGTCGCCTTAAGCCGCGGCGCTGGTGCGGCGACTTCAACGAAATCGCGATGACCTCCGCGATGCTAGAGAACCTGCGGAGCGTCTATCTCCAGCCACTGCGCGATGCCGAGCTCGGCCTGCGGCCCAGCCGCAACAGCCAGTTGTCGCGGCTGCTGCATCTCCTATCCGACGATGCCGGCAAGGTCGCGATCGCGACGGCACTCCGCCAGCTCGACGTTACACTGCGTGGCCATAAGCCGATCATGGATACGCACGCAGCGATCACCAGCCGGCACGGCGCAATGTTAGGTCCAAAGCTTGCCCAGGCGGTCGAAGTCGGGCTCGCCGGGACCGATTTCAGCAAGCTCGCAGCGCGCCTGTCGCTCGTCGTCGACACGTTCGAGATCGAGCGCAACGGCCTCGGCTACAACAATCTAATCTACATGGCGGTGGTGCTAAGCGAACTCGCTAAGAATGCCGACGCCGCCTTTCGCAGCCTAATTGTCGAGGAGCCCGAGGCGCACCTCCATCCCCAGCTTCAGGCCGTTCTGCTGCGCTATCTTGCCGAGATTGATTCGAGCACGACGGGCGAACATGCGGTCCAGGTGTTTGTCACCAGTCACTCGCCGAACTTCGCCAGCATCGCCGATCTCGACTCGGTCGTCTGCCTGGTCGAAGCGGGCGGCACCGCGACCGCCTTCCACCCCCGCACCGTGCCGTTCGGCAAGGGCAAGCGCGAGAAGCTCGCCCGCTATCTCGATGTCACCCGAGCAGAGCTTTTCTTCGCGCGACGCGCGCTGTTCGTCGAAGGCGCCGCCGAATTGCTGCTCGTCAGCGTGCTGGCGAACGTCCTCGGGCACGACTTACGCGACCACGGGGTCAGCCTGATCAGCGTGGAGGGGCTGAACTTCGACTGCTTCATGCCGCTGTTCGGCGACAAGGCCATCGCCATCCCTGTCGCGGTCCTCACCGATGCCGATCCGAGCATCAAGGTTCCTAAGCCTGGAACCAAGCCAGGTGAGAAAGTGAAGTACGACACGGTGGCGCTCTATCCCACGCTCGCCGACGTCATCGAACCCTCGGCCACCGCGCAATCAATGCTGGCGTTGCAGGACAGCTTGGTGAAGGTGTTCCACGGCCAAAAAACCTTCGAATATGATCTCGCGCTCATCGCTGGAAACCGCCCAACGATGTTGGCGGCGCTCAAAGACCTTCATCCTCAAATTGCCGAAGATCTCGCGGCCGAGGTCGGCGCTGCGGTTGGCGAGGCCGAAAAGGCGAAGGTCCTGTTCAGGGGCATGTTCGAGCGCGACAACGGTAACGTGTCGAAGGGTCGCTTCGCGCAGGCGTTGGCATCGCAGATCCAGGACAACAAGCTCGCGATCACCGCGCCGGCCTATATCCGCGACGCGATCGAGCATGTCTGCCAATGACCGCGTTGCTGTCGGACGAACAGGCCGGAATCGTCGCGCTGCCGCTTGGCCCGCTCGCGGTCTCGGCCTGCGCGGGCAGCGGCAAGACGCGCACCGCTGTCCACCGGCTCGCCGCGATGCGCCGGCTTTACGAGGGCAGGGGTATCGTTGCCTTGCTGTCCTTTTCGAACGTCGCGGTCGACACGTTCAGCAAGGAATATGCGTCCCTTCTGCGCGACCTGCCGGTGATCGGCCGCTCTGCCACCGTCGAGATCGACACGATGGACGGGTTCATCACCACCAACATCCTCCGTCCACACGGCCACCGCGTCATGAAATGCGCGCGCGCGCCGTTTCTGGTCGATGGCGCCGAACCGTTTCTGAACAGCTTCACCGTATGGGACGGCAGCCGGCCGAGGCCGACCACCGAGATCGATTTCGCCTGCGACGGCGCAAACTTCAAATTTTTGATCGGCAAGAACAAGGCAGAGCTCCCGGCTAACTGGGCCGCACCCGCGGTCGCCAGCCTTGGCAAGACCGGTGCCTATACCCATAATGCCGGGCGCTATTGGGTCCTGCGCGTGCTGCGCGAAAAGCCCTTCGTCCTGCGCGCGCTCGCGCGCCGCTATCCCCATATCCTTGTCGACGAGGCCCAGGATATTGGGCCTGAGCATCAAGCGGTCCTCGAACTGCTAATCGGGGCGGGTTCGCAGGTGTCGCTGATCGGGGATCCACATCAGGGCATCTTCGACTTCGCGCGCGCCAAGGGCGCGTTCCTCAAAGCTTATGGCGACCGCGCAGGCGTCGCGGCGCGGAGCCTCACCGTAAACTACCGCTCGCTGCCGGGGATCGTCTCCGTCGCGAACAGGCTGATCGGCGCGCGCGACACCGCGGCCAGGGTCGCCACCACCGAGCGCCCTTCGGCCTTCTACATGCCGTACAAGGCCGCGTCGCGCGACGCGGCGCTGGACTCGTTCCGCAGTCTGCTCGTTGCTGCGGGCCTCGATCCCGCAAAAGGCGCGGTCTTGTGCCGTTCGAACGATCTGACTGCCGAGTGGCGCGGTGAGATGGACGCGCAGGGAGTCGGTGTCGTCCGCTGCCTAGCCGAGGCGGCGATCAGCCGCGAACGTCGCGACTTCCTGCGCGCGTACCAGCAGACCTGTCTTGGACTCACGGGCCTACTCGCGCCGAAGCACGGTTCGCTTGCGGTCGACCTCGCGCGGCCCGCTGACGAGACGATGCGGGGGCTGCGCCAACGCATCTGGGCGTTCGTGCGCGATCCTGCGTCCGGGCTGCCCGCAGCGAGCTTGATTGCCGATACCGGCTGGCACCCCGCGCTGAAGGCGCGCGTTACCGGTCTGGTCGCGGTGCTCGGTGCCGAGTTTGGGCTACAGGCCGCCGAAAATCTCGGCCAACGCCTGGCGAAGAAACAACTTCCCAATGCACCGTTGCTCGCAGCCCCGATCCTAACGGCGGCGGCAGCGCCCTCGTTCCGCACCTCGACCGTGCACCGGGTAAAAGGCGAAAGCATTGATGCCGTCCTCTACGTTGCCAAGAAGTCGCACGTCCGCGCTTTGCTCGACGGCACCGACACCGAAGACGGGCGGATCGGCTACGTTGCGCTGACGCGTGCCAAGGACCTGTTCGTTCTGGCGGTGCCGGACACGGCCTTGCGCGCATTCGAGCCGGAGCTGCACGCTTCTGGCCTGGTGCGTGCGTGACGGCTGTCCGCGGACGCCGAACCGCTCGTCGCGACCGGTAGTGCGTTGTGCGCGAGGAGGGCGTTGCGATGGACAGGCTCAGGCCGTCCATCAGATAGGTAAGGTGAACGCGCGTCGGGCTGTTCGATGGTCGCCCGAAATCCCGACGCCGCTGACCAACGTCAACGGTCTGGTCGTCGAGGGGCTCTGCCGTGTGCGCAACAGCTATCATCACGGCGAGAAGTTCGTTGGCGGGCCCGAGGGACAATATCATCGCGACAGGGTGCTGGTCGCCGAGGCGCATGCGGTGCTGGACGAGGCGGTCGCTTGGTCGCATCTTATCAAGGGCTGACTTGTGGCATTGATGACGCCGTTTCCGGGCGTAGAGACCTGGGTCGCTTGCCAACCGGCATGGCGCACGCGGCACCTTCTTCTGGTGTGGGCGCAAACGACTGATGCGAAGCTAACTAAGGTTTGCGCCGATCGCTCAATGACACGACTTCAGCATCCCCGTCCGTACGCGCGCTAACGACGCGCATCGACGGTTTCAGTCGCACCAAGTTCGGCGGCGCGGGAGAGAGATATTCCTCTGAAAGTCCGCTCAGGTTCGCGATGTCCGCAGCGCTGAGTCCGATCTCTCGAACGAGGTCGGAGCGACTGACGATGCCCTCATCGAGGATCATCTCAATCGACGCAGCAAGATTATGAGGCTGCTCAACCGGCAACTCGCCGTCCAGGGGCTCAAACCCGCGCCAGCGCCGATAGCTGTAATACTGCCAGAGTCGCCGCTCGTATTCGGGCGTGATGCGTTCCATTGCGGCCAGGCGCTTGATCATTGCGGCGACGGCGACTTTCCACTTGGGCTTGATGCTGAGCAGCGCCTCCAGCGAAAGCGAGTAGACGTCGTCGCCGAACGAGGACTCGGGCAGCAGGAAGGCGCCGGCGAAGGCCATGGCCTGTTCTTCGATGAGTGTGAAATGTTCAGCCAGGTTTTGAGGACTGACTCGGCGATGCAGGACGACGTGCCCGAGTTCGTGACCAGCATCGAACCGGCGGCGCACACCGACGTTCTTATCCCGCGCTAGAAGAATGTAGGGTCGGCCATTCTCGGCCCAACGCGAAACCCCGTCGAGCTTGGCCGAACCGATCTCGTCCTGGGCAACGACGATGCCGGCGTTCTCGATCACCAGCAGAAGGTCCTCTATAGGCTCCTCGCCGAGCGACCAATGTTCGCGCAGTGCGCGCGCATAATGCTCGATGTCCGCGATCCGCAGCGTCCGGAAATCGCGATTGCCGATCAGGTCCGGAACATCGACCGTCGGCAGTTCGACGTGCTCGCTCACCGCATTGTCGATCGCCTCGACAAAACCGAGCTTCGCCTCGGCCTTGTCCCGCATGCGCCCCAGTTCCGACTTCATCGAGCGGAAGAAGGCAGCGCCTTTCGCTCGGTCGACCGGCTTGAAGAACCAGCTCACCTCGACTCCGAGCACCTCCGCGAGACGTGGCAGAACGGCAGGGTCGGGCTTCTGATCGTGATCGTCGCTCTCCCACTTCGAGATCGTCGTGTCGGCCCGCTCGACAAGCTCGGCCAGTTCCTTCTGTCGAAGTGCGCGCGCGCCGCGCGCCATGCGCAGCCGCGCTGGCACGAACCCTTCAACGCCGGGCATGATGCATCCCGTTCATTACGAATCCTTCCCGACCGTCACTTCTTGGGTGCGGGCTTTTTCCTGAGTTTCGGCAGCTTGCGCTGTACGGCTTTGCGGACAGGCTTCTTCGTACCCGCGATCTTCTCGCGCAAATACCCCATGATCTGCTCGAACGAGTAGCTGTGATAGCGCTGCTTCAGGTCAGTCGATGGCACCCACAAACCTACAAACGAAGGAATCTCCGGCGTCGCTGCGTTGTGTTCCGAGACGATCAGGCCGCCGAACGCGCCGTCAGGGATGAGCGTGGACACGGCACCCGCCGCTGGTTCGAAAAGCGTGCCTTGGGGATCGAGCGGTGCGTTACGGGCGCACAACGTCTCGACATAAGAGGACCGCGTCCGCAGTTGGCGCGGCGCGCCGTTGTAGCGGCTGAAAACCAAACCAAGGACCAGGGTGAAAGCACCGATCCGAACCGTCGGGTAGCTCCAGGTTGCGGGCGTGGTCCAGCTGGTGCCGACTTCAAGAGCCGTCCGAGCTCCGGCGGCGCGGACCGCCCGCTCCATGAAATGACGCCGCAACGTGCCTCGCGCCTGCTTTGCGGACGGCACGTTCGCCTCGGGAATCGTCCGGACCGCATCAGCGGTTGCCGCGACCATCTCCTCATCGAGCGCCTGAAAGAACCGTAACAGCTGTTCGAGGTCGGCTGAGCGGGTCAGCAGATCAAGCGGGACGAGGGGTCGATGCGGCATCTGGCGCACTTTCGTATCTATGACAAATGACGTATAAACTTTCGTGCGACGGTTGCAACCCCTATCCTGTTGGCGTCGCGTCCGTAGGTAATGGCAGGTTCGGGCTTGAGCGGACGTTCCTGCAACTGCTTCGGAACGGCTCGTGTTGGTCGGTTCGAGACGTCGACACCGACGCATTTGAATGTCTGCCGTCCCGTTTTCTGATCTCCGAAGCCGCCGTTCCGGTCAGTCCGACGTTGCAGTCGAACCCCTAATGCCGGGCAAGAAACGAGCTGTTTGCGTCAATAAGCACTAATATGCATCAAAACTGTACTGTCCCGGACTGCCCACAGATCTGATCATCCCGACTCGTGAAGACGCGGCTTTTGCCCGTCGGGAGGTGCGGGATGACGCCCACAAAACTTCTCATTGGCCAGATGCTGGCGGTTCTTGCCGTCATGACGCTGGGCGTGTGGGCGGCGACACAGTGGACTGCGGCGATGCTGGGCTATCAGGGCGCGCTCGGGGTGGCATGGTTCAACCTCTTCGGCACACCCATCTACGATCCCTGGTCGATCTTTTTGTGGTGGTACCACTATGAGGCGTATGCGCCAGAAATCTTCGACGAAGCCGGTCTGATTGCCGGGGGAAGTGGATTTCTGGGCTGCGCTGCGGCTATCGGCGGCTCGCTGTGGCGGGCCCGCCAACAGCGCCGGGTCACGACCTATGGTTCAGCCCGCTGGGCGGGACGACGGGAAATCGCCCGCGCCGGGCTGTTTGGATGCTCCGGCGTATTTCTGGGTGGTTTCAGACGGCATTACCTCCGCCACGACGGCCCCGAACACGTCATGGCGTTCGCGCCGACGCGGTCGGGCAAGGGCGTGGGCCTCGTCGTTCCGACGCTGCTCAGCTGGACCGGTTCGGCCGTAGTCCACGATATCAAGGGCGAGAACTGGGCGCTGACCGCGGGCTGGCGGCGTTTGTTTTCCCACTGTCTCCTCTTCAACCCGACCGATGTGCGCTCGGCATTCTACAATCCGCTGCTTGAGGTGCGGCGCGGTGAGCACGAAGTGCGCGACGCCCAGAACATCGCCGATGTGCTTGTCGATCCCGAAGGCGCGCTTGAACGCCGCAATCACTGGGAGAAAACCAGTCACAGCCTGCTCGTCGGCGCGATTCTTCATGTTCTTTACGCCGAGGAGGAGAAAACGCTGGCCCGCGTCGCGGCGCTCCTCTCCGACCCTGAGAGGAGCTTCGTCTCGACCCTCGGGCGCATGATGGCGACCAACCATCTTGGCACTGCAGAGGCGCCCCGGGTCCATCCGGTGGTTGCATCGGCGGCGCGCGAGCTCCTCAACAAGAGCGAGAACGAGCGCTCGGGCGTCCTGTCGACCGCGATGTCATTCCTCGGGCTCTACCGCGATCCCACGGTTGCGATGGTCACGTCGCGCTGCGACTGGCGCATTGCCGATCTTGTCGAGGCTGAGCGTCCGGTCTCGCTCTATTTTGTCATCCCGCCCGCCGACATTTCCCGGACAAAACCGCTCGTCCGGCTTGTTCTGAACCAGATCGGACGGCGGCTGACCGAAGATCTCGAGGGCGCGAAGGACGGGCGCCGTCACCGCCTGCTTCTGATGCTCGACGAGTTTCCGGCGCTGGGGCGGCTCGACTTCTTCGAATCCGCGCTCGCGTTCATGGCGGGCTACGGAATCCGTGCCTTCCTGATCGCGCAGTCGCTCAACCAGATCGCCAAAGCTTACGGCGAGAGCAACGCTATCCTCGACAACTGCCATGTCCGCATCGCGTTCGCGACCAACGACGAGCGCACCGCGAAGCGGATCTCGGACGCCCTCGGCACAGCAACCGAGCAGCGGGCAATGCGCAACTATGCTGGCCACCGTCTCGCGCCGTGGCTCGCGCATGTCATGGTCAGCCGCCAGGAAACCGCGCGGCCGCTGCTGACCACGGGCGAGGTCATGCAGCTGCCGCCCTCCGATGCGATCGTCATGGTGTCGGGGCTAGCGCCGATCCGCGCGAAAAAGCTGCGCCACTACGCCGATGCCAATTTCACGCAGCGCCTGCTGCCGGCGCCGAGGCTCGAAGGCGACGTTTATTCAGATCGGCCGGTTCTACGCGTCCACGACTGGGAAGGATATGGCCCGAGGCCGCTCATTAAGCGTCCGAAGACCACCCCAGACGTGTCCGAAGCCGGAGACGGGGGACTTCAGCGCCAGCGGGTGCCGGGACAGAAGCCGCGAAAGGTGAAGGCTGTGCAGCCAGCGCCCGAGCGCGCCCATGTAGGCGGCGGCGCCGATGCGGCCACAGACAAGCTGGCAATGGATCAGGCGCGCGCCGCCGGAAGGGGCCAGCAGCAGGGCGTGCAGCGCGCGCATGCGATGAATCAGGGTCGCGGTCGCGACCTCGTCCCGGGGATCTGACGCGATGAAGACGCGGCACAACCTCTATCTGGAGCGCGAGATCGGCGACGCGCTGACGGCGATGGCGGCGGCGCCGGGGACAAACAAATCGAAGATCGCGACCGAGGCAATTGCCGCCTACATGGCGCGGCGCGCACAGCGTGAGATCGATGCGCTGATCAAACCGCGCTTCGACCGGCTGTCGCGAAATGTCGGTCACCTGCAGCGCGATCTGGGCGTGCTCATCGAGGCGTTTGGCCTGTTTGTCCGGCATCAGCTCATCCTTTCGGCAGGAGCGCCGGACCCGAGCGCGGCCGTACTCGCACTCGGACATCAGCAATTCGAGGCCTTCATCGGGCAGCTGGGGCGGCAGCTTGCCGCCGGAAAATCCGCGTTCGCTTTCGAAGAGGCGGCGGACGAGGACGGCGATACGGAGATTGCCGCATGAGCCCCGCGATCGCCCTCGAACGGCGCCGCACGATGCTGCAAACGGCGATGGGACCGGCGATCGGCGCCGCGCTCGGCGATGCGCGCGTCCTCGAGATCATGGTCAATCCCGACGGTGCGCTCCGCCTCGACATCGCAGGCGAGGGTTGCGTCGATACCGGCGTGCGAATGGGCGCCACCGACGTCGAACGCATCATCCGCCTCGTCGCCAGCGGCGCGCGGACACCCGTGCATGCGGGGGCGCCCATCGTCTCGGCGGAGCTGCCGGCGGACAAGGGCGGGGCAGGGGAGCGATTCGAGGGCGTGCTGCCGCCGGTCTCGACCGCACCCTGTTTCTCGATCCGCAAGCCGGCGGCGCGCATCTTCACGCTTCTCGATTATGTCGAGGCGGGTGTTCTGACGGCTGAGGCTGCGCGCATTCTGGCGCTCGCTGTCGCCGGGCGCCGCAATATCCTGATCGCGGGCGGGACCTCATCGGGAAAGACGACGCTTGCCAACGCGCTGCTCGCCGAAATGGCGGGTATCAACGAGCGTGTCATCCTCATTGAGGACACACGCGAACTGCAGTGCGCCGCACGCGACAGCATTTCCCTCAGGACCCGTCCGGGCAGCGTCAGCATGGCCGACCTCGTCCGCTCGACGCTGCGCCTGCGGCCCGACCGGATCGTCATCGGCGAGGTGCGGGGCGGAGAGGCGCTCGACATGCTGAAGGCCTGGAATACCGGTCACCCCGGCGGCATTGCGACCGTCCATGCCAACAGCGCGCTGGCAGCGCTCGACCGGCTCGAACAGCTTGTCGAGGAGAGCGTTGTGAACGCGCCGCGCCGGCTCATCGCCGATGCGCTCGACATGGTCGTGTTCATTTCCGGGCGCGGTCCCGGCCGGCGCGTGAGCAGCATTCTCGGCGTCCACGGCCTCGATGCCGCCGGCGTCTGGTCAGTCACACCCATTCATCCCGAGCAAGGAGACAAATGATGACCCGTAATTTCTCGTGCCGCTGCGCCCTCGTCCACGCGGCAATCGTTGCGCTTGGGGTGGGCATTGCGACCAGCGCCCATGCGGCAGGTTCCGGCATGCCGTGGGAAGAACCCCTGCAGCAGGTTCTCGAATCGGTGCAGGGACCCGTCGCCAAGATCGTCGCGGTGATCATCATCATCGTGACCGGCCTCACGCTAGCGTTCGGCGAATCGGCGGGCGGATTCCGGCGGCTCATCCAGATCGTCTTCGGCCTGTCGATCGCGTTTGCCGCGAGCTCGTTCTTCCTCTCGTTCTTCAGCTTCGGTGGCGGGGCACTTGTCGGATGAGTGTGCACATCGATGCCCCGCCCGAAGGCTTTGAGGTGCCCATGCACCGCGCGCTTGTCGAGCCGATCCTGCTTGGCGGAGTGCCGCGCACGATCGCGATCGTGAACGGCACTGCCGCCGCCGCGCTCGGGCTGGGATTGCAGCAGTGGATCGCGGGGCTCGCGCTCTGGGCGCTCGGTCATACGCTCGGCGTGTTCGCCGCGCGGCGCGACCCCGACTTCGCGACCGTACTTGCGCGTCACATACGCCAGAAGGGTTACTGGTCGTGCTAGCGCTCCATGAATATCGCCACCGCGCCGATCGGCTCACAGACCATCTGCCGTGGGCGGCGCTTGCCGCGCCCGGCGTCGTCCTCAACAAGGACGGGAGCTTCCAGCGCACGCTTGCGTTCCGCGGCCCCGATCTCGAAAGCGCGGGCGAGGCGGCGCTTGTTTCAGTCTGCGCGCGCGCCAACAATGCGCTGCGGCGTTTCGGATCGGGCTGGGCGCTCTTCTTCGAGGCCGCGCGCCAGGAAGCGCCTGGCTACCCTTCAAGCCGTTTCCCCGACGCCGCTTCGTGGCTCGTCGACGAGGAACGCCGTGCCGCGTTCGAGGCTGCCGGGCAGCATTTTGAAACCCGGTACTATCTGACGCTCGTATTTATGCCCCCGGCCGATCAGGTCGATACGGCGGGGAGGGTGCTGCTCGAACGCGGCAGTGGCGACGCCGGGCAGAAGGGCCGCGACTGGCGGCATGCGCTTCGCGAATTCATCGCCGAGACCGACCGCGCGCTCGATCTTTTCGCGGGCTTCATGCCTGAAATGCGCGCACTCGGCGACGCTGAAACGCTCACATACCTGCACAGCGCCATATCCGCGCGCCCGCATCCCATCATTGTGCCCGACGTTCCCATGTACCTCGACGGGCTGCTCGTCGACACGCCGCTCGTCGGCGGGCTCGAGCCAAGGCTCGGCGATCTTCATATACGCACACTGACGCTGACCGGATTTCCGGGGGTCAGCCGCCCGGGACTTCTCGATGCGCTGAACGACGCCGATTTTGCGTACCGATGGGTGACGCGCTTCATTGCGCTCGACAAGGCGGACGCGGCGCGTGTGCTGACGCGGCTCCGCCGGCAATGGTTCAACAAGCGCAAGTCGATCACCGCGCTGCTCCGCGAGATCATGTACAACCAGCCCGCGCAACTCCTCGACAGCGACGCCGGCAACAAGGTCGAGGATGCCGACCTTGCGCTTCAGGCGCTCGGCGAAGACAGCGTGGCATTCGGCTATCTGACGACGACGATCACGGTCGCAGATCGGGACCGCACGCGCGCCGACGAAGAGGTCCGAGCGGTCCTGCGCATCGTGAACGGTCTCGGTTTTGCGGCCATTCGCGAAGAGGTGAATGCCGTCGAGGCCTGGCTTTCCTCGCTCCCCGGTCACGTTTACGCGAACGTCCGCCAGCCGCTTGTCCATACGCTCAATCTTGCGCATCTGATGCCGCTCGCCGCGATCTGGGCCGGCCCTGAGCAGAATGCCCACCTTGACGGCCCGCCGGTATTCCACGCCGAAACGCGTGGATCGACGCCGTTCCGCCTGTCGACGCACGTCGGCGATGTCGGGCACATGATGGTCATCGGCCCGACGGGCGCGGGGAAATCGGTGCTCCTCTCGCTGCTCGCGATGCAGTTCCGCCGGTACGACGGCGCGCAGGTCTTCCTGTTCGACAAGGGGCGTTCAGCACGCGCGGCAACACTTGCGTGCAGCGGTGGATACGCGGATCTTGGCCTTGTGGCGAACGAGGCCGTGCTCGCCTTTCAGCCCCTGAGGCACATCGACGTACCCGCCGAGCGTGCCTGGGCGGACGACTGGATCTGCGGTCTTCTTGCGCACGAAAAGCTGATCCTGACCCCGGAGATCCGGGAGACGGTCTGGTCGGCGCTCGCCAGCCTTGCTGGCGCGCCGCCTGCCGAGCGGACGCTGACCGGGCTTGGACTGCTTCTGCAATCGGAGGATGTTCGCGCGGCGCTCGCGCCGTTCACGCTCGAAGGGCCTTACGGCGCACTTCTCGATGCAGCTGACGACGCGCTCGCCATCGCCGACCTTCAATGCTTCGAAACCGAGGCGCTCCTGGGGACGCCGGGTGCCGCAGCGCCGGTGCTCGCGTATCTGTTTCATCGCCTCGAAGCGCGGTTCGATGGCCGCCCGACGCTCCTCATCCTCGACGAGGCCTGGGTCTTCCTCGACCATCCGCTGTTCGCGGCGCGGCTTCGCGAATGG
Source organism: Sphingosinicella sp. (assembly GCF_013911755.1). Classification (GTDB taxonomy): domain Bacteria; phylum Pseudomonadota; class Alphaproteobacteria; order Sphingomonadales; family Sphingomonadaceae; genus Sphingosinicella. Next base: position 26,467 of record NZ_JACESP010000003.1, read on the forward strand.
CTGAAGACACTGCGCAAGAAGAACGTCGCGGTCGTATTCGCGACGCAGAGCCTTGCAGATATCGCTGGCAGCGCCATTGCGCCTGCAATCATTGAAAGCTGCCCGCAGCGCATATTCCTGCCGAATGATCGCGCGCTGGAGCCGCAGAGCCGCGAGTCCTATGCGCGCTTCGGGCTCAGCGGCCGGCAGCTCGAGATCATCGCGCGCGCGGAGCCGAAGCGGCAATATTATCTGCAGTCGGCGCGCGGCAACCGTCTGTTCGAACTCGGGCTCGGACCCGTCGCGCGCACGTTCTGCGGTACCTCCGACGCGGCCGGGCAGGCGCGCATCGACGCGATTCTCGCCGCGCATGGCCCGGATGGCTTTGCAGCTCACCTCCTTGAAAGCGCCGGTCTCGACTGGGCCGCGGCGCTGCTCGCCGATTTTCCAGGCGCTGTTTCCGCCCCCGACAAGCAGGGAGACCGACCATGAAAACCCGTTCGCACACATGGCTATTGCGCGGTGCCCTCTGGTGCGCGCTCGGCATATCGACGCTGACGCTCCCCGGGCCGGCGCTTGCGATCCCGGTGTTCGACAGTGCCAACTATGCGCAGAACCTTCTCGTTGCCGCGCGGACGCTCGCCCAGATCAACAACCAGATCCGGTCGCTGCAGAACGAAGCGCTGATGCTGACGAACATGGCGAAGAATCTTTCGCGCGCGGCCTTTCCAGAGGTCGATGTACTCGCCCGGCGTCTTGCCGAAATCGATACGCTGATGAAGCGCGCGAGCGGGATCGGCTTCGAGATCGCGGACTTCGACGCGCAGTTTCGGGAGCTGTTCCCGGACGCCTTCGATGCGGCCGCGGGCAGCGACGCGCATGTGCGCGCCGCGCGCGGTCGCCTTGAAGTGAGCATGGCAGCGTTTCGTCATACGATGGACGTGCAGAACCGCATCGCAGCCGATGTCGAGGCGGATGCCGGGACACTCGCCGCGATCATCGCGCGAAGCCAGGACGCCGAGGGCAGTTTGCAGGCGCAGCAATCAACGAACCAGCTGCTCGCGCTTGCCGCGAAACAGCAGCTGCAAATGCAGCAGATGCTTGCCGCGCAGTTCCGGAGCGAAAGCGCCGAGCTCGCACGGCGCGCGCAGGCGGAAAGCGACGCGCGCGCCGCGACACGCGCCTTTCTGGGATCAGGCAAGGCCTACGAATGAGTTGAGACGGGCGCAGCTCCACCCCTCCCGGCTGCCGCCGTCTCGCCGCGGATGTCCCCGTATGGACTGTCGCCTCCAGGCCCGGGGGCATCCGCGGCAAAGCTTTGAGGAAGCGTGAGCGAACACATGGACGACCTCGGCGTCATCGACCGGTTTCTGGATGTCTTCATCCGCTACATCGACAGCGGCTTCGGCCTGCTGGGCGGCGACGTGGCGTTCCTCACCACGATGCTGATCGGCATCGACATCACGCTCGCCGGGCTGTTCTGGGCGCTCGGCGGCGAGGACGATGTCATCGCGAAGCTCGTGAAGAAAATCCTCTATGTGGGGGCTTTCGCGCTCATCCTGAACAACTTCCCCGTGCTCGCTGATATCGTCTTCCGATCGTTTGCGGGGCTCGGGCTTGTCGCCGGCGGCGGCACGATCAGCGCAGACGACCTCCTGAAGCCCGGACGTCTCGCCGGCACAGGGTTCGAGGCGGCCTGGCCGCTTCTTGATCAGGCGAGCAAAATGCTGGGTATTGCGAGCTTTTTCGACAATGTGCTCGTCATCACCGTACTGCTGATCGCGTGGGTGATCGTCATCGCCGCGTTCTTCGTTCTCGCGGTCCAGCTTTTCATCACGATCCTCGAATTCAAGCTGACCGCGCTCGCGGGCTTTGTGCTCGTGCCGTTCGCACTCTGGAACCGCACCGGCTTCCTCGCCGAGCGCGTGCTCGGCAATGTCGTAGCCTCGGGCGTCAAGGTGATGGTGCTCGCCGTCATCGTCGGCATCGGCTCAGGCTTCTTCGGCGACTTCGTGGGTGCGCTTGCCGGCGCGGAGCCCGATATCGGCGCAGCGATGAGCCTCGTGCTCGCCAGCCTCGCGCTTTTCGGCCTTGGCGTCTTCGGCCCCGGCATTGCCTCGGGGCTTCTCGCGGGCGCACCGCAGCTTGGCGCCGGCACGGCATTTGGCACGGCAGCGCTCGCCGCGGGCGGACTTGCCATGGGCGGCGCAGCCGGACTTGCAGCGGCGCGCGGGCTCGCAGGCGGGACACTCGGCGCGATCCGGGCAGCGACAACGATGGGCGCTGCTGCCTCGACCGCTTACCAGCTCGGCCAGGAAACTTCGGGCACGACCACGATGCGAAGCGGTCTGGGCGGAGTTGCCTGGGCCGCAAAGGCCGGTGCCGTCCGGCGGGCCGGTGAGGCGCTCGGGGTCGGTGCCGCCGCCGAGCGCGGGCGCAAGGCTGCGTGGCGGGCCGGGATGGCGCCCACAAGAGGCGCGAATGCCTCCGGCGAATCCGCTCCCGCCTGGGCGCAGGCGCTCCACGCCCGGCAGATCCAGCGCCAGCGCCGCCATGCCGTGGTCCATGCGCTCCGCGACGGTGACCGCGGCGGTGCGGGCGCCGCTCCTGACATCAGCGAAAGGGACTGAACGATGATCTTCAAACGAAGCCTACAGCGTTACGGGCAGACGCCCGAACCGGAAACGCCCTACCAGCGTGCCGGTCAGCTCTGGGACGAGCGTATCGGATCCGCGCGCGTACAGGCACGCAACTGGCGCCTGATGGCGCTCGGCAACCTCGCGCTCGCAGCGGGACTCGCCGCTGCGCTCATCTGGCAATCGCAGCAGTCTCGCGTCGTGCCCTACGTGGTTGAAGTCGACCGGCTCGGTCAGGCACTCGCGGCCGTACCGGCGACGCAGGATTATACTCCGGGCGACCCGCAGATCGCATGGCATCTTGCGCGGTTCATCAAGAACGTCCGCAGCGTGGCGCTTGATCCGGTCCTGATGCGCGAGGCGTGGCTCGCCGCCTATGATTTTGCGGACGAGCGCGGCGCGCGCTTTCTTGATGAGTACGCACGCGAAAACGATCCGTTCGCGGAGATCGGAAACCGCAGCGTCTCGGTGCAGGTGACGAGCGCGCTGCGCGCCTCGGCGCGCTCGTTTCAGCTGCAATGGACCGAACGCCGCTATCAGCATGGCAGCCTTGCACGAACCGAGCGCTGGACCGCAATCCTGACCTTCGACGTCCGGCCCCCGCGCTCCGTAGATGTCCTCCGCAAAAACCCGCTTGGACTCTACGTCACCGCGATCGACTGGAACCGCGAGATCGAGCCTGAAAGCGCGGGGCCGCCTGCACAGCCCGTCCCCGTGGAAACGCCTGCGGAAGCGATGGGTGATCCTCTCATCCCCACAGAAACGAGGTTAGAACCATGAACCGATCATATTCCAAATCCCTTTTGCTGGTGGGCATTGCCGTCGGCACCGGCACAGCAGCGCCGGTAGCACGTGCCGATGCATCATCACTTCACGTACCGCCCGGCATCGCAGGCTCCAACGTGCCTACGATCCCCACGGCGGCACGATCGGGAGTCTCTGTGATACGTCCCGCAGACAATGTGGACGCCGCAAACCGCGCCGCACTGCGGGAACCGGGCAGCCACAACTATCTGAATGCCGTTCAGGTCTACCCGTACAGCGCCGGCGCACTTTACCGGGTTTTTGCAGCGCCCGAACGGGTGACCGATATCATGCTCGAGCCCGGCGAGACCCTTATCGCCGTCGCTGCCGGCGATACCGTGCGCTGGACGGTCGGCGATACGGCGAGCGGCGCGGGGGAGACGAGGCGCACGCATATCCTCGTCAAGCCGCTTGCGCCGGGTCTCTCGACCAATGTCGTCATCACGACCGACCGGCGCGCTTATCATCTTCTGCTCTCGAGCACGGCGGCGAGCGCAATGACCGCGCTTTCGTGGACCTATCCCGAGGATGCACTGCTGGCACTCCGCCGTGCCGAAGCCGCCGCCGCAGCGCGGACGCCCGCCGCGTCCGGTCTCATGCTCGAGGATCTGTCGTTCGGCTATACGATCAGCGGCGACAGCCCCGTCTGGCGACCGCAGCAGGTATTCGACGATGGTCGCCAGACCTTCATTGCGTTCGCGCCGGCCATTGCGGCGAGCGAGGCACCGCCACTCTTCGTGCTCGACGCGAAAGGCAGCGCCATGCTCGTCAACTACCGGATGACAGGACGCTATTATATTGTCGACCGCCTGTTCGACGTCGCTGAACTTCGGCTTGGCGAAAAGCCCCAGACCATCGTGCGGATCGTCCGCGACGGCCAGACCGGCAAGCGGCGGAGGCCGTCATGACGCCGGACACGGTAGAAGCGACAAGCGAGGTCGCGCCGCAGCCGCCCAAGCTTGACCCTGAAACGCTCGTACTGCGCGGGCGGCCGCCCCGCGTCATCCGGTTCAGGCGCGGCGTCATCGTTTGCCTCGTCGGCGCCGGGGCTTCACTTGTCCTGGCCGCTCTCTGGTTCGGGCTCGAGCCGGCACAGCCGGCGCGCAGCGACCCGGTCGAGCTTCCTTTGCGCCCGCGGCACGAGCGCGTCGCCGATGTTCTCGCCGGCGCGCCAAAGGATTATGCGGAGATTCCCGTGCTCGGGCCGCCGCTTCCCGGTGACCTTGGCAGGCCCATTCTGGCGCATCGCCGGTCGGCGGGGCTGGAATCCGAAGCCCCGTTAACCCCGGTGTCCGACGCTGCTGCCGCCGAGGCAGAGCGACGCGCGGCAGAGTTGCAGGCGGCGCGGGCTTCGGGTGTCATGGTACGGCTTGAACGGCGCGGAAGCTTGGGCAGCGGAATAGCGGCGGGGGTCGGCATTTCATCCGATCTGGCGTCGGCTGAGCCCGGGGAGCCGGACAGACCCGGTATCGAGGACCATGCCGACGCGCTGATGAAGACGAACGGGCGTACGCTTCCGCAAGCTCTTGTGCCGTCCGGATCGCCTTATACGCTGAGCGCCGGCAGCGTCATTGCCGCAAGTCTTCTAACCGGTTTGAACTCCGACCTTCCCGGTCTCGTCACAGCGCAGGTGACCGAAGGTGTCTACGATACAGCGACTGGACGCGTTCTGCTCATTCCGCAGGGCGCCCGGCTAGTCGGACGCTACGACAATGCGGTCGCTTTCGGGCAGAGCCGCGTGCGCGTCGTCTGGGAGCGTCTGATCATGCCGGGAGGTGCCTCGGTCGCGCTCGGCAACATGCCCGCGGCGGATACTGCCGGCTACGCAGGCCTCAGCGACAGCATCGACCGGCACGGGGGCACGCTCCTCAAAGGCGTTCTGCTCTCCAGCCTGCTCGGGGTTGGCGCCGAGCTCAGCATTGAGGGTGAAAGCGATCTTGTCGAGGCGCTGCGCGAGTCCGCGCAGCAGGGCACGGCGCGCGCCGGCGATCAGGTCGTGGCGAAAGCGCTCGGTATCCAGCCGACGCTGACAGTGCGGGCCGGCTGGCCGCTCCGCGTCCTCGTGCACGAGGACCTGATCCTCTCGCCATGGGAAGGAGGGAAGCGATGATCAGGCTTCCGAAGCTTCCGGACAAAACGCCGATCAAACTTGCAATCACGATTATGCCGGATCTCGATGAGAAGCTGCGTGCATATGCCGGCTTGTACAAGGATTTTTACGGCAATGAAGAGTCCGTATCGTCTCTCGTCCCCGCAATTCTCGATGCTTTTCTCGAGGGAGATCGCGAATTTTCAAGGAGAAGGAAGAAACTGGGCGCTAAGTGATTTTATTGTTGGGAAAATATCGAAATATATTTCGAAAATATTCGATATATTTGTTCTTTATATTACTTCTTTACTATCTGGACTGTGGGAAAGCATCGGAGCATCGTGGTGCGAACGCGTCACCCTCGTAGGAAAATTGGCGGCAGAAAGGTGAAATCGACACCGCCGCACGAGGGTCTTTGCGCTTTGGTACGTCATATGGCTCGAGTAGCGGCCGAACGCGACTACGGCCTGCTGCTCGAACACGGTGTTCAACCCGGCAGACCAGGTGAAGATGACCATGAAAAGAGCAGCGATTTACGCAAGGTACTCAAGTGATTTACAAAGCGATGCATCGATCGAGGATCAGGTGCGGGGAGGCAGGGAGTTTGCGCTGAGGAACGGCTGGGATGTAGCCGAAGCGCGCATCTACACCGACCATGGCATGAGCGGCGCCAACATGATGCGCCCCGGACTTCAGATGCTGCTCATCGATGCGCAGGCGGGAAAGTTCGACGTTGTCGTGGCCGAGGCGCTCGATCGCCTATCCCGCGACCAGGCCGATGTCGCCACCATCCGCAAGCGATTGCTCTTCGCCGAAGTCGACATGCACACGCTGTCGGAAGGCGAGATCAGCGAGCTTCACATTGGTCTTAAAGGCACAATGAATGCCCTGTTTCTGAAGGATCTGGCGATCAAGACGCGCCGGGGTCAGCGCGGGCGCGTCGAGAGCGGAAAGTCGGGTGGCGGACTGCCCTACGGCTACCGCATCAAATCCGTCGGCGAGTTTGAGATCGATGCCGCGGAAGCTGTGGTGGTTCGGCGTATCTTCAAGGAATATGCCGACGGTGTCAGTCCTCGCCGGATTGCGGCGATGCTCAATCGCGAGGGCATCGCGAACCCGTCCGGTGCAGGCTGGACGCAGTCGACGCTCAACGGCAATCCGAAACGCGGAACCGGCATTCTCAACAATGAGCTCTACAACGGGCGCCGGATCTGGAACCGCACGCGCAAGGTCAAGGATCCTGATACGGGTGTGCGGCTGTCACGGGAAAACCCGCCGGAGGAATGGGTCGTCCACGACGTGCCCGAACTTCGCATTGTGGACGAGGCTCTCTGGAGCAGGGCAAAGGCGCGGCAGGAGCGCATGCAGCATTCGTCGCTCAGCCTTCAGAACAAGCGGCGGCCCCGGAACCTGCTGTCGTTCCTTCTGAAATGTGGCGAGTGCGGTGGCGGCTTCAGCAAGTCGGCCCGTAATCATTACGGCTGTTCGACATCCCAGAACAAGGGAACCTGCCGCAACTCGCTGCGGATCAGGCAGGACGTGCTCGAGGGTGCAGTGCTCACGGCGCTTAAACAGCACCTGATGCGTCCCGAACTCTGTGCCGAGTTCTGCCGCGAGTACATGGAGCATGTGAACCGGCTGCGCTCCGAACGAAATGCAACGATCAACGCCTGGCAGGCCGAACGGGACCGTCTGCAGGGGCGTCGCGACCGGATCGTGAAGGCCGTCGGTGACGGCTACACGAGCGAGGACATGAAGAACGAGTTCAATGCGAACTTCGCCCGTCGCAAGGAGCTTGACCGGCTTTTGAGCGAAACGCCGCGGGCGCCTGTGTTGATGCACCCGTCGATGTCCGAACGTTATCGGACCGAGGTGACCGAACTGACGCGACTGCTTGGATGCAGCGACCGCAGAACCGAGGCAGCGGACGCGCTGCGATCCCTTATCGACAGGATCATCCTCACCCCGAACGAGGACAGAACCGGGCTCGTGGTCGACCTTCACGGCGACCTCGCAGGCATCATCAACCTCGCGGCCGATCGTGATGGCAAGCGGCGGGGCACGGCGCTCGATGCACTCACGCTCGACGCACTGAACCGTTTTCGTATCAATGCGATGCAGGAAAACGTTCAGCGCGCCTCTCAGCGGAGGGCCGGTCGCGTTGCGAAATGTCAGGAAAGGTTGGCTCCCCGGGCCTGATTCGAACAGGCGGCCGTCCGATTAACAGTCGGATGCTCTACCGCTGAGCTACCGGGGAACGATGTCAGGCGGCGGCGTATATCAGCGGAAATTTCGGCTGCCAAGCCCGGAATGCATAACCTGAGGACACTGTTCAGGTCAGGAACTGTTCCATCGCGATGCGGTCGTCGAGCGCGTATTCGGGGTCGAACAGCAACTCCAGCGTGATCGAGCGGTCGGTGCTGATGCGCACGACGTCCACATCGCGCACTTCCAGCTGGTCTGCGACCGCGCTCACCGGGCGCTTTCCGGCCTCCAGCATCCGGAATTCCACCACCGATGCGTCGGGGATCAGTGCGCCGCGCCAGCGGCGGGGACGGAAGGGGCTGATCGGGGTCAGCGCGAGGAGGTCGGACTGAAGCGGCAGGATCGGGCCGTTCGCCGAGAGATTATAGGCGGTCGAGCCTGCGGGCGTCGCCACCAGCACGCCATCGCAGGTGAGCTCCGACATGCGCACGCGCCCGTCGATGGATATTTCGATCTTGGCGGCCTGCCGCGTCTCGCGCAGCAGCGAGACCTCGTTGATCGCGGGGGAGACGATGCGGTCGCCGCTGATCGTGCGCGCATCCATCTGCAGCGGGTGCAGCTTGAACGCGCGCGCGTTCTCGATGCGTTCGGCGATGCCGTCCGGGCTGTATTCGTTCATCAGGAAGCCGACCGTGCCGCGGTTCATGCCGAAGACGCTTGCGGGCCGCCGCCGATGGAGCACGGCGTGGAGCGTCTGCAGCATGAAGCCGTCGCCGCCGAGCGCGAGGATGATGTCGGCTTCGGCCTCGCTTGCCCAGTCGTAGAGCGGCAGGATCGCCGCCGCGGCCTCGCGGGCGGCGGGGGTGGGCGAGATGGCGAGCGCCACCTTGCCGGGGAGCTTTCCGGTCATCCGCCCGTCACGCTCATGTGGCGGGGAACAGCGGCGCGGGGACCGCCGCGCCCGATGACGAAGTCGTGGCCCTTGGGCTTGCGCGTGATCGCCTCGGCGATCGCTGCATCGAGGTCGGCGTCCGATGGCGAGCGGCGCACCGCGGCGCGCAGGTCGGCGCTGTCTTCCTGCCCCAGGCACATGTAGAGCCGCCCCGTCGCGGTCAGCCGCACGCGGTTGCAGCTTTCGCAGAAATTGTGGGTGAGGGGGGTGATGAACCCGATCCTGCGCCCCGTCTCCGCGACCTCCACATAGCGCGCGGGGCCTCCCGTCACATAATCGGTCGGCCGGAACGTGAAGCGCTTCGCAAGCTCCGCGCGCACGATGGAAAGCGGCAGGTAGTGGTCGGTACGGTCTTCGTCGATCTCGCCCATCGGCATCGTCTCGATGAAGGTGAGGTCGTGCCCTTCGCGGCCACACCACGCCGCCATGTCGCCGAGTTCGTCCTCGTTGATGCCGCGCAGCGCCACGGTGTTGATCTTGACCGCGAGCCCGGCGGCCTTTGCAGCGGCGATGCCGTCCAGCACGCGCGGCAGCTCGCCCCAGCGCGTGATGCGCCGGAAACGGTCGGCGTCGAGCGTGTCGAGGCTCACGTTCACGCGGCGCACGCCTGCGGCGGCAAGCGCTTCTGCGTGCTTCGCGAGCTGGTTGCCGTTGGTGGTGAGCGTCAGCTCGTCGAGGCCGCGCCCCAGATGCCTTGCGAGCGAATCGACGAGGCTTGCGATGCCGCGCCGCACGAGCGGCTCGCCGCCCGTCAGGCGCACCTTGCGCACGCCGCGCCGGATGAAGGCCGACGCGATGCGGTCGATCTCCTCAAGGCTCAGCACCTCGGACTTGGGCAGGAACTGCATGGTTTCCGCCATGCAGTATGTGCAGCGGAAATCGCAGCGATCGGTCACGGAAACGCGCAGGTACGTCACCGCCCGCCCGAAGGGGTCGATCAGCGGGCTTTGCCCGGCCGTCTCTGCGCTCACATCCTGCATCATCTTCCAGAGTTAGTCGTGCCGGGGGCGGGGGGCAAGTTTTGGCGTTGATGGCGGCGGTTCCGGCCGTCTCGACGCTGGCCTTTGCAGGGCGCCGTGATAGTGTTACAGCCCTGCGGTCTCCACACGAGGTGAAATGCACGGCTCATCGCTTTCAGCGCCCGTCTTTCTCGCCTCATTCCGCTACCGGCGCGAAGCGCAGGATGCCATTGAGGCGACAGGACGTCCGGTTATCGTCAGCCTCCGGCCCGACGATGCCGCCCGTCGCTATGCCGCGTCGGAAGCGCTGATCGCCATTGTCGACGCGCGCGGCGCGCTTCAGCGGGGCCTGCAGCAGGTCGAGCAGCTTGCGCAGGCAGTGCAGGAGCGGCGGGGCGGCCTTCTGGTGCTCTTGTCGCGCAGCGACGCGGCCTCGCTTGGCGATGTCTATACGGCGGGCGCCACGCACTATCTGATCAGCCCATTTGGCGCGTCCGAACTCGGTCAGTCGCTGCGCTTCGTCGAGCGCTCGATCCGGCGGATGCAGAAGACGAGCGCCGAGGCGGCGGTGGCCTCCGCGCAGGCCTCGATCGGCGGCACGGCGCGTTGGGAATGGAGCGTGGGCGACGATTTCGTCCGCATCGGCCCGCCGCTCGCGCTGCTCATCGGCGATCCGCCGCACACCGACCGGCTTTCGCTCGACGATGCCTTCCTGCGGCTCGATCGGCGCGCGCGGGCGCAGGCACGCCGCGCCGTCCGCCGCATCTGGCAGGCGGGCGTCCCCGGGGAGGTCGAGCACCGCCTCGTTCTCGATGGGCGGCCGCACACCTATGTTCACCACATACGGCCGACGCGCGATGCCGCCGGCAGTGTGATTGGGCTCACCGCCACGGTCGAGGATCTTGATTCCACGCTGATCGAACGTCGCCTTTCCGCGCATTTCGACACGCTGACCGGCCTTGCGAACCTCCGCCACGCCCGCGCGTGGGTGGATGAGAAGCTGAACACGCGCGCAGGGCACAACCCGGCCTGCATCGTGGTGATGTTCGCGATCAGCCGCTTCGATCAGGTGAACGCCGCCTATGGCCGCGCGGTCGCGGATTCGCTGCTGCAGGCCGTCGGCCGCCGCCTGCGCCGTCTTCTGAACGACCAGACTGCCGAAAGCGAACTTCCCGCGCGTCTGGGCGGCGCCGAGTTCGCCGTCGCCTTTGCGGGACCGATCACGCTCAATCAGGCGGTGTTCTTCAGCCAGCGCATCGGCAAGGGCTTCGAGAAGCCGTTCATCGTCGGCGGGCGCGTCATTCACCTTTCGTGCCGTCTCGGCATCGCCGCGAGCGACGAGGAGGTAACGACTGCGGACGAACTGTTCCAGCGCGCGAGCGCCGCGCTCTCCAGCGCGAAGGAACTGGATCCAAACAGCTTCCAGGTCTTCCTTTCGGACGAGCACGGCAACCCGGCGCGCTTCGCCAGCCTGGAGGCGGACCTGCGTGCCGCGGCCGAACGGCGCGGCCTCAGCCTGCTTTATCAGCCGCAGGTCGATATCGTCACCAACCGCATCGTCGGCGTCGAGGCGCTGGTGCGCTGGGAGCATCCGCTCTACGGCGTGCTGCCTGCCGAAACGCTGTTCGCGATCGCGGAGCGCGCCGAGTTCGGCACGCGGCTCGGCGAGCAGATCATGCGTCAGGCGTGCAGCGAAGCGGCGGCGTGGCCCGAGCATCTGCGCGATCTCAGGCTCTCGATCAACGTCACGGCGGCGGACATGCGCGCGGCCGATTTCGAGCGTATCGTCGTGGAATCGCTCGCCGACAGCCACTTCCCGGCCGCGCGGCTGACGCTTGAGGTCACCGAGGGCGGCCTCGTCGAGGATCTGGAGCACGCGTCCGAAATCCTCTCCAAGCTCCGTCAGCGCGGCATCAGCGTCGCCATCGACGATTTCGGCACCGGCTACTCGTCGCTCGCCTACCTGAAGTCACTGCCGCTCGATATCCTCAAGGTCGACAAGAAGCTCGTCACCGATCTCTCGGGCTCGACGCGCGACCGCGTGATCGTGCGCGGGGTCGTCGATATGGCGCGTTCACTCGGCATGGTCGTCGTCGCGGAGGGGGTCGAAACCGAGAGCCAGCTCGAAACGCTCGTGCGCGAAGGCTGCAACTGGTATCAGGGCTATCTGTGCAGCCCGCCGCTCGCGCTCGGCGACCTTCCGGGGTTCGTGGAAAACTGGCAGCGCGCCCGCGCCGCTTGACCAATCCTTAACTGCCGTCCCTTAGAAAGCTCTGTGTTAACGCTCTAACAGGGGGCAGGCTGGTTCGTGCAGGCCAATCGCGTACTCGTTGTCGGCAAGGATGAAGCGCACGCGAAAGCGGGCGTCGCGAAGATCGCGGCCGACAAGTTCACCCAGGTGCAGGCCACCTCGTGGATGGAAGCGATCCCACTCGCGTCGAGCGGGCGCTACCAGCTTGTCATCGTGCTCGCGGGCGCAGAAATCGGCATTGCCGCCGTCACCACCTTCGCGCGCAGCGCCGAGCGGTGGACACAGCGCGAGGGCATGATGCTCGTTGCGCTCACCGAAGATGGCACCGCCGCGCTTCACCGCGATCTCCAGCACGCAGGTTTCGACGATATCATTCACCGGCCGATGCATCCGACACAGGTCGCGAGCCGCGTCGCCATTCTGCTGCGCCTCTCCACGATGCGCCGCGAGCTTGTCCGCCGCCAGGCGACCGCGCGCGGCTTCACGAGCGGCGACGGGCTTTTCCTCGCCCCCGCCGAGCCCGTGATCGCAAGCCGCCGGGCCTCGGTCCTGCTCATGCAGTTCGATCAGAGCGCCCACTGCGCCGAACAGTTCAACCGCGCCGTCCGGTCCTGCACCGAGGCGACGATCTGCGATGATCCGGAGGCGGCGCGCGCGCTCCTCTATCGCGGTGGGCTTGATGCCGTGCTGCTCTGCTCGGCGGTCGACCCCAGGAGCGCGATCGATTTCGCGGACCGGATGCGCCGCGTTCCCGCGCTTTACAATCTCCCCGTGCTGCTCGCGACGCCGGACGTCGGGAAGCTCGATCTCGATATGGTGTTCAACGCCGGCGTCACCGATGTCGCGCCCACCTGCCTGTCGAGCGAGCAGCTCTCTGTGCACCTCACCTCGTTCAAGCGGCTCGAGGCGCTGCGCGCCGCGCTTGCCGTGCGCTACACGCAGCATGTCGAGATGGTCATCCGCGATGGCCTCACCGGCTTTGCGGGGCACGGTTTCGGCATGGCGCATCTGCAGGCAACGTTGCAGGATTGCGCCGAACTCTCGCTTCCGGTCGCCGTGGCGGGGCTCACGATCGAGAACCTCGACGAGATCAATGCCGTGCACGGCTATCTCGCGGGCGACATCGTGATGCGCCGCGTCGGCGACATGGTCCGCCGCTGCATCCGCGGGGAGGACATGGCGACGCGCCTCTCCGGCAGCCGCATCCTCGTGCAGTTCCCCGATACGCGCTATGCCAGTGCGAACGTCGCGATCCGCCGCCTTGCGAACGTCCTTCGCCTCCAGAAAGTCGATCTGCCGGGCGGTGCTTCCATCGCGCTCAGGATCGGCTACAATCTCGCCTGCTGGGATGGCGATGCCGATGCGCGGGCCCTCGTTGCGTCGCTGAAGGCGCGGAAGGTCGCAGTCGCCGCCTGATCCGGCTCCCGTGCGGGAGGCTTTTCATGGCGATCACTATCGATGTCGTTTCGGATTTCGTCTGCCCGTGGTGCTGGATCGGCAAGCGCCATCTCGATACCTTCGCGGGCGAGGCCGACATAGAACGCCGCTGGCACCCCTATCTGCTCCACCCGGACATGCCCGAAGGCGGTGTCGACCGCGCGGCGTTCGTCCGCCAGAAGTTCGGCAGCGACGCGCGTGCGAAGGAACTGGGGGCGGGTGTCACTGCCGCCGCGAAGGGCGTCGGCCTCGATATCGACTACAGCCGCGTAGAGCGCGTGCCCGATACCCGCGATGCGCACCGCCTCGTGCGCTGGGCGGGCGGGCAGGCGCGCGCGGACACCGTCGCCGAAGGTCTGTTCCGTGCCTATTTCAGCGAAGGCCGTGATATTGGGGATGCCGCTGTCCTCGCCGACATCGGTGCATCAGCAGGCATGGACCGCGCCATTCTGGAAGGGCTTCTCGCCGGCGATGCCGACAGGGACATCATTGATGCGCAGGCGGATCGGGCCCGTTCGATGGGCGTCAGCGGCGTTCCCACGCATATCTTCGCAAACAAGGTCGCCGTGGTCGGCGCGCAGCCGATCGAGGCGCTGAGGCAGGCGGCGGTGCTCGCCGCCGCCTGAAACCGGGGCGTGCCCGGAAGCCGGGCACGCCGTTTTCGTCAGCCCAGCCGGTGCATCACGCAGAGCTTGTTGCCGGCGGGGTCACGCAGATAGGCGAGATACAGCTTGCCGAAGCTGCCTTCCCGAACGCCGGGCGGATCTTCACAGGTCGTGCCGCCGCTCGCCACGCCGGCGGCGTGCCAGGCGTCGGCTTCGGCGGGCGATTTTGCGGCAAAGCCGATCGTCCCGCCATTGGCGCAACTGGCGGGCTCGCCGTTGATGGGGTTCGTGACGGCGAAGATGCCGGTCTGCGTCATGTAGAAAATGCGGCCCTTGTCATCCATTGTGCCCGGCGGAATGCCGAGCGCACCGAGCGTCGCGTCGTAGAACTTTTTTGCGGCGGCTGTATCGTCCGCGCCGACCATGATGTGACTGAACACCTGTTCTCTCCTCCACGAATGCCGCAGGGGGATGAGGCTTCAAAGGCGCTGATGGCATGCGCCCAGAGGCCCATCAAGTCCGCAGTTCCGCTAGCTGGCGTCTCCGCAGCGCAGCCAGCCGTAGCGCTTCACGGCATGGCCAGCGTTCACCTGCGCGCAGGAAAGGTTGATGCTGCCCGACCAGCACTGAAGGATGGCACGGCCGTAATGGTCGGTTTCCAGCTGCTCGCAGCGCACGTTATCGCCCGCCACCAGCGACCTCAGATGATCGCGGCTCGCATAGGGGTCACCGGGCGTGCAGCGGCGCCCCGGTCGGCACGCGCCCGGCATTTCCGGGGCGTCGATGCCGTACAGACGCCCTCGGCGTATTCCCCGGCAGTTGATGTTGTCCCCGTCGTGAACGTATGGCGCCGAGCAGGTGAATGTGGAGCCGCCGTCCGGAGACGGCGCCGCAAGGGGCACGCCGTCCCACAGGAACACCGTGCCGAAGACGCAGAGCGACATGATAGCCGTGACCGACCAAAAGGCGCGCGTGCTGAGCGGGGTATGCGGAATGCTGGCCACACACCCGAGGCTACGCCCCGAAACTTAAGCAAACCTAACCCGCCAGCTTCCCCATCGCCCGCGCCACGTTGAGCCCACCCTGCAGTCGCGCTGCCGGGCTCGGCCAATCGCGACCGATGAAGAGCTTGTGGTCGGGGCGTAGCCTCGCCACCTGCGCATTCTTCTGCACGAACTCGATCAGCTTGCCTGGCTTCGGGAAGCTCCCGGCGTGGAAGGCGATTAGCGCGCCCTTGGGTCCGGCTTCCAGCTTCTCGATGTTGGCGGCCTTGCAGTGCAGTTTGATTTCAATGACCTTCAGAAGGTTGCTGACCTCATCTGGCAGCTTCCCGAAGCGGTCGATCAGCTCGGCCGCGAACGGCTCCACGCCCGCCACCTCGTCGATGTCGTTGAGACGGCGATAGAGCGCCATGCGAAGGTTGAGGTCGCCCACGTAGCTCTCGGGGATGAGGATCGGCGCATCCACCGCGATCTGCGGACTGAACGCCTCGCGCGGCCGGTCGAGCCCTGCCGCGTCGGCGCGCGCTGCCAGCATCGCCTCTTCCAGCATGTCCTGATACAGCTCGAAGCCGATCTCGCGGATATGCCCGGATTGCTCGTCACCGAGCAGATTGCCCGCGCCGCGAATATCCAGATCCTGCGCGGCAAGCTGGAAGCCCGCGCCCAGCGTGTCGAGGTTCGAAAGCACCTGCAGCCGCTTCGTCGCGGTCTCGGTGATCATGTGGTTCGCGGGCGTTGTCAGGTACGCATAAGCGCGCGTCTTCGATCGGCCCACGCGGCCCCGGATCTGGTAAAGCTGGGCGAGGCCGAACATGTCGGCGCGGTGGACGACGAGCGTATTGGCGCTCGGAATGTCGAGCCCAGATTCGATGATCGTCGTGGAAACCAGCACGTCATAGCGCTTGTCGTAGAAGGCCGACATGCGCTCCTCGACCTCGGTCGACCCCATCTGCCCGTGTGCGACGATGAACTTCACCTCGGGGACGTGGCTTCGCAGGAACTCCTCGATCTCGGGAATGTCGGCGATGCGCGGCGTCACGAAGAAGCTCTGGCCGCCGCGATAATGTTCGCGCAGCAGCGCTTCGCGCACCACAACCTCGTCCCACGGCATCACGTAGGTGCGCACCGCCAGCCGGTCGACGGGCGGCGTTGCGATGATCGACATGTCGCGCAGCCCCGACATCGCCATCTGCAGCGTGCGCGGGATCGGCGTCGCGGTCAGCGTCAGCACATGCACGTCGGATTTCAGCTGCTTCAGCCGCTCCTTGTGGATCACGCCGAAGCGCTGCTCTTCATCCACGATGACAAGACCGAGCCGCTTGAAATTGATGTTCTTCGATAAAAGCGCGTGCGTTCCGACCACGATGTCGACGCTGCCGTCGGCAAGCCCCGCGCGCGTCTGCGCGGCCTCGCCTGCCGGAACGAGCCGCGAAAGATGCCCGATCTTCACCGGCAGGCCATCGAAACGCTCGCGGAAGTTCTGCGCGTGCTGCCGCGCCAGCAGCGTCGTCGGGCAGACCACGGCCACCTGGTGCCCGGCCATCGCACCCACGAACGCCGCGCGCAGCGCCACCTCGGTCTTGCCGAAGCCGACATCGCCCACGATCAGCCGGTCCATCGGCTTGCCCGCCGCAAGGTCGGCCACCACATCATCCACCGCGCGCAGCTGGTCGTCGGTTTCGGCGTAGGGGAAGCGGTCCACAAACGCCCCGAAAGTAGACGCCTCCGCCTCGAAAACCTTCCCAGGCCGAGTCGCTCTCTCCGCGGCTACTTTGAGGAGTTCATTCGCAATCTCGCGAATCCGCTCCTTCATCCGCGCCTTGCGGGCCTGCCAGCTCGCGCCGCCCAGCTTGTCGAGCGCCACGCCTTCGGAGTCCGATCCGTAGCGCGAGAGAACGTCCATGTTCTCCACCGGCACGTACAGCTTGTCGCCGCCCGCGTAGGTCAGGTGGACGCAGTCATGCGGGCTCCGGCCCACTTCGATCGTGGTCAGCCCCTCGTAGCGCCCGATGCCGTGGTCCGCGTGAACCACGAGGTCGCCGGGCGTCATCATGGAAATCTGGTCCATGAACGCGTCGGCCTTGCGCGCCCGCTTGACGCGCCGCACCATCCGGTCGCCGAACATGTCCTGCTCGGAAACGAGCGCGACCTCGCCGGTCGTGAAGCCATGGTCGATCGGCAGCACCGCCATCGCAGCGCCGCCGCCCTTGGCGGCACCGAGCGCCTCCTGCCAGTTCTCCACGATGTGCAGCGGACCGAAGCCATGGTCGGCAAGCAGCGTGTGCAGCCGGTCGCGCGAACCTTCGGTGTAGCTTGCAAGCACCACGCGGTGGCCGCTCTTGTGCAGCGCCGCGACGTGCGTGCCGACGGCCTCGTAGATGTTCGCCTGCGCCGCGCGCTCGGGCGCGAAGTCCCGCGCCGCCGTCACGCCGAGGTCGAGCACGGCGTCTTCGTCGGGCCGCGCGAAGTGCGTTGCGAGGTGGACGCGCCGCGCCTCCTGCATGACATCCCACTCGGCCTTGGTCAGGTAGAGAGCGTCGGGCGGCAGCGGGCGGTAACTGCCCGGATCGCGCGTCATCGCGGAAACGCGGTTGCCGTGATAATCGTCGATGGCGGCGAAGCGCTGTTCGGCGGCAAGGCTCGTGCCCTCGTCGCGCACGATGATATCGGCCGCGCCAAGATAGTCGAACACCGTGCCGAGCCCATCCTCGAACAGCGGCAGCCAGTTCTCCATCCCCGCAAGCCGCCGCCCGTCGCTCACCGCCTGATAGAGGGGGTCGCTGGTCGCGGTCGCACCGAACAGGTCCACATAGCCGCGCCGGAAGCGGTGGATGCTGTCGACCGAAAGCAGCGCTTCCGAAACCGGCAGCAGGTCGAACCCCGCGCTGGTGCCGCTGGTCATCTGGCTCGCCGGGTCGAACAGCCGCAGCGTCTCGATCTCGTCGCCGAAGAAGTCGAGCCGAAGCGCATGGTCGCCGCCTGCCGGGAACAGGTCGAGGATGCCGCCGCGCACCGCGAATTCGCCGGCGTCCATCACCGTGTCGGTGCGCACGTAGCCGTTTGCGACGAGCATCTCGGCAAGCGCGTCGCGGTCGATGCGCTCGCCAGGTGCGATCCGCGCACTCAACTTTCCAAGCCGCTCTGGCAGCAGCGTGCGCTGAATGAGCGCGTTCACCGTCGTCGCGACAAGCTGAGGCGTCTTCACGGGCCGCATCAGCCCCGCGAGCCCCGCCACCCGCTCCGCTGCCACGCGCAGGGACGGCGAGGCGCGGTCGTAGGGCAGCGAGTCCCACGCCGGAACGTACAGCGTCTCCACCTCCGGCGCGAAGAAGTGCGCGGCATCGAGAAGCTGGTGCGCGGCGAGGTCGTCGGGCGCGATGAACACCGCACGCGCGTCCTTCGCGAACGCGGCACGCGCGAGGTCCGCGAGTAGCCACGGCTGGAAACCGGCAGGCGCGCTCGCAAGCGTCAACGACGCCCCGGCTTTGGCGATGACCTCGATGTAATTCTTCACTCCGGCGCCACCATAAAATCGAGCCGCTTCAAGGCATCCAGTAGCGGCCCGTGCCAGCGTTCCGGCGCTGTGTCGGTGCCGATCGCCCACGCCATGATCTCCACGTCATCCTCTTCGAGAAACGCTTCCATCCATGCGATTTCGGCTTCGTCCCAGCCAGCGAGATAGCGGTCGGTGAAGCTGCCGATCATGATGTCGGCTTCTTTGGTGCCGCGGTGCCAGGCGCGGAAGTGGAGCCGCCGCCGGCGCGCGTCGAGGGGATTGGTCATCTGCGCTTTCGCCAATAGCAATGAGACGGAAAGCGCATTTGCGCCTCCCGCTGCATGGGGTTAGTCAGTTCGCGAAGCGAGATACCATGCGGCCCGATATCCTCAACCCCCTGTTCGCGGAAATCGCGGCGCTGAAAGGCGTTGGCCCGGCGCTCCAGCGTCAGCTCGAGCGGCTGGATATTGCGCGCGTCATCGACCTGCTCTTTCATCTGCCGACCGGCGAGATCGAGCGCCTGCGCGTCGATGCCGTGCACGGCGGCCTTGAAGGGAAGGTCGTCACGCTCGCGGTCGATGTCGTGGGTCACGAGACGCGGGGGCCGAAGTCGCCGCTGCGCGTCCGCGTGCTCGACGGGGACGGCAACCCGCTCGATATCGTGTTCTTCACCGATCGCGGCGGCTATGCAAGGCAGCTGCTCCCCATCGGCGAACGCCGTATGGTCAGCGGCCGCCTCGACCGCTTCGGACAGAACCTCCAGATCGTCCACCCGGATCATGTCGTGGTGCCTGAAAAGGCGGGGGACATACCCGAGCGTGAGGCCGTCTACGGTCTCACCGAAGGCCTCACCAACCGCCGCCTCCGCACGCTTGTCGAGCACGCGCTGGAGCGTCTGCCGGAGCTTCCCGAGTGGGCAGGCGCCTCGCTCGTCCGGCAGCGCGGCTGGCCGCGCTGGCACGAAGCGCTTGCCGCGGCCCACGCCAACGACCGCGCCGTGCGCGACCGGCTTGCCTATGACGAACTTCTCGCAAACCAGCTTGCGCTGCTGCTGATGCGGCAGGCGTCGCGCAGACGCGGCGCGCTGCCGCTCCGGGGAGACGGCAGCCTCATCGAAGCCATGCTCCGCGCGCTGCCGTATCGCCCCACCGGCGCCCAGCAGCGCGCGATTGCCGAGATCACCGGCGATCTCGCGCAGGCCGCGCCGATGCTGCGGCTGCTGCAGGGCGACGTCGGCTCGGGCAAGACGCTGGTCGCGCTCGCCGCCATGCTTGGCGCTGTCGAGGCGGGCGGGCAGGCGGCGATGCTCGCCCCGACCGAAATCCTCGCCCGCCAGCACATGGCGAACATCGCCGCGATGCTCGGCGGTATCGGCGTCCGCGCCGAAATCCTCACCGGCCGCGAAAAAGGCGCTCAGCGCAAGGCGATCCTCGCCGACCTCGCTGCGGGCGACATTCACATCCTCGTCGGCACCCACGCGATCTTTCAGGAGGCGGTCGACTACCGCAACCTCGGCCTCGTCGTGGTGGACGAGCAGCACCGCTTCGGTGTCGCCCAGCGCCTGATGCTGGCGGACAAGGCCGAAAAGACGGCGCACATGCTCGTGATGACCGCAACGCCGATCCCCCGCACGCTTACGCTGACGCAGTACGGCGAGATGGATATCTCGAAGCTCGACGAAATGCCCCCCGGCCGCACCCCCGTCGAAACCCGCGTCATCAGTCAGGAACGGCTGGAGGAAGTCGTCGAAGGCGTGGGCCGCCTGCTCGCCGATGGCGGCCGCGCCTACTGGGTCTGCCCGCTTGTCGAGGAAAGCGAAACCGGCGCCGAACTCGCCGCCGCCGACGCACGCCATGCCATGCTGAAGGAACGCTTCGGCCCTGTCGTGGGCCTCGTCCACGGTCGCATGAAAGGCCCCGACAAGGACGCGGTGATGGCGGATTTCCAGGCCGGTCGCATCCAGCTTCTTGTCGCGACTACCGTCGTCGAGGTCGGCGTCGATGTGCCCGAAGCGAGTCTGATGGTCATTGAGCAGGCTGAACGGTTCGGCCTTGCCCAGCTCCACCAGCTCCGCGGCCGCGTCGGGCGTGGCGCCGCGCGCTCCGTGTGCCTCCTTGTCCGGGCGCCTAATATCTCGGAAACCGCGCGCAGCCGCCTCGCGCTCATCCGCCGCTCGAACGACGGCTTCGAAATCGCCGAGGAAGACCTGAAGCTGCGCGGCGGCGGCGAGCTCCTCGGTGTTCGCCAGTCGGGCGACCCCGAATTCCGCATCGCGACACCCGAACAGGTCGGCGCACTCGTCGAGGCCGCGCGCGACGATGCCCGCCTTCTCGTCGAGCACGAAGGCGGACTTTCGGGGCCGCGTGGCGAGGCGGCACGCATTCTTCTCTACCTCTTCGGGCGCGACGCCGCTGTCGGCCTCTTGCGTTCCGGCTAGCCGTTTGCGACAGCCGCGAAACGATGAAGACACCGCTTGCAATCGCACTGCTGCTCGCACTCGCCGTGCCGTCCTTCGCCGGGGCGAGCGATTGGGCGTCGGCGCGGCTTGAAAGCGCGATGTTGGCCTATCAAACGGGCGACTACCGCAAGGCGCAGCGCAATTTCCAGCGCCTCGCAGAGCACGGCTCAGCGATTGCGGAAACGATGCTTGGCGTCATGTACGCCAAGGGGCACGGCGTTCGGGCGAGCCCGGCCGTTGCGGCAGGATGGTTCCACCGCGCCGCCAATCGCGGCTACGGTCCGGCGCAGATCGCGCTCTCGGATGCCTTCGCGCGCGGGCGCGGTGTCAGCCGCGACATCGGCAACGCCTATTTCTGGGCACTTGCCGCCACGACCGGCGGAGATCGCAGCGCCGAAGCGTCCGGCCGTATGCGGGTCAAGACGCTCGGCATCTCTCTCAGTCCCGAAGCGCGCGCAAAAATAGACGAGGACGTCCACAACTGGCGCCCGAGGGCACAGCGGCAGCGGTAGATCGGAGGCTTCCGAAGGTGCGCACGGGGTCTTGCCTGTGTGGAGCGGTGAGCTTCACGGTGGAGGGTGATCTGCCCGGGCCGGATGGGTGTCATTGCATCCAATGCCGGAAACAATCAGGCCATTATTTTGTATCGACCGATGTGCTGAGGTCCGCGCTTACTATCCAGGGACAGGAATACGTCCGCTGGTTCCAATCCTCCGAAAAGGTGCGTCGGGGCTTCTGCGGGGTTTGCGGCTCATCGCTCTTCTGGGATCCGATCGGCCGCGATTGGACCGGCATCGCAATGGGCGCCTTCGATACGCCGACGAACGCGCGCCTCGCCGTGCACGTTCACACCGCCGAAAAGGGCGACTACTACGACATCGTCGACGATGTGCCTCAGTTCAGCACAGTGCCGCCCCAGCCGCACTGAACGGCGATCTTACCCGAAGTTCACCACGCCGTGCCGCTTCTTCCCCGCCGACACGCGCACCGCGCCGGCGCCTGAAACCATCGCCGCGGCATCCGTCACCGCTTCGCCGTTCACGCGCGCGCCGCCCTGCGTAATCAGGCGCCGCGCTTCGCCCTTGGAGGCGGAGAGGCCGAGGTCGACCAGCGCGTCGACAAGCGGGATGGAGCCGGTCGCGGCGATGTGCGGCAAATCCTCGCCGGCGCCGCCCTCCGCAAATGTCGCGCGCGCGGTTTCGGCTGCCCCCGTGGCTGCATCTTCACCCCGGCACATCGTTGTCGCGGCATTCGCAAGCGCTTCCTTGGCGGCGTTGATCTCCGCGCCTTCCAACGCTTCCAGCCTTGCGATCTCATCGAGGGGCATGTCGGTGAACAGCCTCAGGAAGCGCCCCACGTCGGCATCATGCGTGTTCCGCCAGAACTGCCAGTAGTCGTAGGCGGGAAGCGACTCCTCATTCAGCCACACGGCGCCCGCCATCGTCTTGCCCATCTTGCCGCCGTCGGACGTGGTAATCAGGGGCGTCGTCACGCCGAAGACCTCAGTTCCGTCCACGCGGCGGGCGAGTTCGACGCCGTTCACGATGTTGCCCCACTGGTCCGATCCGCCCATCTGCAGGCGGCAGCCAGCGCGGCGCGAGAGTTCGAGGAAGTCGTAAGCCTGCAGAATCATGTAGTTGAACTCGAGAAACGACAGCGACTGCTCGCGCTCGAGCCGTAGCTTCACCGAATCGAAGCTCAGCATCCGGTTCACCGAAAAATGCTGGCCGATGTCGCGCAGGAACGGAATGTATTCGAGGCGGTCGAGCCACTCGGCATTGTCGACCATGATTGCGTCGGTCGGCCCGTCGCCGAAAACGAGGAAGCGTTCGAATATGCGCTTGATCGAAGCGACGTTGCTCGCGATCGTCTCGGTCGTCATCAGCCGCCGCGCTTCATCCTTGAAGCTCGGGTCGCCGATCTTGCCCGTCCCGCCGCCCATCAGCACGATCGGCTTGTGGCCTGTTTGCTGGAGCCGCCGCAGCAGCATGATCTGCACGAGGCTGCCGACATGCAGCGAGGGCGCCGTCGGATCGAAGCCGATATAGCCGGGCACGACCTGCTTCTGCGCCAGCGCGTCGAGCGCGGCTGCGTCGGTCTGCTGATGGATATAGCCGCGTGCGTCGAGCAGGCGTAGGAGGTCGGACTTGAATTCTGTCATAGCGGGCGGGCGATAGCATGGGGGAAAGCGTATGAGTAGCGGGCTTTATCGCGCCGTCGGCCTGATGTCAGGCACCTCGATGGACGGGATCGACGCCGCGCTCATCGAAACCGATGGCGAAGCGCACGTCCGCCCGCTCGGTTTCCACAGCGTGCCTTATGCCGAGCAAACCCGCGAAAAGCTCCGGGCGTCGATCGAACGCGCGCTCGCGATGGAAGCGCCCGGCGAGGACCCGGTGATCAGTGCCGCAGCGGCGGAGATCACCGCGCTTCATGCCGATGCGGTGCGCTCGCTGCTGGAGGACGCCTCCGCCGACATCGTCGGCTTCCACGGCCAGACCATCGCGCACCGCCCCGAGCGCGGCTGGACCTGGCAGATCGGCGACGGTTCCGGCCTCGCGCGTGCGCTTGGGATTCAGGTGGTCGCGGACCTGCGCTCGGCCGATGTAGCAGCAGGCGGGCAGGGCGCGCCGCTGCTCCCCGTTTATCACCGCGCGCTCGCCTCCGGGCTTGGAGGGCCGGTCGCGGTGCTCAATCTCGGCGGCGTCGGCAATATCACCTTCCTCGGCGCCGACGATCAGATGATCGCGTTCGATACCGGCCCAGCCAATGCCCTTATCGATGACTGGGTGCTCGCCGCGCGGGGGCTCAGCCATGATGCGGGCGGTGCCATCGCGGCGTCGGGCGTTGCCCACGAGGAGGTGCTGGCGCGCATGTCGAACCTCGACTGGTTCGCCGTCCCGCCGCCCAAGTCGCTCGATCGCCACGATTTCTCGCTGAACGCCGTCAGCGGCCTGTCGGTCGAGGATGGCGCGGCGACGCTGACGGCCTTCACCGCTGAAACCGTCAGGCTCGCGCTCGCGCATCTGCCTGTGCCTCCGACGCGGTTACTTGTCACCGGCGGCGGCCGGCACAACGCCACGCTGATGCGGATGCTCGCGGAGCGGACCGGACTCCCGGCCGATCCGGTCGAAGCCGTCGGCTGGCGCGGTGATGCGATGGAGGCGGAAGGCTTCGCCTATATGGCGGTGCGGCGTCTCCGCGATCTGCCGATCAGTTTCCCCGGCACGACGGGCGTGCCGTTGCCCACCGTGGGCGGTGTCATCTTCCGGCCCTGACATTCCTGTATGGCGGGTGGCTTGCCAAAGGCCTGCGCAATTTTCTAACAAAGCGCGCGAGTCGTCGCTGGGACCGCGGCCCGAACGAGTTTTAAGGAGAGAATGATGACATCCGGTCTAGAATTCCGCGTCACCCCCGCGACGCCGGTCCCCGCTGCGGAGCGTGCGAAACTGATTGAAGACCCCGGATTCGGAAAGCTCTTCACCGATCACATGGTGACGATCGAATGGACCGAAGGGAAAGGCTGGCACAACGCCGAGGTGCGCCCGCGCGCGCCGTTCTCGCTCGATCCGGCGGCCGCAGTGCTGCACTACGCCCAGGAAATCTTCGAAGGTATGAAGGCTTATCGCGGGCGCGGCGGCGAGATCACGATGTTCCGCCCCGAAGAGAACGCGCGCCGCTTCAACGAGTCGGCGGACCGCATGGCGATGCCGCGGATTCCCGAAGAGCTGTTTGTCGAGGCGGTCGAAAAGCTCGTCGCCCTCGACCGCGACTGGATTCCGAGCGGCGAAGGGAGCCTTTACCTCCGCCCGTTCATGTTCTCGGATGAGGTGTTTCTCGGCGTCAGGCCCGCCGCGCACTACATCTTCTGCGTTATCGCGAGCCCGGTCGGCCCTTATTTCAAGGGCGGCGGCAAGCCGGTCACGATCTGGGTGTCCGACAACTACACGCGCGCGGCCCCTGGCGGCACCGGCGCGGCGAAGT
Organism: Sphingosinicella sp.; assembly: GCF_013911755.1. Taxonomy (GTDB): domain Bacteria; phylum Pseudomonadota; class Alphaproteobacteria; order Sphingomonadales; family Sphingomonadaceae; genus Sphingosinicella. The sequence continues at coordinate 51,323 of NZ_JACESP010000003.1, forward strand.
GTGGTGGCAACTACGCGGGCAGCCTCATCGCGCAGGCGGAGGCGATCCGCGAGGGCTGCGATCAGGTCGTGTTCCTTGATGCGGCCGAACGCCGCTGGGTCGAGGAACTCGGCGGAATGAACGTCTTCTTCGTGATGGACGACGGCAGCATCATCACACCGCCGCTCGGCACGATCCTCCCCGGCATCACGCGCGCCTCGCTCATCGAGCTGGCGCGCGCCGACGGCATGAAGGTGGAAGAAAAGCCGTACAGCTTCGATGAGTGGAAGGCCGATGCGGAAAGCGGCCGTCTGCGCGAGGTATTCGCGTGCGGAACCGCAGCTGTCGTCGCTGCCATCGGCACGGTGCGCTATCGCGGCGGCGAATTCACCATCGGCGATGGCACGACGACCGGCCCCGTCACGCAGAAGCTGCGCAGCGCACTCGTCGGCATCCAACGCGGCGAGTCGAACGACGAGCGCGGCTGGATCCGCAAGGTCGGCTGAGGCTTTGCAGCTTGCGGCCGACCTTAACGGTCGGTCGCGAGCCGCATGTCGAGGTACGTGTCGATCACGCTCATCAGGTCCGTCATCTCGTTCGCGAAAAAGTGGTTCGCGCCGGGAACGGTCTCGTAAGTGATCGTGATGTGCTTCTGCGTCTTCAACTTGTCGACGAGCTTCTGAACCGCGCCGTGCGCGACGACCTCGTCGGCGAGGCCCTGCACGATCAGGCCCGACGACGGGCATGGCGCGAGGAAGCCGAAGTCATACATGTTCGCGGGCGGCGCCACCGAGATAAAACCCTTGATCTCCGGGCGGCGCATCAGCAGCTGCATCCCGATCCACGCGCCGAAGCTGAACCCGCCCACCCAGGTAACGGGCGCTTCGGGGTTGAACTGCTGCAGCCAGTCGAGCGCGCTTGCCGCGTCCGACAGCTCGCCAACGCCCTGGTCAAATGTCCCCTGGCTGCGGCCGACGCCGCGGAAGTTGAAGCGCAGCGTCGCGAAGCCGCGCCGCACGAACGACTGGTACATCGCCTGCACGATGGCGTTGTTCATCGTGCCGCCGCCCTGCGGGTGCGGGTGGAGCAGAATGGCGACGGGCGAGCGCGGCTTGTTGCCGGGCTGATAGCGTCCCTCGAGCCGGCCTTCCGGTCCGGGGAAAATCACTTCGGGCATCGGTGGTCCTGATACTGTGCGCGGGAAAGCTCGTGCCTATATAGGAAAGACCCTTCCGGACTCAATGAATGAGTCGCGTTCAGCAAGGCAGTGAATTGAAGGCACGAATCTATCTCGACTGGAATGCGACCGCCCCGATGGCTGTTCCCGCCGTTGAGGCAATGGCGGAAGCCGCGCGCGCGTGGGCGAATCCGTCGTCCGTTCACGCCGAGGGACGCCGCGCGAAGGCGCTTCTGGAGGACTGCCGCGAACGCATCGCCGCAGCGCTCGGTGCCTTTCCGCAGCAGATCGTGTTTACCAGCGGCGGCACCGAGGCGCTCGCGCTCGCGCTGAACGGTGCCAAGGCAAACCGTCGCCTCGTCCTTGCGACCGAACACACCGCTGTCCTCGCCGCCGCGCCGGATGCCGTTATCGTCCCCGTCGATGCGAACGGCCTCGCGCAGCTTCCGACGCTGCAGGCCGGTGATCTTCTCGCCGTCAGCCACGCCAACAACGAAACCGGTGTCATCCAGCCGCTCGCGCAGATCGTCGAAACCGCGCACGCGGCCGGTGCCCGCGTTGTGTGCGACGCCGTGCAGACCGCCGGAAAACTTCCGCTCCCGCCCGCCGATTTTGTCGCCCTCTCCGCGCACAAGCTCGGCGGTCCGCCCGGTGTGGGCGCGCTCATCGTGCGCTGCGCCGACGATTTTGCCGCGATCCAGAAAGGTGGCGGGCAGGAGCGGGGACTTCGCGGCGGCACCGAGAATCTTGTCGGCATCGCCGGTTTCGCCGCCGCGCTCGAAGCGCGCCGCGCGGACACCGACTGGCCTGCCCGGGTTGGCGCTCTGCGCGATCGCATGGAGACCCGCCTCACCGCGCTCGGTGCGGAAGTCGTCGCCGCGTCCGCGCCCCGCCTGCCGACCACGAGCATGGTCCGCATGGCGGGCGTTCCCGCCGCCACGCAGCTCATCCGTTTCGACATGGCGGGCATCGCCGTTTCCAGCGGCTCGGCATGCTCCTCGGGCAAGGTGGGCGCCAGCCACGTGCTTGCCGCGATGGGGATCGGGTCTGCCGACGTGATCCGCGTCAGCCTAGGCTGGACAACGACTGAGGCCGAGATCGACGCCTTCTGCGCCGCATGGGAAACGCTCGCGGCGGCAAGGCAGGCGGCATGAACATCTACCTCGATTATCAAGCAACGACGCCCGCCGATCCCGCCGTCGTTGCGGCGATGGAGCCGTTCTGGACTGGTAAGTTCGGCAACCCGCACAGCAATCATCGATACGGTTGGGAGGCCGAGGCCGCTGTCGATGTCGCCCGTGCCCACATCTCACGTCTTCTCAACATCCAGCCAGAATCCGTTGTTTTTACAAGCGGTGCGACCGAAGCGAACAATCTTGCGTTGAAGGGCGTCATGGCCCGGGCCGGGCGTCGCCGCCTCGTCACCGTCGCCACCGAGCACAGCTGCGTCCTCGAATCCGCGCGCTACCTCGAAACGCGTGGCTTCGATCTCACCGTGCTCGGCGTGGGTCCGGACGGCCTCATCGATTTCGGAGCCCTTGAAGCCGCGCTCGGCCCCGACGTCGCACTCGTCTCCGTGATGGCGGTCAACAACGAGATCGGTGTCATCCAGCCGATTGCCGAGATCGCCGCCGCCGCGCATGCCGCCGGAGCCTTGTTCCACTGCGACGCCGCGCAGGGCTTCGGCAAGATCCCGCTTGATATGCCCGCGCTCGGCATCGACCTCATGAGCCTGTCGGCGCACAAGGTCTCCGGCCCCAAAGGTATCGGCGCGCTCGTTCTCCGTTCCGGCCTCGATCTCGAACCGCAGATGCACGGCGGCGGTCAGGAAGGTGGTGGCCTTCGCTCCGGCACGCTTGCCGCGCCGCTCGCGGTGGGTTTCGGCAAGGCCGCCGAGATCGCCGCCGCGCGCATGGGCGAGGATACCGCCCACGCCGAAGCGCTGTGGGATGCCTTCCTCGCCGCGCTGCACGTGCCGCACGCCATAAACGGCAGCACTGCGCACCGCTGGCACGGCAACATCAACCTGCGCTTCGAAGGGCTGGACGGCGACCGCCTGATTGCGGACCTCCGCCGCCTTTCCATCTCCTCGGGCGCTGCGTGCGCCAGCGCGAAGGGGCGCCACAGCCATGTTCTTGAAGCGCTGGGGCTCAGCCGTAAGCAGGCAAAGGCCAGTCTTCGCATCGGCTGGGGTCGTTTCAGCACGGACGAGGAGGTGCGTGCCGCTGCCGAGATGATCGGCGATGCCGTGTTGATGCAGCGAAGGACGGCGGCATGACGCTGGTGCGCTTCATATCGGCCGACGGGGCCCGCATCGTCGAGGTGGAGGCGAAGCCGGGCGAGCGTGTGCTGGAAATCGCGCAGCTTCACGATCAGCCGCTGGAAGGTGTCTGCGAAGGCCACATGGCCTGCTCGACCTGCCACGTCATCGTCGCGGAGCGGCACGCCGCGCTGCTGCCGCGTCCGAGCGTGGAGGAGGAGGACATGCTGGATTTCGCCTACGGCGTCACGCGCAACTCCCGGCTCGCCTGCCAACTGTACACAACCGAAGACCTGTCGGAGCTTGAGGTGAGGATGCCTGCCGGCGCGGTGAACATGCAAAGTCGCTAGATTCTGTCTTTCTTTCGGCGTTTGGAAAGGTTCGAAGAATAATTCTGCCAATCGATAAAAGATTGTAGGCAAAGTCTGCTCAAAATGTGGAGTTTGGCGCCTATATCGGCCAAAAATGTGACACCGAAACGTTGTAATAATCTTGCGTGAAAAAAGATAAGGCAGTATAACTGACCTATTGAGGGAGAATCGACACATGGCCACCAAGCCCGCCATCACGCTCAGCGACAAGTATCTGCTCGAAGACGGGCGGGTGTTCATGAGCGGCGTGCAGTCGCTGGTCCGTCTTCCCCTCATCCAGAAGGCGCGCGATCGCGCTGCCGGCGTCAACACGGCTGGCTTCATCTCCGGCTATCGCGGCTCCCCGCTCGGTACCTACGATCAGGAACTGTGGCGCGCGAAAAAGCTTCTCGAAGCACAGGACGTCCGCTTCGTCCCCGGCGTCAATGAGGAGCTTGGTGCCACCGCCGTCTGGGGCACGCAGCACGTCGGGCTCAATCCGCACCGCAAGTTCGATGGCGTGTTCGGCATCTGGTATGGCAAGGGTCCCGGACTCGACCGCGCCATGGACGTTCTTAAGCACGCGAACGCGGCCGGCACCTCGCAGCACGGCGGCGTCCTCGCCATCGTCGGCGACGATCATGGCGCCAAGTCCTCCACGCTTCCGCACCAGTCGGACCACAACTTCCTCGCCGCCTTCGTGCCATTCCTCTACCCGGCGAGCGTCGACGAATATGTCGAATACGGTCTGCTCGGCATCGCCATGTCGCGCTTCGCCAGCACGTGGGTCGGCTTCAAGGCGACCGCCGACACCGTCGAAACCTCAGCGACGATCGACCTCGCGAAGGAACACCGCCGCATCATCGTGCCCGGCGACTTCGAAATGCCCGAAGGCGGGCTTGGCATCCGCGAGGGCGATATCTGGCGCGAGGAAGACACGCGCCTGCAGCGCTACAAGGGCTTCGCCGCAATGGCCTTCGCCAAGGCGAACGGCATCGATCGCACGGTGTGGGATACGCCGCGGCCCCGTTTCGGCATCATCACCACCGGCAAAGCCTATGCCGATACGATGGAGGCGCTCGACGCGCTCGGCATCGACGCTTCGGTCGCGCGTGACATCGGCCTTCGCATCTACAAGGTCGGTATGCCCTGGCCGCTGGAGCCGGACGGCATCCGCCAGTTCTGTGAGGGCCTTGAGGAAATCCTCATCATCGAGGAAAAGCGCGAATTCATCGAGCATCAGGTCCGCTGGCAGCTCTACAACTGGCGCGAGGACGTGCGCCCGCGCATCGTCGGCAAGCAGGACGAGAGCGGCGAATGGCTGCTCAGCCCCGATAACGAGCTGACCCCCGGCATGATCGCGCACGTGATCGCCAGCCGCATCCAGAAATATCACGATACGGACCGCATCCGCGCCAGCCTCGCCTTCTTCGAAGAGCGCGCGAGAACGTCGGAGAGCTATGCGCCGCCGATCAAGCGCGCGCCCTATTTCTGCTCGGGCTGCCCGCACAACACGTCGACGAAGGTGCCGGAAGGCAGCCGCGCGATGGCCGGCATTGGCTGTCACATCATGTCGATGTGGATGGACCGCGAAACGGGCAACTTCACGCAGATGGGCGGGGAGGGCGTGCCGTGGATCGGCGAGGCGCCGTTCGTGGACGAACCGCACATCTTCGCGAACCTCGGCGACGGCACCTATTTCCATTCCGGCAGCCTCGCCGTGCGCCAGTCGATCGCGGCGGGAGTCAATATCACCTACAAGATCCTCTACAACGACGCCGTTGCCATGACCGGCGGCCAGCAGCACGATGGCGATATCTCGGTCGGCCAGATCGCCGCGCAGATGCTTGCCGAAGGCGCGAAGAAGGTCGTCGTCCTTACGGAGGACATGTCGCGCTACGAGGGCGAGACCGTCTCCGGCGTGCCGGTAAAGGATCGTGACTATCTGCCCGCGATCCAGAACGAGTTCCGCGAGACCAAGGGCCCCACGGTCATAATCTACGACCAGACTTGCGCTGCGGAAAAGCGCCGTCGCCGCAAGAAGGGCAAGTTCCCCGATCCCGATCGCCGCGTGTTTATCAACACCGCCGTCTGCGAAGGTTGCGGCGATTGCTCGGTACAGTCGAACTGCGTGTCGGTGGAGCCCGTCGATACCGAATTCGGCCGCAAGCGCCGCATCAATCAGTCGAGCTGCAACAAGGATTTCTCCTGCCTCAAGGGCTTCTGCCCCAGCTTCGTCACCGTTGAAGGCGCGCAGATCAAAAAGGCGAAATCGGCAGATGTCGACCTGTCGGACGTGCCGCAGCCGGTGCTGAACGCGCCTGGCCATGGCTACAACATCTTCGTCACGGGCATCGGGGGCACCGGCGTGCTCACCATCTCAGCGCTGCTCGGAATGGCCGCGCACTTGGAAGGCAAGGCATCGACCACCGCGGACATGGCCGGCCTCGCGCAGAAGGGCGGGGCGGTCTACAGCCACGTCCGCCTCGCCGATCGAAACGACCAGCTCCTCAGCCCGCGCATCATCGCGGGTTCGGCGGACCTCGTGCTCGCCTTCGATGCCGTTGTGGCTGCGGACAAGGCTGCGCAGAACCTGATGCTGCCGAACCGCACGGCGGTGGTCGCGAACGCGAACATCTCGCCGGTCAGCGACTTCGTGCGCGACCGCGATCTCGATTTCCAGCACGCCGCCATCGAGCGCGCGATCCGCAAGGCCGCGAACCCGAACGCCACCACCTTCGTGAAGGCGGACGAAATCGCCACCGCGCTGCTCGGCGACGCCATCGGCACCAACATGCTGATGCTCGGCTATGCGTGGCAGCAGGGGCTTGTTCCGCTCGCACTCGCCAGCATTGATGCCGCCATTGATCTCAATGCCGTTGCCGTACCCTTCAACAAGCGTGCTTTTGCGCTCGGGCGGTTGCTCGCGCACCGGCCGGATAAGGTGATGGCGATGGTCGAGGACGCGAAGGGCCCGGCGCCCGAGCCGCTTTCCGAAACGCTGGACGATCTGATCGCCCGCCGCGTGAAAGACCTCACCGCCTACCAGAATGCGGCCTACGCTGATCGCTATGCTGCCCGGATCGCCGCCGTGCGCGCCGCCGAACAGGCTGCGAACCCGGGCTCGGAGTGCCTGACCCAGGCCGCGGCCCGGTCGCTCTACAAGCTGATGGCTTACAAGGATGAGTACGAGGTCGGCCGTCTTTATACCGATGGCCGTTTCGCCGCGGCGATCGGGCAGCAGTTCGGCGGCGACTACAAGATGAAGGTGCAGCTTTCCCCGCCGCTGTTCGCGCGGCCGGATCCGCGTACTGGGCGGCCGAAGAAGTATGAATTCGGCGCGTGGATCATACCGATGTTCAAGGTGCTGGCGAAGCTCAAGGGCCTGCGTGGAACGCCGTTCGACATCTTCGGCTATTCGCAGGAACGCAGGGGCGAGCGCGCGGCGATTCCCGCGTTCGAGGCCGATCTCGATCGCCTGATCGCCGGTCTCCGCGCAGACAACGTCGCGCTCGCCACGTCGATCGCATCGCTGCCGCTCGATGTGCGCGGCTATGGGCCGGTCAAGGAAGACGCGGCGAAGAAGGTTGCGGCGCGCGCCGCCGCACTATGGGCGAAATGGCCGGGCGAGGCGCTTCGGCAGGCGGCCTGAACAAAAAAAGGCCCAGTGCGTCAATGCGCACCAGGCTTTTTCTTGAGGTGAGACCGCAGTTTATTGATCGGCAGCGTCGCGAACGGTATCGGCGTTGTCTTCCATGGCATCGGCCTTGGCTTCACCCTGCTCGCGCACGGCTTCAGCCTGATTCTCCATCGACTGTTCGGTAGTCGAATCGACCCCGTCCAGCGTCGGGTCCATGGTATCGGCGGTGTCTTCCATCTGATCGGCCTGTGCATCCGCGCTGTCGCGCATCGTGTCGGCCTGATCTTCGATGGCGTCGGCGCGGTCTTCCGCCTTCTCCTCTGTCGGGCTGTTGCAGGCGGCTAGTCCGCTGAAAGCCGTCAGTGCCGCAGCCGCGGTGGCGATTCGAAAAACCCTGGATTGCATAGCGATCTCCTTATGCTCGGTCCCCCCATAACAACGCGCTGCCCCGTTGGTTCCGAAAGTCGCGATTGCGGTCGTGGTCCGGCCCGGTTATGGAGCGCATCGACTATGCAGAACGAGAACAAAATTCGAACGCTGTGGTTGATCGGCTGCGGCAACATGGGGAGCGCGCTGCTGGCGCGTTGGATCGGTGCTGCCGAAACGATCGTGGTCGTTGATCCGGGTTCGCCGCAGTTGCCGGAGGGTGTCGAGCATCTTTCCGCCTTGCCTGTGGGGGTGCTGCCGCGCCCCGATATGGTGGTGCTGGCCGTGAAGCCGCAGATCGCGCCGGCCGCACTTGCGGGGCTTCCGGCGCTTGTCGGGCCCGAAACGGTCGTCGTCTCCATCATGGCCGGCACGATGCTCGCCGATCTTGCCGCTTTCACGGGCGAAGCCGTGCCCGTCCGCGCCATGCCCAACACGCCGGCATCCGTCGGCAAAGGGGTGACTGCGCTTTACGCCAATGGGCTTTCCGACGAAGCGCGCGTCGCGGTCGACGCACTCTTCGAACGCACCGGCGCGGTCGTCTGGCTTGAAGCGGAAAACCAGTTCGACGCGGTCACTGCCGTCTCCGGCTCCGGCCCGGCCTACGTCTTCCGTTTCATCGAAGCCCTTGCCGCCGCCGGCGAGGCCGCGGGTCTCCCTTCTGAACTCGCCGAGAAGCTCGCCCGCGCAACAGTCGTGGGCGCAGCCGCTCTTGCCGAAGCTGATCCGCGCAGCCCGCGTGATCTCCGCGCCGCGGTCACTTCGCCGGGTGGCACGACGCAAGCTGGCCTTGAGGCGCTCGATGCTGATCCCGGCCTCCCGGCACTGGTCCGCGCCGCCGTCCGCGCCGCTGCAGGCCGCTCGAAGGAACTTGCGGAAGGGCGTTAATCGTCCTGCTGCAGCTCGGCTACCGCTTCGCGCAGATCAGGCGGCAGTAGCCCGCGTAGAACCGCCCAGAAGCCGCCCACCGCTTGCTGCCCGGCTTCTGCGTAGGCCTCTGCCATGCGCCTGCGAAGAAGATCGAAGAGTTCATGCTCGAACGCCTTGCCCGCATCAGTCAGAAAAAGCCGGCGCTGTCTTCGGTCCCGCTCGCCGACCTTTTGCTCAACAAGTCCGCCATCCTGAAGATCCGTCAGCACCCGCCCAAGCGATTGCTTGGTGATGTCAAGCAGCCGCAACAGCCCCGAAACAGTCAGCCCCGGCTGGCGCGCCACGAAATACAGCGCGCGGTGATGCGCGCGGCCATAGGGCGTACCGGCGAGCTTGTCGTCAGCGCGCTTGATCAAGCTGGAATAGCCGAAATACAGAAGCTCGATGCCGCGGCGAACCTCGGCCTCGCGAAGAAACAGCGGTGACGGCGGCAAAAAAGAGTCAGCCATATTGACGCATCTTGCATGGATCGCGTCTCGGGAGAAGGTGGGAAAACTCAGTACGCACCTGTCATGATCGTGGTGCAAACAACCGGGGGCGTGTGAGCTGAGTCACACTTCAGCCTTAAAACTGAACCTCCAGCCGGAATGATTGTTTAACGACTTGATTTCGTAATACTTGCGCTTTAGTTGGGCCTCGGTTGGGGAATGCAATTCGATAGATAGAGAGAGACCGGGATTATATCTCGGCCCCAAGCGCAGGCATATGGTATGAAATTGCGTGTTCAGGCTCTGACGGCACTCGTTATTTCTGCCGCCTTCATCATCACGCCATCTCCGGTCTCGCAAGGTCAGGCGAGCAGTGCTTCTCAGCGCTATCACGCAGACAAGGGCCTTTATAGTATGGCTCGTGATGAAGTGGACTTGGAGCGCGTCGATGACGAGGCGCTGAAAGCCGTCGAAACCCTTCTTTTGGATTGAGCCGATCCGCGCTAGCGTCTGTCTCGATATGGGACCGGGGCGAGTTGACGGGCATTTCTCGCCTATCTATCAGGCATGATAATCACTTTGATCGGGAGAGGGCTGGGCATGGCAATCGTGCGCGCGGCGTCGAGTGCAATACATGCTTGGGCGGTGGGAGCGGTGCGGCGATCTTTGCCCGCGGCCCTGCTCCTCGGGCTCGCGTTTCCCGCCGCGGCACAGGTTGATCCGCGTGTTATCGAACAGCTGCAGGGGCGGCTGCAGGGCACGCAGGATGCTGGCGCGCAGGTCGATCAGGCGCGCGAACAGAGCGGCCGCATCACATTGCCGTCGAACACGGACCAGACGAGCGAAGAGCGCGAACTCCGCCGCCAGCAATCGCGGATTCAGCTGAATTCCCTCTACCTGCCTTCGCCGGTCGAGCGGCAGTATCGGGAGCGGCTTGGGGACCCGTCGCTTCGGCAGTTCGGCTACGATCTTTTCCGCGTTTCCGAGGGCGGCTCCGGTCCTGTCACCGGCGAGGTATCCGATGGTTACGTGCTGGGGCCGGGCGACGAGTTGGTTGTCACGTTTCAGGGCGCCACCAATGCAAGTCAAAGCGCACGCGTGGCCCGCGATGGCCGGCTGATCGTCGGCAGCCTGCCGCCCATCCGCGCTGCGGGCAGGACGCTGGGTTCGGTGCGCACGTCGCTCTCCGAAGCGACGCGTCAGAACTTGCTCGGCACCGACGTGTTCGTGTCGCTGGGGGGCGTGCGATCAGCGACCGTGCTTATAGGCGGCGAGGTCGAGCGACCCGGCCAGTATCAGGTCACGGCAATGTCAGATGTGGCGAACGCGATCGCGCTCGCGGGCGGCATCCGCAAGGCAGGCAGCCTTCGCAACATCCGTCTCGTCCGGGGCGGCGTGACACGCAGCGTCGATCTCTATGGCCTTCTTGGGATCGGCACTGCATCGCGCATCCGCGTGCAGGACGGCGACCGCATCGTGGTGCCGGTGGTCGGCAACACGGTTGCCGTTACGGGTTCCGTTGCGCGGCCGGGGATTTACGAGCTTCGTGGGTCGGCGAGCGTCAGCGATGTCCTCGCTTATGCTGGCGGCGCACTTTACCCCCGTGGATACCAGATTTCGATCAGTCGCATCGGAGAGGATGGGCGCGAGGTTTTCGTGCGTCCGCAGGGAACGGCCGCCGCGATCTGGTCGGGTGACGGCGTGCAGGTGCAGTCGGGGAGCGCCGGTGCGGCGTTCGACCGGGTCGTGCTGGCAGGCCATGTGCGCAATCCCGGTCCGCGCGCACTTGCCGCCGTTCCGACGCTTGGAGATTTGATCGGGCGGCCCGAGGATTTGCAGCTTGGGACCTACATGCCGATGGCCATCATCGTGCGCCGGAATCCGCTCACGGGTATGCGCAGCTACGAGGCTGCGGACCTTCGTGCGGCGCTCGATCGAAGTCGGCCGGTCGCCCTTCGCGGGGATGATCGGGTTTATGTGTTCAGCGCCGACGACATCGCCTTCCTGAATTCCAGCGCCACACGCCAGATCATTCTGGGCCAGGAAAACCCGAAACCGCAATGCTTCGCGCTGGAAAAGCTCGAGAGTCTTGTAGCGGATACGCAGTCGCCCCGTTTCAACGTGATTACGCGCGGCACGATCACTGTGGAACGCGAAGGGCGCGACGTTGCCGCGAGCGCCGGACGCGCGCTCACGGGTGCCGGCGCGAGCGGGTCTAATGAATCTCTGGAGGTCGTCCGTACCCAGCCCATGCAGGGGTATGAGAGGGCAGACCGCACGGCGCGTGACGAGAACGATCCAAACCAGCGAAACGATCGATACGAAAGCAACGGTCGGAACCAAGGCATTGAGGCGGATTACGACAAGCTCTCGCGCAGGAACCAGGAGTGCCCGCCGATTTTCGAGGAGGTGCCCGAGCTCTTGCCCGTCCTGATCGAGCACAGTGTCAGCGTTGGCGGGGCCGTTCGTCGGCCAGGCGCCTATCCCGTGGCGGAGTCCATCTCCGCCGATGCGCTCGTCTCCGCTTCCGACGGCGTTATGGCAAACGTGCGCGATCCAATGCTGGATATCACGCCGGCGAGCGGGCCGTTCACGCGCTATGAAATGGTACGGGGCCAGGAGGAACGGCTTGCCAACGTTCTCGTAAGCGCCGGCGACGATATTCGCGTGACAGCGAACAATTCGGCTTACGAAGCCGGCGCGGTGTTGCTGACCGGCGAGTTCAACAGCCCTGGTCTTTACACGATCCGAAAGGGCGAGCGGCTTTCCGAGTTGATGGCCCGCGCCGGCGGTCTCACCGATCAGGCCTATCCCTACGGCGGTGTCTTTACGCGCAGGAGCGTTCGCGAACAGCAGCAAGTGGGCTTTCAGCGTACCGCGCGGGAGCTCAACACATCGCTCCTTGCGCTGGCAGCGCAGGAGAACGTGAACGGGCAATCGATCATCGCTGCGGGCGATCTGATCAAGACCCTGTCGGAGACGGAGGCCGTCGGGCGCATGGTCGTCGAGGCCGATCCGCGCGTGCTTGCCCAGCGCCCGGACCTCGACCCCATTCTCGATGGCGGCGATACGCTGCATATCCCGAAGAAACCGACCTATGTGCTTGCTCTCGGCGACGTCTCCAATCCGGGTGCGGTTCAGTTTCAGCCCGGGAAGTCCGTTTCGGACTATGTCGCCGAAGCCGGCGGAACGCAGTCCACAGCCGATGATGGCCGTGTTTTCCTCGTCTTGCCGAATGGCAGCGCGCAGCCGGTCCGGTCCAGCTTCTGGCGGCGGTCCAACGTCGTCGTGCCGCCGGGCAGCACGATCATCGTGCCGAAAAACCTGCAGCCGCTGCGGACTCTCGGCATCGTTCGCGATGTTGCAACCATTTTCGGGCAATTGGCGACAGCCGTCGCCTCCGTCGCGATTCTGGCGGACCGGAACTAACCAGCTGCAGCGGGCGCGTTGCCCGCCGCCGAACCTGTGGGAAAGAATGCATGAGCCTTGATGCTGCAACGAAGGTGGTCGTCGTCGGCCTCGGCTATGTCGGTTTGCCGCTCGCAGTGGCGCTGGCGCGCCACTTCGACACGACGGGTGTCGATATTAACGCCGCCCGCATCGCCGCGCTGAAACAGGGGCATGACGCGACACGCGAGATCGACGGCGACACGCTGAAGGCCAGCAGCCTCAAATATGCCTCCGATATGTCATCCTGCGCGGATGCTGCCTTCATCATCGTGACGGTCCCGACGCCGGTCGATGGCGCCAACCAGCCCGATCTTGGCCCCGTCGAGGGCGCGACGCGCGCGCTTGCGGCGGCGATCGACACCACGTCAAAGCCCGTAATCGTCTACGAAAGCACAGTCTATCCCGGCGTCACCGAAGAGATTTGTGGCCCGCTCATCGAGAAGGTGTCGGGCCTCAAGCAGGGCAAGGATTTCTTCCTCGGCTACTCGCCGGAACGCATCAACCCGGGCGACCGCGAACACACGGTCGACAAGATCATCAAGGTGGTTTCGGGTGAGAGCCCCGAGGTGCTCGACAAGGTGGCGGCGCTCTACAACAAGGTCACGACCGGCGGCGTGTTCCGTGCCGCCTCGATCAAGGCGGCTGAGGCGGCAAAGGTCATTGAAAACGCGCAGCGCGACATCAACATCGCCTTCGTCAACGAGATTACGCAAATCTTCCAGAAGATCGATCTTTCGGTTTATGACGTGCTCGATGCGGCCGGCACCAAGTGGAACTTCCTGCCCTTCCGTCCCGGCCTCGTCGGTGGTCACTGCATCGGTGTCGATCCCTATTACCTCAGCTACAAGGCGCAGCAGCTTGGTCAGCTTCCGCGGGTCATTCTCGCGGGCCGCTCGATCAACGACAGCATGGGTGCCTATGTTGCGGATCAGGTTCATGATCGGCTGCGCAAGGCCGGCGACATTCTCGTGATGGGGCTCACCTTCAAGGAAGACGTTCCCGATCTTCGCAATTCCAAGGTTGTCGATGTCATCGAACGTCTGAAGTGGCTCGGCCACAACGTCACGGTGCACGATCCGCTCGCGGACCCTGCGGAAGCCGTGCACGAATATCACCTGTCGCTTGATCCCGATGCGCTCTCGCGCCGCTACCATGCGGTGGTGCTCGCGGTTCCGCACGCCGAGTATCTGACGATGGACGCTGCTGCGATCGGCGGTCTTGTGAAGGACGGCGGCCTTGTCGCCGACATCAAAGGCGCGTTGCGCGGCAAGGCCTTGCCCGCCGGCGTCGCCCGTTGGCAGCTATAGGCGGCCGCTCAGCCGATACCAGGCGATGCCCACATATTCGTGCAGTGCAAGGTCTACGCGCTCGACATTCTCGATGAACGCGGGCGAGAATTGAAGGTCGCTTGTCTGGCGGTCCACGGCGTAGGCAACTGCATCGACGCCCACGGCTTTCATGCAGGCCATCGCACGCGGCATATGGAAGCCTGATGTGACGAGCAGTACGCGCTGGTCGGGAAGGGCTGCTGCAATCCCGCGCGCATTGGCGCAGGTGTCGAGTGTTCCCGCGATCTTGCCGATGCGCCCCTGTGGCAGACCCGCCCGGCGCCAGTAGTCGGCCGTCCAGTCGACATCGCTGCTGCCGTCGTGGGTTACACCGCCGACGATCCAGATCTTCGCTTGCGGATAGGACTGCGCGAGCGCGAGCGCCTCGCTCACTCTTTCGCCGTGCGAGCCGACTTCCAGCGAGCCCGTCAGCGCCGAGGCGCGCAGCTTTTCCGCGCCGGCGAGCACCGCCACGGCGTCGATCCGGTCGGGAAGAACGGCTGGACGCGGATACGCGGTTTCCAGCCGGCTCATCAGCCAGTTCCCCGTCGGCAGAATGGCGAACAGGATGGTCCAGAGTGCCAGAAGCGTGACCGTGATGCGCGCAGACCGCAACGCGCCGCCAAGCAGAAAGATCGCGGTGAGCAGTGTCAGCCAGACAAACCAAGCTGCGGGGCCGAAAAGCGCCCAAAGCAGGTAGTTCAGCGACACGCCCGTCAGACGCCGTGATACGTACGGAACCAGTCGACGAAGCGGGGTATACCCTCCTCGATCGAGGTCGTCGGATGGAAGCCGAGATCGCGCTCGATCGCGGAAATGTCGGCGAACGTGTCCTTCACGTCGCCCGGCTGCATCGGCTCGAACTGCTTGATCGCGTTCTTGCCGACAGCCTTTTCGAGCACCGCGATCATATGCATCAGCTCTTCGGAGCGGTGGTTGCCGATGTTGTAGACGCGGTGCGGGTTCACCGACCCGCCGGCCTTCACACTGCCGTCGTCGGGCGGCGGATTGTCGAGGCACGCGACGATGCCCGAGACGATGTCGTCGACGTACGTGAAATCGCGGCGCATGTCGCCGCTGTTGAACACCTTGATCGGCTCGCCCTTCAGGATGGCGTCGGTGAACAGCCACATCGCCATGTCCGGCCGGCCCCACGGTCCGTAAACCGTGAAGAAGCGCAGGCCCGTTTGTGGCAGACGGTAGAGATGGCTGTACGTCTCGCTCATCAGCTCATCGGCCTTTTTCGTTGCGGCATAGAGCGAGATCGGCTGGTCGACGCGGTCCTCCACAGAGAACGGCAGCTTCTCGTTCTTGCCGTAAACCGATGATGACGAGGCGTAGACAAGGTGCTCGACACTGTCCGAATGGCGCGCATATTCCATCAGGTTGAGGTGCCCGACGAGGTTCGAATGCACGTAGGCGTGCGGGTTCGTCAGCGAGTATCGGACGCCCGCCTGCGCACCGAGATGGGCGATCCGTTCGACACGGTGCGGCGCAAGCGCGGCTTTCAACCCTTCGAAGTCCGCGAAGTCCTGCTCGACGAAGGTGAAGCCGTTGTGCCGCCGCGCCAGCTCGGCGATGCGGTCGCGCTTCAGCGTCGTGCTGTAATAGTCGTTGACATTGTCGATCCCGATGACCCGCTCGCCGCGCGAAAGCAGCCGTTCCGAAAGGTGATAGCCGATGAAACCTGCGGCTCCGGTCACGAGAAAAGTCATTAATTCATCCTGCGTAAAGGCGAGCCGTTGCACTTCGGGGCTGCATTGAGGGGAGTTAGCGTAGCGCTGGCCAGGCCGCAACGGTAAGGTCGGCGGACGCTGATGAAAAAGGGGTCGGTGCACGGCGATGACTGCGATGACTCTGAATATGCTTTGCGCTGCCTTGGGCGTCGTGATCGCGCTTTTCGTGGGGCAGAATGCGAGCCGTATCGGCGGCCTGCTGGGGCTCCTCGACTATCCCGATCCGTTTGGCGGCCGCAAGCGCCACGCCCGCGTCACACCGCTCGTTGGGGGCCTTGCCGTGGTGCTGGCGTTCGAAGCCTCGGCGCTGCTGCTCTATCACCTTCTCGCTAGGGATTCCGCGCTGCTCGACTGGCAGATTCTATGTTTCGGCTTCGCGGTTGGAGCGATGGCGCTCGTCGGCCTCGCGGACGATCGCATGGGCCTGTCTCCCGTCGTCAGATTGGCGCTGACATCGTTCGTTCTCGTCCTGACGATCCTTGAAGTGCCCGACCTTCGCGTGGATTTCCTGCGCTTCGCCGGGGTCGACCAGCTCATCCTGCTGCCCGCGTGGGCGTCGGTGCTGTTCACGCTCGTCTGCCTCATCGGGCTTCTGAACGCGGTCAACATGGCGGACGGCAAGAACGGCATCGTGCTCACGCTGTCGTTGATTTGGACGGCGGTGCTCTTCGCCCGCAATCCACAGCCCTTCGATCCGCTGCTGTTCGGCATCGCCGGCAGCCTCGTCGTCATGCTCTGGTTCAACATGAAGGGCGCGCTTTTCCTTGGGGATGGCGGCAGCTACGGTATTTCGGCGATTTTCGGACTGCTCGCCATCTATGCCTACAACCACAGCTTCGCGACCTTTGATGCGGGGCAGGTGGCGCTGCTGTTTCTGGTTCCCGTGCTTGATACGGTCCGGCTGATGGCGTGGCGTATTGCACAGGGCCGTAGTCCGTTCTCAGGCGATCGCAACCATCTGCATCACTATCTGCACGCGCGTTGGGGGTGGCCGGTGGGTCTCGCCATCTACGCGGCGTTGGCGGCGCTGCCGAATTTCCTCGGCGTGCTATTTCCGGCCTACAGCCTTGCGCTCCTTGGCCTCGGCGCTGTCATGTATGTGGCGACGCTCTTCGTGTCGACACGCGGCGGCACGGTTCGCAGCGGCGTCAGCGCCTGAAACAAAGCCTCGCGCACCTCTTTCCAAAGCCGAAGCAGCGGCTATAAGAGCGGCCGCACACACGGCATCGGCCGTTTCAAGCGGCGCATTGGGGCGTAGCCAAGCGGTAAGGCAGCGGTTTTTGGTACCGCCATGCGGAGGTTCGAATCCTCCCGCCCCAGCCAAGCGTTTTCAAGCACTTTCGCTAAAGCCGCCCAAGCGATTCCGCGGAAGGGTTCGCGGCACGGATGAACGGGTTTGGGCGGCGATGGTCTCGTGCTCTGCCCACTTTCATCACCTCTCTCCTGCTCCTATCCGTCCGGATAGGCGGGAACCCGTATGATTTGTTCCCAAAAGATAGGATGAGCCTCGCCCCGCCCTCGGGTTAGAACCAAGGTCGCCGAACAGAGGACGCAGAACAGTCCAAGCGATCGGGAGCATCGCCGGCGGATGCGGAGGGGAAGTGGGATGCGGAGCCAATCTAGCCTGAACTATACGTGCGCCTGCCTTTTGGCTGGCGTTTCGACCATCGTCGCCGTGCCGGCGTGGGCGCAGGAAGCAAGCAGCGAAACCGCTGCGCATAGCGGAGAGGTCGAACAGATCGTCGTCACGGCGCGCAAGCGTGAGGAGCGCGTACAGGACGTACCGGATTCGATCAGCGTCTTTACCGCCGCAGCGCTCGAAGCGACGCGCGTCGACAATGTGAAGGACGTGGCGCTTCGCGTGCCCAACCTCTCCATCGTCGAGGCGCAGCAGCCGGGTGTCGCGCTGCTCACGATCCGCGGTGTCGGCCAGGCGCGCAACGGCGAGCCGCCGATCGCGGTCGTTGTCGATGGCGTGCAGCTCAGCAACGCTTACCAAATCACGCAGGACCTGTTCGATATCGAGCGCATCGAGGTTCTGAAGGGGCCGCAGGGCGCGGTTTACGGCCGCAACGCCATCGGCGGCGCGATCAACATCACCACCAAGCAGCCGACGAACGATTTCGAAGGCTTCATCCAGGGCAGCTACGGCACGGGGCAGGACTGGCGCCTTTCCGCCGCGATCAGCGGCCCGATTGTTCCCGATAAATTGCTGTTCCGCCTGGCCGGGTCGCTGCGCGATTTCGATGGCGACATCGAAAGCGTCAACGCGCCGCGTTCCAAGGAAGCGAACTGGGCGAAGGACAAGAACATCCGCGGCAGCCTGCTGTTCACGCCGTCGGATGTCGTCTCGGTCGATCTGCGCTATTCGCGGCTCGAAACCGAAGCGGGCGCGGCGTGGTACGCTTCCGTGCCGCCCGGCGGCGACATTAACGAGCCGCGTCCTTACATCGGCGACTATCCCTCGTGGGCGGAGCGGATACTGAACGATGCCTCCGCGAAGGTGGATATCGATCTCGGTGCTGCAACGCTTACGTCGGTCACGGCCTATTCGAAGGTCTCGTCGTACATCGACGAGGAACTCGATCTCAGCCCGCTTGACGGCATCATCGGGCAGCAGACGCTGAAGACACACAATTTCAGTCAGGAGCTGCGGCTCGCCTCCACGGGCAACACGCGCTTCAAGTGGCTCGCTGGCCTCTACTATCTGAAAACGCGCCAGAAACTCGATACGGAAATTTTCCTCGGCGCGGACTTTCTGCCGCTGTTCGGCCTGCCGCCGGAACTTGCGCCGCTCCTGTTCGCGCAGAGCCGTTCGACCGATCACAACAAGGCATACGCGGCGTTCGGGCAGGTCTCCTACCGCTTCGATATGGGCCTCGAGCTCACCGGCGCGCTGCGCTACGACGTGGACGACAGGAATCAGATCGATCGTGCCGCACCGGGGCTGCCGGAATATGATCGGACGTTCAAATCCCTGCAGCCGAAGGTTTCGGCGACATGGTTCTGGAACGACGATTCGATGGTCTACGCGACCATCGCCAAGGGTTTCCGCAGCGGCGGCTTCAATCCGCTCGATATCATCACGCGCTCCTACGACAAGGAAGAGAACTGGAACTACGAGGTTGGGCTGAAGGCGAGCGCGTTCGATCGCAGGCTGACCCTCACCAGCGCCGTTTTCTACACGCGCATCAAGGATCGTCAGGTCTACACGCTCGACGTCAACAACTCGGCGCAGACGCTCACGAACCCGATTCCGAAGTCGGAAGTCTACGGCTTCGAGGCGGAGGTGATCGCGCGACCGGTGCCCGGCTTCGATCTGTCGGCCTCCATCGGCTACACGGATTCGAAGATCATCAGCTACGACACGTCGGTCTTCGCGGGTCTTCCCTCGGCGGGTGATTACACCGGCAACAAGCTGCCGCAGATGGCGAAGCTCTCTTATGCCTTGGGCGCGCAGTACGAGCACGAGTTCGGCGACGACATGTCGATCACCCCGCGCGTGGAGCTGAACGGCTCCAGCGGCGCTTATTACTGGGAAGTCGACAACACCGACAAGCGCAGCGGCGTCAGTCTCGTGAACGCGCGTCTCACGCTGCGCAAGGGCGGCCTGTCGCTCGCGGGCTTCGTCGAGAACCTGTTCGACGAGGACTATATCATCGAGTTCGTGCCCGTCGAATGGAGCGGCGCGAGCGCGGGCGATCTGTCGGCGGCGGCCCCGGGGCGCCGCTGGGGTGTGCAGGCGAAGCTGCGCTTTTAGGGGAGTTTCGATATGGGCAAGGCACAGGTCGTCCGCCGGTTCAACGTACCGGCGGAAACGCTCTGGAGCTATCTGTCGTGGCGCGGCATGGAAAAGCTCGCGGGCGGCGGTTTCTTCAAGCGCGTCGTGTTCGAAGGCGAGGGCGCGGAGGTTGGCGCCACCAAGTGGATCCATCTGCCCGAAGGCCCGCCCATCCGCGAGCGCCTCGAATGGCTCGACGCGGCCGGCTACGCCTACGGCTACCGCGTCGTCGACAGCGGCCCGCTGCCGATCACCGATTATGTCGGGGAGCTCCGCGTCACGCCGTGCGGTCCGGCGGCCTGCGACGTGGTGATCCGCAACAGCTTCGTCGCCGTCACCACCGACGACGGCTGGGCCAAAGAGTGGGAGACCATCGAGAACAGCCTGCTCGACGAGATCGAAGCCTTCGTCGGCGGCGCGCCTGCGCCCGCTCCGGAAGACGTCGCGGCGGCGATCCGCGCGGCGAGCGACCGTTTCGAGGCGGACTTCAGGAGCGGCGATCCCGAACGCCTCGTTGCGAACTACTATGTCGAAGACCCGCGCATCGCTGTGCCCGACACGCCGCTGCAAAAGGGCCGTGAGGCTGCGATCGCGGTTTTCCGCGGCCTGATGGATGGCTTCTCGGCGTGCGACCTCCGGCAGGTGGAGGTCAGCCACGGTGGCGGCGACATCGCGTTCGAGCTTGGCGAATCCACCGTGCATCCGAAGGCGGCCGGCGAGGCCCCGACGCGCGTGCGCTACACCATTCTCTGGCGCCGCACCGCCAAGGGCTGGCGTGTGGATACGGACTTCTTCGCGTGGGGCGCGCTTTCGTGATAGGCTCCCGGGTTTGATGTGAAGGGGCTGGGAGGGAGCGATGCCGGTCGATCACAGCCTTGAAACCGATACGGCCGCGCTGCCGCACCGCTTCGGCCCCGTGCGCGGCGACGTGCCGCTTGTCCGGCGTCAGCTTTTGCTCCGCGAGTTGACCGAAGCGAGCCTGCTGCGCCAGCTCACCATCGTTCGCGGCCCCGCAGGCTCCGGCAAGACCGTGCTGCTTACGCAGTGGGCCGACCTGCTGCGTGAGATGGAGCGCCCGGCGGCGTGGCTCACGCTCGATGTGTCGGACCGCGCGCCCGCGCTGCTCATCGCCGGGATCGCCGAAGCGCTGTCCCATGCGGGCTACGACGATCTTGCCGAGGCTTTCGCCGAGACCGCGTCCGCCTTCTCTCCGCAAGCGCCGGAGGTCGCGGCGCGCCGGCTTGCGGCCGCCGTCAATCGCGCCGCGCGTAAGCCCATCCTGATCCTCGACGGCTGCGAGGCGATCGACGCGCCCGAAGCCTTTGCGTTCCTCGCGAGCCTGCTCCTCCATTCGCCCGCGCTGCGCTTGGTGCTGTCGTCGCGCCGACGTCCGCAGCTGCCGCTCGGCGCACTCCGCGCGCGGAACCAGTTGCTTGAGATCGGCCCCGGCGATCTTGCGTTCACGCCTGCGGAAATCCACGCGCTGCTCTCGAACCAGGTCCCCGAGCTTTACACGCGCCGCCTCCATGCCAGCACGAGCGGGTCGGCGGTCGCGGTCGCCTTCGCGCGGCGTTCGCTCGATCACACGCCGCGCCCCGGGCATGATTGCGGCACGTGGCAGGATTGGCTCGGCGATTATTTCCGCGACGAAGTGCTGAGCACGCTCGATCCCGATCTTCGCGCCGCGATGAGCCGCCTCGTCGTTGTCGAACGCTTCGACCTTTCGCTTGCCGAGGCACTGGTCGGGAACGTGGCGCTGTCGCTCGTCGAGAAGCTCTATCACGACGAAGGCCTGCTGCTTCGCGATCTTTACACGCAGGAATTCCATTTCCCCGAAATGCTGCGCCGGTTCCTTGATGATCGGCTCGCGCTCATGGACGCGAAGGAGCGCGCGGCGCTCCACGCCCGCGCCGCGGAATGGTTCGCGGATCGGGGCCTGTTTCAGGAAGCGCTTCGCCACGCGATCGAGGCGGGCGAACGCGAGCGGGCGCTCGCGCTCATCGAGCAGGTCGGCGCGACCACCGTCGTCACGCGGCAGGGCATTGCGGCGGCGCGGCTGATGCTCGATTCGATCGGCATCGCCGCCGATCCGCGCTGTCCGAGCGCACAGCTTTCACTGGCCGTCGTCAGCGCCCACGAAGGCCGCATCGTCGACGCGGTTGAGCGCCTCCAGTCGGTGCGGCTCCAGCTCGAAAACGCGGAGACCGGAATCGATACCGCGCTGATCGAACGCCAATTCCTGATCGCCGAAGGCTTCGTCAACGGCTTCCTCGATCAGCGTGCCAGCGCAGAGGATGAAGCCGCGCTCGAACGCTACATCGTGGAAGCCTCACCAAGCGATCATCATGGCCGCGCGCAGGTCCATATCCTCCGCTCGTGGAACAGCTACTGCGGCGGCGACCTCGTCAAGGCGGAGCGCGCGGCCGTGGAAGCCGCGATCGATTACGCGGGCACAGAGAGCGTTTTCGGCGCGCTGTTCATGCATGTACACCGGATGCTCGCGCAGTTCTGGCGCAACGATCTCGAAGGCGCGCTCGCCGAATCCGCGCTCGGCGAGAAGATGGTGCGGCTGTTCTTCCCGGAAGACCAGCGGCTGCGCGTGCTCACGGAGATGCTGCGCACCAGCATCCAGTTCGAACTCGGCAAGCCGGATCTCCACGCCAATCCGCTCGATCTCGCCGCCATGGTCGGCGCGGTGGAGGCGTGGGTGGAGGTGCAGCTCTGGGCGCATCGCTATGCCGCGCGCGCCGCTGCTGCGGCGAACAGGCTCGATGAAGCGCGCGCGATTCTCGCGAACGGGGTCGAGGTGAGCGAACGGCTGCAGACCCCGCGACTTGCATGGAACATGGGTCTCACCGGCGCGCTCATCGAGGCGCGCAGCGGCGCTGTGGACAAGGCATGGCGAGATGTGGAGGCGCTCGGCCTTCCGGGTGGCGCCTTCCTCAGCGGAGCAGGCGTTCCCCTCACATGGCAGGAGCGTATCGGCGGCCTGCTCGCGCTCGCCGAGCTTCAAACCTCGGCGCGCAGTCTCGACGAGGCCGCGCATTGGCTCCGCGTCGCCGAGGAGGAGGTCGGGCGTACCTCGGCGCTACGCTTTGCGACCGAGATCGATATCGCCTGGGCGCGTATCCACCATGCCGAGGCGAAGCCCGCGCTCGTCCGCGCGAAGCTGCAGGCGGCGTGCGGGCACTGCCAGGGGCTGCTACCCGCGCGGCTGTTCGTGGAGGCAGGCGCGGCCCTTCAGCCCTATCTTGCCGAGCTGCCGGGCTGGTCGACGCCCGATCCGCAGCGCGGTGACATTCCGCTCGCGGGCACTGACCCGGCGCTGGCGTCCAGCGATCCGCTTACGGCGCGCGAGCGGCAGATTCTGCATTTCATGGGGGAGGGGCACCCGAACAAGGTCACCGCCCATCGTCTCGGTCTCAGCGAGGCGACGATCAAGTTTCATCTGCGCAATATCTACAGGAAACTGAGCGCACAGAACCGCACGCAGGCGCTGGCGCGCTACCGCGCACTCGTCGGCGCCACACCCGTCGGGGGATAGCAACGCAATCGGGGGCGGCAGCGCCGCCCCCGATCGGTTCAGGCCGCGGCAGCCGCGGCCTTCCGTTCGAGATGATCGATAATCTGCTTCGCCAGCGGTTCGGCGGAGGCCGGGTTCTGACCCGTGAAGAAGGGCGCGTCGCACACGACATGCGCGCCGAAGGGCTGCGCCGCCGAATAGATCGCGCGCAGCTTGCGCAGCATGTCTTCGGGAAGCACGGGCACGATCTTGTCGACACCCATCATCACGTCTTCGGCGTTGCTGATCGAGGTGAGCTTGCGGTTCTTCACCAGTGGCTCGCCGTTCGGGTCGACCGTCTGCACCAGTCCGATCACGCCGTGGCAGATGCCAGCGACGACATCGCCGCGCGCGAACAGCGTTTCGGCGAGGCGCTTGATCACGGGGTTGTGCGGGAAGTCCCACGTCGTCGCTGTACCGCCGACGAGGAAGATGCCGTCCAGTCCCTCGTCGCGGATGCTTTCGAGCGGCTGTGTGCCGTTCAACTTCGCCGACGCTGTTGCATCGGCAAGGAAACGCCGTCCGTTGTCGCTGATCCACGCGTCTTCAAGGCTCATCGGATCGATCGGTGCCTTGCCGCCTTTCGGCGAGGCGATTGCGACGTCGAATCCAGCATCCACGAACTGCCAATAGGGCGTCGCCAGCTCTTCAAGCCAACTGCCGCTGGCGTTGCCGCTCGATCCGAGCTCGCCGTGCGAGGTGACGATAAACAGGATTTTCTTGGCCATGTCGGGCTCCGCTTGCTCGCTTATTGGAATGGGGAGACCATAAGCGGCACAAGGACAAGCACACACACGTCCGATCGGCGAGCCTTGCCCGTCCGTTAGGATAGGGCCGCGCACCGCCGCATTGGCCGTACGTGGGGCTATGCGCTACTGTCTGCTTGACCGATGTTGCAGCCTCATATTCCATTCCAGTGGACCAGGAGGGAGGTCTCGCGTGTCGCTTGATGATGTCAGTAAGCCGCGCCGTCTCGATCAGCCGGTAAAGCGGCCTTTGAGCCAGCCCGTACCGTTCGAAGGTGAAGACGGGCTCTTCACCCAGTCGTGGTATCCGATCTGCCTGTCGAGTGCGGCGACCTCGTCGTTCGTGCGCGGCTTCGATTTCCTCGACGGGCGCGTCATCGTGTTCCGCGACAAGGAAGGTAAGGCGCACGTGATGAGCGCCTATTGTCCGCATCTCGGCGCGGATCTCTCGGTCGGCGACATGGTGGACGGGCAGGTGCGCTGCGTGTTCCACCATTGGCGTTACGGTCCGGACGGTCGCTGCTCGGGAATGCCGAGCAACGATCCGATTCCGCCGACCGCACGCCTGTTCGAATTCCCCACATGCGAGAAATACGGCCTCGTCTGGGCCTACAACGGCACCGACCCGCATTATCAGCTACCCGATTTCCCGTATCCGGACGACGAGCTGGTTTACAAGATCAAGACGTTCGGCGAGGAAATTCCTGCCGATCCTTGGATTCTCTGCGCCAATACGCCGGACATGCAGCACATCCGCTACCTGCACGGCATCGTCATCAACGGCGACAATCCCCATGATGGCGTCGAATGGACCGACCATTCGATGTACTACGAGTTCGAGGGCACGCACGTCACCGGTGATCCGGTCAAACACCGCATCGGCATCGTCGGCACGAGCATGTATTTCCAGAGCACCGATTTCGCAGGGCGCTGGTTCGGCTTCGTGTCGCCGTTCAGCCTCAACCGGCCCGGCCGCTCCACCGTCTTCATCGTCGTCTGCGCGCGCAAGGACATGGGCACGCCCGAGGAGATCGACAAATATCTCGAATTTGTGGCGGAGCTGGAAACGCGTGTCGTTCTGGATGATCTTGTCAACATGCAGACGATTCATTTCAAGCCCGGCACGCTGACGCGCAGCGACACGACGCTCGGGCGTTTCTTCAACTACATGCGCGATTTTCCGCGGGCGCACCCGTCGGCCGAGTTCATCCGCTGATCGGCTGCGCGTGACAGGGGAAAGCGGAGGCTATGCGGCGCCGAACGATCTGGGGGCGCTGCGCGCGTTCCTCGATGCAAATCCCGGCGCCGCGATCCTCGCCGGGGGGCAAAGCCTGCTGCCAAGCTTGCGCGGCAAGGCGCCCCCGCAGTTCGTCGACATCGGCCGCATCGCGGCGCTGAAGGCGATCGAGACCGGGAGCCGCGTGCGGGTCGGCGCGGGCGTCACGCTCGCGGCGCTGGCACGGCATCCCGCTGCCGCAGGCGGAATTGCCGAGGCGATCGGTTTCGTCGGCAACGTCACCATCCGCAACCGCGCCACGGTCGGCGGCTGCCTCGCGTGGGCCGACCCGCGCGGCGAAATACCGCTCATTCTGCTTGCGCTCGGCGGAACGGTGGAGACGGACAGGCGCGAGATTGCCGTGGAAGATTTCATCGCAGGCCCGTTTCTGACCACCCTCGAACCCGGCGAGGTTATTGTGGCCGCGACGTTCGAAGCTGGGCGGAAACTCGCCTTCGAAGAATTGCTGGTGCGGAATTCGACCGGACGCGCCGTGGTGGCAGTGGCCTGCGAACGGGTCGGGGAGGCAGGGCGCTACACGGTTTCCGGCCTCGTCGATCGCCCGGTTCGCAGCACGCCGATCGCGGACGATCCCAGCCCGTGGTTCGATGATCTGCTTCTGCAATTCCCCGTCCTCGCCGATGCAAGCAGCCCGGCCTATCGGTGGCGCGTTCTTCGTGCGCTTGCCCTTCGCGCGCGGGACCGAGCATGACCCGCGTACCCGTCCACTTCCGCATCAATGGCGCAGCCGTCGCGGCACAGGTCGCGCCGGACCTGACGCTCGCGGATTTCCTGCGCGGCGAACAACGCCTCAAGGGCACGCACATCGGCTGCGAGGAGGGCGTTTGCGGAAGCTGCACGGTGATGGCGGATGGGGAGACGCTGCGGTCCTGCCTCACGCTTGCCACGCAAATGGATGGCGCCGACATCACCACCGTCGAAGGTTTCGATGATCCGGCGGGGGAAAGGCTTCGTAAGGCGTTCTCGGAGTATTTCGCGGCCCAGTGCGGTTTCTGTACTGCGGGTATGATGGCGGTGGCGCGCGAATTCCTCGCCGATACGTCGGTCGCCGATCACCGCGACGAGGCGGCGATCCGTTCGCGCCTCGATGCGGTCGTGTGCCGCTGCACAGGCTATCAGGCCATCGTGGCTGCCGTGCGCGCAGCGGCGGGCGCGGAATGAGCGTGATCGGACAATCGGTGCGCCGCGCTGCGCTCGATCGCTTCGCTGCGGGCCGTGGCCGCTACGTGGGCGACATCGATCTACCGGGCATGGCGACGGTCGTCTTCGCGCGCAGTCCCGTGGCGCACGCCGAACTCCTCGGTGTCGATGTCGCCGCCGCGCGGGCGATCCCCGGCGTTCTTGCCGTCATCACGGGCGATGACATCGCGGGTTTCGCGCCGCAGCCGTCGCTCTGGAACCTGCCGGGCCAGAACCATTCGGGGCTAAAGGCGCTGGCAACCGATCGGCTGCGCTACGTGGGCCAGCCGTTCGCTGCCGTGGTCGCCCTCGATCGCCGCACCGCCGAAGCGGCAGCCAGCGCCATCGTCCCCAAGTACCGGGCGCTCCCCGTCATCGCCGACATGGACGCCGCGCTCCGCACCGATGCGCCGCGCCTCTACGATCATTGGTCCGACAACGTCGTCGGCCGCCCCCGCTGGCAGGCAGGCGACATCGTCGCCGCGTTCAACAACGCCGCACTCGTCGTCAGCGACCGCTTCACGACGCAGCGCGTCCATCCCTGTTCGCTCGAACCGCGCGGTGTCGTCGTCGCGCCTGACCTTGATGGCGAAAGCATTACGGTCTGGCTCTCCACCCAGTCGATCCACCAGGTGCGCGCCGGCATCTCCGAATGTCTCGGTCTCCCAGAACACCGCATTCGCGTCATCGCGCCGGACGTAGGCGGATCGTTCGGCATGAAGGCCTGCCTCTACGGCGAAGAAGTGATCCTCGCCTTCCTCACGCACCGTATCGGCCGTCCGCTTCGCTGGATCGAAACCCGCGCCGAAGCCTTCGTCGCCTCCACCCACGGCCGCGACGAACGCGTCGACCTCGCGCTCGCCTTCGATGCGGACGGCCGCATACGCGCCCTCCGTTCCACCATCGTCCTCGACAAGGGTGCCGACCCCTACGCGACCTCGATGGGCACCGCCTGGATCACCGGCGCCGTGATGACCGGCCCATACAGGATCGACACGGTCGACATCGAAGCCATCGCCGTCGTCACCAACAAGACCCCCACCGGCGCCTACCGCGGCTTCGGTCAGCCGGAAGCGAACTTCGCCCTCGAACGCGCGCTCGACATGGCCGCGCCGCGCCTCGGCCTCGATCCGGCGGAGTTTCGCCGCCGCAACCTCGTGGCGCCGTCCGAAATGCCGTACCCCACGCCGACCGGCATCGTGCTCGATAGCGGGCGCTACGCCGATCTCCTCGATGCGACCCTTGAAAGGTTCGGCGATAACGATGCGCCGCCGTCGTCGCGCCGCCGCACCGGCGTCGGCATCGCCTGCTACGCTGAAACCACGAACTTCGGCCCATCGCCGCTCTGCAAGCTGATCGGCGTCGATAGCGGCGGGTTCGATATCACGTCGATCCGCATGGAGCCGAGCGCCCATGTGCGCGTCTTCGTCGGCCAGACGCCGATGGGGCAGGGCATCGAAACTGTGCTTATGCAGGTCGCCGCCGACGAACTCGGGCTCCCGATCGAGGACATCTCCATCGTCCACGGCGACACGGTTTCGTCCGCCTATACCGCGTATGCGAGCGGCGGCAGCCGCGGCGCGGGTGTCGCGGGCGGCTCGACCGCGCTTGCGGCGCGGCGACTGCGGGCGCGCATCCTGCGCTGGGGCGCACATCTTCTGGACGCGCCGCCCGAAAGCGTCCGTTTCGTGCAGGGCGGTGTCGAGGTAACCGACATGCCGACGCGCCGCATCGGCATCGCCGAGATCGCAGCGGCGGCGTACAAGGCGTTCTCAACGCCCGAAGGGCTGGAGCCCGGCCTTGAGGACAGGGCCGCCTACGACCCGCCCGCGCTCGCCATCGCCTACGGCTGCGTCGTGGCGCAGGTCGCCGTCGATCTCGATACGGGCAAGATCACTGTGGAGCGTATCGTCTTCGGGCATGATTGCGGCGTGCAGATCAATCCCGCGATCGTGGAGGGACAGGTGATCGGCGGTCTCGCGCAGGCGCTCGGCGCGACCTTGTTCGAAGAGGTGCGCTACGATGCCGAAGCGCGGCCGCTCACCCTGTCGCTACAGGATTATCTGCTGCCGTTGGCTTCAGACGTGCCGCACGTCGAACTCGTGCATTTCGAAACGCCGACTCCGTTCTCGCCGATCGGCGCCAAGGGGGTCGGCGAAAGCGGCACGATCGGTGTGCCCGCCGCCATCGCCAATGCGGTGCAGAATGCGCTCGGGGCGGCATCGCCGCTCGTGACACTGCCACTCACCGGCGAGCGTGTTTTGGCTGCCCTGTCATGCGACAGCGCGCCCTCGCGCGCTTCCGGTTGACATATCCCGCCTGGAAAATGATGATCCTGATCAGGATTGTTTCTGATGGGTCGGGGAGTCGCGCGATGAAAGCAGCACTGGTTTTGGGCGTGGCGCTTGCCGCCGGTTTCGCGCAGGTCGCCGCTGGGGAGGCGCCGGCCGATGCCAGTAAGGTGGAGATGCGCTGGGGCGAGCGGATACCGTTGCGCGACGGCGTCAAGCTCAGCGCCACCGTCTATCTGCCAAAGGGGCAGGCAGCACCCGCGCCCTGCATCTTCACGCTGACGCCCTACATTGCGCAGAGCTACCACGACCGCGGCGTCTATTTCGCGGCGCATGGCCTGCCGTTCCTCACCGTCGACGTGCGCGGACGCGGCAACTCGGAAGGCGAATTCCGCCCACTGATTCAAGAGGCGAAGGACGGCCACGACGTCGTCGAATGGCTGGCGAAGCAGCCCTATTGCAACGGCAAGGTTTCGATGTGGGGCGGCTCCTACGCCGGGTACAACCAGTGGGCGACGGCGAAGGAAGCGCCGCCGCACCTCGCCACGATCGTGCCCGTCGCCTCGCCCTATCCGGGCGCCGATTTCCCGTCGCGCAACAACATCGCCTACCCCTATCTGATGCAGTGGCTGACCTTCACGGACGGAAAGGCCTCGCAGGGCAACATCTTCGGCGATTCCGCCTTCTGGGCATCGATCGCCCGCGAACGCTTCGAAAAGGGCGAGGCGTTCAGCACACTGCCCCGCATCTTCGGCGGCGAGCAGAAGACACTCGTGGAATGGATTTCGCATCCCGCCGTCGATGCGTGGTACGACAGCTATGCGCCGACGCCCGAACAGTTCCGCGCGCTCGACATGCCGATCCTCACCATCACCGGCAGCTACGATGGCGACCAGCCCGGCGCGTTCGAATTCTACAAGACGCACATGAAGCTCGGTTCCCCGAAGGCGCGCGCGAACCACTATCTGATCGTCGGGCCGTGGGACCATGCCGGCACCCGCACGCCGCAGGCTGAATTCGGCGGACTGAAGTTCGGCCCGGCGAGCCTCGTCGATCTGCCGAAGCTGCATGTCGAGTGGTACAATTGGGCGATGGCGGGCGGCGCGAAGCCGGATTTCCTGAAAAAGCGCGTCGCTTATTATGTGATGGGCGCCGAGCGCTGGCGCTATGCAGACACGCTGGAGGGCGTCACGGCTGAGGAAAAGCCGTTCTTCCTCGATTCCACTGCCAACGCCAACCGGGTGATGGCATCGGGATCGCTCTCGCCGGCATCAGCGGGCAAGGGCAGCGCCGACAGCTATGTCTATGACCCCCGCGACGTGTCGGGCGCCGCGCTCGAAGCCGGCCTGGATCCAAGCCTCTTTACGGACCAGACGCTGGTGCTCGCGGCCGACGGCAAGCAGCTCGTCTATCACACCGCGCCTTTCGACAAGCCCACCGAGGTTTCCGGCTTCTTCCGCCTGTCCGCGTGGATTTCGATCGATCAGCCGGACACGGATTTCCAAGCCTCTGTCTACGAGATCACGCCCGATGGCGGCAGCATCCTGCTGACGAACGACATCCTCCGCGCGCGCTACCGCGACTCGCTGCGCGAAGCGAAGCTCGTCACCTCAAAGGCGCCGCTCCGCTATGATTTCAACCGCTTCACCTTCGTGTCGCGGCAGATCGCGAAGGGCAGCCGCCTTCGCCTCGTCGTCGGGCCGATCAACTCGATCAACACGCAGAAGAACTACAATTCCGGCGGCGTGGTTGCGGACGAAACCATGGCGGATGCCCGGCCGGTGACGGTGAAGCTGCTCCACGACAAGGCGCACCCGAGCGCGCTCTACATCCCCTTCGGTCAGCCGGAGTAGGGGTCAGCGCGCATTCTGCTTGGCAAACCACGGTTCGAGGAGCGCGATTGCGCGCTCCACCCGGTCGGTAGAAACGGCGAAGCTGATGCGCATGAAGTGGTGGCCTTCCACCGGATCGAAATCGATGCCCGGCGCCGTCGCGATGCCGGTGTCTTCAAGGATGCGCATACAGAAGGCCATGCTGTCGTCGGTCAGGTGGCCGATGTCGGCATAGATGTAGAAGGCGCCGTCGGGCGGCGCGATGCGGCGCAGCCCCATTTTCGGCAGCGCTTCCAAAAGAAGCGCGCGGTTGCGGGCGTAAGTGGCGATGTGCCCTTCCAGCTCATCGCGGCACTCGAAGGCGGTGAGCCCCGCGTGCTGTGCGAGCGACGGCGGGGTGAGGAACAGGTTGCCCATGCGCGCGCGCGCCGCGCCGATCAGCTCGGGCGGCACCACCAGCCAGCCGAGCCTCCAGCCCGCCATGCTGAAGTATTTGGAGAAGCTGTTGACCACCAGCGTGTCCCCCGAGAATTCCAGCATCGAATGCGCAGGGCCCACGTAGCTCAGGCCGTGATAGATCTCGTCGGAGATGATGCGGATGCCGCGGCGGCGGCACACTTCGGTGATGGCGGCGAGTTCGTCCTTCGGGATAATCGTGCCGGTGGGATTGGCGGGGCTCGCGACGATCAGGCCTTCGGGCGCAGGTTCCAGCGCCTCAATCGCCGCGGCGGTGATCTGGTAGCGTTCCGCCTCGCCGCAGGGCAGCTCCACCGGCACCATGTGCAGCGCTTTCAGCGTGTTGCGGTAGGCGACATAGCCCGGCCGCGCGAGCGCGACGCGCGCACCGGGCGCGAACAGGCAGGAAAGCGCCATCACGAACGCGGGCGATGCGCCGTTCGTCAGGATGATCTGCTCGGGGTCGAGCGCGATTCCGTAGGTTTCCTGATAGTGGCGGGCGATGCGCGTCTTGAGCGGAATACTCTCCCAATAACCCATGCCGTCCGTATCGAGGATGCGGTGCGCCTCGGCGATGGCCTCGGCCGGCGCGCCGGTCGAAGGCTGGCCGAACTCCATGTGGATGACCTCGCGCCCCTCTGCCGAAAGGCGGTGGGCGAGGCGGCTGATGGCAAGGGCGTGAAAGGGATCGATTTCAGCGGTCATGGCTGCGGGTTAGAGAGGCGCGGAGACACGCGCAAGGGGGAGGGTGCCATGCGTCCGTCACTCCGGCTAAGGTGTTGTTGAGCAATGTACGCCATGAGCCCGGATGGTTATGGCGGAAACGGGAATCGGTGTTGGAAGATCGAATGGCGCGAACCAGCGGTATCGGCGGGGGCAATTCGTGAAGCAGGCTTTGCTCGGGTCCGTCCGCGCGCTTGGCGGTTTTGCGGCGGCGCGCGCGCTGACCGCGGGGAAGCTGCGCATTCTCTGCTACCACGGCCTTTGGACGCTGGACGTCGCGCCGTTCGGGAACCGCCTGTTCATGCCGCATCGCCAGTTCGCCGATCGGATGAAGTGGCTTGCAGCCTCGCCGTATCCGGTGTTGCCGCTCGGCGAAGCGGTGGACATGCTCGCCGAAGACAGGCTGCCGAAGGGCGCCACCGTCATCACCATCGACGACGGCTGGTCCTCCACCTACACGCACATGCTCCCCGCGCTCGAAGCCTGCGGCCTTCCGGCGACCGTCTATGTCTCGACTTACTATGTCGAAAATGATGGCCCGGTGGCGAACGTCGCCGCGAATTATCTCACAGAGCGCGCGCCTGCGGGCACTTACGACCTCGCGGGCGTCCTTCCCGGTCTCGAAGCGCCGCTCGTCCTCGGCGATGCCGCGAGCCGCGACAGGGCAGGGGATCGGCTGCGCACGGCCGTGGACGAGGTGGGTTTCCAGCCGCGCATGGTCGGCCTTGCTGAAGTGGCGAACCGGCTCGGTATGGGTACGGAACCGTGGTGGTCAGGGCGTCAGTTTCACCTGATGCGCCCCGAAGAGGTGGCGGATGCCGCGCGCCGGGGCCTCGACATTCAGCTTCATACGCACCGCCACAAGGGTCTGCATCGCTACATCGACGCCCTGCCGCAGGAGCTCGCCGATAATCGCGCCTCGCTCGGTGCCATGCTCGGCGGCGCGCATCAGGATCATTTCTGCTACCCGAGCGGCGGTTTCGACCCGCGCGGGGAGGCGATGCTCGCCGAAGCCGGCATCAAATCCGCGACGCTCGTCACCGAAGGCTTGAACGCGCCGGGCACGAACCCATATCGCTTGCGGCGGTTCCTGGACGGCCGGACGGTAAGCGAAGCGAGCATCGACGCGTACCTCTCCGGCATCCTCGACATCGCCGAGCGGCTGCGCTAGACGCGCCGCAAATCCGAAAGATCTCGTGAGAAGGCGGCGGCGGCATGGCGTCCTACCAGTATAGTTTTGTGATGAAGGGTCTGACCAAGACCTTCCCCGGCGCGCCGAAGCCGGTTCTGAAGGATATCCACCTGCAGTTCCTGCCGGGCACGAAGATAGCCATCATCGGCGTGAACGGCGCCGGCAAGTCGACCCTGATGAAGATCATGGCCGGCTACGACAAGGATTACCAGGGCGAGGCGTGGGCCGCCGAAGGCGTTCGCGTCGGCTATCTTTCGCAGGAGCCCCAGCTCGATCCGGCAAAGACCGTGAAGGAAAACGTCATGGACGGCGTCCGCCCGGTCGCCGACATGATGGACCGCTTCAACGAAATCTCGACCATCATGGCCGATCCGCCCGAAGACGCGGACTTCGACGCGCTGATGAGCGAGATGGGGGAGCTTCAGGAGAAGATCGACGCCGTCGACGGCTGGACGCTCGACAACCAGCTCGAAATCGCGATGGACGCGCTGCGCTGTCCGCCGGGTGACGCGAGCGTCGAGAACCTCTCGGGCGGTGAAAAGCGCCGCGTCGCGCTCTGCCGCTTGCTCCTTGAAAAGCCCGAAGTGCTGCTGCTCGACGAGCCCACCAACCACCTCGACGCTGAAAGCGTCCAGTGGCTGGAACGGCATCTGATCGACTATGCGGGCAACGTCATCCTCGTCACCCACGATCGCTACTTCCTCGACAATGTCGTGGGCTGGGTCCTGGAACTGGACCGTGGCCGTGGCCTGCCGTTCGAGGGCAACTACTCCAAATGGCTTGAAGCGAAAGCCAAGCGCATGGCGCAGGAGGACCGCGAGGACGAGGGCCGCCAGAAGGCGATCAAGGAAGAGCTGGAGTGGATTCGTCAGTCGCCCAAGGCACGCCAGACGAAGTCCAAGGCGCGTATCAAGGCGTTCGACGAACTCGTCGAAAAGCAGAATGATCGCCGCCCCGGCGCCGCGCAGATCCTCATCCAGGTGCCCGAACGTCTCGGCAGCACGGTGATCGAGGCGAAGGGCCTCACCAAGGCTTACGGCGACAAGCTGCTGTTCGAAAACCTTGAATTCACGTTGCCGCCGGGCGGTATCGTCGGTGTCATCGGCCCGAACGGCGCCGGTAAATCGACGCTGTTCAAGCTCATCACCGGGCAAGAGACGCCCGACAGCGGCTCGATCAAGATCGGCGATACGGTGAAGCTCGGCTATGTCGACCAGAGCCGCGACCACCTCGATCCGAACAAGAACGTCTGGGAAGAGGTCTCGGGGGGCAACGAGCGCTTCTACTTCGGTAAGCACGACATCTCGACGCGCGCCTATGTGGGTGCTTTCAACTTCAAGGGTGTCGATCAGCAGAAGAAGGTCGGCCAGCTCTCAGGCGGTGAGCGCAACCGCGTCCACATGGCGAAGATGCTGCAGAAGGGCGGCAACGTGCTGCTGCTCGACGAGCCCACCAACGACCTCGATGTCGAAACGCTGCGCGCGCTCGAAGAGGCGCTGGAAAACTTCGCTGGCTGCGCCGTGGTCATCAGCCACGACCGCTTCTTTCTCGATCGTCTCGCGACGCACATCCTCGCGTTCGAGGGCGACAGCCACGTCGAATGGTTCGAAGGCAACTTCGAATCCTATGAGGAAGACAAGCGCCGCCGCCTCGGCGACGAAGCCGACCGCCCGCACCGCATGAGCTACAAGAAACTCACGCGGTAAGAGCCGTCGTCAGCCGCAGAGCCTGCGGTCTCCGTCGGAAAGGCCGGTCGTATTGGTGATGTTTCTGAGCGTCAGTTCGCGCGCGATGAACGCTGAGGTATAAGTGATGTCGCGTTCCGTAAAGATCGGCGCGATGCTGCTCAATATGCTGCTTCTCACCGGGAAGAACCAAGGCGTGTAGCGATAGGTCACTTCGGCGACGAGTACGTTGTTCGGGTCCGTGACGACCATGCCGTTCACTTCGTCGATCGTATCGTCGTCCTCACCATCGCCTTCCTCGCCGATTTCGCTGGACCGCGCGAGGGCGCCTTCGCAGCGCTGCCAGCGGATCCAGTGCCCATCGTCGTCGGCATTGCGTGTGATGGAACTAAGGACGATGCGACCGTTCGTGTCGAAATCGTCGAACGATGCCGACATCTGCGAACCCATGAAAAGCGTGTTGACGTCCACTTCGTCGATGCTGGCCCGATATCGTGCGGCAAGATCGGCGGTCGAGGTCGCGATGCGCGAAAGCTGCTGGTGCGTCAGCGCGAGATGGACCAGCTCAAGCCCGCCGAGTAGCGCAACCATCAGGAATGGGAGCGCAAACGCGAACTCCATGAACGCGACACCGGACTCGTTCTCGCGGAGCGATGTCCGAACCTTTAGGAGGCGAACCCGTTTCGTTGTCATGCAGGAATGCACTCCTCCTCGGGGTCGGGCACCTCGATGTTGCTGAACGGCTCGTTCTTAATCACGGCGTTGGCCTCGATCGTCATATCGTTATCGCCGCCGTTGATGACGCTTGAGGTCAGCTTGAAGATCATCGGGTAGGTAACCGTCACGCCGTAATAGAGGATGTCTTCGGCATCGCCGAGATCGTCGCTGCCGCGATCCGCGTCCCATTGCTCGTTCCCGTTGATATCGAGGTAGCAATCGCCGGGCCCCGGCTCGCCGCCCAGCGGCGCGACATCGGATGTGAGCGGTTCCGGCTGACCCACGGCTCCGAAGCTGGAGTAGCTCCTGCGATCGATCTCTGCGTGCGCTCCCTTGATCTGCCCGATTTTCGCGTTGAGGATCGCGTCGAGTTCCTCCGCGGTCGAGCCACCCGTCGCGGCGAGGCGCGAGACTTCACGCAGCGCGCCTTCCACGTTCGATTTTGCGTAGGCGAGATAGCCGAGCTCGATCCCGCCCATCAGCAGTGTCATCATCGGCAGGCTCAGCAAGGCGAACTCGATGATATAGCTGCCGCGCTCGTCCCGGCGGAGACGGCGAAGCGGATTGTGGAGGCGCTTCATTGTCGTGCCTACTTCGACACGCGCAGATAACCGATGTTCTGCGCGATCTTCTGGAAGGCCTCATTCAGATCTTCGGCGGTCTCCGCGACGTAATAATCGTCTTCCGAACTTGCGCAGTCCTGAATCGCGTTCTTGTCCGTCGTGCCGATCGAGGTGGAGAAGGCCACCGTCGAAACCTTGATACCCTGCTTCTTCGCCGCTTCGCAGATCATGCGGAAGCGGGCGCGATGCTCGGCCTTGGGCTCATTGGTGTCGGATTTCGTACGGTGATCCCATTTGTATTGCCCATAGGCCGAATAGCTGGTGCCCGGATCGATTTCGCCGTCGGACATGAAGACGAGATAGCGGTTGACGCCGCGTTCCTCGCCCGTGTGTCCGGGGGCAAGGTAAGTGCTGTCGTTGGGGAACGGCGCGCCGGGGCTGATAAGCGCCAGACCCCAGTACATGCCGAGCTCGTGATACGTGCCGCCGGCAGGCTTGAGGGCGTCGATGTAGCTGCCCAGCGTCGTCACGCCATCCGCATCGATCTGCGTCAGCAGCTTTGCCTCGTTCGGGCAGTTCTTGTTGGGCCCGGTCGTGGCCACGCCGTCCTTGTAGTGGCTTGACGCTGTCAGGCTTGAGTAGGTCGTATCGTAGCGAACAGCCTTGCTTGAGTACGTGTTGCTATCATTCTGCATACGCCAATTGAGGCTGGCCCAGGGTTGCTTCGTAATGTCCATGTACGTCGCGTTTGGCCGATATTTGTTGCCGGTCACGCTGACGCCACCGACCGATGAACTCGTCCACGGCGATGCGAAATAAGGCCGCCATTTCGGCGCGATCTGCCCCTCGACTTCCGTGCCCGGCGCGGCGTCGATAACGTCCCAAGCACCCTCCGGGATGGTTGTGTAGGGTGAGCTCGATGCGTCGATGGTCGTCACCGTGCTGCGGGCCTCGACACAGCCCTTCCACGCATAAGGATTGGCAGGCGTCGTTTCCGCGAGTCCGAGGGAAACGAACTGGTCTAGGTCCAGATTTTCATCGTCGTAAGAGCCCGTTACGGAATAATTCTTCCAGGCGTACTTCCCACTCACCGTCGCCATGTACGGCTCGCCGATATTCGTTGAATACGGCTCACCCGAGTAATCGATGTAGTTGGGGTTTTCCGCATAGAGCAGCTTGCCGACGTTGACGCCCTGCGAATAGGGAACGATACCCACGCGCACACGCAGTCCGCTGGTGCTCAGCTGATCCTGAAGCTCTTTGAGGATCTCGATAAATTTTTTGGAAGCGCTCTGCAGAGCGATCATGCGCTCGTTGTCGCTTCCGCTGTTGGTGTCGACATCCCATGCCATCGATCCGGTCACGTCGACGACGAGAACGACGTCGACATTCACGCCGGAGCGGCGCGCCGAACACTCGGCATTGATGTCCATCGACTGGATGCCCGCGATACGCAGCAACTGCGTCGAGATCGTCGTGGCGAGCGTGATCGTGAGCTCACCATCCTCGTCGACCTGCGCGGTGCGCGTGATCTCGCCTGTGTCGAACTTGCCTTCGGGGAAGTTGTAATCCAGGAACTTCTGGATTTCCTGATCGGCAGTCGAATTGTCGAGTACGGTGCCCCCGCTGTCCGTGTCGTCCTTCGTCATCACCTTGCGCCCGGCGAGCGCGGCCGCGTCGCAGGCTTGCGACAGGCGGGCCTCGGCCATGTAGGCGCGGGTGAGGTCCACGCCGCCGCCGATGGCGCCGACGAGCGGGATGATGGATGCGGCGACCATGGCGAGTGCGTTGCCTTTTTGGTCGCGTCTCAGGCGCGAAAGAAAGGTCGACGACTGCATAGCTTTCATGCGATTGCCCGGCGTATTGCTGCCCAGCGACATAATGTTCACCCCCGTGCACCGCCTGCGAACAGGCGCATGATCAAGGATGCATAACGGGAAATGCCTAAGAAGCCGTTGAGGTGACTGGTTAATGAGAGACGGGATCGGCGGAATTCCGGGCGTTGCCGAAACGATTTCCGAAACGGAAGCAATTGTGCGGGCCGAAGACCGGGATCGTTACGTTGCGACGCTGTTCGCCCCGGCCACCGCGAGGCCGCAACTTTTTGCGCTCCATGCCTTCGATCTTGCGCTTGCCGATGTGGTCCGTACGACCACAGAGCCGCAGATCGGCATGATCCGTCTCGCGTGGTGGCGCGACAGCGTTCAAGATGCGCGCACAAGTGAGCCCGTGCTGGCCGCCGTTGCCGCTGCGGCGCTGGATACCGGAGGGCTCGCGGCGCTCGCGGAGGCGCATATGGACGTGCTCGACGGCGCTGAAATCGGCGAGAGCGGAGCGCAGCTTTTCGGGTGCGCCGCTGTCCTGCTCGGGGCGGAAAGCGGTGCCGAACTTGCCGAGGCCGGCCGCTTCTGGGCGCAGGCGAACGCGCGTCGCTGGGGTGCGGAGGTCGCTGTTTCGAGGCCCGATAAGATGCGCTTCGCGCCCGCTATCCGGCCCGTCACCGCGCTTGCCGCCGTCGCCCGGCGCGACGCTGCAGGCAAGCGGGAGCCGCGCGGGGCGGCTGGCCGGCAGTTCGCGATTCTGCGCCACGTGCTGACAGGGAAAGCGTGACATCGCCGAAACGAACCCGTTAGGCTCCCTGCTTCGAGTCGCATCGAAAGGGCAGGGATGACAATGGTTTGGCGTTGGGCGGTCGGCGGGATTGCGGTAACATTGCTCGCCGCGGCCGCGGTCGTGGTCAGCGTGGACGACGAGCCGGCAACCGCGCCGCTTCCGGAGCCGCCGCCCGTCGCTGCTCCCGCCGCGCTGCCCGAGCCGCCGCAGGCGAGCGAGGCGACGCGCGAGGAAAAGCGTTTCCGCCGCTACGACCGCGATCGCAACGCCAGCGTCAGCCGCGAAGAATATCTGCGCGCGCGTCGGCAATCGTTCGACAGGTTCGATACGGACGGCAACGGCGTGCTCAGCTTCGCGGAATACGCCGTGAAGCAGAATGCACGCTTCGATGATGCCGACGCCGACAGGTCCGGCGAACTCGTCGCCGTGGAGTTCGAAAAGACGCGGACGGTGCGCGCCGCCACGAAGCCCAAATCCGATTGCAGTTGCGCTGATTAACCTGCCAGGGCGGCGATCCAGGCATCGAGATCGGCGAGCGCCCGCTCCGCGTAGGCCGCTTTCCGCGACTTTTTGGGAACCCGCGCGTCGAACGGCGGGAACAGGCCGAAGTTCACATTCATCGGCTGGTAGGTCTCCGCGACCGCCTCGCCCGTGATGTGCGCGAGGAGCGCGCCGAGTGCCGTCGTGCGCGGCGGCAGGTCAGGTGCGGTGCCGTACGCGTCGGCGGCGGCGAAACGGCCGGCGAGGAGCCCCACGGCGGCGCTTTCGATATAGCCTTCACAGCCGGTGATTTGCCCGGCGAAGCGGATGCGCGGGTCGGATTTCAGGCGCAGGCTGCCGTCGAGCAGCACCGGCGATTTGATGAACGTATTGCGGTGCAGCCCGCCCAGCCGCGCGAACTCGGCGTTCTCAAGGCCGGGAATGCTGCGGAAGATGCGCACCTGCTCGGCGTGGCGCAGCTTCGTCTGGAAGCCGACCATGTTCCAGAGCGTGCCGGAGGCATTGTCCTGCCGAAGCTGGACGACGGCATAGGCCTTCTTGCCCGTGCGCGGGTTGGTGAGGCCGACAGGCTTCATCGGCCCGAAGCGCAATGTTTGGGGCCCGCGCTCCGCCATCACCTCGATGGGCATGCAGCCCTCGAAATAGGGGGTGTTCGCCTCCCAGTCCTTGAACACGGTCTTTTCGCCGGTCATCAGCGCATCGATGAACGCGCCGTACTGCGCCTCATCCATGGGGCAGTTGATGTAGTCCTTGCCGTCGCCCTTGTCGTAGCGGGACTGAAACCAGGCGGTATCCATGTCGATGCTGTCGCGGTGGACGATGGGCGCTATGGCGTCGAAGAAGGCCAGGGCGTCCTCGCCCGTCTGCGCGCGGATCGCTTCGGCAAGCGGCGCAGCGGTCAACGGCCCGGTCGCGATGATCGTCTGCCCCCATTCTGGCGGCGGCAGGCCGTCCACGCGCTCGCGGCGGATTTCGATCAGGGGCTCGGCTTCGATCGCAGCGGTAACGCGTGCCGAAAAGTCGTCGCGGTCGACCGCGAGCGCGGAGCCGGCGGGCACGCGCGCGGCATCGCCGCAGGTCAGGATCAGCGATCCGAGACGGCGCATTTCCTCATGCAGCACGCCAACGGCACTCGCATTCGGATCATCCGACCGGAAGCTGTTCGAGCAGACCAGCTCGGCAAGCCCGTCCGTATGGTGCGCGTCCGTCCCCTGCAAGGGTCGCATCTCGTGCAAAACGACAGGAACGCCTGCGCGTGCGAGCTGCCAGGCGGCTTCCGAACCGGCGAGGCCGCCGCCGATGACGTGAACAGGTGTCTTCATGCGCGCGGAGATATGGGGAAGGGGTGCCTGCGTCCAGTGTTGCATGGTGGCGCGCTCTTTGCGATGAGCCTTGCCGAATGTCGCGCCGCATCCTGATCGTCACGGGGCTGTACCCGCCGAACGCCCCCACGGCGACCGTGCGCGCGCCGAAATTCGCGCGCTTCCTCCTGGATCGCGGCCACGACGTTCGGGTGCTTTCGGGGCAGAATCTGCAGTTCCCCGCGGCGGTAGACCCCGAGATTCCCACCGAGCGTATCACCGCCGTGCCCTATGTGCGGCGCGGGCGGGCGGCGCCGATGACGGAGGCCGACCAGCCGAAGCCGGGCGCGAAGGCGAGCGTGGAAACCGCCGCAGAGCCGGGCGGCCTCAGGCGCCTGATCTGGCAGCTTTCCTACCTCCCCGATCCGCACATCACCTGGATCGACCCTGCGGTCGAGGCCGCGCTGGCGTGGGACTGGAAGCCCGATGCGATCTTCTCGACCGGCCCGCCGCATTCGAGCCACATGGCGGCGGCGAAGCTGTCCCGCACGTGGGGTGTGCCGTTCGTGGCCGAACTCCGCGATTTGTGGGCCGACAACATCTACCAGAACGAAAGCCTCATCGCGAATGGCGTCAACCGCTGGATGGAGCGGCGCGCGCTTTCGAAGGCAGCGGCGCTGGTGGCGGTGACGGAAGGCAGCGCCGAAATCCTCGCGCGGCGCTACGGAAAGCCGGTCGTGTGCGCGGCGAACGGCTACGATCCGGCCGATTTCGTCGGCCTGGAAGACGTGCCGGCGCTGGATAGCGAGCGGCTCAGCATCGTGCACGCGGGTTCCACCTACAACGGTGGCCGCTCGCCCGAGCCGTTGCTCGCGGCGCTCGCGCTCCTGAAGCCCGACCCCGCGAAGCTCATCGTGCATTTCTGGGGCGAGGACAGCCACGTGCCGATGGCGATGGCCGAGCGCACGGGCGTTGCCCACCTGGTGCAGGCGCACCCGCCCATCGGGCGCGGCGAGGTGCTGCGCATCGAGCGCGCGGCGGATATCCTGCTTCTCCTCCGCTTCGCCACCGAGGGCGAAAAGCACGTGGTTGCGGGCAAGCTGTACGAATATGTCGGCGCTCGCCGCCCGGTACTGTGCCACGGCCAGCAGGAAGGCGAGGCGGCAGACATCATCCGGCGCACGGGCATTGGCCTTGTCAGCAACGATCCGGCGACGATCGCCGATTGGCTTTCACAAAAGCTCACCGAGCGCGCGAGCGGCCGCCTCCCTGACCTCCCCGCAGGCGCGGCGGACGGGCTGACGCGCGCGGCGCAGTTCGAGAAGGTCGAGGCGGCGCTCGCCGAACTCTTCCCCCGTTGATATTTGCGACCATCGCCGTTATAACATGCGTATGAACGCATCGCTCAAACTCGTGAAGATCGGCAATTCGACAGGCGTGATCCTGCCGAAGGAACTGCTTGCGCGGCTGCGCGTCGAGCTTGGCGATACGCTTTATGCCACGGAATCTCCCGATGGCGTGCGCCTCACGGCTTCCAATCCCGATTTCGAGGTGAAGATGAAGCTCGCCGAGAAGATCATGCGTGAGGATCGCGATATTCTGCGCGTTCTGGCGCAATGACGGTCGACCAGCGGATCGAGCCAAACTGGCTCGATCCAAAGGATGCCATCGCGATTCATGATCGCCAGCTTGCCGAACATGGCGGAGGGGCCGGAGTACGCGATTCCGGGCTTCTGGAATCGGCCTTGGCCCGGCCCGTCAACCGCTGGACCTATGGCGAAGACGATCCCGCCGCGCTTGCCGCCGCCTATGCGTTCAGCATTGCCCGCAATCACCCGTTCATCGACGGCAACAAGCGCACCGCGTGGGTGATCGCGCGCCTGTTCCTTGCACTGAACGGCCATGAATTGCGGTTCAGTGCCGCGGATGCGATCGCCATGATGCTCGATCTGGCGGCGGGCACGCTCCCCGAGGACGCGGCTGCCGACTGGTTCCGTTCGCGGCTCGCCGTCACCCAATCGTAACGCTGGCCTTCACGCGCGCGCGCATGTAGAGACAGCGGTCAAAGCCGACCATAATCCCCAGAGCGTACAGGAAACCGAGTGGACGCCCCAGAGACCAGCGGCGCCGAGCCGTCCGATATCCGCCCCATCTCCATCGTCGAGGAGATGA
The DNA here is from genome assembly GCF_013911755.1 of Sphingosinicella sp. Taxonomy (GTDB): domain Bacteria; phylum Pseudomonadota; class Alphaproteobacteria; order Sphingomonadales; family Sphingomonadaceae; genus Sphingosinicella. The sequence goes on from NZ_JACESP010000003.1 coordinate 93,638, forward strand.
AGACGAGCTATCTCGATTACGCGATGAGCGTGATCGTGTCGCGTGCGCTGCCTGACGTTCGCGATGGTCTGAAGCCTGTCCACCGCCGCATCCTCTACACGGCCTACGAAAACGGCTTCACCCACAACAAGGCGTATCGCAAGTCGGCCCGCATCGTCGGTGACGTGATGGGTAAATATCACCCTCACGGCGATAGCGCGATCTACGACGCCTTGGTCCGCATGGCGCAGGATTGGTCGATGCGCGTGCCGCTCATCGACGGTCAGGGCAACTTCGGCTCGATGGACCCGGATGCCGCCGCGGCGATGCGCTACACCGAATCGCGCCTCGCCAAGGTCACCGACGAGCTGCTGACCGATCTCGACAAGGATACCGTCGATTTCGTGCCGAACTACGACGGCTCGGAGAGCGAGCCGTCGGTGCTGCCGGCGCGCTTCCCGAACCTGCTCGTGAACGGCGCGGGCGGCATTGCGGTCGGCATGGCGACCAACATTCCGCCGCACAACCTCGGCGAGGTCGTGGCGGCGGCGGTGGCATTCATCGACAATCCGGCGATCACGGTCGAAGAGCTCATGGAGTTCGTGCCCGCGCCGGATTTCCCGACCGGCGCGATGGTGATGGGCAAGGGCGGGCTCCTCAGCGCCTACACCACCGGGCGCGGCTCGGTCATCATGCGCGCGCGCAGCGTCATCGAGGATCGGCGCGGTGATCGTCGTCAGATCGTGCTCACCGAAATTCCCTTCCAGGTCGGCAAGGCGGGCCTCGTCGAGAAAATCGCCGAGGCGGTCAAGGACAAGCGCATCGAGGGCGTGTCCGACATCCGCGACGAATCGAACCGCGAAGGCGTGCGCGTCGTCATCGAGTTGAAGCGCGACGCGACGCCCGAGGTGGTGCTGAACCAAGTCTACCGCTTCACGCCCGCGCAGACGAGCTTTGCCTTCAACATGCTGGCGATCCGCGGCGGCCGCCCGGAGCTCCTGAATCTGCGCGATATCATCGCGGCGTTCATCACCTTCCGCGAGGAAGTGATCACCCGCCGCGCGAAGTTCGAGCTGAACAAGGCGCGCGACCGCGCCCATATCCTGCTCGGCCTCGTCGTCGCCGTGTCGAATCTCGACGAGGTGGTGCGCATCATCCGCGGCAGTTCCAACCCGGCCGAAGCGCGCGAAACACTGATGGCGCGCGAATGGGCGATGGGCGAAATCCGCCCCTATCTTGAACTCGTCGAGGCCGTGGAGGGCGCCGTCTACGGCGACACGTACAAGATGAGCGAGACGCAGGTCCGCGCCATCCTCGACCTCCGCCTCCACCGCCTCACCCAGCTCGGCCGCGAAGAGATCGCCGCCGAACTCAAGGAACTCGCCGTCTCGATCGCCGAGCTGCTCGCCATCCTCGGCGACCGCGCGAAGCTCTACGCGGTGATGCGCGAGGAACTCGTCGCCGTCTCGGAAAGCTACGCGACGCCCCGGCGCACGGAAATCGTGCCCTACCTCGACGATATTGATGATGAAGACCTCATCGAGCGCGAAGAGATGGTCGTCACCGTCACGATGGGCGGCTACATCAAGCGCACGCCGCTCGATAGCTTCCGCGCGCAGCGTCGCGGCGGCAAGGGCCGCTCGGGCATGAACACGAAGGACGAGGACGCGATCACGAACCTGTTCGTGACGCTGACGCACACGCCCGTGCTGTTCTTCTCCACTGCGGGCAAGGTTTACCGCATGAAGGTGTGGAAGCTGCCCGAGGGTGCGCCGCAGGCGCGCGGCCGTGCGATGGCGAACCTGCTGCCGCTTGCCGACGGAGAGGTCATTTCCACCGTGCTGCCGCTCCCCGAGGACGAGGCGGAGTGGGGCAAGCTCCACGTGATGTTCGCGACCGCCAAGGGCACGGTGCGCCGCAATTCGATGGATGCGTTCACCAACGTGCCCTCGAACGGCAAGATCGCGATGCGCTTCGACGAGGGCTCGGATGACCGCCTGATCGGCGTCGCGCTGCTCACCGAGGACGACGATGTGCTGCTCGCCACGCGGCAGGGCAAGGCGATCCGCTTCGAATCGACCGCCGTGCGCGAGTTCCAGAGCCGCACCTCGACCGGCGTGCGCGGCATGACGCTGAAGGGCGATGACGAGGTGATCTCGCTCTCCATCCTGCGCGGCTTCGCGGCAACGCCCGATGAGCGCGAAGCGTACCTCCGCGCTGCGCCGTGGAAGGACAACGAGAACGAACCGACGCTGTCTCCCGAGCGCATGGCCGAGTTCGCCGCTGCCGAGGAGTTCATCCTCACCGTCTGTGCGAACGGCTACGGCAAGCGCACCTCCGCCTACGAGTATCGCCGCACGAATCGCGGCGGGCAGGGCATCGGTAACATCGACAATATCGCCCGCAACGGACCCGTCGTGGCGAGCTTCCCGGCGCACGACGGCGAGCAGCTCATGCTCGTCACCGATCAGGCGAAGATGATCCGCCTCGGCCTCGACACGCTCCGCGTCATCGGCCGCAACAGCGCCGGCGTGCGCCTGTTCAACGTCGCCGACAACGAACACGTCGTCTCCGCCGCCAAGATCGAAACCGACGGCGAGGAAGACGCCGAAGGCGCCGAGGAAGCAGAAGCCGCACCCACCGCGGAATGAGCCCCACCGCCTACAAGATCCTCACGCGCGGCGAGTGGGAAAGCCTGAACGCTGAAGGCACGTTCGCCGGCGCCCCCATTGATCTGGCGGACGGCTACATCCACCTGTCCGCGCCGGATCAGGTCGCGGAAACCGCCGCGAAGCACTTCGCGGGGCGAGACGATCTGGTGCTCGTCGAAGTCGATCTTGCGAAACTGCAAGGCGTGAAGTGGGAACCTTCACGCGGCGGGCAACTGTTTCCCCACGTCTACGGCCCGCTGCCGCTTTCCGCCGTACTGCGAACAGAAGCGCTGCAGGTGGGCGCGGATGGCAATATGCTTACCGCCCCCCCGTCCCCAGTCGTTGCCGAACCCCCACGAAAATGAGGATTTGCCCCGCCGTATAGAGCGGCCAGATGAAGAGCGCGGCTTGCTCCGGGGCCATGCGGCCGCCGAGGCGCGCGAAGATGAAGGCGTCGGAGACGAGGAACAGGATCGCGCCGATCCCGGTGCGATAGCGGGAAAAACGGCTCGTCCAAGCTGCGGCGGCCATCGCGCTCAGCAGGACGCTGTAGAACGCGATCCCCGCGTCCGCGGCCGGCCCCGCGATCAGATAGAGGAGCGGCGCGCAGAGCAGCAGCGCGACCGCTGCCCCGCGCTGGCTCATGGGCATCGGCCCGGCGCGCCGGTTGCGCAGGTAGAGCCAGATCGCGACGACGTGGCCGACAGCAAAAGCGACCGCGCCGACCATCAGGTCGAATTCGAGCAGCATGTCACCGAGCGCGCCGAAGGTCATGACGCCCGCAAGCAGCCACCCGTCGGTGCGGCGCGCGGCCATCGCGGCGGCAATGGCGAGGATCGTGACACACGCGCCTTTCAGCGCGACATGGAGAGCGAAGGGCAGCCCCGCGTTCATCGCGAGGAAGTAGGCAATCGCAGCGATTGCGGCGAGGCTTGCGGCAAGCGCGATGCGTTGAGCCATGGCAGGATCACCCCCGAGGATCGAGTCGTGCTATGGATTTAGCAGATTCTCGAACGCTTACACGCTTGAACGAGGTTCAAGCGCGGTTCACCATCGCTGTGCCATCCATGCATCGCATCAAGGCTTGACGCAGGCCGTCACGGGCGCGACATGCTGCGGCGGCATATTCGGCTTTTCCCGGCGATTTACGGGAACTTGCACTGGGGAGACTGGACGAATGAAGATGGTTTCACGCACGGCGCTCGGCTTCGCGCTTGCACTCGGCATTGCGAGCGGCGCCATGGTTGCGCCCGCGATCGCCAAGGAGAAGGACAAGAAGGAAGCTGCGCCCGAGCAGCGCAAGTTCAAGTTCTCCAAGAAGGCGCAGAAGGCGCTCGGCGAGGCGCAGACCGCGCAGCAGGCCGGCGACAACGACACCGCGCTCGTCAAGATCCGCGAAGCGGAAGCGCTCGCGGAAACGCCTGACGACAAGTACATGGCGAACGCGCTCAAGATCAACGTTGCGCTCGGCAAGCAGGACAACACGCTGCTTGCCGAAGGTCTGCAGGGTTCGATCGACAGCGGCAGCACCACGCCGGAGGAAAAGCTGAAGTTCCAGCGCAGCCTCGCCGCGCTCGCGGTGCAGAAGAACGACGTGCCAGGCGCCATCAAGGTCTATGAGGCGATGGCAGCTGAACATCCGAATGATGGCGACATCATTGTCGGCCTCGGCGAAATGTACAACCGCGCCGGCCGCACGCCGGAAGCTGTTGCCACGATCGACAAGGCGATCAAGGCGAAGCAGGCGGCGGGCCAGCAGGTCGAGGAAAGCTGGTACAAGCGCGCGCTCGCGCTCGCTTACGACGGCAAGCTCGCGAACCAGGTGCTTCCGGCGTCGCTCGCGCTCGTGCAGGCTTATCCGACGACCACGAACTGGCGCGATGTGCTGGTGATCTTCCGCGAAACGTCGGGTCTCGACGATCAGGGCAACCTCGATGTCATGCGCCTGATGCACGACACCAACGCGCTGACCGGCGAACGCGACTACTTCGAGTACGCCGAAACCGCCGACAAGCGTGGTCTCGCGGGTGAAGCCAAGAGCGTGATCGACGCGGGTATGACGAAGGGTGCGCTCTCCACGAGCAAGGCCTACGTAAAGGAGCTCGTGACCATCGTCACGCCGAAGGTGAAGAGCGACCGTGCCTCGCTGCCGGGCCTCGAAAAGGAATCGCGCGCCGACAAGACCGGCCGGCTGGCGAAGGCCACGGGTGACGGCTACCTCGGCTATGGCGAGAACGCCAAGGCAGTGGAGATGTACAAGCTTGCGCTGCAGAAGGGCGGCGTCGACGCTCCCGAAGTCAACACCCGCATCGGCATCGCGCTCGCCCGCAGCGGCGACAAGGCCGGCGCTGAAGCCGCCTTCAATAGCGTCCAGGGCGGCAAGCGTGCCGACATAGCGAAGTTCTGGCTCGCGCACCTCAGCAGCAAGGGTGCCACGCAGACGGCAGCTACCGTGAACTGATCCGCCTGCGGAGAGCTTGAAAAGGGCGGTGCCTCGGCGCCGCCCTTTTTGTTTGTGGCGGCGGTCAGCGCTATATAAGCTGGAATACAGCAAAAATGATCTACGCCCCCCGCACCGTCTTCCTTGTCTTGCTCGCCCTGCTCGGCGCCGACCCGGCGCGCGCGCAAAGCGCCGCGCCCGTCGTCCTCGCGGCGGCCTCGCTTCAGGAGGCGCTCAGCGAGGCGGCGGATGCCTGGGCGCGGCAGCGCCATCCGCGCCCCGTGCTCTCGTTCGCCGGATCCTCGGCGCTCGCGCGGCAGATCGAGGCGGGCGCCCCTGCCGATCTCTTCATCTCGGCCGATGAGGCATGGATGGACCGCCTTGAGCAGCGCAGCCTTCTGGCGCCCGGCAGCCGCCGTGTCATCGCAGGCAACCGGCTGGTGCTGATCGCGCCTTCGGATTCGCCCGTGAAACTCCGGATCGCGAAGGGCTTCCCGCTTGCCCGCGCGCTCGGTTCCGGGCGGCTCGCGATGGCCGATCCAGCCGCCGTGCCCGCCGGGCGCTACGCTCGCGCCGCGCTCGAAGCGCTCGGCGTCTGGGCGGCGGTCGAGCCGCGCGTGGTGCGATCCGAGAACGTGCGCGCCACGCTCGCGCTCGTCGAGCGCGGGGAGGCGCCGCTCGGCATCGTCTACGCCACGGACGCCGCCGCCTCGCGCAAGGTCCGCGTGGTCGGCGTGTTTCCGGCATCGAGTCATCCGCCGATCCGCTACCCAGCCGCGCGGCTGAGGACGGCGAAGGCGAAGGATGCTCCGGCTTTCCTCGCGTTCCTTGGCTCGCGTCAGGCCCGGGTCATTTTCGCTCGGCACGGTTTTTCAGCGCCCTGATGCTTTCGCCCGCCGAGCTTGAGATCCTGCTGCTGACGCTCAAGGTCGGCATCACGGCCGTGCTGGTCACGCTGCCCGTAGCCTTTACGTTCGCGTGGCTGCTCGCCCGCGCGAGCTTCCCGGGCAAGGTGCTGCTTGATGGCCTCGTGCACCTGCCGCTCGTGCTGCCTCCCGTCGTCACCGGCTGGCTTCTGCTCCTCGCGTTCGGGCGCAACGGCCCGGTCGGCGCTTGGCTGGAAGGCTGGTTCGGGATGACGGTGATGTTCCGCTGGACGGGCGCGGCCATCGCCGCTGCGGTGATGGCGCTGCCGCTGATGGTGCGGGCACTGAGGCTCTCCATCGAAAACGTCGATCGCGGCCTCGAAAGCGCCGCGCGCACGCTCGGCGCGAGTCCGTCGCGCGTATTCTTATCGGTCACGCTGCCGCTGTCCCTCCCGGGCGTCCTTGTCGCCTCGGTGCTCGGCTTTGCGCGCTCGATCGGGGAGTTCGGCGCCACGATCACCTTCGTGTCGAACGTGCCGGGCCAGACGCAAACCCTGCCGCTCGCGATCTACAGCGCGCTCCAGCTTCCGGGCGGGGAGGGGCAGGTGCTGCGCCTTGCCGCGATCGCCATCGTGTTGTCGCTCGCGGCGCTCGTCATCTCCGAAATCCTGGCGCGCCGTGCCGCACGGGGGCGCCATGTCCTTTGATGTCGATGTCACACGCCGCGTTGGCGAGACGCAGGTATCCGCCTGCTTTTCGGGAAGCGGCCTCGTCGTGCTCTTCGGCCCGTCGGGCGCGGGCAAGACGTCGGTGCTCAACATGGTGGCCGGCCTGCTCGCGCCCGAGCGGGGCCATGTCCGCATCGGCGCAGAGACGCTCTTCGACGCCGCGGCCATCAATGTCCCGCCGGAGCGCCGCCGGCTGGGCTATGTGTTTCAGGAGTCCCGGCTTTTCCCGCACCTGCGGGTTCGCGAGAACCTGCTCTACGGCCACCGCCTCGCCCGGCCCGAGCACCGCTGGATGGACTACGACGATACGGTTCGGTTGCTCGATATCGCGCATCTGCTGGATAGGTGGCCAAAGGGGCTTTCGGGCGGCGAAGCGCGCCGCGTCGCCATCGGCCGCGCCCTGCTGTCGGGACCGCGCGCGTTGCTGCTGGATGAACCGCTGTCGTTCCTCGATCGCGCCCGCCGTGAGGAGGTGCTCCACGTCGTCGAACGCATCCGCGACACGCTGAAGCTGCCCATCCTTTACGTCACGCACGATGAGCGAGAGGTGGAGCGGCTGGCGACGCAAATCATAGAGATCGGCTGACGCCGTTAAGAAGTTCTTTCCAATATGAAAGTATTGTGCGGCTGATTTTCAGGGGGAATTGGTCGTGGCATTCAGACTGTCGCTCGATCCGGGCGAAAAATTCGCCATCAACGGCGCCGTCATTGTCAATGGTGATCGGCACGCGGTGCTGACGGTGGATAATCAGGCCGGGGTGCTTCGCGACAGCGATGTCATCCGCGAGGATGAAGCCCGCACGCCGGCGACCCGCCTGTATTTCGTCTGTATGCTCTCCTATCTCGATGCCGACGCGGCGGACAGCCACTATCCGCGTTTCAGCGAGCACATGGATGCATTCATGGACGTGGTCGAAAACCCGCGCGTGCGCCTCATCTGCGCGCAGGTCAGCCTCGCGATGATGAACCGCGAATACTACCGCGCGCTCACGGGATGCCGCGAACTCATCGCGTATGAAACGCTGATCCTCGGTGACATCGACGCCGAGCGGCGGCTGCAAAGCCGGGCGTAACACGCCGGCGTCCGTCGACGCCCATCATGCGGTCATGGAAAGCGTGCCGGCGAAGGCTTGGCAGGCAGGGGCGCGGCCTCTAGCGTCGCCGCCATGTCCATATCCCGATTTCCCTTTCCGATGCCGGCCCTTCTGTTGCTCGCAGCGTGCGCGACCGGCGCACGCGATGTGCCCGCCGTTACGCCCGAGGGCATAGCCGCGCACGTCACGGAACTCGCGTCAGACGCCTATGAAGGCCGCGCGCCGGGAACGGCGGGTGAGGTGAAGACGCTCGCCTACATCGAAACGGCGTTTCGTGGCGCCGGGCTGCAGCCGGTTTCGAAGAGAAGCTATCGTTCCCCCGTGCCCTTGCTGAAATCCGAGGCGACTGCCGGCAGCATCGCGGTCGGCTCCGTGATCGTGGAAAACGGCGAAACGGCGGTGGTCCGCGCGCCGGTGACGCAGGCGAGCGCCGCTGCGAAGGGTGATATCGTGTTCGCCGGTTATGGCATCGTGCTTCCCGAACTGGGACGCGACGACTTCGGGGGGCTCGACTTCAAGGGCAAGATCGCGCTGGTTTTTGCGGGCCTCCCCGATGGGACCGTCGAACCGTCGGAAGCCATGCGCCTGCAATCTGCGCGCGCCGCAAAGCTGGAGAACGCTGTGCGTTCCGGCGCGGCCGGAGCCATTCTCGTTTATGATGCACCGCCCGAGGACGAAACCTGGCGGCGCGCGCGCATCGTTGCGGGCCGGGCAGAGATGCAGATCGATGCTCCGACCGTGGCGCAGAATCCCCTTTATGCCGTCGTTGGCCGTGAAGCCGGAAGCGCTTTGGCGCGGGGCCTTGGAACGGACCTCGCGGCGCTGAAAGCCGAAGCAGCAGCGATGAACTTCAAGCCGAGAACGCTCGGCTCCGGCGCGCTTTCCGCCGAAAATCGGGTCACGCGCTTTACCTCATACAATCTGGCCGGCGTGCTTCGCGGCCGCAAGCACCCGAATGAATACATCGTCTATCTCGCCCACTGGGATCACCTCGGCCACTGCGGAACCGGCGCTGACACGATCTGCAACGGCGCGGTCGATAATGCGAGCGGCGTCGGCGGCCTCATCGAACTTGCGGAAGCCTTCGCCAAGGGCAGGCGCCCCGAGCGCTCCGTTCTGTTCCTCGCCACGACCGCCGAGGAAAGCGGGCTGCTCGGCGGCAAGCACTTCGCCGCGTCAGGCCCCATAGACGCAGCGCATATGGTCGCCGCGTTCGGCCTCGATACCATCGCCGCGAACGGCCCTTCCGAGGATGTCATCGTGCTGGGGCAAGGGCTCACCAGCCTCGACGCGCGGCTGGCCGATACCGCGAAAGTGCAGGGCCGCCGGATCATGGCGATGCCCGATGTCCAGAGTTTCTATGCGCGCTCGGACCATTTCGCCTTCGCCGAAGTGGGCGTGCCTGCGGTTATCGCGACGGGCGTTTTCGCGGGCAAGGCGTTCGGCGACTACATGGGCAACCACTATCACCAGCCCACGGACGCGGTGACGCTGCCCATCGATTATCGCGGCGCGGCGGCCGACATGAACCTCCTGCTCGGCGTCGGCCAGGGACTTGCGAACAGCCGCGAATGGCCCACATGGACGAAATCGTCGCCATATCAGCGGCGACCGTAGCAATTCCCGGGAACCGGTGGCATAAGCCCGCCACCTCAAAATCGGCAACAAGGAAAACGGCATGGACATCCGGCTCGGACTCACTTTCGATGATGTCCTGCTGGTGCCCGGCGAGTCCGAAGTGCTGCCGAGCGAAACCGATCTCTCGACGCGCGTGACGCGCGAAATATCCCTGAATATTCCGATACTTTCCTCGGCCATGGACACGGTGACCGAGGCCGACATGGCAATCGTCATGGCGCAGGTCGGCGGGCTTGGCGTGCTTCATCGCAACCTCACGATCGAGGAGCAGGCGCAGGCCGTTCGTCAGGTGAAGCGCTTCGAATCGGGCATGGTGGTGAATCCGGTCACGATGCACGCGGACGAAACCCTCGGGGAGGCGCTCGACCTCATGAAGCGTCACCGGATCAGCGGCATCCCGGTTGTCGAGCGCAGCCCGAGCGGCCAGCCCGGCAAGCTCATCGGTATCGTCACCAACCGCGACGTGCGCTTCGCCGAGCATCCCGAGCAGCCGATCAGCGAACTGATGACGAAGGACAACCTCGCCACGGTGCGCCCCGGCGTGACGCATGAAGAGGCGCGGAGGCTGCTTCACCAGCGCCGCATCGAGAAGCTGCTCGTGGTGGACGACGCCTATCGCTGCATCGGCCTCATCACCGTGAAGGACATCGAGAAGGCCGTGACCTTCCCGACGGCCACCAAGGATGCCGCGGGCCGCCTTCGTGTCGCGGCTGCGACGACCACAGGCGATGCCGGTTTCGAGCGCACCGAGGCGCTGATCGACGCCGAATGCGATCTCATCGTGGTCGATACGGCGCACGGCCACTCGGTGCGCGTCGCCGAGGCGGTGAGCCGCATCCGCAAGCTTTCGAACACCGTCCAGATCATCGCGGGCAACGTCGCGACGGCGGAAGCCACGCGCGCCCTCATCGATGCGGGCGCGGACGGCATCAAGGTCGGCATCGGGCCGGGCTCGATCTGCACCACGCGCGTCGTCGCGGGCGTTGGCGTGCCGCAGTTCACCGCGATTCAGGATGCCGCCGAGGAAGCCATGAAGTCGGGCGTTCCGGTGATCGCGGACGGCGGCCTGCGCACGTCGGGCGACATCGCCAAGGCGATCGCGGGCGGCGCCTCCGCCGTCATGGTCGGCTCGCTGCTGGCAGGCACGCAGGAAGCGCCGGGCGAGACGTTCCTCTACCAGGGCCGCAGCTACAAGGCGTATCGCGGCATGGGCTCGGTCGCGGCGATGGCGCGCGGTTCGGCGGACCGCTATTTCCAGCAGGACATCAAGGACCAGATGAAGCTGGTGCCCGAGGGCATCGAGGGGCAGGTGCCCTACAAGGGTCCCGCGAAGGACATCATCCACCAGCTCGCGGGCGGCCTCAAGGCGGCGATGGGCTACACGGGCGCGCGCACGATCGCGGATCTGCAGAAGCGTGCGCGCTTCGTGCGGATCACCAACGCGGGCCTGCGCGAAAGCCACGTCCACGACGTCACGATCACGCGCGAGGCGCCCAATTATCCGACGCGCTAGGGCACGCCAGTGACGCCCGCCGCGCGCGTCGAAGCGGCGATCGTGCTGCTCGATGAGATCATCGACGCCGCTGCGGGCGGCGGCGCTGCGGCGGACACGCTCATCCAGCGCTATTTCAAGACACGGCGCTACGCGGGCTCGAAGGACCGCCGCGCCGTCCGCGATCTCGTCTATCGCGTCATCCGCGCGCTCGGTGAACGCCCGGAAAGCGGCCGCGCCGCGATGGTCGGTTATGCGCGCGCCGAAGACCCAGAGCTGCTTTCGCATTTCGGCACCGACCCGCACGGTCCCGCGGCTCTCGCTCAGGATGATCCCACCGCCGCGCCGGGTTTGGCGCCCGAATGGCTCACCGCGAAGTTCGCCGCGGAATATGCCGATGCCGAAAGTCTGCTTGCGGTGCTCGCCGAGCGCGCGCCGCTCGACCTGCGCGTCAACCGTCTGAAAACAACACGCGACGCCGTGTTGCCGCTCATTCCGGGCGCCGTGCCGACTACGCGTGCGCAAGACGGCCTTCGCCTCGTGGATGCGCTCAATGTCGAAGATCTGCCCGCCTACAACGACGGCCGCGTCGAGGTGCAGGACGAAGGCAGCCAGCTCATCGCCGCCGCCTGCCGCGCGCAGCCGGGCATGACAGTCGTCGATCTCTGCGCGGGCGCAGGCGGCAAGACGCTCGCGCTGGCGGCGGACATGGAAAACCGTGGGCGCCTTATCGCCTGCGACACCGATCGTTCACGGCTTTCGCGCCTTGCCCCCCGCGCGGCGCGCGCAGGCGCCGCGAACATCGAAACGCGACTTCTCGATCCGGGCCGCGAAGCCGAAGCGCTCGGCGATCTCCTGGGCGCCGCCGACGTGGTGCTGATCGATGCGCCATGCAGCGGCACGGGCACGTGGCGGCGCAATCCGGAGGCGCGCTGGCGTCTCACCCCGCAGCGGCTCGCGCGGCTCACGGCGCTGCAGGCCCATCTCGCCGATCTTGGCGCGCGCCTGCTGAAGCCGGGGGGCAGGCTGGTCTATGCCGTGTGCTCGCTGCTTCCCGAGGAGGGGCGGCTCCAGGCAGAGGCCCTGAGCACGGGGCATCCTGACCTGGCCCTGGATGTCGGCGGCGCGCAAATTCTGCGCCCGGATCGCGACGAAACCGATGGTTTCTTCATCGCAGGTTATGAAAAGTCGTGCTAAAGCGAGCCTCTGGGGGAGTGACGTTGAGGGAAGTGTTCATGCAGTCCAGGATCATGCTCGCCGGAATCGCTGTCGCCATCGCCACGGCGTCGAGCGTTGCCTATTGCAAGACGGCGGAGCCGAGTATCGCGCCGCTTTCGATGCAGCTGACACGCAGCGGTGAAACGCTCCTCAATGGGCACAAGGCGCAGGCCGCGATCGATCAGTTCGAAACCGCGCTCGCCGTCGATCCCCGCAACACGCGCGCCTACATCGGTATCGCGCGCTCTTACGAGATGCTCGGACTTCCCGGCCGCGCCGTGAAATTCTACCGCGAAGCGCTCGCCATCGATCCCAACGACCTCACCGCGCTCTCGGAGCAGGGCGAGGCCTATATGGCGCGCGGTGCGGTTGCGCTCGCGAAGGACAATCTGGCGCGCATCCGAAAGCTCTGCCAAAGCGAATGCCAGAATGCGGTGACACTCGCGGCGGCCATCGAAAAGGGGCCTCCGGCGACGGTAACGGCCGCCGCCGAGAAGCCTGCGCCGAAGATCAATTAAGCGTAGCCCAGCAGCGCGCCAGCGCGACGAATTCACCGACAGTCAGGGTTTCCGCGCGCCGCGCGCCGTCGATGCCGCTTGCGGCAAGCGCATCGAGCCCGCCCGGTAGCGCCTTGAGGCTTGCGCGCAGCATCTTGCGACGCTGACCGAACGCCGCCGCCGTCACGCGCTCCACGGCCTTCACCGGCACGCCCTCCGGCGCCTCGGACGGCACGATGTGCACCACTGCCGAATCCACTTTCGGCGGCGGGATGAACGCGCGCGGCGGCAGCGACAGCGCGATGCGCGGCCGCGAACGCCACTGCGCGAGGACCGAAAGGCGCCCGTAGGCGTCCGTATCCGGCGCCGCGACGATGCGCTCGGCGACCTCCTTCTGGAACATCAGGCTGAGGCTCAGCCACCACGGCGGCCACGGATCGGCGGTAAGCCAGCGGATGAGAAGTGCGGTGCCGACGTTGTAGGGTAGGTTCGCGACGATATGCGCCGGGCCGCCGAGCACGTCCGGCTCGTCGATCCGCATGGCGTCGTTTTCGATAACGGTGAGACGCCCCGCTGCGGCCTCGCCGAGTTCGTCAAGCGCGGGAAGGCAGCGGCGGTCCATCTCCACGGCCGTCACCTCGGCGCCCGCGCGGAGCAGCGCTCGTGTCAGACCGCCGGGTCCGGGCCCAACCTCGTAAACGCGCGCGCCCGAAAGCGGCCCCGGAACCCGCGCGATCTTGTCGAGGAGGTTGGAATCGAACAGAAAATTTTGTCCGAACGCCTTTTTCGCCGAGAGGCCGTGCCGCGCGATGACCTCGCGCAGCGGCGGCAGCGCGGCAAGGCCGGGCGGCAGCGTGTCAGTCAATCGCGCGGTGCACCGCGCACGCGTGCGCGGTTTTGATGGCAGCCGCCATCGCGCGGTGGCTCGCGATCCCCTTGCCGGCAATGTCGAACGCTGTGCCGTGGTCGGGCGCGGTGCGGACGATCGGCAGACCGAGCGTCAGGTTCACACCCTCGTCGAAATGGAGCGTCTTGAGCGGCACGAGCGCCTGGTCGTGATACATGCAGAGTGCGGCGTCATAGGTCTTGCGGGCGTGCTCATGAAACATCGCGTCGGCGGAAAGCGGCCCGAACGCGTCGATGCCCTCCGCCTGCAATTCCGCGATCGCGGGGGCGATCACGTCGATCTCCTCGCGTCCCAGAAGCCCGCTTTCGCCAGCATGAGGATTGAGGCCGGCAACCGCGATACGCGGGTTCTGAATGCCGAAATTCCGGGTCAATCCTTTCGCGGCTGCGCGTCCGCGGCTAACGATAAGGTCGGTGGTCAACCGCTGTGGCACGTCGGCGAGCGCAACGTGGATGGTGACAGGCACGGTGCGCAGCGTCGGGCCGACGAGCATCATCGCAAGATTCGCCGCGAACACGCCGCAGCGCTCACCCACGAATTCCGTTTGCCCCGGATGCGTAAAGCCGATCGCCTGAAGCTGCGCCTTCGAAACCGGCCCCGTCGCCAGCGCACCCGCTGCGCCGCTGCGGGTGAGGCCGGTGGCGATCTCGAGCGCATCAAGCGCGCAGCGCGCACCGATCAGCGTCGGCTTGCCGGGTTCCACCACCTCGCTGTCGGCCACTTCGATGAGCGGCAGCGCGTCGCAGCAGGTGCCGACGTCGTCGGGGTGCTCGATCTGGCAGACCGGGCCTTTCCACACGCCGGCCAGCGAATCGCGGTTGCCCACGCCGAAAAAGGGCGGAAGCCCGAGCGCTTCGCGTTGTTCCCAGCACCGCCCGATGATTTCCGGGCCGATCCCCGCGGGGTCGCCGAGCGTAACGGCAATCGGTGGAATCATCGCGCCCTGATCACCGGTAGTCGATAACGGCGTCGCGGCGAAGGTCGCGCAGGTAGCGGCGTGCCGCCATGGCGACCTTGCTCTCTTCCATCTGCGCATAGAGCTGATCGAAAGAGGGCGCGCCCGCGGCGGGCGGATCTTCGCGGCCGCAGAGCACGAGCACGCGGATACCGTCCTCGCGGGTGCCGAAGGGCGGCGTGCTTTGGCCGATCTGCATCGGCTCCATGATCTGCTGAAGCTGTGGCGGCAGATCGCCCAGACGGACCTGGTCGTTGGCGACGACGTTGCCGCCGAAGCTCTCTGCCAGCGCTTCGGCGCCGCCGCAGCCGCCCATGCCTTGCGTGCCTGCCTGCAGCCGCTGCACGATTCCGGCCGCCTGCTGCTGCGTCGCATCGGCCGCCAGCGGCACCGTGATCTGCTTGACCGCGAGCACGGCATCCTTGGGATCGGCCGCGAGCACCTGCCGCTTGTCGACAAGCGCAATGATCGCGAAGCCGCCAGGAATCTGGATTGGGTTGGAGACGTCGCCGCGCGGCAGGCTCTCGACCACCGGTGCGAGTTCGGGCGAAAGCTGCGCCGGACGCACCCAGCCGAGATCGCCGCCGACGGCCGCAGTCGAGGCTTCGGAGAACTGCCGGGCATACGCGATGAACGAACCGCCCTGCCGCACCTGATCGACGATCCGCTGCGCGTTCTCGCGCACCTGTTCTGCGTTTTCGGTGGTGGCGGTCAGGAAGATTTCGGCGATGCGAAATTCCTCGGTACCCTTGGCGGCGTTCAGCCGGTCGATCAGCGCCTGCACCTCGTCGTCGCCGACGTTCACGAACGGTTCGACTTTGCGCCGCAGCAGGCGGCTCCACGCGAGTTCGGCGTGAATTTGCTGCTTGAGCGAACTCTGCGAGGTGCCGCGCGTCTTCAGGAACGCGTCGAACTGGTCGCTGCTCATGCGGAAGTTGGAGGCGACGCGCGTGAAGGCCTGACTGATTTCTTCCTGCGCGATCGTGACTTCCTGTGCCGTCGCTTCCTGAATCTGGAGCTTTTCATCGATCAGGTTGCGCACGACCTGAAGCCGCAGGCGCGTGCGCTCGTCTTCGGAAATCTGACCCTGGTTCGCGGCAAGCACCAGATTGAGCCGCTGGTCGATGTCGGTATCGGTAATGACGTCGCCGTTGACGATTGCGGTCGCCTTTCGGATCGTCGGATCGACAGGCTGGCCAAGGATCTCGATATCGGGATCGGAGAGGCCGGCGAGCGGGGAATTCTGGGCCAACGTTGACCCTGCAGCAAGAACTGCGACACTGGCAGCAAGCCAGCGCAGCGTCGAAAACCTCATCAATCTCTCCCCCGTCCCGGCGGCGCCGAAGCGGTCTTGTAGCCTCTCAGGTCATGCCGCCTAGCACGCGCGAACATGAATGTCAGCGTATCGTTTACGCTTGGCCGCTGGGCTAGCCCCTCGCGGCTGAACCGCCGATTAGCGGCCAAGGTTCTTGAGACTGATCGAGAACAGGAAGGCGTTGCCGCGCCGGAAGTCGCGATCTTCCACATAGTCGCGCCGCCACGTGACGCCGAACTCGAAGCACTCGTCCTGATAGGCGATACCGAGCCGGTGACGCACCATCTCGAAACCATCGGACGTGTTGAGCGGGTCCTCCGCGCGCGAAGTCAGGTCGACGATCACCGAACCGATCACCGACCAGTAGCGTGCAAAGCTGATACGGCCGCCCGCGCGAACTTCCTCGCGGTCCTCAAGGTCCTCGATATTGATGTCGCGGTCCAGCTTCACATAGCCCACGGTCGCATAGGTGCGCTTGTTGCCAACCGTCACGTCGATCTCGTTGCGGCGCAGCTTCAGGCTGGTCTTGTCGAGGCGGAAGCGATGCGTGATGTCGAAGCCGCTGCCGATGCGCACCGTGTTTCTGCCGACAAAGTCGGAAAAATGGCCGGAAAGGCCGGTGCCCTGCGGAAATGCGCCGGGCGCGTTGTCGAAGCGGTAGCTCTGGCCGAATTCGCTTTCGATCTGCCAGCGCGGGCGATCGAGCCGCCACGTCGCGCCGTACGTCACGCGCTGCCCGCCTTCCCAGCGGTCCGCGCCGGGGAAGCGGTTCAGATCGAAAAGGTTGGTGTCATCGAGGTCGACGGCGCGCGAATCCTCGTTCGGGATGTGGTCGTTCACGTCGCTCGGCGAGATCGAAAACTGCACGCGCGGTGTCAGCGTCTGCGTGCCGCCGAAGGCGGGGCCGGCGAGGGGCCATTCGATGTCGAGCGCGGCGGCGGGCAGGATGCGTCCTTCCCAGCCGTCGCGCCCGGCGTAGATCGGAAGCTCGGCGAAGGCGCTGTCGGTGACGTGGTAGATATCGCCGCGCACGAGAGCCGTCGCGGTCACGCGCTGCCCCCACGGCGTAATCGCACTGCGCTTCCACTCGGCGGAGGCCGACGCACGCTGGGTGTCCATGCCGTCGGTGCGCGTGATCGCCGCCGTGTCGGCCGCCAGCTTCAGCCGGCCGCCGCCGATCGTCTCGCTCGGCGACCACATGTAGTTCATCAGCGGCAGCGCGATCGGGGTCAGCCCCGCGACGTCCGCCTGCCGCAGGCCCTGGAAGGCCCAGCCTTCGATCGCGAAGTAGCTCTCCACGCCGAAGCGCTCGAGCTGGTAGAAGTTCCGCAGCGTGTCGTCGCGCGAGATGTCGTAGCGGCGCAGGAACGTGTCGTCGGTGGCAAGGCGAAGGCCGAACGTCGAACGCCAGTTGCGGCCGTGCTGGAGGCGGCCGTTACCGAAGACATAGCCGCGGAACTGTTTGTTCGGAATGCCGGTCCCTGCGGGGTCGGGGAAGTCCAGCTCCGACGAGTATGTGCCGATGCCGCCGAAGCGCAGCGGGCCCGACGCGGTCTGGTGCCGGTACTCGACCGAAAGCGCCGGATTGACCTCCGTGTAGACGATCGGCGCGATGGTGAGGTCGTTATGGTCGGAAAAGCTCAGAAAATAGGGCAGTTCGAGTGAGACGCCCAGCGACCGGTCGATGGTGACGGACGGGACGAGGATGCCCGTCGCGTTGCGGCCCGGCCCGTCCGGGTGCGACAGGCTCGGCGTGTAGAAGATCGGGATGCCGAGGAATTCGAGGCTCGCATCCTTGTAGTAGACACGTTTGCGACCGGGGTCGTGGCGCACGCGCAGCGCCTTCACCTGCCACAGCGGCTCCTTGGGGCAGCCGTCCACGCCGATGATGTCGCAAGGTGAATACACCGCGCGGTTTACCGTGGTACGGCCCGCCTCGCGCCGGCCATCGCGGGCGGCAAGCCGTCCCCCATCACGAAGCACGAGCAGGATGTTCTCAACCGCACCGTCGCGGAGTGTTTCGTCTAGTTCGACCCGCTCGCCGAAGGCCTCGTTGCCCTCGGGATCGATCACCTTCACCGCGCCGCGCGCCTCGACCTTGCCGGTCTTGCGGTCGTATTCCACCTCGTTCGCGGTGAGGCGGTAGCCGTCGCGCGTCACGACGACGTTGCCGCGCGCCGTCACCAGCTGCGTGTCGTCGTCATATTGCATCGTGTCCGCGGCGAACTCGATCGCATCGCCAGGTTTCAGCACCGGACCGGCATCCACGGCGGCGGCAGCTTCCGTCTGCGCCAACGCAGGCGCGGCGAATCCCGCGAGCGCGGTGGAGAGCAGAAAGGCGGCAAGGCAACGGGACAAGAAAGCGCTCCCCGGACAGGCGGATAGCGCCTCTTACCCGCGCCGCACCCGCGGCGGCAAGGCGCGCGCTTCGATACGCCGTGAATTGCGGTCTGCCTGCCGGGCGGCTAGAACGCCCCCGATCGTTTTTTCTTCCAGGAGAGTTCGTCCGATGCGCATCGAGTTCGGGGTTACGTCGCACACGCCGGGCACTGCCCTTGTGGTTTTCGCGGCGAAGGACGCGGTGCTTTCGGGGGCGGCGCAGGCGCTGGACGCGTCGCTTGGCGGCGCGGTCGCCAATGCCGTGAAGACGGCGCGGTTCGAAGGCGACGTCGCGCAGATCGTGGAGTTGCTTGCCCCCTCGGGTACGGACGCCTCGCGCGTCCTCCTGGTCGGCACCGGCAAACCCGGCCATGCGGACGCCGCCGTGTTCGAGCGGATCGGCGGCGCGCTCGCCGCGCGGCTGCTGACCTCGGGCGAAACGAAGGCCACCGTCGACTTCGGCGGACTCAGCGATCTCGCGCTCGATACGCCCAAGGCCGCAGCACATCTCGCGCTCGGCGCGTCGCTCCGCGCGTGGCGGTTCGATAAGTACCGCACCAAGCTGCCCGAAAAGCAGAAGCCGACGCTCACCGAAATCGCCATCGCCAACGCCGGCAGTGCAGGGCAGGAGTGGGCCCGGCTCGAACCCCTCGTCGAGGCTGTGGGCTTCACGCGCAGCCTCGTCGCCGAGCCCGGAAACGTCATCTATCCTGAAAGCTTCGTCGAACGCTGCCGGCCGCTCGCCGACCTTGGCATCAAGATCGAGGTCCTCGACGAAAGCGAGATGCGCGCCGCAGGCATGGGCGCGCTGCTCGGCGTCGCGCAGGGCTCGGCGAAGCCGCCGCGCCTGCTCGTGATGGAGTGGGACGGCACGGGCGGCAAGGCGAAGACCTCGACGGTGTTCATTGGCAAGGGCGTCACCTTCGACACCGGCGGCATCTCCATAAAGCCCGCCGCGGGCATGGAAGACATGAAGTGGGACATGGGCGGCGCGGGCGCCGTTGCAGGCGCGATGAAGGCGCTTGCGCTCCGCCGCGCCAAAGCGCGCGTCGTCGGCATCTGCGGCCTTGTCGAGAACATGCCCGATGGCAATGCCCAGCGCCCCGGCGACGTGGTGACGACGATGTCGGGCCAGACGGTCGAGGTCATCAACACCGACGCCGAGGGCCGCCTTGTGCTCTGTGACGCGATCACGTGGGCGCAGAAACGCTTCAACCCGGAGGTCATCGTCGATCTCGCGACGCTGACCGGCGCGATCATCATCAGCCTCGGTCATGAATATGCGGGCATCTTCTCGAACAGCGACGAGCTTGCGAAGCAGCTCGTAAGCGCGGGCATCGCGACCGGCGACAAATTATGGCGTTTCCCGCTCGGCAGCGCCTACGACAAGATGATCGACTCGCCGATCGCCGACATGAAGAACGTCGGTTCGCGTGATGCCGGATCGATCACCGCAGCGCAGTTCATCGGCCGGTTCGTGAACGACGGGGTCAAGTGGGCGCACCTCGATATTGCGGGCATGGCGTGGTCCGCGAAGGCGGGCGCGACGTGGGAAAAGGGCGCGACCGGCTACGGCGTGCGCCTGCTCGACCGTTTCGTCGAGGATACGCTGGAAGCGTGAACCCCGCGCCCGTCCCGGTCGGCTTCTATCACTGCACGCGTTCGCGGCCGTTCGACGTCGTCCCCGTTCTCGCGGGCAAGGCGATCGAGGCCGGGCACCGCGTGCTCGTCCATTCGGCGGACGGCGGCGAGCTTGATGCGCTGGACAGCCACCTCTGGACCTACGATCCCAGCAGCTTCCTCCCACATGGGCGTGACAATCCGGCTATGCAGCCCGTGCTGCTCTCGGATGATTTCGCGCCTGCCAACGGCGCGGATTTGCTGATTTCAGTAGGCGGCAAGTTGCCTGGCGACCCGGCAGCGTTCGCGCGCGTGCTCTACCTCTTCGACGGCAACGACGAGGATTCGCTCGCCGCCGCCCGCGCGCACTGGCGGGCGCTCAAGGCACGCGAGGGCGTTCAGCCGGTTTACTGGACGCAGGGCGAGAAGGGCGGCTGGCAGAAGGCGGGGTAGCGCCACCAGTAAATGTCATTGCTTTTCAGAAACACATGAACCCGCTGCCATAGTTCTGAAGCTTTTCTTGTTCGATACTTGCGATAATGTGCCCACGAGTCGAAAAGGGTGGGGGCAAGAATGTGCATGCGTTTCAAAGGTATTGCCCTTCCGGGCGTTTTCATTGCCTTTATGGCAGGAACGTCCGTTGCGGACGAGGCCTCGCTAGTCGAGCGCCTGCAGCTCGCGACTGACAGAGCCGAGCAGGAGAACTGCAAATCGAGCCTTGCCGTGCTGAACGATGTCGTGAGCGAGAAGGCGTTCGCTGCACTTCCGGAAGAAAAGCGGTTAAGCGTGTTCGAATTGGCGAACTGGTGCGCGGCGGAAGCGAACGATAACGGGGCCAAGTATCGCTATGCGCTGGAAGGAACGCGGCTTTCCGGTGCCAGCGAATACATATGGCATACTCGCTTCGCATTAGAAATGAACGACGAGCGCTATGCCGCAGTCGCGGAGACGCTTGAAGCTATGACGCGGGCGAACCGCGCGGCGCTCAACGCGCTGAAAATCGAATGGCTTGCCCGGTTGAATCGGAAGCTCCGGGATAACGGAGATACATTGCTTCAGGCACGCGTTCTCCAGGTGCTCACTGACAACGATTATCGGCCTGCTGATTTCTTGCTGACTGGTGACAACTTCAAGTTGAGCTATGCCGAAATATTGGCAGAACAAGGCAAGACGGCGGAGGCCACTGCGCTTCTGGAGCGGGTCGTGGAGCCGCAGCCGCTGATCGGTGCAAGCGTCGATAGGCGGCTGCGAGCGCTGGTCAAGCCCGATTTCGATGCCCGCGCCATAGTGGAAGCGCGATTGGCGCAGATGCGTGATATTGCCGTCGCTCATCCTGGTTCGATGGCGGCGGTGCTGGAGATGGCCGATTATCTGCGTCAACTGGGACGTCCGGAAGAGACGCTTGCGACGCTTGAAGCCGCACACCCGGATCGTGTCTATGCCGTGACATTCAGCGACCTCGACGACAATCGGAACTGGTGGTGGGACAGCCTTTCCAAGACCTACGCCATGCTCGGGCGTGATGATGAGGCCGTGTCGGCAATGGGCAAGGCCGGCGCGATTTCAGAACGTGGTGAGTTGAATGTGAGCCAAGCGCTCAATCTTGGCCACCTTCAGCTCGAATTGGGGAAGCCCGCGGAAGCACTGGAGACGGTCTCGGTGTTTGACGACGGTAAGCGCACGATGTCACCTTATGGCGAAATGGTGCTTCGGCTTGTGCGCGGCTGCGCACTGCTGGCGCTGGGACGGGCTGAGGTCGCCAAGCCCGATCTCGCCTATGCGGCTTCGCACGAGAAGGATCATCCTTCTGCGGCCATGACCCTACCGCTCTGCGCAGGCGACATGGATGCGGCGGCTGCGGTTCTGATACGTCGCCTCGACAGCCCCGATCAGCATGTCGGGGCCTTGCTGCAGTTCAGCGACTACGATCCGCCGCCGGTCGGTCCGCCGTTCAAAGGGCTTTATGCGCGGCTGCCCGAATTGAAGGCGCGTGCCGATGTTCAGGCGGCCATTGCCCGTGCCGGAGGCGTAAGGCGTTTTCATTTGCAATATCAGTGAAGCTGGAGCGGCGTGTCGGCGCGCGGTAATCAAAGATGAGGGGGCAGGGCGTGTTGCGATTGCTTACGACGTTTGCGGTGCTTCTCGGCACGGGGAGCGCCCTTGCGGTTCCTGAGGCGCCGCACGTGAACTATGCACCGCCCGGCAAATGGGTGCTGACCCCCCCGCGCCCCGCCGACGGCACTTTGCCGCCGGATGCGCCCATCCAGGTAGACTTCATGGATCACCAAGTGCGGATTAGTCCTGCGGGGCAGGAGACGTACTTCGCTTACCGGATGAAACTTCTGACGCCGGAGGCGCTGCCTGCTGGGAATGTGTCCGTCGTCTGGGCGCCGTCAAGTGGAACTGCGACGGTGCATCACCTCCGCATCGTTCGTGACGGTCAGGTGACCGATCTGCTGAAGGATCAAAAATTTCGGGTCATTCAGCGCGAGGGTGGGCTTGAGCAGTCGATGCTCGATGGCTATCTGACCGCGATGCTTCAGGTGCCCGGCTTGCGCGTTGGGGATACGCTCGAGTTTGCATCGACCATCCTTCGGCGCGATCCTACGCTCGGCGACAGTGTTTTCGGCGCTGTCCAGCTTCCGGTGCAAGGGACAGCGGGAGCGTTCCGGCTTCGGATGAGCTGGCCGGAGGACCAGGCACTTTCATGGCGTGCCACACGTGACCTGCCGCAGACCTTGCCGACCAAGGCGGATGGTCAGAGCGTCATCACGTATGAACTGCGCAGCCCAACCAGCTCGATCATCAACGAGGGCGCGCCCGTGCGCTACAACATCCGGCGCGTGTTCGAATATTCGAGTTTCGGGAACTGGGAGGACGTGTCGCGACACTTTTTCCCGTTATATGAAAGCGCTGCAGCGCTTTCCGGCACGTCGGCGCTGCGCGCGGAGGCAGCGAAGATCGTCGGCAGCTCGAAAACCGCGACCGAACGCGCCGAAGCCGCGCTGCGGCTGGTGCAGGACCACGTCCGGTACGTTTACGTCGGGCTTGATGGCGGTAACTTTCGTCCCGCGTCGGCGGACGAGACGTGGCAGCGTCGCTTCGGTGACTGCAAGGCGAAGACCGCGATGCTGCTCGCGCTGTTGCGCGAACTAAAGATTGAGGCCGAGCCGGTGTTCGTCGATATAAACGGCGGCGATGGGTCGGACCTATGGTTGCCAAGGCCCGATGTGTTCAACCATGTCGTCGTTCGCGCGAAGATCGACGGCGAGACCTACTGGCTCGACGGTACGCGGCTTGGCGATCGCTACCTCGACACGCTCCCCCCACCGATTTTCCGCTGGGCACTTCCGGTCAGATCCGGTGGCGGAGCGCTCGAAGCCGTGGCCCCGAAAGCGTTCGCGCGCCCGCAGGCGATCACTGTCCTGGATATCGACGCGAGCAAGGGGTTTGCGAGTCCAGCAAGTGTGCGCGCCCAGCATGTGATGCGTCAGGACGAGGCGTTCACCACACGTGCGCGGCTCGCTGCGCTGTCAGCCGAAGATGCGGACCGCGCTGTCCGCAGCTACTGGCGGCAGCAGGTCCGATGGGCTGAACCGAGTGCCGTTTCGTGGCGCTATGATGAAAGGCACGCGATGCTTGTGCTTACGCTGGAGGGCGAGGGGCGCCCGGAATGGGAAGGCGACGACACGCAGGGCCGCACCCTCGATATCCCGGGCGCGGGTTTCTATGCGCCGGAGGTGCGACGGCGTCCACGTGAGCAGGACCAGAGCGCGCCCTGGCTCACCAACTTTCCGCGCTATCAATGCTACGCGACCAGTATCCGTCTTCCGACGTCAGGCCCGAAATGGCGCTGGGCTTACTACGCCGATCCGATGAACCTTTATCTCGGCGGCACGCGCTATTGGCGGGCATCGGGATTGGCGAACAACGTGGTTCGCACGGTCATGAGCAGTCACATCGATGTTCCCGAGATCAGCGCTGCCGATGCCAAAGCGGCGACCGACGCGATTCCCACGTTCAACAACAAGGTCTCGCGCGTGTATCAGGACGCTGTTTCGCGGCAGCGCAGTGCGAAGCCGCCTTCATCGACGATGCCGTTCGAGGACGGGGCGGAATGGACCGGCGACGCACCCGCCTGCAGCGCTCCGAAGCGGAACTGACACCGAAAGCGATCGCAGGGCTTTGATGCGCCGGGCGTGGCGGGGACCTCAGGCGGCTTGCAATCGGACCCGCGCCCGGATATTGGGCGCGCGACTTCCTGAATTCATACACACGCCCTATCTGGAGACCCTTCATGGCGCTGCAGCGTACCTTTTCGATCATCAAGCCCGACGCGACGCGTCGCAACCTCACGGGCGCCGTCACCAAGATGCTTGAGGAAGCCGGCCTCCGCGTCGTCGCTTCGAAGCGCATCCACATGACCAAGGAGCAGGCCGAGGGCTTCTACGGCGTGCACCGCGAGCGTCCGTTCTTCGGCGACCTTGTTGCGTTCATGACCTCGGGCCCTGTCGTCGTGCAGGTTCTCGAAGGCGAAGACGCTGTCGCGAAGAACCGCGAAGTGATGGGCGCCACGAACCCGGCGAATGCCGAGGACGGCACCATCCGCAAGGCGCTCGCGGAATCGATCGAGGCGAACACGGTGCACGGCTCCGACAGCCTTGAAAACGCGAAGATTGAGATCGACTTCTTCTTCAAGCCCGAAGAGATCGTCGGCTGAGGCCTACGGTTTCCAAAGCTGATCCAGGCGGGCGGCGGCATTGTCGCCCGCCACGCGTTCGCGGCGTACTAGCCCGCGAAGCTTGACCGTGCGGCCCAGAATGACGCGCGGCTCGATGTGATACACGATGTCGTAGATCGCGGTTTCGGTGCGCGGGCCATCTGCCGCTTCGCACCGGCTGGCGATCACGACCGGCAGACGCCCGTCGTGCGCGTCCTTGTCCACCGCTTTCAAGAGCGCGCTTTCGAACCAGTCCGCTTCGATGCGGTGTTCGAGCACGGTGCTTTCCGGCCCCACGCCAAGGGCTGTGGGAAAGCGGATGTCCGTACTTTGCAGCGCGCAGTCCGCCGCCTTGAAGGCAAGGCCGGCACCGCCTGCATCGGTCGCAATCAGCCCGATTGATTTCGGCTGCGCCGTAGCCTTTTCGGCGCGCCGTTCCGCTTCGGCCGATTTGCGCTCGTCGTAGTTGTTCCAGAGCGTCAGCGCCGAAATCACGACGGCAACCACCGCCACCGTTTCACCGAGCGATAGCCAGCGGCGACGGATACGGGCGGTTTCGGCGGCTTTCTCGGCGTGCGTTTCCGGGATTTCCGGTACGTCAGAAGACATCGGCGAGTTTCCTCGGTGCGGACAGGCGCCAGCTTTTCACCAGCCAGTCGTTCACGTGATCCCAGTCCGGCTCTTGCCTGTCGAGCCTGATGCCGATCCAGCCATAGGGGCCGAGATAGGGCGGGCGGTAATAGAGGTCGGGGTCGGCCTCGATCAGCATCGCCTGTTCCTCCAGACCGCTCGTCTTCACCAGTAGCGCGGTGATGCCGCAGCCATGGTGATCGTCGCTGAAATAGGCGAAGAACTTACCCTTTTCGACGTAGAAGCCGGGCGCGCCGTGCGAGAGCTTTTCGGCGGCGGCGGGCAAAGCGAGCGCCCGCGCGCGGACGTTTTCAAGCAGGGCTTCGGGATTGGAGGACATCGGCGGCACACTTCGCAAGCGCTGCGGGATACAGGCGATGTTCCTCTTTCAGCACGCGCTCTGCAAGTGTTTCCGGCGTGTCGCCGGGCAGGATCGGCACGCGCGCCTGTGCCACCACGGGCCCGTCGTCCAGTTCCGGCGTCACGACGTGCACTGAGCAGCCGGCCTCGGCGTCCCCCGCCTCGATCGCCCGCGCGTGGGTGTCGAGCCCCTTGTACTTCGGCAGCAGCGAGGGGTGGATGTTGAGGATGCGGCCCTTCCAGCTATCGACGAATTCGGGCGAAAGCAGGCGCATATAGCCCGCAAGCGCGATCATCTCGACGTTCGCCCCGCGCAACGCCGCATCGATCAGCATGTCGAACTCGGCGCGTTTCATGCCGCGATGATCGTGCGCCCAAACGGGCACGCCGCGCTCATCGGCGATGGCGAGGCCGGTCGCTTCGGGGTTGTTGGAGGCGACGAGGACGACCTCGTAAGGACAGTCTTTCGCCTCTGCGGCGGCAAGGATAGAGGCCATGTTGCTGCCGCGGCCGGAGATCATCACCCCGACGCGCAGCTTAGGCAACATGTATTGCTTCCCACGCCTCGCGGCTGCCCCAAGTTTCCGCGTCGCCGACGACCGTGCAGCCGGTGTCGCCCACATCGATCGCACCGATGACGTATGCGGTCTCCCCAGCGGCGGCGAGCGCCCCGAGCGTGGCTTCAACATCGTGCGACGCGACCACCGCGACCATGCCGATGCCGCAGTTGAAGGTGCGCGCCATTTCGCCGGCGGCGACATTGCCTTCATGCTGGAGCCAGGCAAACGCTGCCGGAAGCATCCACGCACCCGTATCAATGCGGGCGTGCGTGCCCTTGGGCAGTACGCGCGGAACGTTTTCAAGAAGCCCGCCGCCGGTGATGTGCGCGAGCGCCTTGATACGGCCGGCGCGAATTTCGGGAAGCAGCGGCTTCACGTAGATACGCGTCGGCGCCAGCAGCGCCTGCCCGAGTGTCTGCGATGCGTCGAACGGGGCAGGGGCGTCCAGCGCGTGGCCCTTGTCGGCAACGATGCGCCGGACCAGCGAATAGCCGTTCGAGTGGAAACCAGAGGAAGCGATGCCGAGCAGCACGTCGCCGTGCGCGACACGCTCGCCAGTCAGCTGCTGGCCGCGTTCGACAGCGCCGACCGAAAAGCCCGCGAGATCATAGTCGCCTGCGCCGTACATGCCGGGCATTTCGGCAGTCTCACCGCCGATGAGCGCGCAGCCGGCAATGCGGCAGCCTTCGGCGATCCCGGCGACGACGGCGGAAGCGACGCCTTGCTCGAGTTTCCCGGTCGCGAAATAATCAAGAAAGAACAAGGGCTCGGCGCCCTGCACGACGAGGTCATTCACGCACATCGCCACCAGGTCGATGCCGACCGTGTCGTGCTTGCCCGTGTCGATGGCGAGTTTCAGCTTGGTGCCCACACCGTCGGTCGCCGCAACCAGCAGCGGATCCGTGAACCCGGCGGCCTTCGGATCGAAGAACGCGCCAAAGCCGCCGATCTCGGCATCCGCGCCGGGGCGCGCCGTCGCCTTCACCAGCGAGGAGATCGCCTTCACGAAGGTGTTTCCGGCGGCGATGGAGACGCCTGCGTCGGCGTAGCTGTACGATTTGCCCGTGGTCATCGCGCGGCCATAGCGCCGAAGAGAGAAATATTCGACTCCCAATTCGCGCCGCGTTTGGCATAGAGGCGCCGTGACCTTCAAACGCAAGCTCAACGGATGGATGGCGGCCGCGCTTGCGGCGCTTGCGGCGGCCGTCGCGGTGCCGCTGCTGGCGCAGGATGCCGATCGTCCGGAACCGCCCGCTGAGGCGACCGCCGCAGGAGGGAGTGCGTTCCTCGTTAGCGACATCGATGTCGACGTGGTTGCCGGCTCGGCGGAAGCGGCGCGTGTCGCCGCGTTCCGCGAGGCCGCGCGGCAAGCGTGGCCGCAGCTATATGCGCGGATGACGGGCGTCGCCGCCTCGGGTGCGCCGAAGCTCCCCGACAGCGCGATCGAGGGCATGGTGAGCGGCATTGAGGTGCAGGCCGAGCACTTTTCGGACAAGCGCTATGTCGGCAAGCTTGGCGTCGTGTTCGATCGCGTTCGCGCCGGGGAGCGGCTGCCTGCGAATGCACGCGTCCTGCAATCCGCGCCTATGCTGCTGCTGCCGGTACTTGCGGACGGCGGTGTGACCTCGGTTTACGAGGGGCGCTCTCCGTGGTTGCAGGCGTGGTCGCGCTTCGGCACGGATTCGAGCCCGATTTCCTATGTGCGCGCGGGTGGCAGCGCATCCGATGCGCTGTTGCTTACAGGCTGGCAGGCGCGGCGCGACAACCGCGGCCTCTGGCGCTCGATCCTGTCGCGCTATGGCGCGGAGAACGTGCTCGTGGCGGAAGCCTGGCTCGACCGCACCTATCCGGGCGGGCCGATAGTCGGCACCTTCCTTGCCCGGCATGGGCCGGATTCGTCGGTGCTCACGCGGTTCCGCCTACGTGCAGGGGCGGCGGGCGAGCTTGATGCGATGCTCGACACGGCGGTGCGGCGGATCGATTCCGCTTATGCGCGCGCGCTCCAGTCCGGCGTGCTGCGTGCCGACCCGACATTGACGCTGGCTTTGGAGCCGGTGTCGGTGTCTCCGCTGCTCGATCAGGCGGAATCGCTGGGATCGATGGGGACGACAGTGAGCGTCGCGACGCCCGATGCGGCCAGCTGGAACGCGATCGAGGCTGCGCTCGGCGTTGTGCCGGAGGTGGACAGCGTCACGCTGCTCGGGCTTTCGATCGGCGGCATGTCGCAGGTGCGCATCAACCATACCGTCGATTACCCGATGCTCCGCTACGCGCTTGATCAGCGCGGCTGGCGCCTCGATGGCAGCCGGCTTCGCCGCCGCGCGGAGGGCGAGGCGCCGCTGCCGCGCCCGGTGGTCACGCTGCCCTCGCTGCCGATCGCTGACGACGCTGTCACCGAAAGCGGCGGACCGCGCGATCTGATACCCTCCGAGAACGAACGGTGAGCGAGGGGGCCGTCCTCGGCGGCCGGCGCCGCATCCATATCCGCTGGATTCTCGTGGCCGCGATCCTCCTGTGGTTCGCCTATGCGACGCGCGGCGTGCTCGGGCCGTTTGTCGCCGGGCTGGTCATCGCCTATCTCCTCGATCCGGTGGCGGATAGGCTGGAACGGCGCGGCGTGCCGCGCTGGGGAGCGGCCATGCTGATCCTCATTGGTTTCTTTGGCGTGTTTGCGCTGCTGATCCTTGCCATGGCGCCGCTGGTTGTCGCTCAGTTCGAGCAACTTGTGAATAATCTGCCGCAGCTTGTTCAATCTATGAAACCTTTAGTCGAGCGGGCTTCCGACGCCGCGGGCGATGTGGTCGCGCTGGAAACGCTCAGCAACGATTTGATGCACCGCGCGGCGGCATGGTTCAGCACGCTTGCAAGCAGCATTCTCAGCGGCGGTCTTGCGGTCTTCAACCTGCTGGCCCTGTTCGTGATGATGCCTGTGGTCGCCTTTTACGCACTTCGCGACTACGACGTGCTGACGACGCGGATCGATGCGTGGTGGCCGCCGCGCTATGCCCCCACCATCCGCCGTCTGCTCGGCGAATCGGACGCCGCGCTGGCAGGCTTCGTACGCGGTCAGTCGCTGGTTTGCCTGTCGCTCGCGATTTTCTATTCGGTCGGTTGGAGCCTCATCGGACTCAACTATGCGCTGGTGCTCGGAATGCTTGCGGGCGTGCTCGGCTTCGTTCCCTATCTCGGCGTCGTCGTCTCGGTGGGGCTCGGTCTCCTCGTCGGGCTGGGCCAGTGGGGCCCGGATGTGCTGCATCTGGGGTTGATCGTTGGCATCTTTTTCTTCGGGCAAATCCTCGAAAGCATGGTGCTGACGCCGAACCTCATAGGCAACCGCATCGGGCTGCATCCGCTGTGGGTGTTGTTCGCTGTGTTCGCGGGCGGCGAGCTGCTCGGCATCCTCGGTGTGTTTCTGGCCGTCCCGGTCGCTGCCGTGCTCGGCGTCGTCATGCGCTGGCTCCTCGGCGAATATCTGAAGAGTCCCCTCTTTCTCGATGACGAGCCGCCGCCAGAGGACGTGACCGTCTCCGCATGAGCCAGTTCGCGCTGCCGCTCGAGTACCGGTCGGCCGACGGGGAAGCGGATTTCTACATTTCGGAGGCGAACGCCGCAGCGGTGGCGATGCTCGACCGCTGGCCGGATTGGCCGTCGCACACGCTCATCGTCGTCGGCCCGGAAGGCTCGGGCAAGAGCCACCTGCTGCGGCTCTTCGCGAGGCGGCATCCGGGCGCGGTGCGTGTTTTCGACGATGCCGACGTGTCCGGTCATGATGAAACCGCCATGTTTCATGCATGGAACGCGGCGCAGGCGGGTGGCCCGGCGCTGCTCGTCGCGGCGAGGACGCCGTCCGGTGAATGGAATGTGCGGCTGCCTGATCTCGCTTCTCGCCTCGGCGCGGCGGGGATCGTCTATATCGATGCTCCCGACGACGCGCTGCTTGCAGAAATCATTGCAAAATCTTTTCGCGAACGTGGCCTACGCGTTTCACCAATTGTCATAGAGTATATGGTACAACGGATCGAACGCAGCTTTGCCGCCGCCGCATCCGCTGTCGCCGCGCTCGACGCCGCCGCTCTTGCGGGGCAGCGCGCCGTGACCGTGCCGCTGGTGCGCGAGGCGCTGCGATTTGGTGACACGGCGGACGGACAAGAGCGTGGCGAGACGGAATAGCTTCAAGAATATAGGCAACACCAACGCTCGTTATTTCAACCGCGAGCTGTCGTGGCTGGCCTTTAACGCCCGCGTGCTTGAAGAGGCGGAAAACACGCACCATCCGCTGCTCGAGCGCCTGCGCTTCCTGTCCATCTCTGGCGCGAATCTGGACGAGTTCTACATGGTTCGCGTGGCGGGCCTGCACGGGCAGGTGGAGGAGGGGGTCGAGCTTCGTAGCCCCGACGGCGTGACGCCCGCGCAGCAGCTTGTCGCTGTCGCGGAGCGTGCGGACGCGCTGATGCGGCAGCAGCAGAACGTGTGGCGCGCGCTTTCCATCGAGCTTGCCGCTGTCGGTTTCCACGTTCTCAAAGGCCCTGAACTCTCCCCCGAGGACGAGCGCTGGCTCGAAACCTATTTCCGCGAGCAAATCTTCCCGGTGCTGACGCCGCAGGCGATCGACCCGGCGCACCCGTTTCCGTTCATCCCGAACCGTGGTCTCGCGCTCACGATGGAGCTGAAGCGGGAATCGGACGGTGAGGAGCTGCTCGCGCTGGTGATGATACCCGCGCCGCTCGCGCGCTTCGTGCGTTTGCCAGGGCCGCAGGCGCGCTACATTGCGCTCGAAAACGTCGTTCGCATCTTCGCGGACGACCTGTTCCCGAACTTCAAGATCATGGGCGACGGTGTATTCCGCGTCATCCGCGACAGCGACATCGAGGTCGAGGAGGAGGCCGAAGATCTCGTCCGTTTCTTTCAGACCGCGATCAAGCGCCGCCGCCGGGGCCGCGTCATCCGTCTGAAAATCGAGGAGGGGACGCCGCCGCGTCTCCACCAAATGGTGCAGCAGGCGCTCCACATCGACAATAGGGACGTGACGCCGGTGACCGGCATCATCGGCATCGCGGACCTTGCTCAGCTGGTCGAGGAAGACCGGCCGGATCTGAAGTTCGAGCCCTACACGCCGCGCTTCCCGGAGCGCATTCGCGAGTACGGCGGCGATTGCTTCGCGGCGATCCGTGCCAAGGACATCGTCGTCCATCACCCCTACGAGAGCTTCGACGTGGTGCTCGCTTTCCTGCGGCAGGCAGCGGCAGACCCCGATGTCGTAGCGATCAAGCAGACGCTCTACCGCGCGGGCAAGCAGTCCGCCGTGGTGCGCGCGCTTGTCGATGCGGCGGAGGCGGGCAAGTCGGTCACGGCGGTCGTCGAGCTCAAGGCACGCTTCGACGAGGAGCAAAACCTCGTCTGGGCTGCGGCGCTGGAGCGCGCGGGCGTGCAGGTCGTCTACGGCTTTATCGATTGGAAGACGCACGCCAAGATTTCGCTCGTGGTGCGGCGCGAGAATGGCTCCCTGCGGACCTACTGCCACCTCGGCACCGGCAATTATCACCCGGTGACGGCGCGTATTTACACCGATCTCAGCTTCTTCACCGCCGATCCCAAGCTCGGCCGCGACGCTGCGCAAATCTTCAACTACGTGACGAGCTATGTCGAGCCGCGCGGACTGGAAGCGATGACGATCTCTCCGTCGGGCATGCGACAGAAGCTCACCGCGCTCATCGATGCGGAAATCGCGAATGCCGAGGCGGGTCAGCCGAGCGGCATCTGGGCCAAGATGAACTCCCTTGTCGACCCGGCGATCATCGACAAGCTCTACGAGGCGAGCGGGGCGGGCGTGCCCATCGAACTCGTGATCCGCGGAATTTGCTGTCTGCGCCCCGGCGTACGCGGGCTTTCGGAGAACATCCGCGTCCGCTCCATCATTGGGCGTTTTCTCGAACATAGCCGCATCGTCGCGTTCGCGAACGGAAGTCCGCTCCCCTCGCGCAAGGCCAAGCTCTTCACCTCGTCGGCGGACTGGATGCCGCGCAACTTTGATCGCCGTGTCGAGTTGCTCGTACCGATCGAGAATGCCACGGTCCACGCGCAGATTCTCGATCAGGTGATGCTGGCGAACCTGAAGGATACCGAGCAGACGTGGGAACTTCATCCGGATGGGACATATGAACGCATCTCGTCCTCCGGCGAATCGTTCAACCTGCATCGTTATTTCATGACGAATCCTTCGCTTTCGGGCCGCGGCGCCGCCATCAAGGCAGCTGCGCCCGTGCCCCGGCTCTACCTTTCGGACCCCGATACTGGTGTTCCGGCCGCCGCTGCTGAATAGACTCGTTTGAAGCCAGCCGTTATTGCCGGGCGCATGGCGGCGACAAGGGCATGCGAATGGCGCTGAGCGCGACAAATGACCGCCGTCGGGCCGGCGATATTCCGGTCAGCGCCGTCATCGATATCGGTTCGAACTCGATTCGTTTGGTCGCCTTTCGTGGGGATCGGCGCACACCCTTGGTGCTCTTCAACGAAAAGGTCATGGCGGGGCTCGGCCGGGGCGTTGCGGACACCGGCATGATCACCCCTGAGGGGCTTGAGACGGCACGGGCGGCGCTGACTCGCTTCCGCCTTCTGTGCGACGATATGAACGTCGTGCGGATGTACGCCTTCGCGACCGCGGCGGTGCGTGATGCCGGGAATCGCGATGCCTTCCTCGAGATGGCGAAGAAGCGCTGTGCGCTTGACGTGCGCGTGCTGAGCGGTGCGGACGAAGCGCGGCTTGCTGCCTACGGGGTCATAGCGGGCATTCCGGGCGCCGACGGCGTGGTCGGTGATCTCGGCGGCGGCAGCCTGGAACTCGTCCGCGTGAAGAAAGGCAAGCCGCACAGCCATCTGTCGCTGCCCATCGGCGCGCTCAAGCTCGATGCCGCGCGCAAGGTCGGCGGGCGGGCGCTGACCGGACTGGTGAAGAAGGCGCTCGCTGAGTTGAAGTGGGCGGGCCAGGGAAAGGGGCTTCCCTTCTACATGGTCGGCGGCTCATGGCGCGCGCTGGCACAGCTCCACATGCATCTCACCGACTATCCGCTGCCGGTTGTTCACCAGTATGCGATGGATGTTGCTGCGATCGATCACATGGCGCGTGCACTGCCGAACCTCAGCCCCAAGCGGCTGCGCGCGATCCCACGCCTGTCGTCAGCGCGCATCCCGCAGCTTCCCGGCGCCGCGCTGTTGCTGCGCGCGGTCGTGAAGCGGCTGGGCAGTAGCGGCGTCATCGCCTCGTCCTATGGCATTCGCGAAGGCATTCTCTACGCGGATCTTCCGAAGGAGGTTCAGCGCGAAGACCCGCTTGTTTCCGCGGCGCGACAGGAAGGCGCGATCCAGGGCCGGTTTCCGCTTCATGCCGAGGCGCTGATGGAGTGGATGAACGGCATGTTCGCGCCGGAAATGCCCGATCATACGCGGCTGCGACTCGTCGCTTGCGTACTGGCCGACACGGCGTGGCGCGCGCACCCGGATTTCCGCGCCGAACGCGGGCTTGAGCTTGCGCTCCACGGCAACTGGGTTGGAATCGACGGACGCGAGCGCGCGCTGCTCGGCGCGGCGCTGTTCGCGGCCTACGGCGGTTCGGCGAACGATCCCGCGATCGCTGACCTCCCCCGGCTCGCGCCGCGCGACGAGTTGGCCCGCGCCTTCAAGTGGGGTCTTGCGCTGCGTCTTGGTCAGCGCCTGACGGCGGGGACGGCGAGGCCTCTCGAAAAGAGCCGCATATACCGCGAGAACGGCCGCCTCGTTCTTACTCTTACGCCGCGTTATCAGCCGCTCTACGCGGAGGCCGTGGCCAGGCGCCACGAGGCCTTGGCAGCGGCGATGGGTCTGGCACCTGTCTTCGCCATGGAGAAGGCATAGTGGGTCGGGTCATCCTGCTTTCCGAATAGGAAGCGATGTTCGAGTGCTTGCAAAGCTCTTTGAAAGGACCCCCTGCGAGGCCCGCGTGGATGCAAATCCGGTTGGTGCACTGCGGCGCTCGCGGAAAGTCGGCGGTCAGTCGATCTCCGTCATTCGCAACTTGCCGTTCTGCACGGCGAAGCTCAGTCGCCCTTCCACGAGCGCGAGCGCATCGCGGCCGAAGACTTCGTAGCGCCAGCCATTGAGCAGCGGCAGCCCATCCCGGACCCCGGCAGCGAGGGCTTCGAGATGATCCGCCTTGCCGATCAGTTTCGGCGCTACATCAGCCTCTTTGCAGCGAATCTTCAGAAGTAACTTCAACAGATCGGCGACGAGAACCGAATCGGACCCAAGCCTGGGTTTGCCCGCATCGCGCTCGGGCATTTCGCTTTCGGGAAGCGGCACGGCGCTCGCGAGCGCCTCCATCAGCCGGGCACCCATGTCATTATTGACCCACGTCTTGGAAAGCCCGCGAACGCGGCCGAGCGCCTCTTGATCTCCGGGCGGATGCGCCGCGAGGTCGGCGAGCGTTTCGTCCTTCACGATGCGCCCGCGCGGCAGGTCGCGGCGCTGCGCTTCGAGCTCGCGCCACGCGGCGAGCGCCTTCAACCGGCCGAGCGCGTCGGCCTTGCGGCTCGGCAGGCGGATGCGTTGCCAGGCGGTCCACGGATCGTTGACGTAATTCTCCGGCGTCGTCAGTCGCGCCATCTCCTCGTCCAGCCAATCGCCGCGGCCGGTTTTCTTCAGGCGGCCGAGCAGCTTCGGGAAAAGCTGGATGAGGTGGGTGACGTCGCCGATCGCGTAGTCGAGCTGGCGCTTGTCGAGCGGGCGGCGCGCCCAGTCCGTGAAGCGGGCGCCCTTGTCGAGATTGGCGCCGGTGAACGAGGCGACGAGGTTGATGTAGCTGACCTGTTCGCCCATGCCGAGCGCCATTGCCGCCACCTGCGTGTCGAACACGGGCGAGGGGGTTTTGCCGGTCATGTTGTGGATGATCTCAATGTCCTGTCCGCCTGCATGGAAGATTTTCAGGACATCGGCCTCCACGAGAAGGTCGAGCATCGGGGCGAGATCGAGCCCGCTGGCCTTGGGGTCGACCGCGGCAGCCTCGTCGGGCGAGGCCAGCTGGATCAGGCAGAGGTCGGCCCAGTACGTGTTCTCGCGCATGAACTCGGTGTCGACGGCCACATAGTCGGCGGCGGCGAGGCGGGCACAGAAGGCAGCGAGCGTTTCGGTATCGGTAATCAGCGGATGGATTTTCATGGACGGTTCTATTAGGGCGGTCGGCGCTTCCATGCCAGCGCCTTGACAAACAAGTGTGCGGGCATGTGTCTGACCCGCCACAAGCACCGGAATCGAGTAAGAATGCACGTCTATCGCACGCACCATTGCAGCGCCCTCCGCAAGTCGGATGTGGGAAGCACCGCCCGTATCTCGGGATGGGTCCACCGCAAGCGGGACCACGGCGGGCTGCTGTTCGTCGACCTTCGCGACCACTATGGGCTGACGCAGGTGGTGTGCGACACCGACTCGCCGGCATTTTCGGTGCTCGACGGCGCGCGGGCCGAAAGCGTGCTGACCGTGACCGGGAAGGTCGTGGCGCGTTCGGACGCGACGGTAAACCCCAACCTGCCGACCGGCGAGATCGAGCTGTGGGCAGCGGACGTCACGGTGCAGTCCGCCGCCTCCGAGCTGCCGATGCCGGTCGCGGGCGATACCGAGTACCCGGAGGATATCCGCCTCAAGTACCGCTATCTCGACCTGCGCCGCGACCGCCTGCACCGCAACATCGTGCTGCGCTCGAACGTCATCGCGTCGCTCCGCCGCCGCATGATCGAACAGGGCTTCACCGAGTTCCAGACGCCGATCCTGACCGCGTCGTCGCCCGAAGGCGCGCGCGACTTCCTCGTGCCGAGCCGTATGCATCCGGGCAAGTTCTACGCGCTGCCGCAGGCGCCGCAGATGTTCAAGCAGCTGCTGATGGTCGCGGGCTTCGACCGTTACTTCCAGATCGCGCCCTGCTTCCGCGACGAGGACGCGCGCGCTGACCGCTCTCCCGGCGAGTTCTACCAGCTCGACTTCGAGATGAGCTTTGTAACGCAGGACGACGTGTTCAACGCCATCGAGCCCGTGCTTGCCGGTGTGTTCGAGGAGTTCGCGAACGGGAAGTCGGTGACGCCGGCGGGTTCGTTCCCGCGCATTCCTTACCGCGAGTCGATGCTGAAGTATGGCAACGACAAGCCGGACCTTCGGAACCCCATCGAAATAGTCGATGTAACCGAGCACTTCAGGGATTCGGGGTTCGGGATCTTCGCCAAGATGGTGGAAGGCGGAAACTTCGTGCGCGCCATTCCCGCGCCGAAGGCGGGCGAGCGTAGCCGCAAGTTCTTCGACGACATGAACGACTGGGCGCGCAGCGAAGGCTTCGCGGGGCTCGGCTATATCAACATCAAGGACGGCGTGCCTGCAGGCCCCATCGCCAAGAATCATGGCGAGGAAGCCACTGCCAAGTTGATCGCAGCGCTCGGGCTCGGGCCGGACGATGGCGTGTTCTTCGCGGCGGGCAAAGAAGCCGATGCGGCGAAGCTTGCGGGCAAGGCGCGGACCAAGATCGGCGAAGACCTCGGCCTTATCGAGGAAAACGCCTTCAAGTTCTGCTGGATCGTCGACTTCCCGATGTTCGAGTATGACGAGGAGGCCAAGCAGGTCATCTTCTCGCACAACCCGTTCTCGATGCCGCAGGGCGAGCTTGAGGCGCTGGAGACGAAGAACCCGCTCGAAATCCTCGCGTGGCAGTACGACATCGTCTGCAACGGCATAGAGCTGTCGTCGGGCGCGATCCGGAACCACAAGCCGGAGATCATGTACAAGGCGTTCGAGATCGCCGGCTACAGCCAGGAACAGGTCGACACGAACTTCTCGGGCATGATCAACGCCTTCAAGTTCGGCGCCCCCCCGCACGGCGGTTCCGCGCCGGGCGTGGACCGCATCGTCATGCTGCTGGCGGACGAGCCGAACCTGCGCGAGGTGGTGCTGTTCCCGATGAACCAGAAGGCCGAGGATCTGATGATGAACGCGCCGGCCAGCGTCTCCGAGCGGCAGCTGAAGGAGCTTTCGATCAAGCTCGACCTGCCGAAGCCGAAG
Organism: Sphingosinicella sp.; assembly: GCF_013911755.1. GTDB lineage: Bacteria > Pseudomonadota > Alphaproteobacteria > Sphingomonadales > Sphingomonadaceae > Sphingosinicella. Next base: position 130,754 of record NZ_JACESP010000003.1, read on the forward strand.
GCGGGGTAAGCCGATGAAGGCGCCGTCGCTGCACCGCCTGCCGCCGCTCGAAAAGGTTTCGAACGGCGATTACGAAGCGGCGCTGAAGACGGTGCAGGAGCGGCTTGCGGCGGTGCAGGCGAGCTGCATAGGCCGCAGCCGCCGCGCCATCATCGCCGTCGAGGGCCTCGATGCGGCGGGCAAGGGCGGCTTCATCCAACGGCTGACGGCCCCGTGGGACCCGCGATTCTTCGACGTGCAGCCGATCAAGGCGCCGGACGCCGAAGAAAAGGCGCATCACTATCTTTGGCGATTCTGGCAAAGGTTGCCCGCCCAGGGCGAAGTGAACATCTTCGATCGCACCTGGTACGGCCGCGTGCTCGTGGAACGTGTCGAAGGTTTCGCAACCGAAGCCGAATGGCGCCGAGCCTACGACGAGATCAACGCCTTCGAAAAGATGCTGGTCGATGACGGGGCCGTGCTCATCAAGCTGTTCTTCACGGTGAGCCAGAAAGAACAGGACGAGCGGCTGGTCGAGCGGCTGGAAATGCCCGCGAAACGCTGGAAAGTGTCGCCCGAAGACTTCCGCAACCGGCTGAAACGCGATGCCTATGTCGAGGCCGCAGAAGACATGTTCGCCCGCACCCACACGGCCCATGCGCCGTGGACAATCATCGACGGCGAGCACAAGAAGACCGCGCGCATCAAGGCGCTGAACCTTGTTGCGGATCGGCTTTCGGATGGTCTGGACCTGTCACCGCCCGCGCTTTCGCCCGATATTGTGACGCTGGCGAAAGCCGCGTTCGGCAAGAAGCTGAACCTCGGCTAACGCGGGCCTTCAGCAGCGGTTCAACGAGCGAGTCGCAATCTCCATGACACTTGGGTCAGGAGTGCTTGAAATGCGTGTTCACAAGGCAGGTTTGTTGGCGGGTACGCTGGTTGCGGCGATCCTCGCCGGTCCGGCGATGGCGCAGGACCGTGACCGCGACGGGCCTCGCCCGCAGCGCGAACGCGGAATGCAGGTGAATCGCGAGGGGCCGCGTGTGCCAGAGGCAAGGCCGCAGCGGGTCGCCCCGCCCGAACGCGCTCAGGCCCGCCGGATCGAGACGCCGGAACCTCGCCAAGCGCGTGTGGAAACGCCGCGGCAGGCGGAGACCGTGCAGCAGCGCATGATCGGCGTGATCGGCCGCGAGCGCTCCGGCGACAACAACCGCGATAGCCGCCGCGATCAGGGCCACGACTGGAACAACCGCGACCGGGACGGCCGAGACGGTGACCGCCGCGACTGGGACAGGAGCCGCGACCGGAACGACAACCGCAACTGGGATCGCAACCGCGACCGCAAAGAGGATTGGCGCGACCGCGACAAGGATCGGGACCGCGACCGTTGGCGGGACAACGACCGTAATCACGACGGGGACCGCGATCGGTGGCGGGACAATGACCGTCATCACGACAGGGATCGTGATCGCTGGCGGGACAACGACCGCAACCACGACAGGGATCGCGACCGCTGGCGCGACCATAATCGACGCCCCGTCGTGATTGTGCGCCCAAGTCCGACGTATCGATATCGACCGCACTGGTGGGGCCAGAGCTATTTCTCGTTCGATAATCGCTATTACGGCCACTACGACTATGGTTCCTGGTATCGCCCCGGCTATGGCTTTTACGGTTCGCAGTACGGCAGCGGCTGGGCGGTGCTCGATCCGTGGCTCCGGCAAGACCCGGCGGCGAAGCACTGGGTGATGTGGAACTTCGACCGCAACCGCAACGGCCAGCTTTCGAAGGACGAGGCCCGGCGCGCCAACCGCGAGTTCGCCCGGCTGGCGGACCGCAACCGCGACGGATACCTGAACGATGGAGAAATCCGCTTCGGTGTCGAGGAATTGCGGGACGAGTACCGCTACAGCTTCAACTATTAAACCACGATCGTTTCAGGCTTCGTCAGCCTGAAACGATCAGACTCCGGGATAGGCGATCGAGACGACCTCCAGCTCCTGCACGCCCCCCGGCAGGCGGACGCTCCTCAGGTCTCCGATCGCCGCGCCCTTCAGGGCTGTTGCGAGCGGTGCGCGCCAAGAAATGTAGCCCCGGGGCGTATCCGTCTCATCCTCGCCGACGATCGTGATCGTGCGCTGCTGGTCGTCTTCGTCGGCAACGGTTACGGTGGCACCGAAGAACACCCGCGACTTATCGGGCTGCTTCGCTGGATCGACAACGCGGGCGTTTTTCAGCCGCTTCGAAATGCGGGTCAGCTCGCGATCGATCTCGCGAAGCCGCTTGCGACCGTAGATATAGTCGCCGTTTTCAGAGCGGTCGCCATTCCCCGCCGCCCACGAGACGATCTCGACGATCTTGGGCCGCTCGACCTCGAAGAGCGCGCGGTGCGCCTCGATGAGCGCCTTCATGCCTGCGGGCGTGATGTAGTTGGGGGTATCGGCCATCGTCTCAACCTGGGCGATTCTTGCCCATCCACGCCGAGAGCGCGTTGGTGGAGGGCTGGCCCGCGCGCGTCGGATTGAGCCGGTCGTAAACCACCGCGTTTTCCAGCACGGCGCGCACGTAGCCGCGCGTCTCCATGAACGGGATCTCCTCCACCCAGCGCACGGCGTCGACGCTCGGCAGGCGGGGGTCGCCGTTCGCGGCGATCCATTTGCGCACGTTACCCGCACCGGCGTTGTAGGAGGCGATCGCCAGCATGTGGTTGCCGCCCCACTGATCGACGAGGTTCAGGTAGTAAGTCGACCCGAGCTGGACGTTGTAGTTCGGATCGCCGGTCAGTGCTTCGGGACGATAGGTCGTCCCCATCTTGCCTGCCGTCTCGCGCGCCGTGCCCGGCATCAACTGCATCAGGCCGCGCGCGCCGGCGCGGCTGACGGCGGTGGGATCGAAGCGGCTTTCCTGGCGGGTGATCGCGTGGATCATCGTCCAGTTGCTCGTGAGCACGCCGCCGACGGGCAGCTGCGGGTAGGCGAAACGCAGGATCGCGGGAGGCCCGTCCACCAGTTCGCCGCGGCTCGCGATCAGCGCATAATCGGCACGGCCGAGCTGCTGCGCGAGTTCGCTGACGAGGAATTCGCGCGCGGACGTCTTGGCGCCATCCGCGAGCGTTTTCAGGAACAGGGTCTGCTTCGCCCGGTCACCGGCCAAGCCGAGCAGGCGCGCAGCCTCGACGCGGTCGTCCGCTGCGAACGCCTGACGCTCGGATGTCGGCACGGCAGGGTCGGCGGTCGCGGGAATCGAGAGCGGCCGGTTCAGCCGCTCAGCGGCGAGCTGGCCATAGAAGGTGAGGGGGAAACGCGCTGCGGTTTCGAAGTTCCGGTTCGCATCGATGGTGAGCCCGGCCGCTTCCGCTGCCCGACCCGCCCAGTAGTGCCCGCGCGAACGGGTTCCGGCGAACGCCGCCGCGGCGGCGAAGTTTTCGAAGTGGCGGACGGCCTCGCGCGCGCGGTTCAGGTTGTGGAGCGCTGTCCATCCGGCAAGCCATTCGAGGCTGGTGAACGTGTCACGCTCTGCGGCGCTGTAGCTGGTGAGCGCACGGTCAAAGGCAAAGCCGCCATGGTTGTGGGCGATCTCGAAGGCGAGGCTGTGTTGGTTGTCGTTTACCGCGCCGCGCGCTGCCGCCAATACCTCGGTCATCCAGGCGTTACGATCGCCCGCGCTCCCGGGTGTTATCTCGGCGCGTGCCAGAAGCTGACGTGCCGCAAGGCTGTTGCCGCTGGCGCGCAGGAAGGCGCTGCGGTCCGCTATGAGACCGGGATTGTTCTCGAAGCCGGAGCCGAGCTTGCCGAGCGCGAGGTTGGCATCGACCGCGGCCGGAGCCGCCGCCGCACCCCGGGCCGCTGCAGCCTTCTGAAGCGCTATGCGCGCCTCCGCGAGCGTGCGGTCGCTCCCCGACAGGAAGGTCAGCATCCGCGTCGCCGTCGCAAGATCGCCCTGCCAGAGGAGCCGATCCATGCGGAACACGTGGTCGTCGCGGCTGAGGATCCCGCCGAACGCCGCGAGGAACTGGTTTTCAAGCGCGGGGCCGATGCCGCCCATACGCCACGCCTGCTTCGCTTCCGTATTGGCGGCGTTGGTCATGCCCGCCGCCATCAAGGCTTCGGCGTGACGAAAGCGGCCGATGCCGGAAAGCGGCGGCAGCACGCGGAAGAAGGAGAGCCGCGCGGCCATCGGCGTCGTGTCCGTGATCGTACCCTCGGCGCGGCGGCGCAGATCATCCGCGCCAGGCCAGTCCGCATTGGTGCGCAGGAACTCGGAAAACTCTGAGAACGTAGCCGTGTATTCCGGGCGCCGCAGCCGGTCCCACAGCAGCAGCTTTCGCGCGCTCGGCGAGCCGCTGACACCCATCGCGGAGATCGGGCGGAACTCGCGCCGGGCCTGCGCTTCCAGCCCGGCCTTCAATGCGTCCGCGTCAGCGCGGGACTGGGCGACGGCGGGAGGTGCAGCAAGCGCCGCCGCCGAAAGCAGGGCAAATCGCAGAAGAACGCTGGTAACACTGGACACAGACTTTCCGAGCCTCCTATGACGCCACAAACAGGCCTAACGCCGCCAGAGCATGCAAGGGTGCAGCAGCGGCGCGCGTGAAGGCAACGGGCGAGAGTAGCATGACAGCGAGATTCTACGGTTCCATTCCGGCACTTGTCACCCCGTTCCGCGACGGGTCGGTGGATTTTGCCACCTTCGAGGCGTTTGTGGACTGGCAGATCGCCGAAGGCAGCACGGGCCTTGTGCCTTGCGGCACCACTGGCGAATCGGCGACGATGACGATTGATGAGCACAACGCCGTGATTGCCGCGTGTATCAAGGCCGCTGCCGGCCGCGTGCCGGTGATCGCGGGCTGCGGCTCCAACGACACCGCATGCGCCGTTTCGCACGCCCGCCACGCCGAGAAGGCGGGCGCGGACGGGGCGCTGGTCGTCAGCCCCTATTACAACAAGCCGAACCAGGAAGGCCTCTATCAGCACTTCAAGGCGGTCGCCGAGGCGACCAGCCTGCCGATTATCGTCTACAACATCCCGGGACGCAGCGTCGTCGACATCGCGCCTGCGACGATGAAGCGGCTTTCCGAGATTCCCAACATCGTCGGCGTGAAAGACGCGACCGGCGTGATCCAGCGCATTTCGGAACAGCGCCTCTCCTGCGGGCGGGATTTCATTCAGCTTTCGGGCAACGACGACATGACGCTCGGCATCATGGCGTCGGGTGGTCACGGTTGCATCTCGGTGACCGCGAACGTTGCCCCGCGCCTGTGCGCCGAGTTTCAAGCCGCCTGCCTCGAAAAGCGCTGGGACGATGCGCTTGCGCTTCAGGACCGCCTCTTTCCGCTCCACGTGGGCCTCTTCAGCGATGCGAGCCCGGGACCCGCGAAATATGCGCTTTCGAAGCTCGGCAAGCTGCGCGAAGAGCTGCGCTTGCCGATGGTTCCGGCCGGAGAGGCCGCGCGGCGCATTGTGGATGCTGCGATGGCCCATGCCGGGATCGCCTGATGGTGCGCCCGCAACGGGCAGGCAGTTTCAGCAAGGTCAAGACCGTCGCTGAAAACCGCAAGGCCCGCTACGAGTATGCGATAGAAGACGTCTTCGAGGCCGGTATCGCGCTTACCGGCACCGAGGTGAAGTCGCTGCGCTTTGGCGAAGGCACGATTGCGGAGTCCTACGCCGAGGTGAACGGCGAGGAAGTCTGGCTGATCAATGCCAACATCCCTGAGTTCAGCCACGGCAACCGCTTCAATCACGAGCCGCGTCGGCCCCGCAAGCTGCTGCTGCACAGCCGTGAAATCGCCAAGCTGCACGGCGCCGTCGCCCGCCAAGGGATGACATTGGTGCCGCTCTCCATATATTTCAACGAACGGGGTCGTGCGAAGGTCGAGCTGGCGCTCGCCAAAGGCAAGAAGCTGCACGACAAGCGGGCGACCGAGCGCGACCGGGACTGGAAGCGCGATCAGGCGCGCATCCTCAGGGATCGCGGTTAGGGTTTTCGATGCGGCTCATAACGTGGCTGAAGGAAAAGCGCCCCTCGCGCGAGGCGATGCTGGAAAATCGCTGGATGCGGCCATTCGCCAACACGATCGGAAATCCGATCATCTGGCATTTCAACCGCAAGTCGGTGGCGCGCGGCGTCGCGCTCGGCATGTTCTTCGGGCTCTCGATTCCCTTCGCGCAGGCGCCCGCAGCGGCGCTGTTCGCCGTGCCGTGCCGCGCAAACCTGCCGGTGGCGGCCTTTGTCACGTTCATCTCGAACCCGCTTACGACGCCCTTCATCTATCTCGGCGCCTACGAGATCGGGCGCTGGATGCTGCGGATTCAGGATGGCGGCCTCGCCAACATGAATGCCGATCACTGGTTCGAGGAATTGAGTGTGGTGCTCACGAATGCGCCGCTGCCCACCGCGCTCGGCCTGTTCACGATCGCGACGCTGGGGGCGGTCATCGGCTACCTCGGCCTTCATGGTATATGGCGGCTGTGGATCCACCAGCGGCTGGAGGCGCGGCGGAAGCGTGATGCGCGGCGGACGGGAGATAAAGATGGACGGGTTCCGGGAAAAGCTGGTTGAAACCAAGAAGGCCTGGGCACGCGCCGGACGCCTGCTGACGGGCAAGACCGCCGAACACGGCATCGACCGACTGCCGCCGGGGCAGCGGCTCGTGGAAAACTGGCCGGTGCTCGATCTCGGCATCCAGCCCGATGTGCCGAAAGCCGACTGGCGGCTTGTCATCGACGGCGCGGTCGAGAATCCGGTGACGTGGGATTGGGAGGCGTTCCTCGCGCAGCCGCAGGTCGAGGACGTTTCCGATATCCATTGCGTTACGCAGTGGTCGCGCTACGACAATCGCTGGAACGGCGTTTCGACGCGCCACATCGCCGATGCCGTGAAACCGCAGGCGGATGTGAAGCACGTGCTCTTCACCAGCTACGACGGCTACACGACGAACATCGAATTGGCGCACTTCCTCGAAGAGGACTGCCTCGTCGCGCACACGCATGACGGTCAGCCGATCAGCCGCGAACACGGCGGGCCTGCGCGGCTCGTGGTCCCGCGCTACTACTTCTGGAAGAGCCCGAAGTGGGTGAAGCGCATCACCTTCACGACCGAGGACAAGCCGGGCTTCTGGGAAGTGCGCGGCTATCACAATGTCGGCGATCCGTGGCTGGAACAGCGCTACAGTTGAACGTTCGTATAACGGAGTCGGCAGTTCATCGAATCCGCGGGTTCCCCGCGCGCGCGGGGAGGGTAGGTTTCCCGCATGATCATCCGTTGCAGGGACCGCCAATCATGAAGACCATTTTTCTATGCGCTGTCGCGACGACGGCCCTATTTGCCGCGCCTGCCCTGGCCGCTGACAAGCCTGAAATCGCCCCTTGGGGCTTCGATGCGGCGGGTATGGACCGCAGCATCGCGCCGGGTGACGATTTCCTCGGCTATGGCGGTGGCGCCTATCTGCGCCAGCTCGAGATTCCCGCGGATCGCTCGAACTACGGTATGTTCACCAGGCTGCGCGATCTCAGCCAGGAACGCACGCGCGAAATCATTCAGGCTGCAGCGAGCGGCCATGCGGGCAAGGGGTCGGCCGGTCAGAAGGTCGGCGACTACTATGCAAGCTATCTCGACGAGGCCGCGATCGAGGCGAAAGGGCTGAATCCGATCAAGGCCGATCTTGACGCCGTCGCAGCGCTCGGGTCGAAGTCCGCGTTTGCCGCCGCGCTCGGCGACGCGCTCCGCAGCTACGGCCCGTCGCCGTTCCTCTACTACATCAATCAGGACGAAAAGGCGCCGGATCACTACATCCCCGTTTTCTACCAGGGCGGCATCGGCCTTCCCGACCGCGACTATTACCTCGTCGACAATCCGACCTATGTCGACGCACGGGAGAAATACAAGGCGCACATCGCGCGGATGTTCTCGCTTGCGGGCGTGCCTGCGGCGGAGGCTTCCAAGAAGGCAGCCGCAATCTACGAGCTCGAACACAAGTTCGCGGAAGTCCACTGGACGGTCGTCGACAGCCGAGATTCCGACAAGGCGTACAACAAGTGGACGAAGTCGGATTTCGCCGCAAAAGCACCGGGCCTCGACTGGAGCACCTTCTTCGCGGCCGCGGGGCTGGGGAACCAGAACGAATTCATCGTCAGCCAGCCGAGCAGCTTCACGGGCATGGCGAAGGTCATCGCGGGCGCCGACATCGCGACGCTGCGCGACTGGCTGACGTTCAAAACGCTGAAGGACGCCGCGCCGCTGCTGCCCAAGGCCTTTGTCGATGAAAACTTCGCGTTCGAAGGCACGACGCTCTCGGGCACGCCGCAGATTCAGCCGCGCTGGAAGCGTGGTGTCGACTCGGTCAACAGTGCGCTCGGCGAGGCGGTGGGCGAACTCTACGTCGCCAAACACTTCACGCCGGAGGCAAAGGCGCAGGCGGACGAGCTTGTTCGCAACCTCATCGCCGCCATGGATGTGCGCATCGCGAACCTCGCGTGGATGACGCCCGAGACGAAGACGAAGGCGCGCGCCAAGCTCGCGTCCTTCAAGCCGAAGATCGGCTACCCCGTGAAGTGGATCGACTATTCCGCGCTCGAGATCGTGCCGGGCGACGCCTTCGGCAACGCGAAGCGCGCGGCGGCATTCGAATACGACCGCAATCTCGCCAAGCTTGGGAAGCCGATTGATCGCGACGAATGGCTCATGACGCCGCAGACGGTGAACGCCTATGCGAACCCGACGATGAACGAGGTCGTGTTCCCCGCCGCCATCCTGCAGCCGCCGTTCTTCGATCCGAATGCCGATCCGGCGATCAACTATGGCGGCATCGGCGCGGTGATCGGCCACGAGATCACGCACCACTTCGACGATCAGGGCCGCAAGTACGACCCCACCGGCAAGCTTGCCGACTGGTGGACGCCCGAAGACGTGAAGCGCTTCAAGGTCTACACCGATCAGGTGGTCGCGCAGTACGGCGCCTACGAACCGCTCCCCGGCGCGCGCGTGAACGGCGAGCTGACGCTGGGCGAGAACATCGCGGACATCGCGGGCCTCACCGTTGCCTATGATGCCTACAGGAAATCACTCGGCGGCAAGCCCGCGCCCGTGCTCGACGGCTTCACTGGCGATCAGCGCTTCTTCCTCGGCTACTCGCAGATCTGGCGGCAAAAATATCGCGACGCCCAGCTGCAGCAGCAACTCGCGACGGATCCGCACACGCCCGGAAACTGGCGCCCAACCGCCGTGCGTAACCTTGATGCGTGGTATCCCGCGTTCGACGTGAAGCCGGGGCAGAAGCTCTATCTCCCCGAAGATCGGCGCATCCACATCTGGTAAATCCTTGACGCGCGGGAGCCGGCCCGCCATGGACGGCTCCTTCGCGTCGGGGAGTAGCGCAGCCTGGTAGCGCATCTGCTTTGGGAGCAGAGGGTCGCAGGTTCGAATCCTGTCTCCCCGACCACCTCTTAAAAATGGCTGATTTCTGCGGTTTTTAGAGAGCGCTCTGTAGCAAGTTCTGTAGCGACCTCTGTAGCAAATATGAACGGAATTGAGGCGAGCCGTGCCGCGTCGCGCGCTACGTTCTTGAAGAACAAAATAAGAACATTTATCCTCGCGCTGATTCTGTAAGCGCCGAGGTATGACCATGCACCACGACACCGCTTTGCGTGCGGCTGCACGCGCGATCTTCGAGAACGTCTATCCCGGCGATGATTGGTCGCCGGTGACCTTCGATGAGGCGGAACGCTTTCGGACGGTCCACTACCGCAACGCGGTCGAGGCGGCACGCATGGCGCGCGCCTGCTTCACGCCGGAGGGGGCGCGGCAGTTGGCGTTGTTATAGGCAGAAATGAAAGGGGCGATCCGTCAGGATCGCCCCTTCAAGTTCTGAGTGTACGGGATCGCTATGCCATCTTACGGCGACGCGTTATGCCGAGGCCAGCAAGGCCAAGCCCGAACAGCGCTAGCGCGGCGGGTTCAGGGACATCAGTAGAGGATGAGGCTACCTCAAACGTCCACGAATAGTCCCAAGTGGTTGTGTCGTCGCAAGCGCATCCGGTTGCGTAGTGAATCATTGTATACACGCCAGAATCGAGCGGAAGCGTGGACGTGAAGTATTGTACTGGACTCGGTGTCGTCATGAGCGGAAGCCATTGCTCGTCGTCATAAAGTCCGGGCCATTCGCCCAATACTAGCGCATTGTCCCAAGCAAGTCCCCAGCCATTAGCCTTTGTAATAACCCAATCCAAGGTTATTGAAACGAGGGTGTGTCCTGCCGCTATTTCGAACTTGAAGCCATCTAAGTCAGATGGGCCTGATTCGCCGCCAAACGCAGCTGAACCTTTAATGACATTGTTGCCGGAATATAACGTTATCGGCGTGCTCCCATCTGGGTTAGCCGAGAAGTCTCCATTAATGGCTTCATCATAGACAATCGCGGCATTGGCAGAGGTGCTTACGAACGCGATGGCAGCTACTAAATACTTTAACCGAAGCATTATGCCCTCCAAGATAGAAAGACGACGAGAAGCAAAATCAGGGCCAATGGCTTAAAACCGAGCATTGTGAGTGCCAGTCACTTCAAAGTGTAAGGAATTCAAGACAAAAGTCCTTGTGTCATTTGACACACACCGCACCCATGCCTCTATGAGTCGTCCCCGCCGCGATCCATGCGGTAGGAGATACGATCATGCCCACGACCGAAGAGTTACACCGCACCCTGCCGACCATCGCCTTGATGCTCGAATGGGCCGACCACCACGACGAAGCCGACGCGATCTATGCGCGCCTAGAGGCTGAGGGGTGGGTTGATTGGGACGAAAAACCGAATCAGTTGCCGTCAGGTTAGGGATGGAAGTTAAGGCCGCAAATCTTTGAACCTGATCGATCGACTTTTTGTTTGATTAGAAACGGAATATTTTTCGCCATGATTAACAAACAATATTTTTGATAACTCGCCATTATCATCTAATTCTGCCGTTGCAATTCTGGCTAGCAATTTTGAGTTTGTTACATCTACATATTTTTGCATAATTAAAGGAATAGAGTTTATGTCTACCGTATAATGCGAAGTTATTTCAATGGACGTTATTGGTATTTTCTCTCCATTGTTGTCAAATGCCGAAAATTCATCCCCTTTAATTTTGAAGTTAATTTTGAACGATCCAATTTTATGATTTCCTCTATCATTTATTTTTTCTAAAGAGATTTTAGAAAAATCTTCAATAGACGCAACTTTGTTTAGTCTATTAAATATTTTGTAGCTGTCTTTTGAGGGTCCGGAAAAATTTATAATAACATAAGTTCGTGTAAATGAAACTTTTGGCTCGGGTATACTCGTAATCGCCCAGCCATCAATATTGTCTTGTTCTATCGAGAAGCAAAGGATGCCTTTTTTCTCAGCTTTCAGTAATGCGGTTGTATAGAAACCTTTCGAAGATGCAATTATCCCGCTATTGACACCAGTATCATTGCATTTTGTAGAGAATTCTTCTACTTGACCTACGCCAATGGGTCGAGATCGATCTCGACACTCGATCGCGATGATTAAATCGTGATGGCCATTTTTACTAAATATGACAACATCATGCTCTCTCATGCGGCCCGTAATTTTATCTCGAAGGCGATAAGGGGATTCTATTTTTGCTTCGGTTAATTGCTTTTCCAAGAATGCGACCAACCGTTGAAGATTTTCACCCGGCTTTCTCATACCGCCTCCCAATTCGCGGTTTCATTTTTAGGGGTCGGATCGATGTTATCCGGCATGGACTTCAAGAAATCCTTCGCTAGGGGGTGCCCTTCCAGCAAGCGAGCTCAGTTTCGTTACGGAAGTCGGCAACCGCGTTCTCGCGGTTCTCATCGGTTAAAAAGCGCGGCTTTTCGTAGGCGGCGACAATCAATGTCCGCAATAAGCTTTTTAGGTCGGGATCGTCGGTCTGTATCGTGGCGAGTACCTCACTCATGGCAACACCCTGCTGCCGGGCATTCATGATTGATCGGGATAATGATCCGAGAGAGGTGCATAGTTTGTCTTGGCGTTCGTCTGCTTGTGCTGGACTGCCGCACGCGGAGAGGCCCGCGCACGCCACGAGAATAATCAAAAGTCTCATTGAAGCCCCCTATTCAACTGATTACGCTCCAGAATATACTTAACATGCCGCAAATAAAAGGGCGATGGCTAGAGCGTAATCCAAATCCGGAGAGGGTGGGGGGGCGCGTCCGCCTGCGTTTCGAAACGAGGTCGCTTGACTTCTCTAAATCGTTTCGAAGCAGAATCACGATGAAATCAAAGTGATTCGTTTTGACGTTTTGCTATTGACTTCTACGTCGGCGGCATAATTCGATCTCCGCTGTTATGATAACTGTTATCTTGTCATTCTAATCAGCGATCAGTCTTCGCGCTACACGTCCACGCGATCCCCAACGCCGCACGCTACACACGCCGCGCGCACGATCGCCTTAAGCATCCGACTATCGCGCCAGCTGCATCGCGGCGTGTCATCCCAACGCTGCTTGATCGTTCAACGCTGCTTTGCGCGAACTGGTTTTCAGAACGAATTTTCGAATTCAAAATGAAAAATCATTTTCGTTTGTTGTCGCTCATAACCTTGACCACCGGGGGGAGGGGGTGGGGGTATCCCCTGCCGGTGGTGCCTATGCGGCCCGGCGCTCAATGCGCTGGATCGCTGCGCGTGACACTCCATACTCTTTCGCCAGCGTGCCCAAGGATACGCCCTCATTGCGCTTGGCGAGCACTGCACGCTGCTGTTCATCGGTAAGGGCTGATGGCCTGCCGAGTGCCTTGCCTTGGGCCTTGGCGCGGCTCAGGCCCGCTTGCGTGCGCTCTATCAGTAGGTCGCGCTCGAACTCTGCCACGGCAGCAATAACGCCCATCGTCATCTTGCCCGCCGCGCTGGTTAGGTCCACGCCGCCAAGGGCTAGGCAATGCACGCGCACGCCTTCCTTTGCCAGCGTCTCGACTGTTGCCCGCACGTCCATGGCGTTGCGGCCTAAGCGATCCAGCTTTGTCACGATCAGCACGTCACCGCTTTCAAGGCGATCGATCAGCTTCGCGAAGCCCTTGCGTTCCATCGCCGGGGTGGAACCTGAGACGGTTTCCGCAATGATGCGCTTGGCCTCAACCTTGAAGCCAGCGGCTTCGATCTCGCGCGCCTGATTGTCTGTAGTCTGATCGCCGGTGCTGACACGGCAGTATGCGAATGTGCGGGCCATTTGCGAATCCCCTGTATCGAAAGTGTGTATCGATATATCGGGTGTATATAAAGGGTGCAAGGGCTATATTTCGATACAGTATCTATAGGGGTATCTATAAGGGCCGTTTTCGATACAGGGTGGGAAGCAATATAGGATCGAAACGGTCCTATATTATGGGATTCGGCAAGGGCGTGGCAATCGGAACGCCGGAGGGCAGCGGCGGTGTGTTCGGTGGCTCGCGGGTTTCGAGCGCAGCGGACGTGCGGGCGTGGTTGTTTTTTTGCTGAACGCCTACGCTTCTGCTTTCTCCCACTCTAGCTTGATCGTTCCACCCGGATAATACCAGCTGCTAGCGTCCACGGTGCACTCAAGGCCATGTTCATCGCACATTGCCACGATCTCGCGCATTGTCTCCAAAGTGAGGTGGTAAGGGTGCGACACATACGTTTGCTTAGCCCCGTTGACCCAAAGTTCCGTGTGGTCATCGCCGGGAAGTTTGTCTTCTTCGTGTAAGTTGGGCTTCTTTCCGATCAATCCCCGCCAAGACTTCTTGGTCATCGATAGCTTACCAAGGCGCGTTGCAAATGCCGCTTTTAGGTCGGCGGCTATGGATTCTGCCGCTGCCGCCCTTCTTTCTGTTGTAGAAGGCAGCTTTTTAAGTGCGGCCACAGCTGCGGTATATTCAGGGCTTGGCTTCTGATTGAAACGAGGGTTCACTTGATGGGCTCCATGCAGGTGTTCGCGGAGAACTTCGCTTCATTTCTCCTCATAGACAATGGACAAATGGGGTTGGTTAGATTTCGCTAATTTTGGTGCGCGCAAGATTGTTATCGCTATTTTGCGGACGGCTCTTCCAAACGTAAGACCGGAAGGCATACCCCTTCAACCGTTTTAATGGCCGCGTGGATCGCATCGGTGATTTCATCGCCTTTATCAGGAGTTGAGGATAGTTCGTACAGAGCCATGCTTATCTGGCGGCTGAAAGCTACATCGTTCCCGTTGTCGTCAATGTAAGCATCCGCATAGGCTTTGACCGCCCAAAATTGCTGAACAACTGTCTCGATCGCTTTTTCGACCTCTTCGCCGAACAGTGCGCGTGACATCGGGAGGCACCCGTCCAAAAGGGTACGCTCAGCTTCGGTGCTCGCGATCCGGTTGTAGTAACCTTTCGCGACGCAGAGGCGTCTTTGCTTGTCGGCGGTGTTGTACTTCCAATTTTCATGGCCCGAGAGTTGGTCCTCCGCCACACTTAGCTCATGCGCCGACATTAAGGGCGACCGAACACGGCTTAACGCGCGGCGCGCCTTGTAAACCGCCGTCAAGATACGCTCGGCTTGTTCGATATGTCGCTCGGTGATTTTCTGGCGCTTCCATGAATTGAACGTGTTCGCGCCTATCCATGCTGCGGCGAATACAGCAACTGCACCGATTAAAGTGCCCCAGCCTTGAAGCATCGTGCCGGTGGCTGCCCAATCGATGGCAGCACCACATACAGAAATCGCCACTCAATTTCCCCCTACCCGCGCGTTTTCCGAGGGCTATAGATGATAGCGTCGGTGGCGCTGGCATTTCAATAAAGGTGATTGTGATGGATTTTGAATTTAATGAAGCCACGCAGACCGCTTGCTCATTTTCTATAAGAAACAGCGATATACTGACCGTCGAGCAAGCGACAGCGATCAACTCTGAGACAACGTGTGTGCTACTTGCGGAAATCAGCACGAAGCTCGATGAGCTTTTGGAGCTTCTGTACAAAGAGGCGGATAGGAAGCTCGCCTAGCCTTTATTCGCCTCAATGATCGCCGCCCCGAAGGCATCGCCGGGTGTGGCATCTGACTTCGTAATGTCGCGGCTCTTCTTTGCCATGGCCAACTGAATAAGCAGCTGGCGAAGGGCCGCGACGTTCTTGCGGTGGTTTTCGTGATCGATGGCTTTCCCTTCCAATAGGTCCGCCGTTTCCTGTTCAAGCAGCATCGATAAGGTCGCCGCGCTCATAAGCATGATGCGTTCGGCTGCGGTAGGTTCGCGGCCAAGCTGCGTTGTGAGTTCGCTGCCGAGTGCTTTAAACCTGCGCGCGGGCATGGTGCGCTGATCGATCTTGCGGCCCGCGACGACGAGTTCGAACGCCGGTGTGTGTTCATTCGTCATTGGCGGGCTGCCTCTTTGTGTGCTGGTTTCGGTGCTTGCGGAACAGGCTGCTTTTCGGGAACAGGTCGCGCGTGACGGGGCGGTGTCCTTCGAAGAATGCCAGCATTTCCTTGCGGACGTGATCGGGGTTTAGGCCAGCGGCTTCGCATACCGTGCGGAAGTCAGCGCCGCCGCGTTCAAACCATGTGCGTGCGCGCGACTTAACAACGTCGCGGTTCTCTGGACGTTCGGTAGGTAAGCCGATCGCATCGCGGACGGCTTCGCAGATGACCGCGCGGAACAGTCGCTGTTCGGGTGCGAGGTCATCGGCGATCGGTTCGTCATCGGTGGTTATGTGGCGGCGGGAGGCGCTTGCGCTCATGCCTGCGGCTTCCTGACATACACGCGGCAACGGCAGTTGATTTCCAGCGGCGGGATCATCGTGAGGCCGAGGGGTGTGTCGAACGGTTCGTTCAGTGCAACGCCGGATGCATTCATGCGGGGAACCTGCGCGTGGGCATGGCGGACTCGTTCATCGGCAGCGGTGCGCCAGAACCGCTTTGTGCCTACGGGGACCGCGCCAAGGGCTTCGGCGATTTGCCAGCCAATGAGCTTGCCGCCTTCGGTTGCGGTGTGCGTGTGCATGGCGGCGGCAACCTTCATGCGGTGCTTGCGTAGGGCGGTCGCGTGGCGGTCTAGGAGTGCGTCGGCGTGATCGGGTGTGAACTTGCCGGGGTTCGTAAGGGCCGCGAATACCATTTGGCGCTGCGGCGCGGTGACGTGGCCGCGTAGGCGCTGCACGCGGGCGCTTACGGCATCAAGGCGTGCTTGGCCTTTTAGACGCGTGGTGCCCGCCGCGATCTCGTCATGCAGGAAGCGGCGCATTGTATCGAGTTGCTTGGCCTGCGTGGTGGTGAGGCCGACCGATCGCCGGAGTTGGCGGGCGATGGCGGTGGTGGTGCCTGATGAGGTGACGGCGCGTTCGATGGCATCGCGCATGAACATGGAGTCATCGGCATACAGGCGGCGGATTGCATCGCGGGCGTATTCGGTGCGGCCTGCGCGGAACAGCGGGTGATTGTCGAGGAAGGCGCTGCCGAACATTGCGGCGGCAAGGATGGCGACACCGGCGAAGAGTTCGGCGAGGCCGCCGATTGCGCTTGTGGGGCTATCTTCGTCGAGGATGAGGTCGCGCAGCGGTTCGAAGTCGTCGTTATAGAAGCCAAGGGCGGCGGTAAGCTGCGCGGTCGTATGTTCGGCGTCTTCGAAGTTGTTCAAGATCGCTTCGATGGTCTGGGCATCGACAGCCGTGAGGGCGTTTTCAAAGATCGGCAGGATGAC
Organism: Sphingosinicella sp.; assembly: GCF_013911755.1. Classification (GTDB taxonomy): domain Bacteria; phylum Pseudomonadota; class Alphaproteobacteria; order Sphingomonadales; family Sphingomonadaceae; genus Sphingosinicella. The sequence continues at coordinate 147,389 of NZ_JACESP010000003.1, forward strand.
CGCGAGCAGTTCGCTTTCGGCGACTTCGGCGAGGCGGTCGATTTCGTTATCGGCGGTCATAGCAGCACCTCCGCCGTGTAGGCGCTTGGCGTGCGTAGATACGGCTCAATGAGGCGGCGGACATGGACGGGGATTTCGTCGGGGGTGTCGGGGAAATACATTTCCATCGCCGGGCCGATCTGGCGCATCTGCACGCGCAGGTCTGCGGGCTCGGGATTGGCGAGTAGGTGAAAGGCAAGTTCGGCGGTCGCGATTGCAAGCGCCGGTGGCGTGGTCGGCGTTGCGAAGAGGCTGAGTGTTCGGAGACTGCGATCGTTCGGGATCACGCCGGTGCGTGGCCATACCAGCGGTTGCGTGGTGGTCGCAGGCTGGCCTAGCCACTTCATGCGGTCGAGTAGGGCGGTCGCGTGGATCAGCGCACGCGCGCACGTGGTGGCGTCGGTTGCGGTCCAAGCGGCGGAGGTAAGGCGCTGCTCGGCAAGCTCGCCTGCATCCTCAACGCTGATGTAGGAGTTTTCGCCGACGATCGCGGCGGTGACTTCATATTCGTATTCGTCGGTTTCGGTATCGTCTGACATGGGCCTTGCCTTCGGGAATAAAGGCCGGTCGCGCGGCTAGGATAGGTCCGCCACCGGCTGTCAGTGTTTTTTCAGATACGGGCACTTACTGACTTGCCCGCCGCCGAAGTGAAGAACGCTCCGGCGATGCCTCGTGCCCGCGCCACGTGGCACGCGGGCACCGAGTATCGGTTAGATGGCGCGAACACCCTTGAGGCGTGCGGCGGCGCGCGGGTGCTTGATGACCACGCCGGAATACCATTCGATGCGGGTACGCAGCGCGGGCTTGTCATCGACTTCGCCAAGATCCCGCACGCTGATCGGTGCGGTCTGGATGCCGTGGAAGGTGTCCGCGCCGAAACGCACCGCGTAGATCGAAGAGGTGACGTTGGACGAACCCTGCGTTTCGTCGAACGCAAGGATTTCAGCGCCGGTTTCGTCCTCTTCGACGATGCCGAAGGGAACGCCCGCGTAGCCGTCGAGTTCGCGGCCCAGCTGATCGGTCGTGATCGTGAGTGCGTTCACGCTGCGGGCCAGCTGGCGAGCCTTGCGGCGAAGCCCCTTGTTCATAAGCAGCATGGAAGGCGTACCGCGCACGGCATCGCAAAGATCGTCCAGCATTTCGAGCGTAAGCACCGCGCCGTTCGTGCCAGCGCTGAGTACCTGGCTTCCCGTGAGGCGGACATTGAGACCATCGAACGCCTTGGGGTTCGCGGTGCTGTCGCCGTCGAAGAACGTCCGCAGCCACGTGAGCGTTGCCGCCTTGGCCTTCATTGAATCGTGGACCGCTCTTGTATTATTATCGCCGGTCTGCATGGCAATCTGCGCAACGTCGAAGTCGGAGTCACCGCCAAGGATGGTGAGGGACTCGGTCAGCGGATTGATGACGCCCGTCGACTCCTCGTAACCTTCATTGAAGCCACGAAAGGCGACACCCGGCAGAGTCTGCTCGCGGTTGTAGCGGAAGGCGCTGCCCGCGACGTTGATAAACGGTAGCGCGGCGAGAACGGGATTTTCAGCGGCGAAGATTTCCACAACGCCGGAGGCGAGGGGCGTGGGATTTAGCTTGGCCCACTCGGTGATCGTCAACATTGTTCAACTCACTTTCTATTGATTATTTGCGGTAGCCAGCGGCCATGCGGGCGAACACCGGCAGGGTCGTGGGGTCGGGGGTCACCGGGGCAATAGTCGGCTTGCCGGTGTCGGTGGTGGGAACGGCGGGCCGCTCCCAGATTGCTGTCGCGCGGCACTGCGCAATCCAATCAGCGAGTTCGCGACCGCTGAGGCTTGGCGGCACGATCGCTTTCAGGTGATCGGGAACGCTGGCGCGCAGTGCGTCGGTTGCGGCCGCGAGGTCGGCTTTCAGCGCGTCGGCGTTATCATTCGCGGGTGTAGGCGTCGGCGTCGGCGTGATCGGCGCGGCGTTGTCGTCGGGTTTGGGTTCGTCACTCATTGTTTCGACTTTCAAAGGGGGAGGGCGAGGTCTGCCGTCTCGTCGCGGCGGCGTGCGAGTTCGGCGAAGGCGGCGGCACGGTCGGGGAAGGAGTCCGGCGACAAGGCCATGATCGCGTCGGCAGGCGACCAAATGCCGAGTTCGATTTTCGTGCGCGCGTTATCGAGGGCTTCGGCTTCGGTCAGCTGGTCTTGAAGTTCGGCAAAGTCGATCGCGACCGTGGCGGACTCGGGGATCGCGCCGGGCGTGTGCGTGTTGACCACGCGCTTGACGACTTCGAACAGCCGGTGTTCGTAAGTGCGCCAGAGGGCGATATCGTCTAGGCGCGCTTCCTTAAGCGCTATGCGTTCGGCGTGCTTGGCACTGCCGGACTCCGCCGTCTTGCTAAGGTCGAATACGTCCGCGCCGACGTCATAGATCGCCGCGATCTGGCGAATGACGAACTCAATGGCGGAGAGGATTTCCGCGATCGGGGCGTTGGGGCTGGCGAAGCCGAATTGTGAGTTGGCCGGAAGTGCAATCGCGCGATCAGGGCCGAAGTTCAGCACCTCGTTTGCGCGCAGGCCGTTCGCCCATGCTTGGCCGTGACTCTGGAGTTCCACGGCGCGCCAGAGGTTCGTAAGTGCCACATTGATCGCGTCTTGCGCTTCGATCAGGTCGCGACCGCCGGGAATGAAGAACTCGGCATCAGGGAGGCGGTCGAACAAGGGAACGAACGGCAGCAGCCCATACGGGTTGACGCCGTCGGGGTTGCCTTCGATCGGCAGGCGCGCGCCACGATGATTGAGGCGGCGGAACTCGCCAGCGGTCCACTCGGAATAAGATACGTCTTCGGCGCGGGTGGCGGTGTGCGTGACAATCATGCGCGCGGGGCGTTCAGGATCGCCGGGGTGTTCAACGTCGAGAATATTGGGCGTGAGGACGTTCAGCGTTGGGCTGGCACTGTCTTCGTTCCAGCCGACTTGCAGCGCGGCGGTCTTTGTGAGCTTCAGGAGCTTGCTGGATTTCTTCAGGACCGCGTCGGCGTTCATCGCGCGGTACAGCGCGTCCCCGATTTCCTGATCGATCCCCGTGAACATGCGGCGCGGCGCAATGCGGTAGGTGCTGGCGCGCTTGTCGGTGATCGCGCGCACCACGTTCAGCGAGAAGAAACGGAAGCGCTCGGGGTTAGACCATCGCTTGGCGACAAGACGGTACGTGTAATCTGACTGATTATCGAAATAATAGTCGAGACGTTTAGCGATTTCTGCCTTGCGTTCAGTGCTCGATTGCACTACACGAAGAATATCTGATTTCCAGAACAACTGAACATGCTTTCAAAAACACACAAATAGGGCATAAGTTTAGTTCATTTCGTGATCGGAGTCACGAAGAAAATCATCTGGGCATTGTATGTGCCCCCACATTTTTCACTTTTTCCATCACGAATGTTTCGAAGGTCAGCGGTGACACCGTCTTTCTGCTTCGATAGCCTTCGAACAGTCGGTGAACTTCGCGCATCGAACGGCATGACGTGGCGCATAGCGGCGTGACGCCGCCGCCATTCAGAACGCACATGGCAACGTCCGCGCCGCGACCATTGCAATTCACGCTTTCGATTTCATACGGATTCAGCGAGACGTGCCGCAGGCCGTACGCGGCCCAGCAAAGCGCGTGCAAGAAGTCGTCATGCGCGCCGCGCGGATGCGTGAACTTCGGAATTGCGGCCTCGCCGTCCGTGGCCTTGCCGTCCGATAGGACTTCAAAGACTTTCATCTCCGCGATCAGCTCTTTGAACTTCGGATGGATATGCAGGCGCTGCTCGGCAGCGGCTTGATAGAGCGTGGTGAAGGCGGCGTACTTCGTGCGGCGGGAAGGGTGGACCACGTCAACGTCGTCTGAATAGGGGCGCGTTGCTGCCCAATCGGCGACGTCTTGAGCACCATAGCTTTCCAGCGTCAGGCGAGTCATGTCGTGCTCTTTGTGGTAGCCGTCGAAACGGCTCTTGATGCCGCCCAATCGGCCAAGGAACACCGCGTCAGCATCGAGCACATAAATATGCTCTTCGTCGTCCAGGACGATCTTTGCCACGCAGGCGGTCACGGTTGCGTCACCATGCTTGGACCCGCCGAACGCGCGGTCGAGGCCACCGCCGACAATGTAGGCGGAACCGTTCGTGAGGGCTTTCAGGTCGAGGGGGTATTCTTCGATGCACGCCGCGAGGATGTCGGGCGGGAATAGCGCGGAGGTCGCATCCTGCCAGCGGTTGAGATGATAAAGCGCGAAGTCATGCGGCAGCATCTGGCGCGACAGCGAACGCAGCTTCGTTTCGCTGATCCACGGCGGCGCGTTACGGCAGGCGTCTTCAAGGTCGGCGTATTCGATATGACTGAACGCAATCGAGGGGTCGGGGTCGGTCTCATGCGTTGCGGCTTGGTATAGCTCGTACAGCTTGGATGACTTCGGAGAGACCGTGCTGTCGATCAGCATCAGGCTTCCCGCCGTGTCGAGCAATGAACCGGCGAGGGCTGCGAATACCGCATCGCCATTTGGGGCTGCATGAAGTTCGCTGATTTGGGCGCATGACAATTTCTTGCCCCACAACGCCGCTGGGTTCGCGCTGAATGCTTGAATGGTGCTGCCAGTCGCCGCGAGGTCGATGCGATCTTGAAGCACGTTGACCGTGCCAGCATTGACGAGGCGTTTCAGGAAAGGGGTTTGTTCGAAGGTCTCGCGGATCGTGCGGAACGCGGTGTCAACAACCTGTCGTTCGCTGTTCGCCACCACGGCAACCTGTTCGGTCTGACGCGTGAGGAAGCGCCACACAATGACCATTGCCGAAGTAACGGACTTGCCGTGTCGGCGCGGCCAGCAGAACACCGCGACCGATATGTCTTTGCCGTCGAGGGCCTTGGTGATTTCAGCTGCTTCGCGAGGGCCGGGAACGAAGGGTGTGAACCCACCCGTGTGACTGCGAACGCGCGGTTGCACGTCGTCGAGGAACTTGAAGAACCCCGAACTGCCATCACGCCATGCTGCGATCTGTGCAGCAAGGCTGGGCGAACTGTTCCGACTTGCGGAAGGCACGCAATAAACTCCGTCTCAATTTCATCTGGATTTCCCCACTGCCTAGGGGAGACGGGCGCTTTTGCGCGTGCTGGCAAGCCAGCGAGGGTCTATCTCGACGCCGTGAAGGCGAAGGCCCCGATTTGTAAGCCTATCGAGGAGGCTGCCGACGCCGAAGCGTGCGACCGATTTCGTTCTGCTCGACGTTAAGGCGTCAGCGGCCACTCCGGTCCGTTCCCTCTGAGAACGCCGGGCGGGCTGTTTAACCGCAAACCACGCGGTGCCGTTATCGACGGCAAGTCGAAAGTTTCACCATGATAACGAAATGGGACTGAAAAGGGAAGGGGGGATTTCGTGGAGAACACCGACGAGGTTAAAAACATATACAAAAAACGGGCGCAGCCTGTTTTCGAAGAAAACAAAAATCAGATAATTTTTTGAATCTTAGATTCTGATTCTGAATCTTGAATCTGATTCTGAATCCTAGAGTTATATATATATATTTATATAAATATCACGCGGGCGCGCGGGAAAGGAAAAACACTCCGAAAATGAGGGCATTGTATCCTCGCCGGAGTTGGAGGATATTCCATCGGCGGAGTTCGATAGATCGCGGCGTTGATGCTGGATCGTTTAATTTCCCGGCGAGCGCGAATCGCCCCGATAATGCAATCTCAATACGTCAAATTTTGCCCGGCAAGGCCCCGCCACGCGTCGATGTTAATGCGTCGGCTGCCTGACAGCAGAATTTTATTATCGATGCGTGGCGGTATCTTAAAACCCGCCTAATGCGATGTCGGTTTTTCGGCAGGAATGAGGTGTTCAAACTCGACGCCTTCGAATTTCACGGACGAAATCATTTCGAGAATCATCTGCGCAGTGCCCTCGCGGAGTTGGCCATAACCGCTCGTCACGGTCTTGTTCGAATGGCCGAGGATCAGCGCGCCGATTTCATCGTCTCGATAATTTGCTTTGCGGAGTTCGTCGGCCATTGTGTGACGAAACGAATGCGTGCCGATACCGTCCGCGCCGCGCTTGGCCCCGATCGCCGCGAGGTAGTCACGCCAGAAGCGCGAGGGTGTCGCGCCGACTTGGCCGCGCTTGTCCGGCTTGATCTCTGGAAATAGAGGGCGATCCTGCTCTCCATTCAGATTCAGAATTGCGCGTTCGTTGTTCACGAACTCGACAAAGCCGAGTTTTTCTAACGTCGGATGAACCGCCACGTGCCGTCCCTGCTTGGATTTCGTCCGCTGATTGGTTTTCTCGTCCTCCTTGATGAAGATGAAATATGCGTCCTGCACCTTCCGCACGTCATTCACGAGAAGCTGCGCAATCTCGCCGATGCGCGCGCCGGTGAACAGGCAAACGAGTGGTATCCAATAGCGCCAGTCGTCGGCGTGCTTGTTTCCTGCGCGGTGTTCCTCCCCATGAGCAAGGAAGCCAGTGAATAGCGGAGATTTCAGAATGGTGTTGAGCTGATCCTTATCGAGCGGCGGGCGTGGATTCTTTCCCTTGATTTTCTTTGTATTGATGGTCAGCCCGGCGAACGGAAACGACGATATCTTGTTTTTGTTGTTCAGCCATTTGAAGAACGGCGAGACGGTCGAAAGGTAGCGCGCTTGCGTGATCGTCGAAAGCCGATTGGCGTTCAGACGGTCGGCCTTCTCGATTGCTTGGTGAATGTTTAGACCGCGATAGTCCTTCTTTTTCGAATAGCTCGTCGGGATGCGGGGAAGGGCGTCGCGATACGCTACCGCATCGTCGCGTGTGATGCTGCTCGGTGCGCGGTCCTTGCCGACGAACTCCGCGAATTGCGCGATGACGACGCGGTCCGGTGCAATGCCGTCGGCGCGCTTGTCGCCCTCGCTGACACATTCGCGCGCGTATTGTTCGAACAGCTCCATGATAGCCTCGCCGGGCTTGGCCTTGGCTGCTGTGCGCTTCTTGACTTCCTGCACGAGTGGCGAAGCTGGGGCGGCGTCATACTGGCCTTCGATTTCGGCGGCGGTGACGCGGTGCGCGTCGAGACTTGCCGTCGCGAGGTGGCGGCAGAACAAGCCGAAGTCGTCGGAGTTGGTCGAGATTTCCCAGCCGAGGCGATCGGCGATACGCCTTGCCGTAGGCGCAATCTGCGAAAAGTCGCCAGTGGCGACCTGTTGCGCACGTAACGCTAGCTTCGCTTTGCGCTCGGTTACGTGTTCGGCCCACTTGTCCGGCGAGACGCCGCGTAGCTGCTTTCTGCTGCGCGCAATGAAATCGGTGTACTGATCGTAACCCCATTCCACTGCCGCCTGCTCAATCTCAGCGACCGAAGGCATGTGCTTCGTGATCGCCGGTGTCGCCGGTGTGTTCTCTCGGTCGCCTGCATCCCATTCGGCTCGCCACGCCGCGATGATGGGGAGGGCTTTGCGCTCGGCAAGCTGGCGATCGGTCGTGCCAAGTGACTTGATGCGCTCGCGTGGACCGCCAAGGGTTTGCCGCTGGCGTGGGACAGCAATGCGCACATGCCACGTTCCCCTTTTGCCACGCTGAAACAGGTGCTGCGAAATCATACCTACGCCCCTTGCTCTGTAGCAAGTTCTGTAGCAAGTCGTGTAGCGGGTGTCATTATAAGTCTTTGAAAACGCGCGACTCATTGCGATTCCTGTGTCAAGGGGCTTGTTGGATTCGCATCCTGTCTCCCCGACCATTCTCCAATGATCACATATTGTCTGTAGCGAACCCCGTTCGCTTTCGCATTTTCTCCTTTTTTCTTCCATTTTTTCAATTATTGAAAATAGAGGCATATTGGGAGAAGGCGAGGCGATGGGGTTTAGGTTCACGCGCGGGTTGTGGTGTGCACTCGCTTTTCTTTGCGTCGCGGTGCCTGCGCAGGCTGACCGGTTCGATCCTGTTCGTGCGGCGATCCGGGAGCAACTGGTTGAGAATGGCGTGCCCTCCATCGCGGTTGCCGTCATGCAGGATGGCAAGATCGTCTGGGAGGAAGGCTTCGGCTGGGCCGACCGGGAGAAGCGGATCGCGGCGGACGCGCATACGATGTATTCGCTCGCTTCCATTTCCAAGCCGATCACGACCACCGGGCTGATGACACTGGTGCAGAGCGGCAAGATCGATCTCGACCGCCCGATCGATGACTATCTCGGTAGCGCAAAGCTTACCGCGCGCGTGGGTGACGCGCGCGGGGCGACGGTTCGGCGCATTGCGGGGCACACGGCCGGACTGCCGCTGCACTATCAGTTCTTTTACGAGGACGAGACTGTTGCCCGGCCGCCGATGGGGGAGACCATTCAGCGCTATGCAAACCTCGTAAGCGCCCCCGGCGAGCGGTTTCAGTATTCCAATCTCGGCTTCGGCATTCTCGACGAGATTATCAGCCGCACCTCTGGGCTCAGCTATGCGGACTTTATGCGCCGCGAGGTTTTTCTCCCGCTTGGGCTTACGCATACGTCTGTCGATATTGGCCCCGGCCTCGAAGCGTTCGCAGCCATGCGCTATGGCCGGAATGGAGAGCGGGTCCCGTTCTACACGTTCGATCACCCGGGCGCGTCCGCGGTCTTTTCCAGCGCGCACGACCTCGTCCGTTTCGCCGGCTTCCACCTCAAGACCCGGCTTCCGGGCCAAAAGCCGATCCTCACTGCGGCGATGATTGACGAGATGCACCGCCCGGTCGACCCGCAGGCTGCGCGCGATGAGGGCAGCGGCTATGGCATCGGCTTCAACGTGCGAACGAAGGACGGCTACCGCGTCGTTTCGCATTCGGGTGGCATGGCAGGCGTCGCCACGATCATGCAGTTGTTCCCCGATCGCAATATCGCCCTCGTCGTGCTCACCAATTCCAGCAGCCCGGCGCCGCGGATCATTGCCGACAAGATCGCTGCGATCATGCTGCCGGGCTGGAAGCCGTCGCCCGCGCCGTCGGAGCCGCCACTTCCGCCATTCGCACCGACCCCTGAACTTGCGGGAACGTGGAAGGGGACGCTGTCGACACCTGAGACGGAGATGCCTGTCGAACTCGTTTTTCAAAACGACGGGTTGATCCGCGCGACCTTCGGCGACCAGTTGCCGACGCTCGTTTCGAAGGCGCGGTTCGACAAGGGACTCTTCGACGGTGACCTCAACGCGCACATTCCGAACGCCGATGCGCGGCGCTACAGCTATTTCGTGCACCTCGCGCTCAAGCTGGACGGTACGACGCTGCGCGGGGCCGCCACGGCGGTCGGGGACGCCGACAATGCCCGCGTGCGGAACGCGCTCTCCCATTGGGTGTGGCTGACGAAGCAGCCCTGAACCTGCCCGGTCAATTCGCGATTTCCTTGCACGCTTCCGGCTGGTATCAGCGCCGCTGGTCAGGTTCGGAAATATGAGGGGCGAAAACAGCGCTCCGCGTCGTGTTATGGGAAGCGTATGGCCGAAACCTTTTCCGTGGCGGGACCAGCGCGTATCCAGTTGGCGCTGCCGCAAGCCCTGGAGACAGCGCTCCGCACGACCCTCGATGCCGCCGGTATCGGCCACGCGCGGATCGATACCGCCGCGCTCTTCGCGGAGCCGCCTGCACCGCTGGCAAAGCTGCCGCTGGTCGTGGCGGCACGGGACGGCCTCGTCGCCGGCACGGAGCGGCCTTTGGCGGAGGCAGGAATTCTGTCCAAAACTGCACCAGTTATAGTCATTCTGGACGACGATGCATTGGACGGCGCGATATCCATTATGGATATTGAAGGTGTCGAACTGGCCGCATGGCCGCTGGGGGCCGAGGACATCTTGAGCATTCTCGAACGCATCGACATCGGGCAGGGTTACGCGGCGGGCGTCCGTGAAAAAGGGCCGGACGCCTTCGTCCAGATCGGTATGCTGAGCGACGAAGTCAGCCGTATTGCCGATCAGCTCGCGCGCCTTGCGAGCATGAAGGATGGCCCCGTGCTGCCCGCGGCTGTGACGGACCGCAGCGCCGCTGAAACCGCGCGGAGTATCCGGGAGATCATCCGCAAACGACAGGCGCGCAAGCAGTTCTTTCCGGCCGAACTCTTCGCGGATCCGGCCTGGGACATCATGCTCGACCTCGCGGCGGCGCGCCTGGAGGGCAAGCAGGTCAGCGTGTCCAGCCTCTGCATCGCCGCCGACGTGCCGACGACGACGGCGCTCCGCTGGATCAAGGGCATGACCGACGCGGGGATGCTGGCGCGGCGAAGCGATCCCGAGGACGGACGCCGGAGCTTCATCGACCTGTCGGACAAGGCGGCGGAGGCGATGGACCGCTACATCGCGCTCGTCGACAGCGGCGCGATCTGAAATGCACCGAAGCTAGAAGGGCAGAAAGCTCTTCTTCTTGGAAAAGCGCAGGTACCCGGCGTTGACGCCGAGCCGCCAGCCGACGCCGAGCTTGATCGGCACGATCACCACATCGCCGCGCTGCACATACTGCGCGGAAAGGCCGCCGATGATGTAGGCCTTGCCCTCTGCCGCCGGATAGGCGCGGAACAGCTCCTGCGTGTCGTAGAGCTTGTAAATGAGAATGAACGTCTTGCTGCCGTCGGCGCCGACATCGAAGCCGATCGACGGGCCGCGCCAGTAGATCGGCATTTCGCCCTCCACCTTGTGGTAGAGCTTGCCCTCGCCGTAGCGGACGCCGACGCCGATGGCGCCGCCGCCTTCACGGCCTGCGACATAGGCATTGGGCTGGCCGAGATCCTTGAAGACCGTTTCGATCATGCGCGCGAGGCCTTCCGCGCCGCGCCCGAAGACGTTCTCGGCGGCGGTCAGCACTTCGCTCTGGCTGAACACGGGCTGCAGGTCGCCATCGCCGACCGCACCGGGCGCGGCAGTGGTGGCGGGGGCCGCGGGCACGCCACTTTGCGCGGAGGGCTCTGACGGGGGCGGAGGCGGTGGCGCCGCCGGCGTTTGAGCCACGGGCGCGGTCGACGGCGGCACCTCGGCCGACATCGTGCCGTAGGCGGCTTCGCTGCCCGGAACCGGTGCCAGATCGGCATTGGCATCCTGCGCGCGCGCCGTCGCCGCGAGGAGCATCAACGAGAACACTGCCAATCCGGCCCTGCCCATGCGAAACATCAACGTGTGTCTCCCGCTTCATTGTCGGTTTCGGGCAGACCATGCGACGGGGAGTCCCCGAAATCAATGGCGCCTGCCGCAGCGTTACTTGAAAGCCGCACGGCTGAACCCGGCTTGAACCGCAGATACTTAGAATGCGTCACACTCTTGTCACCCGGTCCGTGGCATGTTGAAATATGCCTCAAATGAGTCCGACTCGGCAGCGGACGACCATACTGGGGAGAGAAACGTGACGTTGCAGGATGATATTGCACGCGTTTCGGTACGCACCATGAGCGACATCCGTCCCGCTTCGGAAGCGCTGCGCGACATGGTGGAACGCAACGCGCCCAGCTTCCGGATCGCGATTACCGACAATATCTGCTCGAAGCGGCCAATGGTGGACGACGAAGGGAACACGCTCTCTTCGGAAGTTTTCGGCTTCGTGAGCGACGAAGAGCGGCAGTGGAGCGAGCACCGCGTCGCACTCAGCTCTCCGCTGTTGCGCGCCTGCCGCTATGAGAGCGAGCCGTTCTGGGCGAACGAGGAAGGCTTCCGCACGCAGCAGCCGAACCCGTACCTCGACGGTATCGACCTTTCGAACTTCGACAAAAGGGCGATGTGCCATGCCGCCGTGGTGATCCCGGTGCACCTGCCGTTCGGCCAGATCGGCGTCGCGGTGATCGGATCGGCGCGGAATCTGAGCGACCTTTCAGAGGTCTACGAGAATTTCGCTGATGAATGGGCCGTATGGGTCCACCGTTTCCTCGCGGGTTACGTGAAATTGATGCGGACGCGGAAATGGCTGCCGATGGACTGCCAGCTGACCAAGCGCGAGGTCGAATGCCTGCGCTGGGCGGCGGTGGGCAAGACCGACAAGGAAATCAGCCTGATCCTCGCGCGGAGCCACGCCACGGTGCGCTTCCACATCCAGAACGCGGGCGAGAAGCTGGACGCGGTGAACCGCAGCCAGACGATTTTCAAGGCCGCGCAATTGGGGTACCTCGGCCTCGCGGCTTAGGCCGATCCACTTCGCGGATGGAGAGCGCTACACGCGCCCGAAGCCGCCGCCGCCGGGGGTTTCGATTTCCACGGCATCGCCTGACTGAACCTCTGCGCGCGCTGTAGCGGCGAGGGAGTCGATCGCTCCATTCGCGCGGATGACACGGCCTGCGCCGGGCTTCGCGTCCGCGCCGCCGGAGAGGCCGAAGGGCGCGACGCGGCGGCGGTTGGCGAGGAGGCTGACGGTCATCGGTTCGAGGAATTTGAGACGGCGGATGACACCGTCGCCGCCCTTGTACCGGCCCGCGCCGCCTGAGCCGTGCCGGACGGCGAAGTTTTCGACGCGGACGGGAAAGCGGAGTTCGAGCACTTCGGGGTCGGTGAGGCGGCTGTTGGTCATGTGTGTCTGCACGGCGTCGGCGCCCTCGAAATCCGGGCCTGCGCCGGAGCCGCCCGCGATCGTTTCGTAATATTGATGCCGGGCATTGCCGAAGGTGAGGTTGTTCATCGTGCCCTGCGCGGTGGCCATGACACCGAGCGCGCCGTAGAGCGCATCGCAGATCACCTGGCTGGTTTCCACATTGCCCGCGACGACGGCGGCGCCTGCGCCGGGATTGAGCATCGAGCCTTCGGGAACGATGAGCGTGATCGGGCGCAGGCAGCCCTCGTTCATCGGGATGTCGTCGTCGACGAGCGTGCGGAACACGTAGAGGACGGCGGCGCGGCAGACGGACAGCGGTGCGTTGAAATTGTCGGGAAGCTGCGCGCTGGTGCCGGTGAAATCCACCGTCGCGGCACGGTTTTCGTGATCGACGGTGACGCGGACCTCGACCGCCGCGCCGTTATCCATTTCGTAGCGGAAGTGGCCGTCTGCCAGCGCGCCGATTGCCTGGCGTACGGCGGCCTCGGCATTGTCCTGCACGTGGCGCGTGTAGGCTTCGACCGTATCAAGGCCGAATTCGGCGATCATGGCGCGCAGCGCGTCGCCGCCGCGCGTGCAGGCGGCGACTTGGGCTTTCAGATCAGCGATGTTCTGGGCAGGATTTCGCGCCGGATAGCGGCCGGATGAGAGGATGGCACGCGTCTCTGTTTCGCAAAACGCACCGGCCGATACGAGAAGCTGGCTGTCGAAGAGGACGCCTTCCTCCTCGAGCGTCTTCGAATCCGGCGGCATCGAACCGGGGGTGAGCCCGCCGATATCAGCCTGATGGCCGCGCGCCGCCGTATAGAACAGGATGTCGCCGCCGTCCGCGCGGGCGAACACGGGGGCAACGACGGTGACGTCCGGCAGGTGTGTGCCGCCGTTCATGGGATTGTTGAGCGCGAAGGCGTCTCCGGGGCACATCCGGCCGCCGTGCGCGCGGATGACGGCGCGGACGCTGTCGCCCATCGAGCCGAGATGTACGGGCATGTGCGGCGCGTTGGCGATGAGGCCGCCTTCGAGATCGAAGAGCGCACAGGAGAAATCCAGCCGTTCCTTGATGTTCACCGAATGCGCGGTGGTCTGGAGCGCGATGCCCATTTCCTCGGCAATGGCCATGAAGCGGTTGTTGAAGATTTCGACCATCACGGGATCGGCGTCGGTGCCGAGCGCGCGCTGCGCGGGGAGGGGGACGACGCGGCGGAGGATGAGGTCGGCGCCGGGGGAAACCTCGCCGCGCCAGCCTGCGTCGATCACCGTTGTGGCGCCGTCTTCGAGGATGACGGCGGGGCCGTTTATCGCCTCGCCGGGCACGAGGGCGCCGCGCGCGAGGACGGGAGCTTCAATGGCGCCGCCGTCCACGATCATCGTGCAGGCGGAGGCGGCGTGTACCGCGCTTTCCACGCGGATCGGCGGCGCAGGCCAATGGCCGACCGCTTCCACGCTCACCGCCTCAATGACCAGCGCGCCGCCGGGCATCACGTAGCCAAAGCGGGCGCGGTGCTCCGCCTCGAAGGCGGCGCGCATGGCATCGGGCGGGGCGAGGGAGAGCGAGAGGCCGCTGTCGGCGCCCGCATAGCGAAGCTCCGCACGGCGGGTGACGGAAACGCCCGCGAGGTCGCTTGCCTGCGCGGCGAGTGCGGCGCGGGCGTCGGCTTCGAGCGTGTCGGCGAGGGCTTCGGCGGAGGCGATACCTTTGTCGAGCGGCGCGCCGAGCGTGCGTTCGCGCAAGGCGGTGAGATCGGCAAGGCCCATGCCGAGCGCGGAGAGCAGCCCGGCGAGCGGATGCACATAGACCTCACCTATGCCGAGCGCGTCCGCGACCTTGCAGGCGTGCTGGCCGCCCGCACCGCCGAAGCTGGAGAGCGTGCAGGTGGTGACGTTGTGGCCGCGCTGGATGGAGATTTGCCGCACGGCCTTGGCCATGTCGTCTACGGCGATGGCGATGAAGCCTTCCGCGAGCGCCGCGCCGGTGATGGGGCGGCGGGTGGCGGCAAAGACCTCGGCGGCGAGGGCGTCCACGTGGCGGATGACGGTGTCGCGGTCGAGCGGCTGATCGCCTGCGGGGCCGAAGATCGCCGGGAAATGCGCGGGCTGGATGCGGCCGAGATAGACGTTGCAATCGGTAATGGTGAGCGGCCCGCCGCGCCGGTAGCTCATCGGGCCGGGGTTCGCGCCCGCCGATTCCGGCCCGACGCGCAGCCGGGTGCCGTCGAAACGGCAGATCGAGCCGCCGCCCGCCGCGACGGTGTGGATGGCGAGCATCGAGGCGCGGATGCGTGTGCCGGCCACAACGGTTTCGTGCGTGCGGTCGAAGCTGCCCGTGTAGAGCGAGACATCGGTGGAGGTGCCGCCCATGTCGAAGCCGACGACGCGCGCGATGCCCGCCGCCCCGGCGGTCTTCGCCATACCAACGATGCCGCCTGCCGGGCCGGAGAGGATGGCGTTCGCGCCGGTGAAGGCGCCTTCGCCCGCAAGCCCGCCGCTCGACTGCATGAACATGAGGCGTGTCGCGGGATCGAGCTTGCTGGTCACTTGCCGCACGTAGCGGCGCAGCGCGGGGGAGAGGTAGGCGTCGGCCACGGTGG
The DNA here is from genome assembly GCF_013911755.1 of Sphingosinicella sp. Classification (GTDB taxonomy): domain Bacteria; phylum Pseudomonadota; class Alphaproteobacteria; order Sphingomonadales; family Sphingomonadaceae; genus Sphingosinicella. The sequence goes on from NZ_JACESP010000003.1 coordinate 162,497, forward strand.
TGTCGCCGCGCCCGACGAGCTTGATGAGCGGGGCGATCTCGTGGCTGACAGAAATCTGCGTGAAACCAGCGACTTCGGCGAGCTTCCTCAGACATCGCTCATGGTCCGGGAAGCGGTAGCCGTGCATCAGGACGATGGCGACGGCGTTGATGCCGCGTGCGCGGGCGGCGGTGAAACCTGCGGCGGCTTGTGTTTCGTCGAGGGGTTCGACGATCTCGCCGTCCGCGCCCACGCGCTCGCCGACCTCCAGCACGTCGGCATAGAGCGGCGCGGGTTTGGCGATGGCGCGGGTGAACAGCTTCGGGCGGGCCTGATAGCCGATGGCGAGCGCATCGGCGAAGCCGCGCGTGATCGCGAGCAGCGTCGGTTCGCCCTTGCGTTCGAGGAGCGCGTTGGTCGCGACGGTGGTGCCCATCTTCACCGACGCGACATTTGCATCGGGCGCATGGCCGAGCAGGCGGGTGATGCCTTCGATCGCCGCGTCCGTATACTGCTCCGGGTTTTCGGAAAGCAGCTTGGCCGTTTTCAGCGTGCCTTCAGGCGCGCGCGCCACGATATCCGTGAACGTGCCGCCGCGATCGATCCAGAATTGCCAGCCCTGCGCCATGCAGCCGGGTTACAGGATGCCGCCGCCGATCGAAAGACGGACCGCGGCGAGAATCAGCACGAAGATGTTGAGGTTCCGGCCGCCGTTGCTGTCCGACAGGACGCCGATGCCCGCGCCGAGCGCCGCGATCGGCAAGGCCAGCCAGTTGATGATGCCGATGAACGGAAACAGCCCGACGATGCCGACGATCAGCGCGACAAGGCCGATCAGGATGGAGATGAGGTTCAGCATTGCGGGTTCCAGTGTATCGTTTGACTATAACACCAATTTAGGTTGTCGTGGCGACTTGGCAAGATGCGCAGCAGACATGATCGACCCGATGGACCTCCGCGAGCTTCTGCTTGCCCATGCCCGCGCGCGGGAAAGCGTGACCTATGCCGAGGCGCTGGCGGCGTTCGGGTACAGCTTCTCGCGGCCGAAGATGCGCGCGCTGTGCGTGATCCTCGGCGATGTGGACGCCCATGCACGCGGGCGGGGTGAGCCGGAGATGGCGGTGCTGGTGGTGCGCCAGTCCGACAGGCTACCCGGGCAGGGCTGGTGGGTGGCGGGCGGCGCGGAAGGGTACAAGGGCGTGTGGGAAGGCCCCGACGCGCGGCGGCATGTGGCGAAACTGCAGAAGCGCGTGTTCGATTACTGGGCGGGCCGGTAGCTCAGAGCTTCCGCGCCGAGAACGTGTCGCACTGGTTCGGATCGCCGGTATCGTAGCCGCGCTTGAACCACGCCATGCGCTGCGCGGACGTGCCGTGCGTGAAGCTGTCGGGCACCACGTAGCCCTGCGACTGGCGTTGCAGGCGGTCGTCGCCGATGGCGTTCGCGGCGGTGAGGGCTTCCTCGATGTCGCCGGGTTCGAGCTGCTGCTGGACGGTGCGTGCCCAGAGGCCGGCGTAGCAATCGGCCTGTAGCTCCATCTTCACCTGGAGAGCGTTGCCTTCGGCCTTGCTGACGCGCGCCTGCTGCTGGCGAAGATCGTTCGAGAGGCCGGTGATCGTTTGGACGTGGTGGCCGACTTCGTGCGCGATCACGTAGGCCTGCGCGAAGTCGCCGCCCGCGCCGAGCTGCTTTTCGAGCTGATCGAAGAAGCTGGTGTCGATGTAGATCTTCTGGTCGGCGGGGCAATAGAACGGCCCGGTCGCGGACTGCGCCGCGCCACAGCCTGAGTGGCCCTGGCCTGCGTAGAAGACGAGCGTCGGCTCCGGATAATCCTGGCCCGATTGCTGGAAAATGCGGTTCCACGTGTCTTCGGTGTCTGCAAGGACGGTGCAGGAGAAGCGGTGGAGATCGCTGCGCTCGCAGCCCTGGCCCTCGCCGGGTGTGGCGGGGGCTTGCTGCTGCGTGGGAACGCCGCCCTGCTGCGACAAGCCGCCGAGAAGCTGCATCGGATCGACGCCGAAAACGAGCGCCAGCACGATGACGATGACGAGACCGCCGCACCCGAGGCCGCCCTTGCCGCCGATCGGAAGCCTTCCGCCGCCCATCGGGAAGCCCATGCCGCCGCGCCCGGTCTGGTCCTCGACGTTGTCGCTCATTCTGCGGCCGCGCCAGCGCATGGATGGTCTCCCCGGTTGTTGGGCGATGAAGGTATCGGGTTGCCGCGCGGGCGTAAACTACTCGGCGATGGCCTCTTCGATCACGGCGTAGATGCGGCCGAGGTCCGTGTCGTTGGTGCAATAGGGCGGCATCAGGTAGACGGTGTTGCCGAGCGGGCGGAGCAGCACGTCGCGTTCGCGGAATGCCGCGAGGAGGCGTGGCCCGAGCGGAGAGAGATAATTGCCGGCCGTGTCCTCAACCTCGACCGCGGTGATCGTGCCGATCTGGCGGGCGTTCTTAATGCGGGGGTGAGCGGAGAGGTTCGCGAGGTGCGCGCTCTGGCGGCGGGCGAGATCGCCGATGCGGTCCAGCACCGGCTCCTCGCGCCAGATCGCGACGTTGGCGACAGCGGCGGCGCAGGAGAGCGGGTTCGCGGTGAAGCTGGACGAATGGTAGAAGAGCTTTGCGCGGTCCTGCGACAGGTGCGCCTCGAAGATCGGCGGGGTTGCGAGTGTGACGGCAAGCGGCACCGCGCCGCCGGTGAGGCCCTTCGCAAGGCAGAGAATGTCGGGGACGATGCCGGCCTGCTCGCAGGCGAGCAGCGTGCCGGTGCGGCCCCAGCCGGTCATCACCTCGTCGGCGATGAAGAGGACGCCGTGGCGGCGGCAGATCGCGTGCATCTCGCGGAGCGTGTCCGCGCCGTAGATCATCATGCCGCCCGCGCCGAGGACGAGCGGCTCGACGATAAAGGCGGCGGGGCTTTGCGTGCGGCAGAGGTGTTCGAGTGCGTCGAGCGTTTCCTGCTCGCGCCCTGCGGCGGGGAAGGGGACGGTGCCGACATCGAAGAGGAGCGGCGCGTAGGCGGCATTGTAGACGCCGCGTTCGCCCACCGACATCGTGCCGATGGTGTCGCCGTGGTAGCTGTGCTCCATCACGAGGATGCGGTGGCGCCCGCCGCGATCGCGCCAGTAGCCGAGCGCCATCTTGAGCGCGACCTCAACCGCTGTGGAGCCGCTATCCGAGAAGAAGACGTGCGCGAGCGGGGCGGGGAGCATTTCGACGAGCGCGGCGGCGAGGGTTTCGGCGGGCTCGTGCGTCCAGCCCGCGAAGATCATCTGGTCGAGCTTGCCCGCCTGATCGGCGATGGCGGCCATGATGCGCAGGTTGCAGTGGCCGTGCGTCGTCACCCACCACGAGGAGATCGCATCGATGATGCGGCGGCCATCGTCCGTGTAGAGCGCGCAGCCTTCGGCGCGGACGATGCGGGGGATGGGCTCGCCGAGGCCGTGCTGGGTGAAGGGGTGCCAGACGGGCGAGGTCATCGGAAATCCTCCAGCCGGAAGGCGGACGCGAAGGCTGACGACAGCGACGGCGCGGTGAGCGGAACGCGGGGGAGGCGGCCGAGACGCCTGGCCTTGCCGATGGTGCAGATCGTGGCTTCGCTGTCCTCGTTGGCGTCGCCCGAGAAGGCGATGCCGAGGATGGGGACGCCGCGTGATCGCAGGGCTTCGAGCGTGAGCAGGCTGTGGTTGATGGTGCCGAGCTCGGTGCGGGCGACGATCACCACGGGGAGGCCCCAGCGGGCGAACATGTCGGCGTAGAGAGTCTGGCGCGTGACGGGCACGAGCGCGCCGCCTGCGCCTTCGACGACGAGCGGATCGTGCGCGGGGAGCGCAAGGCGCGCGGGATCGATCTCGATGCCGTCCAGTTCGGCGGCGCGGTGCGGGGAGCAGGGCGTCGTGAGGCGGTAGGCTTCGGGGAGGATGTGATCCGCTGGAAGACCGCACAGCGCGGCAACACTCTCGGCATCGCTGCCGTCTTCAAGGCCCGCCTGCACCGGCTTCCAGTAATGCGCGCCAAGCGCTCCGGTGAGCGCGGCGGCGAACACCGTCTTGCCGACGCCGGTGTCGGTGCCGGTGACGACGATGCGGCTCATGCAAGCACCTCCCCAAGCACGGCGGCGAGGGCCGAAACATCATCTTGTGTGGCGTTCAGGGTGAGCGAGATGCGCAGGCGCGACGTGCCGGCAGGCACCGTGGGCGGGCGGATGCCGCGCACGTCGAACCCGGCGGCCTGCACAGCCTCGGCAGCGCGCATGGTACGCGCGTCGTCCCCGAGGATGACGGGCATCACCTGCGACCCCGAGATGAGCGCCCCGTGCGGGCCAAGCACACGCTCCGCATGGGCGATCAGCGCGGCGAGCTTCGCGCGGCGGTCGTCGGCGGTTTCGATGATGCGCAGCGCAGCGCGCACCGCCGCGGCCATCAGCGGCGAGGGCGCGGTCGAAAAAATGAACCCGCGGCCACGATTGACGAGGAAGTCGTTGACGACGGCGGGCGCGCAGACGAGTGCGCCTTCGCAGCCGAGCGCCTTGCCGCAGGTGTGCAGCGTGATGACGTTGTCGCGGCCTTCGAGCGCCGCGGCGAGCCCGCGTCCGCCCGCACCGAAGACGCCCGTCGCGTGCGCCTCGTCGATGATGAGCACGCCGTCGTGCGTATCCGCGAGCGCCGCAAGGTCGGCGAGCGGGGCGCGGTCACCGTCCATGCTGTAAAGGCTTTCGACCGCGATCCAGACGCGGCCCTTGCCGCCGCGCCCGCGCCAGGCGGCGATGATATCGGCGAATGCTTCGACGTTGTTGTGGCGCGCGGGCGCTGTTTCGGCGCGGGTCAGCCGCAGCCCTTCGTGGACGCTGGCATGGATGAGTTCGTCATAGACGATGAGATCGCCGCGCTGCGGCAACGTTGAGACGATCGCGGAATTGGCCGTGTAACCGGTCGCGAACCAGAGCGCGCTTTCCGCCCCGAAGAAGCGTGCCGCTTCGGCCTCCAGCGCTTCATGCTCCGGATGATTGCCGCGCAGCAGGCGGGAGCCGCCCGATCCGGCGGGAACGCCGCGTGCCACAGCCTCTCCAACGGCGGCAGTGAGCGCCGCGTCGCGCGCAAGCGCGAGATAGTCGTTCGACGAGAAATCCGTGCCGGTGCGCGGCATCAGCCGCCTGCGGCGCGTGGCGGCGCCGAGCCGCTGGAGATCGTTGGCGAGGGCTTCGAAAACCGACATGGCGCGCTGCCTAGACCAAGACGGGGCGGAGGAACACGCCTTTTTGAGGCTTGCAGGATCGCGGTTTTGCCCCCATCTTTCGAATCGAGTTCAACAAACGCGAAAGGAGGTGACCGATGTCTCATGGTTCAGCGATGGGGTCGGTTCAGCTCGTTCGGGGATGTCGCGCCTGAGGCCAAGGCCAACGGATTAGACGGGTTCCCGGGCCGGAGTACCGGCCGCTGACCCATGCGAAAGGCCGCGTCGGAGATATCCGGCGCGGCCTTTTTCTTTTTTGCTGCGACGCAACAATTCGCGACGAGTCGAGCCCATACCGGGATGGGCGGCTCTTCGCGCCGGTTTCGTGCGGAACCTTCGGGCTATGCTGCGGTTGCTATTGCGAGGGCGTTGTTCCGCCCAAACCGAGAGGGAGAAGAATGAAGTATTCCAAGTTTCTGAAGGTCGCCGCTGTTTCGGTTCTGTTTGCCGCACCCGTTACCGCGCAGGTCACGGATCCTGCTGCCACGCCCGCGCCCGCTGCGCCGGCTGCGCCCGCTGCGCCGACCGATCCCGCGGCGCCGGCAAACCCCGCCGCCGCCGCTGCCGCGGCGCCTGTCGCTGCTATTGCGGTTGATCCAACGTCGGTTGTCGGCAACGTGCTCGCGACGCCCGAACTGAGCACGCTCGCGCAGGCGGTGAAGGCCGCTGAGCTTGTCGACGACCTCTCGCAGCCGGGGCCGTTCACGGTTTTCGCGCCCAACAATGATGCGTTCGCACGGCTCGGCGCGGGCACGATGCAGCAGCTGATGCAGCCGGCCGCCAAGGATCAGCTGTCCGGCCTGATCAACTATCTCGTGATCCCCGGCAAGATGACGCAGGCCGATGTCGTGGCTGCGATCGAGGCGGGCGGTGGCAAGGCCGAGGTGAAGACCGTGCAGGGCAGCGTGCTGACCGCGACGCTGGACGCCGGCATCGTCAAGCTCACCGACAGTCAGGGCAATGCAACGTACATTACCAAGGCCGATGTTCAGGCCTCGAATGGTGTCGTTCACGTCGTCAACGGCATTGTGGTTCCAGCGCAGGGCTAATCAGCCGAACAGCTGACAATCGCGTCACATTCAAGGCTTTACAGGAACGCCCTGCGCCCCTATGCGGCGTGGGGCGTTTCCATTTTGGGCGAATCTGCCCTCTTATCCCCGATATCCCCGTTATCCACAGGCTGGCGAAGTCATTTTTCGCTTTGGCGACTCAGTGATTCGTGAGACCTTGGCTTCGTGGTCAGAAGGCGGCGGAAGCCCGGAAACGGGCGGAAACTCCCGGAAACCACCGGGGTCACGGTTCCATTCCCTGTATGCGGCGCGAGAGCGAAGCCCACAGGAAATACCGATGGTCCTCGATACCGGAAACCCCGGCCCAAAGCCCGCAGGTGCGAAGCACAGGCGACGCGAACGGACCCCGGCGGACGGCATCGAAATGCGAAACCGGTCGATCCCCCCGGGACCGCCGGAGACGCAAGCCCCGAAGCCTGAACATGGGTCAGATGGCCTATGATTAAGGACCAACGGAGCGAGTGGGGGCTGGCCGAAAGGTCAGCCCCCGTTTGCTTTGGACGGTGATTTCGCCTAGGCCGGGCTGCAAAGGGCGGCTTTCTGCGCTTCCGGTGCTCACGTACCTTTAGTACGCTCCGCTCCGGTTCTCGAAATCCACACTTTTCGCCGCGCCTGAGCGAAATCCCTTCGTCCAAAGCGCGCTTTCAGATCATTCCGCTTTGCGTTTCAGCACTTCCTGACGGACGCGGACGGAGCGGGTGGCGATGCCGGTTTCGATGAGGAAAAGAACGAGGCCGGCCACGATGAGCGCCATGGCGGCGAGGAAAAGCGTGGCAACGATCGTGCCGACCGACGCATCGGCAAGATCGCCGACGAACAGCACCCCGATGACGAGGCAGACGGCGAGCGCACTCGCTACGCAGGCGTAGATCGCCCAGTGAACAAGCACCATGCGGCGATCGAGCACGACAAGCTCGGCCATCGCCCGGCTGCGCATCGTTTCGTCGTAGCCGGTGATGTCCCGTTCGAGCGCGCGGGCGCGGTCCACCACGCGGCCCAGCCGGTTCGCCATCACGTTGAGCAGCGCGCCGATACCCGCGATAAGAAACACGGGCGCGATCGCGAGTTGAACGGCATGGCCGATGTCAGCGATTTGTACGGCGGAAAAGGGCGATGGGTTCATGCCCCTTCTTGCCACAGGGGCCGTGCCGCAGGGAAGGCTCGGCGTGTCCCGTCGGCCCGGCGTCTTTATCTTTCAGAGGAACCTTCTCGCTGCCGATGCGTGGGTCAATTATTCCACCAATCACGCAAGGAGACCAAAAATGGCGAAATCCGACACCGACACCCGTGCGCCGAAGCTTCCCAAACGCGTGGCCGGCGTAAAGCTTTCGAAGCGCACGCGCGAACGCGGCGGGCAGATCGTTGCACTCATGAAGCACCCGATCGTCGCTCCGCTGGCGCTGGCGACCGTTGCGGCAGGCTTTGCCGCCATGAAGGACGCGCGCGTGCGCGCAGCGGCAGACCGGGCGCGCACGAAAGCCGGGGAAGCGGCTTCGAACCTCAGCCACGGTGCGGCCGTGGTCGGGTCCGCGATCGCCGCAAAAGCGAGCGAGGGCAAGCGCCGCGTGGGCGACGCCTATCGGCACGCGAGCGAAGCCTATGATGCCGCGCACACGAACGGCACCGGAAACGGCAGCAAGCGCACGACCGCGACACGGCGCAGCCCTGCCAAGGGTCCCGTGAAGGAAACGGCCCCGACGCAATGAGCCTGAGGGTCATCCGCCCTGGGCGAAAATCGGCCGTGGCTCAGGGCCGTTGGAACAAGCACAGCAAGGCGGCGGAAAGGCTACTCCGCCGCCTCGTCCTCCAGCGCCAGTTCGGCGGCTTTTGATTTTCGTTTCGCTTTGGGTTTCGGCATGCTCATCGGCACGGCGCCGGGCTTCTTTTCGAGGAGGGGCTTCAGATAGCGGGCTGTATAGCTTTCCACGACGTGCGCGACCGTTTCGGGCGTGCCTTCGGCGACAACATTGCCGCCCGCATTGCCGCCTTCCGGGCCGAGATCGATGATCCAGTCGGCCGTCTTGATGACCTCCAGATTATGTTCGATGACGACGATGCTGTTGCCCTGTTCGACGAGCGCATGGAGCACTTCGAGGAGCTTGCGCACGTCCTCGAAGTGAAGTCCCGTGGTGGGCTCGTCGAGGATGTAGAGCGTCTTTCCCGTCGAGCGGCGTGAGAGTTCCTTGGCGAGCTTCACGCGCTGCGCTTCGCCGCCCGAAAGCGTCGTGGCCTGCTGGCCGACGTGGATGTAGCCTAACCCGACTTCGACGAGCATGTTCATCTTGTCGCGGATCGCGGGGACGGCCTTGAAGAACTCGGCGGCGTCTTCCACCGTCATGTCGAGCACGTCGGCGATCGACTTGCCCTTGAACTTCACCTCCAGCGTTTCGCGGTTGTAGCGCTTGCCCTTGCAGACGTCGCAGGTGACGTAGACGTCGGGCAGGAAGTGCATCTCGATCTTGAGCATGCCGTCGCCCTTGCACGCCTCGCAGCGGCCGCCCTTCACATTGAAGCTGAAGCGACCTGCCTTGTAGCCGCGCGCCTTCGATTCCGGAAGTTCTGCGAACCAGTCCCGGATGTTGGTGAAAGCGCCGGTGTACGTCGCGGGGTTGGAGCGAGGCGTGCGGCCGATCGGCGACTGGTCGATGTCGATGACCTTGTCGAGATGTTCGAGGCCCTTCACATCGTCTACCTGCGCGGAGAGGACGCGCGCGCCATTGAGCGCCCGCGCGGCGGCGGCATAAAGCGTGTCGATCGTGAAGGTGGATTTGCCCGAACCCGAAACGCCGGTGATGCAGGTGAACGTGCCCAGCGGAATCGAGACGCTGATATCCTTCAGGTTGTTCGCGCGCGCGCCTTTCACGGTCAGCTTCTTGCCGTTCCCTTTGCGACGCACCTCCGGCACCGGCACCGAGCGGCGGCCGGAGAGATAATCGCCGGTGAGGCTGTTCGGGTTGGCGAGGATGTCGGCAAGCGTGCCCTCCGCGACAACCTGGCCGCCGTGCGCGCCCGCGCCGGGCCCCATGTCGATGACATGGTCGGCGGTGCGGATGGCGTCTTCATCATGCTCCACGACGAGGACGGTGTTGCCGAGATCGCGCAGTCGCTTTAGCGTTTCGAGCAGGCGATCGTTGTCGCGCTGGTGGAGGCCGATCGAGGGTTCGTCGAGGACGTAGAGCACGCCCGAAAGGCCGCTGCCGATCTGGCTGGCGAGGCGGATGCGCTGCGACTCGCCGCCCGAGAGTGTGCCCGACTTGCGATCGAGGTTCAGATACTCGAGGCCGACGTTGTCGAGGAAGCCGAGGCGCTCGACGATCTCTTTCAGGATGCGTTCGGCGATCTGGTTCTGCTGGTCGCCGAGCTTGGCGGGGAGCGCCTTCGCCCAGCGAAAGGCGTCGCCGACCGGGCGGCGCACGGCGTCGGCGATCGTCTCGCCTGCGATCTTCACGGCAAGCGCTTCGGGTTTCAGGCGGGCGCCGTTGCACGTTTCGCAGGGCGCGGCGGACTGGAAACGCGAAAGCTCGTCGCGCATCCACTGGCTGTCGGTGTCGCGCCAGCGGCGGTCGAGATTGTTGATGACGCCTTCGAAGGGCTTCTTCACCTCGTAGGTCTTGCGGCCGTCTTCGAAGCGCAGCGTGATCGGGATGCCGCCAGTGCCGGTGAGCACGACGTCGCGGATTTCCTCCGGCAGTTCGTTCCACGGCGTACGCAGCGAGAAATCATAGGCGCGGGCGACCGAACGCAGCACCTGCATGTAATAGGGCGAGGGTGGGTTGGACTTCGCCCACGGCACCACGGCGCCCTTCTCGATGCTGAGGTTCTGGTTCGGCACGACGAGCTCGGGATCGAAATAGAGCTTCTCGCCCAGGCCGTCGCAGGCGGGGCAGGCGCCATGCGGGGAGTTGAACGAAAACAGGCGCGGCTCGATCTCGGGGATCGTGAAGCCGGAAACGGGGCAGGCGAACTTCTGCGAGAACAGGATGCGCTCGCCGCCATCCACCATCTCGATGACCGCCAGCCCATCGGCGAGGCCGAGTGCGGTTTCGAAACTGTCGGCGAGGCGGGTTTCGAGGCCCTCCTTCACGACCAAGCGGTCCACGACCACGTCGATGTCGTGCTTGTATTTCTTGTCGAGCGCGGGCGCCTCTTCGATGGGATAGACGGTGCCGTCGATCTTCACGCGCTGGAAGCCGGTGCGCCGCCACTCGGCGATTTCCTTGCGGTATTCGCCCTTGCGGCCGCGCACGACGGGCGCGAGCAACATGAGCCGCGCGCCTTCAGGCATCGCCATCACGCGGTCGACCATCTGGCTGACCTGCTGCGCGGCGATGGGCTCTCCCGTGGCGGGCGAATAGGGGATGCCGACGCGCGCCCAGAGGAGGCGCATGTAGTCGTAAATCTCCGTGACGGTCGCCACGGTCGAGCGCGGGTTCTTCGAGGTGGTCTTCTGCTCGATCGAGATGGCGGGGGAGAGGCCGTCGATATGATCGATATCGGGCTTCTGCATCATCTCCAGGAACTGGCGCGCATAGGCGGAGAGTGACTCGACGTAGCGTCGCTGGCCTTCGGCATAGATGGTATCGAAGGCGAGGCTCGACTTGCCCGAACCGGACAGGCCCGTGACGACCGTCAGCGTCTCGCGCGGAATATCGAGGCTGATGTTCTTGAGGTTATGCTCGCGCGCGCCGCGGATCGAAATGTGGGTCAACATACGGGGGGCTGTCGTTTCCTGTTTGTTCCGGTCGGACACTAGCCGCAAAACGGCGCCGGGGGAAGACAGCAGATGGGGGCGCAGGGTGCGCTTCGCAAGGATGGCAAGCGGCGGACCGGGCATGCGCTCCGATCCGCCAATCGCGTAGAGAGGTCAGGCGGACTTGCGGCGGCGCAGGCCGACGGCGGCGGCGCCGAGGCCGAACAGCGCCAGCGTGGCAGGCTCGGGAACGTCGGTGCCGTAGGGCTCGACCGTCACGCTGTCGAAGTTGAAGTTGAAGCTGACGGCGCCCGCGGGCGGCGCGCCGGTGCCGCGATTGACGAACAGCGAGAAGTTTTTCTGGCCGGTGAAGATCGCGGGATCGAACACGCCGGGGAGGTCCGAGGTCGAGAGCGCGGAGAAGGGGCCGGACATGCCGATCGTCACCTGGAACCGGACGGTGCCTGCGGGCTCGCCCGTCGTTTGGGCCGGCGTCAAGAAGATGTTGTTGAACGACAGCCGGTCCTGCCCGACGGTGAACTGGTCGGAAACCTGCATCGAGCCGAGGTCGCCGCTCGCGGTGCCGCCGATGCCGCTGCCGAGATCGAAACCGATCTCCTTGATCGCGCCCGCGTAATTATACGCCGAGCGGCTCGCGTTGACGACGAAGGGGGTGCCAGCGGTTTCGTCGTCGTAGATCACATAGCCGGTGATCGTGGGCACGGCGGTGCCGAACACGTTGGGCGCGACGGGGCTGGAATTGGTGCCCGTGAAGCTGACCTTGACGAGACCGGCCTCAGCGCCGGTGGAAACGAGCATCGCCAGCGCGGCGACGGAGAGGAAATGACGCATCGCAAATGTCCCTGTTGCGGCCGACACGCGCGGTGGTTGTCGGCGGTTGTAGATGGGACTTCGTTAACCATTGGGTGCGTCGGGGGGATGACGAGGGGGTAACGATTGGGTGACGGTGGCGGAATTGCGATGGACAGAAGCGGAAGGAGAGGACCTCAGAAATTAGTTGGCATGAGATCGTGAGCCGGGAGCCTAAACCGCCCCATAGCTCGCATAGTGCGACCAGAAGTCGTTATCCCTCGCGAAGTTCGTGAAGCTCATGCCGATCGTGACGTCCAGCCCCTCAACATGGTGCCACCAGCCGACGGGGAGGAAGAGCGCCTCGCCGGGGCCGATCTCGGCGATCATGACGGGCGGACGGGTGTCGTCGCCGGGGCCGGGTTCGAGGGGCTGCGTGCCCCAGTCGCTGAAGCAGTGGCGGCTGTTGCGCATCTGCGCGCTGTGGTGGCTGGAGACGAGGCGCACGCGCTTGCGGCCGGAAATCTGCAAGAGAAGATTGTTGGTGAGATCGTGGTGCCACGGGGTGATCGTGCCCTTGGGGCCGATCCAGAGGAAACCGCCGGGGCCGCCGGGTTCGGCGAGATAGCCGGGGATGGGGCCGGTGTCGCCGTAGAGCGGCGCGAGGGCTTCGCGGTTGTGCGTGTGGTTGTTGGCGGTGACGTAGAAATCGTTCGTGGGGGCGGTCTCGCTGGCGCGCAGGCGGGTGATGATTTCGCGGAAAGGCCTGACAGCGCCGTGCGCGTCTGAATTGCGCTCGTAGTCCTGATCTGAATCGCGCGCCCATTGCACGCGGACGTGCGCCTCGCCAACGCGGGCTTCGAAATCATCGAGCGACCAGCGCTTCATCGCAGGCCAGTGATCGACGAGGCCGGTGAGGACGACGGGGCGGTGCGCGGTGTAATAATCCGCGTAGAAGGTTTCGGCCGGCAGCGCGTGGACACGCGGCACTTCGCCCGATGCAGGCGCGGCGAGCTTCGCATAATTGGCGAGGAACCAGTCGCGCTTCTGGAGGCGCGCGCGCAGCCGCTCCCCGGCAGCAAGATAGGGACTCTTTCGCGCGCGTTCGATTTCCGAGACAGCAAGTGCGTGGCCGATGCCCCGGCTGGCGATCCGCTGCGCGAGGCGCGCGGGATCATCGCCGCCGAGCAGCGCCTCGGCGATCTCGCGGCGGAGATCGTCATTCACTGCGGTTACCGCGCCGCCAGCTTTCTTCGCCTTGCTCATGCCTGCCCGATCATCGTGTTCGTGCGCCGTCTATGGGCGGTCGATGTTTCACCGATTTGACACATAGTCGTTTTCGTCCGGCGCTGTCAGCCGTTCGTCGACGGCAATGATCGTTCGTCGAGCGGGCTTCGCGGGCAATCGAAGCGGTGCGGCGGCGACAAACGAAGCGCGGTAACAACAGGATGCGGATCGGGAGCGACGGACCCCACAGTCCCAGCAAAGTCCGGACGTTCCCGGTTCGCAGCCTAGAAATTCTCCGCCTCCCACAGGCGAACAGGAAGGACCATTGTGATGACCCTCGTGAAGATCAGCGCGATTGCGTTCGCCGCCGCAATGACGACTGCCGCTTTCGTTCCCGCCGCCTATGCGATGGACGAAACCATCGTCGAAGCGAACATGGTGCGCACGGTTGCCCATGTGCAGTACGGCGATCTGAACCTTGCCAGCGACGATGGCGTGAAGACGCTGCACAGCCGCGTGCGCCGCGCTGCCCACGCGATGTGCTTCGAAGGCGGACGCCAGGATCTGCGCCGCGACCTGCTGTCGATGGAATGCCGCAATGCCGCGATCGCAAGCGCCAAGCCGCAGATCACCGCCGCGATCAACAACGCCGGTACGCAGGTCGCCGCGAACGCCGGCGCGGCAATCACGATCGCGATGCCATAACCGGCGGCAATCCCAGATGCCGCCATCAGGGCGGGCACCACGTCCCAGGGGTGCCCGCCCTTTTCTTTTTTATTTGGCCGCGATGCGCTTCACGTCGGAGAGATAGGTGCGGCCGATGCGGTGATCGCCGCCGTCGCCAAGATCGACCGACCAGACCCCGTAGCCGAGATGGACGAGGCCCTTGATGCGGTCGCGCCGGATGATCTTCGAACGGTGGATGCGGATGAAGAGATCCGGGTCCAGCCGCCGCTCCAGCTCCTTGATCGTCTGGTGGAGCAGGAACGAGCGGTCGGCGGTGTGGAGCCGCATATAGTCCCGCTCAGCCTCGACCATATCGATCGCATCGACATCGACGCGGATGATTTCCGAGCGATGCGGAACCCAGAATTCCTTGACGTAGCCATCATCTTCCGCAGGCGCTGCGGGCGCGTTCACGCGCAGCTCGCGTACACGCGCCAGCGCCTTGCCGAGGCGCGCCGGATCGACCGGCTTCAACAGATAATCGGCCGCGGCAACATCGAACGCGGTGACGGCATATTGATCGAACGCCGTGACGAACACTACGGCGGGTCGCTGCGGCAGACGCTGGACCGCCTGCGCGACGCCGATGCCGTCGAGCCCCGGCATCGAGATATCGAGCAGCAGGAGATCGGGAGAAAGCGCCTCGATCAGGCGCAGCGCCTGGCCGCCGGTGCTTGCGGTTCCAACAAGATTGACGTCATCGAAACGCGAAAGCAGAACCTGCATACGTTCGATCGCCATGGCTTCGTCGTCGACGACCAGTGTGCGGAGTGGACTATCGGACATAGGATACCGGTCGCTTCACGGGGATGGCAATGTCTACGCGGAAGCCGCCGCCGGGCCAAGGGCCCGCCTTGAACGCCGCGGCATCTCCAAAGCGCGCGCGCAGACGATCGCGGACATTATTGAGCCCGGTGCCGGTGCCGTCCACATGCGCCTGCGGCGCCGCAAACGCGCCGTCGTCCTCCACCACAATATGGAGCATGGCATCGTGCAGGCTCGCCTTCACGCGAATGCACACCGGCGCGTTCGAAGGCGAAACCGCATATTTCACGGCGTTCTCGATCAGCGGCTGAAGGATCAGGCTGGGCACGCGCTGGCGCGAAGCGTCCGGATCGATATCGAAGGCGAATTCGAGGCGGTCGCCGAAGCGGGCGCGCTCGACCTCCAGATAGAGGCGCTGCTGATCGAGTTCGTCGGCGAGCGGAATGTCCTCGGTCGGATCGCTGGTGAGGCTCGCGCGGAAGAAGGTGGAGAGGTTCAGGATCATCCGCTCCGCCTCGTCGTTGCGATTGGTGAGGACGAGCGACGACAGGGAGTTCAGCGTGTTGAAAAGGAAATGCGGATTGATCTGATAGCGCAGCGCGCGGAGCTGCGCGGCCTGCGCTTCCTCGCGGAAGGCGGCGGCGCGGCGTTCGGCTTTCGCTGCATCGGCCGCATATCCGAGCGCCAGATGGAAGGCCGCCCACGCTGCGAAGAAGAAGAACCAGGTGACCGTGCCCTCGAAGATGATCGCCAGCAGCATCGCGAGCGAGCGTTCCTTGTGCGCGAAATCCTCGGCGACGGAAGGCAGCGGTTCGTAGACGTAGAAGGTGTAGAAATTGAAGGTGGTGAATAGCGCCGCAGCGGGCACGCAGAGTAGGAACATCATCAGCGCGCGCCTGCGCAGGGGCGCCTTTTCGAGCGGGGCGAGCGCAAGATAGAGCGCCCAGCTGATGGTCATGCCGATGATCGTGACGACGGCGCGCCGCCCAGCCATCGGAAGCAACTCTTCGAAGCCGAGCGCAAACGCACGCAGCGTCACGATGAGGAAATAAAAGAGCCAGAAGCCGAAAATCGACTGGATGGCTGTGCGTGCCGAATCGTTCGCGAGCACGCCTTTTAGCAACGACCTGTTCATTGGCCTCCACAATAGCGCATTATCGAGGGGATTGCGCGGGGGGAGGTGCATCCTTCGTCGAAGCGCATGGCCGCTTCGCAGGAAAGACGAGACCAAAAGAAAAGCCCGGCGCGTCGTGGATACGAAACGCGCCGGGCCATTCCTCTTTTAACGCTTACTTCTTGGGCGCAGGCCGCGACGACGGACGCGGTCCGCGACGGCGCGGCGTGAGGCCCGCAGGCGCGACCGGCTTAGCGGGCGCAGCGGCGGCAGGCTTCGCAGCCGCCGTCTTCGGCTTCGGACCCGGCTTCGCCTTCGGTGCGGCGGGCGCTGCCGTTACGGCAGGCTTCGGCGCGGCGGCCTTCGGCTTGGGACCGGGCTTGCCCTTCGGCTTCGCGGGCGCAGCGGCGGCAGGCGCGGCTGTTGCGGGCTTGGCGGGTGCAGCAGCCTTCGGCTTCGGACCGGGCTTACCTTTCGCCTTCGCGGGCGCCTTCACGGCCGGCTTTGCAGCAGCGGCCTTGGGCTTCGGGCCCGGCTTACCCTTGGGCTTGGCAGGTGCCGCAACAGCGGGCTTCGCCGCAGCCGCTTTCGGCTTCGGACCGGGCTTGCCCTTGGGCTTGGCAGGCGCCGCAGCAGCGGGCTTCGCAGCCACCGCTTTCGGCTTCGGACCGGGCTTGCCCTTCGGCGTCGCCGGTGCCTTCACGGCCGGCTTTGCGGCAGCGGCCTTGGGCTTCGGACCCGGTTTGCCCTTCGGCTTTGCGGGCGCCGAAGCAGCGGGCTTCGCTGCAGCTGCTTTCGGCTTGGGACCGGGTTTGCCCTTCGGCTTCGGACCCGGTTTCGCCTTGGGCGCAACCTTGGCGCCGATGTTTGTCGACGCAGCAAATTTCGTGATCTCGTTCGCGACGTTGCTGGCGAGTTCCTTGGCAATCTTTTCGAAGCCGGCGCGCGACTTGATGTCGTCGACAAAGGTCTGCACGCCGCTCTTGCGCAGCGTCGAGGATGCCTGATCGAGCCACTGCCCGAACATCGCTTCCGCACGCGCCTGCAGCTGCGCACCGGCGGCTGCGAGATGTTCACCGAAATCCTGACCGGTCGACTGCTTCTTCGCAGCCGGCTTCTTCGCAGCCGGTTTGGCAGCGCTAACCTTCTTCGGCTTCTTAGCCTTCGCTACCGTTTCTTTCTTCTTCGCCATCATGATCTCCCATTGACGGATGGAGGACGCTAACATGTCCACAAAATTTGAAAAACTACCAACGCGCAGATAGTTCGTAATAATTGCCATATTCTTGATGGAATTAGTCATGGCAAAACGCAAGATAGGATTTCTGGAGATGCGTTCGGTTCTCAGGGCCGAGGATGTAAAGCAACTGAAACCCGATCCTTGCGATCAGGATGCGAAGCTCGACATCGAACGCGGCGAGAGTTCCCCGGCAAGTGATCCGCACTCGCGGATGCAGCCGGAACATGACTGAGGGGAGGCAGGAAAATACGATGACGGTCACCAAGCTGATAACACGCCGCATCGAGAAGCCGTGGGGCAGGCGGCATCTCTCACCTTTCTTTGAAGACGTCCCGGAGAGTGATGAAAAGATTGGAGAGATTTGGTTCGAGACTCCCGACGGACGTGACCCTGACCTCCTCATCAAATACCTGTTCACGAGCGAGCGATTGTCCGTGCAGGTGCACCCCGACGACGCCGCCGCGCGCGCTGCGGGCTATGCGCGCGGCAAGGATGAAGCATGGCTCGTGCTTGCTGCCGAACCCCACGGCACGGTTGGGCTCGGCACGGTGCGACCGCTGTCTTCAGAAGAATTGCGCGAGGCTGCGATCGACGGTTCGATCGAGCAATTGATCGACTGGAAGCCGGTGAAGGCGGGTGATTTTATTTATTCGCCGGCCGGGACCGTGCACGCGATCGGTGCCGGAGTCACCATCCTCGAGATCCAGCAGAACGTCGATCTCACCTACCGACTCTATGATTATGGACGCCCCCGCGAGCTCCACCTCGAAGAAGGAGTCGCGGTTTCGAATGCGCATCCGTTCTTCGTTTCGGACGAACGCCACGACCTTTCGCGGGGACGAACGCTGCTGTCATCGGGGGGCAAATTCGTCGTCGAACGCTGGCGCACCGGCGCACGTTTGCACCTCCGTCCACCACGCGGACGGGCCGTGTGGATCACGGTGATCGATGGCCGAGCCGGCGATGCGAGATCGGGCGAGACGCTGCTCGTGGAAGGCGATGCCGATCTCGAAGCCGTGCCCGGCAGCGATCTCCTCGTTGCCTATCCCGGCAGCGAGGTCGCGACGATCCTGGAATTCTGAAGGCGCGTTACGCGCGGCGTGCGGTCTCCAGCGGCTCGCGCGTCACGGGGTAGCCGATGCCTTCCGGGATGCAGAGATGGAGGCCGTCGTCGCACATGCGGACCTCGGGCTGCACGGTGACGATCGGCGTTTCCATCGCGTGCGCGATGAGCGCGTCGATGCTCGCGTGTTGCGCGAGGCGTTCGAGATTGCGGCGT
This sequence comes from Sphingosinicella sp., assembly GCF_013911755.1. GTDB lineage: Bacteria > Pseudomonadota > Alphaproteobacteria > Sphingomonadales > Sphingomonadaceae > Sphingosinicella. Next base: position 180,627 of record NZ_JACESP010000003.1, read on the forward strand.
GTGGGGAACATCACGTCGGCTTCCCGGCGATCCGCGCGCGCGATCGCTTCGGCCGGCGTGATCCACCATGACGTCGTCGCCTCGTTCCCGTCATGCCCCGCGTTCGCGCCTTCCGGCATCCGCGCCAGATAGAAGCGCGTGTCGTAGCGCTTGCCGTGAAGGCCGGGCGGCGGCACCCAGCGCGCGAAGGGGACGAGCACGTCGAGATCGATCTGATGATCGTGGCGCGCAAGGAAATCGGAAAACGCGAGCGCGCGCGAAGCGATCGCGGGCTGCGCTTCAATGAAGTCCAGCGCGGCGATCTCCGGCCCGTGGGTGAGGAGCACGCCGGCCTCCTCGAAACTTTCGCGAATGGCGGCGACACGCGCGGCGATCTCTTCAAGATCGAGATTGCCGCTGCTTGCAACGAGCCGCGACGCAGCGAGTTCCATATCGTGGGCGTCCACCTTGCCGCCCGGGAAGGCAATCATCCCCGCTCCGAAACCCATCGTCTTCGCGCGGGTCTGCATGAAAATTTCGGGTCTGCCATAGCCTTCACGCAGAAGGATCAGCGTCGCGGCGGGCATGGCGTCATCTTTAGGCGTAGACATGCCGCGTATGTGGACCCGCAATGCCCGCTTGCCAAGCAGGGCAATGCCTATCATTTTCTCGCGCATGGGCCCGATCGAACTGCTCGGTGTCGCCGCCAGCCTCAGCCTGCTCGCGGGATGGCGGCTCTATGCCACGGTGTTCGCTGCAGGTCTCGCGATGCGGCTGGGTGTCCTCGACCTGCCCCAGCATCTTCAAAGCCTCGATGTTTTCGCCAGTCCCTGGGTGATCGGAATTGCCGCGATCGGTCTCGTCGTGGAATTCTTCGCCGACAAGATCGCGTGGCTCGACAGCATCTGGGATGCGATCCACACCGCGATCCGTCCGCTCGGCGGCGCGCTGATCGCGCTTGCGGTCATCGATGCGGGCGACCCGGCATGGCAGGTGGCGGCGTTCCTGCTGGGCGGCGGCGCGGCGTTCGTCAGCCACAGTGCAAAGGCGAGCGGACGCGCGGTGGTGAATGCAAGCCCCGAACCCTTTTCGAACGTGATCGTTTCGGGTTTGGAGGACGTGCTCACCATCGGCGGCCTCACGCTCACGCTTGTCGATCCGGTGCTCGCCGGGATCGTCGCGGTGTCGCTTCTCGCGGTAACCTTACTTCTTCTTTACGCAAGCTGGCGCATCCTGAAGCGCATCGACGTGGTGCTGCGGAAACTCTGAAATGACCTTCACAGAAGATTATGCCCGGGATGGTTACGCCATCGTTCGGCAGTTCCTTCCGCCTGCCGATGTCGAACGCATCGGCGCGGCGATCGACAGCATACACGCGGAAGCCGCCGCACATGGGCGCAGCTTTCGCCACGGCAATCTCTTCTACAAGATCGCGAACGGCGACGTGCGCATGGCACAGTGGCCATCATGGCGGAGCGCGGCTCTGGATGAAGCGCGAACCGATCCGCGCTTCGCGGCGCTGCTCCGCGGCATGATCGGCGGCGACATCAAGCAGATCATCAACCAGATCCACTGGAAGCGTCCGGGCGGGAAAGGCGACTTCGCCTTTCATCAGGACTCGCGCTTCCGCCGTCCGCCGGATGCCTACCGCAATCTCGGCGCGAGCTACGTGCAGACCGGCCTCGCGATCGATCCGCACACTGCGCGCTCAGGCGGAATGCGCATCCTGCCCGGCAGCCACCGGCTCGGCGCGCTCAATATGGAGATGGACGGCGCGGTGATGGACAATGCCGCCGCCGAAGATGCGCTCGTCGCGCTCGGCCTCGATCCTGCAGGGCTCATCGACCTTGAGCTCGACCCCGGCGATCTTGCGCTCTGGAGCCCCTATCTCGTGCACGGATCGGGCGCGAACCGTGCCGATCACCAGCGGCGCTTCTATATCAACGGTTACGTCCGCGCCGCCGATTGCGACCGTGGCGAATGGGCGTTCCGGGACGGGCAGCCTGTCCCGCTCGGGCCACAGCCGGCGCTCGTCCACTACGAACAGCTTCGCGAACGGCCGGAGCCGCACTTCGTCGATTGATGGGAAAAACAGGAAATCCGGATGGTGGAGCTGAGGGGAATCGAACCCCTGACCTCTGCAGTGCGATTGCAGCGCTCTCCCATCTGAGCTACAGCCCCGATCCGGACGGCGCTCTATAACGATGCCTCCCCGCCGATGCAACGGGGTTTGCACGGGGGGCGAAAATCGCCTTCAGGACTGCTCGTTCTTGATACGCTCGTGGTGGCGGATCACTTCCTCGATGATGAAGCGCAGGAACTTTTCGGCGAGTTCCTCGTCCAGCCGCGCGTCGGCGGCGAGCTTCCGCAGCCGCGCGATCTGGCGGGCTTCGCGGTCCGGATCGGCGGGCGGGAGGCCTGCCACGGCCTTGTATTCGCCCACCGCCTGCGTGATCTTGAAGCGCTCGGCGAGCATGTGAATGAGCGCGGCGTCTATGTTGTCGATGCTGCTGCGATAGGCGGCGAGGCGGTCATCTGAACGGTCGTCGGTCATCAGGCTCCCCAAAACGTCGGCGCGTCGATGTGGCGCGGTGACAAAGCGCCGCGGATGTAGCATGGACGCATGACAGCGGAAACGTCGTGGGACAAGTCAGAGTCGTGAGCGCCACCATACACAGGTTGAATCCGGCGGAGCCTGCGCCGTCGATCGACGGGCTGATGCAGCTTGTGGCGCCCCAAATGAACTCCGTGAACCAGATCATCCTCGATCGGATGCAGAGCCCGGTGGCGGTGATCCCGGCGCTTGCGGGGCACCTGATTTCGGGCGGCGGCAAGCGGCTGCGGCCGATGCTCACGCTCGCCTCGGCGCGCCTGCTCGGCTACTCGGGCGAGCGCCACCACAAGCTCGCGGCGAGCGTCGAGTTCATCCACACCGCTACATTGCTCCACGACGATGTGGTGGATGGGTCGGACCTCCGGCGCGGCAAAAAGGCCGCGAACCTCATCTGGGGCAACCAGGCGACGGTGCTGGTCGGCGATTTCCTGTTCAGCCGCGCCTTCGAGCTGATGGTCGAGGACGGCAGCCTCCGCGTCCTCAAGATCCTCTCGAATGCCTCCGCCGTTATCGCGCAGGGCGAGGTCGACCAGCTTATGGTCGCGCGCCAGATCGAAACGAGCGAGGAAAAATACCTGCAGGTGATCACGGCGAAGACGGCGGTGCTGTTCGCCGCCGCCTGCCAGATCGCCGCCGTGGTCGCGGAGCGCGACGAGGCGTGCGAGGCCGCGCTCGAAAGCTTCGGCCGCAACCTCGGCATCGCCTTCCAGCTCGTGGACGACGCGATCGACTACATGTCGGACGCCGAAACCATGGGCAAAGGGCAGGGCGACGACTTCCGCGAAGGCAAGCTGACGCTGCCCGTGATCCTCGCCTATCGCCGCGGCGACGACGAGGCGCGGCGCTTCTGGCGCGACGCGATGGAAGGCCGCCGCAAGTCCGACGACGACCTCGCCGAAGCGATCGAGCGGCTGAAAACATCAGGTTCGATCGCCGATACGCTGGCGCGCGCGCGGCACTATGGCGAACTCGCCATCGATGCGATTGCGGATATGCCCGCGAGCAGCGCGAAGGCGGCACTTACCGAAACCGTGCGTTTCGCGATCGCGCGGGCGTTCTGACGACTTGACGCGCGGCACGCGGCTGCGCCATTGGCTTTGCGCGACGGTTTCGTGAGGACGACGACGATGGCAGTGCGGATTTACCAGCGCCCGAAAAACGCGATGCAAAGCGGCAAGGCGCGCACGCAGGAGTGGGTGCTGGAGTTCGAACGCGCCGATCCGCAGCGCCCCGATCCGCTCACCGGCTGGGCAGGCTCCGCCGACACGCGCCGCCAGCTGACGCTGTGTTTCGACAGCGCGGAAGCCGCCACGGCCTACGCCGAGCGCGAGGGCTTCGCCTACACGGTGCTGCCGCCGCGCACGCACCGGCTGAAAATCCAGACCTACGCCGACAATTTCAAATAGCGCGCATTTGCGCTAAGGCCCCTTGCGGGCGCCCGTAGCTCAGTCGGATAGAGCACGAGCCTTCTAAGCTTGGGGTCGCAGGTTCGAATCCTGCCGGGCGCGCCATGATTTTTCGGGAGGTATTCCGCGTGAATCACAAACGCGGCAGGCCCAGAAACCGTCGTGCGGGCTGCAAGATGTGCAAGCCCTGGAAGGTCAACGGCCATCGCACCGAGCGTCGCGACGGGGAAAAATTCAGCGACCACCGGCGCCGCACGGGGGCGAGCGACCTGACACGGAGCGAATAGGGCGCCGCAGCCGCTAGTCCGGCCTTTCTCGCGAATTGCCGCGTCGATCCCGGCGATCGCCCCAATCACCGCGGTCGCGGTCCGGCCGCGTGATCCGCGGGCTTTCGTGACCCCGATCGGCGTTCACGCGTCGATCCCGATCACGATCACGCCATTTCTGACGATCGGACCGGTCCCACTTTCCATCGTGCCGATCGCGATGACCGGCATAACGATCGCGTTGACGCTCCATCCAGTAATCGCGTTGCCGCGCATTCCAGCGATGGCGTTTTCCTGCGCGGTCCAGCACATAGTAGCCGCTGCCGGGGTAATAATAGCCATCGTACCAGCCATAGCCGTAGCGGGGATAATCATAGCCGTAGCGATCGTGGTAGCCGCCGTGGCCGACCGAAACACCCGCTCTGCCGTATCCGTCGTACATGCAGCCGCCGAGGGCGACGGCAGACAGCAGCATAAGTGCGCTCGTTACGCGTCTTCGAACAGTATTCATGGCCTTCTCCTGCAGTACAGTGGGCCATGAAGCGCCTGAACCCCAGGTGAAGGCGGTTACCAAAAAAACGCCGGCTCCGTTTGGGAGACCGGCGTTCAGGTGTTGCATTGGGGTCAATGCACTGAACCTGAACGCCTATTGGACGAAATGTTTCCGCCGCCTCAGATTGTGAGGCAGAGGTACTTCATCTCGACATACTCATCGATGCCGTAGCGCGAGCCTTCGCGGCCGAGGCCGGACTGCTTGACGCCGCCGAACGGCGCCACCTCCGTGGAGAGGATGCCCGAGTTGACACAGACCATGCCCGACTCGATCGCTTCCGCCACGCGCCAGACGCGGGAGAGGTTGTTCGAATAGAAGTAGGAAGCGAGGCCAAACTCGCTGTCGTTCGCCATCGCGATGGCGTCCTCTTCGTTTTCGAAGCGGATGACGGGGGCGAGCGGCCCGAAAGTTTCCTCGTGCGCGACGAGCATGTCCTGCGTGACGTTCGCGAGCACAGTCGGCTCAAAGAACGTGCCGCCGAGCGCGTGGCGCTTGCCGCCCGCGAGGATCTTCGCGCCCTTGCCCGTCGCCTCGGCGATATGCTGCTCGACCTTCTCGACCGCCGCCATGTTGATGAGCGGGCCCTGTTCGGTGCCGTCCTCAAGCCCGCTGCCGACCTTCAGCTTCGCGGCGGCGGCGGCGAGCTTCTCGACGAACTCGTCGTAAACGCCGGCCTGCACGTAGAGGCGGTTCGAGCACACGCAGGTCTGGCCCGAATTGCGGTACTTGGAGGCCATGGCGCCGACGATGGCGGCGTCCACATCCGCGTCGTCGAACACGATGAAGGGGGCGTTGCCGCCAAGCTCGAGGCTGAGCTTCTTGATGGTCTCCGCCGACTGGCGCATCAGCAGGCGGCCGATCTCGGTGGAGCCGGTGAACGACAGCTTGCGGACGATGGGGTTCGACGTGAGTTCGCCGCCGATTGCTGAGGCCTTGCCCGTCAGCACGTTGAAGATGCCCTTGGGAAGTCCCGCCTCTTCGGCCAGCACGGCGAGCGCGATGGCGGAGTAGGGCGTCTCGGCGGCGGGCTTCAGCACGATCGGGCAGCCGGCGGCGAGTGCGGGGCCGGCCTTGCGCGTGATCATCGCGTTCGGGAAGTTCCACGGCGTGATTGCGGCAGCGACGCCGATCGGCTGCTTAAGCACAACGATGCGCTTGTCCGCCATGTGGCCGGGAATGACGTCGCCGTAGAGGCGCTTCCCTTCTTCCGCGTACCATTCGATGAACGCGGCGCCATAGGCGATCTCGCCCCGCGCTTCGGCAAGGCTCTTGCCCTGTTCGAGCGTGAGGAGCCGGGCGAGCTCGTCCTGATTGGCCATGATGAGCTCGTACCAGCGGCGGAGGATGACGGCGCGCTCCTTCGCCGTCTTTGCCCGCCACGCAGGCCATGCGCGATTCGCCGCCTCGACGGCGCGGCGGGTTTCGGCCGCGCCGCAGTTCGGAACGGTGCCGAGAACCTCGCCAGTGGCCGGATTCGTGACGTTTATCGTCTCGCCGCTGTCTGCCTTCACCCATTCGCCGTCGATGTAGCAGGCTTCGCGAAGCAGCGGCGAACGGGTCATGGAGACTCTCCTTTTACAGGGCTTTCAGTTTCGGCATGGCCAAATCCAGCGAACGGCGGATGATGTCAACCAGGTCGTCGATTTGCTGGCGTGAGATGACGAGCGGCGGCGACATGACGATGGTGTCGCGAATGCCGCGCACCATCAGGCCGTTTTCGATGCAGAAATCGCGCACGACCGGTCCGGCGTTGCCTTCCTTGCCGCCGAAACGCGCGGCGGTCTTCTTGTCGGCGACGATCTCGACCGCGCCGAGCAGGCCGATCGAGCGCGTTTCGCCGACGAGCGGGTGGTCGTCGAGGCGCTTCAACGCGGCATTCAGATAGGGGCCGACATCGTCGCGCACCTTGCCGACGAGGTTCTCGCGCTCAATGATCTCGATGTTGCGAAGCGCGACGGCAGCGCAGACCGGGTGGCCGGAATAGGTAAAGCCGTGGACGAAATCGCCGCCCGTCTTGAGCACATCCACGACATCCGATGACACGGCGACCGCCGAGATGGGGAGATAGCCCGAGGAGAGCCCCTTGGCCATGGGGACGAGATCGGGCGTGAAGCCGAGCGTCTGGTGGCCGAACCACTCGCCCGTGCGCCCGAAACCGCAGATCACCTCGTCCGCGACGAGGAGGATGCCGTATTTGCGGCAGATGCGCTCGACTTCCTGCCAATAGCCTTCGGGCGGGATGATCACGCCGCCCGCGCCCTGCACGGGTTCGCCGACGAACGCGGCGACGTTTTCGGGTCCGACTTGGAGGATGCGGTCCTCGATCGCCTGCGCGCAGAGCTTGCCGAATTCGCGCGGCTCCATGTCGCGTCCCTCGCCGAACCAGTAGGGCTGGCGGACGTGCTCGATGCCGGGGATCGGGAGGTCGCCCTGCGCGTGCATCGCCTTCATGCCGCCGAGGCTGACGCCCGCGACCGTGGAGCCGTGATAGGCGTTCCAGCGGCTGATGAAGACCTTGCGGCTCGGCTCGCCCTTCACCTGCCAGTAGTGGCGCACCATGCGGAACACGGTGTCGTTCGCCTCTGAGCCCGAGGCGTTGAAGAACACGTGCTGGAGCTTGCCGCCGGTGAGGCCGGCGATCTTCGCGGCCAGTTCGATCGTGGGCGGCGTCGCGGTCTTGAAGAAGGTGTTGTAGAAGGGAAGCTCGCGCATTTGCTCGGCGGCGACGTCGGCAAGCTCTTCGCGGCCGTAGCCGACGTTGACGCACCACAGGCCCGCCATGCCGTCGAGGATGCGGTTGCCGTCGCCGTCGGTGATGTAGCAGCCTTCGGCGTGGGTCACGATGCGGCTGCCGCCCATGTCCTCGATCAGCTTGTAATCCTGCTGCGCGGGAAGGTGGTGCGCGACGTCGAGACGGCGCAGCGCGGGAATGTCGTAGTTCTTGCGGACGGCGGTCATGCTGTTCCCCTGAGAGTCTGGCCAAGCAGTTTGAAGAAGGTCTGGCTGTCCAGGTTCGATTCCGGATGCCATTCGGGATGCCACTGGACGGCGACGACGGGCGATTTGCCGATGGTCGCCGAGTACGCCTCGACGAGGCCATCGGGCGCGGTCGCTTCCACGGTCAGGCTGTCGGCGAGGCGACCGATACCCTGAAAGTGAACAGAGTTCACATCGAGCGATGGCGTATCGTAAGTACGCGCGAGAAGGCCGCCGGGGACGAGATCGACGCGGTGGCGGTGATCGAACATGGCATCGAACGAAACCCCGTCCGGCGCATGATGGCGGATGAGGTCGTCGCTCGCGGAGGTGTCGCGGCGCAGCGTGCCGCCGAGCGCGACGTTGATTTCCTGAAAGCCGCGGCAGATGCCGAACACGGGACGCCCACGCCCGATCATCGCGTCCACCATCGAAAGTGCGATCTCGTCACGGCCGGGATCGAACGGGCCTTCGCCACCCTCATCGTCATAGCGATTTCCCTCGATGTTCGAAGGGCTGCCGGTGAGGAGCACGCCGTCGAGACGGGGGGCGACCTCGGCCGCGGTCATCAGGTCCGGAAGCGAGGGGATCAGCAGCGCGGCAACGTCCGCATAGCGCATCGCCGCGCGCACATAGCGCTCGATGACGGCCTGCGCGGGCTCGGTGCCCACGGTGCGCTGGCAGCAGATGATACCAAGAACGGGACGGGCTGTGGTCATACTCAGTGCTTTATCATGACATGCCGCGTCGCAAGATAGTGTTCGAGGCTGTAGACCGAAAGATCGGAGCCGTAGCCCGAAGCCTTCACGCCGCCGTGCGGCATTTCGGTGGCGTTCACCGAGTGCGTGTTGATCCAGGTGACGCCGTATTGCAGGCGCGCGGCAAACGCCGCCGCCTTGCCGACATCGCGCGTCCATACCGAGGAAGCGAGGCCGTATTCGCTGTCGTTCGCCCAGTCGAGCGCCTGCGCGTTTTCATCGAAGCGCGTGACCGAGACGACCGGGCCGAACACTTCCTTCTGGACGATCTCGTCGCTGTTTTTGGCGCCCGCGATCAGTGTCGGCTGATAGAAGAAGCCGGGGCCCTCGGGCGCCTTGCCGCCGGTGACGACCTCGGCATCCGTGTCGGCGGCGGCGCGGGCGACAAACCCATCCACGCGGTCGCGCTGGCGCGCGGTGATGAGTGGACCGAGGGCGGTGCCGGGCGCGGACGGATCGCCCATAGGGATCGCCTCGACCGCGCTCTGAAGCGCGGCGATCAGGCGGTCGTGGATGCTCGCATGGGCATAAACGCGGCAGGCGGCGGTGCAGTCCTGCCCGGCATTATAGTAGCCGCCCTCGGCAATCGCCTCGACGGCGGCGGCGATGTCCGCGTCCGCCAGCACGATCACGGGCGCCTTGCCGCCAAGCTCGAAATGCGTGCGCTTTATGGTCGGCGCGACGGCTTCCATGATCTTGCGTCCCGTGGCGACGTCGCCGGTCAAGGACACCATGCGCACGCGCGGATGCGCGACGAGCCGCGCGCCGACGTTCGGCCCATTGCCGGTAACGACATTGACGACACCCGCCGGCAGGAACTCGGCGCACACTTCGGCGAGCCGCAGCGCTGTGAGCGGCGTGTGCTCGGATGGCTTCAGGACGACCGTATTGCCCGCGGCGATGGCAGGCGCGATCTTCCACGACGCCATCATCAGCGGATAGTTCCACGGCGCGATGCCGACGACGACGCCAATGGGATCGCGGCGGATCATCGAGGTGTGGCCGGGCTTGTATTCGGCCGCCGCCTGACCGGGGATGGCGCGCGCTGCGCCCGCATAAAAGCGGAAGACGTCGATGGTGTTGCCCACGTCGACGGCGCGCGCGGTACCGATCGGCTTGCCGCAATTGCGCATTTCAAGCTCGGCGAATTCATCCGCCAGCGCCTCGATCCGGTCGGCGATACGGAGCATCCGCAGCGAGCGCTCCTTGGGCGACATTGCGGACCACACCGCGAAACCGCGCTCGGCGGAAGCAATGGCGGCATCGACCTGCGCTCGGCTTGCACTGTTCAGCGTGGCGAGTGTGGCGCCTGTCGCCGGATTGAAAACCGGTTCGTGCGCGTCTTCGCCGTCGAGCGCGTGTCCGTCGATAAACTGGCTGGTCCGGTCGGTCATGAGGGATCGGCTTTCCGCGTGAGAGATCGACCGGACGATAGGGATGGGGCTGCCTCATCGGAAATACGAAATGATACATACTATCTATCGGTTTTCCCGATAGCTTAGCGGTAATCCTCGCGCGCGATTATTCTGGTTCGCATCCCTGCGAGCCACGCTTTCGCTTCGGGCAGGCCGGCGACCTTGGGACCGGTATTTATCGGGACTGTACGCCCGGTCTTTTCTTTCCCCACGGGCGGCGAATAGACCCACACTATGCCGCCACTGTCTGAAGCGGCCTGTTCATAAAGACGTTTTGCCTTGCGATAACTTTGTGGAACCCCGATCCCTGCCTCAAAGCGTTTTCCAAGCGCGAGTTGGGCGTATTTGTCCCCCGCCATCGCGCGCCTGGCCTCTTCCTGGACCAAGGGCGACGCCGCCCCGGGTTGCAGCGCGATATCGGCATAGGGATCAACGGCGCAGCCCACGAGCAGAGCTGCGACAGCGATGGAAAGATGATGGCGCTGCAGGACTGTGCGCCGATTCAGGACTGCAGCACCACCGGGCTCGATCCGTGCCACGAGAGCCAGACCTTGTCGTCCCAGGTGAAGTCTTCCTGATCGTAGCGCGACAGGTTGGGACGAGAGACGCGGATGACGCGGCCGGTATCCAGCTTCACCTCGTAGATCGTGATGTCGCCGAGGTAGGACATGCCGCGGATCTGGCCGTGCGCGATGTTGTCGCCTTCCGGGCATTCCGGGGCCGTCGGCTTGCCCTTCGCCTCGGGAATCATCGCGATCTTTTCGGGGCGCAGCGCGACGTGGACGTTCGCGTCATGCGGACCGGTAACGCCGTGGTTGAGGTAAATGCGACCGATCTCCGGGCAGTCGACGACCGCCTTGTCCGGCTCGTCCACGACCAGCCTGCCGTCGAACAGGTTCACCGATCCGATGAAGTCCGCAACGAAGCGGTTCGCCGGGAACTCGTAGAGGTCGGACGGTGTCGCAAGCTGTGCGACGAGACCCCGGTTGATGACGGCGATGCGGCCCGCCATCGAGAGCGCCTCGTCCTGATCGTGCGTCACTGTGACGAAGGTGATGCCGACCTGCTCCTGAAGATCGGCAAGTTCGAACTGCATCGCGGCGCGCAGCTTCGCGTCGAGCGCGGAGAGCGGCTCGTCGAGCAGCAGCACCTTCGGGCGCATGACGAGCGAGCGGGCGAGCGCGACGCGCTGGCGCTGACCGCCCGAAAGCTGATCGGGGCGGCGGCCGCCGAAGCCGTCGAGCTTCACGAGCGCGAGCGCTTCCTCGACGCGGGATTTGATCTCCGAAGACGGCACGCGGGCAATGCGCAGGCCATAGCCGACATTCTCCGTCACCGTCATGTGCGGGAACACGGCGTAGGACTGGAACACCATGTTCACCGGGCGCTTGTTCGGCGGCACGTGCGCCATGTCCTGCCCGTCGATGACGATGCGGCCTTCGGTCGGCACTTCGAAGCCGGCAATCATCCTGAGCAGCGTGGTCTTGCCGCAGCCCGAAGGGCCAAGCAGCACGAAGAATTCACCGGGCATGATGTCGAGCGAGACATTGTCCACCGCCGCCACCGCGCCGAAGCGCTTGGTGACGTTCTGGATGCTGATGATGGGCTGTTTCGGTGCGGTCGCCATGGTGATCAGTGGCCTTGCGGGGTTCCGCCCATCCGGCTTTGCACCTTCAGGGCTATGGTCGTGAGAATGACGGTGAGGGCGATGAGCAACGCGGAGGCGGCATTCACCTCCGGCGTCACCGAGAAGCGGACCATCGAATAGACTTTCACCGGGAAGGTGATGGTGTTCGGGCCGCTGGTGAAGAAGGTGATGACGAAATCGTCGAGGCTGAGCGTGAAGGCGAGGAGCGCGCCGGCAACGAGGCCCGGCTTCATGTGCGGCAGCAGCACGTCGCGGAACGCCTGCCATTCGCTGGCGCCAAGATCCTTCGCGGCTTCCTCTTCCTCGCGGTTGAAGCTGGTCAGGCGCGAGCGCACCACCATCGTCACGAACGGGAAGCAGAAGGTGATGTGCGCGATGATGATTGCGCCGAGGCTGAAAGGCCACGGCAGGTCGGTCGGGAAACCGATCTTGGCGAAGAACACGAGCATGGCGACGCCCATGCAGATTTCCGGCACCACGATCGGCAGCGCCATCGCGCCTTCGGTCGCGGTCTTGCCCGGGAAGCGGAAGCGCCAGAGCATCACGGCGGCGAGCGCGCCGATGACGACGCTGACGATCGTGCTGATGAAAGCGATGGTGAGCGAGTTGCCCATCGCGACCATCAGCGAGTCGTTGTCGAGCGCTTTCTCGTAATATTTGAGCGTGAAGCCGCGCCACAGGATGTTGCGCTTGCTGTCGTTGAAGCTGAACGCGACGAGCGTGATGAGCGGCGCATAGAGGAAGAACAGCACGAGGCCGACCCACGCGCGCATCCAGAGGCGCTTCGTGTATTCGAGCGGGGCGAGCGGGACGCGGGCCTTGAAGAGGCTCATTGGCGGCGCTCCGCCTGGCGCGATTTCATGGCCTGGAACGCGATGGCGATGAAGGTTGCGTACATCAGAAGGAACGACAGCGCCGCGCCGAACGGCCAGTCGTTGGCGCGCTTGAACTGCCGCTCGATGACGTTCGCGATCATCTGGCTGTCGGTGCCGCCGAGGAGGTCCGGTGTCAGATACGCGCCGAGCGCGGGCACGAAGGTGATGATGATGCCCGAGATGATGCCGGGCGCGGCAAGCGGCGCGACAATGCTGAGCAGCGTGCGGACGTGCCCGGCGCCAAGATCCAGGCTCGCCTCGATGAGCGATTTGTCGAGCCGGTCGAGCGCCGCGTAGAGCGGCAGCACCATGAACGGCAGGTGGACGTAGACGAGGCCGAGGACGACGGCGAAATTGTTGTAGAGCAGCGGGAGCGGCTCGAAGGTTCCGAGCGGTTGGAGACCTGCAAAGGTCATCACCCCGCTCCATTTGTCCCACATCCAGCCGATCGTCTGGTTCGCATAACCTTCGGTCCGTAGCACCGCCATCAGCGCATAGGTGCGGATGAGGAGGTTCGTCCAGAACGGCAGCATGATCGCAAGGAGCAGCCATGGCCGCCACTTTTCCGTCGCGAAGACGATTGCGAGCGCCACCGGGAAGCCAACGACGAGGCAGATGATTGTGGTGAGCGCGGCGACTCCGACAGATTTCACGAAGATGCCGAGGTAGAGCGGTTCGAGCGCCCGCGCATAATTCGCGAACGTGCCGCTGATATCGATTTCGGTGAGGCCGACGTTTCGGCCGAAACTGTAAAGCCAGACGAGGCCGAGGGGGACGACGAAGAACAGGAGCAGCCAGAGGATGGGCGCGCCCGCAATGGTTGCGAACAGCGCCCGGTTCAGCTTCCAGTCCTGCATCTCGCGCTCCCCCTCGCGCCCTGTCCGCTAGGCCGCGCGCACGCGGGTGAAGGCTTCCTCGAAGATCGGCTGCATCTTGCCGTCGTAGGCGGCATACTCGCATTTCGCGAGTGCTTCCGCGGGCGGGAAGATAACAGGGTTGTTCTTGTAATCGTCAGGCATCAACGCCTTCGCCGCCTCGTTCGGCGTGGGATACAGAATATATTCGGCGATCTTCTTTCCGGCTTCCGCATCGAGCAGATAATTGATGAAGGCGTGTGCGTTCAGCGGATGCGGAGCGCCCTTGGGGATGCACAGCGTATCGGAATTGAGCTGGCTGCCTTCTTTCGGAAGCACGAAGGCGATGTCGTCGTCCTCGGCCATGATCTGCGCAATGTCGCCGTTGTATTCCAGAACAAGATCAACCTCGCCCGAGAGCAGCAGATCCTGGCCGTTGTCCTCGTGGAACGCCTTTATGTTCGGCTTCTGCTTGATGAGCATCGCCTCGATCTGCTGCACGAGTTCAGGGGTAACGCCATTCACCGAATGGCCGAGATACTTCGCGCTGAGACGGAACATGTCGCCGGCTTCCGAGAGAACGGCGATGCGGCCTTTGTACTTGTCCGAATCGAACAGCCACTTCCAGCTGTCCGGCACGCCGTCCACCTTCGATTTTCGGTAGCCGATGCCGAGCGTGAGCCAGGTGTACGGCATCGAGAACTTGCGGCCCGGATCGTAGGCGACATCTTTGAATTCGGCGCCGATGTTGGCGATGTTGGGAATCTTCGCATGGTCGAGCGGCATCAGCATGTCCGCCTGCACCATGCGCTCCACGAAGTCGTTCGAGGGCACGATCACATCGAAGCCGGGGTTGCCCGCGCGCAGCTTCGCGAAGAGTTCGTCGTTGGTCGCGAACAGGCTCATGTTGACGTCGATGCCCGACGTGTCCTTGAAATCGTCGAGCGTGGTTTCGCCGATGTACGTGTCCCAGTTGTAGAAGTTGAGCTTGGGCTCTTCGCCGGTGGAGGCTTCGCCGGCTTCCTTCTTCTCGCAGCCCGCGAGCGCGCCGGTGAAGGTGATGCCGATGGCGGCGGCGCCGAGCCCCTGCAGAAGCGAGCGGCGGCCGATGCGTTTACGGATGCTGTCGAAGCTGTTCATGGTCCCTGTCTCCCGTTCATCGCCCGCCAGCGATCATCCCCGGACTTCAACGCTCTGACGGCGCTCGGCGGATGCTAACGCAGCCGTGACTGGCCGCAAGCCCCTCAGTCTCCCGAGGGTCATCAAAACCGTCTACCGCCGCCCGCGCAAATGCATTATGCAAACCGTGAGGTATCGAAAAATCCGATGGCAGAGATGAACATCACGTTCCGCCAGATCCGCTATTTCATCGCGGTCGCCGAGGCCCGGTCGGTCTCAGGCGGATCAAGTGCGGTCGGCATTTCGCAGTCAGCGGTGACGGATGCGATCCGCACGCTGGAGGCGGAAACCGGCGTCATGTTGTTCCACCGCCATGCCAAGGGCGTGACGCTGACGCGTGAGGGGCACCAGTTCCTGCGCCACGCGCGCTCGATCATCGACGCCATCGCCGACATGCAGGGCGGGGTCGGGCGCGAGCAGGACCTGACCGCAGGCAGCGTCCGCGTGGGCGTCACGCCCGTCGTCACCGGCTATTTCCTCTCCGACCTGCTGTCCCGCTTCAGGCGTATGTTTCCCCGCATCGAGGTCCAGCTCGTCGAAGAACGCCGCGACTACATCGAACACTTGCTCATCAACGGCGAACTCGATCTCGCCGTCCTGATGGTGAGCAACCTCGAAGAGCGCAGCGCGATCGACCACGAGGTGCTGCTCCGATCAGAATGCCGCGCATGGGTCGCTCCCTCGCACCCGCTGTCGGACGTCGATGGCCTTAGCCTCACCGACCTCGAAAACGAGCCGGTGATCGCCCTCACGCTCGACGAGCTCGAAGGGCTGATCGACGGCATCTGGTCCAAGTTCGACCACCCGCCGCGCGTCGCCTACCGCACCTCGTCGATGGAGGGCGTGCGCAGCCTTGTCGGCACGGGGGCGGGAATCACGCTGCTCCCCGATCTCGTCTACCGGCCCTGGAGTCTCGAAGGCGACCGCATCATCGCCAAGCGCACGCGCGAAAGCCTGCCCACCGTGGACATCGGCATCGCCTGGAGGCGCCTCACCCGCCACAGCGAAGCGGCGACATTGTTCATGGAGACGGTGCACGAGCACCGACGGTAAAGTTCAGGAAGGCCGCTTCGCGATCCAGATGATGTGGCGGGCGCCGCGGCGCTCGCCGTTGGTGCGGACGACGGTTTCTTCCACCTCGAAATTCGCCTTGATGAGCCGGTTCTTGAATGCGTGGTCCGGCGCGGCGGACCAGACGGCTAGGATACCGCCGGGTCGGAGCGCCTCGCGGGCGGCGATCAGGCCCTTGCGGCTGTAGAGCCGGTCGTTGTCCGGGTGGGTGAGGCCGTCGGGGCCATTGTCCACATCGAGCAGGATGGCATCGTAATGCGATCGCACGTCGCCGATCAGGTCCGCGACATCCTCCACGGCCACCGTGGCGCGAGGGTCGTCGAGACACCCGTCGAAGATGTGCGCCATCGGCCCGCGCGCCCAGGCCACCACCGAGGGGACGAACTCGGCGACGGTGACCGACGCGTCTGCCGGAAGTTTGGCAAGTGCGGCCCTTAGCGTGAAACCCATGCCGAGGCCGCCGATCAACATCCGGGGCTGCGGGCGCGACTGGATCTTGCCGCATGACAGGGAGGCAAGGGCTTCTTCCGAGCCCTTGAGGCGGCTGTTCATCAGCTCGTTTGAACCGAGCATTATCGAGAATTCGGTGCCGCGCTGGATGAGGCGCAGTTCGCCTCCGCCGGGTATCTTCGCGGTATCGATCAGAATGCGCGGAAGCACGGCTGTCTTTTCACCTTGCGGTCGCGTTCCGGATGATCAGCGCTTCGAACGTTTTTTCCGAGCGGCGTAGCGCGCATCGCGGGCGGCTTTCTTTTCGGCCTCGGTCAGAGCGGCCGGCACAGCGGCTGCGGTGCTTGCAGCCTCGCGCTTCTGCGCTTCACGCTCGGCCCTGGCGGCCGCGTCTGCAGCGCGGCGGGCGGCGCGCTCTTCGGCTTCGGCCGCTTCGCGCGCAAGACGCGCGGCCTTGAGCTCTGCGAGCGCAGCCTCATCCACCGGAGGCTTAGCCTTCAACTTTTCGAGGGCTTTTTGCTTCGCCTGTTTGGCGAGGGCGGCACGATCCTGGAAACTCGGAACCTTGAACGACGTCATATTTGGTGAAGCTCTATCCGCTGGTGGGTTGAACGATCGGGCGGGCATCCGCTGGGGACACCCGCCCGGATACGCGTCAGGCGACCTGGAGGTTGACTGCCGAGGTCTTGCCGCGCTGATCGGTTTCCAGCTCGTAGGAAACGCGCTGATCCTTGTCGAGCGTGCGAAGACCGGCCTTTTCGACCGCCGAGATATGGACAAACGCATCGTTTCCGCCCGTTTCCGGCGCGATGAAGCCATAGCCCTTGTCTGCATTGAAGAATTTTACGGTTCCGGTGATCATAATGGGTATCCTTTGGCCCAATGTGTGACGGGAACGCATCAACAGCGATGCTTCCCGGCTTCTGTAAGGCTAGGCAGGGACAAAAGAGACCGAATCTCGGCCCGATATCCGTCGCTCGCGACGTCAGCGGGCGAATCTATAACCCAAAATCACCGAAAGCGCAAAACGTGCTCCGCGTCAGGCGTTCCTTAGGTACCATTCGTAGTCTAGCTCGGTGACCTCGCCGTAGAAACGGGCCATTTCGGTACGCTTCACGATCGAATAATATTTCACGAAGCGCGCCCCTAGATAGTCGTTCATCAGCGGCGAGCCTTCGAAGGCGTCGTTGGCGGCAAACCAGTTGTTGGGGAGCTTTACGCCCGCGCTCGCCTCATCCTCGTAGCCGTTGCCGACGACGGCGGGGCCGGGATCGATGCGGTTCGTGATGCCGTGGTGCATCGCGGCGAGCACGGCGGCGACGGCGAGGTAAGGGTTCGCGTCCGCGCCGCAGACGCGGTGCTCTACGTGGCGCGAGGCGGGCGAGCCTGCGGGGATACGCAAGGACACCGTGCGGTTGTTGACGCCCCATGTCGGCGCGACGGGCGCATAGCTGTTCGCCTTGAAGCGGCGGTAGCTGTTGGCATTCGGCGCGAAGACCGCCATCGATTCGCCGAGCGCGGCCTTCATGCCGCCGATGGCGTGGCGCAGGATCGGCGCGCCTTCGGGGTCTTCGCTCGCGAAGGCGTTGGAGCCGCTTTCGTCGGCCATCGAGATGTGAAGGTGCATGCCGTTGCCGGCCTCGTGCGCGAACGGCTTCGCCATGAACGTGGCCTCCAGGCCGTGTTTGACGGCGACGCCCTTCACGAGGCGCTTGTACATGACCGCGTCGTCCGTGGCGCGGAGCGCATCGGGCTTGTGGCGCAGCGTCAGTTCGAACTGGCCAGGGGCATATTCGGAAATCGCCGATTCGAGCGGAATGTTCTGGGCGTCGCACGCGGCGTAAAGATCGTCGAAGAACGGCTTGAAGTCTTCGAGCTCTCGCAGGCCATAGACCTGATTGTCGCCTGAGCGGTGGGGAGTGAGCAGGCCCTTTGCGGGGCGCGGCGTGCCGCCGGAGATGTCGAGCAGGAAGAATTCGAGCTCGACCGCGACGACGGGCGTGAGCCCGTCCGCCGCCAGCCGGTCGATGACGCTGCCGAGGACATGGCGCGGATCGAGATCGTTCGGCGTACCGTCGAGCTCATAGAAGCTGGTGAGGAACTGGCCGGCGTTCTCGCCGAGCCAGGGCGCGCGGACGAGCGTGCCGGGGATCGGCTTCACATACCGGTCGGCGTCGCCGTCTTCCCAGACGAGGCCGGTTTCCTCGGTATCGCGGCCGGTGATATCGACGACGACGGCCGAGCCGGGCAGGAAACGGCCGGATTCGTAGACGGCGATCACCTCGTGCTGGCGCAGGCGCTTGCCGCGCGGCACGCCGCACATGTTCGTGAAGATGATGTCGACCGCATCGATATCGGGGTTCGCCTCGAAAAAGGCGCGGGCCTCCGAAACGTCGGCGATCTTGTTGGAGGCAAGGGGCAGCTTGGTCATGGGTTCATTCCATAAGGCTTGAGAGGCATTCGCCCAAGACATTGCCGCGGGCGGCGGCGGGCGCAATCACAGCCGGTCTCTCAGCGCGTACCAGAGCATACCGGCGACGTAGAGCGGGTGGCGCAGCAGCGGCCCGCCGGGGAAGGGCTTCACGGGCAGCGATGCGAACAGGTCAAAGCGCTCGGCGGTGCCGCGCATCGCTTCGGTGATGAGTTCGCCTGCGAGCGTCGAGAGCAGGACGCCGTGGCCCGAGTAGCCGTGTGCGTAGAAGATATTGCCCTTGCGGCCGAAGTGCGGAAGGCGGTTCATGGTGACGCCGACGAGGCCGCCCCACGCATAGTCGATGCCGATGCCTTCAAGGCCGGGGAATGCCGCCTCCATGTAAGGCCGCACGAACCCGGCGACGTCGCGCGGCGGGCGCGGCGTGTATTTCTCGCCGCCGCCGAAGATCAGGCGATTGTCGGCCGAAAGGCGATAATAATTGAGGACGAAGCGGCTTTCGGAGATTGCAGCGCCCGACGGGATGAGCGCGCGGGCGCGTTCCTCGCCGAGCGGCTGCGTCGCGACATTGTAGTTCGCCACCGGCATCGTGTAGCGGCCGAGATTGGCGTCTATCTGGCTCGTGAAGGCGTCGCACGCGAGGACTACGTGGTGGGCGGAAACGCTGCCGTGCGTGGTGGTGACGCCGGGCCGATTGCCACCCGTGATGCGGAGGACAGGTGAACCTTCATAGAGCCGGACGCCGGCCGCGCGCGCGGCTTCGGCGAGGCCGAGCGCGTAGTTCAGCGGATGGAGGTGGCCGCCCGCCGAATCGTAGATGCCGCCGTGATAGCCCTTCGCCGAGACGATTCCCGCGGTCTGCTCCGGGCGCACAAGCTGCGCGGTGCCGTAGCCCATCACATAGTCGAGGCATTCCAGCTCGCGCTCCATGGCGGCGAGGTCGGCGGGTTTGCAGGCGGCGGTGAAATGACCGTGGCGGAGATCGCAGGCGATGCCGTGCCGGGCGATGCGGTCGTGGACGCGCGTGCGCGCCGTGTCGGCCACGCTGAACAAGCGCTGGGCGGTTTCCTGCCCGAAGCGCTCCACGAGATCGGTCGCGGACCAGCGCAGGCCGGGGATCATCTGGCCGCCGTTGCGTCCCGAAGCGCCCCAACCGATACGGTGTGCTTCGACAAGGGTGACGGCGTAGCCGGCTTCGGCGGCGGAGAGCGCGGCAGAGAGGCCGGTGTAGCCGCCGCCGACGACGCAGACGTCTGTGGCCGCGCTGCCTGTGAGTTGCGGCTGGGCCGGGAAGGGGTTGGCGGTCGCGGCGTAGTACGACGGCGCGTGCGGCTCAGCCAAGATCAGACCCTCAAGAGGAGGTGTTCGCGCTCCCAGGAACTGATCACCGACTGATACGCGAACAGCTCGGATTCCTTGATCGCGTAGAACACGTCGAAGAAGTCCTCACCGAGATGGTTGCGGACGGCCTTGCAGTGGCTGAAGCGATCAAGCGCGCTTTCGAGCGTGCGCGGCAACGTGCGCGCGCGGTTATAGGCGCTGCCCTGCAGACTCTTGGGCGGCTGCATCCGCTCGGTCATGCCGACATAGCCGCAGATGAGCGAGGCGGCGATGGCGAGATAGGGGTTTGAATCCGCGCCGGGCAGGCGGTTTTCGATGCGCCGGTTCTTCGCGTCCGAAACCGGGATGCGCAGCCCGCAGGAGCGGTTGTCGCTGCCCCACTGCACGTTGATCGGCGCGTCGCTATCGGGCCGCATTCGGCGGAACGAATTGACGTTCGGCGCGAACATCGGCGCGATCTGTGGCAAAAGGCGAACGAGACCTGCGATGTAGCTGCGGAACAGAGCGCTATCGCGGCCCTGCGGCGTGGTGAACAGGTTTCGGCCCGTGTCGCTATCGAGCAGCGACTGGTGGATGTGCATCGAACTGCCGGGCTGGTCCGACATCGGCTTGGCGAGGAAGGTGGCGTACACGCCATGTTCGAGCGCGACCTGACGGACGATGCGCTTGAAGAGCAGCACCTGATCGGCAAGCGCAAGCGGATCGCCGTGGACGAAATTGATCTCGAGCTGGGCGGCGCCGGACTCGTGGATCATCGTGTCGATGTTGAGCTCTGCCTTCTCGCAGAAATCGTAGATGTGCTCGATGATGTCCTCGAACTCCCCGAGCGCTTCGAGGCCGTAAGGCTGGCTCGCGGTTTCCGACCGGCCCGACCGGCCCGCGGGCGGTGTGAGCGGAAAATCGGAATCGAGGTTCTTGGAGACGAGGTAGAATTCCAGCTCCGGCGCGATCACCGGTTTCCAGCCGCGCCGCTCGTAGAGATTCAGCACCTTTTTCAGGATCATGCGTGGCGCGATGCCGAGCGGTTTCCCCTCGCGCGTATAGGCGTCCGCGATGACATAGGCGGTCGGTGTCTTGAACCCGGGCGCTTCGCGGATCGTCGACGGATCGGGCACCATCACCATGTCGGGGTCATAGTCGGGAATGATGTGATTGATGTCGTCCGGATATTCACCGGTGACGGTTACGGTGTAGACGCTGCCCGGAATGCGGAGCGTCTGGTCCGTGAGCGACTTCAGGAACTTGCCGGCAGGCAGAACCTTGCCGCGCTGAATGCCGTTCATATCGGGGACGATGCACTCGACCTCGCTGATACCGCGTTCACTGATCCAATTTGCAATTTCGGCTGACATGATCGGATAAACCCCCGTCTGGCATCATACTGCGCGGGCGGCACGCGATTGGCCAGAGGGATTTGCTGGAGCAGGGGGTATCGGTTTTTCCGATGGGGTCAACCGCCATCGACTGACAGCTTGACCGGCAACGCGGGGCTCAGCAGGTTCAAACACATGTCAACCGCACCGGACGCCCGTCAGCGCGCTGAACGCGCCCGCACCTTTCTGAAAACGCATCCCGGCAACGCCGATGCCCTTCGCGCGCTTGGTGCCGCGCTACGCAGCATGGGGGAGGAGGCGGCCGCCGAGGAGGCCGAAATGGGCGCGATCCAAGCCTCGACGCGCGACCCGGTGCTTGTCGAGGCCGCTGCCGCGCTTCTCGACAACAATATCCCGATCGCCGAACGCATCCTGCGTGCGCGGCTGAAGGAAAAACCCACCGACGTCGCCGCCATCCGCATGATGGCGGAGATCGCCGGGCGGCTCGGGCGCTATGGGGACGCCGAAAAGCTGCTGCGCCGCGCGCTCGAACTCGCGCCCGCATTCGGTGCGGCGCGTGCCAACCTGGCGACCGTGCTCTACCGGCAAAACAATCCCGCGGATGCCGTGGCGGAGCTTGACCGACTGCTCTCGGACGACCCCGACAATGCCGCGCACCGCAACCTCAAAGCCGCGGCGCTCGGGCGGATCGGCGGCTACGAGGAAGCGATCGCGCTTTATGAATCCGTGCTTGCCACCCACCCGGCGCAGCCGCGCGTGTGGATGAGCTATGGCCATGTGCTGAAAACCGTGGGTCGGCAGGCGGATTCGATCGCCGCCTACCGCAAGGCGATCGAACGCGCTCCGGGGCTCGGCGAGGTGTGGTGGAGTCTTGCCAACCTCAAGACCGTGCAGTTCACCGATGCGGACGTGGCGACGATGCGTGCGGCGCTGGAGAGTGACGGCATTAGCGACGATGATCGCTTCCACCTGCATTTCGCGCTCGGCAAGGCGCTCGAAGATGCGAAGGATCGCGCAGGTTCGTTCGGCCACTATCTGCAGGGCAACGCGCTACGCAAGGCGATGCTCGATTATGATTCGGGCGAAATCAGCAGCCTCGTTCGCGAGGCGGCGGCACTGATGGACCCAGCGTTCTTCGCGGAGCGCAAGGCACAAGGCGATCCAGCGCCCGATCCGATCTTCGTTCTTGGAATGCCGCGCGCGGGATCGACGCTCATCGAGCAGATTCTGTCGTCGCACCCGATGATTGAAGGGACACAGGAACTGCCCGATATCGCGGCGATGGCGCGGCGGCTTGGCGGCCGTAAGATGCGCGGCGAGGAGACCGCCTATCCGGCGTGCCTTGCGGACCTGTCCGCCGATGTGCTCGCCGAACTCGGCGCCGAATATCTGGAGCGCACGCGCATCCAGCGCAAGACCGACCGACCGCTGTTCATCGACAAGATGCCGAACAACTGGGCGCACACGGGCTTTATCCATCTGATCCTCCCGAATGCGAAGATCATCGATGCCCGCCGACACCCGCTCGGCTGCTGTTTTTCGAACTTCAAGCAGCATTTCGCGCGGGGGCAGGCTTTCAGTTACGACCTTTCCGACCTCGGCCGTTACTACCGAGATTATGTGGCGATGATGGCGGTGATCGACGACGCGCTTCCCCGCCGCGTGCACCGTGTTTTCTACGAAGACATGGTCGAGAATACGGAAGGCGAGGTACGGCGGCTGCTGGATTACGTGGGCGTGCCGTTCGATCCGGCGTGCCTGCGCTTTTTCGAAAACGACCGCGCGGTGCGAACTGCCAGCTCCGAACAGGTACGGCGTCCGATCAACCGGGAAGGCATGGAGCAATGGCAAGCGTTTGCGCCGTGGCTGCAGCCCCTCGAAGCAAGTCTCGGGCCCGTGCTTACCGCGTATCCGGGGGTGCCGCCGGTCGCTTTGCTGTTGCAATAATGTGACGCCCGATCAGCAATATGACATCTGTATAATAAAGCGGCCGGACCCGAATTGACCACTGTTCCGTGCGACGCCAATCTTCACGCGGGACAGCAAAAGCTGAAGGGGGAAAAGGGTGCACCTGCGAAATCATGTGACGATCAGGGCTGCAGTCGCCAGTGGCGTACTGCTTGGTTCCACCATGCTCACGGCGCCGGCGCTCGCACAGGAAGCGCAAGAGGCCATCGGCGACACCATCATCATCACGGCGCAGAAGCGCGAGGAAAACCTGCAGGACGTGCCGATCGCAGTCGTCGCGCTCGGCACGCAGAAGCTCCAGCAGCTTCAGGTGCAGGATTTCGACGACTATGCACGCTACCTGCCGAGCCTTTCGTACCAGTCGCTCGGGCCGGGCGCTTCGAATGTCTATTTCCGCGGCGTCGCTTCGGGCGAGAACGCGAACCATTCGACCTCGCTACCGTCGGTCGGCATGTATCTCGACGAGCAGCCAATCACGACTATCCAGGGCAACCTCGACATCCATATCTACGACATTGCGCGCGTAGAGGCGCTCGCGGGTCCGCAGGGCACGCTGTACGGGGCATCGAGTCAGGCCGGTACGGTGAAGATCGTGACGAACCGCCCGGACACGAGCGGTTTCTACGGCGCTGTCGATGCCGAGGTGAACACGGTCGCGCACGGCGAGGAAGGCTATGTCCTCGAAGGTTTCATCAACGCGCCGCTTTCGGACAATGCGGCGGTGCGCGTGGTCGGTTGGTACGACAAGGACGGCGGCTATATCGACAATATCCCGGGCTCGCTGACCTTCCCGACATCGGGGATCACCTTCAACAACGCGCCCTATGTCGAGGACGACTACAACGACGTCGAGACCTACGGCGGGCGCATTGCGCTTGAGATCGATCTCAACGAGAACTGGACGGTGTTGCCGTCGCTGATGGGCCAGAAGCAGAAAAGCTACGGCTCGTTCACCCAGGAAGCCGGGCTTGGCGAGTTGCAGGTGCAGCAATTCAACCCCGAACGCTACAATGATCGCTGGTTCCAGGCCGCACTCACGATCGAAGGCAAGATCGGCAGCTGGGATCTGACCTATGCCGGCGCCTACATGAAGCGCAAGATCGACAGCGAGTCCGACTATGTCGACTACGCGTATTTCTATGATGCGCTCTTTGCGTCAGGCGGTTCATTTTACGACAATGACGATAATCTGGTGAATCCAAACCAATATATCATTGGCACCGATCGTTTCACCAAGCAGAGCCACGAGTTGCGCATCGCTTCGCCGGCGGATCAGCCGCTGCGCTTCATCGGCGGCGTGTTCTATCAGCGGCAGTCGCACAACATCGAGCAAAACTACATCGTCGACGACATCGCCGATTCGATCACCGTGCCGGGAACGGACAGTAATATCTGGCTGACCAAGCAGCTTCGCATCGACCGTGACTATGCCGCGTTCGGCGAGGTTTCATACGACGTGACCGAGAAGCTGACGCTGAGCGGTGGTATCCGCGTTTACAAATACAAGAACTCGCTCGAAGGCTTCTTCGGGTACAGCGATGGCTTCAGCAGTCGGACGGGTGTTGCGGCGTGTTTCACGGACGACGAAGGTGAGTTGCTTCCGCCGACCATCAAGGGGAGCCCCTGCACAAACCTCGACAAGACGACATCGGACACCGACTTCATCCATAAGCTGAACGCGACCTATAAGCTGACCGATGATGCGATGGTCTATGCAACATGGTCGCGCGGTTTCCGGCCGGGCGGCGTCAATCGCCGCGGCACACTGCCGCCTTACGGAGCGGACGAACTCGACAACTACGAACTTGGCTGGAAGACGACGTGGGCTGATGGCGCATTCCGCTGGAACGGCGCCGTCTATTACGAGAAGTGGACCAACATCCAGCTCTCGTTCCTTGGCGCCAACGGCCTCACCGAGGTTCGTAACGCCGGCGATGCGCGCATCTGGGGTATTGAAAGCGATATTTTCATCCGCGCGTCGGAAGGCCTGACCTTCAACGCGGGCTTCAGCTACAACGACGCGCAGAGCACCAAGGACTTCTGTCTCATCGCGAACCCACAGTTTGATTGCACGCTGCCGGGGCCAGACGACGAGGAAAATGCATTGCTGGCGCCTTCCGGTACGCGTCTGCCCGTCTCGGCCAAGTTCAAGGGCAACGCCTTTGCGCGCTACGAATTCCCGGTGGGCGGTCTCGAGGCGCATCTGCAGGGTGGCCTCGTCTATGAGGGCAAACGCACCAGCGATCTTCGCCTTTATGAACGCGCACTCGTCGGTTCGTTGCCGTCTTACACGACGGTCGACATTAGCGCGGGCGTAACCAACGGATCGTGGTCGGTGGAACTCTACGCCCGCAACCTGTTCGACTCGCGCGGGCAGGTAACGCGCACGATCCAGTGCGGCGAGAGCGTCTGCGGCGACCCCGACGGCGTGACCGATATCGGCGGCAAGTTCTACACGGTGGTAACGACGCCGCGGACCATCGGCCTGAAGGTCGGCACCAAGTTCTGAGGCCGCGCGGCGGGAGCTTCGTGTGAATAACGAGGCTCCCGCCCTCGGCTGCTCGGTTCTGGATAGCGCTCGTGCAGTTGATTGCCGGGCTTGTTCGTGCGCCGTCAAAAAGCAGCGCTGAATGGAGATCAGGGCGCGACAAAAGGTTAACGCGCCGATATAGGAGCCTCGCAGCTTTGGGAGGGTGAGGTTGGCACGCGCGCAGTTTCAACGTCTGGATCCTGATTTTCGGCGCCAGAGCCTGATCGACGCGACCGCGCATTGTCTTGCCCGCTACGGAATCGGCGGCACGTCCGTACGGGTGATTTGCGCGGAGGCGGGCGTTTCTGCCGGGCTGCTGCGCCACTATTTCGCTGGCATCGACGAGCTCGTCGCCGAAACTTATGCTGACGTCGGCGACCGGCTGGTGGCGAACATGATTGCGGCGGCGGACAAGGCGGGGCCGGACCCACGCGAACAGCTCCGCGCCTTCGTCATGGCAAGCTTCAAGCCACCGATCGCCGACCCTGACCTTCTGGCGACGTGGCTCGCATTCTGGAGCCTTATCAAAAGCGATGCACGCATCCGCGAGCTTCATACCGAAAACTATGCGAGCCACCGGCGGCCGGTGGAAAGGATGGTCGCGGAAATCCTGGGCCCCGAGGCGAGCCATGTGGACGTGCGGCTGACGGCCGTGGGCGTGACGGCGCTGGTCGACGGGCTCTGGCTGGAGCTTTGTCTCGACGCATCGAGCTTCACGCCCGAGGAGGCGTCACGCATTGCTGACAAGTGGCTGAACACGCTCGTTGGCGACCCGCTGAAAGTGCTTGCCGACTGAGCCACTCATTTCTTACACCTGTAAAACAGGTGGGAGATTATTTCGAATGCTGAAAACCGGAACTTCGCTCGTCCTCGCAGCCCTGCTGGCGGCTGCTCCGAGGTTGGCTGCAACCCCGGCGCAGGTCGACGACGCCAAGGCCATGCTCGGCAAATCGATTGCCTTTCCCACCGTCGCCGGGCGCGGACAGGTGCCAGTTTACGCGGCCTATCTGGCGGGCGAACTCAAAGGCGCTGGTTTCAAGGACAGCGAGATCAGCATCGAACCGCTCGGCGAAACCGCCTCGCTGATCCTGACGTGGAAAGGGGCCGGCAAGAAGAAGCCGATTGTGCTCAACGCGCATATGGATGTCGTTGAGGCGAAGCGCGAGGACTGGGAACGCGACCCGTTCGTGATGGCGGAAGACGGCGGCTATCTCTTCGGGCGCGGCATCAGCGACAACAAGTTCGACGTCGTGATGCTCGTGCAGACGCTGATGACTCTGAAGCGCGAAGGCTTCAAACCGTCGCGTGACATCGTGCTGTTCCTGACCGGCGACGAGGAAACCGCGCAGAAGACCGTGGCAGCGATCGCGCCCCGCTACAAGGACGCAGCGATGGTGCTGAACGGCGATGGCGGCGGCGGCACACTCGGCGCCGACGGGAAGCCACTCTATTATACGATGCAGACGGCGGAGAAGACCTACGCCGACTACAAGCTCACCGTGACTGATCCCGGCGGCCATTCGAGCGCGCCGCGTGCGGAAAACGCGATTCTGGAACTTGGCGCGGCATTGAAACGGATCGCCGATGCGCCGTTCCCGCCCGAAACGAGCGAGACGACGCGGGCCTATTTTGCGGCGTCGGCGAAGCGGACGCCGGGAGAGGCGGGGGAGGCGATGGCGCGCTTTGCGGCCAACCCAACCGATACGGCTGCGGCGGATATCCTGGCGAAGTACCCCGAGCACATCGGGACGACACGCACGACCTGCGTGCCCACCATGATCAATGGGGGCCATGCCGAGAACGCGCTGCCGCAGCGTGTGGTGGCCAACATCAACTGCCGCATCTTCCCCGGCACGGCACCCGAAGCAGTGCGCCAGCGGCTGCAGCAGCTGGCGGGCGCCAAGGTGATGGTGACTCTCCCCGAACCCTTCCCGCAAAGCTCCACATCGCCGCTGCTGCCGGAGCTGGACGCCGCGCTCCGCAAGGCCGTGGACGGGCGAGCAAAGGGGCTTTCGATCATTCCGAGCATGTCGGCGGGCACCACCGACAGCTTGTTCTTCCGTGCCTCCGGCATCCCGAGTTACGGCGTTTCCGGCTTGTTCATGAAGCCGGAGGACGAATATGCGCACGGCTTAAACGAGCGCGTTCCGGCGAGTGCGATCGGCCCAGCGCTCGATCACTATCGGACGCTGATCGCGTCACTAGCCCGATAACGCTCCTCGCTATGCGGCCTGCCGCGCTGATGGTACTGTCCGGGCCGGGGCTAGTCTGGACATACTGCTATGAAGTCGTTTCTGAAACGGGCTTTCACGGACACGCTGCGCCGGCGCGAGTATGAGCTGAAGGACGTCCAGCACCCCTTGCGGAAAGCGCCCGCCTTCTTTCGGGCCATGACACCCAAGGGTCTTAATCCGGGGACGGTTATCGATGTCGGTGTGGGGTACGGCACGCCTTGGCTGATGGAAGGCTTTCCCGATGCCTACACCGTGCTCGTGGAACCCAATGAAGGGTTTCGCGAACACATCGAACACGTGATGGCGCCCCGCAGGGGGGAAGTTCATTTCGCTGCCGCAGGGCGCGAGGCATCGGAAATGACGCTGAACCTGAACATCCGGCGCCCAACCAGTTCCACGATGTCGAAACCTTCGGCGCGTCAGGTCGATGAGTTTGCGCGCCGCGGCTGGACGCGCGAGACGCGCGCCGTCACCGTGCCGGTCAAACGCCTCGATTCATTCGACCGCACCGCTTGGCCGAAACCATACCTGTTGAAGGTCGACTCGGAAGGCTTCGAGCTGGAGGTTCTGGCCGGTGCGACCGGCCTCTTTCCCGACATTCAATGCCTTATCGCCGAGGTTTCCGTGGCCGAGCGGTATGAGGGTGGATACGAATTCGCGACCTTCATTTCGACGCTGGACGGCTATGGGTTCAAGCTGTTCGACATTACGGACATGCTTCAGTTTGGGCGCAACGGCCGCCTCTCGACGATCGATGCAGTTTTCATACAGAAGGGGTCAGCGCTCCTCAGCGCCTGAGCACGGACGGTTTTGCGTTCGTGCAAAAACGTCTAAACACGTCCGATGTCTGTGCTTTCCATTTCCGGCCTTTCCAAAACCTACGCCGGCGGCTTCACTGCGCTGAAGTCTGTCGATCTTGAAATCCGCAAAGGCGAGATTTTCGCGCTGCTCGGGCCGAATGGCGCGGGAAAGACGACGCTGATCTCGATTGTGTGCGGGATTGTGACACCGACGACCGGCACGGTGATTGCCGACGGGCATCATATCCAGCGCGACTACCGTGCCGCGCGGATGAAGATCGGGCTGGTGCCGCAGGAGCTTCACACCGATGCCTTCGAAACCGTGTGGGCGACGGTGAGCCTGAGCCGGGGCATGTTCGGGCGGGCGCCGGATCCGACGCTGATCGAGCAGATCCTGAAGGACCTTTCGCTGTGGGAAAAGCGCAAATCGAAGATCATGGAGCTATCGGGCGGCATGAAGCGGCGCGTGATGATCGCGAAGGCGCTTTCCCACGAGCCGGAAATCCTGTTCCTCGATGAGCCGACGGCGGGCGTCGACGTCGAGCTGCGCCGTGACATGTGGAACCTCGTGCGGGGGCTGCGCGAACGCGGCGTCACCATCATCCTGACCACGCACTACATCGAGGAGGCCGAGGAGATGGCCGACCGCGTGGGCGTGATCAACAAGGGCGAGCTTATCCTCGTTGAGGAAAAGGCCGCGCTGATGACGAAGCTCGGCCGCAAGACGCTGACGCTGAACCTCGCCGAACCGCTCGCTGCCTTGCCGCCCGAGCTTGGCGATTGGAACCTGAAGCTGAAGGCGGACGGCAACGAGATCGAGTACGAGTTCGATGCGAACGCCGAGCGTACCGGCGTACCCTCGCTGCTCCGGCGCATGAGCGACATCGGGCTCACGTTCAAGGATCTCAATACGCGGCAAAGCTCGCTTGAAGACATTTTCGTCGATCTTGTCAGCGACCGGCAGGAGGTGCGGCCGTGATCTTCAATCGCTACGCCGTCTGGGCGATCTACAAGTTTGAACTGGCGCGCTTCCGGCGCACGATCTGGACGAGCCTGATCACGCCCGTCATCACGACGACGCTCTACTTCGTCGTGTTCGGATCGGCGATCGGCTCGCGGATGCAGGAGGTCGGCACGGTTCCCTACGGCGCGTTCATCGTGCCGGGGCTGATGCTGCTCACCATGCTGACCGAAAGCATCTCCAACGCCTCGTTCGGCATCTACATGCCGAAGTGGGTAGGAACGATCTATGAGCTGCTGTCCGCGCCGATCTCGGCGTTCGAGATCGTGCTCGCCTATGTCGGCGCGGCCGCAACGAAATCGGTG
Organism: Sphingosinicella sp.; assembly: GCF_013911755.1. GTDB lineage: Bacteria > Pseudomonadota > Alphaproteobacteria > Sphingomonadales > Sphingomonadaceae > Sphingosinicella. The sequence goes on from NZ_JACESP010000003.1 coordinate 210,635, forward strand.
ATCCTCGGCGTCGTGATTCTCGCGACTGCCAACCTCTTCGTCGACATCGATATCGTGCACCCGCTCTGGATGATACTGTTTATGGTGCTGCTGGCGGTGACGTTCTGCCTATTCGGCTTCATCATCGGCATCTGGGCGAAAAACTTCGAGCAGCTTCAGATCATTCCGCTGCTCGTGGTGATGCCGCTCACGTTCCTGGGCGGCGCCTTTTATTCGATCGATATGCTGCCCGCGGCGTGGCGCACGGCGACGCTGTTCAACCCCATCGTCTATCTGATGAGCGGCTTCCGCTGGAGCTTCTTCGGCCAGGGCGATGTGAGCGTCGAACTCAGCCTTGCGGCGATGTTCGGTTTCCTGGCGCTTTGCCTCGCCATCGTCGGGTGGATCTTCCGGACGGGCTACCGGCTGAAGAGCTGAGCGAAGGGTCTGCGCCGTCTCCGCGTCCGGGGCTGCGCCAGCAGCAGGTACATGACCGGAGTGACGATGCGGCTGAGCAGCGTCGAGGAAATGAGACCCCCGATAATCACCCACGCCAGCGGCGAATAGAGCGCCGAGCCGCCGAGTGCGAGCGGCATCAGGCCGCCGATCGCCGTGACTGAGGTGAGCAGCACCGGCAGGAAGCGGATTTCGCCCGCCTGTTCGATCGCTTCGCGAAGGCCGAGCCCGCGCGCGCGAAGCTGCGAGGTGAAATCGACGAGCAGGATCGAGTTCTTGATCTCGATGCCGATGAGGGCGACGAAACCGATGATACCCATGTAGCTCATCGGATAGCCGGTGAGCAGCAGCGCGATGATGCCGCCGAACATGCCGAGCGGGATGACGCCCGCGACCACCGCGACCTCGCGGAAGCGGCCGAATTCGGCGACGAGCACGGCCATGATGCTGAACACGGCGAGCAGCAGGATGCTGCCGATGCCGTCGAAGCTCTGCGCGCTCGCTTCCGCCTCTCCGCCGATGCCGAGCGCGTAGCCTTGCGGCAGCGTGAGGCTCTGCAGGCGCTCCACGACATCCTTGTTGACGCGCGAGGTAAGATAGCCGGCCTGCGTCCAAGCGGTGACCGTGATGTTGCGTTCGAGCTGGTAGCGATCGATGCGCGGCGGCACGCTCTTAAGATACGGCTTGGCCACTTCCGCGAGCGGGATGGCGTTGCCGCTGCTGGTGGTGACGTAGACGGATTGCAGCGCGGAAACAGGCTGCCGCTCCTCCATGGGAAGCCGCACGACGACGGGATAAGTATCGCCTTCATCGTCGCGAAAGTTCGCGGCGCGTTCACCGGCGATGGCGAGACGCAGCGCGCGCCGGGGCTCTCCCGGCTGCACGCCGAGCAGCGCTGCCTTGTCCGCATCGAGACCAAGGTCGAGATCGACGCGGTCGACCGCGAGGGGATTATCGATATCGCGCGTGCCGGGCGTGGCGCGAATGATCTTCGCAACTTCGCCGGCGATCATTTTCAGCACGCTGTTGTCGGGGCCGCTGATGCGGATAGCGATCGGCGCATCGATCGGCGGACCGTTCTCGAACATGCGAACCGTGATGCGGGCGTCTGGATCGGTGCTGAAAGTGCCGCGCAGCCGATCGAGCATCGCTTCGCTTTCATCGGCGATCCATTCGTTCAGCACGACGAACACCGCGCCCTTGCGCGATTCCTCGGTCAGCGAGCGCACGTTGTAATAGACTTGGGGATTGCCCGCTCCGCTGTTTTCCATGAGCGCGGCGACGTTGCCTTCCTTCGCGACTTCGGCGGCGACGCGGCGGACGACCCGGTCGGTCTGGGCAACGCTCGTCCCTTCGGGCGTTTCGACCTCCACCATGAAATAGGGCGCATCCGACGCAGGAAAGAGTTGCCAGCCCGCCACCGGGATGAGGCCGAGCGCGCCGATGCAGAGCGCCATTGAAATCGCGAGCGTGCGCTGCGGTTTTTCGAGCGCGTAGTGCAGCACTGGGCCGTAGAGCCGGTGGATACCGCGGGTGAGCGCCTTCAGGATCGCATTGCCTTCGGGATCATCGTCGCGGCGCAGAACGCGGCTGGCGAGAAAGGGGATGATCGTGAGTGAGACGACGAGCGACGCCCCGACCGTGTAGATGACCGCAAGCGGTAGCGAGCGCGTGAACTCGCCGGCCCCGCCAGGGAGGAACACCAGCGGCAGGAACGCGAACAGCAACACGCCCGTGGAGCCGAATACGGCGGCGGTGATTTCCTTCGTACCCGAAAGCGCGGCGGCGGTGCGCTCCGCGCCCATGCGCAGGTGGCGGGAGATGTTCTCTGTCACCACGATCGAGTCATCGACGATGAGACCGAGCGCGAGGATGAAACCCGAGACAGAAAGCTGGTTCAGCGAAAAGTTGAACACGTGCAGCAGCAGCACGCCGGTCGCGAGGCTGAGCGGGATCGAGATCATCACGATCAGCGAGGCGCGGGGGCCGAGCGGCAGCAGCGTGATGAGCACGAGGCCGAGCGCGATGCCGAAATCGCGCGCGAGCGTATCAAGCCGATTGCGGATATCGCGCGACTGATCGAAGCCGAGTTCGAGCTTGATGTCGGGCGGAAGCTGGCTGCGTGCCGCTGCGAGCGCGGTCTCGATGTCCTTGCGGATGCCGAGGACGTTGCCGTTTTCCTTCTGCATCGCGGTGACGAACACGGCGCGCTTGCCGTTGAACCGCGTGATGTGCGTGTGTTCGGCAGTGGACCAGTTTACCTCGGCGACGTCGCCGACACGCACCAGCGTTCCATCTTCGGCGCGGATCGGCACCGCGCGAATCTCTGCCAGGTCGCGATAGGCGCCGCCGGCGTCGACGTTCAGGCGATGCTCGCCCGAATGGACGGCGCCCGCGGGCAGATCGACGCCGCCGCTCTGGAGCGCGGTGACGAGCGACGAGGGCGGAATCTTGAGCTCTGCGAGGCGGCCGCCGTCGATGGCGATGCGGACCTCCGGGTTCGGCAGGCCGTAGATCTCGGTGGAGCGGATGCCATCGACGCGCGAAAGACGCTCGGAAAGGTCGGTCGCATATTTTTCCATGCGCCGCCACGAGGCCGAATCGCTCACGAGTGCAAGCTGAACAACAGCCGCATCGCTGGTGCGGACTTTCAGGTATTCGAGACTGGCAAGACCGGATGGAAGCCGGTCACGAATGGCGCCGATCTCGCGCACGACCTCGTCGAAATGCTGTTCCGGATCGCCGCCCCATTCGAACTCGGCGGTGATGACCGAGGCGCCGTCCTTCGAGGTGGAATCGACGTCGACGATGCCGTCGAGGCCCTTGATCACCTCTTCGATCGGCTTTGCGACGGTTTCCTCCATATCCTGCGCATCGGCGCCGGGCTGCGAGGCGACGACCAGCACAACGGGGATCGGCAGATGCGGATCGACGGCGCGCGGAATGTTGAGGAAGGCATAGATGCCAAGCGCGGCAAGCAGCGTGAAGAGGACGAGCGTCAGCTGCCAGCGGCTGACGGCGAAGCCGGCGAGGTTCATGTGCCGGAGACGGTTGGGGTGACGCGGCTGCCGTCGGTAAGCTGGCTGATCCCGGTGACAGCGATACGGTCTCCGGCCTTGAGCCCCGCGAGCACCGCGACGCCCCGGTCATTCATGGCGCCAGTGACGATGCGGCGAGCCTTTACCCGCTTGCCGCTCTCATCAAGTACATAGACGAAGGCTTCCCCGGCGCGCGCCGCGAACACCGCGCTGCTTGGCACGAGCATCGTTTCCGGGCCGCCACCGCGCATGGAGAGCGTCGCATGGCCGATCTGGCCGGATCTCAGCGCCGGATCTGGTGGGAGTGCGAGTTCGACCGCGAAAGTTCCTGTGCGCTCATCTGCGCGGCCGGCAACCTCGATGATGCGGGCGGCACGGGGGGCGGGGCCGAGCGCGGCAATGTCGATGGGAATGCTGCCGGTGCGGATGATGCCGGCGGCCTGTACATCGGTGATGGGGACACGCAGCACGAAGCCGTCGCGATTATCGCCGAAACTGATGACCGGTGTTCCGGCGTTCACGACCTGGTTCACCTCGGCAAAGCGACGGAGGATATGGCCGTCCGCAGGCGCAGTGATACGGGCCGTGCTGGCGGCGAACTGGGCGGACGTGGTTGCGGCCGCCGCTGCGCGATAGGCGGCTTCGGTGGTGTCGAGCCGCGCGCGTGTGACCCAACCCTTCGCGAAAAGATCGCGCGCACGGGCGAGATCGGCCTGAGCGCGGGTGCGCTCGGCTGCGGCGGCGGCGAGATCTGCACCGACGGTGGTCGTGTCAAGCGCCGCGAGCAGCTGCCCCTTCCGCACGCGGTCGCCTTCCTCCACCGCGATGGCTGCGATGCGGCCCGGTGTCGTGAAGCCCAGATCGATTTCGCGGCGCAGCCGGACGGTTCCGACCGCGCGGAACGCGTCGGCGCTCTCCACGGGGCGGGCTTCGGCCACGCGGACCGGCACGGGTGCGGCTTCGGACGGCTTTGCCGCCTCATCGTCCGCCGAACATGCGGCGAGGGCAATGAAGAGGGCCGCTGCGAAGGGCCGAACGGAGTTCATAGCGGGCAATCCACTTCCGAGTCGTACTCAGACGCATACTGGACAGATGATTCTAAAGGAAGATAGCGCCTAAAAATCAATGACGATACGTCACAGGTTCAATCTGCCGTCGCAGGCGCGGGCTAGCGCGCGACGCTGGGCGCCTCGGCGAGCGTATCGGGAACCAGCTCGACACTTCTCAGCGCACTACGGCCATATTCGTCCTCGGCGGCGTTCTGGATGGCGCCCGACGTTGCGCTGCGCGAAGCGACCTCGATGCCGCGGTCTTTCAGCGCCGCAGCGACAGCAGCGGCGCGGTCCTCCGCGAGTTTATCGCGGGCCTCGCCGCTGTCCGCCTCACCGCTCGCGACGCGGCCGTTGACGAGCACGGTGGTGATGCCCCAGCGCCTGAGCGCCCAGGCGGCATCCACGACGGCCTCGCGCCCCTTCGGTGACAGGGTGGCAGTCCCTTCATCGAACGGAATGAGTGGGAGCTGGCCGACCGGCGGGATCACCATCACCGTCCAGCCTGGGTGACGAACGGCGACGCGTACTTCGAGCGCGCGCCATGCCGGAAGGCGAATGCCCGGCATTGCCTCCGCCGTCATCGAAGCGAAGCGGCGGGCGAGATCGACATTTACGGACGAGGGAGACTGAGCGCCGAGGATCGCCAGTTCAGCGGCGACCTGCTGCGCGTCGGCTTCCGTTGCCTTGCGCAGCGATTCGCCCTGCGCGCGTTTTGCGGCTTCGAGTTCGCGCTGTTCGCGCTCCTTCAGCGTTGCATCGCTGTCGACCAGAACCTGCGCCAGGTTGATCGCCACCGGCTCGTCCAGCCGTGCACGCAGACGCGCGCTGATTTGTTGGTCGGCATCGTAGCGCCGCCGCGGGGTCTGTACCGTCGCGCGCGCGACGATCGGCTCGGCGGAAAAGTCCATCTCGAGTTGGGACACGCGTGCGTCAGGACCGAAATAGGCGCCGATCGCCTCGCGGGTGAGGCGGCTGGCGAGGGCTTCCCATGCGATTTGGTGCAGAGAGAACAGCAGCGGCACCGAGAGCACCGTGAAGATCGCGAGGACGCCGATCGTCTGAATGCGCGTAGACCTGTCGGACATCGCAGTGCCGAACCCGTAAACTTTCGCCATCACCGCTGCGCTCAGCGCGATCGCAAGCAGATTGGTCATGAACAGGCCGAGCGCGCCGAAGAACACGGTGCCGTTCAGGGTCGCGAGGCCGTAGCCGACGACGGCGAGAGGGGGCATGAGGGCGGTGGCGATGGCAACGCCGACGATGGTTTCACCGCGCCCGCGAATCACGGCATAAGCGCCAGCGAGCGCTGAGAAGATCGCAACGAGCAGGTCGAAGAAGTTCGGGCGCGTCCGCGCGAGAATTTCGGGGGTGACGGCTTGCAGTGGGGATAGATAAACCACCACCGCGCAGAAACCGACCGCAGCGGCGACGCCGATGCCGAGCGTTGTCAGCGAGAGCTTCGCTTCGGGCAGATTGAAGCGAGCGAGGCTGAACCCCAGCGCCATGATCGGACCCATCAGCGGCGATATCAGCATTGCGCCGATGACGACCGCTGGCGACGAGAGCAGCAGGCCGAGCACCGCGATGCCCGCCGACATGATGAGCATGAAGCCGAAGCGCGCGGACCAGTGCGCTTCGCCGTCCAGCTTCGAGTTGACCTCTGCGTGATCAACCGAGCGCACTACGGAACGCCGCCAGTAGGCGCGCTGGCGGCGCCACAACGTCGATGCGTAATGGAGTGTTTTATCGAGGCGGGGCTTCAGCCCCTTGCGCGTCGTGCTATCCAAATCCTCTACTCAACAGCCAGGCCGCAACACCGATGACGATGACTGAAACGCCCACCCCCATCCGCGCATAATCCGAGAACCGATAGCCGCCCGGACCCATGACGAGCAAGTTGTTCTGGTGCCCGATCGGCGTCAGAAAATCCGAAGATGCTGCGATCAGCACCATGATGAGGCCCGCATCGGGCGAAAAACCCATGTACTCCGACATCTGGATCGCGAGCGGCCCCATGATGATTGCCGTCGCCACGTTGTTGAGCAGCGCCGAGAGGAGCAGCGTCGCTGCGCCGATCGCCGCGAAGGTGACGAACGCGCTTGAACCGCCAAGCTGAGCGCTCAGCCATTCCGAGAGAATGTTGACCGCCCCGGTCGATTCGAGACTTTGGCCGACTGGGATCATCGCCGCGAGCAGAACCACGACCGGCCAATCGATCGACCGGTACACTTCCGAAGTCGGAATGAGGCGCGTCGCCGCCAATATGGCGGCGGCGGCGAAGAACGCGATGGCGGGGGAAAGATCAAACGCCACGATGCCGACGATGGCGGCGACGAATATGCCGACGATGGCGGCCGCGCGGCTCGGCTCCACCGGCGGCGTATCGAGCCGACCGATTTCGAGCAGGCGCGCGTTAGCGATGAACGCGCCCAGTTGGGTCTCCGGGCCGTGGATGAAAAGCTGGTCGCCAGGCTGGATTTCCATTTCCGAAAGCGGCAGGCGCTCATGCGCGGCGCGCGGCCCCGCCGCGACGACGCGGAGCTGCTGTCCGCTCCGCCATGTCACGGCCTCGTACCGCTGGCCGATGAGAAAGGAACCGTGCGCCACCGCGGCTCGTACCGTTGTCGCATCGGGCGCAGGATTGCGGGTGACGGTCGGATAGGTGCCGGTCGCGTCGGACAGCTCCCACGGATCCTTGCGACTGAGCACGAGCACGCGGCGCCGGTCGCCGCCGATCGCCTGCGAATAGCCGTCGAAGCTCGCAAGGAGTCGGCTCCCTGCCTTGCGAAGCGCTGCCCGGAGTTCGGCATCGTCGGTTTCCACCGGAACATCGAGCTCGAAGATGCGCCACGGGTTAGCGAATGCGCGGACAGGCGCGCGCGCATCGGGCAGCAGCCGCCAGCCGATCACCGCCATGTAAAGCAGCCCCGCCGCCGCCACGCAGCTTGCCACCGGCGTCATCTGGAAGAAGCTGAAAGGCTCCCCGAGCGTGTTTTGCCGGATCGATGACAGGATAAGGTTTGCGGGCGTGCCGATCAGTGTCGTCATGCCGCCGAGGATGGTGGCGAAAGCGAGCGGCATCAGCGCCGCGGACGGGGAGCGCCGCGAATCGATGGCGACCTGCGTGGCGATCGGCATGGTGATGACGAGCGCGGCGATGTTATTCATGAACGCCGACAGCACGGCGCCGACCACCATCACGATGATGAGCCGGATGGCAAAGGGGGCATGGCCCGGTATCACCCGCCGCGTGAAAGCAGCCGCCACGCCGCTAAGTTCGACCGCGCGGCCGACGATGAGCACGGCCGCAACGGCGATAACGGCGGGGTCGGAAAAGCCTTCCAGCGCCGCTTTGGGACTGACGACACCGCACACCAGCGCAGCGAGCAGCGCGATGACCGCGACAAGGTCGTGCCGCACCTTTTCGCTGATGAAGAGCACCAGCGCGAGAGCGAGAATCGTCGAGCTGACGATCGCGGGATCGAGAGGCAGGCTCAGCCTAGTCGAACGCCGGCAGCGCCGGCGACCTCCTGCACATATTGCCACGCGACGCGCCCCGAACGCCCGCCGCGCCCCGTCGCCCATGTGACGGCGGCCAGCGGATCGATGTCGAGCCCATAGGCGCGGCCATAGGCGTCCACCATCGCCAGATAAGTTGTCTGGTCGCAGGCATGGAAGCCCAGTGAGAGCCCGAAGCGGTCCGCAAGCGCAAGGCGATCATCGAGCACGTCGCGGGCGTTGATGCTGTTCGCCAACTCGTTCTCGCGCATTTCGCGCGGCACGATATGGCGTCGGTTTGAGGTGACGTAGAAGCGGCAGTTGTCCGGCCTTGCTTCGATGCCGCCTTCGAGGACAGAGCGCAGGCGGCGATATTGGCGTTCGTCCGTATCGAAGCTGAGATCGTCGCAGAACAGAACGAAAGCGCGGTCCAGCTTCGCGAGGCGGCGGAGCAGCAGCGAAACGTCGGCGATGTCATCGCGCTCGATCTCGACGAGCGCAATGGCCTCGCCCGCCGCTTGCAGGTGCGAGACCGCCGACTTCACGAGGCTGGACTTGCCCATCCCGCGCGAGCCCCACAGCAAAATGTCGTGGGCGGGCAGGCGTTTGGCCAGCCGCTCGGTGTTGCGGAGCAGCGCTTCACGCTGCGCATCGATCCCGACGTAGCGGTCCAGCGGCTGCGCGCTGAGCGTCGCGACCGGCCGCAGCGTGCCATGATCCCAGGCGTAAGCGGGGGCATCGGGCAGCGCCTCGATGGCAGCCGGCGCTGGCGCAAGCCGTTCCAGCGCGTCCGCGATGCGCGCAAAAAGGCTGATTTCAGGAGATTCGGGCGTTTTCATTGCGTCTCGCTCTTGCATTTGTATAGTCGCGCGCCAAATCGCAGCCACACGCTTTCGAAAGCAAGGGTCTCAATGCTCATTTCTCCAGCCTATGCGCAAGCCGCGGGGGCAGCGCCGGGAGGCGGCGCGGCTTTCCTTAACGCGATCATGCCCTTCCTCCTCATCATCCCGATCTTCTACTTCCTGCTGATCCGTCCGCAACAGCGCCGGTTGAAGCAGCACCGCGAGATGATCGCGAACGTGAAGAAGGGCGATACGGTGGTGACAGCCGGCGGCCTGATCGGCAAGGTCGCGAAGGTGACGGACGACGAGGTCGAGGTCGAGCTTGCGCCGTCCACCAAGGTCCGCGTCGTGAAGACGACGTTGTCCGAGGTGCGCACCGCCGGGACCGGCAAACCCGCCAACGACACGGCCGCCTGAAGGTTGACCCCGCGCCATGCTTGAATTTTCCAAGGCGAAGATCTGGTCGATCATCGCCGTGCTCGTTGCGGGCGTGATCTTCGCGATCCCCAATGCCTTTCCCGAAGAGCAGGTTCAGGCCTGGCCGAGCTGGGCGCCCAAGAAGCAGATGAACCTCGGCCTCGACCTTCGGGGCGGGAGCCACATCCTGCTCGAGGCGAATGCCGAGGGTCTTGCGCGCGCCAACATCGACAAGATGGAGGAAGACGCGCTTTCCGAACTGCGCCGCGCCGAGGGCGGGGCGATCGCGGTGGGCGACGTCAGCAACCGGGGCGGGCGGGTGAGCTTCCTCGTGCGCAATGTTGACGATGTAGACCGCGCGGTTGACCTGCTGCGCAACCTTTCCATGCCGATCGGCGTGACGGGGCAGCGCAGCTTCAACGTGGAAGTGGCGGACGGTAACCGCATTGTGCTGACGCAAACTTCGGCGGGGCGCACGCAGGCGCTGGAAGGCGCGATGACGCAGGCGGTGGAAGTGATCCGCCGCCGCATCGACGAACTCGGCACCCGTGAGCCGACGATCATCCGGCAGGGAACCGAGCGCATCGTCGTGCAGGTGCCGGGGCTTCAGGACCCTTCGGCGCTCAAGCAGCTACTTGGCAAGACCGCGCAGCTTGAATTTAAGCTGGTCGATATCGCAGCCGACCCGGCCGACGTCGCCGCGGGCCGCGCGCCTGCGGGCAGCCAGATACTTCAGATGGCGGATACCGGCCAGCCGATCGCGGTGAAGCGCCGCTCGATCATCACCGGCGACCAGCTGATGGACGCGCAGCAGACGCTGCAGCAGGGCCAGTGGGTCGTGAGCTTCCGCTTCGACAGCGCGGGCGGCCGCCGTTTCGCGCGCGTGACGCAGGAGAATGTCGGCAAGCCGTTCGCGATCGTGCTCGACAACCGCGTGATCAGCGCGCCCAACATCAATGAGCCGATTCTCGGCGGATCGGGCGTCATCTCCGGCAGCTTCAACGCGGAAAGCTCGAACGAACTGGCGATCCTGCTGCGTTCGGGCAAACTTCCCGTCGAGCTGAAGGTGGTCGAGGAACGCACGGTCGGCCCCGATCTCGGCGCCGATTCGATTCGCGCCGGCACCATCGCGTCGCTCGTCTCCGTGCTCGCCGTCGGCCTGTTCATGCTCATCACCTACGGGCGGTTCGGCGTCTATGCGAACATCGCGCTCGTGCTGAACGTCATCCTGATCCTTGCGATCATGTCGCTGACGGGCGCGACGATGACGCTGCCGGGCGTGGCTGGCATGGTGCTCACCATCGGTGCCGCGGTCGACGCCAACGTGCTCATCAACGAGCGTATCCGCGAGGAACGCCGCAAGGGCCGGAACGTCAGGGCGGCTGTGGAAACCGGCTTCAAGGAAGCCAGCCGCACGATCTGGGACGCGAACACGATGAACCTGATCGTCGCGGCGGTGATGTTCGCGTTCGGCTCCGGGCCGATCAAGGGCTTCGCCGTGGTTCTGACCATCGGCATCATCACATCGGTGTTCACCGCCGTCACCATCACGCGGCTGTTCATCTCCAATTGGCTGCACCGCAAGCGGCCCACGACCATAACAATCTGATCGGACCCTTCCATGCGGCTCCTGAAACTCGTTCCGGACAACACCAACATCGGCTTCGTGCGGGTGCGCTGGGTGGCGTTCGCCATCACCGTGGTGCTGACGCTCAGCTCGATCGCGCTCCTCGCGACTCGCGGGCTCAACCTCGGCGTCGATTTCGTCGGCGGCCTGATGATGGAGGTGAAGTTCGAGGAATCGGTGAAGCTCGACGAGCTTCGCGACACGGTGGACGGTCTCGGCTTCGGCTCCTCCGCGCTGCAGAACTTCGGCGGACCGGACACGGTGCTCGTGCGCCTGCCGCTGCCGCCGGGCGACGATGCGGCTGTGCAGAAGGTCGTGCAGCAGGTGCAGACCGCGATCAGCGAGAATCACGAGGACGCGACGTTCCGGCGCGTCGAAACGGTGAGCGGCAAGGTTTCCGAAGAGCTAATCCGGGACGGCATCATCGCGATCGTGCTTTCGATGGGAGCGATCGCGCTCTTCACGTGGTTCCGTTTCGAATGGCATTTCGGCGTTTCGACGATCGTCGCGCTCGTCCACGACGTGACGGTGACGCTGGGTTTCTTCGCGCTGACCCAGCTTGAATTCGACCTCAACATCGTCGCGGCGGTGCTCACCATCATCGGCTATTCGCTGAACGACAAGGTCGTCGTCGACGACCGTATCCGCGAAAATCTGAGGAAGTACCGGCAGATGGAGATCGGATCGCTGATCGACCTCTCCGTGAACGAAACGCTTTCGCGAACCGTCGCGACGACGATGGCGCTGATCCTCGCGCTCGGCTCGCTGCTGCTGCTTGGCGGCAACGTGCTGTTCGGCTTCACGGCGGCCATGCTGCTCGGCATCGTGATCGGCACCTATTCGTCGATCTTCGTGTCGTCCTCGCTGCTCATCTCGCTCGGTGTCGGGCCGCACACGTTCGCGCCCGCCGACACCGGAACCGCCGAGAAGGTCGGCAGCCGGTAGGCGGGTGCCGCTGGAACTTCAGACCGGCCCGCGCGGCGTCCATCGTATCGACGCGATTCGGGGCGGCCGGTTTGTCGTGGCCGGGGAACCCCGCGCGGCAAGCATCCTCATCTGGCCGGGCGGCATCGAAGACGCGGGGGACGCGCTCACGATCGAGGCTTTCGCGCCGCTGCTTGCGCTCGATCCCGCGCGGGAGGTTCTGCTCGTCGGCACGGGGGCTACGCTGCGCTGGCCGGATCAGGCCCTGCTCGACACGCTCGCCGCGAAGGGGGCAGGGGTTGACGTCATGACGTCGCAGCTCGCCGCGCGCACCTACAACGTGCTTGCCGGCGAGGGCCGTCTCGTGGGCGCCTTACTGCTGGGCCTCGGCGCTTGACGCGAGCCCCCGCAGGTGCGCGTAGAGCGCATCCGTGTTGGTCTTCCAATCGAAGCGCAGTGCCGACGCGCGCACGGCCTCGGGCGCGGGCGGCGCTTCCAGCGTGGCGCGGATCGCCTCGGCGAAAACCGCGGGCTGTGCATCGTCGATAAGCGTGCCGGCCTCGGGGCGATCGACAACCTCGGCGGCGGCACCGACATTCGCCGTGACGACGGGCGTGCCGCTCGCGAGTGCTTCGACCCACACGTTGGCGAGGCCTTCGCTCGACGACGCATGAACGAACACGTCCGCCGCTGCCATCAGGGCGGGCATGTCGGTGTGGTGTACGCCGCCGAGCAGACGAACGCGTTCCGACAGGCCCCGCTCTGCGATCATCGCTTCGAGTTTCCGTCGTTCGCGGCCTTCGCCGGCGATCAGCAGCGCGGCCTCGGGCAAAAGCTCCGCCGCACCGATGACGAGATCGAAGCGTTTGAGCGCCACGAGGTTGCCGACAGCGAGGAGCAGCGGCCCGGAAACACCGAGAGCGGCCTTGGCAGCCACGCGCTCCACGGGGCGAAAACGATCGAGTTCGATGCCCGTGCGGTGCACGCGAATCTTCGCTTCGGGCATTCCGATCGCGACCATGTCCGCCTTCAGCGATTCGGAGACGGCGAGCAGGCCGTCCGCCGCGTTTGCCGCATCCACCATCAGCTTCCGCGCGGCGGGACGCTGGCCCCAAAGGCGGATATCCGACCCCCGCGCCTTGATGGAGACCGGAATCCCGAACGCGCGGCCGAGCTGCACGGCGGCGGGGCCGTCCGGCCAGAAGAATTCGCAGTCGATCACGTCCGGGCAGAAGCCGTCTGCGATGAGATCGAGGAGCACACGCCGCCCCGCCCGGTACGCGAGCGCGGGGTTGAAACGCCAGCCAACGGCGGGGAGCAGCGGAAAACGCGGCCAGAACACCGGGATGCCGTTATGCTCGCCCCGCCCCGGCACGCGCGTGAGCGCGGCGTAGGGCCCGATCGGCAGGAACATGCCGACGGGCGCCAGAACTTTCAGGTCCACATCGCTGCGCGCGGCGAGGCGCGTTGTCTGCCGCTCGACGAATCCGCCGAAATTCGGCTGCACCGCATTGGGGTACAGCGAGGAGAAGGTGAGGACGTTCAGCACGGCGACATGCTGATAGCGTCAGTATCCCGCGCCTGCCAACCCATCAGCGCTTGGCGCACCGTTCGCGACCGGTTAAGGAGTGCCGCATGACAGCTTCGTCCAGTACCGGCCGCGCGACCGGCCGCGCCCTTCTGCTTCTCGTCGCCGCCGGCCTCGCGCTGTCGGCCTGTGCCGGCAAGAAGGGGCCGAACGTCTCCGACCGCAGCTACATCGCGCGCGACGTGGAGACGCTTTACAACTTCGGCAAGGATACGCTCGACAAGGGGCGCTACAAGCAGGCGGCGCTGATCTTCGACGAAGTGGAGCGGCAGCACCCCTATTCGACATGGGCGCGCCGCGCCCAGCTGATGAGCGGATTTTCCTACTATCTGGCGAGGGATTACCAGCAGGCGATCCTGTCTTCGCAGCGCTTCCTGTCGCTGCACCCCGGCAACAAGGATGCCGCCTACGCCTATTACCTGATCGCGATCAGCTATTACGAGCAGATCGCCAACGTGCAGCGCGACCAGAAGATCACCGATCAGGCGCTCTCCGCGCTCACCGAAGTGACGCGCCGTTTCCCTGATTCGCCCTATGCGGCAGACGCGCGGCTGAAGATGGACCTGGCCCGCGATCACCTCGCCGGCAAGGAAATGGAAATCGGCCGCTTCTATCAGCAGCGCCGTCAGTTCATCGCCGCCGCATCGCGCTTCCGCACGGTCGTCGACAAGTACGACATCACCAGCCACACACCGGAGGCGCTGCACCGCCTCGTGGAGGTCTATCTCGCGCTCGGCCTTCGCGAAGAGGCGCGCAAGACAGCCGCGGCGCTCGGGTACAACTATCCCGGATCGAAGTGGTACGAGCGCAGCTTCGCGCTCGTCGAACGCAACACGACCGGCTGAGGCGGCTGGCGTGCTGGCCGCGCTGGAAATCCGCAACGTCGTCCTTATCGAACAGCTTTCGCTCGATTTCGGCGAAGGTCTCGGCGTGCTGACCGGCGAGACCGGCGCGGGCAAATCCATCCTGCTCGACAGCCTCGGCCTCGCGCTTGGCGCGCGCGGCGACACCGGGCTGGTGCGCGTGGGCGCGGGGCAGGCGCAGGTGACGGCGGTGTTCAGCGTCGACGAAGGCCACGAGGCATTTGCGCTGCTTGGCGATCAGGGCATCGAGACCGAGGGGCGGGAGATCGTGCTGCGCCGCATCGTGCGCAGCGACGGCGGCAGCCGGGCGTTTGTGAACGACCAGTCGGTGAGCGCGCAGCTGCTGCGCGACGTCGGCGGCACGCTCATCGAGATTCACGGGCAGCATGACGAGCGGGGGCTGCTCAATCCCAAGGGGCACCGCGCGCTCCTCGATGCGTTCGCGGGCATCGATACCGGGCCGTGCGGCGAAGCTTACCGAGCGTGGCGGGATGCGGAAGCGGCGCTGGCGGCTGCGCGCGAAACGGTGGAGCGTGACGAACGCGACCGCGAGTTTCTGGAACATGCCGTCGCGGAGCTGCGCGCGCTGAAGCCCGAACCCGGCGAAGAGGAAACGCTCGCCGCGCGGCGCACCGACATGCTGAAGGGGCAGAAGCTTTCCGAAGACCTGGATGCGATCAGCGGCGATCTCGACGGCAGCGACGGCGGCCTCGCACGCCTGCGCACGGCGGCGCGGCGGCTGGACCGCGTGGCGGGCGAGCATCCGCTGCTCGGCGAGATGCTCGCGGCGCTCGACCGGGCGCTTGCCGAGGCGGGGGAGGCGGAGGATCACCTGCGTGCCGCACGTGAGGCGATGTGGTTCGAGCCAAGCGAGCTCGACGACGTCGAAAGCCGCCTGTTCGAGCTGCGCGGCGTGGCGCGCAAGCACCGGGTGGAGCCCGACCGGCTCGCCGATCTTGCCGCCGAGTTCGAAGCGCGCGCGGCGGCGATCGCGGCGGGTGAGGCCGGGCTTGCGGGGCTGGAGCGGAAGGTTGCGGCGGCGCGGGAGGCGTTCATCAAGGCTGCAGATACGCTCGGCATGGCGCGGCGGGCGGCTGCGGAGCGCCTCGACCGCGCGATGGCGGGGGAACTGCCGCCGCTGAAACTGGAAGCCGCGAAGTTTCGCACGGTGGTGGAAACGCTGCCCGAGGCGCAATGGTCGGAGGCCGGAACCGACCGCGCCGAGTTCGAGATTTCGACGAACCCGGGCGCGCCCTTCGGGCCGCTGATGAAGATCGCCAGCGGCGGCGAGCTTTCGCGCTTCATGCTGGCGCTGAAGGTGGCGCTTTCCGAAACGCGCGGGCAGGGCACGCTTATCTTCGACGAGATTGATCGGGGCGTCGGCGGCGCGACCGCGAGCGCAATCGGCGAGCGGCTGGCGCGGCTTGCGAAGGGGGCGCAGGTGCTTGTCGTGACGCACAGCCCGCAGGTGGCGGCGCGCGCGGCGCAGCAGTTTCGCATCGAAAAGGCGTCGGACGGTATGGAGGCGCGCACGGCAGTCATTCGGCTTGATGCGGCGGCGCGGCGAGAGGAGATCGCGCGGATGCTTTCGGGCGCCGAGATTACCGACGAGGCGCGCGCGCAGGCGGAAAGATTGTTGGCGTGAAGCGGATTGAAGAGCTGACCGAGGCTGAAGCGGCGGCCGAACTCGAACGCCTGGCGGCAGAGATCGCCCGGCACCGGCGGGCCTATTACGAGCACGACGATCCCGAAATCAGCGACGCCGAATTCGATGCGCTGGAGACGCGCAATGCGGCGATCGAGGCTGCGTTCCCGCAGCTTGTGCGTGTCGACAGCCCGTCGCGCAGCGTCGGCGCGGCGCCGGCCGGCGCGTTTGCGAAGGTGACGCACGCGAAGCCGATGCTCAGCCTTGAGAACGCGTTCAGCGCCGAGGAGGTCGAGGATTTCGTCGGGCGCATCCGGCGTTATCTGCGGCTCGATGCGGAGGAGCTCGTGGCGCTCACCGCCGAACCCAAGATCGATGGGCTGTCGTGCTCGCTGCGCTACGAGCGCGGCGTGTTCGTGCAGGCGGCGACGCGCGGCGACGGCAGCGTGGGCGAAGACGTCACCGCGAACGTCCGCACCATCGCCGACATCCCGCAGCGCCTGCCGATCGACACGCCCGTGTTCGAGGTGCGCGGCGAGGTCTACATGTCGAAGGCCGATTTCCTCGCGCTGAATGCCGAGCAGGAACGCTCGGGCGGCAAGATCTTCGCGAACCCGCGCAACGCGGCGGCGGGTTCGCTGCGGCAGAAGGATGCGTCGATAACGCAGGCGCGGCCGCTCAAGTTCTTCGCGCACGGCTGGGGTGAGGTGACGGCACTTCCCGCCGACACGCAGATGGCGGTGATGCAGGCGATCGCGGGCTGGGGCATCCCGGTCGATCCGCTGCTCGCGCTGGTGGACGCGGCCGAGGGCGCGCTGGAGCATTACCGGAAGATCGAGCACGCGCGCGCCGAACTCGGCTACGACATCGACGGCGTCGTCTACAAGGTGAACCGGCTCGATTGGCAGGAGCGGCTGGGCTTCGTCGCGCGGGCGCCGCGCTGGGGGCTGGCGCACAAGTTTCCCGCCGAACAGGCCGAAACCACGCTCGAAGCCATCAACATCCAGGTGGGGCGCACGGGCAAGCTGACGCCTGTGGGGCGGCTCGTGCCGGTGGGTGTGGGCGGTGTCATCGTTTCGAACGTCACGCTGCACAATGCCGACGAGATCGAGCGGCTGGGCGCGCGGCCCGGTGACCGGGTGCGTATCCAGCGCGCGGGCGACGTGATCCCGCAGATCGTCGAGAATCTGACACGCGACGTGGAACGCCCGCCGTTCGTGTTTCCCCATGAATGTCCCGAGTGCGGATCGGCGGCGGAGCGGGAGCCGGGCGAGGTCGACTATCGCTGCACGGGCGGGCTGATCTGCCCGGCGCAGCGGGTGGAGCGTTTGCGGCACTTCGTGTCGCGGCGCGCGCTCGATATCGAGGGGCTGGGCGAGAAGAGCATCGTCGAGCTGTTCGCCGAAGGGCTGCTGCAATCGCCGGCGGATATCTTCCGGCTGCACACGCACGCCGATGCGCTGAAAACGCGGGAGGGGTGGGGCGAGCAGTCGGTCGCGAACCTCGTTGCCGCGATCGACGCGCGACGGTCGCCGCCGCTCGACCGGTTCCTGAATGCGCTCGGCATCCGGCACGTCGGCGAGGTGACGGCGCGCGATCTGGCGCGGCGCTATTCAAGCTGGGCGGCGTTTCGCGAGATGATCGACCGGGCGCTTGCTCGTCGCGCGGAGCTTTCGCCTGTCGTTGGGGAGACGGAGGACAAGTTCCTCGCGCGGGAAGCGAAGGAGCTTGCGGCGATCATCGAAACGCCGGGCGTCGGGCCGGAAGTGGCGCTGGCGCTCGTCGATTTCTTCGCGGAGCCGCACAATGCCGAGGCGGTTGCCGACCTGCTGAGCGAGGTTTCCCCCGCCGATGTCGTGTTCGAGACGCGCGAATCGCGTGTCAGCGGCAAGACGGTGGTGTTCACCGGCACGCTCGAGGCCCTGTCGCGCGACGAGGCGAAGGCGCAGGCGCAGGCGCTTGGCGCCAAGGTCGCTGGATCGGTGTCGGCGAAGACCGATCTGGTTGTTGCAGGGCCGGGCGCGGGGTCGAAACTGAAGAAGGCGGCTGATCTTGGCATCGAGGTGATCGACGAGGCGGCCTGGCTGGAGATCGTCCGGCAAAGCTGACACCTGCGGCACGTGCGCGCAGGGCCGACCCAGTCACATAGATGACGTTTTTTTGTGGACATGGTAAAGACAGTCCGTAACCTGCTGGCGTATCGGCAGAACCGGGGGTCTGTTGAACATGAGAGGCTTGGCTGTCGCCGCGACGCATCCTGAGTCAGATGCGCTCGATGTCACGGCGAACGACTTGTACGGCGAGGGCCGCTGGCCCGAGGTTTTCGCGCGTCTGCGACGCGACGATCCCGTTCATTTCTGTCCCACGAGCTTTTACGGGCCGTACTGGTCCGTCACGCGCCATGCCGATATCGCGCATGTCGAGGCGCTGCCGCAGCTGTTCTCGTCGTCGTGGACGCACGGCGGCATCACCATCCTGCACAACGATCCCGACATCCAGCTGCCGATGTTCATCGCGATGGATCGGCCGGAGCACACGGCGATGCGGCGCACGGTGTCGCCCGCGTTCAGCCCGAGCGCGCTCACCGACCATTCCGAGGCGATCCGCGCGCGCACGGCCGCGCTGCTCGACAGCCTGCCAGTGGGCGAGCCGTTCGATTGGGTGGACCGCGTTTCGACCGAACTCACCACGCAGATGCTGGCGACGCTGTTCGATTTTCCATGGGAAGACCGGCGCCTGCTCGCGACCTGGGCGAACTGGGCGGGCGATTTCCGCGCTGCGGTGAGCCCCGCGCTACGTCGCAAGCGCCAGCGGATCCTGCAGCAGATGGTCGATTATTTCGGGCGACTGTGGGCCGAGCGGCGGAACAGCGGTCTCGCGCCCGATCTTTTATCGCGGATGATTCATTCGGACGCGATGTCCAACCTCCGTCCGCAGGAATTCTGCGGCAATCTGATGCTCCTGGTGATCGGCGGGACCGATACGACGCGCAATTCAATGACCGGGCTCGTCGTCGCGCTCGATCAGTTCCCCGAAAACCGGGCGCTGCTCGATGCGGATCGCGGGCTTGTCGTCAACGCCGTGTCGGAGCTGATCCGCTGGCAGACGCCGCTGTCGCACATGCGGCGCACGGCGACCGAAGACACGGAGATCGGCGGCAAGCGCATCCGCAAGGATGACAAGGTCGTGCTGTGGTACAACAGCGCGAACCGCGACGAGGCCGTGTTCACCGATGCCGACCGCTTCGACGTGACGCGTGCAAACGCGCGGCGGCACATGGCGTTCGGGTTCGGCATTCACCGCTGCGTCGGCGCCCGGCTTGCCGAGCTTCAGCTCTACATCCTCCTCGAAGAGATGTTGAACCGCGAGATGCGGGTGAAGCCGCTGCACGCGCCGATGCGGATTCCCTCGCCCTTCGCGAACGGCTACCGCAAGCAGATGGTGACGATCACCCGATCCTAGCGTTTTGGAGCGCGTTACGCCGGGCTCCCTTTCCGTCATTCTCCCCTTTGCGAGGGTGAGGAAGGGAGAGGCTTCACTTATGGCGACCAGAGTGGCGGCGGACACGCGCAATCTCGCCGCGATCGACCCGGCGGATTACCACTACTTCATCGAGCAGACATGGCCCGCGATGTTCGCGCGGCTGCGCGCCGAAGACCCGGTGCATTACTGCACCGAAGGCATGTTCGCGCCTTACTGGTCGGTGACGCGCTACAAGGACATCGTGCATGTCGAGGCGCTGCCGGACATCTACTCCTCCTCGTGGGAATACGGCGGCATCACCGTGCTCGACGCGCTCGACCAGGAACTGAAGTTCCCGATGTTCATCGCGATGGACCGGCCACAGCACACGGCCGAGCGCCGCGTTGTGGCGCCTGCCTTCACGCCGAGCGAGATGCAGCGGCTCGCAGGGCCGATCCGCGCGCGGACGGCGGCACTGCTCGACAGCCTGCCGGTGGGCGAAACCTTCGACTGGGTCGACCGCGTGTCGATCGAACTCACCACGCAGATGCTCGCGATCCTGTTTGATTTTCCGTGGGAAGACCGGCGGCTGCTCACCAAATGGTCGGACTGGGCGGGCGATGTGCAGGCGGCGGTCGATCCAGCGATGCGCGAGGAACGCACGCGCATCCTCTACGAGATGGGCGCCTATTTCCATGGACTGTGGCAGGCGCGCCTGAATGCGCCGCCCGCGCCCGACCTGCTTTCGATGATGATCCATTCCGAAGCGCTTTCGAAGATGGACGAGCAGGAGTTCATCGGGAACCTTGTCCTGCTGATCGTGGGCGGCAACGACACGACGCGCAACTCGATGACCGGACTCGTTCGGGTGATGAACGAATTCCCCGGCGAGTGGGCGAAGCTGAAGGCGGACCGCAGCCTGATCCCGAACGCCGTCTCCGAACTGATCCGCTGGCAGACGCCGCTTGCGCACATGCGGCGCACGGCGAAGGAGGACACCGAGCTTGGCGGCAAGACCATCCGCAAGGGCGACAAGGTGGTGATGTGGTACATCTCCGCCAACCGCGACACGGAGGTTTTCGAAGACCCGGACCGCGTGGATTTTTCCCGCGAGAACGCGCGCCGGCACCTGTCGTTCGGCTACGGAATCCATCGCTGTGTCGGCGCGCGTCTTGCTGAACTGCAACTCGCGATCCTGATCGAGGAAATGCTTGCGCGCGGCATGGACGTGGAAGCAGTTGCACAACCGCTGCGCGTCCCGTCTCCGTTCATCAACGGCTACAAAGAACAGATGGTTCGGATCACCAAGTCTTAACAGGCGTTTAGCACGAGCTATGCATTGGGTGCATGGGCGGTAGAAGATTTCATCGACTACTCAGTGATGTTGCACTGCACCATATGTCTCCCTGTCGCCACTAGGGGCGGCAGCAGGAGGCTTACATGATCTACGCATATGCGAAGGCCGCAACGATGGCGTTCCCGCAGGATGGGCAGACGGTGCAGCCGACCAAGCTTCGTGAAGCGCGCAGCCTCGCCGGACTTTTCAGCGAGCGCGGCCGCGACATGCAGCTGTTCCACGCCTGGCGCCCGTAACCACGGGCCTCAGGCTTTGAGGAGCCGCAAGGTCGGCCACTCGCCGATGACGGTCCTGGAGGCCGGCGTGACGCCGCAATTGCGGTACGCCGCCTCCACCGCTTCGGCCTGACCCGCGAGCAACCCGGCGAGGATTAACGTCCCGCCGGGGGCAAGCGCCGCCGCGATGGACGGCGCCATTTCAATAAGCGGCCCGGCGAGAATATTCGCCACGACAAGATCGAACGGTCCGCGCGCGGCCAGCGCCGCATCTTCCAGACCATCGGCTACGTAGAGCGCGATTTCGCCGGCGGCCTCCCCGATGTTAACCATGTTTACTTCGGTATTCTCGCGCGAAACCTTGATCGCGACGGGATCGATGTCGCTTGCGGTGACCACCGCTTCGGGCCACGCCTTGGCGACCGCGAGCGCAAGGATCGCCGTTCCGGTGCCGAGGTCGAGCGCGTTCCTCGGCACGAAATCGAGCGCATCAAGCGTCAGCAGGCAGCCCGTCGTGGTGGCGTGCTGGCCGGTGCCGAAGGCGAGACCGGCTTCGATCTGAAGCCCGATGCGGCCCTGTGGCAGGCGTTTCGCATCCGCAGCGGTGTGGACGAAGAAACGCCCGGCTTCCACCGGATCGAGCCCCGCCTGGCTCATCGTCACCCAATCCTCGTCGGCCAGCTCGACAAGCGTATGCGCCCCCCCGGCGCTCGGCAGCAGCGCAGAGACCGCCTCGATCAGCGCCTGCGGCGGGTGCTCCTCGGTATAGACATCGAGCTGCCAGTCGTCGGGCTTCGATTCATCAGGCTCGCTCGTCATTACGACGGGCGGCGGGTCGAAGTCGGCGAGTTCGGGCACATCGCCGGTGAAGAGATCGGCTTCGGCACGCTTGCAGGCGAAGGTGAGTTTCCATGTCGTCATACCCGCGGGGAATAGGCCGCGCCGGGGCGGGTGGCAATGTTTCGACGAACGGCTCTTGGCAGCGGTGGCCGTGCTCGTCATGCTGCGCCGATCCTGTTCCCTTCGAGGGCCGATCCATGAAACTCCGCACGCTTCTGCCGCTTCTTCTTATGGGTGTCGCCGCCTGCGATTCTGCGCCGAATGCGCCGCCCAAGGCGGACTGGAAGGCGTTTTCCGACGCCTACATCGAGGCGACGTTCAAGGCCGACCCCTATTTCGCGGTGTATCAGGGCCGCCATGAGTACGACGGCATCCTGCCGGACTGGTCGAAGGCCGGGATCGAGGCGGAGATCGCACGGCTGAAAACGGCGCTTGCCGACGCGGGGGCGCTTGATACTTCGGGCTTCAGCGATGCCGAGCGGTTCGAGCATGATTACCTTGTTGCTGTGACGCGCGGTCGCCTGTTCTGGCTGGATACGGCGCGCTGGCCCTATCGCAATCCGGCATTCTACACCGGCGCGGGGCTTGATCCGAACGTCTATATCACGCGGCCCTATGCGGCGCCGGATGTGCGCCTGAAGGCCTTCGTGAAATATGCGAACGCGCTTCCCAAGGCGGCGGAGCAGATCAAGGCGAACCTCGCCGGACCGATGCCGCGCACGTACATCGATTACGGGCTGGCGGCGTTCAACGGCTACGCCGATTATTTCGCGAAGGACGTGAAGATGGCCTTCGCGGAGGTGAAGGACGAGGCACTCCAGAAGGAACTGGACACGGCGAGCGCCGCGGGCGCGAAGGCGATGCGTGACCTTGCCGCGTTCATGGAAACCAAGCGTGCCGGCCAGACCGAGGACTTCGTGCTGGGGCCGGAGACGTTCGCGGCGATGGTGCGCGAGACCGAGGGCGTCGATATCAGCCTCGATGAACTCGAACGCATCGGCGAGGCGGACCTGAAGCGCAATCAGGCCGCGCTGAAATCGGCGTGCGACAAGCTCGCACCGGGCAAGTCGATCCCCGATTGCATGGCTGTGGTTGCGAACGACAAGCCTGCGGACGGCCCGGTCGCGGAGGCGCGGCGCCAGCTGCCGGATCTGAGGGCATTTCTGGTGAAGGCGGACCTCGTGACCATTCCGGGTACGGAGGAAGCGCTCGTCGAGGAATCGCCCCCGTTCAACCGGCAGAATAGCGCCTATATCGACATTCCGGGGCCGTATGAGAAAGGTCTGCCTTCGGTCTATTACATCTCGCCGCCCGATCCTTCCTGGCCCAAGGACGTGCAGGACGGGTTCGTGCCCGGCAAGCTCGACCTGCTGTTCACCTCGGTGCACGAGGTCTGGCCGGGGCATTTCCTCAATTTCCTGCACGCGAACCGCGCGAAATCGCAGTTCGGCAAGGTGTTCGTCGGCTATGCCTTCGCGGAAGGCTGGGCGCATTATACCGAGGAGATGATGTGGGAAGCGGGGCTGGGGAACGGCGACCCCGCGACGCACGTCGGCCAGCTTTCGAACGCGCTGCTGCGCGATTGCCGCTACCTTTCGGCGATCGGGATGCACGCGCGCGGCATGAGCGTGGAACAGTCCCGCCAGATGTTCCGCGACCAGTGCTATCAGGACGAAGGCAACGCCCGCCAGCAATCGGCACGTGGCACATACGATCCTGCCTATCTCAACTACACGATGGGCAAGCTGCTGATCCTGAAGCTCCGCGAGGACTGGACGGCATCACGCGGAGGTCGCGAGGCATGGAAGGCGTTCCACGACGAATTCCTTG
The DNA here is from genome assembly GCF_013911755.1 of Sphingosinicella sp. Lineage (GTDB taxonomy): Bacteria > Pseudomonadota > Alphaproteobacteria > Sphingomonadales > Sphingomonadaceae > Sphingosinicella. The sequence goes on from NZ_JACESP010000003.1 coordinate 234,268, forward strand.
GGTATGGCGGGCCGCCGATTCCGCTGGTGCGCAAGGCGATGATGAAGGAAGTTGAGGCAAAGGCGGTGTTTTGAGGGTTGCGCGTGCCTCGACTTCGCTCGGGATGAGGCACGTTTTTACGTGGCACAAGGCCCTTGATTCGCAGTCGAGGGACGCACAGCAACTACCCCTGCACCTCGACGAAACTGTCGAGCACCCGCTTTTCGCCCGCGTGATCGAACGCGACTTCGAGCTTGTTGCCCTCGATCGCCTTGATCGTGCCGCCGCCAAATTTCTGATGGAAGACGCGCATCCCGACGGAAAGGTCGCGGCGCGGGGCGGCGCCGACAGTGACCGAGACGGGCTTTGCGTCGATCTGCGTCGCGGTGCGCGTGGGGCGACCGTAGGTTTGGGCGCGTTGCCAGCCGGGGCCATGGCCGCGCTGCGTGGCGCGGTGGACGTCGGCGAAGGGGTCGCGCTCGTCGAGCGCGGCGCGCCAGAGCGAGGCGCCGCCGGAGAGCGAGGTTTCAGCCTCGATATGCTCGCGCGGGAGTTCGTTCACGAAACGTGAGGGGATCGACGAGGTCCACTGGCCGTAAACGCGGCGGTTCGCGGCGTGGAGGATCGTCGCCTCCTGCTTGGCGCGCGTGATGCCGACGTAGGCGAGGCGGCGTTCCTCCTCCAGGCTCTTGAGGCCGCCTTCGTCGAGCGAACGCTGCGAGGGGAAGACGCCTTCCTCCCAGCCGACGAGGAAGACGTGGTCGAACTCGAGGCCTTTGGCGCCGTGCAGCGTCATGATCGTGACCTTGGGTTCGTCGCGCGACTCCTCATTGTCCATCACGAGGCTGACGTGTTCGAGAAACGCCTCCATCGATTCGAACTCTTCCATCGCGCGGGTGAGTTCGAGGAGGTTTTCGACGCGGCCCTGCGCCTCCGTCGAGCGGTCGGCCTGCCACATGGCGAGGTAGCCCGATTCCTCGATGATGATGCGGGCAAGCTCCGGGTGGGGCATCTTGTCCGCGTGGTGCCCGCGCCAGCGGCGGAAATCCTCGGAAAGCTGGGCAAGCGCCTTGCGCGCGGCGGGCGGGATTTCGTTCGTGCCGGCGATGTCCGACGCGGCGACCGAAAGCGGCGCGCCGGTGGCGGCGGCGAACTGGTGCAGGCGCTGCAGGCTCTTGTCGCCAAGGCCGCGCTTGGGCGTGTTGACGATGCGCTCGAACGCGAGGTCGTCGGCGGGCTGCACCACAACGCGGAAGTAGGCGAGGGCGTCGCGGATTTCGAGGCGGGCGAAGAAGCGCGGGCCGCCGATGATGCGGAAGGGAATGCCGACGCGCACGAAGCGTTCTTCGAACTCCAGCATCTGATACTGCGCGCGCACGAGGATGGCGATGTGGTCCACGGAGACGCCGCGGCGCTGGAGGCTTTCGATCTCCTCGCCGACGCGGCGGGCCTCCTCCGGGCCGTCCCACACGCCGAGCACGCGTACCTTTTCGCCGCTGTCGGCCTCGGTCCACAGCGTCTTGCCGAGGCGGTCGGCGTTCTGCGCGATGAGGCCACCCGCCGCGCCGAGGATGTGGCCGGTGGAGCGGTAGTTCTGTTCGAGGCGGATCACCTTGGCGCCGGGGAAATCCTGCTCGAAGCGCAGGATGTTGGCGACCTCGGCCCCGCGCCAGGAATAGATCGACTGGTCGTCATCGCCCACGCAGCAGATGTTCTTGTGCTTCTGCGCGAGCAGGCGCAGCCAGAGATACTGCGAGACGTTGGTGTCCTGATACTCGTCGACGAGGATGTAGCGGAAGCGCGTCTGGTACTGCTCCAGCACATCGCGGTGCTTCGCGAAGATGGTGAGCATATGCAGCAGCAGGTCGCCGAAATCGGTGGCGTTCAGCGCGACCAAGCGGGCCTGATAGGCGGCGTAGAGCGCGCCGGCCTTGCCGTCCGCGAACGCCCACACTTCTTCTTTGGGGAGCGATTCGGGCGTCCAGCCGCGGTTCTTCCACTTGTCGATGAGGCCTGCGAACTGGCGCGCGGGCCAACGCTTCTCGTCGAGATCGGCGGCGGTGATGATCTGCTTCAGCAGGCGGATCTGGTCGTCGGTATCGAGAATCGAGAAGTTGGACTTGAGCCCGACCAGCTCGGCGTGGCGGCGGAGCATCTTTGCGGCGACTGCGTGGAAGGTGCCGAGCCAGCCCAGCCCCTCCGACACGTCGCCGATCACGCTATGCATCCGCTCCCGCATCTCGCGCGCCGCCTTGTTGGTGAAGGTGACGGCGAGGATTTCCGAAGGCCACGCGCGCTGCGTGTAGATGATGTGCGCAAGGCGCGCGGTGAGCGCACGCGTTTTCCCGGTGCCCGCGCCTGCGAGCATCAGCACGGGACCTTCCGTCGTCAGCACGGCATCGCGCTGCGGCGCATTCAGGCCGCCGAGATAGGGCGGTTCATCGCGGGTCGAGGTCGGAACGGATACACTCATCATTCGCTGTGATAATCTCTATGGTGCTGTCTTGGCCAGCGTGAAGAACATTTTGTGAACGGAAGCGCAATGCGGAAGACGTGGATCGGTTTCGGTGCAGTGGCGGGAACGGCGGCGCTGGTCGCGATCGTGCCCTATTTCATAGACTGGAACTGGTTCAAGCCGCAGCTTGTTTCGGCTGTGGAAGAGGCGACCGGCTATGACGTGGAGGTGGCCGGAGACATCGGCTTCTCGCTGCTCCCAAGCCCGCGCCTTTCCGCCGAGGGACTGACCGTCACGGGGTTCGGGCCAAGCCGCGAACCGCTGGTGAAGGCCGATAAACTCTCCGCCGCCGTTGCCTTCCTGCCGCTGCTCTCGAAGCGCGCGGAGGTGAAATACATCGCGCTCGAAGCGCCCATTGTGCGCATCATCAGCTATGCCGACGGCACCACCAACTGGTCCGATCCGGCGAAGGCGAAGACGGAATCGTCGGGCGGGGAGCTCTCGATCGAGGATTTCCGCATCGAGAAGGGCACCTTCATCCTGCAGTCGCCGGAAGGCGAGCCGACGCGTGTGGACGACATCGACATGAACGTCGCCATCGCAAGCGCGGCGGGGCCGTACACGGTCGAAGGCTCGCTGCGCTACGGCGCGATGCCGGTGACGCTGAAGGCGGAATACGAGCAGGGCGGCCTCAAGCTCGATGCGACGCTCGCGAAGGCGGGGACGATCGCCTTCGGGGGCCGGGTCGGCGAAGCGGAGGGCGATGCCGCTACGCCTGTGTCGGGCAGGCTCACCGTGAGTGGTGAAAAACTCGGTGATCTGCTTGTCGCGTTCAGCGGAGGAGAGGCGTCCAAGGCGCCCGCCTACGCCAAGCCCGTCCAGCTCAAGGCCTCCGTCGAGGGCACGACCGACCAGCTTCGCCTGGCCGATGTCAGCGGCACGGTGGCGGGATCGAAGTTCGGCGGCGCGTTCGATGTGAAGCGCGGCGCGCGGACGGCGATCAGCGGGCGGCTCATCGTCGATGCTCTGAACGCGGCGGACTGGATGTCCGACGAACAGAAGGACGACAAGGAGCCGTTCGAGCTTCCCGAAACGATCGATGCCGATGTGATCGTGCGCGTGAACGATGCGCGTTACGGCACGATGCAGCTCGGCGCGGTGAATGCGCCGGTGAAGCTCGCGAACCGGGTGGTCACGCTTGGCGATACGCGTCTCGCGCTTGCGGGTGGGGGAAGCGCTGTTGTGCGCGGGCTCCTTGATGCGGCGGACGGCGAACCGCGTTTCCGCGGGCGCTTCGGCACCAGCCTGCCGCGCCCGGCGCGGACGCTCGCCGCATTCGGGACGGATGGATACGCATCGCTGCCGCCCGCGACACTCGGCGGTACGATCGAATACCGCGACGATGCCGTGACGCTCGGCGACCTGCGCGGTACGCTGGACGGGAAGGCCGTGGGCGGCAAGGTTCACTACCCGCTGGAGGAAGGGCTGCCGATCGACGTGGCGCTCGGGCTCCAGAGCCTCAACTGGGACCGCGTCGTTTCGAAGCCCGCGTCGACCGCCAAGGCGGACGATGCCTTCGCGCGCACGGTGAACTTTGACGTGCGGCTCGGCGAGCTTCTGATGGGTGGCAGCCGCTACGGCGGCATCACCGCAGAGGGCAGCTACGCCGCCGACAAGGTGACGCTGGCGCAGGCGGTGGTGCAGGAAGCGATGGGCTTCGGGATCACCGCGAAGGGCAGCATCGACAAGCTTTCGGCCGACCGCCGCGCAGACCTTGCGCTCGGGCTGGCGGGCGAGGGCGTGAAGGGCGCGATCACGGTAAAGGGACCGATGTCGAAGCTCGATGTCGGCGGCGCGGTCACCTATGCGGGCGCGGAAATCGGTCTGAGCGGCTGGGTGCGGACGGAGCCGGACGTTGCCTATCAGCTTGCGGCCTCGGCCAAGGCGCCCGAGGCAGGCGCCGTGCTCGCGCGGCTGCAGGATGAGCCGCGCGCGGCAAAGCTCGGCCCGCTCGATCTCGGGATGCAGATCGCAGGCGCGGGCGATGTCGCGAAGATCAGCGGCATCGCGGGCAAGATCGGCAGCATGACGCTTTCGGGCGACGCGTCCGTCAACACGGGCGGATCGGTGCCGGTGGTGAACGCCGTGCTGAAGGCGGGTGTCGTGCCCGTGCTGGCGTTGATGGGTGACGACGGGACGGGCGCGGCCGAGGCGGCGAGCGGGAAGGGCGCGCGCTGGTCTTCAGAGCCGCTGTCGTTCGACTGGATTCGCAATTTCAATGGCCGCATTTCGCTGACGGCGGAGCGGGCGCTTTATGATGCCTACGTGCTCGACAAGCCGTCGCTCGCGCTTGTCAGCAAGGGCGGGACGCTCAGCATCGAAGGCTTGAAAGGCGGTCTCTACGGCGGCACCTTCACAGCGTCCGGCACGCTCACCTCCGGCGACGCGCAGGGCATGGCGATGAAGCTCGCGCTGAGCGGTGTGCCGGTGGAGCCGTTCCTGAAAGCCGCGATGGCGAGCGCGCCCGCGACCGGCACCGTCGACATAACCGCGAATGTCACCGCGCGTGGGCCCTCGCAGAAGGCGCTGATGTCCTCGCTCGCCGGGCCGGTGCGCATGGCCGCGACGAACGGCGTGATCCGCAAGGTCAACCTGAAGGCGCTCGACGAGGAACTGAACGATCTGCGCTCGCTCGACAGCTTCGCGCGCTTCGCGGGGACGGCGCTGAAAGGCGGAGAGACACAGTACCGCACGCTCGCGATCGACGCGACGGGCAAGGGCGGACGCTTCAACATCGACAAGGTGACGAGCGACATGGACGGCGGCAGTGTGACCGCGAAGGGCTATGTCGATATGGGCGCATGGTACGCGGACAGCGTCGCCACCATCCGGCTCGGCAGCCACAAGGATGCGCCCGCGATCCCCGCGACCATCAAGGGGCCGCTGCCGGTGCCGGAGGTCAAATATTCGCTCGGCCCGCTGCAGGCGTGGTTCGGCAAGCGCATCGCGCTTGTCGGCATCAAAGCGGCGGTCGGCGGCGACAAGCTTGATCTTGGCAGCCTCATCGGCGGCAAGAAGGCGCAGACGCCCGCGGTCGCGGAAGGTGAAGCCCCTGCCGAAGCGGCGCCGCAGAAGACCGTGGAGGAAGAGCTCGGCACCGCGCTCGGCAAGGGGCTCGGCAAGCTGTTCGGGAAGAAAAAACCGGCGGAAGAGTAGGGCGTTGTGCGTCCATCGACTTCGCTCGGGATGATGGACGTAGAGCAAAAAGCTAATTCATCCCGAGCGAAGTCGAGGGACGCACAGCAGATGCAAGCGGGCCCTACGCTAGCCGCAGCACGTGCAGCCGTGCCTTGCCGACATCGCGCACGGCATCGATCATGAAGCCTTCGGCCGCCAGCGTCTCATCACGCCGCGTCTCCACGCTGACCCAGGCGCCCGGTGCCAGCCAGCCGCCCTGCCGCAATGCTGCGAGCGCCCGCTCGCCAAGGCCCTTGCCGTAAGGCGGATCGAGCAGCACAAGGTCGTACGGCGCGATCGCCGTTCCCGGTGCATCCGCGCTCCGCGCCAGCACGTCGGTTCGCTCGGCAGCGCCGAGCTTCGCGATATTGGCCTTGAGCGCGGCGAGCGCGGCACGATCCGTCTCAATGAACGTCGCATGCGCTGCGCCGCGTGACAGGGCTTCGAGGCCAAGCGCGCCGGTGCCCGCGAAGAGATCGGCAACGCGCAGCCCTTCGAAGGTGCCGAGGCGGCTCGTGAGCATCGAGAACAAGGTTTCGCGCGCCCGATCGGCGGTGGGCCGCGTTTCGGCACCCACAGGCGCGACGAGCGGCCGTCCGCGCCATGCGCCGGCGATAATCCTCATTTGCCGGGAAGGCGGCTCCGCAGCCGCGACACCGCATCGTCGGGTATCTGATCGACGCCGCGGACCGGCAGGTCGTCCAGATCGAACGGACCGTAGCTGACGCGGATCAGCCGCGTGACCTGAAGGCCGAGATGTTCGAGAACCTTGCGAACCTCGCGGTTCTTGCCCTCGGTGATGCTGATCAGCAGCCACGAATAGGCGCCAGACTTGTGCTCGATATCGGCGTTGATCGAGCCGTAGCGCACGCCTTCGATGGTGACGCCCTCGGCGAGCGCCTCCAACTGGCGGGCGTTCACGGCGCCGAACACACGCACGCGGTAGCGCCGCACAAACGCATTCGCGGGCAGCTCCATCGCGCGCTTCAGTTCGCCATCGTTGGTGAGCAGCAGCAGGCCCTCGGTGTTCATGTCGAGCCGACCGATGGTGACGAGGCGCGGCAGGTCCTTCGGCAGCAGATCGTAGATCGTGGCGCGGCCCTTCGGATCGCGCGCCGTCGTCAGGCAGCCGGTGGGCTTGTGGAAGCGGTAGAGCCGCGTCGCGCTGGTCACGGCGACGGGGTTGCCGTCCACTGTCACCTCGGCAAGCGAAGTAAGGTTGAGCGCGGGCGAGGTGAGCACCGTGCCGGCGACGGCGACTCGACCCTCGGCGATCATCCGCTCAATATCCCGCCGCGAGCCGACGCCGGCGCGCGCCAGCAGCTTGGCGATGCGCTGCGGCGCGCCCGTGCGGTGCGTGGCCGGGGCGGCGGGGCCTTCGGAGCGACGCGTCGGGCGCTCGTCCGTATCCGCGCGCCGGACCGGGCGCTGGCCCATGCCGCCGCCCGGGCGCGGACGACGCTCGCTGCGTTCGCCCGTGCGTGTGGTCTCGCGCTCACCTGTGCGTTCGTTGGCGCTTCGTTCACCGGTCGGCCGTTCACGGCGTGTCCGTTCCCGGGTCTGTTCAGGGGGCGTCCGCTCCTCGGGCGTCCGGACCCGGAGCGTCCGTTCGCGGACAGGTCGCCCGGGTCCACGCTCGCCGCCGCGTTCGCCGGTTCGTTGAGCAGCACGCGGCCCTTCGGGCGTGCGATCGTCAGTTCGGTGATCGGTGGGGCGGCGCGGGCGCTGCGGTTTGCCGTCCAGCGGCGGACGTGCGGGCCCGCCCGCCTTCGATGGGCGACGTGGCGGACCGGAGCGGCGAGGGGGTTTCGACATGCCGCTCAACTGGACCGGAAGCAGGGAATTGGCAAGCCCGCCGCTTTCCGCTAGTGCCTTCCCGCCGTGCCCCCGTGGCGGAATTGGTAGACGCGCTCGACTCAAAATCGAGTTTCGCAAGAAGTGTCGGTTCGAGTCCGACCGGGGGTACCATCGACCGTCCGTGGACGTCCATTTTCGTCCGCCAAGTGACTGGTTTTGCTTCGTTATTTCTGTTATGGTGTCCGCAGGAATTCGGGCTCGTCGATACCATACCGCGTCAAGTTCTTGGTACTTTTCTTGGTATCGAGTTGCCCTCCTGAAGGAGGTACCATGCGACTCTCGGCGCTGGCGATCCGCAACGCGAAAGCGCGTGAGACGCCATACTGTTCCCCGTCAGCGCCAATGGCACAGATTTGAGGTTGTGATTTGAGGAGGGTTGGGTCTTCGTCGCAGTGACGAAGGAACGAAGATGAAGACCCAACCCTCCTTGAAAAAATCGCTAGCAAAGGCCCCTGCTGAGCGGGTGGTGAAGGACATCCGGCGGCAGACGCGTCGCCATTTCTCGGCCGAGGACAAGATCCGCATCGTGCTCGATGGACTGCGCGGCGAGGACAGCATTGCCGAGCTGTGCCGCAAGGAAGGCATCGCGCAGAGCCTGTATTACACCTGGTCAAAGGAGTTCATGGAAGCGGGCAAGCGCCGCCTGGCCGGCGATACCGCGCGTGCCGCGACCACCGGCGAGGTGCAGGACCTGCGCCGCGAAGCCCGCGCATTGAAGGAGTGCGTCGCCGAGCTGACGCTCGAGAACCGTCTGCTGAAAAAAAGCATGATCGCGGATGGGGGCGACGACGAATGAGGTATCCTGCATCCGAGAAGCTCGAGATCATCAGGATCGTCGAGCGATCGCATCTGCCCGCCAAGCGCACGCTGGACCAGCTCGGTATCCCTCGCCGGACATTCTACCGCTGGTATGATCGCTACCTCGAAGGCGGGCCGGAGGCGCTGGAGGATCGACCATCGGCGCCGAGCCGGGTGTGGAACCGCATCGCGCCTGAGGTGCAGGAC